>CADCFN010000004.1 GCA_902800715.1 uncultured Bacteroidales bacterium
CGTTCAATCTCTCGGTCAAGTTCCTCCTTTTTGGGCAGATAAGTAAGATATTTGCTTGCAAACAGTTGTTTACTGTCATGAAGAACAGAATATTGCGCAATATCTTTACTGGTTTCAGAACAAAGTAACAGACCGATTGTTGGATTATCACCGTCGGTACGTTTCAAGTCGTCAAACATACGCACATACATGTCCATCTGCCCGACATCCTGGTGTGTGACTTTCTTGGTTTTCAAGTCAATGAGGACATAGCATTTCAACACTACATTATAGAACACCAGGTCAACAAAGAAGTCGCCTGCGTCGGTGCTGATATGATATTGCTCTGCCATGAAAGCGAAGCCACGCCCCATTTCAAGCAAGAACGCTTTTAAATGTTTGATAATGGCTTGTTCAAGATCAGATTCAGTAAATGCCGCATTAGACGGTAACTGTAAAAACTCCGCAACAACCGGGTCTTTAAGGAAACTTTGCGGTTCGTCTTTGAGAGGTTCTGTCAATTGCAACATTTCTGCTACAACTTCCTCTTTCTTTGGAGATTGCAAGAGGCGATAGTAGTATTGTGACCCCACATTGCGAGCCAGTGTACGGACACTCCACGATTGTTGTGATGCTTCTTGGATATACCAGTATCTTGCATCATCGCTGGTCACTGAAAGCAGGGTGCGGTAGTGGGTCCACGTTAGATTTGGCACTCGCGAGTGCCAAATCTCTAAATCTCTGAAACTCAGATAAAAAAGACGATAATCGCGCAAGTTTCTTGGGGAATAACCCTTAGGATAGATCAATGACAGTTCATGTGATAGCAAATCTATCAGGTGTATACCATACTCGGCACGTTCCTTTCCACACTGTTCTTCTTCAACAATGCGTTTACCCACGTTCCAGTAAGTTTTTACTAGAATGGAATTAGCACCGTCGTACGCTTCGCGCAGACCGTGCTCCACAATCTGCTTGATATCGTCAACGAACTGAACAGGCAATAATTGACGATTTTGTGGTCCAGTGATGCTCTTGTTATCTTCCATATCGCAAAGATAAATCTTTTTGTTCAATAAAAGTTTCATTTGAAATAGAAATCACATGGTTAATATAGCTGCTTTGGGCGAGAGTCTTGGTATGTTGATGTGGTTTATTGGTCAAAACGGCGGTTATAGTCGCGTGAAGCAGGTAAAATGCTGCGACTATAACCGCAAGAAAAGATTATAGTTTACTGTCGTGAAGAGAAGATGGCTATGTCAGTCTTGTCATTCTTTCTTCTTGACGTCGAGGTGGTAGGTGAACGAGATGCCGATGTAATGGTGCAGTGTGTCTTGCCACTCGTTGGTCTGTTGATAGGCGGTCTGACTGCTCCAGCGCCAGTCATCCTGGTTGAGGATGTCATCGGCAAAGAGCCTGATTTTGCCTTTGTTCTTCAGGATCTTCCAAGTGATGGAAGCGTCCCAAAGCAGGCGGTTGCGGTTCATGCCACTGGAGGCATAGCCCCGCCGCATGGCCTCGGTGAGTGATGTCTCAAACACAAAGTTGCGGTAGTTAGCCTCAAACTCCATGCCATAGTTGTTGTTCCATAGAGTGGTGTTCTGGATTGGCGACTGCGAGAACCGCAATTGCTCAGCGTTGAGTTCGGCAAAGACCGAGGCCTTAATCCAGTTATGGTCGAACGACACGGTCAGTTTATCCTTGGGGTGGACGCTTGTCTGACGATTAAGGATACGCTCCTCGTGAGTGGGCAGCATGGTCAAGTAACCGTAGTACCGCCCGCCCATGACTTTCAGGTCGTTCTGCAGGCGGAAGTAGTTGCCCAGACCGTGGTCGTAGTTGAGGTTCACTTCCCATGTGCGGCTACCGGGCACCGTCTCGGGGCGACTGGTATAGACGTTGGTCATGGGGTCATAACTGAGCGCCGTGATGTTGCTGTGGTCTGATGTGCTGTACTTGGCGTTGAAGCCGATGGACAGTTGCCTGCTGGGTACCACGGCCTTGTAGGCCACCTGAAATTCGTTGGTGTGGCTGTCCTTCAGATAAGGATTACCCTCGGTAATAAACAGCGGGTCGCTCAAGTCACGGTAGCCGATAGTCTGGAGCAGTTCGGGACGCATGGCTTTGTAACTGTAATTCAACTCCAGGTTCATGCCGCTGTTCATTTTCCATGAGAATTTGAACGAGGGCTCAACCTTGAAACTGTTCCTGACGGCTGTCGTGTCAAGCAAGGCACGGGTGTAGTCCTGGTGCTCGCGGTTCCAACTCAAAGCCGCACTGGGCAGCAGCTGTACCTGGCCGATGTTGAATGTCGAGCCGGCAGTGATGGTGTGGCCTGTATTGTGGTAGCGGTTGTTGAACGAGTTGGCGGCATCGGCCATGCCGTTGGTCGTGAATTCACGGTCTATCCGATTATTGTTATAGTCCAATCGGTAGTCCATAGTGAGCATCCATTGCTTGGTGAGCCAGTGTTGGTAGGTCATGCTGCCGTTCAACCCGAACTTGGATGAAGGCTCGATGGTATACTGGTTGAGCACCGATGAAAAGTCACTCTGATAATCAGTGATGGCGCGGTCGGTCCACTGCTTGCTCTTGCTGTCACTATAGTTCAGCCTTCCGGCAACTTTGAGAGAGCCGTTTTTGAAAAAATGCGTCCAGTCTCCAGTAGCGATAAGTTTGGTTTCGTGTCCGCGGCTCAGTGTATTCACATGTTGATTGATGGTAGGAACGTAGCCGTTGCCCGAATCGACCGACTGCTCTGTCTCGCGTCGGTTGATGGAACGGTTATTGTTGTATTCGACCTGCGCCCACAGGAAAAACGTGTTGGTCGAGTCGGGTCGCCATCTCATCATGCCCAGGATCGTCGGCATCAACTCATGGCTGCGGTCAAAGCCCGTCGTCTTGTTATAACTTTGCGCTTCACCAGGGAAATAGTTCTCGGTCTCGATGCCCGAATTTCTCCATCGGTCGTCATGCGCCAGTCCGCCACTGATGCTGTAGTAACTTTTCAGCGTCTTATTACCCTGCTCACAGCTCCAGTTGTGCTGATATCCGCCCGAGATGCCTTGCTCTTGGCCATAGCCGTAACCCGAACTTAATATAGATTGGTTTTGGTAGCGTCTATGCCGTTTGGCCACATTATTGGCGTCACCAAACACCATGACCGGGTCATTCTTGGAGAGACGGTTCATCTGGACCTCGGCCTCATAGTGGTCACTGGTCCTGTAGCCTGCAGTGGCATCGCCATACCAGCGGTCTAGAAATCCAGGCTTGATGGTCAAGTCCAACACCATGTCCTCGCTGCCGTCATCATTGCCGGTGTGCTCCTTGAGTTCCGACGCTTTGTTGTAGGCCTTGATGTTTTGCACCGCCTCGGCGGGCAGTTGGCTCACCAGGTCATTGCCGCCAAAGAGGCTCTCGCCGCCCATTGTCAGGCGTATGGGCTTGCCGTTCCACCACAGTTTGCCATTGGCATCCGTTTCCACTCCAGGTAGTTGCTTGATGAGTTCATCAAGACGGGCACCTTCTTGCAGCCTAAAGGCCGACGGGTTGAACACGATGGTGTCGCCGTGCATGGTGAATCGTTTTGCATGCCCCGTGACCTCGACCATCTGCAGCATCTGTGAGGACATCTTCAACTCGATGGCGCCGATGTTGAGCGTATCCTTGCGGCTGTCGGATAGCGCCATGACGTTTTTCTTCTTGTTGTAATAGCCCAGCATGGACACCGTCAACTCTACACGACCGTCGGTATAGAACGAGAATCGGCCAAGCGAGTCGGCAATCACGGTGCTGCCCGAATAGCTGGTTTCATTGATTTGCTTCATGTACTGAACCGTTGCGCCAGGCAAGGTCTCCCGTGTGTCGGTGTCGATGACGCGTCCGCTGATGATATCTGCTTGAGCGAATAAAGTACTGAAAATCAGTAAAATAATTACAATAAAGTGTTTCATAATAGGATGTAGTGGTGGCTGTTTCATGTCATTTTTCACATGAAACAATGGGTTATGTTGATATGATTAATGGCGGTTAGTTTTTGACTTTGTTCTCGAGCAGATCGACCATGCTCTCGAGGAAGAGGAGTTCGTTTTCCTTGAGTTTTTTCTTTTCCTTGAGTTGACGATAAACCGATTCAAGCTGTTTTGCCGCGATTTTCAGGTCCATCTGGTCAAGACCCTCGGTGTCCTTGCACAATTCATAGAGTTTGGACAGGTAGAGGTAGCGGTCACCGTTTTCTTGAACCTTGTTGATGTAGAAGAGCAGTTTCTTCATCCAGTCCTTCGCATTGTCATGACTTGAGGAGGATGAAAAAGAAAAGGAATGACTTTGACCATCTGATAAGTCAGAAAGCGCTCCTTGGGCTTTTTCCATTGCGGATTTATATTTCTCCATGCCTTGCTGGTACTTTTCCATGCCGGCTTGGAATTGTTCCATGTACTTGTCGTAATCGTCAGAGCTAATCACCACAGAGCTGATCCTATGACCTTGGGTTGCTTTGGCTTTGATGGGGGCATAGGTAGTGATGAGGCGGCCCGTGATGCTATCGCAGCCTTCGAGATTGCTCCACTCCAGGGTGTAGGTCGTGCGGTGCTGCTTGTCATCAGGAGCGACAAAGCCCACGGTGTAGCAGTGGTCACAGGCCAGACCCACAACGATGGTCTCGTCGGGGTTGTAATAGATACGGTAGCCCCGGGTGTTCCAGTCGCCGTTATCGTTAATCCACAGGGTGTAAACATCCGCATTGTCATTGCCATTGACTTGCTCATAGACACGTTTGGCATTGTTGATCAGTTCCATGCCATTGTGGTCAATGGTGAACTTGTACACATCAAGCTGACCATCTTTGGTTCCTGTCTCGGGGTCAGAATAGATGGTGAGCAAATGCTCTCGTGAAGATAAGGAAACGGCGCTGATAATGTCGTCGAAAGCTTCTTTCAGGCGGTCCTCATAGACGTTGGCGCTGGCTCTAGTTGGCACAAGCAGGGCGATAAGCGTCGCGATGATGATATAGTTGGTTGTTTTCATAATGCGGGAATATTGGTTGTCGGTTGATTGTTCAATTCGTTTTCTAACTCTTGCTCAATGTCGATGAGCACGATGCTGCCGTCCTCGTCCTGGATAGCCCTGAATCCATTGGCTTCCAGGTCGATGATGAAGGCGCGGCGCTTGAGGTCGGCCAGTTCGCGTTGCAGGCGTGCGTTCTCCTGGGCCAAGCGCTCGTTGCGCGTCTGCAGGCGGCGGATTTTGCGGGAAACTGGATTAACTGGATTGTTTGGACGGACTGGATTAGCTGATGCCAGTTGCTGAGGCTGTTGCTCTGTTTCCACTGCCACTGGTGTTGCGATGGAGTCCGCTTTTTGGGCAATGATTGGTGGCGTCTCGGGCTCGGTCGTGGTTGCGGGGTGGTGCAGCATGACGGTTGCTACGATAGCGGCCGTGATGCAGGCTGCAGCTGCGATACCCCACCAGCGGCGGCCCATGAGCCGTATCAATGACGGGCGAGGTTGCTCCACGGGCACGAGGTCGCCTTCCATGTCACGGTCAAAATAGTCGAACATGAGGCGGTAATCCTCCCACTCGGCGGGCACGTCGCCGCTGCGGAAGAATTCGGCCAGCATGGCCTCTTCCTCTACGGTGGTCTGCCCGTCCATGAATTTGTCGAGCAGTGCCTTGATTTGATGTTGTGAATACCGTTTCATTGTCCTTGATTTCTATA
This sequence comes from uncultured Bacteroidales bacterium, assembly GCA_902800715.1. Lineage (GTDB taxonomy): Bacteria > Bacteroidota > Bacteroidia > Bacteroidales > Muribaculaceae > Sodaliphilus. The sequence goes on from CADCFN010000004.1 coordinate 5,696, forward strand.
TTGACGTATTTCTTCTAACAGTTGCCGTCGTGCCCTTGCCAGCAGCGTGTTTACGCTTGTTTCCTTGATGCCCAATATTTTGGCAATCTGGATACTGGTGCGGTGTTCCACTTGTCGCATGTGCAGCACCGCGTGTTGGGTGGGCGGCAGGTTGCGGATGCGCTCTTGCAGCCATTGCTCGTCCTCGCGTTGCACGATAATTTCGAGCGGTGAGGGGCTGGTCTGGGTGGAGAGCGGCGTGACCTGCCGCTCGTCGAGCGGGAGCGGCGGCTTGTGGCGTTGCTGGTTCAGCGCCAGGTGGCGTGCAATCACCGTGGCATAGCCCTCGGGATTGTAGAGGCGGGGATCGTCGCGCATTTGCCATAGGCGCACCATCGTCTCTTGGGCGATGTCTTGGGCTGTGTCGGCGTCGGCGCCCGCTGCAGCGGCCGCCTGCAGCGCCAATTGCCTAAGTCGTGTTCCCTGTTGTTCAAATGCGTCTATCGTCATCAGATTCTTGTTGTCTGTTCTGGTGTTACATCATAATAACACACAAGGGCTCCATTTTTAAACAAAAGTAAAGTTTTTTTTCAAAAATCATCAAGATAACTTTTGGCATCACGAAAAAAACACAAAAAGATTAAGTTGTGTGAAACATGAAACCGAAAATTTTTGCTAAATTTAGCGGTTGAAACCGAAAAATTTAGTTGAATTTGGCGGTTTGAAGGGCAAGAAGGCTGATTTGCGTCAATTGCATTAGTGCTATGGGGTGGTGCGGCGGTAGCAGTTAGCGAGGAAAACAATGGTAAAGAAAGTGCCCAGGATGACCGAGATAATGGAAGCCTCGGGACCGAATGCCCCGCCAGTGATGATGTCGGGACCGTTCACGATGGTAGTGAGCATGTTTTCACCAGCTTCGCTGCCCGAGACGGCAAGGCCGAAGATGTTGCCCTGGGTATAGTTCCATGCCCAATGGATGCCGATGGGAACCCACAGCGAGCCTGACCACTTATAGGCGGCACCGAGCAGCAGGCCTGCCTCGACGGCAATAGCAAGCGACGACCACCAAGTGGCGTTATCATTGGAGATGTGCATCCATCCGAACAAAATTGCCGATATCAGCAGTGCCACCCAAGTGTTCCACCGCTCGTCAATCCAACGGAAAATGACACCACGAAAAATCATCTCCTCGCCCACGGCGACAGCAAGGAACATCATGAACACGCTGAACTGCTTCTCAACAGAAAAACCTCTCCACGTCACAGTGGCATAGCCCATTGCAACGATTGTGCTCACCACCAGCACCATGAAAATGAAGCCCACAAGTATTCCCAACAGGGTGTGGGGCACTAGCCTGCCCAAAGATAAATCGGCGGGCCAATGCCGTTCCATCCATCTCACAAACAGGGCATACAGGCCGAGAATGATGGTTGCTGCGACAACGGTCAAACCGGGGTACGCATAATAGTCCGCACCTTGATATCCTGAAATCAACAGTCCGTAGCCGATGATAGACAGAAAAACAGCTACGATAAACAGGAGAATCCATATCCACAAAGGTCGTTTTTTTGAGCGTGCGGTTGCCATAATTGTCAAACAACAAATAATGATTGATAACTGACGCAAAGATAGTGAATTATTCGTAATTTTGCCGTATGGAAATACAGGAGTTGCAATTCGGGCATCGGTTGGTGCGTCTTTACAAGTTGGTGCAGGGCAATGCACCGCTGGTCTATTCGATTGATTATCATGAGAATGGAGAGTTGCTGCTGGAGGCTTGCAAGCAGGTGGACTGCAGTGGTTTTAACTTGGTGACCATCAGTGGCCTGCATTGGAATCAGGAATTATCGCCATGGCCCATCGAGACGGTAGTTTCCAAGAATGACAACTTTGCGGGCATGGCCGACCAATGGTTGCCACTGCTCACTGGCGAAGTGTTGCCCCAGGTCGAGCAATTGCTTGATGCGCCGCCCGCATGGCGCTGCCTGGCAGGCTATTCACTGGCGGGCCTGTTCGCCGTGTGGACAGCATATCAGTGCGACCTGTTTACCCGCATCCTGTCGGCATCGGGGTCGATGTGGTACCCGGGTTGGCTGGAGTATGCCACCGTGCATGAACCCGCAGTGGCGTTGCAGGGCGTCTATCTCTCGGTGGGCGACAAGGAAAGCACCTCGCGCAACGCTGTGCTGCAGACCGTTGGAGAACGCACCCAAGCACTAGCTGCACTGATGGCAGAACGTGGCATCCCATCGAAGTTTGAACTCAACCCCGGCAACCACTTCAAGAATCCTCCCCTGCGCGTTGTCAAGGGCATCAAGTGGCTGCTCGACAATCATTGATAACCTCGTCTAAAACGCGACAAAGGCAAAATACAGTCATTTTATTATCGTTTAACTGCTCATCCCTCAGGACAATAAAAATGATGCGGTTGAACTAAAAACTGAGGACTATGTCCTAAAGTCTAAAGACTTTTTTGTACCTTTGCACCCCAAATAGAAAACAAACGATAAAATAACGATAAATCATGGAGAAAGAGAAGAAATTTGCACGCACGCTGGTGACAACGGCGCTGCCCTATGCTAACGGACCCGTCCACATTGGCCATCTGGCTGGCGTGTATGTCCCTGCCGACATCTATGTGCGCTACCTGCGTCTGCAGGGCGAGAACGTGCTGTTCGTCGGTGGCAGTGATGAGCATGGTGTTCCCGTTACCCAACGCGCCCGCAAGGAAGGCATCACCCCGCAGCAGGTTGTTGACCGCTATCACAGTTTGATTAGGGACTCGTTCGATGAATTCGGCATTTCCTATGACATCTACAGCCGCACGACCAGCAAGACACATCACCAGTTTGCCGCTGAGTTCTTCCGCAAACTCTACGACGACGGTAAACTCATCGAGAAGACCACCAAGCAGTTCTACGACGAGCAGGACGGCAAATTCCTCACCGATCGCGATGTAGAGGGCGAGTGCCCCTACTGCCACCATCCTGCCGCCAAGGGCAACCAGTGCGAGGACGGCTGCGGCCGCGACCTGGACCCCACCGAACTGATTAATCCGCACGCCAAAGACAGCGACCATCCCCTCGTCCTCAAGGACACCACCAACTGGTTCCTGCCCCTCAACGAGTATGAGGACTGGCTCAAGGAGTGGATTCTCGAAGGTCATCAGGAGTGGCGCAGCAACGTGTATGGCCAGTGCAAGTCTTGGCTCGACAACGGACTGCAGCCCCGTGCCATGACACGCGACCTGGACTGGGGTATTCCTGTTCCCGTCGAGGGTGCCGAGGGCAAGGTGCTGTATGTGTGGTTTGACGCGCCCATCGGCTACATCAGCAACACCAAGGAACTGTGTGATGCCCAGCCCGAGCGCTGGGGCACATGGCAGCAGTGGTGGCAGAATGACGAGACCCGCATGATTCACTTCATCGGCAAGGACAACATCGTGTTCCACTGCATCATCTTCCCCACCATGATGAAAGCCCACGGTGACTACATCATGCCCGACAATGTGCCTGCCAACGAGTTCCTCAACCTCGAGGGTGACAAGATTTCGACCAGCCGCAACTGGGCTGTTTGGCTGCATGAGTACCTCCAGGAGTTCCCTGGCAAGCAGGATGTGCTGCGCTATGTACTCACCGCCAATGCCCCCGAGACCAAGGACAACGACTTCACTTGGAAGGACTTCCAAGCCCGCAACAACAACGAGCTGGTGGCCATCCTGGGTAACTTCGTGAACCGCGCCCTGGTGCTGACTCACAAGTTCTGTGAAGGCATCGTGCCCGAAGCCGGCGAACTCACCGACGTGGACCGTGCTACCATCGAGGAATTCAAGAACGTGAAGGTTGTCTTGAGCGACCACATCGAGCATTTCCACTTCCGTGAGGCCCTGAAGGACGCTATGGACCTGGCCCGCATCGGCAACAAATACCTCGCCGACACCGAGCCCTGGAAACTCGCCAAGACCGACATGGCGCGTGTGCAGACCATCATGAACCTGGCCCTGCAGATTACCGCCAACCTCTCAATCGCCTTCGAGCCGTTCCTGCCCTTCAGTTCATCGAAACTGCGTAGCATGATTGGTATGGACAAAGCCGACTGGAGCCGTCTGGGCGACATCGACATCCTGCCCGCAGGACGCCAGCTGGAGCAGCCCGTGCTGCTGTTCGAGAAAATCGAGGACAGCGTCATCGATGCACAAATCCAGCGTTTGGAGCGCATCAAGCAGGAGAACATCATCAACAACTTCAAGCCCAAGCCCGTTACCACATCGTGCACCATCGACGACTTTGCCAAGCTCGACATCCGCGTGGGTACCGTCTTGGAGTGCGAAAAGGTGAAAAAGGCTGACAAACTGCTGAAGTTCACTATCGACGACGGCATGGCGGGACGCACCATCATCAGCGGCATCGCCAAGTGGTATGAACCCGAGGATCTGGTGGGCAAGCAGGTGTGCTTCATCGCCAACTTCCCGCCCCGCAAACTCAAGGGCATCGAGAGCCAGGGCATGATTCTGAGTGCCGAGGATGCCGGCGGACGCCTCGTGGTCATCGGCCCGACGGGTCCCGTCAAACCCGGCTGCCAAGTGGGGTAAAATCATGCGGTAAGACCGCTTTCATGATTAGAAATTAAAAAATTAGTGGCTGGAGCTCGCTCTAGCCACTAATCACATTTTCACATCATAACTAATGTGAATCTATTGACAGTAGTTGTTGATGATTATTTAAGCTTGTTGTAGATATCATCGGTAACGGGTTCCAGCCATTCGTTGCTGGCGCCCTCTTCGACACTGGTGTGATAGGTCAGATGCTGGAACCACGAGTCGCGGGCAGCGCCGTGCCAGTGCTTTGCCTCGGCTGGGATGGCAATGACGGTACCGGGAGTCATCTCGACCGCCTCTTTGCCCCATTCCTGATACCATCCACGCCCGGCGACGCAGATGAGCACCTGCACCTGACGGTGATGGACATGCCAGTTGTTGCGGCAACCGGGCTCAAAGGTCACGTTGAACAAGCCACCTCCCATATCAGCAAGATAGCTGTTGCCTGTGAAGAATTGTCCGTAGGGGTTGGGCTCACCTTGGGGCCACACATTGAAATCGACAGTGTTGACTGCCTGTGACGGCTCATTGAACACCTCAGCGACAGCACGCTCACAACGCACTGCCTCGGCCTCACCGACCTTTTCGCGCAGCACAGCAGGAATTTCGTGCAGCTGCCCGTCACTCACGCCCATATTCCTGGCACCGCTGACGTGAGCCTTCAACTGCGGCTCACAACCCTGCAGAGCAGAGATGGCAGACACGGTGACAATCTCGCGGTCAGCAAAGGAGAGGTTATTACGGGCGAAGATGTCTCCAAAGAGATGCGCTTTAAGATAATAGTCGGTCTGGGGGGCAAAAGTGTAGTTGAAAGGCTGTCCCGAGAGTCGCGTCTGCACCGCCGTTCCCTGCTTGAGGGCATCATAATCCTTGGGGAGCGGGTCGGCTTCACGGCCGGGCTCAGTCTTTTTGCCCTCGGCTTCACGCTCCTTGATAACCTGCTGCAATACGCCAAGCGCATTCAGTGAGCGGGGAAAACCCGTGTAGGCGTAAAGTTGCGACAGGGCCTCCTTGGCCTCGCTGACGGTCAGCCCATTGTCAAAGCCATTGTTCAAGGCTTGTCTCAGCCCTTCCATATTACCTCTTGCCTCGTTGGCAGCGATAGCCACGAGCGCTTGTTGTCTGTTGGTCAGTTCCATTTTCTGTGCGTTGGTTGAAACGGATGCCGCCAGCAATATGACAGTCAGCATCCAGTGTTTCAAGATGTTCATTTCAGATTCTCTTTAAAGAAGGTTTCAATTTTGTCGTAGGGGATGACTCCTGCCTTGTCGTCATAAAGGTCCACATGCGAAGCTCCGGGGATAATCATCAGTTCCTTATTACCCTCCTTGGCACTCACGCCTTCCACATGCTTGCCTGTCATCTTCTCGAAGGCATACTCCGAGAAATAGCGCGAGTGAGCCTTCTCGCCGTGGATGAGCAGTACGGGATTCTCAATCTCATGGGCCCAAGCGAGCAACGGTTGGTTCATAAACGACTGGCATCCGATGACGTTCCATCCATCGTTGGAGTTGCCGCTGCGCTCATGGTAGCCGCGTTTGGTCTTATAATAATCATAATAGTCCTTGACGAACCAGGGAGCATCTTCGGGCAACGGGTCTACTACGCCACCAGCACGTTTGTAGGTACCAGCCTTGTAGTCCGCAGTGCGTTGGGCAGCCATGGCACGACGTTTTTCCATGCGCTGTTCCTTGGTATCCTCACTGGCAAAGTAACCCTCTACATTTACCTTGCTCATGTCGTACATCGTCGAGGCGACAGTGGCCTTGATACGCGGGTCGATGGCTGCAGCGTTGACTGCCATGCCGCCAAAACCGCAAATGCCGATGATACCGATGCGCTCTGGATCTACATTGTCCTGCACCGAGAGGAAATCGACTGCAGCAAGGAAGTCCTCGGTATTGATGTCGGGCGAAGCCATGCGTCGGGGCTCGCCACCGCTCTCACCAGTGAACGACGGGTCAAAAGCAATGGCCAGGAAGCCACGCTCTGCCATGTGCTGGGCATACAGTCCACTCGACTGCTCCTTCACGGCACCAAACGGTCCAGTTACCGCAATCGCCGCCAGTTTGCCCTGGGCATTCTTCGGTGTGTACATGTCGGCAGCAAGTTCGATGCCGTAACGGTTGGTGAAGGTCACCTTCTTGTGCTCAACTTTGTCGCTCAACGGGAACGTCTTGTCCCACTCTTTAGTCAGATTCAATGTCGTTTTCATATTCTCGTCATTTTGGTTGTTTTCATTCGCTCCTGTACATGCCAGCATCAAGCCACCCAGCAACACTGTGGTCAGCAGCAGGATGTTTCGTGAAATCTTTTTCATACTCATAACTATTGTAATTAACTTAACGATGCAAAATTACTATCTTCCTGGTGGCCATCAGTTATCCAAAATACTTGAAAAACTACCAGTTTTGCCATTTTTCATCATTCGTTTCGAGTTTTGGATAAAAAATACTACCTTTGTACACCAATGAAAGAACTTGTACATATCAATAACGCCAATGACTTTGCCAGGGAGTTCGGTGCACCGGTCTTGCACCCGATGGTGTGTGTCGTCCACTTTGACGAACTGGGCAAGATACATCACATGCTCACCAAGATGGGAGTGTACGCCATCTTTGTGCAAGACAATTTCCCGACTGGGGCGACCTATGGCATGGGAGGCTATGACACATCCAAGGGCACGTTGACAGCGGCGTCGCCTGGTCAGATTATCGGCAAGGTCGACGATGGCCACCGTGAGTTGTATCACGGCTGGGTGCTGCTGTTCGATGCCGAATTCATGCGCGGCACGGTGTTTGAAGAACGGCTCACCGACTATCATTTCTTCTCCTATAACGTGAACGAAGCGCTGCAAACGACCGAAGGCGAGAAGCAGCTGATGTGGCAACTGATGGAACTAATCCGCAGGTTCATCAAGCATCGTGACCAAACGGCACTCACCGACCGGATTGTACAGGACTATATCGTGCTGGTGTGCGACTACTGCCTGCTGTTCTATCAACGCCAGTTTGAATCAGTAGCGTGGAAAAAAAGCGACCTGCTGACGCGTTTCCAGCATGTGCTGACAAACTACTACGAGCGGCAGTTGCAATTCAAGTACGGTCTGCCCAACGTCAAGTATTGCGCCTCGGAGCTGTGCCTCTCATCCAGCTACTTCGGTGACGTGGTGCGCAGCGCCACGGGCGACAGCCCCACGCGCATCATCCAGCGTTTCCTCATCGACCGCGCCAAGAGTCTGCTGGTCGGTGGGCAGTCGGTGACGCAGACAGCCGAGGACCTGGGCTTCGAGTACCCGCAGCATTTCACCCGTTTCTTCAAGAAACATGCGGGCATGACACCCTCAAAATATGTCACCTCGCGACAAAAAAAGTAATTCAGGTATGTTTCCAAGTGTTTCAGATATCCGCTGTTAAGTCCTTTCTGCGCACCTTTGCAGCCACAATCGACAGCATACAACAACCAGTCAATTTTTCCCAATGACAATCCAGGAATATAAAGAATACATCGCATCGGGACAGCCCGTGGAGGCTGGCTCTGAAGCCCACCTGCTCATGCACTGGGCAAGCCGCGAGGCACAGAAGGTTACCGCCAGACTGAACAACGCGTACCATGAGCCGGAGGAAATCCGCCTTCTGCTCTCCGAACTGTGGGGCTTTGACGTGCCCGAGAGTGTCGGCATGTTCCCGCCTTTCTATACCGACTTCGGGAAAAACACGGTAGTGGGCGAGCGCACGTTTCTCAATGCCGGATGCAAGTTCCAGGACCAGGGAGGCATCCGCATCGGCAACGACTGCCTCATCGGCCACAACGCCACGCTATGCACCATCAACCACGCTCAAGACCCTGACCGTCGCGGCGACATGGAATTCCGCAGCATCATCATCGAGGATAAAGTGTGGCTGGGCGCCAATGTCACCATCCTGCCAGGTGTGACCATCGGCGAGGGTGCCATTGTAGCCGCCGGAGCAGTGGTGACCAAGGATGTGCCGCCCAGAACGATTGTGGGCGGCGTTCCAGCCAAAATCATCAAGAAAATCATGTAAATGCCGCTGTAACGGCAGATGGCATACACACATCAACCGATGACAACGGGCTTGGCGTCGGGCAGATGGGTGCTAAGAATGCGCAGGGGTTTGGGATAGAGGTTGTTGGCACGGTTACCCAGATTGTTGGCAAAACCGAGGACAGCGCCCTCATGGGCAACGAAGACGTAACCACGGGGACCGTCGAGGATAACGCTCTCGCCACGCAGGTAGCGCAATGCCGCCTGATAATCCACCTCACACACAGGGAAAGCGCCAGCCACCCTTGCCGTTGACATCGCCAGGGCATGGTGGGGCACTGTCTTGCGACCCATCACGGTCGCCAGTTCCACACCGGCGTGAAGGACGTTCAACGAGGCTCGCAGCGCCGCCACCTCGCGACGGATGTCCTGAGGCACGGCAATAAAGAGGTCACCCTGCTGGTCAATGACAAATTCATCGGGCGACGCGAGCCAGTTCTTGCCGACTTCATCGGCTTTTTTTGCTGTTTTCTCCTTGACACGAAGGTCCTGTCGCGGGGCATCACCCTCCTTGCGGAACACCGCCATAAACAGGCCCTCGCCATCCACACGGTGCGGCATGAAACGATAGCAATGGTAATCGCTGCCGATGGCGGGATGGATGTTCCAATCGGGTTCAACGGGCACCTCAAGCGAAGTGGCACCCAACTCCTCCACAATGAAACGGGCCATTTCCTCATTTTCCTGCCGATTATAGGTGCAGGTGCTGTAGATGAACAGGCCACCGGGACGCAATGCCTGCCAGACGTCTGAAAGAATCTCGCGCTGGCGCTGGGCGCACTGCTCGACCAGGGCGGGCGACCATTGCGCCACCGCCTCGTCATCCTTGCGCATCATGCCCTCACCGCTGCACGGCACATCGGCGGCAATAACGTCAAAGAAATGTGTCATTTTTCCCAAGTTGGCGGGGGCATTGCTTGTCACCACACACCGGGGACAGCCCCAGCGGACGACATTGTCGGCTAGCACACGGGCACGCGGTGGCACAATCTCGTTGGCGACCGTCAGCGAGCGCGGCGGCAGTGCCTGGACAGCAGCGGTGGTCTTGCCGCCAGGGGCGGCACACAGGTCCAGATAACGCACCGGTTCATGGATGAACTGCCTGATGACATGGGCGATGAACATCGACGAGGCATCCTGCACATAGTAGCGCCCCGCATGCCAGTCGGGGTCAAAGGTGAACGTCGGGCGGTCTTGAAGATAGAAACCCTCCGGGCACCACCGCACACGGCGGGCACCATCGGGCACCCCCACCCCACGCGCCGAGTTGACGCGCACTGCGACACTGGGCTCGCTCGTCGTGATTGCATCGGCAAGCGCCTCCCACTCGTCAGGCAACAGCCCATGTAATTGCTCTATAAACTCTTCAGGTAATTTCATCGCTGCAAAGTTAGTAAAAATCACGCAATCTCCATGACGACTACAATATGGGACGAGAAACCGATTTTTGTCCAAATCTATGGTTTTTGACCCACATTTGGACAAAAATCGCATTATTTTCGTCCAAATCTATACTTTTTACCCCACATTTGGACAAAAATCCTTGTTCTAGGCAATTTAAAACAACGACATAATTCCAGACTGGTTTTCATGGGAAAAAGCGGGTTGGAATTAGCGTTTTTTAAGGATTTAAAACTTTGGTAAATGGGGTATTTTTTGTAATTTTGTACGTTTTTAGACCTCCCCTTTATTGGAGGGTATAAAAGTGAAAAAAACTACATTTTTATGTCAGAAGAAGAAAAATATATCGAAGAACAGGAAGAGAAGAATTATTCAGCGTCCAATATCCAGGTGCTGGAAGGTCTGGAAGCCGTTCGCAAGCGTCCGGCGATGTACATCGGTGACACCCACGTCAAGGGTCTTCACCACCTGGTGAGCGAGGTCGTGGACAACTCCATCGACGAGGCTCTGGCAGGTTTTTGTAACCGCATCGACGTGTTTATCGGCGAGGACAACAGCATCACGGTGCGTGACAACGGCCGTGGTATCCCCGTTGACGAGCACGAGAAGCTGCACAAGTCGGCGCTCGAGGTCGTCATGACCGTGCTCCATGCCGGCGGTAAGTTCGACAAGGGCTCCTACAAGGTGTCGGGCGGTCTGCACGGCGTCGGTGTGAGCTGCGTGAACGCGCTGAGCGATTACCTGCGCGCCGAGGTGCGCCGTGGCGGCAAGGTCTATATGCAGGAGTACAGCCTGGGCAAGCCGACCAGCGAGGTGAAAATCATCGGTGACTGCCGCGAGGAGGACCATGGCACGACCATTATCTTCCACCCCGATGCTACCATCTTCTCGACCACCGTCTATGAGTTCGACATCCTGTCAAAGCGTCTGCGTGACCTGGCTTACCTGAACGCCGGTGTGACGCTGTCGATTACCGACCTGCGCACCAAGGACGAGAACGGCAACTGCCACAGCGAGACCTATTACAGCGAGACGGGTCTTGACGAGTTCGTGCGTTACATCGACGGCAACAAGGAGGCGCTCATCCAGGACGTCATCCACATCAAGAGCAAGAAGGGCGACATCCCCGTTGAGGTCGCCATGACCTATAACACATCGTTCAACGAGAACATCTACTCGTTTGTCAACAACATCAACACCATTGAGGGCGGTACCCACCTGACGGGCTTCCGCCGCGGTCTGGGCTCGACCTTGAAGAAATATGCCGAGGACAACAAAATGCTCGAGAAGGCCAAGGTCGAAATCAAGCCCGAGGACTTCCGCGAGGGCCTCACCGCCATCATCTCGGTCAAGGTGCTGGAGCCTCAGTTCGAGGGACAGACCAAGACCAAGCTCGGTAACAACGAGGTTATCGGTGCCGTCGAGACCGCCGTGCGCGAGGCTTTGAACAACTACCTGGAGGAACATCCCAACCAGGCTAAGACCGTGATCGAGAAGGTCATCCTCGCCGCTCAGGCACGCCATGCCGCACAGAACGCCCGCCTGAAGGTGCAGCGCAAGTCGCCGCTCGCCGGCGGTGGCCTGCCCGGCAAACTCGCCGACTGCTCGTCGAAGGACCCCGCCGAGAGCGAGCTCTTCCTCGTCGAGGGTGACTCGGCAGGTGGCAGCGCCAAGCAGGGCCGTGACCGCAAGTTCCAGGCCATTCTGCCCCTGCGCGGTAAAATCCTCAACGTCGAGAAGGCGATGGACCACAAGGTGTTTGAGAGCGACTCGATTGTCACTATCTTCCGTGCCCTGGGCGTAACCATCGGCACCGAGGAGGACCCCAAGGAGGCCAACCTGAGCAAGCTGCGCTACCACCGCATCATCATCATGACCGATGCCGACGTCGATGGCGCGCACATCGACACCCTGCTGATGACCTTCTTCTTCCGCCGCATGCGACCCATCATCGAGAACGGCTACCTCTACATCGCCACGCCGCCCCTGTATCGCGCCCGCACCAAGAAAGGTAACCGCGAGGAGTACTGTTGGGACGAGACGCAGTTGCGCAAGTTCATCGATGAATATGCCGGCGGCAACGAGGATGCCATCACCGTGCAGCGATTCAAAGGTCTGGGCGAGATGAATCCCGAGCAGCTCTGGGAAACCACCATGGATCCCAACAACCGCCTACTCAAGCGCGTCAACATCAGCGACGCTGCCGAGGCCGACCGCATCTTCTCGATGCTGATGGGTGAGGACGTGGATCCCCGCCGCAAGTTCATCGAGGAGAACGCGACCTACGCCACCATCGACACTTGATTCTAAAATTGCCAGCATTTCTGGCAATTTTAGAAGTTTAGAGTTTAGTGGTTAGAGTTTAGAGATTCGCTTGATTCTAATCTTGCCGAGAAAGGCAATTAATTGAAGTTTAGAGTTTAGTGGTTAGAGTTTAGAGAGATTTAAACGAGCCTTTGGCTCCGTGGGGCGTAATCCCCGCGACGATATATATGTTATAAAACCCTCAGTGTTGTAATGGCACCGAGGGTTTTTATGTATTCGTCCCGCTTGGATGCAGGCCCAAAAAACGAGCACCGGGGCGTTGAGCCTCGGTGCTGTATCTTTTCAGATTTTAATCACTTAAGGATTTTGCTGGGGCACATCGGCACTGCTGCGGATGTTGAAGCTGACAGGCAGGGTGTACCACACGGCTACGGGTTGGCCGTCCTGGCGACCAGGTTCAAACTTGGGTAAGGTTTTGACCACACGAACAGCCTCGGCATCAAGTTCCTCACTTACCGACCTGACAACCTTGACTTCTCCCACCTGGCCGGTCTTGTCAACAACAAACTGAAGAATCACACGGCCTTGAACATTATTCTTTGCGGCTTCGGGCGGATATTGGATGTTTTGGGACAGGTATTTAATCAGTTCGATTTCACCACCAGGAAACATGGGCATCTGCTCAACAGATTTATAGATTGTTTCGGACTGGGGATTAGATTCATTGGTAACCTGTGCCTCGGCATTCCGCTCGACAGCCACGGGCGACTGCATTGTTGACTGGACAGCGCGGTCCTGCTGACCATTAGCCGTCACTACTGCTGCTACACTCTTGGTGTTGGCAAAGGCCAACAGCGCCAATGCTATCACGGGCACCACAGCCAGCGCTCGCAATCGATTCCATCGGCTGCTTTTGTTCATCGTCATCATACGGATTCGTTTTTTTAGAGATTGATAATTGAAGTTATTTGCCATCGAGAACAACTGGTTCCCCACGGACTTTCGTATGAGCAGTAACTGGTACTGCTTCACGTCTACGCCTTGATTAAGGACAGCCTCATCAGCCTCATACTCATGCACTTGTCGCAACTCTCGGCTCAATAGCCAGGCTGCAGGATTCCACCACTGGAACAGCGTCACTAGCCCCAGAAACAGCACATCCCAGGAGTGCCGCAGGTCGATGTGCGCCTGCTCGTGGGTGAGAATCTCACGCGGGTTGTCGCGGTAATCCTGCTCGTTGATTACGATGTGCTTGAAGTAACTGAACGGAGTCTGGTCACCAGGGATAATATGCAGCGTGGCACCGCTAGGCAGCGACTCGCGCTGGCCCTGTTTCAAAAGGCGGTGCAGGCTCCATTGGCCATGCAGGAACCACACCACCGCCAGCACCATCCCGATAAGATATAATACGGTGGCGATGCCCGTCACACTCCATGACGGCTCTACCTGCTGGGTAACGGCACCATTGGGCGAGACAAGCAATTCCTCGAGTATGACCATCTGCTGGGTAACAGGAGCTGCCGTCTCCAATGAGAGCTTTACCCACGGCAATACCAGTGCCAGCGCCATGACCACGAGCAGCGCCACGCGGTTGAACCGGTGAAACGTCTCGCGGCTGAGCAGCAATTTCCACAGCAGGTAAAATGCTATCAGACAGAGGCCCACTTTGATTTGATAGATGATTAACATGGCGATAGAGGGGTTTTACTATTGGTTGTTATCTTCCACTTCACGAATGAGTTCTTTCAGGTCCTCAACGCTGACCTTTTCACTCTTGACAAGCGCCGAAACGGCACTCAAGTAGGATTTGCCGAAGAACTTGTTGACCACGTTGGCCAACGTACCGCCGCGGTACTCCTCGCGGCTGATGCGGGCAAAATACTGGAAGCAGCGGGCGGTAATGGCCTTATGGCCCAGAAAACCCTTCTCCTCCAATATCTTCATCAATGTTGCCAAGGTATTCACATGGGGGCGGGGCTCGTCATAACAGGCCTGCAACTCGCGCACAAGCATGGGGCCATGGTCCCACATCCGCTCCATGATTTCCTCTTCTTTCTGTGTTAACTGTTTCATAATTAGCGCCTGTTTTTGGAAATAATATAGCACACGTCCCACACCCTGCGGGGCTAATGCTAATTATACGAATTAAACATTATTTCGCTAAATATTAGAGAATTAATTGGCTAAATTAGCGTAATTCGCATTAAAAACACAATGGGCCAATATCTATAATTATTGTCCTTTTAAAGATTCACGATGCAAATTAACTAAATGATTTAGTTATGTACCAAATTTATTTAGTTAATAAAACTAAAAATATTAGTTTTCTTCACTTTTTACCATAATATCCCTTTTCCAGACAACACATACAACGACAAAACAACCTGAACAGCACTCCATCAAACTCACGCTAATAGACTGTTATTCAGCGTTTTTGACCCCAAGGATCAGTTTTTATAGAAATCCTATAATAGAAATTCTATAAAAATTTTAGAAGCCCATATAAAATATTGATATTTTGTATGTTGTGAATGTCGGGATGAAAATCAACATCAAAGTCAATGCTACGTTACAAGTTGGCACGGGAATTGCAGATTGATGGGGGAATGAATTAAGGTTAATGAAGATTTTTAAAAGAAAGGAGTAGAACCATGTCACTGTTTAGAGTTCTGTTATCAATCATCTTTCCCCCACTGGCTGTGGTGGACAAGGGCTGCGGCTCGTTCTTGATTGTGATGATCCTGACGTGCTGTGGATGGATTCCAGGAGTAATCGGTGCCCTGGTTATCCTGAACAAAGAGAGGCCGATTGTCAACTATCCGACTTACCCCTCGCAACGCTAACAAGGTAGCCAAAAGCAAAATTTTCTCCATAAAAGCATAAAACACCTTCAGGGACACTATTGGCCTTCGGGCCATTAGGTCCCTGAAGCTTTTTATGGCCATGAAGACTTGTAAACTACAAACAGGGTAACTATCACCGAAGATTTCCCCACGCTAAGGCGCAAAGCCGCTAAGATTTTTTTTAGAGCAAAAAACTACGAATTACGCAAATTGAACTAATTTAGCATCCGCGTTCAATGATTACGAATTCAACCAACTACTGAACGACGAGCCCCTCGCAAAGGCACAAAGACGCTAAGTTTTTTATAATCAATGTCATAAGTTTATCTATGGAAATCATCTCATGGCATTAACACATTGCATTGCTGATTGTCATACCCAGCGGAACAATACATTATAGTTTTTTTAATCAAATTTTAGCGCCTTTGCGACTTAGCGTGGGATTGGGCATCACGGTGATTTGCTGAATAGTTACTAAACAGGGTTGTTTGTTAAAAAATGTGAATGGTGCATAGAAAATTTGCCAGTTCGGCAAGTTGCCGTAACTTTGCATAAAAATTGAATATAATTACCTTTTTAAGGGGTTCAATTTTGGTTGAAAACAGCAAAAAAAGTTTAATCTAAATAATTGAGAATCAATGGAATTACCATTTGCAGAATCTTGGAAAATCAAGATGATTGAGCCGCTGCGCAAGAGCACTCGTGCTGAGCGCGAGCAGTGGCTGAAAGAGGCCCACAACAACGTGTTTATGCTCAAGGCTGAGCAGGTTTACATCGACTGCCTGACCGACTCCGGTACGGGTGCGATGAGCGACCGCCAGTGGGCAGAGATGATGCTGGGTGACGAGAGCTACGCCGGCGCCACCTCGTTCTACAAGTTTGAGAGCGTTGTACAACGCATCTTCGGTTTCAAGTATGTCATCCCCACCCACCAGGGCCGTGCAGCCGAGAACGTGCTGTTCTCCTATCTGGTGAAGGAAGGCAATGTCATCCCCGGCAACGCCCACTTCGACACCACCAAGGGTCACATCGAGGCTCGTAAGGCCAAGGCCATCGACGTCACCATCGACGAGGCTAAGGACACCCAGCTCGAAATTCCCTTCAAGGGCAACGTATCGCTCGAGAAGCTGGAGAAGGTGCTCACCGAGAACAAGGGCAACGTCCCCTTCATGGTACTGACCGTTACCAACAACACCGTTGGTGGCCAGCCCGTGTCGATGCAGAACATCAAGGACACCTGCGAACTGTGCCACAAGTATGGCGTGCCCGTCGTGATGGACAGCGCCCGCTTTGCCGAGAACTCCTATTTCATCAAGACCCGTGAGGAAGGCTACGCCGACAAGACCATCAAGGAGATTGCCCGCGAGATGTACTCCTATGTTGACGCCATGACGATGTCCGCCAAGAAGGACGGCGTTGTGAACATGGGCGGTTTCATCGCTACCAACAACCAGGATTGGTATGAGGGCGCCAAGCTGTTCTGCATCCCCTTCGAGGGCTTTATCACCTATGGTGGTATGAACGGCCGCGACCTGAACGCTCTGGCTGTAGGTCTTGACGAGAACACCGAGTTTGAGATGCTTGAGACCCGTATCCACCAGGTTCAGTACCTCGCCAGCAAGCTCGATGAGTACGGTATTCCTTATCAGCGCCCCGTGGGCGGTCATGCCCTGTTCATCGACGCCGACAAGGTGCTGTGCAACGTACCCAAGGAAGAGTTCCCCGCTCAGACCCTGACCTGCGAGCTCTATCTGGAGGCCGGCATCCGTGGTTGCGAGATTGGCTACATCCTGGCCGACCGTGACCCCGTGACCCGCGAGAACCGCTTCGGTGGTCTGGACCTGCTGCGTCTGTGCATCGCCCGTCGCGTTTACACCGACAACCACATGAACGTGATTGCCGCTGCTCTGAAGAACGTCTATGACCGTCGCAACGAAATCACGCGCGGTGTCGCCATCGAGTGGGAAGCTCCCCTGATGCGCCACTTCACCGTGAAGCTGAAACGACTGGGTTAATCCACCTGACAACAAATCAGAACCAAATACCATTAACAGACCTCATATTGGCAACGGCGGGCAATGCCCCGCCGTTGTTGTTTTGTAACAGGTAGTTTTTATTTCATTAGGGTGTCCAGTAAAAGCTCCGTTAGGAGCGAGCAGAGTATAGGCAGGGTGTGTAACGAGGCGAAGCCGAGTGCAACCCCTGCAATAGTGAGCATTGAAGTCTTAGCCCCATCGGGGCGGCAGTAATCTACACATGTGTGAAGTGTCGCCCCTAATGGGGCTATTATTCGTGTTTAGCGGTCATTTACAGGAGTTCCGCTTCGCTACACTCCTGCCTATAACCTGACAGCCCTACGGGCTTCAAAGTAAGCACCTTATATATCTAATTGTCATTAAGATGGTGATATTCTGCTATTTATTGAGATTGGCTGATTATTTACCGGACACTAATCGTTTTTATTTGGAGAAAAGGAAAAAATGACTATTTTTGTGGGGTCAATCGAAACTACCGATGTACAGAGTCCTTAACGTCATAGTATTGTTTCTTGTCCTGGCAACGGGCTTGCCGGGCCATGCCCTGCCCCCGTCACGGGAACGCAGCAAGTGGCTGGACCTGCCTGTTGAACAATTGTTGGAGATGGCCGACAAGGACTTCACCAACGGCGGCAGCAAGGACACGGCACTGATGTGCTATACCATCGTCGCCAACCGCTACGAGTCCTCCATGTCCAAGAAGCAGAAGACGCAGTGCAAGGACGCCAACATGAGGCTGTGGAGTATCTACTTCTATGACTTCTATGACTATCCCAAGTGCTTTGACTGCCTGACAAGAGCCCTCGAAATCGCCTCCGAAGCCGATATCGAGGACGCCAACATCTACCTGGGCTTCGGGTGCATGTACCAGACCATCTCGGAGGAATGCGATAACTATGACCTGGGCACCACAGCCTTCAAGTACTACCAGCAGGCCCTCGCCACAGGTATGAAGACCCATGACGACAAGCACACCGACATGGCTTCGACCGATGTGCTGTCGATGGCCCATGTGCAAGGCGGTCTGCCGCAAATCGAGGACATATGGCAACAGTACCTGCAGCTGCCCGAACAAGGCGAGACGTGGATCCTGCGCCGCTACAACAAGATGCTCCATCAGGCATTCCAGCACATCGACCAGCATCGCCTGGACGATGCCATCAAGACCTATGACCAGCAGCTACAGCTGATTGACACCACCCAGTACTCCCGTCTCATCTACTTCACCCTCGTCGAGAAAGCGAAGGTGCAAGCCCTAAAACACGATTACCGCAGTGCCATCTCGACACTGAAACAATCTGAGAAAATAGCCGTTGACCTGGAAATGAAGGACTGCAAGCTGGAGGTGTACAGGATGCTGGCACAGTACTACCAGCAACTGGGTGACCACAGCGCGCGCGAACATTATTATAACCAATACACGCTGCTCAAGGACACCTTGACCAACTACCAGCAGCTCGCCAGTGTGAACGAGATGGAATTCCGCAACGAGCTCAAAGGCATGGAAAAAGAGATGGACGAAATCAGGCAACACCGCGAGGTAATGAGCCTTGTCACCCTGGTTTCACTGGGGTTCCTGCTCGTGCTGCTGGTGCTGCTCTACCTCGTGTACCGCAAGAACGGCGAGCTGACACGTTCCAACCAGTCGCTGTATGAGAAAAACGTGGAGATGCTGCGTGCCGAGGAAGAGGAACGCCGCATGCGCCGCCAGTTGCAGGACAAGGAAGCCCATGCCGCCGATACACTTCTCCACAGCGACGATAAAGAAGACGAGGACGGCAACGAGGATAACGTCAAGTACAAGAGCAGCCACCTGAGCGAGGACGACAAGCAACAGCTCCTGTCGCGCATCCTTGAGGTGATGGACAACAACGACGAAATCTACAGTCCCGACTTCTCACTCGAACGGCTGGCGATGCTCTCGGGGTCAAAATACAAATATGTGTCCCAGGTCATCAATGAATTTTACCAGCAGAATTTCAACAATTTCCTCAACTCCTACCGCATCAAGGAAGCGTGCAAACGCATGGGCGACATGGAACACTACGGCAACTACACCATCGAGGCCATCAGCGAGAGCGTGGGATTCAAGTCCCGCTCGACGTTTGTCACCTCGTTCAAGCGCATCACCGGCCTGACGCCGTCGCAATACCAGCGTATGGCACACAAGGGGTCATAATTCACGAAAAGTGACATTTTTCTTTCAAAAAGCCCGAAAAAAGCGCAAAAAATGCGTTTTTTTTGTGTGAATTGCCGAAATCCGTACATTTCAAACCACCATTCCTGTTTCTTTCCTGCCGCAAAATGCGTATTTTTGCGATGTGTAACTAACGATGTCGTGCTGGTACCTCCGGATTCACGTGCGGCAACAATTAATCACTTCTAAACTATTCGTATTCATGAGAAGACTTAAGACCTTACTCACGCTGCTCGCGCTGGTGGCCCTGACGGCATCGGCAGGAGAGCAAACGCAGACCTACACGGCGACACCTAAGGCAGTCGCCAAGACGGTCATCGAAACCCCGTCGAGGGCCAAGATGCTCTCGTCCCGCGTTGGCACATCCCACAGGCTGGCACCCGATGCCTCCCAATTCCAGGGGATGACCATCTATGTCAACCTGACCAACTCCGATACCTGGAGTGGCTACAGCATCGGTTCGGTGCCTTATGGTATCTATTCCTACACTATCGGCAGCGGTAATTACTTCAACGCCCTTGCCACCGACTTGAGGTATGACTTCATGGCCAGCGCCATGGGTCGCGACCAGCTGGTTGGAGCCAGGCCCATGCAGATGATGGGCGTGCTCAACGGTGTTGAGTACAATGGCTTGAGCCGTGCCGACCTGAGCGAACTGTGGTCCGTCAGGTATCTGGATGCCGACTACAGTTTCATTCCGTCGGTGATGGCCTATGACGTGACTAGCGACATCTTCTACTCGGTTCAGTACAACAGCAACCTGACGGGTTTGAACATGGCGGTGTGGGACCCCGAGACCCGTCGCTTTGTGACCATCGCCCCCTGGCCCAACAACTTCCAGCCCCTGACGCTGGGCTTCACCCCCAACGGTGAGATGTATTGTGTGGGTGCCGACGGCGAATTCTATGAGATGGACAAGACCACCGGTGATGCCCGTTCGGTAGGCACGCTCGAAACCTCCCCCACGATGTACGTGCAGGGTATGGGCTATGAGCCCGTGAGCGGCTGCTTCCTGTGGATGGCAGTCACCCAGGAAGGCTCTGGCATCTATGCCATCAACCCCGCCGATGCCGGTTTGACGCTCGTTGAGCCCCTCACCAATAACGAGCAGGCTCCCTCCTTGTTCTTCATGGACAACCAGGCACCTGCCATGGCACCTGCTGCCATCAGCGACCTGGCATTCACCTTCGACGGTTCCAGCACCACTGGCGTCATCAGCTTCACTGTTCCCACGACGACCTATAACGGCAGCGCCTTGAGCGGTGACGTGACGATGAGCGTGTGGCTCGACGGCGAGCCCATCGCCAACTACGTCAGCGTAGCTCCCGGCAGCAGCCAGAGCTTCACCCAGGAAGTGAGCAACGACAACCACTATGTGTATGTGCTGCTCGAGAACGAGGCCGGTTACTCGCCCGTCAACAACCTCTATGTTTTTGCCGGTTATGACACCCCGCTGCCTGTCACCAACGTGACCTTTACCGTCGAGAACGGCGTGAGCCACGTCGTTTGGAACGCTCCCGCAGGCGGTGTGAATGGCGGTTACCTGGAGGATGTGACCTATAACGTCGTGCGCATGCCCGACAATGTCCTCGTTGCCGACCACCAGAGCGCTTGCGAGTTCAGCGAGACCTTGCCCACCAAGATGGAGCGCTACTACTACATCGTTACCCCGTTCAATGCCGATGGCAAGCAGGGTGAAGATGCCATCTCCAATGCAGTGCTCACCGGTTCTGCATTCCAGGCTCCCTACTTTGACGACTTCAGCGACGAATCCACCCTCGACCTGTGGACCGTTGTCAACGCCAACAACGACGGCACCCAGTGGGGCACCGAGTACACCTGGAGCTTCAACAGCTACAACAGCAACTGGGGCATCTATACCGGTCCCTACAACATGGGTGACGACCAAGTCAGCGCCGATGACTACCTGATTTCTCCGGGTATCATGATTGAGAAGGGTATCTCCTATGCCCTGATTGTGAACATGCGCAATACCTTTGCCAACTACAAGGAGCGTGTTGCCCTGCTCGTGGGCACCGACCCGACTGACGTATCGACCTTCCAGGAACTGGCATCCAACGATGACTATGACGTCAATGGTACCCTCACCGATTGGGAGGTGGACTTCCAGATGGAAGAGACCGGCACCTACTACTTTGCAGTCTATGTCTATACCCTCAAGGAAGACAATGCTTCGGGTATCTTTGTGAACTCGATGGCAGTAAACAGGTTGGGCAAGAACGAGGCTCCCGCCGAGGTGACCGACCTGACCATCACGCCCGAGGAGAACGGCGAGATGATTGCCGACGTGACCTTCAACGCTCCCAGCACCACGCTCGACGGCAATGCACTGGCAGGCCCGCTGACAGCCAACGTATATCGTGACGGCAGCGAGGAAGCCGTTGCACAGTTCCCCGTTGAGGTGGGTGCCGCTGCCCAGTGGACCGACAACACCGTTGAGGGCGTGGGCGTACACACCTACACCGTGGGCATCAGCAACGAGGCTGGCGAGGGCAAGCGCGTGAGTGCCGAGGCCTTCATCGGCGTTTACACCGCCCCCTACAGCAACACGTTTGACACCGAAGACGATGCACGCTTCTTCGTGACCGTCAACGACTCGTCAATCTACAGCACCAACGAGTATCGCTGGCTGTGGTACAGCTACAACCAGAACCTGGCTCTGGGTGGCTTTGGCTACTTCGTTCAGCATCCCGTTGAGAAGATTTGGCTCTATATGCCCGCCATCAAGCTGGAGAAGGATATGGTTTACACCTACGCCTTCAACTGGAGCTACAGCAACTACAACCAGACCTGCCCGGGTTATGCCGGCATCGGTATGGCTCCCGACTCAACGGCACAGAGCATCTATCCCGACCAGCTGCCGTTTACCAACTACGGTGAGAAGCACCTGATTGAGAACGAGGTGATTGCAACCGAAACTGGCAAGTACTATCCCTCTATCCTGATTGTTGCCGACCAGGCCAGCAGCTACATCTCGCCCAGCATCGATGACATCTCCATCACGCTCGTGGGTTCGGCATTTGCCCCCTACAGTGTTGAGAATCTCGTTGCCGAGCCCGACAAGAGCGGACTGCTGAAGGTGAACTTCGCCTTCAACGCGCCCACTGTTGACTATGCACAGCGCCCGCTGGAGAGCAACCTGACCGTTTACATCTACCGCAGCGGTTCGGCTATCCCCTTGATGACGTTTGAGAACGTACAGCCCGGCGAAGCCCTGGAGTGGATTGACGAGCAGCCCCTGCACGGCAACAACTCCTACATTATCGTGGCCGAGAACGAGTATGGCCGCGGCAAGGCCACCGAGGTCAACCTGTTTGCAGGTGTTGACGTTCCCCTGGCAGTGGAGAACTTCTGGATTCGCGGTAACGAGGACAACCAGAAGGCCATCCTCACTTGGGACGCTCCCTCAGAGTATGGCGTGAACGGCGGTGTCATTGACGGTTCGCTCGAGTACACTGTAGTCGAGTACTTCCCCAACGGTACCATGCTCAACGATGACATGACTGTTATCGGCACCACGACCGAGACCACCTACACCGTTGACCGTGAGCCCACCGATGAGATGGAAATCCACTACTATGCCGTAATTACCTCGACTTCTGCCGGCGTTGGCCAGGCAGTCCTCGACGATGTTGTCCTGGGTAAGTTGAAGGATGTTCCCTTCCACGAGTCCTTCAGCGACGCCATCATGTCCACCACCGGCTGGGTAGCCGATGCAGATGTTGCTAACTATGGCACCTACTGGAGCATTTACACCGACAATGACGAAATGGCCTCTCAGGACGGTGACAATGGCTTTGCCCTGTGCTACAACGGTAACTACTACAGCAGCTACCACTGGTCAGACATGGTTTCTCCCAAGGTGGTCATCGATCCCACCAAGGATTACGTCCTCTCGTTCTATGTTTACATGGGTTACAGCTCCAGTGCCGCTGTGATGCCCACCCTGGTGGTTTCACAGAGCATCAACGATGACCCGTACGAGGAACTGATGACGATTGACGTTACCGAGGGTAACGGCGAGTGGACCCTGTTTGAGGTTCCCTTGACCGGCACCGAACTGGCCAACCACGCCAAGGTTTGCTTCCGCGGCAACATGAGCATGATGAGCGAGCGCATCTGGCTCGACAACATCAGCATCATCAGCGAGGACAAGCCCAGCGGTGTCGACGAGTTGACAACCCAGCAGCAGGTTGCTGCCGTCAAGGACGGTATCAACATCGAGGGCTTTGAGGGCCAGCAAGTGCGCGTCTTCACCGTCGATGGTCGTCAGGTGAACGCCTTCGTTGCCGACGGCTTCCGCAGCCTGTCGATGTCACCCGGCATCTACATCGTGACTGTTGGCAAGCAGGCCTACAAGGTGTGCGTGAAGTAAAGTCCCACTTCTCTCTCCACTCTCTCCATTGATGATAATAGAGGCGGGCTCCAGTTGGAGCTCGCCTCTTTATTTTATTGATAACCAGATTACAATGTGCCTTGCTCGACTTGCACGCAGATGCGCTCAATCATGGCATCCTTCTTGTCCTTGTTGGGATGATAGCCAGCCTTGAGACTCGCGCCGAAAAATTTACTGAAGGTCTGCCAGAAACCAGCCCTGAACGTCCCCAAGAAGGCCTTCAGGATGCTATAGCTGCTCTGGTTGGTCTCGCGGTTGATGAGTTTGATGAGCAGTTTGCCCTGGTTCTTGGTCATTTTATTCATCTGCGGCTTGTACTGCTTGAAGAGTTCTTTCTCAAACCGCGTGAGGTAGGCCTGTTTCTGCTTCTGGGTCTGATAGGTATCAATGTACTCATAGGTCTCGAGCAACGTGCTGCTGATGAGTTTGGCGTAGGGCAACGTCTTCTTGACATCGCGCACCGTCTTCCAGTACTGTTTCTCCTCAGCCTTGTTGCGGAAACGCTCACGAGGATAGATAGTGATGGGATTGAAGACTATCATCGCCAGCGTGTCGCCCGTCGAGGGCTCAATGAAATGGTAGTAGCCGGCATAGGTCTTCTGCAACACCGAGGGCAGACTGATGTTGTCGAGCGGATCGTTCACGGCAGGGGCTGCGTGCGCCTGAGCGCCCGTTAAAGCCGTCATGGTCACGGCAATAGCTAATATGAGGATATTCCGTTTCATCTATTCGCGGCAAAGATAGTGCAAGCTGAGAACAGAACAAAAGAATCCGCTCTTTTTTATGTCAAAGCGCAGCCTATCTTCGCTCAATGGGCAAAAGTAGAACAAAGAAATGAATTCTAGCAAAATTTCTTTGTTAAATAATCTTTAGAACCTAATTTCCTAGCCTTTTGCAATTTACTTAAAGAAATGCAAGAAACCGGCGTAGGAGACGGTGGCTCCAATGCACACGCCCTTGACAGACGGTGTCATGTTGCCGTATTTGGCAGAGGTAACAAAGGGACTGACACGAATCGATGACGTGTAGTGTGCCTGACCGTCGCCCGAAGGGCTGTCCACCAGTTTGCCATGCAGCTTGATGTCAAAGTCCACACTCGCCATCCATGAGAAATTGCTTTCACGGCTTTTTGCCACATGGTCGATTGCCGGGCGCTCCTCGCCCTCTTCGTCTTTTTCATACTTGAGGTAGTTCAGTTCCCACGACAGGCGGCTCCAGCTCACACCCACATTGGGCGTGACCGAGAACTTGCCCTGGCGCCACACGGTATAACCCAACTGCAGGCCAACGCCCAGCAGCGTGGGGTTGACTGTGGCATTACGTTGCATGATGCGTCCCTGCTCGTCAAAGGCAGCATAAGGATTCTCGTTCTTGAACGAGGGCTGGCCATAGGCGACATCGGCTTTGAGCCTCAACCGGTTATATTCGGCATTGATGCCACCAGTGAACAGGACAAAGCCCTTGAAGTTATCACTCAACGAGCCCGTGGGCAGCATGCTGCCCACACCCGCCTGGAAACCTATACCCCAGCCTTTATATAATGACTCACTCTCCTGGGCACGCAAGGCGGCAGGAGCCAAAGTCAATAACGCCAAAAGAATTAAAATCGTCCGTTTCATCGTCTTTTTCGCTTTTTTATTATAACGCACAGCACCCCAAAAAATTATACACCCTGCATGTAATGCTCGCTTTGCTCGCAGTTTAAAGGTAAAAGAAAGAAAACAATAATGACAATGCTATCCAGATTCACATCCTGCGGAGCTAATGCGAATTGCGCTAATTATACGAATTGTCTACTATTACAATTCGCGGAATTAGTCAGATTCGTAAAATTAGCATTAAAATAAAGAACAGCGGATGCCGAATGTAAATCTTCGCGGCTTTGCGCCTTGGCGTGAGGCAAATCGGGTGCGGAGCCACTCTAAACTCTAAACCCTAAACTGCGAGCGCAGCGAGCATCACGCGTATGCTTGATTCGAATAATCCGTTTAATTTGCCGAAAGAAATCGTGTGTGGAAGCTGAAGAAAGAGGATTTACCACCAGAGGCTACGGTAGTACTTGTGATAGAGTGAGAGACCCTCGCTGATGGGCTTGAGCGAAGCCTTGGCGGCACGCTTGAGGTCGGCGAGGTCTTCCTCGTTGTTCCAGATGGCCTTGATATAGGCCTTGTACTCAGGGGTATCTTCCTCGGTCTGGCAGGCGATGCGCTCAAAGGCGTAAATCATCTTGTCCAGAATCTCGTTCCACTCTTCTTGGGGCATGTTCAGTCGTGGGGTGCGCTCACAGTGTTCCTTGAACAACATGAGACGGGGCAGGATAAAGCGGGCAATCGTTACATCTAGGTCATAAAGTTCCTCAACAGGAATGGTCTTGGCAATAGCTTTGGGATTATATTTCCGATCCATAATGATAATAAGTGAGAGATTAATTATTGATTCAGGTAGCAATATTAGTCATAATTTGTGATACAGCAAAGAAAAATTTAAAAAAAATGTGATTTTATGCGGTTTCCTTGCTTCAAAACACCAAAAATTAATGCTATAAAGTAAAAACTATTCTCTTTAAACTATAAACTATTGACTAAAAAGCGCTATCTTTGTAGGCACTATGACAATACAAGAGGCTCAAGCGCGTGTTGACGCTTGGATAAAACAGTATGGCGTGCGCTACTTCAGCGAACTGACCAATATGGCGGTTCTCACCGAGGAAGTGGGCGAGGTGGCGCGTGTCATCGCGCGACGCTACGGCGACCAGTCGAGCAAGCCAGGCGATGACCTGGACCTGGCCGATGAGTTGGCCGACGTACTGTGGGTGGTCATGTGCCTCGCCAACCAGACGGGCATCGACCTGGATGAGGCACTGGAGCGCAACTTCGCCAAGAAGACCAGCCGTGACAAGACGCGGCACATCAACAACGAAAAACTTACTAACCAATAAAATATTAACGATTATGAGCAACCACGAACACGAACATTGCGGATGCGGCTGTGAGCATCACGACCATGACCACAAGCCGATGGACAAGTACATGACCGCCATCAACCAGAGTAACGTCACTATCGACGATGCTGCGGTGACTGCCGCCGTGCAGGAAATCATCGACAAGCATGCTGCCGAGAACAACACGCCCGAGGTGCAGCAGTTCCTGCTGAACTGCGTGGACCTGACTACCCTCGCCACCGAGGACAGCGAGAGCAGCGTCGCCAAGTTTGTACAGAAGGTCAACGACTTTGACAACAACTATCCCCAGTACAAGAACGTAGCCGCCATCTGCGTTTACAGCAACTTTGCTGCCGTGGTGCGTGGCACGCTCGAGGTGAGCGGTGTGGACGTTGCAGTGTGCAGCGCCTGCTTCCCCTCCAGTCAAGCCCATATCGAGACCAAGATTGCCGAGACCGCTCTGGCAATTGCCGACGGCGCCGACGAAGTGGACATCGTGCTCAACGTGGGTTACTTCAGGGATGAGGCCTATGAGGAACTGTGCGATGAAATCGCCGAAATCAAGCAAGTTGTTGGCGACCGTCCCTTGAAGGTCATCCTCGAGACAGGCTATTTGAAGACTGCCGAGGCTATCCGCCGCGCCAGCATCCTGTCGATGTACTCGGGCTGCGACTTCATCAAGACCTCGACAGGCAAGATTTATCCCGGTGCTTCGCTTGAGGCTGCCTATGTGATGTGCCAGTGCATCAAGGAATACTTCGTTCAGCACGGCCGCATGGTGGGCTTCAAGGCTTCAGGTGGTATCCGCTCGACCGAGGACGCCGTGAAGTACTACACCATCGTCAAGGAAGTCCTAGGCGAGAAGTGGCTGAACAACCAGTACTTCCGCATCGGCGCTTCGAGTCTTGCCAACTCGCTGTTCCAGTCCTTCACGGGTAGCGAAGAGAAACCCTTCTAAAAACTACGACAACAATCATTTCATTAGGAAAACAATAAATACAATAAGTACAATATATTGAATTCCAATAAGTTGTATTTATTGTACTTATTGTTTTCTTTTTATAAGAGGGCATGAATCGGGAGATATTGAGGATTGCGTTGCCGGCGATTGTCGCTAACATCACGGTGCCGCTGCTGGGACTGGTGGATACCGCTATTGCGGGCCACCTGGGCGACAAGGTGTTTATCGGTGCCGTTGCAGTGGGTGCGATGATGTTCAACCTGGTGTACTGGAACTTCGGGTTCCTGCGCATGAGCACATCGGGCATGACGGCACAGACCTATGGCAGCGGCGACTTCAAGGAGAGTGCCAAGCTGCTGGGCGAGTCCACCGCGCTGGCTGCAGTCATCTCGGGCCTCATCATCCTCTTGCAATGGCCTATCAGGCTGTTACTATTGTGGATTATCGGTCCCTCGCCCGAAGTGACCTCGCTTGCCATCACCTATTTCACCATCTGCATCTGGGGTGTGCCGCCCGTGCTGGTGATGATGGCGTTCAAGGGATGGCTGCTGGGCATGCAGGATTCCAAGAGCGCGATGTGGATTTCCATCATGACCAACATATTCAACATCGTCGCTAGCCTAATCTGCGTCTATCTGTTCAAGATGGGTTTTGTAGGCATTGCCGTGGGTACCATGGCGGGCGAATGGCTGGGACTCTTGTATGCCGCCTTGACCGTACAGCGCAAATTCCCGAAGCTCAACGGCATGCTGGACTGGCGCCATGTGTGGCGTTTCAAGGGTGCAGGACGCTATTTCAAGGTGAGCCGCGACATCTTTGTGCGCAGTTTTCTGCTGATGACCGTGAGCCTGGCATTCGTTTCCATCGGAGCCCGCAGCGGTGACCTTATCCTTGCCGTCAACGCCCTGATACTTCAACTGTTTACGCTTTATTCTCACTTCATGGACGGCATTGCCTTTGCCGGCGAGGCCGTTGTGGGCAAATACTATGGAATGGGCGACATGGCACGCATGAGACGCTGTGTGAGGCTCCTGTTCGGGTGGGGACTGGCGGTCGCTGCTGTGTTCACACTGATTTACTCATTCCCGCGCGTGGCCTTCTGGCTGCTGACCGACCAGCAGAGCGTCATCGAGGCCGCCATGGACTATCGCGTGTGGTGTGGGCTGATTCCTGCGGCAGGCATGGCCGCCTTTGTGTGGGACGGCGTGTTCATCAGCCTGACACGTTCGATGGGTATGCTCATCAGTGCCGGCATCGCCTGGTCGCTGTTCTTTGTGATTTACTGGATTACGCCCGATGCGTGGGGCAACAACCGCCTGTGGATTGCCTATCTGAGTTTTCTCGCCCTGCGCGGCATCATCCAGACCATCCTCTACCGCGGTTATCTCGCCCATAAAGTACTGGAGCACTGACATGAAATGCCAATGCCCCAGTTTTTATCAGTAAAAAGGATAATCTCTATTTGCCGCCTAAGAGTATATCGACGAGGACGGTCACATCACCAATTCCAAGTTCCTTATTGCCGTCAACGTCGCTGCAGATGGGACAACAATTGGTAATATTATCCTGCAGCAGACAATCTATTAGCATCGTCACATCGCTGATGGAAAGCGCACCATCATGGTTCACATCACCCAACGGATAATTGTGCGTTTCCTTCATGAACCAGAAACTGGCCGTATTGTCACTATTGATGACCATATCGGTCACTGGTTTGCCAAGTAGGCCCGCTTTGCCTGTTATTTCACCATAAGAGGTCATATAGAGTTCTGTTGCAGGACTACTCTTGTCGGTCAAATCCTTTTTGCCGCTTTGAGGCCACGTGTCGCCGCTCTCGCTGTACTTGGAGAGTTTGTTGTCGGCAGGCAGCAAGGTAAACAGCTGGATATCGTCATTGTTGGGCTTATTGTTTTTCCACTTGTCGGGACTATAGGTAACGTGAGTCACCAAAATGCCCTGGCCAGGCAGATAACGGTCCCACCCTACTCGTCTCCTGTTCTCAAAAATGAAATATTCATTCTTGTTCAGGTCGCTCACCACACACAATGCCTTGTCGGTATCCTTGTTTTTCTGGTTCCACACGGGCAGGGTATAATAAGTATTGGGCACTGCCTTGAGATATTCCACCCATCCCATGAACACTTTTTCATAGGCTGAATAGCCGATTGGGGAGTAGCCATCATCGCAATAGCAGCCCAGGCACATGATGTCCCAATTGCCCATGCCGTAATGGTCACCATTGCTCGTGTCATAAAGATCGGGCAGACCCAGACAGTGGCCGAACTCGTGGACAAAGGTGCCGATGCCATCAACCTTCTTACCGGCGTCGTTGCTGCCATGCAGCTCGTTGAAAACGGCAAAGTGATTGACACGGGGGTCATTGGGACCTGGAGAGAAGGCACCATTGCCACCCCTTGAATAATACTTGGCAGCATCCAGCGTCCAGTTGCAGGGCCAAATGGCTTCGGGATGATACATTGATGCTTGAGACTCACCCACACCAGCATAGATAACAATCACTACGTCACAGTAATAGTCATTGTTGGTGTCATAGGGTGTGAACGAGACACCGTCGGCTGCCGCCAACTGGCAAGCCTCGGTCACCATCCAACCTATGCCCTTGTCCTTAGTGGCAGAGGTGCGGCCTCCATAATACTCGCGGTTCTCAGACAGACTGTAAATGCCATACACGTCAAACACGGGCTTATACATGCCGTTGGACTGGTCAAGGAAATATTGTTTCACACCATCACGACCCTCGATCATGGATTCGATGATTTTTTCCTTGGTGTTATTAAATGCCTTATCCTTGAATTCCACCAGGATGATGGGAATGCGGCGCTCGCCTATAGCGGGAACATCGGCAACCGAATTGCTGCTAACTGCATTCAACTTGCCGCGCAAACCAGGAATCCTGTAGTTCATGGTCTTCATGGTCATGCTGCCACGCTGGGCATTGACAAAGGCTTTCTCGGCTGCAGTGCGCTGTTTCGGTTCATGGGCACGGACGGCAGTGAGTCCCGTCAACGACGAAGTGTAATAGAAATCACCGTTGCTGCCGCGCTCCACCGTCAAGCCATCGGACGTCAGAATCGCATTGTTAAAAGCATTGCCTACAGTCTGAAGTCTCAGTGTTGTGCCATCGCTCTGGGTAACGGTATGCCATCCCGGCTTAGCAGGAACAGCAAGAGATACTAAGGCCTGACATAAAAAAAACGACAGGAAAAAAAGATTTTTTCTCATCAAATGATTGGTAGTTTAAGAAGGTTAATATCATGATTTCATAACCTATAATCCATAGTCACAGTACATTGGATTATATAAATCGGCTACAAAACTAAGCATAAAAATTCAAGTAAGCAAAAATAAACCTCCCATCATTTCAATTTAACTAATTATGATAGTGCTAAAAATAGAATTCAAAATTATAACAAGCGGATATGTAAGTAAATGATTATCAGGAGTTATACAAAAAAAATCGCGCAGGTGAGCGGAAAACCACTAGAAAATCCAGCATTATCAGATTAAAATATACCGGATTTTCAAGTTTACCGTGCACCAGCACGATTGCAGCTTAAGATATCCTATTGATTGTTCAGGAAGGCCACTAATTGGGCGACAGCGCGTCCGCGGTGGCTAATGCGGTTCTTGTCCTCGGGCGACATCTGGGCAAAGGTGCTGCCATCACCCTCAACAGGCTGGAAAATGCTATCGTAGCCGAAGCCTCCAGTACCGTGACGTTCAGTGAGGATGATACCCTCGACCTGTCCCTCAAACATGTGCATCTGGTCACCTTGCAACAAGGCGATGGCAGTGCGGAATCGGGCAGTGCGATTGTCGATTCCATCGAGTTTTTTCAGCACTTTATCAATGTTTGCCTCGCTGTCATGACCTGGTCCGGCATAGCGTGCCGAATAGACACCAGGCTCACCATTCAGGGCATCAATCTCCAGTCCCGTGTCGTCACTGAAGCAGTCATAGCCATAATGTTCCTTGACATAACGGGCCTTCATACGGGCATTTTCTTCGATGAAATCGGCAGTTTCTGGGATATCCTCATGGCATCCGATGTCGGCAAGGCCCAATATTTCGTAACGGTCGCCCAGCATCTGCCGCAACTCCTGCAGCTTGTGGGCATTGTTGGTCGCAAAGACAATTTTCTTCATTTTCTTGGATATAAAAAACTACGAATTACGCGAATATCACAAATAAATCATTCTGAAAAAATTGTTGAATTCGCGTAATTCGTAGTTAATCATTTACACGACAATATTGACGAGTTTACCTTTCACGAAGATAATCTTCTTAGGCTCCTTGCCAGCGAGCCAGCGCTCGGCACCGGCGTCGGCAAGAGCGAGACGCTTAATTTCTTCCTCGTCGGCATCAGCAGGTACCTCGATGGTATAACGAGACTTACCATTGAACGAAACGCCGTAGTTCACAACCGATTCCTTGAGATAATCCTCGTTCCAAGTGGGCCACTGCGCGTCACACACGGTAGTGTCATGACCCAGCACATGCCACAATTCCTCGGCAATGTGAGGTGCGAAGGGAGCCAATAAGATTACCAACGGCTCATAAATTTCACGTGAACGGCACTTCATGCTCAACAATTCATTAACACAAATCATGAAGGCTGCCACCGACGTGTTGTAGCTGAAGGACTCGATATCGCCCGTCACCTTCTTGATGAGCTTGTGTACCGACTTGAGAGCTTCAGCACTAGGTTTCTCGTCGGTGAGCTGCATGGTGTCATCCTTGAAGAAAAGTCCCCACAAGCGCTTGAGAAAACGGTTCACGCCGTCGATACCATTGGTATCCCAAGGCTTGCTGGCCTCAACGGGACCCAAGAACATCTCATACAAGCGCAAGGTGTCGGCACCATATCGGTCAACGATATCATCAGGATTAACGACGTTAAACATCGACTTGGACATTTTCTCAATGGCCCAGCCGCAGATGTACTTGCCATTCTCAAGAATGAATTCGGCATTCTCGAAATCAGGGCGCCAGTTACGGAATGCTTCAATATCAAGGGCATCCTTATCCACAATGTTGACATCCACATGGATGGGCGTTACATCATACTTGTCCTTGAGATTGAGCGAAACAAACGTGTTGGTGTCCTTAATGCGATAAACAAAATTGCTGCGGCCCTGAATCATGCCCTGATTGACCAATTTACGGAATGGTTCTAACTCACAAATATAGCCGTAGTCATAGAGGAACTTGTTCCAGAAGCGGCTGTAAATCAAGTGTCCCGTGGCATGTTCGGTACCACCCACATAGAGGTCTACCTGGCGCCAATAATCGTTGGCCTCGTGCGAAACAAGTGCCTCATCGTTGTGTGGGTCCATGTAGCGCAGATAGTAGGCCGAAGAACCGGCAAAGCCAGGCATGGTATTCAGTTCCAGCGGATGTCCGTCAGCGGTCACCCAATTTTTGGCGCGACCCAGAGGCGGTTCACCCGTTTCGGTGGGCAAAAACTTGTCAACCTCGGGCAAAACCAACGGCAACTCGTTCTCGTCGAGCGGCTGGGGCTGGTTGTTCTCATCATAATAGATGGGGAAAGGCTCGCCCCAATAGCGCTGGCGGCTGAAGATAGCATCGCGCAAGCGATAATTCACTTTCACATGACCGATACCTGATTCCTCAATATACTGCTTGGTGCGGGCAATAGCCTCTTTTACATTCAATCCGTTGAGTTGCAAACGCTCATTGGAGGAATTAATCATGATACCTTCCTTGGCATCAAAGCTTTCCTCACTCACGTCGGCACCCTCAATCAACGGTATGATGGGCAGATTGAAATGCTTGGCAAAGGCATAGTCGCGACTGTCGTGGGCAGGCACTGCCATGATGGCGCCAGTGCCGTAACCAGCGAGCACATAGTCGCTGATATAGATGGGAATGTTCTTGCCCGTGATGGGATTGACGGCATAGCTGCCGGTGAACACGCCACTCACCTTCTT
Source organism: uncultured Bacteroidales bacterium (assembly GCA_902800715.1). Lineage (GTDB taxonomy): Bacteria > Bacteroidota > Bacteroidia > Bacteroidales > Muribaculaceae > Sodaliphilus. Next base: position 39,371 of record CADCFN010000004.1, read on the forward strand.
CTCAATCATGCGTTCACGCTCGGTCTTGTGCTTCACCTCATCAAGATAGGCATCAACAGCAGCACGCTGTTCGGATGTCACTACCTCGTCAACATACATGCTCTCGGGCGCCAATACCATAAAGGTCACACCGAAAATGGTGTCGGCACGCGTGGTGAAAATCAACAGACTCTTATCACTGTCGGCAATTGGGAAAGTCACCTCGGCACCCTCGCTGTAGCCTATCCAGTTGCGTTGCGTCTCCTTGATGGATTCGGTCCACTCAACATTTTCCAGGTCACGCAAGAGACGGCCAGCATAAGCCGACACGCGTATACACCACTGCCTCATCATCTTCTGCTCCACAGGAAAACCTCCGCGCACCGATACACCCTCGCTTACCTCATCATTGGCAAGCACAGTACCCAATTTTGGACACCAGTTTACCATCGTATTGCCTAAATAGGCGATGCGGTAGTTCATGAGCACATCATTGCATTGCACCTGAGTCATATTGTTCCACTCGTCGGCAGTAAATTCGTCGCTACTTGTAGTATGGGCATTACAATCCTTGGTGCCATGCTTCTCGAAGTGAGCCACCAGTTCATCGATGGGACGTGCCTTGTCAAGCTTGGTGTTATAGTAGCTCTTGAACATCTGCAGAAAAGCCCACTGCGTCCACTTGTAATATTTAGGATCACAGGTGCGCACCTCGCGATTCCAGTCGTAGCAGAAACCGAGCTTATCCAACTGATCACGATAGCGTGCTATGTTCTGATTGGTAGTGATTTCGGGATGCTGACCCGTCTGGATAGCATATTGCTCAGCAGGCAGACCATAAGCGTCATAGCCCATGGGATGCAACACATTGAAACCTTTCAGACGCTTGTAACGCGCAAAAATGTCACTGGCTATGTAGCCCAGGGGATGTCCCACATGCAGACCCGCTCCCGAAGGATAAGGGAACATGTCAAGAACATAAAACTTGGGACGATTTGCATCTACATCGCACTTATAGGTGTGATGTTCACGCCAATACTGTTGCCACTTTTTTTCTATATCTTTAAAGTTATAGTCCATTTTCTTTATTTAGTCCTTATTAATATATAAGATGTTAGTAACTTTATTTGATAATGCCTAATTCACGCGAAATGTCAAGCATGCGCTGGATAGGTTTCACAGCACGCTCAGCAATGTCGGGAGCCACCTCGATTTCGGGTGCCATGAATTTGAGCGAATTATACAATTTCTCCAGCGTGATAAGCTTCATGTACTCACACTCGTTGCAGGCACAGGTGCCATCCTCAGGTGGAGCAGGAATGAATGTCTTGTCGGGACAACGGCGCTGCATCTCGATGAGGATACCACTCTCGGTGCACACGATGAATTCCTTGCTGTCGCTATCCACGGCGTAGTTAAGTAATGCCTGAGTCGAACCCACCTTGTCGGCCATGATGCGCACGGGCTTGGGACATTCGGGATGAACCAGCACCTTAGCCTCAGGATGCTCACGCTTGAGGTCAGCGACTGCAGCAACACTGAATTTCTCATGCACATGGCAGGCACCGTCCCACAGCAGCATTTCGCGTCCCGTGATGCTGTTGATGTAGTTGCCCAGGTTGCGGTCTGGACCAAAGATGATTTTCTCGTCCTGAGGCAGACTGCCCACAATTTCCTTGGCATTGCCCGAAGTCACCACCACATCGGTCACTGCCTTGACGGCAGCGCTCGTGTTTACATAGCTGATGACAGTGTGATCGGGGTGCTCCTTGACAAACTCCTCAAACTTGTCGGCAGGGCAACTGTCAGCCAGCGAGCATCCAGCGCTCAAGTCGGGCACGATGACCGTCTTGTCAGGACACAAGATCTTGGCTGTCTCGCCCATGAAGTGAACACCACACAGCACAATCACCGGAGCATCGGTCTTGGCTGCCAGCTGTGCCAGTGCCAGACTGTCACCGATGTAGTCGGCGAGCTGCTGGATTTCCTCACGCTGATAATAGTGCGCCATGATAACGGCATTGCGCTCCTTCTTCAGGCGCAGGATTTCTTCTCTCAAGTCGATTCCTTCCTCGATGGGCTCATCGACATAGCCTTTTTCAACATTCATATTATATATTATTTTGTTTTTAATTTTTTAAAAAATCAATTTTTAACTACAACAATAATGCCTGTTAATAGTGTTGAAAACTTTTTTGCCCTGTAGTACACCATTTGACTTATCAACGCTGTTTTTGACTTATTCATGACTTATTGACAAACCTAGTTGTTGTGTCTTAGCACTTTTGTGACTTTATTAACAGGGTGTAAACAACCTGCAAAGTTAATAAAATCCTCTCTACTTTTGTTATAAAACATGATGAAAACCGTGTTTAAAGAAGAATAAAATTTTGGTGCTAACATTTTTGGCAGCATAGAAAAGATTATTAAGCCGCATTGATTTGAATTTGTCAAGTCTTTTTTATTGTTTTTTTTCAAATAGTTTTCAACAACAATTTACAGGGTTGTTGACAGGCGTTGAAAATTAGTTGTCAAAACAGAATAATTGTGTGGTATCTATTTATTTTACAGATTGATAGACGTGCCACATCACGATGGCGGCGCAACATGAAATATTCAATGAGTGCTTGGTGCCGTGTTGCGGTATTTCGACACACAGGTCACTGGCATCGACAACTTCCTGGGACACACCATTGACCTCGTTTCCCAGCACTATAGCCATCTTTTGTCCCTGATTGACAACAAATTGTTCCAAACTGATGCTGTCATGCACCTGCTCGATGGAGCAGATGGTGTAGCCTTGGTTCTTGAGTTGTTCAATGGCGGCAATGGTTGTGGGATAGTATTGCCAAGCGACCGAATCCTCGGCACCGAGTGCTGTCTTGTGAATTTCAGACTTGGGTGGCTGGGGAGTGATACCGCACAGGCAAATACGTTCGATAAGGAATGCGTCGGCGGTGCGGAATACCGATCCTACATTCATCTCGCTGCGCACATTATCAAGCACCACAGTAACAGGAAGTTTTGATGCTTTTTTATATTCCTCCACACCCACGCGGTGAAGTTCAATCATTGATTTTTTTTTAGCCATCTTTTCAATGCTTTATTACACTCACAAAGGTACAAAACATTTTATACCTGTTGGCCATTATTTCATAGCAAATGATTAACAGGTCGGAATAATTTTTTAACACTTGTTTAGTTGTCATAAAACGGAAAAAAGGTCTTTTTTAGACTAGTAAGCGCGATATCGTTGTTATAAATAACATAAAAAACCAGTATTATTTCACTATTTTTATCAGTTAATGATGTGATTGTCCTATAAATAATAAAGGTTGAAGTTTTATGTTCCTAAATCACCAAAAACTGTGTATTATACTAGTAAATAAAGGGCTTTATAAAGGTTTTTTAAGAAAAAAGTTGAAAAATTGTTTGTTGATTCAAAGATAATATATACTTTTGCTAATTGAACATTAAAATTAATATCTTAACTATTGGTAATAAAATAATGTAATAATCTAATACACGCCGTTCATCTCTCCACAGAATGGTAAGAGTGTTTAAATAATTATTTATATAAAGTTTAATCATAAAATGTTTACTGTCGTATGAAGAGACTATTATCAACTCTTTTGGCCGTGTGTGTCATTGGAATGACTGCATGGGCCAGCAAGACCGTTAGTGGTAAAGTCGTTAGTGCCAGCGACAATGAACCGTTGATAGGTGCCACCATTCAGGCTATCGGTTCGTCACAAGGTACTTCCACCGACATTGACGGTCAATTTACAGTAACCGTTAACGACAACGTGACACAACTGCGTGTTAGTTGCGTGGGCTACAAGACCCAAGTTGTTGCGGTTGCCAGTTATGTAACAGTAGCCCTTGAGGATGCCAACACCACACTCGATGAGGTAGTTGTAACCGCTATGGGTATTAAACGTGAAGCCAAGGCGCTGGGTGTGTCGGCCACTCCTATCAAGGGTGACGTGATTGCTCAAGCCCGCACCAACGACATCATGTCGAGTCTTGCCGGTAAGGTGGCTGGTGTGCAGATTGGCGAAACATCTTCCGATCCTGGTACTTCCAAGTCGGTTATCATCCGTGGTGTCAGCTCGTTGTCTGGCAGCAACCAGCCGCTGTATGTAGTGGATGGTGTGCCCCTGAACAACACTGCTACTTACAGTAGCGATGGTCTGAACTCGGGTTATGACTTCGGTAACGGTGCTAGTGCCGTTAACCCCAACGATGTGGAGAGCATGACCATTCTGAAGGGTGCTGCCGCAACCGCCCTGTACGGTAGCCGTGCCGGTGCCGGTGTTATCTTGATTACCACCAAGAAGGGTTCCAAGCAGAACCGTGGCGTGGGTATCGAGTATAACGGCGGTCTCCAGTGGGAGTCTGTAATGCGCCTGCCGCAGATGCAGAACAACTTCGGTATGGGTTGGTATGGTGACCACACCGAGATTGAGAACGGTTCTTGGGGTCCCGCGTTTGACGGTTCTCAGCAGCTCTACGGCTGGGTTTACAACCATAGCCAGAATATGAAGTCCTACCTTCCCATCAAGAACAACATGAAGGACTTCTTCAGCACCGGTTTCCGTTACAACAACAGCATCTCTTTCAATGGTGCTACCGACAAGAGCACCTACTTCGTATCGCTGTCACAGATTAACGATAACGGTATTATCCCCTACGATGCCGATACTTACACCAAGTATACCGTATCGGCCCGCGGTAGCCACCGCGAGGGTAACTTCACCTTCAGCACCTCGTTGAACTATGCTTTCCAGCGCAACCACTTCGTGACCACTGGTCAGAAGACGGGCTCGATGTACAACAGTATCATGCAGACTCCGCGTGACATTTCTATCGTCGAGATGAAGGATCTGGACAATCCGTTCAACACTCCGGGTTACTACTACACCCCCTACGGTGTTACCAACCCCTACTACATTATCAAGAATTATCAGAACGAGTATGAGCAGGAGCGCTTCTACGGTAACCTGCAGCTCGATTATGCATTCCTGAAATATTTCACTGCCACTTACCGCTTCGGTCTGGATACCAACACGGGTCACCACAACTATGGTTCTCCCAACATGTCTGCTCTTTACAAAGACACGCCCAACTGGGATGATGCTTTGGGTACGCTGACTGGTGAAGTATCACAGAGCATTACCCGTCGCCGTGAGATTGACCAGAACTTCATGTTGACCTATGACCAGCAGATTCTGGATGATTGGCACGTGAATGCACAGCTCGGTTTCAACGGCAATGAGCGCAGCTATAAGTATCTGGGTTCGTCGGTAACCAACCTGACCATCCCCATGTGGTACAACCTGGGCAACAGCGCCGAGATTCCCACAACCTCACAGTCTGAGTGGAAGCGCCGCTATCTGGCTGTATTCGGCAGCGCCGAGTTCGCATGGAAGAATATGGTTTACTTGACCCTCCAGGGCCGTAACGACTGGTCTTCGACTCTGCCCGTTAACAACCGTTCTTACTTCTATCCTGGTGTGAGCTTGTCGTTCCTGTTCAGCGAACTGCTGAAACCTGAAATGCGCAATGCTATCACCTTCGGTAAATTCCGTGTCGCTTGGGGTCGCACCGGTAACGATGCCGGCGTTTACATGACCAATTCAGTATTTGCTCAGGCTGCAGCCGCTACCAGTGGTTTCGGTAACGGTAGCTCGTTCCCCTTCACCAAGGTGGGCGTGAATGCTTACTCACTGGGTAACACCCTGGGTAGCCAGGATCTGAGTCCTGAGATGACCACCGAGTTTGAGCTTGGTCTGAACATGGCCTTCCTGCAGAACCGCATCAGCTTCGATGCTGCTTACTATGATCGCAACACCGACAAGCAGATCTTCTCACTGAATATGGATCCCGCCACCGGTTACACTGCTCAGAACATGAACCTGGGTAAGATTCGCAACCGTGGTGTCGAGTTGTTGGTTAGCTTGACTCCTGTCAAGGTGGGTGGTTTCCAGTGGGATATCAACTGGAACTATACCAAGAACTGGAGTAAGGTTATCAAGCTGCCCGATGAGTTGGGTGGTATCGCAACCATTTACGGTCTGAGCGGCGGCACGAGCCTCTACGCTATCGAGGGTGAGCCTCTTGGCGTATTCAAGGCTTATGTTCCTCAAATGACTGAGGATGGCAAAATCATCTGCGACGGCAACGGTCAGCCGCTGGTTAATCCCGAGCAGCAGATTGTCGGCAGCATGAACTATAAGTATTTGATGGGCTTCGGTACTACGCTGAGTTACAAGGGCATTAGCCTGACCGCCAACCTCGACGTTCGTCACGGCGGTATGCTGTACTCGCGCACCAAGGACATCACCTTCTTCACTGGTAATGCTATCCAGACTGCATTCAACAACCGTAACCCGTTCATCGTTCCCAACTCTGTACAGCAAGTCCGTGACGATGATGATAACGTGATCGGCTATACCGAGAACACCACCCCGCTCGACGAGACGGGTATCTTCACCTACTGGGATGCCGGTGGTTCCGAGCTGGACCGCGCATTCCTCGTGGACAAGAGCTATGTGAAGCTGCGTAACGTGATCCTCAGCTGGCAGCTGCCCAACAAGTGGTTCTCCAAGTGCTTCATCACTGGTGTTAACCTGTCGTTCTTCGGCAACAACTTGTTCCTGTGGACGCCTAAGAGCAACACCTTCATCGATCCCGAGACTTCTACTTTCGGTAACGACCTTGAGGGTAACTATGGTGAGTTCTCGGCTAACCCGAGTTCACGCAAGTTTGGTTTCAATGTGCAGGTTAAATTCTAATCAAAAACTGAAACAGACATGAAAAAGATATATTTATTTCTGACTATTGCAGCAGTGTTGAGCCTGTCGTCTTGCAATCTTGACATCAACGACAACCCCAACTACCCGTCGAGCAGTGATGTAACGCCCGACCTGGTATTTCCTGCTGCCGAGAATGCCGTTGCTGCTACTGTGGGCGATGCCATGTTCAACTATGGCGGTTTCTTTGCACAGTACTTTGAGCAGCGTCCTGAGGCCAACCAATATAATAATGAGGCCGAGTTGAATATCGACGAGTCGACCAACCTGTTTGACCGCTGCTACCGCACCATGTATGCCGGCGCCCTTGCCGACATCAAGAATGTGATGGACCGCACCGCTAACAAGAGCGACTTGTTTGCCTGCACCGTTCTGCGTGCTTATGCTTTCCAAGTTCTCGTTGACAACCTGGATCAGGTGCCTTACAGCGAGGCTCTGCAGGGAAGTGAAAATTCCAATCCCGTTTGGGATAAGGGTGAGGATGTATATAAGGGTGTTCTTGCCGAGATGGATGCTGCCGAGGCTGCTCTCGAAGGCGAACTGATGTCCTTGACCGACCCGATGCTCGACAAGAGTGTCAACCAGTGGCGCGGCTTTGCCAACGCCCTGCGCCTGCGCATGTACCTGCGTCTGATTGACGGTGGTATCAACGCTGGTGAGTATCAGACTAAGGCTCTTGCTCTGGTCAATGCCGGTGACTTCTTTACCGGTGACGTGGCATGGGATGTTTACAGCAACTCAGAGGGTCAGTACAACCCCTGGTATGATGTAGCTCGTGCCCTGGGTACCAAGAACCATGTTGCCTCCTATCCCATCGTTAGCTACTATCTGGATACCAATGACCCCCGCATCGGCTATGCTATCATGAAGAATGACGATGGCAACTATGTGGGTCAGATTCCTGGTGCCAAGACCGTCTATAAGTCATGGGGTGTTGAATGGAAGAACAAGGACGTGAGTGCCATTGACTACACTCCCGCTGTGTTTGCTCCCATTTATCTGTTCACCCAGAGCGAACTCCAGTTCCTCATTGCTGAGACTCAGATGCGTTGGGGTAACAAGTCTGCTGCCAAGGCTGCCTATGAGGCTGGTGTACAGGCCGACTTTGCTTCTCGCGGCATTGCAATGGGTAACTTTTTGAATGGTGCCCGTGTGAATTGGGATGGCCAAGTCAGCGACGCTGCCCGTCTGAACCTGATTTATATGCAGAAGTGGGCCGCCCTGTTCTATCGTGATCACATGGAGGCTTGGAGCGAGGTTCGTCGTACCGATGTACCGGCTACCAGCCCTGAGGATGGTGGTACGATTTTCAGTGATCCGAGTGTTTACACTCCTGGCCAGATGATTGTTCCGGCGCTGAACTATATTCAGGCTGGTGGCTTGTGCAAGCGTGTTCCTTATCCTAGCACTGCCCGTCAGCTGAACAAGAACACTCCCGAGGCCAAGTTGCTCAGCGACCGTGTTTTCTGGGATGCCAAGTAATAGTGAACTACGCGAAAAAGTAGAAACAACTAAAATTTAATCGAAGAATTATGAAGAAAATATATTTATTTGGTTTAGTGGTACTTGGGATGCTGGCGTTCTCATCTTGCAACGATGATAATGACGAGCTCACCGACTCACGCTTGACCTACTATGCTGACCTCACCATGGAGGGCGACGAGTTCATGATAGTACCCGTGGGCACTGCCTATGTTGAACCTGGCTGTAAGGGTGTCCTCTATGACAAGGTAACTGGTGAATTCAAGGATATTTCTAGCCAGATTTCGATTGGTGGTGATAAAGTGGATCCCAACACGATGGGTTTCTATTATATTACCTATTCGGCAGCTGGAAGCGATGGTTTCATTTCAACTGTAACGCGCACAGTGTGTGTCTGCGACCCGACGGTTACCCTGGATATCTCGGGTTCGTATAACACCGATATGAACGCTTCCATGTATTATGGAAAGGTCAATGGTGTGGTTGATTGGTATCCGTTTGCTGTGTTTGCCGCCAACTATGGCTACACCACGCAGTGTACAGGCATCACCTTTAAGAAGTTGGCTCCTGGTTTCTTCCAGGTGAGTGACCTCTTGGGTGGCTGGTATGATCAGATTCGTGGATTTGGAGTGCAGTACACCGGCGGAATCGGCATGATGACTGGATATGTAAGCGCCGACAACGAGGGCAACATTGACCTGATTAGCAGTTACATTGGAGCCTGGGGAGATGCTTTGGACTATATTGAAGACGGTAAGTATGATGCTGAGACCGGTACAATTAGCTACTTCGCTTCCTATGCCGAAGGTGCCGTTGTCATGAGTATTGTCCTTCACAAGCAATAACAAATAACCTATTTAAATTGAATAAAATTATGAAGAAATATATTTCAATTTTTGCTTTGGCACTCGTGTTGGGACTTGGTTTGGCATCTTGCAATACCGAGACCAATGAGCCCGCTGGCGGCACAGCTGTTGAGAAGATGGCCGGCCACTGGATGGTTGACATTGATGCCGTCGATGATAACGGGGTTCCCATTGATGGGGGCGAACATTACTTTGGATATGACGAGGCAAGAATCCCCTTGTTTACCTACAACACCGCCGCCGATGAGGACAACAAGATGTGGATTGATGACAATGGCTGGTTTGACCTGTCGTGGTATTATGGAAATAAAGCATATCCCAACTATTCCTTCAAGTGTGTGGTGAACGTTGACCAAAACAACCTCACCTTCACTTCAAACGATGCCGAAAACTTCTCTGGCGATTTCGGCATCACCATCGAGGACGGAAAGATTCTCAAGGGCGCGGGAAGACAGAGTAATGGTTCGCCTGCCGACTCCATCGTTTTCTACGTGAAGTACACCGAGGATCCCTGGTATCCTGATGATGGTTATGCTAAATACAAGATTAGTGGTGTCCGCTATGCCGGATTCTAATCCGAGTCTAGCATAACATACTGACTGATTGAGGGGGATGTGCCAAGCAGCACATCCCCCTCGTTGATTAGTGGTAAAAGGAAATTATGAGCGTTGTACAGGCGGTCTTTCGAACTGCATGGTGGTGCTGGAAAATGCGGTGATTTGGGGGATTTGGTGGAAAGTGTTATCTTTGTAGCCACATTTTTTAAAAAAGATGATGACAATGAAGAAGATATTGGTTGCCCTGTTGGTTTTGGTGACGGTACTGCCAGCAAGCGCTGTGCTCAAGGAGAGCAATATGGAGCAGACGCTGAGTGTGCTGTGTGAGGAACTGAGCGAGACCCACAAGGAGCAAAGAGAGCGTGCAGCCCGTTTTGAGCAACTTAACAAGCAATTTCAGCGCAGCATTGGGCGTGACCTGGAGTTGTGCAACAATATCGAGTTGATGCTCTATAGCCAGAAGGAGCAGAATGTCTTTGACTTGGCCTATGCTTGCGGCCAGGCGACTGAACTCTATAACCGCGTTTCACGCACGCGCTCGTTCAAGCAGTTTGAGCAACAGCAGGACGAGCAGATTGCTCAATATGAGCATCTGGTTCAGGCGCTCAATAATATCTCGGACTATCAGTTCAAGACGCCCGAGATGCGAGCCACACGCGACAGTTGCATCTATTTGGCCCGTGTCATCGAGAACGATATCCGCATGGCTCGTGAAACAATGAATGACAATCACGAGAAACGCAAGTGGGTGGCCCAGAAGGCCAAGAAACTTAATGATTATGCGCTCTCGATGTATGAGCGCATTCGTCAGAGTGTGTTTGTCAATGGTGGTCAGAGCTATTTCCAGATTTTGAAGCGCTTCAACTACAACTGGAAGATGAGTATGAAAGATGTCGCCGAGAAATATTCCAGTTCTCGCAAGGTCCGCAGCGAGTGGAGCGGTAAACTCGTCGGTTTCCTCTTTCTCTTCATGGCCGTATATATCCTTGGCGCTTTGGGACTGAGCTGGCTGATTATCAAGTTAATACCTCGCAGTTTCCTGTCAAGCGGCACCTACAGGAAATTCTTGCCCAAGCGCTCATGCATCATTATCTGTGGGGCGGCAGTGGTGTTTGGCATCGCCACGGTCATTGTCTCTAATTTCACCGACAACAACTTCATGATTATGGCCACGCGGCTGTTGAGTGAGTACGCCTGGCTGATTGCTGTCATCACGTTGTCCATTATCATCCGTGTGGGCGGTAATATGGTCAAAGACGGTGTCAAACTCTATGTGCCCGTGCTGCTGTTGGGTTTTGTGGTGTTCTTCTTCCGCATCGTGTTCCTGCCCAGTACCGTGGTCAATCTGATATTCCCTGTACTGCTGCTGGTGTTCGCCATCTGGCAACTCGTCCTCAACCGCAGGCACAATGCCGACGTGTCGCGCAGCGACGTGACCTACTCTTGGGTCTCATTCATTGTGATGGCGGTGTCGTGTGTGATGGCTTGGATGGGCTACACGTTAATGAGCGTGCAGGTGCTCATCTGGTGGATTATGCAGTTGACCCTCATCCAGACTATCACCGTCATCTATGACCTGCTGCACAGCTATGAGCGCAAGCATATCCCCGATGATGCCGATGTGAGAACGACTTGGTTCTATGATGCGGTCTATAAGATGATTGTCCCCATTGCAGCGACCATTAGCGTGGGATTGTCCATCTATTGGGCTGCCAAGGTGTTTGACTTGACGCAGTGGTGCGAGCACATCTTCCACTACAAGTTTGTCAACCAGCCGGGACTCATCGTGTTGTCACTGGATAGGATTCTGGTGTGTGTGGCATTTGGCTTTGTGTTCAATTACATTATCTACCTGTTTATCCAGGGCTACCAATTGTGGAAACAGAACCGTGCTGAGGCCAATGCCATCTCCCTCTATGAGCGCGAGAATGACGTGGATGCCAATGAACAAATTGATATCCAGACGGTTATTCAAGACGACCCAAATGCCAAGGCCAAAGTCAAGGCCGCTTCTAAAGCTGTCACCCTGTCGATGAACATCATCAAGTACATCGGCTGGGGCATCTACATCTATCTTGTGCTGGTTACCCTGCAAGTCAGCCGCACGGGCATCACTTTTATCCTCACCGGCCTCTCGACAGGTATCGGTTTTGCCATGAAAGATACCCTCGAGAACCTCTTCTACGGCCTCTCGCTGATGAATGGTAGAGTCAAGATTGGTGACGTCATCGAGTGTGACGGCGTGCGCGGCAAGGTGAGCAACATCAACTACCAGAGCACCCTGGTCGAGACCATCGACGGCTCGGTTATCGCCTTCCTCAACAGCCAGCTGTTTACCAAGAACTTCAAGAACATGACACGCAACCACGGCTACGAGATGGCCAAAATCACCGTCGGGGTGGCTTATGGCAGCAAGATTGACACCGTGCGTGAAAAGATTATCGACCGCATCAAGCAGCTGGATTGCTATGACCCCAGCAAGGGCGTGCAGGTTCTGTTCCAGAATTTTGGTGAGAGCAGTGTTGACCTGTTGGTTGTCGTGTGGGTGCGTGTCGCCTCCCAGGTTGCCGACATCGCCCTCATCAAGGAGAATATCTATGATGTCTTGAACGAGAATGGCATCGAGATTCCTTTCCCGCAGACCGACCTGCACATCCGCACTGTCCCTGCAACCACCTAAGGCTATCCATACAAAGGAAGACAAGCCCTATGTTTGACTATGACGGTACAAACATAGGGCTTGTCTTCATCCTATTCTTAGTTGTCGTTTTTACTTGTAGAAGGTAATCCAGTTGGTGCAGTAGCGGGACTTGTCGGCGATTGGGTGAATCTCGTGGACTTTGCCTTTGCTGTCACGCCACCAGGAGTGGTTCCAACCCGCGCCCATGTCCATGTAGAGGGCATAGCGAGGAGCAAAATCCTCGAGCATCTTCACAAATTGCTCATATTCCACCTTATTGCGGCTATCGACGATGCACAGCTGACCGTCTTTCTCACACAAGGCGCGGTACTGGTTCACGCCATCGCGCCACAACGGGCGGATGCTCTCACCGTCGTAGATGATGATGGCTTGGCCGAATCCCATGCCTCCCGCCGCGGCAACGCTGTCGAGCAATTCGCTATACTCGCCGTGGACAAATTCCCATGTCGTATCGCTAAACCAGGCAAAAGCACCGCTGTTGTCGTGGCACTTGGCGCCCTGGTAGCGCTTGCCGCCACTGACGTGGTCGCCGTCGATGTTGCTGTGGGCAAACTCGTCGAGCAGTTCGTGGGTAAAGGCTGCCTCGGCACAGAAGACGACGTTGGTATCCTGCTTGGAGGGCATGGTCTCGCACACGAGGTCGATGCGGCTGAATTGCGGGTAATATACCCTGAGCCCCTTGACGGTTGTGTCGTCAATCATGACGGGACTGCCTGGGGCTGTTATCGATTTCTTATCCATGGCTCTTTTATCGGCATTGCGGGTGCAGCAGCACAACAGCAGCACAGCCAGCACAAGCAATATAAAATGAAGGTATTTCATAGAAAAATACTATTAAAAATCATTAAGCCTTAGCGGCATTCGATTTATTTCTTCTCGTCGGCAAAACGGTCGGGATACTCCAGTGGTACGCGCGGACGGCGCATTGCCCTGATAATGAGCCAAATGCCGAGTACAATAAACGGAATGCTCAAGAGCTGACCCTGGTCAAGCCCGATGCTGGCGCGCATGGCGATTTCCCAGGGCTCCTGCACGTTCTTGATGAACTCGATGAAGAAGCGGGGAACGAAGATGCCCAGCATGAAGACGCCGAAGATGAGTCCTTCTCTCTCCTGGGCGCGATAACGCCAGTACATGACCATGCACACAACAAAAATCAACAGATAGAAGGCGGCTTCATAAATCTGCGTCGGATGGCTCGGTGCCGAGAAAACAGGCTCAGCGCCTTGCATCCACTGCCCCATGTTGGTCACGAAGCGGAAACCCCACGGCAAAGTGGTCTCGCTGCCGTAAATCTCGTGGTTCATCAGGTTGCCGATGCGAATGAGCGCTGCCACCAGTCCCACGGGTACCACCAGGCGGTCTAAGGTCCACAACATGGGTTTGCGGGTTACCCAGCGGCTGTAGAGCCACACGGCAATGATGATGCCCAGTGTGCCGCCGTGGCTGGCCAGTCCACCTTCCCAAATCTTAGGGATTTCGCTCAGATTGTGGCTATAATATTCCCAGTCATAGAAAAATACGTGTCCCAATCGTGCACCAATGATGGTAGCCAGCACCACATAGATGAACAGGCTGCCCACCCAGCTCTCCTTCGCTCCCTCGTGACGGAAGATGCGGTTGACGATATCATAGCCCACCAGGAAGCCGATGGCGAACATCAGGCCGTACCAGCGGACATTGATAGACCCGGCGCTAAACAGCTCGGGACTCGCGGTCCAAGTGATAGAATCTAGTATCATAGTATTGTTGTCGTTATCTTGTTAGTGGTGGCAAAGGTACGAAGAAGTTTTCAGTTTTTAGTAGTCAGTTTTCAGTTTTTCCGAGCTAGAGGCTCGTAGTGCATTGTCAATGTCCTGTTTGGTGGATAATGAGAGTAGGATATTGAAAAAAATGCACTATCTTTGCGTCAAAATACTGAAAATTATGGCAGAGAGCAATTTTATTGACTATGTGAAGATATTGTGCCGCAGTGGTAAGGGCGGCGCCGGCTCGGCGCATCTGCACCGTGCCAAGTATGTCCCCAAGGGCGGTCCTGACGGTGGTGACGGCGGCCGTGGCGGTCACATCTACCTGAAGGGAAACCGCAACCTGTGGACGCTTATCCACTTGAAATACCAGCGCCATGTGTTCGCTACCGACGGTCAGTCGGGCGGCGAGAACCAGATGACGGGCAAAGACGGCGAGGACCGCACCATCGAGGTGCCTTGCGGCACGGCGGTATATGATGCCGAGACGGGTAAGTTCCTGTGTGATGTGACCGAAGACGGTCAGGTCGTGCGTCTGCTGCGCGGCGGCAGGGGCGGCTTGGGTAACCAACATTTCAAGACGGCGACACGCCAGACACCTCGTTTTGCCCAGCCTGGCGAGAAAGGCGTTGAAAAGGCTGTCATCCTGGAGCTGAAACTGTTGGCCGACGTCGGTTTGGTGGGCTTTCCCAATGCGGGTAAATCCACCCTGTTGAGTGTCATCAGCGCTGCCAAGCCCAAAATTGCCAACTATCCCTTCACGACGCTTGAGCCCAACCTGGGTATCGTGTCCTATCGTGGACAGCAGTCTTTTGTCATGGCCGATATTCCCGGCATCATCGAGGGTGCCAGCGAGGGCCGTGGCTTGGGACTGCGTTTCCTGCGCCACATCGAGCGCAATGCCGTGCTGCTGTTCATGGTGCCTGCCGATAGCGACGACATCCGCAAGGAATATGGCATCCTGTGCCGTGAGTTGGAGACCTTTAACCCCGACCTGGTCGAGAAACCCCGCGTGCTCGCCATCACCAAGTGTGATATGCTCGACGAGGAACTTATCGAGCAGATGCGCCCCGAAATCCCCGAAGATATTCCCAGTGTGTTTATCTCGAGTGTGGCTCAAATGGGCTTAACTGAGCTGAAGGACCTGCTGTGGCGCACCATCAATGACGAGCGCAACCGCATCCCCGAAACCCCAACCCATCACGACCTTGACGAGCGTCACCGCGAACAAGCCGAGGATGACTTCATCTTCGGTGCTGAGGACTTGGAGGATGAAGCCCCCGATGCCGGTGGCAAGATGGTGGACTCGGGCGGCAAGCAATGGAGCGAAGAGTACTGGGAAAGCGACTACGAGGACGAGAACAAGGATTTCCAAGTCGTCAGCGACCCGGATGAAGAATAAAAAAAGCGGCATTTGCCGCTTTTTTAGTCTCTTGGCTAGACCATCTAGTCGTTCTAGATTATCTAGATATTCTAGATGGCAGGCTATTTTCCCTCGTTGCTGAGGAGGAACTTGCGTTTGGGGGCAATGGCGACAAAGTCCTCGTGGGTGAGCGGCTCGATGCGGTCGAGGACGGCGCTCAGGCGTTTTGCAATGCGGAATTCTTCGGGTTCGCTCTCGGGCACCTCATGCAGCAACTGTGACACGCGGGGTTTGATGGCCGAGAACTCAAATACCATCGACGTGTTGAACCAGGCATCGGCATGGCTGGCAAACGGCAGAATCCACATGTGCTCGCCGTGCAGCACACCAGGCCACCACTGCAGCGTCTGCAAGGCACTGGCGCCACGACTGTTGAAGTCGCGGTAGATGCGCCTGAGCAGACGATTGTCGTGTTCTCCCAGTCCCATTTTCTCGCCATAATAAATGGTTGCCTGGGCAGTGACGAAGAGCCTGAACTTGAGGTCATCGTCGATATTGGGAACCAGCTGGGGATTGAGGGCATGCAGACCCTCGAGGAACAGCAGACTGTTGTTCTCGAGTTTGAGGGTATTGCCGCGATAGGTGCGCTCGCCCTTGACGTAGTCATAGGTGGGCATCGACACCTGGTCACCTGCCAGCAGGCTAGAAACGTCGCGACCTAACTGTTTCAGGTCCAAGCCATAGAAAGACTCATAATCGATGTTACCGTTGGCGTCAAGCGGGCGCTGATCCAGATTGAGGAAGTAGTTGTCGAGCGAAACGACGCAAGGCTGAATGCCGTTGTCGCGCAACATGTGGTTGAGAAAGCGCGATGTGGTTGTCTTGCCAGAGCACGATGGACCCGCCACAAGCACAATGCGTAATCCTTCCTGACGGAATCGGCGTGTGATTTCTGAGGTGATGCGTTCGAGCCGTCGGCTGTGCTGGAACTCGTCCTCTGCAATCAAGTCAGGAGCATAGCCACGGGTCACGACATCGTTGAAGAGCGAGATGCCGTCCTGCCCTTGGGATTCCATGCGCCTGATGTTTCCACAGAATTCCTCTAGGGTCATGTGTGGATACTTGTTCTGTTGCAGGTTGTTGTCTGCACTTGATGTGGTATCACTCATTGGTATAATCGTTTATGCGTTAATTTCTCTATAAAGCACTGGGCTCTATCGCAGTCGCAATAGAGCCCAGTTGTTTCGCTAGTAGTGGAAGCTGCTGCCGCCCAGGAATTCACGCAGCAAGCTCGTGCTGGGAATATCTTTCTCGTCTAGCGGCTCAAAGTAGCTCAAGAATTTTATCAAACGTGAAGCCTCGGCATACTCTGGCGTGTTGCTGGGTACCTGTTGCAGGATGGGCAGCGCGTAGTTTTTTATCACTGACAGCTCAAACAGCAACGACGAGTTGAACATGGCGTCGGCATTCTCGTGGAATGGCATAATCCATTTTTCCTCACCACGGCGCACGCTCGCCCATCGCTTGATGGTGTCCAGGGCGCTGGCTCCGCGATACTGGTGGTCGCGGATGATGCGGCGCAGCATGCGGTTATCGTAGGTGCCTATCCAGTTGTGGTCATCGATGTTCAGCGTGGTGAGCGCCGATACAAAGAGTCGGAACTTCTGGTCCTCGGGGATGAGGCGCGTGAGTTCGGGGTTCAGTCCATGTATGCCCTCCATGAGCAGGATGTCGCCTTGCGCGAGCTTGAGCGTGTTGCCCAGGTATTCACGTTCACCTTTCTTGAAGTTATAGGTGGGCATCGCCACCTCTTTGCCTGCCAGCAGGTCGGTAACGTCCTTGTTGAACTGTTCCAAGTCGAGGGCGTAGAGCGACTCGTAATCATAGTCACCGTCCTTGTCGCGGGGCGTGTGTTCACGATTCACGAAGTAGTTGTCGAGCTCTATCACCTTGGGCACTATGCAGTTGGTAAGCAGCTGGATAGCCAGTCGCTTGGACGATGTGGTCTTGCCGCTCGACGACGGTCCAGCTATCAGCACAACTCGTGCCCCACCTTCCTTGTAGCGGCGGGTAATTTCATCGGCAATCTGGATGAAGTGCTTGTTGTGGAGCGCCTCCACGACATTGATGAGCAGCGGTGCATAACCGGCTTTGATGGCGTGGTTGAGCTCGCCCACATCGCCCAGATGGATAATTTCGTTAAAGTTGATGTAGTCGGTAAAGGCTTGGAACAACTTGGGTTGAGGCTCCCATTTGGCCACTTGGCTGATGTCCTTGCGGTCAGGCCCCAATAGCAGCATGCCCTGCTCGTAGGGTATCAGGTCAAACACCTTCAGCATTCCAGTCGAGGGTACCAGCGGTCCAAAGAAGCTGTCGATGATGTCATCCAGCTTGTAATAAATGGTATAGAGCTGATTGATGCCTTCGAGCAGACGCACTTTATCCTTCAGACCTTGTTTGCGGAACATCTCTACAACATCGGTCGTCAGGCGCTCACGGCGCACGAATTTGATATCGGCGTCAATAATCTCGGTCATGCGCTGCTTGAGCTGCGCGATGACTTCTGGCGTGAGGATATCTTCCTCATGCTTGATTTGACAATAATGGCCGTTGCTGATGCTGTGCTGGATGCACAGGCGCTTGCCGGGGAACAGGTCGTTGACCGCCTTGTAGAGCACCATGCACAGCGAGCGGGTCATGGCACGGTAACCCGAATTGTTGGTGATGTCGATAAACTCAACATGTTTGGGCGCAAAGACAGGATAATGCAGGTCTTCGACCTTGTTGTTGACCAGCACACACACAGCCTCGCCCTTGAGCCCGATACGTCCCTTAATGGTGTCATACAGGTCGATGAGCGCTTCGCCTCCGTCAATACTGATATACTCGTTAGTATTCTTGCAGAACACCTTGAGGTCATCATATTTTTTCATGATTACCCAGTACTTTTGAGTTTATAGGGCGCAAAGGTACAAAAAAATCCCGAAAAAATGACTAAAATGATGCGGATTTTAGACAAAATGAGTATCTTTAGCGCTGTAAATGTTAATAATCTAACGATTATGAAAGTAAATTTTTTAGTTATGGCAATGATGATTGTTGGCGCCATGTGCGGTTGCACAGCGCATGAAAGTGACAAAAATGTGGAGCCTGGTTGTGACGTGTTCAAGACCATGAACGGCACAACAGTTAAAATGTATTGCATCAAGCATGGCAGCATCAGGATGCAGGTGGGTGACAAGTGGATTTATGTGGACCCGGTGACGACCGCCGTGAAGCCCGAAACCGACTACTCTACCCTACCCAAGGCTGATTACATCCTGGTGACGCATGAGCATTTTGACCACTTGGATTCGGTAGCTATCAACCAGTTGAGCAAGGAGGATACCGAACTGATTACCAATGCCCGCTGCCATGAGATATTGGGTGGCAAGGGAAAAGTAATGGCCAATGGCGACTTCCTGGAGTTGCCCAATGGCTGGACCGTTGACGCTGTTCCTGCCTACAACAACTCGCCCGAGAAACTGCAGTTCCATCCCAAGGGACGTGACAACGGCTTCGTGCTCACCATCGAGAGTATGCGCATCTACATCGCCGGCGACACCGAGGATATCCCCGAGATGGCCGACATCAAGGACATCGATGTGGCATTCCTGCCCTGTAACCTGCCCTACACGATGACACCCGAGCAGTGCTCACATGCCGCTCAGATGATTAAGCCCGCAGTGCTTTTCCCCTACCACTACGGTCAGACCGACATCCAGCAGGTAGTGAAACTACTTGAAGGCAGCGGTATTGACGTGAGAATCAGGGATTATCAGTAATTAATCTAGAGATTCCAGATAATCTAGAAGACGAAGAAAAGCTGCCACCGTGTCGAGGTGAATCGACGCGGCGGCAGCCGTTTTTTGTGATTATCTTGAGGCGCGTATCAGGATTCTCTAAACCCTAAACTCTAACCTCTAAACTTCAAGTGTATCAAGCAGCAGAGCGCTTGATACACTTGAATAAAGCCTTACCAACCGGGGTTCTGGCCAATCTGCGGGTTCAGGTTGCGCTGATCGTCAGGAATGGGGAACAGGTTGTACTTGGGATCCCACTTGCGGGGAGCACCGTTGTTCGAGCAGTTGATGTAACCATCGTTGTCAACATTAATCTCATCAAGGCTGATGGGACTGTATCCGAGAACGTATGCACCACGGCACAGGTTGGGATTTTTGTCGGTATCGAGCAGCGAGAGCTGGTTCCAACGCAGCAGCGAGTAGTAACGGTCGTTCATGCAGTACATCATCTCGACGCGGCGCTCACGGCGAACCTCCCAAATGAGGGGGCTCACACCCATGTTGTTGGCGGGATCTGCCTCAACAGTGGTGAAGAGGTGGGGCATGCTCACGCGGTCACGCAGCAGGTTGATGGACCTGTCAAGGTCAGTCTGAGTGATGTTACCCAGCTCGGCGCAAGCCTCGGCATAGTTCAACAGAATCTCGGCATACCAGAAGATGGGAGCATCGGTCCAGTTACCATAGGTGCTCTGACGGTTGGTGTTGTCGATCAGGTTGGTATCGAACAGGAATACACCATAACCCGTCGAAGCGGTGGACTGAGCACCGCCAAAGCGGGCGTAACCACAACCGGGGAATTGGAGAATCTTGTCAACTTGAGCGCTCAAGCGCGGGTCGCGGTTAGCCAGCACGTTGCTGATGTCGATGTGGGGAGCCTCGCCCAGACCAGAGTTGTCATCGAGAGTGACAACGGTGCCATGGTCGGTCTTGTTCAGAGCGGTGGTAGCCAGGGGCTTACCATCCTTGAACAGGTAGCTGTCGAAGGCATCCTTGGTCATACCGTTCACCTGGGTAGAACCGCAGGTGTAGTCGATAGTACCATGAGCAAAGGTGCTCTGGATGTACTTCTTGTACATGATCATCTCATTGTTACCGGCCAGGTCAAGCGAGTTGAAGTTAGCCTGGTAGTTGCTGTTCAGGCTGAACTTGCCCGAGTTCATGATTTGCTCACAAGCGTTCTTGGCCTCGGTGAGGAACTTGTTGGCGCGCTCATTGTTCTTGGTCACATACTTGCTGTAGTCACCCTCATAGAGACAAACCTCGGCCTTCATGGCCAGAGCAACCCACTTGTTGAAAGCGGTGCGCGAGTTGTCATTGTCGGTGATGTTGGTGCAAGCGAAGTTCAGGTCCTCAAGCACCTTGTCCATCACGTTGTTGCGGGGCTGACGGGGACCATACAGGATATCCTCATCACTGGGATCCAGCACCTTGTCCACCCAATAGCAGTCACCATAGGCGCGCACGAGCTTGTAGTGCTGCCATGCACGGTACAGGCGACCGATACCCAGCCAGTTGGCCTTCTTGGCATCGTTCATCGAAGCTACGGTAGGCACAGCGGCGATAAGGGTGTTGGCACGACGGATTTCCACATAGGGAGTGTTCCATGCAGCAGCGCTACCGGGAACATTCATAAAGGTCCACTTGGTGATACCGGTAGAAGCCTGGTCGTCGTTCAGTGTGTTGAAGTAGTAGTCACCACTGCCGCTACCATAACCCGTGAAGGTGTTGTAGAAGTAGTTGGCGAACAACTGGACGTTGGTCTCACTGGTAAAGTAGTTGTCCTTGGTAAACTGATCGTAGGGTTCAGTGTCGAGAACATCATCGCACGAAGCCAACGAGAGCATGAAAACACCCAGGCCAACCAGTATAATTGATTTGAAAAGTTTCATAATTATATTATTTTTTATTTTTTAGTTTTCAGTTTTCAGTTGAGTGCGGATGCCGCTGACAACTGACAACTGGCAACTTAATTAACTTTTACTTCACGATGATCTCGCAGATGGATACACGGTTCCAGCTCAGTTCATCAAACATTTCGCTGATGCCCTGGCCCTGAGCATTGATGCGCTTGGCATCGATACCATACTTCTTCACGAGCATATCCTTCACGCTGGCGGCACGGCCCTCAGCGAGCTTGATGTTGTGGTCGGCAGGACCGTCCTTAGAAGCATAGCCGTTGATGGTGCAGTTAGCCTCGGGATGGCTCTTCATGTAAGCAGCAATGCGCTCTACGTTGGGCTGCTGGTCGGTGCTGATGGCAGTCTTGTTCACGGGGAAGTGAACCAGGATGGTCATGTACTGCAGCGACTTGTCGATCATGCCGCTCTTGCTCTTCAGGCAATCGTTCAGGTCCTTCTGGAGCTGAGCGTTGCGGTTGTTGGCAGCGTTGAGCTGGTTCTGCAGGTCGTTGATGCGTGCGTTGGCTGCGCTCTGGGCATCGGCGAGCTGAGCGCGCAGGTCATTGATCTGAGCGTTCAGTGCGCTGTTGTCAGCGGGAGCGGCAGCGCTACGGCTGTTGCTGCCGAAGGTCAGTTGCAGACCTACACTGTAGGTACGCATGATAGGATCGGTACGACCCCAAACGGCGTTACCATAGCTACCCACACCAGTGTTGATCTCGGGATCGAGACCGGTATGGTTGCTGTGGTTGATGATGTCGAACAGGTTGTCGGTCGAAGCATAGATGCGCAGCTTCTCGATCAACGCCTTGCGGGTGATGTGCTGCGGCAGGGTGTAACCCAGGGTGATGTTCTTCATGCGCAGGTAGCTCATGTTCACGAGATACTTGGTCTGAGGATAGAAGTTGAACTTACCCAGATCGAGGATGTCGCTCGAAGCGGTACCACGGCCAGCGCCACCAGCCCACATGCGGGGGAATGCAGCGTTCTGGTCAATCCTTTGGGCGGCATAGTCAGCCTCGGTCACATAGCTGGTCTGGTTGGTGTAGATAGCGTCAGCACCACGCATGAACGGCATCACGAATGCAGACTGGGTCCACATGTCGCGCTTGCCCACGCCCTGCAGGTAGAAGTCAACGTCGAAGCCCTTCCAGGCAGCGCCCAGACGCAATGAGTACTGATAGCGCGGGGTGAAGTTACCGATGCGCTTCAGGTCACCGTGATCCTCGGGAGTACCCTTACCCCAGTCAATCACGCCGTCACCGTTCAGGTCCTTGAACTTGATGTCACCAGGGCCGTAAACAAAGCCATTGGACTGCAACTTGGTCTGGTCGGCAACACCCTGCTTGTAGGTGCCGTCGGCGTTGAAGTCGTTGAAATCGAAGTAACGGTCGGTCTCAAAGCCCCAGATTTCGCCATACTGCTTACCAGAGTAGTTGGTGTTGATCATGTTATTGCTGTCCCACTTAGTGATCTTGGTCTTGTAGTCACTCACGATAGCGGTAGCATAGAAATCAACATTGCCGATGCGGTTGCGGTAGTCAACACTAACTTCCCAACCACGGGTGCGCATATTACCAGCGTTCTCCCATGCAGCGCTTGAACCGATGACTGAAGGCAGAGCCTTACCGGGAGCGAGCATGTCCTTATTCTCACGCTGGAACCAGTCGGCGGTCACATTCAGGTGGCCATTAAAGAAGGCCAGGTCAAGACCCACATTGAGGGTATGGATTTTCTCCCAGGTCAGCGATTCCGAAACCATCTTGGGAGCTGAGAAGTAGTCATACTTGGAGTTACCGGTACCAATCCAGTTCACGTCGTTGGTCTGCTTGGCCATGGTCTCGAGGAACATGTACTGGCCAACCTCCTGGTTACCAATCATACCATAAGAAGCGCGAATCTTGGCATTGCTGATGGTGTTCTTGATAGGAGCCCAGAAAGCCTCCTCACTGATGCGATAACCGATAGAACCTGAGGGGAAGAATGCCCACTGGTCCTTCTTGGGGAACTTGCTCGAACCGTCATAGCGACCGTTCAACTCAATCAGGTAGATACCCTTGTAGTCATAGTTGATGCGGCCGAAGAAGCCTGCCGAGCCCCAGTGGTCATGCCTGTGACTATAGCTGTAGTCCTCGTTAGTGAGAGCAAGCTCAGGCATGTTAAGATCCTGAAGACCGTGACGCTCATAGTACAGGTACTCATAGTCGGTCTTATCCACGTTGGCGCCCACCTTCAGGTTGAAGTTGTGAGCATCCTTGATGGAGCGGCGCCAGTCGAAGTAGCCGTTAGCTACATGGTTCTCGGTGAAGGCGCGAGAGGTCTCGATGAAGGTTGAACCCGTGATGTCCACAGGACCTTGAGGATTCAGACCCCAAGTGTTATAGACAATCGAGGGAAGACCGATGCCTTTATACCTGTTGGTCCTCTTGATGAAGGTGTAGTCGGCATTGAAGCTCAAACCGTAACCGAAGTCGATTTTGCCAAATACGCCCAGACTCATGTTGTTCATCTTGTAGTAGCAGTCACCACCAGTGTTGCGACCGCCGATCATCGTGCGGGCGTCATACTGCTTGCCGTCGTTAGGATCCTCGAAGTAGCCGTAAGGGCCGAAGAACGAACCCCAGCGCCACAGGTACTGATAGGTACCGGCACCGCGCTTGTAGGGAGTGTTATAGGTCCTGTCAACATAGCTGACACGGGTACCCAGTTCCAACCAATCGGTAGCACGCACCGATACATTGGCCGTAGCGTTGTACTTGCGGAACTTGTCGGGGTTGAAGTTCATCAATGACTGCTTCTGGTTGTAGCCAACCGAGGTGTAGAAATTGATGCGGCCCGAGTTGCCAGTTACGCTCAGGTTGTGGCTCTGTGAGGGAGCATGGTTGTTGAAGATGATGCCGGGCACATCCCAGTTGGCATAGTAACCGTTCTCATCATAGTCGTCACCATAGACCATCTTGCGATACTTTTCCTTGATGTCGCCATGCTTCTTGATCCAGTTGTTGATACCGTTCTGGAAAGCCTCGCTGTCCATGTACATACCGAAGAGCTCCGATGCAACGCCCATGCGGTGGTTCACGTCGTTAAGGGCGCTAACTTGGGTGGGAACGTTGGGGTAGTCGGGCAAGGTGGTAGCCTGGCTCCAAGCGAAGTTGTTGTTGTAGCTCACCCTGACGTTGTCCTTCACGTGGGCGGTTCTGGTGGTAATCAATACAACACCGAAGGCTGCACGCGTACCGTAGATTGAGGTCGAAGCAGCATCCTTCAGGACACTGATGTTCTCAATATCGGCGGGGTTCAGGTCACCCAGAGATTCAACGGGTACACCGTCAACGATATACAACGGGTTGGAAACACCATTGTTGGACAGCGTACCGATACCACGGATAACAATCGAAGGATCGGCACTGATGTCACCGTTGGCGTTCAAAATCGTCAAGCCAGGGACGGTACCTTGCAGGGACTTCCTGACGTCGGTCTCGGACTTGGAACCGAGCACCTTGTCAACGTCCACGGTGCTCACGGCACCGGTCAGGTTGGCCTTACGCTGCGTACCGTAACCAACGACTACGATTTCATCGAGGCGGGCATTGTCCTCGGGGAGAACGACGCGCATGCCGCTGGCAGCGCGCACGGTCTGCGTCTTGTAGCCGATAAACGAAATCTGAAGCTTAGCGTTGGGGCTAGCTTTGAACGAGAAGTTACCGTCCACATCGGTCGATGTGCCACGGGTCGTTCCAACCTCGACAATGCTGGCGCCGATGACGGGTTCACCCTGTTCATCGACAACGCGGCCTGTCACAATGCTGGTGGCGGATGTAGCCGACACCTGGGGCGCGGGTGCTGCCTGTGCCTGGTAACCGGTACCGCACAGCATCAACAAAGCGCCCAAAAGAGCTAAATGTCTTTTCATAAGCACGTTTTAATTTGTTAATATTAAGTTGTTAATTCACCTTTTTCTTTTGCCACATGAACCCTCTTCTTTGTCCAGAGGGTTTTTAATTTTTTTTAATAAAGTGCAAAATTCTATATTTTTTTTGAAACAGCCAAAAAAAACGGGCTTGTTTTACAAATACAAATGTTAAAAACTACAAAAATCCGTACAAGACCTATAAATTTTAGCAGAAATACTATTGTTTACGGTAGTGATAATGTTTTTTTCTTCTCAAAGATTTGGTCATGTGATTTTTTAAAACAATTAGCACTGCTCTGTACACTGGCGATAGCCATGGGAGTGCCTGCAGGACTGGCGCCAAGTCAGTCATGGACGGGCTTCACAGCTGTTGCCCAGAGCAACCGAGTCAACGGCGTCGTTAAGGACGCCAACGGAGAGCCGATGATTGGCGTTAATGTGAGGGTAAAGGGCACTAACACGGGTACGACCACCGACATCGATGGCCGTTATTCGATTAAGGCCGACCCCAACCAGACGCTCGTCTTCTCCTTTGTGGGCTATGACGCGATCGAAGTTCCCGCGTCGCAAGCCGCCAACGTACAGTTGACCGAAGGCGCCAACACCCTGCAGGATGTGGTGGTGACGGCCGAGTTCGGTATGAAACGTGTCGCCCGCACCGTGGGTTCCTCGGTGCAGAACGTGAAGGCCCAGGACATTGTTGAGTCGGGCCGCACCGACTTTATCTCGGCCCTGCAAGGTCGTGTATCGGGTATGAGCGTCGTTAGTTCGGGTGGTGCCCCTGGTTCATCAACGACTGTTGTGCTGCGCAGTGCCACGTCACTGAGCGGTAACAACCAGCCGCTGTATGTTATCGATGGTATCCCCATGAACAACACTTCGTTCAACCCCACCACGGGTCTGGCAGCTGCCGATGGCGGTATCACTGGCCTGACTCCCCGTACCACTGACTACTCGTCGCGTGGTAACGACTTCAACCCCGAGGACATCGAGTCGATGACCGTGCTGAAGGGTGCTGCTGCAGCCGCTCTGTATGGTAGTGACGCCTCGAACGGTGCCATCATCATCACCACCAAGAAAGGTCGCTCAGGCCGCGCTCGCGTGACCTACAGCAACCAGATTACTTGGTCCAAGGCCTATGGTTGGCCCAAGATTCAGGACAAGTACATCAATGGTGCTTATGGTGCTGCCAACTTCTACTACACCAGCCGTTACGGTTCGTTGTATGACGGCACGATGCCGTTCTATGACAACACGGCTGCCGTGCTGCAGACTGGTTTCATGCACCGCCACAACCTGTCGATGGAGGCTGGTAACGACAAGATGTCGGTTCGCGCCAGCGCTTCATTCTTTGACCAGGATGGTGTTATCAAGACCACGAGCCTGACGCGTACTAACCTGTCGTTGGCCGGCCGCGCCGAACTGACCAAGTGGTTGTCGATGGAAGGTAGCATGCAGTATGTGAACGCCAAGAACGACAAGGCCCTGCGTGGTCTGTATGGTCCCGTTCGCAACAGCTATCGCTGGCCGAGTGTCGATGACATGAGCATCTATCTGGCCGAGGACGGTGCCCACATGAAGTATCCCGCCTTCTATACCGACACCGACCTGCTGAACCCGCTGTATGGCTTGAAGAAGAACTTGATGCACGATGAAACCGACCGTATCATCAGCGCTTTCTCGCTGAACTTCACGCCGATCCGTCACACTTACCTGCGCTTGCAGATGGGTTGGGACGTGAGCACCTCGACCTATGAGACGGGCACGCATCCCTATTATACAAGTGCCAACCAGAGTGTCGACGACAGCAATAATAGCGGTACCTATAACATCACCAAGTACAACACCAACGACCCGACGCTCAACGTGCTGGCCGGTTACAACAACAGCTGGATGGACAACAAGTTCTCGCTGGGTCTGCAGGCTGGTTACCACCAGCTGGAGAACGGCGTGACGAGCCTGTCGTCCTATGGTACCAACTTCAAGGTGATTGACTTCTACAGCATCAACAACTGTACCGAGAGCACCGTGACCAGCAAGAAGCGCTCGACCAAGCGCCGCGTGCAGGCTATCTCGGGCCAGTTGGAGCTGGGCTTCAACAATATGATCTTCTTGACTGGCCGTTTCCGTAACGACTGGTCTTCGACCCTGCCCAAGGATAATAACAGCTACTTCTATCCCGCTGGCGAGCTTTCAATCGTGTTGAGTGAGATGGGCTTCATGAAGCATGTCGGCTTCATCAACTACCTGAAACTGCGTGGCGCTATCGCCCAGGTAGGTAAGGATGCTCCCGTGCTCTCGATTGACCCCGAGCTCGAGCCCACCGGCCTGACAGGTGGCGGTTACAAGTATGGCTACACCGGTCCCAACCGCAGCCTCAAGCCTGAGATGACCACCTCCTATGAAGCTGGTGTTGAGGCCCGCTTCTGGAATGACCGCATCAATGCCGACTTCACCTGGTTCCGCACCCATTGCGCCGACCAGATTGTGACTGGCTTCCGCATGAGCTACGCTACCGGTTTCGTGCTGAACAATATGAACGTGGGTACGTTTAACACGTGGGGCTGGGAAGGCCACGCCGACGTTGACGTAGTCCGCACAAATGATGTCCGCTGGAATGTGGGCGTGAACCTCTCTCACACCAACAGTGAGGTCGTTTACCTGCCCGAGAACCTGGTTGAGTTCTACAATGCTTACACCTGGAACTCAGGTAACATCCGCAATGGTGTGATGAAGGGACATCCCATCAGCACCGTAACCGGTAACGCCTACGAGCGCAACGAGGCTGGTCAGATTCTGATCAATCCCACGACGGGTCTGCCTCGCGTCAGCGCCGATTGGAGCATCCTGGGTAACCGTGAGCCTAAGCTGCGCTTCGGTCTCACCACCGCCTTGAGCGTGAAGAACTGGCGCCTGAGCGCTATGTTCCAGGGTCGCTACCATGCCGACGTTGTCAACGGTACCATGCGTGACATGTTGGGCACCGGTCTGAACTGGCTGTCGGTTGACATGCGCGAGAAGGGCTTCGTCGTATTTGACGGTGTGCTCTACGATGGCAAGCAAGATACTCCCAATCCCACCAAAAACACCATCGCTGTCAACCTAGGCGAGTATGGCCAGTACACCTACACTGGTGGTGATGAGGACTGGATCCAGCACAAGATCAACTATATTCGTTGCCAAGAGCTGCGTCTGGCTTATATCATTCCGCAGAATTGGCTCCGCAACGTGACCCGTGGCACCATTCAGAATGGTAGCATCTATGTATCAGGCAATGACTTGTTCACCATCACCAACTACACGGGTACCGACGTTGCCGGTAACACCATGTCGGCTGCTGCCGGTGGTACCGGTGGTGAGGGCTATGACATGTGGTCGCTGCCCACTCCGCGCAGCTACTCTGTCGGCCTGAGCGTGACCTTCGGTTCCAACGATGAGGCTCCCAAGCCTGTTTATCAGAACACGACGGCCCTCAACGACCAGATCAATGACTTGCGCGCACAGCTCGCCAATGCCGAGAACAACTATAACAGCCGCCTGGCTCAGCTGCAGGGTGACCTCGACAACGCTACCCGCGCCCTGGCCAACTGCAAGAGCGACTTGGCAGCTGCTAAGAATGTTGCCCCCAAGATTGTCGACAACAGCAAGCAGTATATGAACATTCTTGTTCACTACCCCGTGAACAAGACCGCTATCGGTGCTGACCAGCGTCCCAATGTGGAGCGCATCGCTTCCTACATGAAGAGCCATCCCGAGGCAACCTGCGTCATCAAGGGTTATGCTTCGCCCGAGGGCAATCAGGAGAACAACATCAAGCTCGCTAACGGCCGTGCCGCCAGCGTGAGGGATCTGCTCGTGAACAAGTATGGTATCGCTGCCAACCGCATCAAAGCCGAGGGTCAGGGTATCAGCAACATGTTTGACGAATTGAGCTGGAACCGTGTTTCGATTTGCGAAATCATCGTGAAGTAAGTATAAATCAAGTTGTCAGTTGCCAGTTGTCAGTTGTCAGCGGCATCCGCAATCAACTGAAAACTGAAAACTGAAAACTGAAAACTAAAAGAAAAAGATATGAAATCATTCAAATCAATTATACTGTGTGCGCTGGCTTGCTTGGCTATGGGTCTGACATCCTGTGACGACTATTTGGATGTGAATAAGAACACCGACGCTCCTGACTATGTGGAGGGTTACCTCTATCTGGCAGGTATCCAGCAGGCTTATCAGGGCATCTATTGGGACATCCGTGCCATCGGACCGCTCACCCAGATGATGGGTACCTCGAGTTACACCAGCTTTGCCAACCATTATTACAGCAAGGCCAGCGATGCCGGTGGTGAGGCTTGGCGCATGGTTTACTGGAACCAGGGAATGAACCTGGAGAACATGATTAACCAGAGTGTTGAGGCTGAGAATTGGACATTGGCCGGTATAGGCATGGCGATGAAGGCTTTCTCTTGGGACCTGCTGACCAAGATTAATGGTGAGGCACCCATGAAGCAGGCCTATGAGGCAGGACGCCTTGACCATCAGTATGACTACCAGTATGACATCTATCCCCAGGTGCGCGAGTGGGCCTATAAGGCTATTGAGTACCTGCAGAAGGAAGATAATTCGGCCTATGGTAATCGTATCAAGAACAACGACTACATCTACGGCGGCGACAAGGACAAGTGGATCAAGTTCTGCTATGCGGTGATTGTCCGCAACCTGGCCTCGCTGAGCAACAAGAAGGACTTTTCGGAGAAATACCTTAGTGAGTTCATGGACGCTTTCCACAAGGCTTTTGCCAGCAACGATGACAATGCTACCCTGAAGATTGCCGGTGGTGGTGCCGACGCAGCCGAGAGCGGTTACAACAACTTCTGGGGTACCTATCGTGGCAACCTGGTTTACAGCTACTTCCAGCATGACTATCCCGTACAGCTGTTCACGGGTACCATCCGCAAGTATGACGAGCAGGGCAACTATATCCAGACCGAGGACACCGTGCCCCTGAACAAGCAGCATTATCCCTACCAGCTGCTTGACAAGCAGATTACCAGCGACACCCTGCCCGATGCCGGTCACTTCGACCCGCGCCGCCTTGTGAAGCTGGCAACCACCGATAGCAGCAACTATGCCACCATTGCCGACCGCGAGGTGCTCCGCAGCCTCTACTATGTGGGCTCGGGCTTCACCGGTGCTACCGGTCCCATTGGCACTGCTCCCTCGTTCTGGGGTCGCAACGCTACGTCTAATACCAGCTATGACGGCGCTGGACACTGGCTCTATCGTGACGATGCTCCCTATATCTTGACTACCTATGCCGAGTTGCTGTTTGACGTCGCCGAGGTACTGTTCAAGTATGGCAGCAAGTCTGATGCCTTTGAAGTATGGAAGCAGGCCATGGCTGCCGATATGGAATTCACTGCCAACTACATCGTAGCCGGTACCTATGACGGCAAGTACCGTCAGGGTGACCGTGTGACCAAGGCCACCTTTAATGCGCTGGCCCAGGAATACTTGAATGGTCCCTATGTGGCTGGTCTGCCCATGAGTGACTTCTCACTCTCGCACATCATGATGCAGAAGTACCTCGCCCTCTATCCTTGGGGCGCTCCCGAGGCTTGGGTTGACCTGCGCAAGTACTTCTATGACATCCAGTACACTGGCGATTATCCCAAGTACAATAATGGTTGGGATAAGACCACTCTTGACCAGAAACGCGACGAGGACCCCACCAAGGTTTACAAGGGATTCTGGCTGCAGCCTGCACAGGTACAGGGCCGTAAGAGCGCTTTCAATGTTGACAACAACGGTTCGCCCTGTTTCCGCATCCGCCCGCGCTACAACTCCGAGTACATGTGGAACAAGACCAACCTGGATGCTCTCAAGCCCATTGGCGGTCAAGAACTTGATTACCAGTGCTCAATCATGTGGTTCTGCTATCCTGGAGATATGCCTACTACAAGATGATGTTTTATTAATTGATTAAAAACGCAATAACTATGAAATATTTCAAATATATAGCATTATTGTTGCTGGTTGCAGTGATGATGGGCTCTTGTGACAAGAAGGACGTGTCCTACATGGCCGAACCCGTTGACGAGACCCAGATGGCATACGTGCAGGTGGGCTATTATGCACCTGTTACTGCCGGTGCAGCCAATTACATGTACTACATTGACCTTAATGGCATTGAATATGGTAATGAGGGCGGTACTTTCTTAGCTACCTTCAATACTGTTCCTTCAGGTGGCACCAACCGCTTCTATGTTGTTCCAGCTGGTTCCCTCAACCTCAAGTTGCACTCGCGCGTGAGTGATGGCAACGGTGGCTACACCTACCCCGTCGTTTATGACCAGAACGTGACCGTGCAGGCCGGCAAGCGCTATTGTCTGTATGTACACGACCTGAACAAGGCTCCCATCCCCATCGAGATGACTCCCGCTCCCGAGTTTAACAAGGGTCTCGATACCGACTCGCTGTGCCGTGTTCACTTCGTCAACCTGCTCTACGAGGCTGACGGAACGCCCTACACCGGCAAGGTGCAGTATGGTGTTCAAAACTTGGATACCAAGGAATATGAGCCCGTGGGCGAGCCCATCGGCTTCGGTGAGAGCACCAAGTGGTTCACTGTAAAGATTCGCAAGACCGTTTACAACAGTAGTGGTTCTCAGCGTCGCGAGGTTTGCCTCTTTGCTGTGGATAACGCTGGTAAGGTAACGGGTAAGCTCCCCTACACCTTGTCTAACGGCAACCAGGGTGAGTTTACCGATTACTGGACCTGGTACATCGGCCGTGCTTATCGTCAGATTGCCGCTGGTAACTGCGGCAGCAAGACCATCCGCTGCACCCTCTATCAGTTCGTGATTGAGTAAACCAGTAGGGAATATCCCCTACCCTCTCCATTAATAACGACCGCCGAGGCTTCACTGCCCCGGCGGCGTTTTTAATATTGAATCAGGATATTGTTACTATATTATGATGACTTCTTGTGGTATTGAGGCTTATTTATATGCCTCATTTTGCTGCCCTGCAAGTGCAGGGTTGGCATTGATCTCATCCTGATCGATGGGCAGAACGATTTTGCCGAACGTGCGGTCGATGGTTTTGGGCCGTCCGTTGACTGCAATGCCGCCAAAGTCATCGTTGAAGGTGATGGAACGGTTCATTCTCATCATGTCAAAGAAACGGTGTCCCTCGCAAAACAGTTCCTTGCTACGCTCATCAAGAATCATGTCATCGTTGATCGTCGATGCAGTGGCTGGTTCCAGTGATGTGGCGCGGCATCGAATGGCGTTGAGGTATTGGGCGGCTTGCTCGGCATTGGGCTTCGAGGCATGCAAGGCGGCTTCGGCTGCAATGAGGTAAATCTCACTCAACCTAATGACTTTAATGTTGACCGATGTAGGAGATTCCTTGCCGTCGCCATTCATGTCAGGCCCACCCATGTACTTGTTGCAACTGCCCAAATGGGTGTATTCGCTCTCGTCCTGATACATCACACTCCAACGCACGTCGGTGGGGTCTTGTGCCAGACGCTCAAGGTAGTAATCGCTTGCCATGAACCATCCTGCAGCACCGCTCTTCAAGCCGTAGCGCATGAGGTAAAACCCCAGCGAATAGGTGCCCAAATCAGCCTCTGCTGAATAAATGCCCAGCTCAAAGATGCTCTCAGAGCCAAACTGCTTTTTCCATGAGTCGGCCCACTGTGAGGGCTCATAAAGCTTGAACTTTCCACTGCCGATGATTTCTTGAGCGGCAGCCAGTGCTCCGTCATAATCTTCCATATAAAGCTTTACACGGGCTTGTTCGGCCAGGTTGGCATAGTAGCCCATGTAACCGTCTTGCTGAACTTTGCCGTTCTCGAGAAGAGACTTACCTTGGTTCAGATCGCTAATGATTTGCTTGTAAACCTCCTCGACAGTGGCTCGGGTGGGTTGAGCACTAGCAGGCAGGGTTTGGGTTACCAAGGGAACACCCAAGCTGCCCTTATCATAGTTGTAAGGCTTGCCATAGAGGCGCACAAGGTCAAAGTAGATGAGAGCACGCAACGTGAAAGCCTCGCCCTTACACTGATTATAGCTGGCGGCATCCTCGCTGGTACCGTTTTCAGTAATGCGGTCAATGTTCTCAAGCAGGTTATTCACTTGAAGGATGCAATAATAGCCAGTGGACCAGAAACCACTGTAAGAACCCGATGTGGCAGAGTGATTGAAACTGTACAATCCGTCTAAGCCACGTCCTTGAGAGGCGATAGTGAGATCGCCGCCCTTGGCATCTCCGTACATAAAGAAATTGCGGCCGTAGTAGGACGATGATGCCATGGTACGCATGATGCCGTTGATGATAACGCGGGCATCTGTCGGCGTGGCAATTGCTTCGGCACTGTTAGCACTGTTAGTGGGCTCCATGTCAAGGAAATCGTTACATGACACGAGCATCAGCATGGACAGCAACAGGAATGATATCTTTTTCATTGATATGTCGTGATTGAAAAGTTTGACCATGTTTAGTTAAAATTTCAAGTTAACGCCTAGAGTGAAAGTCTTGCCCAGCGGGGTTTCCCAACCGCGGGTTCCATACTGGTTCACCTCGGGATCGGCATCCTTGTACTTGCTAAAAGTGAGCAAGTTAGTAGCGCTAAAGTAAATGCGTGCTCCCTGCATGTAAGCTTTCGAGACGAAGGCCTTGGGCAGGTTGTAGCCAATGCTGACATTCTTGAGGCGCAGGAAACTGGCATTGCAGATGTGGCGTGAAGAATACTGCATGGCATCCTCCAGGTCAATACCACGAATCATAGGCTCGCTACCGTTGTGATTCTCGGCTGTCCACATGTTGTCATAGTAGTTCTTGGAGCGGATGCGTTCCCAGTAGTAACCATCATCGGCCACATCCTTGTAAGCACCATCATAGAGGCTTCCACCAATCTTATAGATGAAGTTGGCAGCCAGTTCAATGCCCTTATAACTCAAAGTGGTGTTGAGACCTCCTGTAACATCGGGAATGGCATTGCCAATAATTGTATTGTTGGCTTTTTTATAGTCATAGGTCGCTCCACGACCGTTGTAAATAAAGTCACCTGCCTGGTCATCTTCCGGGGCATTGACATAATATACGCTGGCACCATTTGACTGATCCACACCAGCCCATTCATAGCCATAAAATGCCAATGTGGATTCACCCTCACGATAGATGTACTGTGCGCGATCATCGTCACCAGTGGGGTCATACCAGATAATGTCTGCTCCATTATAAAGTCTTTTGACCTTGCTGGTAAGGAAAGTGGCGTTGACCGATGCTGTCCACTTCCAATCGCGGTTGCTAATGATGTCATAGCTCACTTCGGTTTCCACACCGTGGTTGTTGATACGTCCTATATTGCGCAGGGTTGATGAAAATCCCGTGACACGTGTGATGGGCATATCCTGAAGCAGGTTCTTGGATGTGCGGTTGAAGTACTCAATGCTACCACGCAGACGATTACCCCAGAATCCGAAGTCGATGCCCACATTATAGGTGTAGTTGGTCTCCCACGACAAGTCATTGTCTGCAAGGGTGGAAAGTGTGCCGCCTGGGTCACCCATGTACTTAGTGTTATAAGTAATGAGGTTCATGTAGCCGTAATTGTTGGTGGGCAAGGTACCATTTACACCATATGACATGCGCAGCCTGAGGGTGCTCACATTTTCCAGCGACTCCATGAAGCTCTCGTGCTTGATATTCCATGAACCAGCAAGCGACCAGAAGTTACCCCAGCGTGAATTGCGGCTCAACTTAGATGAACCATCACGGCGGAAACTTGCTGAAGCAAAATACTTGCCTGCATACTGGTAGTCGGCCTTGCTAAGGAACGAAACGAGTGAATTACCCCAACGGTAGCCCGATGCCTCGGTGCTGCCTGCAGTGCTCACGGTGTGGAGCGTACTGGTGGGCAGATTGGTACCTGTTGAGCGTGTGAAATCGGTCTTGTTCTTCTCGGCTTCAAAGCCTGCCATCAATTGTATGTTGTGGTCGCCAAAACTCTGGTTGTAATTGGCTGTAGTGCTTGATACCATCTTCTCATAGACCGTGCGCATCTCATGCACTCTGCCATTATCGGACGAAGCAGAGAAGTGGTCGGCGCTGAAGTAGATGTGATCCTTAACAGCGGTGTTGTCATAGGAGAAAATCGACTTAACGTCAAGTACAGGCAACAGATGCAAGTTGAGGGCTTCGGTGACATTGAACTTGTTGTTCTGTGCCTTGTTTTCCCACTGCTTGTTGTAGTAGAGCGCATTGTAGGCATAACTGCCATAACGGCTGGTCCAATCTTCGCCTGTCTCAAAGTCGGTGGGCCAGTAAAACCCCCAAAGCAGGTTGCGTGTCTGCATGAACAAATTATTGCCAGTGTTGCGGGTGTCGTTGTAGCCTTCAGTGGTCGTGCGACTGGCGCTGACGTTGGAAGACAACTCGAGGAATTTGCCAGCCTTGGCTGTCAAGTTGATGCGTCCGCTGAAGCGGTCAAAATTGTTGATGCGGATACGGCCCTCATCGCGGGTGTATGCAAACGAGGTGTAGTAGTTAACATTAGGAGTTGCACCGCTCACAGCGAAGTCATAGTTCTGGAAGGTGGCAGTACGGAAATAGGCTTTGTCCCAGTCGAAGTATTTACCTGCTCTACCCGAGTTGTTGTAGTCGCTGATGATAATCGGCGCATTCAGGCCAACACCCTCGGTGGAGAAGGCATAGCCGTGCTTGTTGAACCTGCGGTTGAGCTGCCCCAAGGAATAAGAATTAGCGGCTTCATCGCTGCTGCCCCCCGAGGTTTTATAATCATGGAATACTTTGTAAAGCATTTCCACCTGCTGCTCAGTCTTGGCGGGCTCATAGTTTTTAGTTGCCCACGATGGCGTGAAACCCACCGATATATTCAAATCAACATGGGTCTTGCCTTGGGAGCCTTTCTTTGTTGTGATGAGGATAACACCATTAGCAGCGCGTGAACCATAGAGTGATGATGCGGCAGCGTCCTTAAGCACAGAGATAGACTCGATGTCGTTAGGACTGAGCGAATTCATCACGTTGTTGGTTGAGTAGATATAGTCACTCATTTGTCCAACGTCACCGCTGGTAACGGGCACACCATCGATGACATAAAGGGGCTCATTGCTCGCGTTCATTGACCCTATACCGCGGATGCGGATGCTTGGAGCCGAACCAGCCTGACCGCTACTGTTGGAAACCTGGAGGCCCGCAACGCGTCCATTGAGCGCATTCTCAAAAGTGGTGATGGGGATGTCCTTGAGCGCATTTTGGCCTACCATACTGGCAGATCCGCTGTAACTGCTTTTCTTGGCAGTGCCATAAGCGACAACGATTACCTCGTTCAGATCATGAGGAGATTCACTCATGCGAACCTCAATAGAAGTTTTACCCTCCACGTCATGCTCCTGTGAAAGAAAACCAATGTAGTCAAATGTAAGCGTTGCTCCTGGAGAACACTTGATGGAAAAGCGACCATTGGCATCGGTCATTGTAGCCGTAGAAGTTCCCTTAACATGGACGCTAACCCCCATGAGGGGTTCGTCATGGTCGTCGAGCACTGTCCCAGAAAATGTCTGGCCGCTCTGAGCCATTGCATTGATGAAACTGATCATCAACACAAATACTAGAATTAAGATTTTTTTCATGTGTAAATTCTATAGATACTGATAACGTTTATAAACATTTGAATGAAAAATATAACAAAAAAGTGTACAAAATTCATGTTAATTTCTTTGTTGACAAAATTATTGAGCGCTTTTGTGTTTCATTAATAGTTTTATACAAATTTTGTTGTCCATTTAATAAACAATGTAAGAGGGTGTGTCATAATTCAGTTATGGCACACCCTCAAAATTCTTGGTTGCTCGTGAGTCTCGTCTCTATTCTTCGGTCTCTCCCTGCTCTGGAATCACGATGTTGATGACCGGGGCTTTCTCGAGCAAGCTGCGGTAGAGGTCGGTCATCTTCTTGTAGAAGGCGGGGTAGTCGAGGTTTTCCTCGAAATCCTTCTGTGCCTGGGTGCCCATGCGGCTGCGGGAGGCGGTGTCGTTGATGAGCTGGTTGATGGCATTGGTGAGCGCTTGTTCGTCGCCTGGAGGCACGAGCAAGCCGTTCACGCCGTCGTGGACATACTCGGGTTGGGCTCCATTGTTGCTGCAGATGTGTGCTTTGCCTGCCATCATATACTCCAAGTTGCTGATTCCCAGCGCTTCTTGCTGTATTGAAGGCAGTACACCGAAGTCGGCCTGGCGCAGGTATTCCAGGATGTTATCGCGGAAACCGAGCAACGACACGTTGTGTACGAGACCGTTGGCAACGATGAAACCTTTGATTTTTGCCTTGTATTTGGGCTGTCCTTCGCCGATGATGGCCAGATGGTACTTGGCCTTATCTACATGGGTTAACGCGCTCAGAAGGGCATCTAAGCCTTTTTCAGGGGCAAGCTTGCCATGGTACATGATGAGCGCCTGGTGGCTGTCGAGGTTAAGTTCGCGTCGCAGGTCGGGCACCTGAGTGCCTATCTGGCTGTCACACACGCTGTCGCGCAACACGATACCACGGTCGGCATATTGTTTCTTGGCCTTGCCCAGGAAGGCGTCACGTGCCATCTCGGACGAGAATACAAAGCAATCGATAGACTTGTACAGCTTGGTGTACATGTAGTTTTTCTTGGGCTTGTAGACGCCGTGGACGCTCACCACGACGCGAGTGTCGCGGTTCTCGCTGATGCGCCTTGCCATGACTGCCATGAAGGCGTCCTTGAAACTGTGCACATGGATGATGTTCTGCCCCTTGCGCAACAGGCGTGCAAAGCGCACAGGGCTATCGATGTCGGTCACGCCCTTGAGGGGCAGGATGGAGATGGGAATCTCCAAGCGGCGGTATTGCTTGAGCACGTTGGGGTGCTTGCGGCAGACGACCTCGACATAGAAGTCAGGATCGTTGCGCAGCCGCTCCACCAGGTCATAAGTATATTGCTCAGCACCGGTCCAGTGCTTGTTAGAAACGATATGGAATACGTTAATCATCTGTTAATCAGATTTTTGAGGATATACTCGAAAGTATTGTATAGATATGATTGCTACAAAAGTACAAAATAATCCTCTATTTTCTTCTTCCCTGCCCCATAAAAACACAAATTGGCAAAAAACAGGCGCAGCAAAATTTTGCCGCGCCTGTTGATTGAGAATCTGATAGATGGGTTGTTCTCCCCTACCCGATTATTCTTTCTTGCCGTCGCTGCCGAAGAGTTCCTTGATGCCGCCGATAGAGCCGAGCAGGTTGGTAGCCTCATAGGGCAGGTAAACCGTCTTGGTCTTGTCTCCACTGGCCACAGTATCAAGCATTTGGATATACTTTTGGGCAAGCAGGTAATTGGCGGGATTGGTGCTCTGTCCAACTGCCTCGGTAATTTTGTCGATGGCGATAGCCTCGGCTTCGGCTTTGCGGATGCGAGCCTGGGCTTCACCTTCGGCGCGCAGGATTTCGGTCTGCTTGTCGGCCTCGGCCTGGTTGATGCGAGCGGTCTTCTGGCCCTCGGACTGGAGGATGGCAGCCTGTTTCTGACCTTCGCTGGTGAGGATGGTAGCGCGCTTGTTACGCTCGGCCTGCATCTGCTTCTCCATGGCCTGGAGCACGGTTTGAGGCGGCTGAATGTCCTGTAACTCAACGCGGTTCACTTTGATACCCCATTTGTTGGTGGCGTCGTCCAGCACGGCACGCAGCTTGCTGTTGATGGTGTCGCGCGAGGTCAGCGTCTGGTCCAGCTCGAGTTCACCGATGATGTTACGCAGCGTGGTCTGAGTCAGTTTCTCGATAGCGTTGGGCAGGTTGTTGATTTCATACACTGCCTTGAACGGATCCATAATCTGGAAATAGAGCAACGCGTTGATTTGCGTCATGACGTTATCTTTGGTAATCACGTTCTGCTTGTCGAAGTCATAGACTTGCTCGCGCAGGTCAATCACGTTGGTTGTGCGGTAGCGGCCATGCTCGTAGGCTACGATGCTCTTGGCGCGGTCAATAAACGGGATAATGATATTGATACCGGGTTTGAGGGTGGCATAGTATTTACCCAAGCGTTCGATAATCTTGGTCTCGCTCTGCGGGATAATTACAAGGCTGTTCTTCACCAGGATCAGAGCCAGCAGAATAATGACGATAAGAAAAATTGTTACTGGAGACATAATATTATTTTTTTAAAGTGAATACTAAAGTTGATATGACTCGATTAGTCGATAGGCTCGACGGTAACGATGATGCTGTCCATCTTCACGACGCGCACTCGGGTGTCCTTATCAATGGTACTGCCGTCGGCGCTACGTGCTTTCCAGTCATCACCATCGATGGCAACGCGACCATAGCCGCCAGCCTCGATACGCTCACTCACCCTACCCTGCTGGCCAATCATAGCCTCGACATTGCTCAGGCGTTCGCGGTTAGGTTTGTGAAGCTTCCTCAGTAATGTGGGACGCACTAGCAGGAGGCTCAGGACAGAGATGACTGCAAACGTGATAATCTGCACGGTAAGGTTGGCTCCGCATCCGGCCACAATAGCGGTCACGGCGGCTCCGATGGCAAAGCACAGGATGAAGCAATCACCAGATGATAATTCAAGAATCAGGCACACGATGGAAATGATAACCCAAATGAGCCAAAGGTTGGATGTGAAAAACTCGATCATAATATTGAAGTTTTATGTTGTTATACTTTATTCTCTTCTTTTTATTCTTTAGACGCATGACCCAATCTAAAAACTACACGAACGGGTGGAAAAATTTTCAAAAAAATGTCATGCGAGGCACAAATGTTCAATTCCAATGCTATGCTGTAACTCAGTTGCAGTGACATTTGGGATTCGCCCCCAAAGTTACATGTTCACCTTTAAATCTGCAAATTTTATGCCATTTTTAATCAAATATTCTCCATCGGATGCTCGAATTGCACCAAATTTTGAATTCTCAAGCGGTTAAAATGCTATTTGTCGCTGTTAATCAGCATTTTTGGCGTTTTTGCCGAATTCTCAGAAAAATCGAGAAAAGATATCTTGCGGTACAAGATGGCCTATTGCTACAGAAAAACAGTATAATCCTATTTAAATTGAGCATCTGGTGCCATTTCATGATTCCTTGTCCAGCTTGATGGCCGAAGTTGGAGTTTTTTCAAGGGTGTCATGTGAAACTTGCGGTTTTGTTCTTGTTTTTTAAAATAATGTGTTATCTTTGTGTCACGTTTCTTAAGCACTGAAGCAATGACCGAAATTAACTACATGACCCAGGGAAAAGTCGAGATGCCGAAGCTCAATGAGCCCGCCGTCCTCGACTGGATTGTCGCCGTGGCTGCCACCTTGAATCAGAAGGTGGGCTGCCTGACGTACGTCTTTTGTGATGATGACTACATTCTCGAAACCAATCGTCAGTTCTTAGGACATGATTTCTACACCGATATCATCACGTTTGATTACACCAATTCAAGGCACATTGCCGGTGATATGGTAATCTCTCTTGATACCGTCAAGAGCAATTCCGAAGAACTGGGTGTGGCTTATGAAACAGAACTCATGCGAGTCATTATCCATGGTGTATTGCACTTGTGTGGCATCAATGATAAAGGTCCTGGAGAGCGTGAAATCATGGAACAACATGAGAATGCCGCACTCTCAATTTTGCCAAAAAACGTATTTCTCGATATCGATTGATTCAAGGATTGCTGATGACTAACGACTATGATGTCATAGTGGTGGGTGCCGGTCATGCCGGTTGTGAGGCGGCTTGTACTTCGGCTCGCTTAGGGTCGCGCACGCTCCTTATCACGATAGACATGAATAAGGTGGCGCAGATGAGTTGCAATCCTGCCGTTGGCGGTATTGCCAAGGGGCAAATCGTGCGCGAAATTGATGCATTGGGCGGACAGATGGGCATCGTTACTGACCGTAGCAGCATCCAATTCCGCATGCTCAATCGCAGCAAGGGGCCTGCCATGTGGAGCCCACGTTCACAGAGCGACCGCCAGCAGTTCATCCTTGAATGGCGCGAAGTGCTTGAGAATACGCCAAATCTGTCCATGTGGCAGGATTCAGTCAATGAATTTATCATTGAGGGTGGGGTAGTGAAGGGTGTGAAAACCGCCCTCGGCATCACATTTAATGCTAAGGCTGTCATCCTCACAGCTGGCACATTCTTGAACGGATTGATGCATGTGGGACGTGTTCAAACTCCTGGTGGCCGTGTTTCAGAACCGCCTGCACGAGGTATTACCGAGCAGTTGGCTTCCCTCGGTTTCACCGTGGGCCGCATGAAGACGGGAACGCCACCGCGTCTTGACGAGCGCACCATCGATTTCTCGCAGTGCATCAAGCAGGAAGGGGAGCACGATTTTCATCATTTTTCTTTCATGCCTGGGGTGACTTCCAAGCTGCCTCAGCGTCCGTGCTGGATTGTCCACACCAATGAGAAAGTTCATGAGGTGCTGCGTGAAGGCTTGCCACAATCACCGCTCTATAATGGTCAAATCACGAGCATCGGGCCCCGTTATTGCCCCAGCATCGAGACCAAAATCGTGACCTTTGCCGACAAGACATCGCATCAGCTTTTCATCGAGCCTGAAGGTGCTACAACACATGAGATGTACCTCAATGGCTTCTCTTCGTCGCTGCCCTGGGATGTGCAGATTGAGGCATTGCGCCACATTCCGGCGCTCGAGAATGTACACGCATTCCGACCCGGCTATGCCATCGAATACGATTTCTTTGATCCCACCCAGCTCAATCACACACTAGAGTCCAAACTCGTCAAGAACCTGTTCCTGGCTGGTCAGGTTAACGGGACAACGGGCTATGAGGAAGCGGCAGGGCAGGGACTCGTTGCCGGCATCAACGCCCACCAGAATATCACGGGCGGCGAGCCGTTCACTCTGGCCCGCAACGAGGCCTATATCGGGGTGCTGATTGACGACCTGGTGACCTGTGGCGTGGATGAGCCTTACCGCATGTTCACATCGCGTGCCGAGCATCGCATCCTGTTGCGTCAGGATGATGCCGACATGCGCCTCACCGAGAAAGGCTACCGCTTGGGGCTCGCGACTCAGGAGAGATATGAACTCATGTGCGCTAAGAGGAGACAAGTGGAAGACCTCACGGCATTCTGCCGCGAATATACCGTCAAGGCCGTTGTCATCAACCCCGTGCTTGAGGCTCATGGTATGCAGCCCTTGACTCAAGGACAACGCTTGCATGACTTGCTGCTGCGTCCGCAGTTGACAATGTCAATCCTTGCCGAGGCGTTGCCTGATTTGCAGTCGCAGATTGATAAACTGGAGGCTGCACGTCGCGATGAAATCGTTGAGGCGATCGAGATTGCCATCAAGTACCGTGGCTACATCGAGCGCGAAACACTCATTGCCGACAGGGTTGCGCGACTCGACAATGTTACACTCAAGGGTAAATTTGATTACTCCCAGATTCACCAGATTTCAACCGAAGCGCGCCAGAAACTCCAAGCCATAGACCCTGAAACGGTGGGGCAGGCTTCGCGCATACCTGGTGTGTCACCAAGCGATATCAATATCCTGCTCGTTTTGTTGGGCAGATGATTTGTTCCACGTGAAACAATTATAACTTAAAATACTGATTTACAATGAATAAGCAAGAATTAGAAAAAGTAAAAAGTGTGGTGCGCAACATCCCAGACTTTCCTGTTCCAGGCATCCAGTTCAAGGACCTGACCACAGCATTTAAGGATCCCGAGGCCCTGCAAATCATGACCCGTGCCATGGCAGATTTGTACCGTGACGCTGGCGTCACCAAGGTGGTGGGTATCGAGGCTCGCGGCTTCATCGGTGGCTCCATTCTCGCTACCCAGTTGAATGCTGGTTTCGTGCCCCTGCGCAAGCCGGGCAAGCTGCCTGCCATGGTAATCCAGAAGTCCTATACCAAGGAATACGGCACCGACACCATCGAGATTCATCAGGATGCAATCACCCCTGACGATGTGGTGGTCATCCATGACGACCTGTTGGCTACCGGTGGCACCATGCTCGCAGCCTATGAGTTGGTGAAGTCGATGAAT
This sequence comes from uncultured Bacteroidales bacterium, assembly GCA_902800715.1. Taxonomy (GTDB): domain Bacteria; phylum Bacteroidota; class Bacteroidia; order Bacteroidales; family Muribaculaceae; genus Sodaliphilus. The sequence goes on from CADCFN010000004.1 coordinate 82,612, forward strand.
CCCAAGAAGGTTTATATCAACTTCATCTGCGACCTCGCTGACCTGCATGGACGTGATGTCTTCCCGCCTGACGTGGAAATCACCTCCCTGTTCACCTTCTGATAAGATTATAGTACCTATCGAATCTATAGTCTAGGATTGACGGGCACCCATGACCGACGAGCTCAAGCTGAAATTGTCGTTGCTCCCCGATGAGCCGGGCGTTTACCGCTACCGCAATCGGGAGGGTGTCATCATCTATGTGGGTAAGGCAAAGAACCTCAAGCGCCGCGTCCATTCCTATTTCAACCGTGAGCACACTTCGGTGCGCACCACGATGCTTGTGCGCAATATTGCCGACCTGGAATATACCGTGGTCAACACCGAGGAGGAGGCGCTCGACCTGGAAAATGCCCTCATCAAGGAGTACCAGCCGCGCTATAACGTGCTGCTCAAGGATGACAAAAGCTATCCGTGGATATGTGTCTCGGGCGGACTTTATCCGCGCGTGTACATTACCCGCGACGCACGGCTCAAGGGTGACCGCTTCTATGGTCCGTATCCACGTGCCGAGGTGGCTAAGGTACTCATCGATACCATCCGTCAAATCTATCCGCTGCGCACTTGCCGCCTAAATGTTTCACGTGAAACAATCGAAGCCGACAAGCACCGCTTGTGCCTGCAATACCACATCCATCGTTGTGAGGGCTGCTGCAAGGGGCTGGTGAGCGCCGAGCGCTATGGGGAATACATCAGTGAGATACGCCAGATTCTCAACGGTGACACCCATCAGTTGATGGATTATCTAATGCAGCAGATGCAGCAATTGGCAAGTGAACTGCGCTTTGAGGAGGCAGAAATTATCAAGCGCCGTTACAAACTGCTGGAGCATGTGCGGCGCCGTTCGGTCATCGTCAGCCCTTCGATTCACAACATCGACGTGTTCGGACTGTTGCGTGACGAGGATGCCGCGTGGGTCAACTTCATGCACATGCGGGGTGGGGCAGTGGTGCAGTCCTATACGCTCGAGTACCGTCTCTCGACCCATGACGAGACCGATGCCGAAATCATGTCGATGGCGATAGCCGAGGTGCGGCAACGCTTTGCCGAGACCTATGCCCGCGACCGTGTGACCGAGGTAACGGTCAATGTGTTGCCCGACGTGGAGTTTGCCGGTCTCACGTTTGCCATCCCGCAGCGTGGTGACAAGAAGAAACTGCTGGACATCGCCATCAAAAATGCGACCCAGAAGCGCACCGACCGTCTGCGCATGATGGAAAAGCTCAACCCTGAGCAGCGCACCACGCGCACGCTGACCATCATCCAGCGCGACTTGCATCTGTCAGTCCTGCCGCGCCACATCGAGTGCTTTGATAACAGCAACATCAGCGGGTCTAGTCCCGTGGCATCGTGTGTCGTGTTCCGCAACGCCAAGCCCGCCAAGAAGGAGTACCGCCATTTCAACATCAAGACCGTGGAGGGGTCCGATGACTTCGCTTCGATGCGTGAGGTTATCAACCGTCGATACACCCGCTTGGTACAGGAAGAACAGGACTTGCCTCAACTGCTCATCGTGGACGGTGGCAAGGGTCAGGTGACGTCGGCTGTCGAGGCGCTGGACCAGATCGGTTTGCAGGGACAGATTGCCGTCGTGGGTATCGCCAAGCGCCTGAACGAGGTCTTTTTCCCGGGTGACAGTGTTCCGTTGTATATCGACAAGAACAGCGAGACATTACATGTCATTCAGCGCCTGCGCGACGAGGCTCACCGCTTTGCTATCACTTTCCACCGCAAGCAGCGCAGCAAGGGACAGGTTCACAGTGCCCTTGACGAGGTGCCAGGCATTGGTCCCAAGACGCGCACCCTGCTGCTCAAGCATTTCAAGTCACTCAAGCGCATCAAGGAAGCCAGCGAGGAAGAGCTTGCCTCCCTCATCGGTCCTGCCAAGGCGCACAAACTATACAATGACCTGCAAACGACCACGCCAGTGCAGTGAGTCGCTAGCCAGTGTCTTAATTTCTAAACCTCAGACTGAATGATGAAACAGTTGTTGATTTTTGGGAATACTTATCAGCAGGAAGATGTCAGCAAGGTGCTGTCGCTGCTGGAATACCTGCGCGGACGCGGCTTGGATGTCGCTGTCGAGCGCGAATACCTGCAGTTCCTGAATGGCGGTAAGCAGACGAGTCTTGCGTCTTTTGAAGCAAATCGTTTGCCTGATGCCGATATGGCATTATCACTGGGTGGTGACGGCACGTTTCTCACCACGGCGATGTGGGTGTCACCACAGGGAATGCCCATTTTAGGAATCAATTTGGGCCATTTGGGCTATTTGACTGCAGGACACCTCGACGAGAAAATCAGTCTGATTGACGAGGTCCTGGCTGGCAATTACCGCATCGAGGAGCGCACAATGCTGCAGGTGTCGTGTGATGCCGTTGAGATAACGCATCCCTGGGCGCTCAACGAGGTAGCCATCCTGCGACATGACACCTCATCGATGCTGGACATGGAAACGCGGTTGCGTGGACATGAACTCACCGTTTATCGTGGTGACGGCTTGATTGTGAGCACGCCGACAGGTTCAACAGCTTACAACATGAGTGTGGGCGGTCCCATTCTGGAGCCCACCACGTCATGTCTTGTGTTGTCGCCCATCTCGCCCCATTCGCTGACGATGCGCCCGCTCGTGGTGCGTGATGACAGTGAGATTGCTGTTCGCACTTATTCTCGTGCCGAGCGCTATGAGGTGAGTATTGACGGTGAGGTGACCTTGTGCCCCACGGGCTCAACGCTGACTATTATGCGTGCGCCTTACTGTGCCCGTGTGGTACAGTTGTTGGGCAACAACTTTGCCAGTACCCTGCGCCAGAAACTCCTGTGGGGTACCGACCAGCGCTGATTGCGCTATCATCGGCAGGCTAGAAATCAAAAGGGCGTCGACCATCATGATCGGCGCCCTTCTTGATATATCTTATCACGAGTTTGGTTTACTCGTACAAGCGGCGGTGGGTGAGAATCGAGCGGTAGATGTGAATCATGTGGTCGGCAAGCACTTTGCTGGTAAAGCGCTCGGTGTTCTCACGGGATTTAGCCAGCATTTCAGCCTTCAGACTCTCATTCTCGAGGACGTCACTCAGTTTGTCGGCACCGTCATGTTGGTCAGTGTAGTAGATAGCTCCGTCTCCGCCATATTCCCGTGCCTTGGCCGAATCCTTGCAGATGACGAGGGCACCGCTACGCTGAGCGTTGATAATCTTGAAGTTATCGCGCATGCGGTCGGTGTTGGGGATGATAACGGCTTTAGCCATCTTGCACACGGCGGTGAGGTCGGCATGGTGGATTCTGTCTACCTGTTTGAAGCGGTGGAAGATGTGCAAGTCGTGAGCAGCCTCCTTGATGACTTCATCAAAAAAGTCGGTGCGGTATCCCAGCAGTACAATAGAAATCTTGCGGTTGCGCAGCTCGTGAACCAGCTTCATGGCTTCTACCAGGTTGTCGTCAGAGTTGAATCGTCCCTTGTACAGGATGAATTGCTCGGGAAGATGGTACTTTTCGCGCAGGATGTCAAACATGTTCTCGGGCACCGATTCATCGCAGCCATCGAAGTAGCAAGGATGCACCACCTCGACATTGTCGGGATGTACATGATAGTGGTCCACAATTACCTGGCGGTCTTCCTCGTTGAGGGCAACCACACACTTGGCAAACTTGCACGCCTTGCGGGCGCGACGTTGCATGAGCATGCGCTTCATCCAACTGCTCTCGCAGTGATACAGCGGGTCGGTCATGGTAAACACGGTGGGGAAGCTGCTGCCGTTGAAGCCTGCAGGCAGTCCATCGTCAATACCATGGAATGTGTTTACGCCATGGGCCTTAGCCGACCTGACGATACCCGACTTGCGATACCATCTTTCCTTGTCGTGGATGTGGTTGCGCGGGAATTTCACGCGCACGCTGTCCTCGTTGTACAGCGCCGTGAGCCTTTTATTCCGCTCGTTCTTAGGGGAATAAAGAATGTAATAGTTGTCGGGATAATGTTTGGCAAGCGCCTTGATAAGGATGCGTCCATAGTATGACGTATCATTGTTCTCCATTATTATGCGGCGACCACCGTAACCTACTACCATAAGATAATTCTATTATATTGTGTTTTTGTTTGCTTGTTTTGAATGCTCTAATACGCTAAAAGCGTGCAAAATTACTACTTTTTTTTCTTTGAGCGGTTTTTTGTGCCGATTTTTATCATTTTTCACTTAACTTTGCCCTAAAAATAGAGATTATGAAAAAGTATTTATCGTTTTTTAGTGCTGTTCTGCTGGTGTTCACATCATGTGCAACGTCAAGGCACGCCTCCTCTAGCCGGGACCTGAATCCCAACGAAGTGTTCACGGTTACCGACGAGGACATCGCCCGTGAGACCTTGCAAATCAATCATGCCCTCAAGGGTGAGTGGAAATACAACGGACCGGCTGTTGACGTGAGCGGGAAAAACCTGCTTGCTGGAGTGGGGAAACCCATTGCTAAAGGAAAACTCAAGAAAAAGCTTAAAAATGCTTTTAAAAAGATTGGCCTGGATAAGGCTCGTCCGCAATTCACCTTTAACGATGACGGTACTTGTACAATCAGGTTGCTGGGTGTGAATCTCAACGGGCAATACAATTACAATCCTGATACCGAAAAAATCGCCTTAAAATGGCATGGTGTGCCCCTGAATGCCAGTCTCAAGCGCGACGGCAAGAAGAAGCTGCGGCTGACCTTTGAAGCCGACAAACTGCTGCGCCTGCTGTCATTGGCGAGCAGAGTGAGCGACAGCTCAGCCCTTAAGGCGCTTGGCACGCTGCTGGACAACTATGAGGACATCATGGTGGGCTTCGAACTCAAGCAGTAACGCCACGGTAGTGCTGAAAAGCCATAAATCAAGAGTGGAATCCATCAATCGGATTCCACTCTTGATTATGTTTATCTGTATCGGTCAACAGCCCTTAACGGCGGGGAGGCTGACTCATCTGGTGCTTGCCCTGGTTGACAGCCTGCCTTTTGCTCATGCCGGGCTGGCTCTTGCTGCCAGGTTGGCTCTTGTATCCAGGCTGGCCCATCATACTGCCAGAACCGGGCTTGGGCTGCGATTTGCTTTCAGGAGCGCCAAAGGTGCGGCCGCTGTAGGCACTGTGGTCAAAGTAGCGGTTAGAACCCTTGTAAACCTGGTATCCCGGAGGTGCTGCATAGTAGAAGCGATCCTTAGGATAGCGGTTGTAGATTGTGAATACAAACCGCCTGTTGTCCCACGATACAGGACGATAGAAGTACTCAAGCGTCATGTACATCTGATACTGCGCAGGCGAGAGCACATAGCGCAGCTCGTTGTTGCGGCGGGTCCAGAAGGTGCCGAAGATGTCATCATACGCATCAAGACACATGATATAGTCGATGTTGATTTCATACACGGCATTATACTGGTCGGCACTCAGTGCCAGCTCGTAAGCCATCTTGTCCGTCAGGAAGAACGCTTTATCGCGTGCTGCCTTGTAACTCATTGCGTTGGCGGCTGCCCCGAGAGCCAAGATTGCCACCATTGTTAAGATAAACCTTTTCATAGTGCGTATGTTTTATCGTTATTAAATGTTTGTTGCCTCAAAATTAGCCACATTGTTGATTTGTTGCAAATATTTTAGACAAATATTCATAAACAATCGACTAATCATCCATGAAATCTGCATATTTAATGCCAATAATCTGTGATAAATTGCGTTATTGCCGCTGTTGAGGGCGACGGGTCGATTATTATAGACGAACGAGTCCATTTACACGATTTTTGGGCACTTGTTTATCGTGTTTCGGGGTTTATTTGTAATTTTGCACTTGTATGATAGACATCACACCATTGCTCCGAAACCATTTTCTGGACCGCTTGCAGCAGCATGTGCGCTATATTGACCATGCCGATGCTGTACAGCAGGGTGAACTGGTGCGCCTGGTCGAGAAAGCGTCATTGACGCGCATCGGGCGCAAATATGATTTCTCATCCATCAGGACCTACCGCCAGTTTGCTTCGACCTTGCCGTTGTTCTCCTACGAGAATCTGCAGCCCCACATTATGCGCATGGTCAACGGTTCCAAGGATGAGCTGTGGCCAGGGCGTTGCATGAATTTTGCTCAATCATCGGGCACGAGCGATGGTCGCAGCAAGTATATCCCCATCACACGTGAGTCCTTCCGATGGAACCATTACCAGGGCAGCAGTGACGTGGTGTCCCACTATTTGAACCTCAACCCGTCGAGTCGCATCTTCTCGGGCAAGGCTTTCATTTTGGGCGGCAGTTTTGCCAACAACCTGAGTCTGAAACCTGGTGTTAGGGTAGGGGACTTGAGTGCCAACCTTATTGAGTGCATGAACCCGCTGGCTAATCTGGCGCGCATCCCTAGTCGCAAGATTGCACTAATGGAAGACTGGACCGAAAAACTGCCGCTGCTGGTCGAGGCGTCAATAGGAGAGAATGTGACCAACCTGAGCGGTGTGCCCTCTTGGTTTCTCGTCGTCCTCAGGGAAGTGCTCAAGAAAACGGGCAAAACCTGTCTGCATGAGGTGTGGCCCAATCTGGAAGTCTTCTTCCACGGGGGTATTGCCTTTGAGCCTTACAGGCAGCAGTATGAGGCAATCTGCGACATGAGCAAGATGCATTTCCTCGACACCTACAACGCCAGCGAGGGCTTCTTCGCGGTGCAGAGCGACTGGTCGAGCCGGGCGATGCTGTTGCTGCTCGATGTGGGCGTGTTCTATGAGTTCCTGCCTGTTGAGGAAAGTGAAAGCGAGACACCTGAGGTCTATCCCATCTGGGAAATCGAGCAGGGGCGCACCTATGAGTTGATAATCACTGCAGCCAACGGCTTGTGGCGTTATCGCCTGGGCGACACTGTGAAGATTGAACAACACAATCCTGTCAAGATTACCATTGCCGGCCGCACCCGTAGTTTCATCAACGCCTTTGGCGAAGAACTGATGGTGCACAATGCCGACCATGCCATCACCCTGGCGGCACAGGAGACCGAAGCCGAGGTACTCAACTATACCGCCGCTCCCGTTTATTCCATCAGTGGGCAGAGCGGCCATCACCAGTGGCTCATTGAGTTTGCCCGTGAACCGCAGGAGAAGGAGCGTTTCATGCAGTTGTTGGACCAGCACCTGCGCGAGGTCAACAGCGACTACGACGCCAAGCGCACGGGCGACATATTCCTGCTAGCGCCGTCGCTGGTCATCGCACCTAACGGTCTGTTTGACCGCTGGCTGGCATCCACCGGCAAGCTGGGCGGCCAGCGCAAGGTGCCTCGCCTGAGCAACAACCGCGACATCATCGACCAGATGCTCACCCTAATGAAATGAAGTCTCTTTATTGACAGTAATAACCCATAGTGTGATGATGGATCAAGAAAAGACAAATCCAACAGAGTTGTTATCATCAGAATATCAACAGTTGGTTGATAGAATTTCCTCAGTTTGGGATAGCGCAAAGTCCAAAGCCATACAAGCGGTAAATGCTCAGTTAATCGACGCAAATTGGTTAACTGGCCAACAGATTGTAGAATTTGAGCAGCAAGGTAATATACGTGCTCAGTATGGCAAGCAACTTCTTGTTAAATTGGCTAAAGACTTGACAGCGAAGCGGGGAAGAGGTTTCAGCAGGTCCAATCTCACCTATATGCGCAAGCTGTATCTGACTTTTCCAAAATGTGAGACATTGTCTCACAAATTGACATGGAGCCATTATTTTGAATTATTGAAGTGTGATGACCCGTTGGAATTGCAGTTCTACTTTAATGAGGCCATTAAAGAAGGATGGAAGGTGAGAGAATTAAAAAGGCAGATGAAAAGCTCTTTATTTCAGCGTCTGTCACTTAGTTCCGACAAACAGGGCGTACTTGCTTTGGCTAATGAGGGACATCAAATAATGACCCCCGAAGACATTATACATGATCCCTATGTCTTAGAGTTTACAGGACTGCCTCCTAAGAAACGCTATAAAGAGGGAGAATTGGAAAGTGCGTTAAAGAAGCACATGGAGCAATTCCTGCTAGAACTGGGGAGGGGATTTGCTTTTATTGGTCGGCAATACATGATTCCTATCGGTAGCCGACGATTCAAGGTGGATTTGGTTTTTTATCATTGTATCTTGAAATGCTATGTGTTGATTGACCTTAAACGGGCTGAAATCAAGCATGGGGATATTGGTCAGATGAATCTGTACTTAAATTATTTTAAAACAGAGATTTGTCAACCCGATGACAATCCGCCGATTGGAATAGTGCTTGGTACAAAGAAAGATGAGCTATTAATGGAATATGCTTTGCAAGGTATAACAAATCAATTGTTTGCAGCGAGATATCAATTGTATTTGCCTAAACGGGAAGAACTCCAGGCTCAGTATAATAGCTTATTAAACGAGTAATTATCATGTTCAAGAGGGTTGTTCATAGTAATATCGGGGCTGCGGTGTTGAATATGGCGGTGGCCTATCTCGTGTGGATGCTTTCGCGTGTGGCGTTCTTTGCCGAGAACTGGTCCACCTTTGCGCCCTATATGTCGTGGTCGCTGTTCAAGAGCATGTTGCACGGGTCACTGGTGTTCGACACGTCGGCGCTGCTCTATGTCAACGCGCTCTATCTGGCGCTCATGCTGCTGCCGTTCCACCTCAAGGAGCGTCCAGGCTTCCACAAGGCGCTGAAGTGGCTCTTTGTGGTGACCAATGCCGTGGCCATTGCCATGAATCTCATGGATGCGGTCTATTTCCAATATACGGGCCGCCGTTCAACTGTGACGGTGTTTACCGAATTTGCCAACGAGGGCAACATCACGTCAATCATCTTGACCGAGTTTGTGCGCCATTGGTACCTTGTGCTGGCGTTTGCAGCCCTGGTGTTCATCCTGTGGCGCTGTTACACCAAGCCGCGACTTGATGTCTATCGCTTTGGTTCCCAGTATTATATCTCACAGACTGTCGCTCTGGTGGTAATGGCTCCGCTGGCCATAGTGGGCATCCGTGGCAGTGTCACTGCAGGCACCCGTCCCATCACCATCAGCAATGCCAACCAGTTTGTCAACCGCCCTGTCGAGTCGTCGGTGGTGCTTAACACGCCGTTCTCGATGATACGCAGCATCGGCAAGAAGGCCTTTGTCACCCCCGACTACATGCCCCGTGAGCAGATGGAGGCCATCTATACCCCCGTCCACAACCATCCTGAGTCCTCGGCTCAAGCCCCGTTGACCAAGAACGTGGTCATCCTCATTGTCGAGAGCATGGGCAAGGAGTATATCGGCGCGTTCAACCGTGACCTCGACGGCGGCCGCTACAATGGCTATATGCCCTTTATCGACAGCTTGGTGGAGCGTTCGTTGACCTTTGAGTACAGTTATGCCAACGGACGCATCAGCATGGACGCCATGCCCTCGATTTTGTCGGGCCTGCCCATGATGGTTGAGTCGATTTTCCTTACTCCCGCGTCGCTCAACGATGTGGACGGCATCTCGTCCATCCTGGATCGTGAGGGCTACAGCACCGCCTTTTTCCACGGCGGTCACAACATCTCGATGGGTTTCAGCGCCTATGCCCACAGCATCGGCTACAAACAGTATTACGGCCTTGACGAGTATTGCAAGTCGCCCAAGTATGGCGGCATGGACGACTTTGACGGCAAGTGGGCCATCTGGGACGAACCTTTCCTGCAGTTCACGCTCGACAATATCGACCAGATGAAGCAGCCTTTCCTCGCCACGGTATTCACTGCCTCGTCCCACCACCCCTATAACGTCCCCAAGCAGTACCGTGACTCGCTGCTTGACGAGGGCGGTCAGCCCATCCACAAGTGCGTGCGTTACACCGATATGGCGCTGCGCCGTTTCTTTGAGCGCGCCAGCCGTGAGCCGTGGTACCAGAACACCATCTTTGTCCTCGTTGCTGACCACACCAACCAGACCAGCCACGACGTCTATAAGACCGACCTGGGGCTCTACAGCATCCCCATCATCTTCTTCACGCCCGATGGCTCATTGCCCGCCATGCGTGATACCACCAAAATTGCTCAGCAGACCGATATCACACCCACCTTGCTCGACTGGTTGGGCTACAAGAAGCCTTATCTGGCCTTTGGCAGTGACCTCCTGGCAGGTAATGCCGATAACACATGGGCTTTCAGCTATAACGCAGGCGTTTACCAGCTGGTAAAGGGAGACCTGATGCTGCAGTTCGACGGCACGCGCACGACAGCCGTCTATCGCTTCAAGACCGACAGGTTGATGAAGCATAACCTGGTGAACCAGCTGCCCGAGCAGCAGGAGATGGAACTGTTCATCAAGGCGCTGATTCAGCAATACATGTCCCGCATGAACGAGAACCGCCTTATGCCCTTGTGATGCTCGCAGTTTAGGGTTTAGGGTTTAGAGTTTAGAGAGGCTCCGCACCCGATTTGCCTCACGCTAAGACGCCAAGCCGCTAAGGGTTTTAAAAACAACAAAAACAACATTACTTTATTATGCATCCGCACCGGATTTGCCTCACGCTAAGACGCCAAGCCGCTAAAATTTTTATATATTGATTTCCTTTTATCCGTGCGAATGCCAACTATTCACTATTCACTATTCACTATTAACTATTAACTGCTCACTGTTCTCTGTTAACTATTAACTAAATCGCGAGTCATCCGAATAATATGTTAAATCAGTGTTAAAATGGGGGGGTAGATGTGAATAACTGTGAATTGTTATACCTTTGTAAAGACTATATCAATAAACAATAACAACTAAATCATTCAAGGCATGAAAAAGACAATACTTATCACATTATTAGCCCTGCTGGGCATGACCCAGGCGGTGGCTCAAGAGGGTTGGGAGGAATGGCTTTCAGATTATCTTCCGATTGTTCGCGAGGGTGTGAAATGGGTCAATGAGAAGGTGATTGTCAATCACGGTGACACAACTTGTTACTATTATTCTTATGAGTTCTGTGGCAATGACACCCAGACAAATCTGCCTGGTCAAATCAATAATGCCTGTTATTACTATACAGGGGAGAACCTGAATACAGAACAGGACAGTCTGATAGCTGGGTTGAGGGATGGATTCGGAGAGGTTACATTCTTCAGGAATCATGCCTATGCCAAGATGCAATCTGAGGGCAGGGTACTGATCGACTTGCCGATGTATTTAGATGGCGGAACCCGAACCCTTTACGACTTTAGGCCCATATTTGAAGATGAGTGCCTAGGTTTTTTTCTATGGTGTCAAGAATACGCAGTAAAGGATCCTTTTCTGACCGAAGATAATTTCATAGTAATTGAACCGATTACCATTGGGAGCTGTAGTTGCAGCCGATTTGTCTATTTAGATGAGCAAGGTCGGCCTTTGGCTTACATTGTTGAAGGCATCGGCTTTGACAGTTATGACATGGGTGACCTGCTGACGCCGTTCACGCGCAAGCCCGACCCCGATGCCGACTATCAGGAGTGGTGCGGACTGAGCCATGTGGTGAAGGACGGCAAAATCATCTACAAAGGCATGCGCTACCGTCATGGTGCCTTCGATGGCATCGACGAGGTGGTGGCCGACAAGTCACCGCGTCCGCAGGATGACAACTACTACAACCTGATGGGCCAGCCCGTGGGCAAGGACGTCCCCACCGCCCCCGGCATCTACATCCACAACGGCAAGAAAATCATCGTCAGATAGCGTGATGCTCGCCTCGCTCGCAGTTTAGGGTTTAGAGTTTAGAGTTTAGAGAGGCTCCGCATCCGATTTGCCTCACGCTAAGACGCATGATGCTCGCTGCGCTCGCAGTTTAGGGTTTAGAGTTTAGGGTTTAGAGAGGCTCCGCATCCGATTTGCTTCACGCCAAGACGCAAAGCCGCGAAGGTTTATATATGGCATCCGCTTTGTATTTGTTGTGCTTGTTGTTTTCTATACTTAGCGTCTTTGCGCCTTAGCGTGAGGGGTTACGTTGACGGCCACACCAAGGCGAGGCCCTACAGAATGGGAGTGTAGCGAGCATCACGCTCGCTATTGTTTTTTTTCAAAAAATCATAAAAAGGTCGGTATTGTGCCTGATTGTTTCCATTTATTGTGTATCTTTGTAAGTCAAACACAAAACCTCTTACAATCATGGCAGTACAGCGACTCACACAAGAACAGAAGCAAACGCAACGCTTGGCACTGGAACAGCAACGCCTGTTGGGCCTGGTGCTGGAAAAAAGCGATGCCGAGATGGCCGAGTTTATCGACAACAAGGTCAGTGAGAATCAGGCGCTTGAAAAGGTGTCGGACGATGAAGACAATGAGCAGAACCCCGAGAACAACAGCCGTGCCGCTGATGAAAGGCGCGCTAACGACGACAGCGTCAACGAGAACAGCGGTGACGATGATGCCGTGGCTTGGTATCGCTTCATCGCAAACAACCATAGCCGTGACGACGAGTACTTTGCCCCCACTGCGGTGAGCGAGAAGACCTTGCAGGAATACCTCGCCGACCAGCTGGGCGAGCTGGAACTCGACGAGACCCAGCAAATCATCACCAACGCCATCGTGGGCAACCTGGAGGATAGCGGCTATCTGCGCCGCAGCGCTTCGGAGATTGCCGATGACGTGACCTTCAACGATGGCTATATGGTCGATGCCCAGCAGGTCGAGGAGATGATAAAGGTCGTGCAGTCGCTGGATCCGGCAGGTATCGCTGCCCGTGACCTGCGCGAATGCATACTGCTGCAACTGCGTCGCAAGCCGCACAGCGAGAATGTGGACCTCGCCATCACGATGGTTGACAAGTACTTTGATGACTTTGCCGCCATGCGGTTTGATGCTCTGGGGCGCAAGATGGGCGTGGAATCCAGCCGTCTGGAGGAGGTGTTCAAGCATGAAATCAGGCGCGGGTTGAATCCCTATCCTGGCAGCGCCTTCGGCTCCCGAAACGACGGCAACCAGCAGGTGACGCCCGACTTTGACGTCGAACTTGACGGGGAAACGGGCCGCTTGACGGTCACCCTGCGCAACAATATCCCTGCCCTGCAAATCAGCGAGAGCTACGCCTTGATGAACGATAGATACAAGAAGAGCTCGAGCACCCTGAGCGTGAGCGAGAACAAGGACAAGAAACGCATCCAGGACGCCTATCAGCGCGCCAGCATGTTCATCGAGGTGCTCAAGCAGCGCCAGGAAACGCTGTTCAACACCATGAGCGCCATCGTCAAGTGCCAGCAGGAGTATTTCTACAGTGGTGACGAGCGTGACCTCAAACCGCTGGGACAGAAACAGATTGCCGATATGATTGGGAAGGACGTCTCGGTCGTGTCGAGGGCGGTGAGCAACAAGTATGTGCAGCTGCCGTGGGGCGTGAGGAGCCTGAAATCGTTCTTTGGCGAGGACATCAACGGAGCGTCAAGGCACGAGGTGTATGACGACCTGAAGAAGATTGTCGATGCCGAGGACAAGCGCCATCCGCTGAGCGATGACGCCCTGTGTGACCGCCTCAAGGAACTGGGTTACCAACTGGAGCGTCGCACGGTGGCGAAGTACCGCACCACGCTCAATATCCCCAGCAGCACCGTCCGTCGCAAGATGGCCAAATGAGTTAGACTATAGACAAGAAACCGATAATGCCAATTACAAGATTCACAGTCAATAAATGCATCGCTGGACTGGCCCATTTCCTGTCCACGGCATTGACCCCGCTGATGATGCCCACCTATGGCGTCTTCCTGGCGCTGTGGGTGTCGGTGCTGTGCCTGCTGCCCTATGGCACCCGTGTGTCGGTGCTGCTGGTGTGCATGGGCATCACCTGCATCCTGCCTCTCATCTTCTTGAGTGTGCTACGGCATCTCAAGCTCGTCAAGGACCTGCACGTCAACATTCGTGAGCAGCGCCTGTTCCCTTACCTGTTTACGGCCCTGTGCTATGCCGTGGCGGCCTATTACCTGTATTACTGCCATTCACCGCAGTGGTTCATGATGTTCATGGTGGGTTCGGCGATTACAGTGCTGCTCATGGCGTTGATTAACCTCAAGTGGAAAATCAGTGCCCACATGGCGGGCATCGGTGGCGTGATAGCGCTCATTTATCAGATTCATGTGATGGGATTGAGTGCTTTTGACCTGCTGTGGCTGCTGTGTCTCTCAATAGTGGTGGCTGGTGCGCTGGGTTCGGCAAGGCTGGCGCTCAGGCGTCATGACATATTGGAGGTGTTGGCAGGCGTTGTGCTGGGTTTCCTGTGCGTGATGCTGACCATGAGATTTCTAGGATAAAATAATATAAACAGCCGTTGGTTCTCGGCTCTGAAGAGGGGCCGCTAAACCCGCTAACGGCAGACTAAAAGTTAAGACCAATTATGAACAAAACATTCAATTATACCAGGCGTAAGACCGTGAGCGTCCCCGTGGGTGGTATCGCGATGGGAAGCGACTACCCGGTCAGGGTACAGACGATGACTAACACACCGACCGACGATATTGAGGCGAGCGCGGCTCAGTGCCAGCGTGTTGCCTACAGTGGCGCTGAATATGTCCGTCTCACCGCTCAGGGCGTGAAACAGGCCGAGAGCATCGGATTGATTTCGCGCGTGTTGCGTTCACATGACTGCAACATTCCCCTTATTGCCGACATTCATTTCAACCCCAAGGCAGCGTTGGCTGCAGCCAGCGTGTGTGAAGGCGTCCGCATCAACCCCGGCAACTTTGTCGATCCTGCCCGCACGTTCAAGCAGCTGGATTATACCGATGAGGAATACCAGGCCGAACTGGACCGCATACATGACGAATTGCTGCCCTTTATCGCCGTGTGCCGTGAACATGGTACTGCTGTGCGTCTGGGCGTGAATCACGGCTCACTCAGCGACCGCATCATGAGCCGCTATGGCAACACGGCTGCGGGTATGGTCGAGAGCGTGATGGAGTTCCTGCGTGTTTTTGTTGAGGAGCAGTTTATGAATGTCGTCATCTCGATGAAGGCTTCCAATGTCGTGGTCATGGTCGAGGCGGTTAGGCGCCTTGTTGACGCTATGGACAAGGAGGATATGCATTTCCCGCTGCATCTGGGCGTGACCGAGGCCGGATTTGGCGAGGATGGCCGTGTCAAGAGCGCCGTAGGCATTGGTGCCCTCATGGCCGAGGGTTTGGGCGACACCATCCGTGTCTCACTCAGCGAGGAACCCGAGGAGG
Source organism: uncultured Bacteroidales bacterium (assembly GCA_902800715.1). Taxonomy (GTDB): domain Bacteria; phylum Bacteroidota; class Bacteroidia; order Bacteroidales; family Muribaculaceae; genus Sodaliphilus. The sequence goes on from CADCFN010000004.1 coordinate 97,780, forward strand.
AAGTGCCTGTAGCTAGCAAACTGGTGGACTACATGGCTCAGCGCCAGGGACATGAGCCTATCGAAGGCGATTACAGCGAGGGCTATGACTATCTGTGTCCCGAGCGGCGATTGACTGTCGAGGTGAACAATCGCATCGGCGGCTCCTGCCTGCCGGTGGTCATTGCGGGTTATCGGCCCGACCAGCTCAACGATGCGGAGTTGCAGCCCGATTTTTACTATAGCGCCGATGGACTGATTGACGGCATGCATCAGTTTTTAGTACCTTTTAACAGTTGGAAGGGAGAACGCAACGTCTATCCCTTGCTTACACTGGGCGAGTGGGACCTTTGCCCCTCGGGACCGTTGCGTTTCCTGCAGCTGCCCGCCACCACGCCCGCCAGTAAGCTGGAATTCCTGCGCGGACGCAGCGACACGGTGCTGGTCATCACTCCCGTGGGTATCAACATCCCCGGTGAACAGCAGGCGTTGACTCATGCGCTCGACAAGGCCGGTATCAACTGCCCCGTCATTTTGCGCAATACTTATACCGATAGTTCCAACGAGTGGCTGCAGGTCAAGGCGGGTGCCGACTTGGGCGCTGTGCTGCTCAACCGTCGTGCCGACGGCATCTGGCTCGAAGCCCCCAACTGCCACAGTGGCGGCGAGGTGGTGCGCTATGCCTTTGCTATCCTGCAGGCGGCGCGTCAGCGCATCAGCAAGACGGAGTTTATCTCCTGCCCTGGCTGCGGCAGAACGATGTTTGACTTGCAATCGACCGTGCAACGCGTGCAACAGGCGACAGCCCACCTCACGCATCTCAAAATCGGCGTGATGGGCTGTATCGTCAACGGACCCGGCGAGATGGCTGATGCCGATTATGGTTATGTGGGTGCTGCTGCGGGCCACATCAGCCTGTACAAGGGCAAGGAGTGCGTCGAGGTGAACATTCCTGAAGAGGATGCCATCGATCGCCTGGTCGAACTGATTAAGCAGAACAACGACTGGCGTGAGCCCTAGCGTGGAACAGCGCCATTATCCTGATAACAAAAGAATGACAATGAAGACTTTACAATATCTTGCCCTCTTGTTGTCGCTCACCATGGCGATGGCCTCGTGCAGTGGTGACAGTTTCAAGATTGATGGCAAACTCGCTAATTTCGACAGTGGTATGGTGAGGGTGATTTTCCCCACCGATTCGGGTATGGTCGATGAGTGGGTCAGTGTGGACAAAAAAGGCAAATTCTCCTATCGGGGAGTGGTGGCCGACCCCGTCATCGTCAGTCTCCTCGATAGTCGCAGTCACTTGTTGGTGATGCTCGTGGCGTCTAGCGGTGACCATATCAAGGTCAAGGGCGATGCTGCCCAGCCCAAAACAATAAAAATCAAGGGCAGCAAGGTGAACGAGGATTGGCAGCTCTTCCGTGACGAGCATGCGGCTTTTTACACCGATCCCAATCCTAGCCGCCTGGATGCCGCTATCGAAAAATATGTGCGCGAGCATCCTGCCGATTTGCTCTCCACGGTGCTGCTCATGGCGGATTACAGCGACTACAGTGACGTTGATAAAATCAATGCAATGCTCAAGGGAATTGATGTCAAGGTTCGGCCTGGGTCGTTGGTCCAGTCGTTTGAGGGCAGGTCGATGAATGCCCAGACAAGTCGTCTGCCGCGCATCATGGCGCTCAAACTGGTGAAACATGGCGGCGACTTTGAGGACGTCAGCCTGGTTGACCGCATGACGCTTATCAGTTTTTGGGCTAATCCGCAAGACAAACGTTCGGCGCTGATTAACAAACTGAATCAAGTGGGAGAGGATATCCGCGTCATCGATGTTCTCACCGAGAGCGACACCCTGCGTTGGCACCAGACCATTGCTGCTGACCCCAAGGAATGGAAACACTATTGGGCTCCAGGCGGTCCCATGGAACAGGATGTCCAGTTGCTGGGTATCAAATCTTTGCCGTGGTATGCCGTAACCGACAGCACGGGCCTTGTCACTTATTCGGGACCTAGCCTGGATGCCGCCTTGGGCAAAGTTACGGTCAAGCCTGAACAATAAAATCAAGAAAGGGTAAGGTATATGAAATCAGATTCTTGGAGACTATCCGTACTGTTGCTTTTTCTTGTGCTTGGCGTCGCCACAATGGCTGCGCGGCAGATTGGAAACCGCCATCAAGGCAGTGCTCCTGCGCTTGACGGGAACATCTATGTGTTGACCTGCTATATATCCGAGACGGGATGGACTGACACTGAGTATGAGCAGTACAGCGCCATGATTCAGGAGGCTGAGGATTGGCTCGTGGCACAAGCTGCCACCTATGGCAAGGAAGTGTCGTTCCAGAATGGTGTGTACGGCATTGAAACGCCGTTGCTGTATGACAACATCGTGAGCGGCAATGGGGTGGGGGATGAGCCCGTGGATTTAGTTTCCAAACTGATGCCCAAAATTGGCTATAAGAATGGGCTGGAATTCGTTGATTGGGTCCACAAGAATACCGACTGCACCGGTTGCCTGGTGTTGATTGCCGCCAATAAGCCCGGCAGGGGCTATTCGATGGCTTATAAAGATGAGTATGACAGGAAGAAGTACTTCCTGGAGGGTACGATACTTTATACTTCTTACGAGGAAGGGGTGCCAGGCTGTGCAGCAGGCATCGCCCATGAGTTGTGCCACCTGTTCGGAGCCGAGGACTTGTATGCCACGTTCATACAGACCGCAGAGAACGAGGCGCGCGCACGGGAACTGTTTCCCGACGATATCATGCTCAGGGTTTCGTACGACATCAGTACCCAGAAGATTGACAAGTTGACAGCCTGGCTGATTGGTCTGACGGATGAAATGGAGGACTGGTACATGTCATTTCTGTATGAATAACTAAAGTCTAAGGTCTAAAAACATAATAGTTATGTTAGCGAGAACGATAGCAGCAGCCGTGCAAGGCATCGACGCCATCCGCGTCGAGATTGAGGTGACTGTGGACTGGGGCTCAGGGTTTATGGTTATCGGACTGCCCGACACGGCAGTCAAGGAGAGCGCCGAGCGCGTGCGTTGTGCCATGCAGCAGACGGGCTTCAATTTCCCGGGCAAGAAGGTGATGATCAATATGTCGCCTGCCGACATCAAGAAGGAAGGCTCGGCCTATGACCTGCCGCTGGCGGTGGGCATCCTGGCGGGTGACGAGAAAATCAGCACCGACAAGTTGGACCGTTATATGCTCATGGGCGAACTCTCGCTTGACGGCAGCCTGCGGCCCATCAAGGGCGCCCTGCCCATGGCAATCCTGGCGCGTGAACTGCATCTTGACGGCTTTATCGTTCCGCGTGCCAACGCTATGGAGGCCGCTGTAGTCAACAACCTCAACATCTATGGCGTGGATAACCTCGTCGAGGTGGTGCAGTTCCTCAACGGCGGCATCTCGCTCACACCCACTGTCGTGGATACCCGTGCCGAATTTGCTAAGGCACAGGGCGTTTTCCCCTATGATTTCGCCGATGTCAAGGGGCAGGAGAACGTGAAACGCGCGTTCGAGGTCGCCTGTGCCGGAGGGCATAACATCTTGCTGGTGGGCAGCCCAGGCTCTGGTAAGTCAATGATGGCGAAGCGCCTGCCGTCTATCATGCCGCCGCTCACGCTGAGCGAGGCGCTCGAAACCACCAAAATCCATAGCGTAGCGGGCAAACTGCCCCAAGGTACCACGCTGATGACCGTGCGCCCATTCCGCAGCCCTCATCACACCATATCGCCCGTCGCCCTCGTCGGTGGCGGCAGCTTCCCCATGCCCGGCGAAATCAGTCTGGCGCACAATGGCGTCCTATTTCTTGATGAGCTGCCTGAATTTTCGCGAAATGTCTTGGAGGTGATGCGCCAGCCGTTGGAAGACAGGATTATAAGTATCAGTAGGGCGAAATACAGCACCGAATACCCCGCATCGTTTATGCTCGTGGCGAGTATGAACCCTTGCCCCTGCGGGTACTATGGGCACCCCAAGAAAAAGTGCGTCTGCAATGAGTACCAGCGCACCCACTATATGAGCAAGATTTCGGGTCCGCTTCTAGACCGCATCGACCTGCAGATCGAGGTCCAGCCCGTCGATTTTGACCAGATGTCATCTAAAGCCCCAGGCGAGCCCTCTGCCGCCATCCGCCAACGCGTCATCGCTGCCAGGATGCTCCAGGAGCGCCGCTTCAAGGATGAACCCGGCATCCACTGCAACGCCCAGATGACCCCCTCCCTGCTACACAAATACGCCGAGCCCAACGCCGCCGGCCTGGAAAAGTTGAAGGACGCCATGGAGCGCATGAACATGAGCGCCCGCGCCTACGACCGCATCCTCAAAGTCGCCCGCACCATCGCCGACCTCGAGGCCTGCGCCGACGTCCTCGACCACCACATCATGGAAGCCATCGCCTACCGCAACCTCGACCGCCCCACCTACCTCGGCACCTCACTATGATAAAGCAATATATTCTTGTGAATTTTGGCATGTTAATTCGATTATCTTTGTTAATTCTGAGTATTTGAATCGTTTTTCTTTAAATTTCGTCTATTCTTTTTTTTTACTATGAATCTCAGAATGTTCTTTTAGAAACTTTGCAACACCAGCATAACCAGGGAACATGGTTGAAGCATTATAACCTATTCTTTCTACAAAAGAATAAATTTCATATGCAGCATCTTGTGGGATAGTAATTTGATAAAGGATGGGAACCTCTGTTGCTTTGTTTTCTCTCAAATAAGTATCAAGTAAAACATCAAGCGATTTTCTATTTGTAATTTGCTCGGCACAAGCCTTAAAATCAGGCTTTCCTTCTTTTCCTGACATACCAGGATAATCACTTTCCCAGAATGTGAGCATTCCTTTTTGAGCACATAGATTATCATTATTATGGTATCGAGGTTGTATGATATGGAAGGGGATTTTAGGGTTGAATAAAACCAAATCTATATTCAAAGCCCATATTTCCAAATTATGTTTTGGATAAAAATTATTGCCTTTTCTAAATGTCGTGAAAGTCTTGAGTGAGTGAAATTTTTCATTCGAATCATAATAAACACCTTTAGTTGCAAAATACAAGGCAACATAGATATCATGAGTCCAGTCTAGTAAACGAGTTTTAACACCATAGTGTTGAGCAAGAGCAGCTAACTCCCAATACTTTTTAGGAATCCATTTCGACTTACATAATATTGTTTCGACATCAACACCTGGACATAATGAATTACGAAGCGATTCTATATGAGGAATGTATAGGCCGCATGTGTCGCAAACTCTAAAGAAATTTTGGAGCAAATTATATTCTTGTAGGATTTGCGCAAACTCAGTTTGGGCAAATGATTCGAATACATATATATCGTCAGCAGAATTCAATTGATTAGAATTGGTGGTATCAAGAACTAGGTTTCCTCTTAGAGCAGTTGGAATCAGTTCATACTCATCAGTTGAATGTCCACGAAATATATAATGTCTATCGAACAAATTATATAACTCTCCCTTATACGAAATGGCTTTTATAAAATCATCTGCATTTTCATAATGGATGGCCTTGATATATGGTGAATCTTGTACGTGTAGCATAGCTCATTATTTATTAAATATATCATTATCATACAATCACTTTTGTGATTTCTGTATTGCTTCTAGCCATTTTGCAAAATGTGTTACATCATCTATCTGCTGGCAATACTTTTCTGCTACAAAAGGATGAAAAGTAGCTCTTATTGATTGTTTGAGCGCTTGAACGAGAAATTCTCTCCTGATATCATTTACGATGTCATTCTCCATATTACTGATTTTGAATTTTTACGGAGACAAAGGTATTCATTAAATCTATAAAAAGACATTTATTCTTGTGTTGTTTTATTGACAGTCTATTTACATATTATTGTATCAAAAAATTAATCAATGTGTTGTGCAGCGGCAAATAAAAGCGGTTGATCCATCTTCGTAGTAAATCAACCGCGTTATGCCATTATAAATGTGATTATTCAACTATAATCGTTTTTGTAGTGTAGTTTGAATATACAACAATCTGGACACCCTTTTCATCCTTGTTCACGGGCAAGCCCTGAAGGTTGAATCTAGCCACTTCATATGCTTCAGTATCATCCGCTAAATCTCTTTGGTGCGTTACAATATCGGGATTATCTGGGTTAGTAGAAGATGTTTTTTTTGAGAGTAGATAGTTAACCGTAGTTATAAAAGAGCTGGCATTTATTGAAGTTGCTGAACTGCTCATAAATTCAACTTCATAACCTTCTTGTGCTAGGAGGTTAAGAATGTTACCAACTTTATCAGCAATATAACTACTCATACCCTCTGGAATGTCACCAGTAAGATAACAATATTGGTTGGTTTGATTACTTAATTGAGTTGCATACAAATTAATATAACTCTTTTGTGCATAAGAACTAGCGCCCGCTACGAGAAGCAATAAAAATAAGAAAATTTTTTTCATAAATCTATATCTTTGAAGTTAATAGAAAATTTTAGTTTAATCTGTTGATATTCAGAGGTCATTTCAATAAAAGACGTGGGCTGCATTTTATGCCACGCTTTGTAGTCTGACAGTCGTGAGAAAATCTTGAACGCAAAAGGGGATAAAAGAGGACAGTTCACGCCGTAGCGCGGAAGCCATCTTGCGTTCATCTTGCGTTCGTTTGAAAGATTCTCACGTTTTCAGACTACAAGAATAAGCATAACGCTTCTTGATTCCAAAATGTCATGGATTGACCAGCAATCCACCCGCAAATATACATGTTATTCTTAAAATTTGCAAGAAATACCTATATCTTTCTATCTCTTGTTCTATTTGGTACTGATAAAAAACGTCCCGTGGCAATAATAGGCAGTCACGGGACTTTGTATAGGACATATGAATGAAGCTATTAGAAATGAAAGTTAGTGTCATTCATTTCGTTTGTAATCACCAGCAAGTTCCTGAATATAGGCATTAATCTTAATCGCATCAGGTCTATCGACAGGAACACGTCCAGTATAGCTTACAAATCTTGACATCATCTGCATGGTAAATATCCGTTTCATCTGACCAATGTATTCTAGATTCTGAGATAGATCAATGGACTTCACCAGTTGGAAGTCCACAACCAGCAGACATGCATCAATTATGGGATTGGGATCAAAGAAAAAATAACGGCATACTTGGGTGTTGTGGATGTACTTTCCAAGGAAATCAACAAACGAGCTCCATCCTTTCTTTGAAAGGGTGTAATCATCAGCATTTGCTACGTGGCCCTTATACTCCTTTGACTTTGACAGAGTCTCAGCCGCAGGCAATAAAGCAGCGACAATAAGGTACTCCGCCTTATTGTTTTCTAGGTCGCAAGCATTAGAGAGCACTATGCTCAAAGGGTTCTGTTCACCTTGTCCCCAATCCACGCCATCGACTATCGCTCCTTGTGTTATTTCTTGATACGGTTCCTCAATCCACTCCATGATTAATCAACGATTTCGGCAACTTCACCAAGGCTCTTATTGTTATAGTGTCTGTTGAACCAATCACCTTCACCAATTTTCTTATACCTGTTCCTATAACTCTTTTTGCGTCTTTCAATCTTGATTTCGTCTTGGGACAAGAATGTATTCGTGCTGCAAGTAATAACTACCTTAGGGCCACTGGTGACTAGTTCTGCTGGGGAATGAACAGCAGTAGCCGTAGATGCTGAAAATGCTGTAAGCAAAGCTACAGTTATCCTAGTTCTTGTGTCCATATCGTTATCCTCCTACTAAGATTGAGAAGAACTTCTCTTCCAAGAATTCTTCCGAACTTTCAAACAATTTACTCAACATATCCTGTGATGGGAATTCTTTCATTTCACTTGCATGATGATGATTAACCGAAGCGAAAATACCGTCATTCCTGCCAACTCTTGGCATGAATTCTAGATTAACGACCTCGTTTTCATTCATCACAAATCTGAATGAGACCCTATTGCATTGGTTCATAGGCGCAATCGCCATCGATGGATTGATGAACCTATTCCAAATCCACTCACTTGACTGGGAGTCCATGTCTATCCATTGATACTCACTATTGATTCCAAAAGCAGCAGAATCCATTGGAATCCCATTACTTTTAAATTCTTTAGCAAGAGCCGCCACATAGTTTGCCAGTTCCTCTACTTTTTGAGCTTTAAAAACTATCTTTTGCGGAGTAATTGTAATAGAGGGCATTGGCTTGTTCTCAACTGCTATCACATACCCTTCAGGTGTCATTCCATTGAAGGTATCGTATGGCATACCAAACAATTCACGGCAGAACTTGTTCTCTAAGGCTGGCACACCTGGCAAAGCCTGAGAAAATACTGCAACAAATGATACACTTATGCGTTCCTTCTTCATATTAATTAATCCTGAATTAGTTTCTCTTTTGTCTCTTGTGTTTGGTGTGGAGTAGATTTCGCCATGCAAAGGTAATCAATAAAATGATTGATTGTATGTTTTAACGATGTTAATTTCCCCTATTGATTGAAATTCTACGATTTTCAACTTAAAAACACACAAATACTATGCCAAATTGCCATAATATGTTAGTGCATCCTTAATATGAAATTATTAAGAAACTATGTATGAGGGATGTATCTTTTTATATGAGATTTATCGTTTATATCTGAGAAAAGTTTATCTTTGTGGGTGTGAATGCTATTATGAAAAATATGGTGCTTGTTTCAGCGGTGTTGGGGCTGCTGATGGAGGCATGGTAATGGTACCATTTCTTCCGCTTGGATGAGCTGCCTGAATTTTCGCGAAATGTCTTGGAAGTGATGAGGCAACCGTTGGAAGACAGGATAATAAGTATCAGTAGGGCTAAATATTCGACCGAGTATCCCGCGTCGTTTATGCTGGTGGCTTCGATGAATCCGTGCCCGTGCACCCTGTCAAACAACTGTGACAACAGAACATCAACGGGAACAACTTTCTAGCAAACAACTGATTCATCTGAGATTTCTGATAGCATCCAGGTCTAACCTTCAGTCCCCAACTTGGGAAGCTGATGCTCTACCAATGGACTTATTATGTCAAGAATATGGATAAGCAGTAGGATTTTTAAGCTATCTTGCATAAAAGAGACAAGATATTTGTTATCAGTTTTTTAGAATGTTTATTATGATAAACTATTGTTGTTTTATCTTGATAAAGCTGCAAATAGATGTAGATATATCTCCAACTGTGGCAATCTTGAAATTACTGCCGCGTTTGCTTCAAAGTCGCCTGCACCATCACCGACCTCGAAGAAATTTCAACAACTGATTCATCTGAGATTTCTGATAAGCATCCGCGCACAAGGCATCGCCGACGTACTCGACCGTTAGAGCAGGGGCGCACATTGCCTCATCCAACCCTCGAGAGCCAAGCTAACCAGGCAACAATAATTTCTTAATATGTCAGAGATAATAGAATTATATGTGATAGAATGGATGGGACCTTATAAGTCCCTCCTGGCACGGTTATAAAAAACTTAAAGTTATGGAGATATTACATCAATACTATTACCGGAAGGGGTTGGCTGCTACAAAGGCGGTCGCCTATGTGATACTGTCGGTGGCTTTGGTCGCTCTCGGTGTGTTCTGCTTTACACATTGGGACCTGTCGTTCCTGTTTGATGATTGGCATGGCTATGTGATAATCATTGTCTATGGCCTGATTACACTTGGCACGATACTGTTGACTGTCGAAAATTTCCGGAGGACTGCTAAAGCCCGCCACGGTATACCCGCATTTGCCGTCGGCGCTGACTTCTTCGTCTTCTACGACAATGACGGCTTGGCCACAACGATACCCTTTGCTGACTGTGAACAAGTGAGGTTCAAGACTGTCTTGGAATTTCGTATACCCACGCTTAAGTTCATCGTGAAATATCATGAAAAGACGGACCCTGAGAACACCCTTCGTTACGAAGTGAAGTTAAAAGAACTCGACCGTCCCATCAATGAGATTGACAAACAGTTGAAAAAAGTGTATCAGAAATACAAGAAAACTCTTCCAGACGAATGATACTTATTGGCCGCATTAAATCGTAAGGACTAAGAATGAGTATAGGTGGTAGTATGTTCTGAATAAATGCCTGTAAAACCAATGTTTGTCGGTTTTACAGGCATTTATTCTCCTGAGATTTTGACCTAAAGGTCTGTTTTTTTAGTGATAGAGGAAGCGTTTGATGGTTCTCTTCGGGGTTTTTTCGAAGGGTTCTGCCATCATCTCTACTTTTGTGATTTTACTGTAAGCGGGTAGGGACTTGTTGGCCTCGTCGCGGATTTGTCCAGGGATGGCAGCCTTGGTCGCCTCGTCCATGTCTTCGGGGAATTCGGTGTAGATGAGCGCTGTGATTTTCCCGTCGCGGTCCACTACCAGGCACTCATCCACATTCTGGCAGTTGGCCAAGACGGCTTCAACCTCTTCGGGGTAGATGTTTTGGCCCGAGGAGTTGAGAATCATCGACTTGATGCGTCCGCGGATGAAGATGTTGCCCTTCGCGTCTATAATGCCCAAGTCACCGGTGCGGAACCATCCGTCCTCGGTGAAAGCTGCTGCAGTGGCTTCGGGATTCTTGTAATAGCCGATGGTGAGATTGGGGCCCTTGGCTTGGATTTCGCCTGGTATATGTTGCGGGTCATCGGAGTCAATGCGGAGTTCGTGGACGGCTTTCCCGCAAGATCCAGGCACGAACTTCGTCCACCACTCATAACCCAGCAGCGGACAAGCCTCGGTCATGCCGTAGCCCACCGTGTAGGGCAGGCGAATCTTCTTGAAACACTGTTCGGCTTCAGGGTTGAGCGCAGCGCCACCCATGATGAAGCATTCCACACTCCCGCCAAAAGCCTCAATCACCTTGTTGCGTGCTTTGCGGTAAATCAGTTTGTTCAGTCCAGGAATTGCCAGTAAGGATTTCGCCTTCTCAAGTGCCGGTTTGATGGCATTGGCATAGATTTTCTCCATTACCAGGGGCACCGTGACCACCATATAGGGCTTGATATCCTTCATTGCCTTGAGCAGGGTGGTGGGCGACGGTGTCTTGCCCAGGAAATAAACGGTCACTCCATCGACGTTAGGATGGATGAACTCGATAGCCAATCCGTACATGTGAGCCAGGGGCAACATTGAAACTATCGTTTGGCCGGGAGTGTTCGGGAAGTGCCTGTTCGCGAAATCGTCGGTATCGGACATCGCGTTATAGGTGAGCATCACGCCCTTGGGGTTGCCCGTGGTTCCTGACGTGTAGTTGATGATGGCCAGGTCATCACCATTGTCGCCGGGATAGGACACCTGCTCGGGATACATTCCGTTTGGATATTGTTGTGTGAATGCTGCCTTGCGATTGTTCCAGGCACTAGCCACGTCCTCATCCTGGTGCCACAGCAGGTTGCCGTCCTTGACATTGATGGCCGCCTTGAGGTTAGGCATCTCGTCAGGGTTCATTTTTGTCCAGATGTCATCGTCGACAAAGAGCAGAACGCTGTCAGAATGGTTGGTGAGGGTGGAAACCGTATTGGGATGAAAATCGGACAGCAGTGGAACCGCTACACAGCCATTGACATTGATTCCCCAAAAGGTCATCGCCCAACGGGCGCTGTTGCGGGCGCAAATGGCGATTTTATCCCCTTTGCCGATGCCGACAGCAGAGAAAAAGATGCGGAACCGCTCAATGTTGATAGCCAATTGTGCATAGGTAAAGGAGTCGCCATTGTAGTCACACAAGGCTTTTTGGGTCCAGTGCTGGCGCACAGTGTCTTCTAGATTCTTCAGATAGTGCCTCATAAATATTTCGTTTTATCAAATAGTCATCAATTCAAGTAATCATCACAAAGGTACAACATTTTATTGAATTATTGCATAATACTGAAGATTTCTTTGCTTTTTAAACACTGTATATGCTATTGCCAATGTCATCGGCCACCACATGTGGTGAAGTCTTTTTGGGAGAACAAGCAATGATATCGTGATTATAATCATTATCTTTGCACCAAAACTATAGAAATGATGATTATGGGTGGTCATTGGTTGGTGATGGGCCTGGCGGTTGGTGAGCGCGAGTGAGGTATCCGGATTGTGACCTGTTCCAACTATGCGACCTGATTGGTCATTGTCGAATAAAAAATATCTTGGCTATGAAGTACTATATTGTTGATGCGTTTACGAGTGAGCCGTTTGGCGGGAACCCTGCGGGAGTTGTGTTATTGGATAGCGTTTTCCCAGCCGACAAACTGATGCAGCAAGTGGCAGCCGAGTTGCGCTACAGCGAGACGGCCTTTGTGCAACGGAATGGTCCTGCCGAGTTCACGGTGCGTTATTTCACTCCTGCTGGCGAGGTGGACCTGTGCGGTCATGCGACTATCGCTACCTTTGGGGTGCTGTGCCAGAAGGGCATCTTGCGCGATGGCGATGTGTGCATGAACCACACGCTGGCAGGTGACCTTGAGGTGAAAGCTGGCGAACAAGTGATGATGCAGATGGCTGCTCCCCGTGTGATGGATAAGGATGTAGATACAGGACGCCTGCATCGCATCATGGCAGGCACTACTATGCCCAGTTGGCCAGATATGCCCATCGAAATCGTCTCTACCGGATTGCCCGACATCATGATGCCCGTAGCTACCGTGGATGACCTGAATGCAATGCAGCCCGACATGGAAGCCTTGAGTGAACTAAGCCGGGAAATGGAGGTTACTGGAGTACATGCCTTTGCGTTGAGTGATGACGGCTACGTGGCCCATGTCCGCAATTTCGGTCCCCTGTATGGCATCAACGAGGAGTCGGCAACTGGCACTGCCAATGCTGCGCTGACTCATTATCTGTACCGTCGAGGGCTCATTACTGCGCCCGCCACAAGCCGTTTCTTGCAAGGCGAGGCAATGGGGCGCCCCTCGGTAGTCGCTACGATGCTGGAGGACAACGGCACCATCTGGGTGGGCGGCATGAGTTGTATTCTTGCTGAGGGAGAATTCTTGTGCATCAGCTAACGCTGAGGCTTCTTTTCCTTTGAAAAATTGACGAGCACATCTACCACCTCGTCAATGTCATCGGTGAGGGAGAGCAACAGGTTCTGATATTTACCGGTTTTCATCAATTGTTCCAGCAGGGGATAAACAGGCATCTCGGTGCTCCAGTATTCCTTGCCCAGGAATATCATCGGACTTGCAAACCCAAAAGAGAGGTAATGGTTCTGAACCGCTTCCTGGAAGATTTCCTGCATGGTACCCGCGCTGCCTGGCGTATAGACCAGTCCGCCATAAGCTAGCGTGAGGATGCTGTCCTCGCGCACGCTATTGTCGAAGAATTTGGCGATGTGGGTGGCAAACGGTGTTGACGGCTCGTGGCCATACAGCCAAGTCGGGATGCCCAAGCTCACATAGCGTTCCTGTGGAAATTTCTTCATCACGCGGAAGGCAGAACAAAGCCAACCTTTATCCTTGAACGACGGGGTGGGGGTAAGCATGGCAATCGCCTCGTCCAGCTCTTCGCTGGTGCGTCCAGCCATCCAGGCGCCCAGGTGGGTCGCTTCCATTGCTCCCGGTCCTCCACCGCTCAGCATGATAAACCCTTTCTCGGTGAGCTTTTTGCTCAAGGCTGCGATTTCGGGATACATCTCAACGGTTCTGGGTAAGGCATGGCCGCCCATCACACCAACCCACCGCTGCGGGTCGTACTCCCCCATGAATTCCCTTAAAGCCGCGTGAATGCCATGGTCGTGCAGACTGCGCGCCAACGATTCATACACACTGGTCTCCTGCATCCCAGTGAACTGGTAATACTGATACACCTTGCCGTCAAAGCAGTTGCCGTAACTGTCCTCATCGTCAATCTTGAAACCCTCATATAGCTCGTTGGCGTTATACAGCGCCTTGCGGGTCACGCAGTAAGGCGTTTTGTCAAGATAGTCCATGATTTCCTTCACCTCGTTTAAGCCTGTATTGGTAATCATCTCGCAGTGGTCACGTTTTATAGGTTCATGTCTGTTGCAAAGGTAGTAAAAATTCCAGTTTTCTGGAAAATACCTGTAGTTTTTCGTGAATTGGCTTAAATTTCGGCAAAACTGGTTGGCTATTCGCATTATTTAGTTAAATTTGCGCCAACAGAACGATAAAAACCATTAAACATCAGAACGATGAAGAAGATTTACACGACAATGTTGGCAGCTCTGCTGCTGTTGGGCAGCGGATGTTCGATGCTGGGCAACATGGGTATGGGCTCTGGTACAGGAGCCGAGAATGGCAATGGTACACTTGGAGACATACTTGGTAATGTGCTGGGCGGCGTGTTGGGCTCATTGGGCTCCCAAAACACGATTGACGGCCTGCTGGGCCTGGTTATCGGTAGTGTCAAGCTGAACGAGAGCGAGCTCTATGGCCCTTGGTACTACACTCAGCCAGGTTGCGCCTTCACCAGCGAGAATCTGCTTGCCAAAGCCGGTGGCGCAGTGGCCGCCCAAACCTGCAAAGAGAAGCTGCTTCCTGTTTACAATTCATTGGGCATCAGTTCCCAGAATACCCAATTCCAGTTTACTGAGGACCATCAGTTCGCTGGCAAGGTCAAGGGAATTCCCTTGAGCGGCACTTACACTTTTGATCCCTCAAGTGGTACCCTCAAATTGCAGACATTGCTGTTCTCAACCAATGCCTACATCACCCGCACCGGTAATGGTTTGGCGCTTACCTTCGAGAGCAAGAACCTCTTGAAGGTGCTTCAGGCTGTCGCTGCCGTGAGCGGTAACAGCACGATTCAGACGGTGGGCGACCTGAGCAAGCAGTTTGACGGCGTGCGATTGGGCTTCGAAATGGCCCCCGCCAGGTAATTTGCAGCACTTTTCGGTAAAATAGAGAATGACCTCAAGGCATATCACGGCTTTTGATGGACGGGGTGTGCCTTGAAGGTGTAATCGTGTGTTATATTTACCTTATTTAGGCTTGTATGATGCTCGATTTTCATGTGCTTCCATTGATTTTTGGTTGATGAATATCAATAATTTGTTGAATTAAAGGAGAAAAAGGGCAATTCAATGAGCTTTGTTGCGTTGAATTGATATATATTTGCACTCCCAATGGACAGCATCATCAGGACATATAACCCCATTACCCTCGATGAAATGAGTGGCATCAAGTTGATGAATCGCACCGACACCAAGTTTGTCACGACGATAGACAAGCTCAGGTCGCTGTTGATGCTTGCCCATGATGACTATCGTGTTCAGGATATAGACGGCCAGCGCATAGCCTCATACTACACGGCTTACTTTGATACGCCCGACAATAACATGTATATCGTGCATCAGAACGGTCATGCCGGGCGTCAGAAGCTGCGCATACGCTCCTATGTGGAAACTGGACTCAATTTTCTGGAGGTGAAGACCAAGAACAACCACGGGCGCACCAAGAAGAAACGCGTCGATATGATTGGTTTTGACCCTAGGAACCCCGACCATGGCATCCGCTTCATGCGCCAAGATGACCAGTACAGGAGGTATGACGAGTTCTTGCGTAAGCATTTGCGCTATGACCCGACCATCTTGACTGAACATCTCGAGAATAACTTCAAACGCATCACACTGGTCAACAAGGCGAAAACCGAACGCCTGACCATTGACACCGAGTTGAAGTTCCACAACCTCAAGACGGGGCGTAATAAGGACTTGACAGGACTTGTCATTATCGAGTTGAAACGTGATGGTCTGCAACCGTCGCCCATCTTGGGAATGCTGCGCGATTTGCGCATCAAGCCCTGCGGTTTCAGCAAGTATTGCATGGGGTCGGCATTGACCAACCCAGACTTGAAACGCAACAACTTCAAGGAGCGGCTGCGAATGGTGGAACGCTTCTTGTCACGCGCTCAACTTCAATGAAATCAACATTAACGACTTAAGATAAAGGGAAAAAACACAACTATTATGAGAGTATTACAGGAATTTTCACCTATAGAGGACGGCGCCGATGCGATACAGGATGTCGTGAGTGGTGTGGTCCCGAGTTTCAGGTGGTTTGATGCCGCTGGAGTAATCGAGATGTTATTACGTTTCGGTTTCTTCATGGTGGTGTTGTTCTTTATCGTCTATTATTTATATTACCGAAAGACGCATCGTCGCGACTACTTTTTCACGCTCGTGTTGCTGAGCGTGAGCATATTCTTCCTGATTTACCTGTTGGGAAGTGTGAAGGTGAAGATTGGTTTCGCTCTGGGACTGTTTGCCATTTTCGGGGTGTTGCGATACCGCACCGAGACGATTCCCGTGCGTGAGATGTCCTATATGTTCGGCGTCATCAGCCTTTCGGTCATCAATGCCTTGGCCGACTCGTTGAGCTTTGCCGAACTGCTGGTGCCCAATGTGGCGATAGCGTTACTCATTTGGTTCTTTGAGACCGTTGTGTTGCGCCGCAATCTGGCCACCAAGTTGCTGCTGTATGACCGCATCGAACTCATCACACCCGAGCGTCGCGAAGAACTTCTCGAGGACCTCCAGAAGCGCACTGGCTTGAAGATTACCAAGATTAATGTTGGTTCCATCGACTTCCTCAAGGATACGGCCATCATCAAGATAGAGTACGAGAACGATGGCGGTGGCGGCAGTCATGTGAATAATACTTTGAAAATTCAAAAGGACGAATGGCAAGAAGTAAAAGAAAACAACTGATAGCGTGCCTGATGTTGATGGTTTGCTCAGCGCTTCTCCCGACACCGTCGTTAGCCGACGATGCCGGGTTGATTGTTTCGGCGGGAACATCGCACAAGTTTAATAAAAAGTTGACTGCGGGTTTTGATGCGGAATTCCGTTCGCGCAACAACTTCCGTACCGCCGAGCGTGTCAGTCTGGAAGCCAATATGAGTTACAAGCTGCTGCCATGGCTCAAGGCAGGCGTCAGTTATGCCCTGCTCATTGAGAATAACCAGGAAACGCTTTCCTATCATGACGACAACACTTACAACAACTGGCGTCCCAGTTATTGGGGTGTGCGTCACCGCTTCAACGTGATGCTCACGGGCAGCTACAAGGTGCAGCGGGTGGAATTGAGCCTGCGTGAGCGCTGGCAATACACCTATCGCCCGTCCAAGATGATTGACAGTTTCGACTTTGACGAGGGTGAGTGGGAAGACCACGAGGTGAAAGGCAAGGGCAAGAACGTGTTGCGCAGCCGACTGCAGTTGGACTGGGATATCCCCAAATGCAAGTTTGACCCCTATGCCAGTGTTGAATTCCATACGAGCAAAAAGCTGGACAAGACACGCATAATTGCTGGTGTGAACTACGCATTGAAAAAGAAACACAATTTCAAGCTTTATTACCGTTATCAATTGACCAATGGAGACCCCAATATCCACATGCTGGGCATGGGATACTCCTTTAAGTTTTAAACCGCTATGAACAAGAGATTTTATTACTTTGGCCTATTGATGACGGTAATTGTGCTGGCATTGTCATCGTGCGTGAAAGATGATACCGACCTCGACGAAGTCATCAAGCAGTATCAGGTTCAACCCGTTGAGATTGAGTTGGACTTCTCTGCTCTTGCCGAGGCTGCCGATGTGCCCGTTACCGATGAGGATGATATTGCTTACAACGACTATGTTGAGAATACTGATTGGAACAGGGTTATCAACATCACCTTCAATGGTGAGACGGCCACTGTTGATGGCAGTGTGCCCGGCTTGGCCATCCAGCGCAACGGCGCCCATTTGACGATAACCAACATAGTAGGCCCGATAAAGTTCGTTGTGAGTGGCACTACGGCCAACGGTTCGCTCAAGTTCTATGGCGACAAGCGTTTCCAGCTGTTGCTCAATGGCGCTGACATCGCCAATCCCAAGGGTGCCGCCATCAACAACCAGGGTGGCAAATCCATGTATATTGTGCTCGCCGAGGGCTCAAATAACCATTTGGTCGATGGCGCTGACTACATCATGGTTGATGACGAGGACCAGAAAGCTGCGCTCTTCAGTGAGGGACAGATTATCTTCAGTGGTAAGGGCTCGCTCACAGTCAATGCCGTGGGGCGTGGCGGTATCCGCAGCGATGACTATATCCGTGTGAGGCCGGGTGTTAAGATCCATGTGAACAGTACCGCACTCGACGGTCTGCGTGCCAACGATGGCATCACCCTTGACGGCGGCGTCATCAATGTGGAAACCTCTGGAGCGGGTGCCAAGGGTGTGCGCAGCGGCGGCCCCTTGACCATTAACGGCGGGCGCCTCACTGCAATCACTCATGGCAACACCAGGATTGAGGTCGAGGATGTAACCGATACAACGTCGTGTGCGGCTCTCTACTGCGACACGTTGATGACCGTTAATCGCGGGGTTATCAGGCTCAAGGCGACAGGCGATGGCGGCAAGGGCGTCAATGCCAAGCAGAACGTGGTCATCTGTGGTGGCTCTCTGGAGGCAGTAGCAACGGGAACCGCCGAGGACAAAAAGCCCAAGGGTGTGAAAATCGACGGCAACTTCAGCATCAGTGCCGGTTATTTCTATGCTTACAGCAAGCGCAGTGACCCGATGGAGGTTTTAGGAACAACCGATGTCGCTGCGGGCTACAAGACTTTGGACCATGGCCCCAAGTTGTTGATTATCGCATATTAACAGAACATCAAGATAAACACAGGTTACTATATTAATATGAAAAAGCTTTTATTGCTGGCATTGTCGTTTGTGGCGATAGCATTCCAGGCTTCGGCACTGACGGGCGATGTCAATAACGATGGCGAGGTGACCGTCAGCGACGTGAATGTGGTCATCAGTGCCATTGTGAACAATACTGGAGACCTATCTGTCGATGTGAATAAGGACGGAGAAATCACGGTGAGCGATGTGAATGCGATTATCGAGATTATCGTGCATGGTCCCATCATCGAGGAGGTGGTCCCCAAAGAGATAGAATTGGACTTCTCGGAACTCATCGAGCCGAAAGAAACTTTCACTGATGATGAGGATGACCCCGATTTCGGGGACTATGTGGAGAATACGACATGGTCAACCACGGTCAGGATTGCCTTTGATGGCGAGACGGCGACCGTGACAGGCAATAGCTCATCGATTATACCTACCATCGATGGCGCCCATGTGACTATTACCAGTGCCGCTAAGCGTGTGCGCTATATTGTGACTGGCACCACTACCAATGGCTCGCTCAAGTTCTATAGTGACAAGAAGTTCCAGCTCCAGCTCGATGGCGTGGACATCACCAACCCCCATGGTGCTGCCATTAACAACCAGTGTGGCAAGTCGCTCTATGTCGTTTCTAACGAGGGTACCGTCAACACCCTGCGCGACGGCGAGAACTACAACATGGTGGATGGCGAGGATCAGAAAGGGGCGCTCTTCAGCGAGGGACAGATTCTGGTCAGCGGCAAGGGCACGCTCAACATCTACAGCGTAGGCAAACACTGCATGGCGAGCGATGACTACATCTTCGTGCGACCTGGCAGCAAACTCTATCTTAACAGCACCAGCGGCCACGGCATCAAGGCCAAGGATTATGTCCACATCAAGGGCGGTGTCATCAACATGGAAATCACTGCCGATGGCGCCAAGGGCATCAACTGTGACAGCCTTGTTTACATCACCGGCGGACGTACTACCATCATCACCAGCGGCACCTCCAAACTGGAAACTGACTCGGTTGGCGAGTTGGTGTCAACTGGTTGCGCTGGCGTGAAGGCAGACTATAACATCACCATGACAGGTGGCATCCTCAATGTGAAGTGTACCGGAGACGACGCCAAGGGCATCAATGTGGCACAGCCTTTCCGCTTCGAGGGTGGGGAACTGAATGTGGTGTTGACAGGCAAGGAAGTGAGCGTGGCACCCAAGGGTGTCAAGTGTGACTCCGACTGTATCGTCAGCGGCGGCTCCTTCTATAGCTGTGCGCCTAACGGTCGTGCTCTTGACGTTGACGGCGAACTGACGGTTGCTGACGGCTACACGACATACAATCACGACGATGACCGAATCGTGGAGATATACTACTGATAATCGTCGCGCATTTGAACTTGAAAACACCCGATTTCATCGATGAAATCGGGTGTTTTTGTGCAAAAATGTAATAACATACCGATTTTGCAAAAAAATAGTTACACATTATTAAATATAAAGCAAAAATAGTTTGCAATCAAAAAATATTACTATCTTTGCAGTTGGATGATAAGAACTCATGTTTATATATGGCTTATTATCAGCACGCTGGCGGTTCTTTCTGTCAGTTGCGGTCGTGTCCCCGACTATGACAAGCGTCTGGTCGAGGTGGATAGTATCGTGGCAACTCAGCCGGCCCAAGCCAAGGCGGTTCTGCTAGATATCAATCCGAATGACCTCAATGATGCCGATGAAGCCTATTATAACCTGCTGCTCACCCAGGCGTGCTACATCAACTATGATGCCTTGACAGCCGGCAACGACAGCATTATTCAGCGGGCGTTGGACTATTACTCTGACCATCAGGCCGATAAAGAGAAATTCACGCGTTCCAATATCTATAAAGGTGCAGTCTTAGAGGAACTTGGACGGGTGGATTCTGCCATGTTTTATTTTAAGAGGGCCGAAGTCTATGCCGATGAAAAGGACGACTTTAACCGTGGCTATGCCCAGTTGCGTATGGGTGACCTTTATAAGCGTCATCAAGCTTATGATGGCCGTGATATCGAGAAATTTGAAGATGCCTTAAAGAGTTTTAGAAAGATACAGAATAACCATTACCTTATCCTTACGTTAAAAGACCTGGGAACCCTTTATAGATATCGTAATGCCGAGAAGGCTGAGGAAGACTTGAATGAGGCTATCTTATTGGCTAAGAATGAAAAGGATACGACAAATTATGTCCACTGTGTCGCTAATTTGGCTTATCTGTATTTCATGCAGTCCTCTAAAGTCGGTAAAGACGCCACGGCATTAAACAAGGCCTATCAGGAGTTACAACAGATATTGAGGTTAAACTATCTGGACAAGCTCACGCCTTTTGAGTATTCTACATTTGCTAGTGTATATGCCAATAAAGGCAAAGTGGATTCGGCTTCAATATTCTTAGACTTGGCTGAGCTGCAATATGGTAGCGACCCATCTTTCTATGAATCAAATAATTTCAAGGAACCAATGAGCGAAATTGCCAAAGCTAATGGCAATATGCTCAAGTACTATAAATTAAGTCATGAATGTGATAGCATATCTTTTTCTCTTTACAGGGATTTAGGTGTACTCAATGTCATGAATGCTGAAATTGATTGGGAAAAGCAATTCAAGGAAAAGCAGGACGCTGATCGCCGTACCAGGTATTATTTCATGGCAGGCATGATGCTGTTGCTGCTGTTGCTGGCATTGCTGTTCTACCGTCGGGCGCACCGTTATGACAAACTGGTGCTTGAGCTTAAAGACCAGTCGCGCAACCAGATGCAGGATTTGTCTGGCTTGCAAGGCAGCATCAACGAGCTGAAAATCAACGATGAGCGCCTCAAGAGCTTTATCTCTTCACACATGGGCATGATGCGCGAGATGATTGACGCCTGTTATCACGAGCCCAACAACCGCATTGCCGAGAATATGAAGCGCATCGTCAAGTTCCAGGACAGCAACCGTGACAATTGGGTGAAGCTCTATGACTACATCGACATGGAGCATAACAACATCATGACGCGCACCCGTGAGCAATACCCCCAGCTCAATGACAAGGATCTGCTGCTGTTGGCTCTTACCTGTATGGGTTACTCCTACATTCAGACGGCAATCATCATGGGCTACTCCAATGCGACCAGCGTGAGTGTCATCAAGCAGCGTTTGGCCAAGAAGATGGGACTCGATTGTTCGCTCAATGAGTACATCGAGAGGAACGAAAAGCAGGAAAACCCTAACGAAAAGGAGTGAAATATCGCTTTTTTTAGGGTGGTTTTCTGTGAAGAGGCTTTGTATTATGAACTATTTTTTAACTTATTGAAACTCAATTATCTAAAAATTCAATGTATTAGCGTGTATTACGAAAAAATTTGGTCATTTCGGCAAATGATTGTAATTTTGCATCAGAAAATCTAAACAGCATTTTTTATAATCTAAACATTTCGGAATTATGAAACGATTTTACATCATCACAATAATGGCCATCATCTGCAGTTTGGCTGCGATGGCTCAAAATAGACCAGATATGGCCCACCAGACTAATGGTGGCAATCGTCGTGATATTAAGACTTCATTGTCGATGCCTTCTGTGTCGTTATCGGGTAGTGATCTTACTGTAACCAACATTTCAGGCTACTGGACAGTGTGGATTACAGATGATTCAGGATTTACATGTATGTCACCTAGGTCATTTGAGGGTGAGATTGAATCAGAAGATATTGGTTTCTATGCTTCAAATGACGTGACTTACGTGCTCTACATAACAACTGCGGCCGGGAATACCTATACATGGTTTATTGAATACGGTATAATAAGTTCAGCCCAATGTGGTGAAATGCCAGCAAATCATATGGGCTCAAACATGAAGATGTTATTCTCAGGCTTTGAACTATATTAGAAGAATGTTTAGATTTTATAATAATTAGTAATCCTTAGGTTTAAGAAAGGAAAACACACTTTTCATCATCCAAATAATTACCCGTCACCATCCTGGCGGGTAGTTGTTTTTTATAACCCCATCTTGTCTGTTGGCTTTTACCTGCTGTTCGGGATATTTACTTTGTTTTCTCGCGCATTGCCCAATCAAAGCATTCCAGGCTGTGCCTATCTCGTCGGGCGATTTCCCCCTGTTACCGTTATTAATGGTTTTTTTGGAAGAATTCACATTCCTTTTCACAACTATGTGAAAAATAATAGCTACTTTTGCAGATTGTAGCCCCAGGCATCATAGATGGGGCAAACAAGGCAAAAGTCAATCCACGATAATAACAAAAAAAGATAATGATTAACCTGAGTGTAAATGTCAATAAGATAGCGACTTTGCGCAACGCGCGGGGTGGCAATGTCCCCGATGTACAGCAGGTGGCGATGGACTGTGAGCGCTTCGGTGCCGACGGCATCACCGTTCACCCCCGTCCCGACGAGCGCCATATTCGTCGCAGCGACGTGTTTGCACTGCGTCCGCTAGTGCGCACCGAGTTCAACATCGAGGGTTACCCCAGCGAGCAGTTTATGGAGCTGGTGCTGGCAGTGCGTCCCACACAGGCGACGCTGGTACCCGATGCCCCAACAGCCCTCACCTCGTCGGCTGGCTGGGATGTGGTGCCCAATATGGAATTCCTTACCGGCATCGTTGACCGCTTGAAGGAGGCTGGCATCCGCACCAGCATCTTTGTGGGGACCGATTTGGATAACATCCGCGCAGCAGCACGCACCGGTGCCGACCGTGTCGAGCTGTATACCGGCCCCTATGCCGAGGAGTTCGCTGCCGACCCCGAACGTGCAGTGGCGCCCTTCACCGCAGCGGCCCAGGTTGCCCATAGCGTCGGGATGGGCCTCAACGCTGGTCACGACTTGAACCTGCACAACCTCAAGTTCTTCCAGCAGCATGTGCCCCACCTTGCCGAGGTATCGATAGGTCATGCACTAATCGCCGATGCCCTCTATCTGGGTCTTGAGGCTACCATTCGTGCATATAAAGACTGCTTGAAATAAACAGGTATTTTTCACGTTATAATAATAGTATTAACAACGAATAACCAAATAGTAAAAGATTAATATGTCAATCCTCAACATGATTCTCGCCCAAGTGACGCCTGCCGACACGATGATTCAGCAGGCCTCCGACACCCTGCAGCAGGCCATGGACAGCGCCGCTCAGGTAGTCACCGACAGCGCAGCAGCTATTGCTGCCGCCGCAGCTCCCGTAGCCGAGGCTGCCGAACCCATTGTCAAGGAACTCTCGATGTGGGAACTCATCAAGGCCGGTGGCTGGTTCATCATGATTCCCCTTGCACTGCTGGCCATCGTGAGCATCTACATCTTCTTTGAACGTCTGTTCGCCATCAACCACGCGAGCCGTCAGGACCGTTCGTTCATGGACCGCATCAAGGAATATATCCACCGCGGTGAGGTGGACCAGGCGCTCAAGCTGTGTCAGGACACCAACACCCCCTATTCCCGCATGATTGAGAAAGGTGTCACCCGCATCGGTCGTCCCATGAACGATGTACTCGTTGCCATCGAGAACGTCGGCAACATGGAGGTCGCCAAGCTCGAGAAAGGTTTCAGCTGGCTCGCCACTACTGCCGCTGGTGCTCCCATGATCGGTTTCTTGGGCACCGTTATCGGTATGGTACAGGCCTTCTTCCAGCTCGCCAGTGCTGGTAACAACAGCAACGTCACCATCCTTGCCAGCGGTATCTACCAGGCGTTGGTGACCACCGTTGCCGGTTTGATTGTGGGTATTATCGCACTGTTTGCCTACAACTTCCTCACCTCGCGTGTCAACAGGGTGATGAACAAGCTCGAAGGCAAGACGATGGAATTCATGGATCTGCTCAATGAGCCGGCCAAGTGAGTTAGACTTTAGGGAAACGCAAGATTTTGCCTCTCTGATAACCGAAAACTGATAACTGACAACTGAAATATGGCACTCAAGAGACAACACCAGACCCTGTCGATGTTCAGCATGGCTTCGATGACCGACATCATCTTCCTGCTGCTCATCTTCTTCATGGTCACTTCGACGTTTGTCTTCCCCTCGGCACTGGAGGTCAACCTGCCACAGAGTAGTGAGCAGACCGCAATCAAGCCCTCCACACGCATCTATGTTGACAAGAGCCTCAACATGTATGCCACACAGACCAACGATATTGGAGAAACCGACCTCATGCCGATAGCCCCCGAGCAGCTCGAAGGCTTCATGCAGGCACTCAAGGCCGGTAACCCCAACGAGTTTGTAGCTGTCTATGCCGACGAGGAAGTGAGCTATGGCAAGATTGTCGAGATTCTGGACAAGGGCTCTAAGCAGGGCGTGAAAATCGTCCTCGCCACCAAGCCCAGCGAGGCCACTTTCGGCGGCCCCGTTGCCGACCAGCAACCCGTCACCGAGCCTGTTCCCGCCACTACCAACAACCTTTAATCATGCGTCACCACGATGGAAGAAAATCGCCGCAAAAATAGCCTCTGGGCCTTGTTGCTCACACTGCTCATCACGGTGGGCACGATGGCGCTGTTGCTGCGTTTCTCGTTGCGCTACGAGCAGGACCCCAATATGCCTGACATCACTCAGCTGGCACAGGATTCCATCTTGTTTGGAGGCGAATATGTGATGCTGGGCAACACGCTCGACATGATGCAGAACGACCTGATGGACCAGCAGGCTGCTGACCCCAGCGCCGCACCCGAGGAGGGTGATGACCCCGACATCGAAGCCGAGGACATGGAGGACGCTGGCGAGGCAACCCAGAAAACGCCACCTGTGGTCACCCAGAAGACCGAATCGCCTCACAAGGTGAAGGAGCAACCCAAGGAGCCCGAGCCCAAGAAGTCAGGACCTACCAAGGAGAATGACAAGAAGGTAGAGAAACCCAAAGCCAAGACCAATACCGCCGAGGCACAGGAAACCAAGTCCAAGCAGCCGAAACCCGAGCAGAAAAGTTCTACCAGCAACGCCACCGACAACAGGGTGAAAAACGCCTTCGGTTCAGGCAAGGGCAATGGCGGTGGAAAGCAGGGAACGGCAAGTGGTAACTCCAGCCAGGGCGTCCTCGCTGGCAAGCCCGGCATCAGCGGGCTCGTCGGCTATACCCTCGATTATTGGGCAAAACCCGATCCCAACAGCAAGTGGTCAGGACGAGTCTCGGTGCGAGTCACCGTCAACCCGCGCGGACAGGTCATCAAGGCCAATGCCGTGAGCGCTACGGGTGACCTCGCCTCGCATCCCGAGGTGCGCCGCGCCTGCGAGCGGGCTGCGCTCAAATCCCGATTCTCGGTCCCCAAGAACACCATGACCGAGGGCATCGGCACCGTCACCTACATCTGGCATTAACACAAGGCGACAATCGCCTCTCATATCAAGAACCGTCCCTATGGCAGCAATAGGGGCGGTTTATTGATAGATATGCTTGAATGACTGAATTTATTTTGCGATACAGGCTGGAATGATTATCTTTGCTTGACAATTAACAATAGCGCTTCATCCATGAGCAATTACTTCAAGCAGACCAAACAAGAGACCATCATCTACACGATTGTGTGGTTTATCATCTTCTTGGCCCCTCTCTCGGAGTTTGTCGTCAATTATGACTCCGAGCATCCGTTCTGGATCAAGAATGGGCTGCTTGACACATGGAGCCACATGCTGCTTTTCTTTGTCGCTTTCCTTATCCACAACCACATCTTGGCGCCCATCTTGGTAAAGCACAAGAAAGTGACTAAATACATCGTGGCATGTGTCGTCGTGATAGCTTTGTTCCAAACGGCCCAATGTGTCCACAGACCCGATCACAGGCCTCAAGGTCCGCAGACTGAGAGAACCTTTGATTATGAGCCACCTCCCCCTCCTAACGGACGCCCTCCCATCCACAGGCATGACATCACGATGTTTATTCTGGTAATTATGATGTTCGGTGCCAATTTGGGCGTGAAGACCTTCTGCCAAAATGAGGAAGAGAAAAAGCACCTCGCCAAGCTCAAGGAACAGAGCCTCAAGCAGGAGCTTGACTACTTGCGCTACCAGATTAACCCCCACTTCATCATGAACACGCTCAACAACATCCATGCCCTGGTTGATATCGACCCCGAACTGGCCAAGGACAGCATTGTGGACATGTCCAGGATGATGCGTTATCTGCTCTACGAGAGCGACAAGCACTGTGTATCGCTCAACAGTGCCATTATCTTTCTCAAGAAATACCTCAACCTGATGAAGTTGCGCTATATGGACACCGTGAATATCAACCTTGACGTGCCCTCGTCCTGCAGCGATGATGTGGCACTGGTGCCCCTGGTGTTCATCCCCTTTGTGGAAAATGCCTTCAAGCATGGCGTGGGCATTGGCAAGACTTCGACCATCGATATTGACATCGAACACAAGAACGGACGCCTCCTGTTCCACTGCCATAACACCAAGAGCGGCGTGAAGCACGAGTACGGCGGCGTGGGGCTGAACAATGTCACCAAGCGCCTGGAACTCATCTATGGCAGTGACTACACCCTCGACATCAGCGATGAGGAAGACAGCTATGACGTGCGCCTCGACTTGCCCGCCAAATGTCCAGGGGACTTCAAGTCGCGCACCAACACTGACGAAATAAACCGCTAAACTCTCTGATTGACAATGATTAAGTGTATTGCTATCGACGATGAACCGCTGGCCCTCAAGAAGCTGGTGACCTATATCAAGAAGATTCCCTATCTGGAACTCGTGGCTGAGTGCCGCAGTGCCATCGAGGCGCAACAGGTGATAGACCAACAGCAAGTCGAAGCCATCTTCCTTGACATTAACATGCCCGACCTCAACGGTCTGGACTTTGCCAAGTCGCTGGAGAAGGACCAACGGCGAGGACCCGTCATGGTGTTCACCACCGCCTACAGCGAGTATGCCATCGAGGGATACAAGGCTAACGGCGTCGGCTACCTGCTCAAGCCTTACAGCTTCGAAGAGTTTGAAGAAGCGGCACAAAAGGTGCGCGACATCTGTGAGATACGTCAGCAGTCCACAACCGAAGTTTCTGCCGAAATCGACAATGACGTTATTTACGTCAAGAGCGACTACAGGATTGTCCGCATCAGCATCAACAGCATCCGCTACATCGAGGCGATGAGCGAGTACCTCAGGATTACTTGCGACGACAGAGACAAACCTGTCATCGTCCTGCTCAGCATGAAGAAGATTGAGGAGCATCTGCCTGATAATAAATTCATGCGCATCCACCGCTCCCACATCATCAACCTGAGCAAAATCAGCGAGGTCAAGAAAAACCACGTCGTCATCGAGGGCGGATTCTCGCTCCCCATCGGCGACAACTACAAGGACGCCTTTATGAACTACCTCAACAAGCGCATCCTCACCAAGTAACCCCCATCATCTCATATTAGACCATTTCAAGTCAGAGACCTATAGTCCCCTATGTGGCGTTGTCAACGCCACCATTGCGGTAACAGGTTTCTGGCTGTATCCGTAACGTCGCGGGGGGATGCCCCCAACGATGCCGCTCATTAATGAAAAAGGAACCATTAATTGGTAGTAATATTCATTTTTTCTCATAATCATAGAGAATTCCACTTTTCTATAGGTTTTCTTAGCTATCTGAATGCTCCAAAAAAAGCAAATAATTTTAACTACTAATTGATGGTACCTCAATGATATACGATAATAGGTTATTACAGTTTATAATCAAAAAAAAGTGTACGTTTTCATTGATTTTATTTCGACTTCATTACCAGTTTATATGGGAGAATAAAAGAAAGAACAATGTTTAATAAATGTTATAAAAAAATAAAGTATTCAAATATTTCATAGTTATTGTTTTTGGTATTAATTATAATGTATATCTTTGCATGGTTCTTTGTAGATAACAGAGGTATTAAATGAAGCCGAAACTCAGAGAGCTAGGAAAATACTACCCTATTTTCACACATTAACGATTTAATAAAACTTATATTAACCGATTAAACATTGGATAAGATGAAGAAAATGACTCTTCTTGCACTGCTAGCGCTGTGCACTTTCGGATTATGGGCCGAAAATGCTGATCCATTTCCCACAAATCTTGTTAATCAGACGAAGTTTGACTTCGCCTCTATGGCTTTTAACTGGGGAGAAATCACAAGTGCGGCTTATACCAACGAAACCGAGGGCATTCATAACACTAACAATGACGTGGTGCTTTACATTCACCCCGACGATGACCTGCCCGTCTATGTCTATGCCTGGGATGGTAATGACAATAGGTTTCTGGGCGAGTTCCCAGGCACCGAGCTTACCGAGTTCAAAGCTGTAGCTAACAAAAATGACTTGAATTTGAAGAAGGGATACTGGAAACTGCAGATTCCCAACAAGACCAATTTCTCGTTTATCGTTAGCCACGGTTCTAGTGAAACCCAGAGCATTGAAACCATTCTCAATGGTGCTGGTGTCTATTTTATCGACTATAACGGTAAGAAAGACGCCCATTTGAACCAGACTGATGCTTATAACCAGAATCAGCAGTATCATAATACGACTTCGACGACCGTCCATGTACGCGTGATTGACAGCGATATTGTTCCATATGTTTACGCATTCTGGAATCCGGGGGAATGGTACACGCCCCACAACGCAGATTGGCCTGGCAACAGGATGGAAGAAGAGTGGCTTGGAGGTGAAAAGTGGTATAAATCCTCTATCCCGAATGCTGATTGGTCCAATGGTGCAATCATCTTCAGCGATAACGCCAATAACCAGACCACTGATATCACTAATGTAGAAGCTGGTGACGTTTATTACTACTACTATCCTAATGGATATGGTGACAAGTACAAGAGCATGGGCTTCTTGAACAAACCGACTTCACAGACCTTCTACAAGGAGTATGACTTTACACCTCAATCCATCAGCACCGATGACATGTCGGCAGAACTCGAATCGCCGACAAAAATCAACTTTGCCGAGCTTACGAGCGAAGGCTTCACGCTGAGCATTTCCAGCCCGAGGGGTTTGAACATGCAGGATATGATTGTTAACGGTAGGCTCAGGCTCTATCTCAACACAACCATCACTTTTGCCCAGAAAGACGGCCACAATATCAATATGCTGGCATTCGGTGGATGGCATGGTAATGGTAATGAAGGCTCACTTGATCGCTATGTGCTTGACACCGACCAGTTGAACCAGCAAGGCCACTTCAACACTCCTGCTGTTGAGCCCATTGATCACATGGGTAATGATTACACCCTTGTTGGTGGTACTGATCCCTCGCATGCCTATGAGCATGTAGTCGCGGTTGATGCTCCTGTAATTTCCTATACGTACACCGACCCCAATTACGGTATCAATCGCCAATTCATCGAGTTTGACAGCATCCGCGTGCGTGATGAGCGCATCTCGAGCAGTATTGTTGACCTCTATGGAGTTTATCGCGGTTTCTCTTGGGAGATTACCAGCCCCATGGTAGTCGTTCGTTACAGCGGCTATGCTTCAGTTCCTGGAATAGGCGAGAATTATACCGGTGAGGGCGTCATCTATTGCCGCAGCCTTGAACCAAGTCGCACCTATCAGTTCCCCAAGCCCACCGAGGAGCAGATTGCCAAGGGTCGCATCGGTAGCAATGCCGATGATGAACATTTTTCCAACTGGGACTGGTTGGCCATCAGACTGTCACCTGAGATGAAGGAAGTTTGGGACAATATGTGGGGTGGTGATCACAATCCCGAAAAGTATATAGGTCTGGTCATCAAGCCGGGTACCATTAAGGGTCATTACTGCGACTTCATTGATAACTTGAGTCGCCTGGCTACGGCATATCTGAATCCTACCATTATTGCCCAGCAACTGCCTGAGATTGACGACAGCCGTGTAGTGGAAACGCCATTGAACACCTATTATCTGTTTAACTTCGTGAAGCAGGACGATGTGTTCTTCAACCCGCCCAAGCGCAACGAGGTCTGCAACTTGAATTATGTTCTTCCTTCGGGTGACGACTATGTGGTATATGGTGCCAAGACCGAGTTTGAGGATAATGAAGGTAACGTCTTTGAACTGAAATCCAAAGTCAGGATTTACGGTTACTATGACAACAATACCGAAAATAAATCTGACGAAATGATAGCATTCTTCCAGAAGTTGTATACCAAATCGACCTATGAGATGTGCAGGGATAACCAGACGGCTATTGTGCGCGACGCGTTGGTACAGATGATTAACCATCATGGTGAACATTATTATGTCTGGGAACCGCATCTTAGGGTGAATCCTAACAATAATACCAATTCGGAATATCTCATGGCTCCACGCAATGCTGAGAGTGAGTATTTCTATAGTCCCATTGACGATACACAGAGCCCCGGTGCAACAACCCCTGGCTACCTGCTTCCTATCCTGGACTATGGTGGCGGTGGCGATGTCTTTGAAGTTGATGGTACGATTGCAAAGTACTATGGTGTTTATCCTCAGCACCGTCTTGCTATCAATCCCAATTTGGCAGCTCGCAACCCGAAGAACATTGAAGATCCATATGTTACAGGCGTTGATGAGGTAATGGCAAATAACGATGCATTCAAGATTGTAGCTACTGTCGAGTACTACAATGCTACTGGTATGAGGAGCAACACGCCGTTCAACGGATTCAACGTGGTAGTAACCCGTTACACTGACGGCAGCATGAGCGCCAAGAAGATCATGAAATCCAACTAAATAATTTTTCATCATCATTATCCATGTTGCAGGAGAGTGACGTGATGTCACTCTCCTGTGTTTTTTATTGTATAGCTCTTTCAAAGTAAAACAGCGAGCAACGCGAGCATAACGCGGATGCCTCTCTAAACTCTAAATCTTAAACACTAAACTGCGAGCGTAGCGAGCATACACGTCTTAGCGTGAGGCCAAATAGAGGCGAGGCAGATAGACCGTCTTGGCAGAGCAAAAACAAAAAACAAGTTTTTCGTTTTGCTCTTCTCTCGACTTTTCGTAACGTTGGCTGTCGCCCAAGTTACTGACACTCGGAAAATCAAAGAAAAATATTGTTTTTCTTTGCTCTTCGCTCGTTTAATCGTAACATTGGCTAGTGCCGAAGTTACTCCGTCTCGGCAGAGCAAAAACAAAAAACAAGTTTTTCGTTTTGCTCTTCTCTCGACTTTTCGTAACTTTGCACGTTTTTAAGCGATTATAATTCTTTTTATAGACCTATGAATATTTCCTATAAATGGCTCAAACGCTATATTGACACAGACATGACGCCTGAGAAGGTGGCCGAGGCACTGACCTCGCTCGGTCTGGAAGTGGGAGCAGTAGAACAAGTCGAAACCATCAAGGGAGGCCTGCGCGGACTCGTTGTGGGACAGGTAATGACCTGCATCGACCACCCCAACAGTGACCACTTGCATATCACTACCGTCAACCTGGGCGACGGCAACGACCCCGTCCAGATTGTGTGCGGCGCGCCCAATGTTGCCGCCGGTCAGAAGGTCATCGTCGCCACCTTGGGCACCAAGCTCTATGACGGCGACAAGGAATTCACCATCAAGCGCAGCAAGATGCGCGGCGAGGAGTCGCTGGGCATGATTTGCGCCGAGGACGAAATCGGCGTCGGCACCAGCCACGACGGTATCATCGTTCTCCCCGAGGACGCTGTGGTGGGCACCCCCGCTGCCGACTATTATGGCATCGAGGATGACTATCTCATCGAGGTGGACCTGACGCCCAACCGCATCGACGGCGCCTCACACTACGGTGTGGCACGCGACCTGGCAGCATGGATGCATCGTCACGGCATGGACGGCAATCTGCACAAGCCCAGTGTCGAGGAGTTTGCCATCGACCGTCAGGACGGCGGCATCCCAGTCACCGTCGAGAACACCGAGGCCTGCCCCCGTTATGCTGGTTTGACCGTGCGTGGCGTCAAGGTGCAGGAGAGCCCCAAGTGGCTCAAGGACCTGCTCCTTGCCGTGGGACAGCGCCCCATCAACAACATCGTCGACATCACCAACTACATCCTGCTGGGCACAGGACAACCCATGCACTGCTTTGACTTGAGCAAGGTCAAGGGCGACCGCATCGTGGTCAGGACCGTAGCGCCGGGCACCAAGTTCACCACCCTCGACGGTGTGGAACGCACGTTGACCGACCGCGACCTGATGATTTGCAACGGCGAGGAGCCGATGTGCATCGGTGGTGTGTTCGGCGGTCTGGACTCGGGTGTGACCGAGACCACTACCGACGTGTTCCTGGAGTCGGCCTATTTCCATCCCACATGGATTCGCAAGACGGCACGCCGCTTCGGCCTGAATACTGACGCTTCGTTCCGCTTCGAGCGCGGCATCGACCCCAACCAGGTCATCTATAACCTCAAGCTCTGCGCTATGCTCGTCAAGGAGTTGGCAGGCGGCGAAATCTGTGGCGACATCGTTGACGTCAAGGCCCACGACTTCCCCGGCTTCCCCGTCGAGCTGCACTACGACTATGTGAAGCGCCTCATCGGCAAGGACATCCCCCACGATGAGATTCGCGACATCGTCAAGAGCCTGGAAATGGAAATTACCGCCGAGGACGACGAGAAAATCAACCTCGTCGTGCCCACCTACCGCGTTGACGTGCGTCGCCCCTGCGACGTGGTCGAGGACATCCTGCGCGTCTATGGCTACAACAACGTCGAGTTTACCGATGCTGTTCACGGCAGCCTGTCTAACAAGACCGATGTGGACTGGCGCGACGACATGCAGGAGACCGTCAGCAACCAGCTCACCAGCGTCGGCTACCACGAGATGATGAACAACTCGTTGACCGTGGGCGCCTACTACGAGGGCTTGACAACCTATCCCGCCGACCTGTGCGTCCAGATTATGAATCCCCTCAGCAGCGACCTGAACGTCATGCGTCAGACACTGTTGTTCGGCGGTCTGGAGAGCATCGCCCGCAATATCAACCACAAGAACGCCAACCTGCGTCTCTACGAGTTCGGCAACGTCTATAGTCACGACGGCAGCATCAGCCAGGAGGAAAAAGCACTCGCCCCCTACAGCGAGAGCACCCAGATGGCGATGTGGCTCAGCGGCAACAACCACGATGAATCGTGGGCCGACAAGGTGAGGGAACTCACTGTCTATGACCTCAAGGCCGACCTCGAGAACGTGCTGGTCAATATGGGCATCAACCTCCATGACCTGGTCATTGAGCAGTATGAGGACGAGATTCTGAATCCCGCCCTGCGCTACAGCAACCATGGTGGCAAGACCATCGCCGTGATGGGTGTCGTGGACGAGGCGATAGCCAAGAAGTTTGACGTGGACCAGCCCGTCTATTATGCACAGATTAACTGGAACCTCGCCTGCAAGCTGGCGATGAAGAAGGACATCAAGTACACCGACCTGCCCAAGACGCTGCCGCTGCGCCGCGACCTGGCGCTGCTCGTGGACCGTCAGGTGACCTACGACGACATCCGTCGCGTGGTCGAGGCCAGCGAGAAGAAGCTGTTGAAGTCGATGACCTTGTTCGACGTCTATGAGAGCAAAAAGCTTGAGGCTGGCAAGAAGTCCTACGCCATCAGCATGATTCTGCAAGACAACGAGAAAACCCTCAACGACAAGCAGATTGATGCCATCATGAACAAGATTATCAAGAATCTGGAAACCCAACTCGGTGCCAAGCTGAGATAGTTTTAAGATAAGCTATTAGCTAGAAAACTGAAAACTGAAAACTGACAACTTAATAATATAACAACAATGGGAAGAGCTTTTGAATACCGCAAAGCAAGAAAGATGAAACGCTGGGGCAGCATGTCCCGCACGTTTACCAGAATCGGTAAGGAAATCACTATCGCCGTTAAAGCTGGTGGTCCCGATGCCGAAGGCAACTCGCGTCTGCGTGCGTTGATCGCCAACGCCAAGGCAGCCAACATGCCCAAGGAGAACATTGAGCGCGCCATCAAGCGTGCCAGTGAGAAGGATGCAGGCGACTACAAGGAGGTTATCTATGAGGGATTCGGCCCCCACGGCATTGCCGTACTGGTTGAGACCGCTACCGACAACACCACCCGCACCGTTGCCAACCTGCGCAACTACTTCAACAAGAAGGGCGGCAGCCTGGGCAACTCGGGCAGCGTAGCCTTCATGTTCAGCCACAAGTGCTACTTCCATGTAGCTCCCAAGGCCGATGTGGATCCCGATGAACTTGAGTTGGAACTCATCGACTGTGGTGCCGAGGAATTTGCCATCGACGAGGAGGAAATGCTCGTTTCGGGTGACTTCGCTTCCAATGGCGACATCATGAAGTATCTCGAGGACAACGGCTTCGAAATCAAGAGCAGTGAGTTCGTTTATGAACCCGCCGACTACAAGGATGTGACCGATGCCGAGCGCGCCGACGTCGAGGCCCTTATCGAGGCCCTCGAGGAGGATGACGACGTGCAGAACGTCTTCACCACCATGGCCGAGGCCGAAGGCGGCGACGAGGAGTAATTCTCGCTGATTCCATTTCATCAACAAGCAATACAGGCAGTCTCAATTGTTGAGGCTGCCTGTGTCTTGTCGGTATGCTGCGAGAACGAGGCTGTAGCGCTTTATTCCTTCAGGCGGGAGTCGATGATGATGGTCACGGGGCCGTCGTTGACGAGTGCGACCTGCATCTCGGCGCCGAAGACGCCTTTCTTCGTCGGCTTGCCCAACAACTGGGCCAATTCGTCGCAGTAGGCATCATACAGCGGCACAGCCAGGTCATGGCCTGCAGCGTGGATATAGCTGGGGCGGTTGCCCTTCTTGGTCGAGGCGTTGAGGGTAAACTGGCTCACCGCCAGCACTTCGCCGCCCACATCGATGATGCTGCGATTCATCACTCCCTGCTCGTCATCAAAGATGCGCAGGTTCACGGTCTTCTGCGCCAGCCAGCGCATATCGTCCTCGGTGTCGCCCTCACGGACGCCCACCAGCACCATCATGCCGGGGCCGATGGTGCTGTGTACTTTTCCGTCGATGGTGACCGAAGCCTCGGTCACCCGTTGAATGACTATTCTCATATTAGTTTTTAGTCTCTAGTCCCTAGTCTATAACCTTTAAACTCTAAACTCTAAACTTCAGTCCCTAAATTTTTAGGGACTGAATATCTCACTTCATCCACTTGAAGAGGTCGGCGAAGCTGGCTTTCTTGCCATAGTGCAGGATGCCGCGGCGATAGATGCGGGCTGCCAGCCAGGTAATGGCAAGTGCGGTGCCAAAGAGCAATCCAAGGCTCAATGCCAGCTGCCAGAAAGGCACACCAAAGGGTAGCCTGATCATCATCACCACTGGCGAGGTGAACGGGATGATAGAGCACCACACGGCCGTGGGACCTGAGGGATTATCCATGCAAGCCATGCCGGCATAGAAGGCGATGAGCATGATGAGGATAACGGGAGTGGTGAACTGCGACGAGTCGCTGGGTTGGTCCACTGCTGAGCCCAGACCTGCAAACAGAGAACTGTAAAGCAGGTAACCTCCAATGAAGTAGAGAATGAAGCCCACAATGATGGGGGTATAATTGATAGAGAGCGTCTCACGTACAATGGCCTCCATGGCCCCCATATCCTTAGCCGAAGCCAATGCCTCGGGCGACACGGCGTCGGGTGATACATTGCCAATTCCAAATGCGCTGCCGGCTACCATTGCAACTACCACGAGCAACACAATCCAGATGGCCATCTGCGTCAGTCCCACCAGTCCCACGCCGATGATTTTACCCAACATGAGCTGGAAGGGACGGCAACTGCTCACGACGACCTCGACAATGCGATTGGTCTTCTCCTCGATGACACTGTTCATAATCATTGCGCCGTACATGAGCACAAACATGTAGGTAAATATCGAGAGCATCAACCCAAGTCCCATAGCGGCTTCGGTCGAGGATTCCTGCTCACCGCCAGCCTCGCTCCACGTGATGGAGCGCACGTCCACATCGACGTGAGCTTTGTCAACCATCTCCTGGATGTTGGGAATGCCCATGGCGGTGAGATGAGCGGTCTCGATGGTGTCTGAGAGGACATTACGCACGCTGGACACCAGGGCAGGGGTGATAGTTCCCTCGCTGAAGATGTTCACCACGCCGGTGCTATCCACATCGCGCGGGATGATGATGATGGCGTCAAGGCTGCCATTGGCCTTGTCATAGAATTCTCGGGCGTTGGTCACGGTGTCACCCTTGATGGCGACAAAGTTGTACATGTCGTCACTCTTGAGTGCCGCGGCATAGCGGCCCGTCTCGTCGATGACGGCAATCTGCTGGGTGTCACTGCCCTTGTCGTTAAGCCATGCCAAGCCGATGGGAACGGCCATGATGAAGATAAACAGCAGGGGCATACCCAAGGTCAAAAAGATGAATGACTTGCGCCCGACAATCGACATATATTCACGGGCGATGATGAGGCGAAGCTTATTCATTGTTCTCAGTGTTTTTTGATTTGACGGTTTCGATGAAAATCTCGTTCATGCTGGGCAACACCTCGGTGAAGCCAGTCAGGCGGTAATGCTCGTTGAGCCAGTTGATGGCGTCGCGCACATTGACACCGCTAGCCAGCTTGATGCGGGTGTCTTGCTTCTTCACGGGGTCAGGCGGCAAAATGGCAAACAGTTCGGGATTGGGCTCAATGGTGTCGGGCGACTGAACCGCGATGATGTTCTTCTTGTGCTGCTGCTTCACCTCGTCAACGCTGCCGGTGAGCACCACCTGGGCATGGTTGAGCAGGGTGATCTGCTGGCACACCTCCTCGACCGACGCCATGTTGTGTGTCGAGAACAGGATGGTGCTGCCCTGGTCACGCAGGGCGAGGATTTCGACCTTCAACTGCTCGGCATTCACGGGGTCGAAGCCCGAGAACGGCTCGTCGAAAATCAACAACGGCGGACGGTGAATGACGGTGCCGATGAACTGCACCTTCTGCTGCATACCCTTGGAGAGGTTCTCCACCTTCTTGTTTTCCCACTCCTTGAGGTCAAAGCGGTCGAGCCACCAGTGCATCGAGGCAACAGCGTCAGCCTTGGTCATGCCCTTGAGGCGACCCAGATACACGATGTGGTCACCCACCTTCATTTTCTTGTACAGGCCGCGCTCCTCGGGCAGGTAGCCGATGTGGGTGATGTCGTCATCGGTCATCTGCTTGCCATTGAGGGTCACGGTGCCCTCGTCGGCAGCAAGGATGCGGTTAATGATGCGGATCAGGGTGCTCTTGCCGGCGCCGTTGGGGCCTAACAGGCCATAGATGGTTCCCTGTTCCACCTGCATGGAAACGCCATTCAGGGCTGTATGCCCCTCGTAGCGTTTCACCACGTTGTTAATATCCAGATAAGCCATATTCTTTCTGTTTTTGTGTTATGATTGTTGAGTTTTGTACATTAGACGCAAAATGGGGTGAAAAAACTACACGAAAACGCAAAAATAATGTCTTTTTCTGAAAAACTTGCCGTCAAAAAGTAAAATCGGTGGATTCATTGAAGAATCCGCCGATTTGTTGAAACTGTTGTAGGGTTTGTGTGTTTATAAGTTTTCTCTTCATCCTGTTTCGTAAAAGAATTAGTAATCGCTTAGGTTTAACGAAAGGGGACACCACAAATCCGTTACAGGTTAGCAAGGCAGCTCATCAGCATGACATAAAGAATGTCAAGATGATCGAGATGACGGCAATTGCAATCATTGTGATTGTTACGATACATGCTTGCGTTTCCATAATCGTGTAAATTTAAATAGCTATTATTGTTTGTTGTTAATTCTTGGTCCTCAGGGAAGAGGCCCTTCCCTTTTGCTGATACAAATTTAGTGCCGCTCGTTCTTTCAAATCAACTTTTTTATCATGAAAAATGACGATTGTCCATTTTTTTTACACTTTACTGTCCAATTTTTTTACACTTTTCACCTGGGGGCCATTTTTGAGCCATATCCAGAGGGTTAAAAAGCAAGGAACCGGAGGATTCATGCGAATCCCTCGGTTCCTGTCGTTTTTAGGTTATAAACTGTCTTGTTTACTGTTCGGGTGACATCACGAGCTCAATCTTGTTGCCGGCATTGTAAATCAGGCGGGCAAACTCGGCGATTGACTCGGGAGTCTGAGCCTTCACGATGTCCTCATAGCCGGTGTAGTCATCAATACCCATCAGCAGGTACTGCTGGAGGGTGTTGCGCCAGAACCAGTTCTCCTTGACATTGGTGGCAAAGTCCTTGAGCATGTTCTCCTTAGCCTCGGCAAGGGCGGTGGCATCGATGGTCGTGCAGGCGTTCTTCATTTCCTCGTTGAGAATCTTCAGAGCCAGCTCATGATACTCGGGATTGATGGGAGCTACTGCAAGAACCATTGTGCGGGGCTTGCCGCCTGCAATACCGGGACCGGCACTACCGATGGCATCGGTTGAGTAAGCAGCACCGGCGTCCTCGCGGATTTTCTGCAGATAAACGCGGCTCAGCACCTGTCCCAGGATGTTGGCCTTGACAGCGGTCTCGACGCTGTAAGGAATGTTGTCGGCGTGCCAGATGAGAATCTGATACTCCTTGGGCTCTTCCATCTTGCGGGAGAAGTGGCACAGCACTTCGCCAGTGGGCATATCGGTGGTGTTCACCCAGTCGCTCTTCTTGCCCTTCTTGGCGGGCAGGCTGGCGATGTACTGCTCGATGAGCGGACGCATGGTAGCCTCGTCAATATTGCCCACAAACAGGAAAGTGTAGTTGGCAGCGTTAGCGGTGCGCTCCTTGGCAATCTCCATGATGCGGGGCAGGCTCACCTGCTTCAGGTCTTCGACACGGAAGGGCTTGTTGCGCCAGCTGCGGTTGCTCATGATGTACTGCAGCGAGTCGCTCATGGCGCTCTCGGGCATGAGGTCCTTGTTCTTGAGCTGCGTTTCCATCAGGTTCATGGTCTGGTTGAACTTCTTCTCGTCAGGAGTCAGAGCAGTGAACTTGAGGTAAACGAGCTGCATCATGGTCTCCAGGTCCTTGACGGTACTGTGGCCGCCCACGCCATCGGTGTGGTTACCGATGGTCAGATAAGCGCTGGCCTGCTTGCCGGCAAGTGCCTTCTTCAGTTCAGAGTTGGAGA
The DNA here is from genome assembly GCA_902800715.1 of uncultured Bacteroidales bacterium. Lineage (GTDB taxonomy): Bacteria > Bacteroidota > Bacteroidia > Bacteroidales > Muribaculaceae > Sodaliphilus. The sequence goes on from CADCFN010000004.1 coordinate 137,386, forward strand.
AGTTGCCAAGGCCGGTGTAGGAATCCAGGCTGGAGATGAGTTGCAGGTTGGCCCAGTCATTCTCGCCGTACAGCGACTGGCCACCGCGCTGGAAGGAGGTCATCGTGATTTCGTCCTGCTTGAAGTCGGTTTTCTTGAGCACGACACGTGCACCGTTGCTCAGTTCAAGTATCTTGTAGCCGAAATAGTCGTTCACGCTCTCCTTGACGATTTTGCCCTTCTTGGGCATCTTGGTCATCAGGGGCTCGTCCTTCACGTTGTCCACATAGGGGGTGATTTCGGTGTTGTTGGCGGCGTCAAGAGCGGCTTGGAAGCCCTCAATGGTGGGATATACGGCACCTTCCTTCTCCTGGTTGAAGTCGGTGATAACCATATTCTTGCCTTCGGTGTTGATGTACTCGGGAATCAATTCGTTGATGGCCTCAACGGGGATATTGGGAGCAATCATGCCCATATACTGGAAATCTTGCTCAACCGAGGTGATGGGCTCACCATCCAGGAAGTGGCTGCAATAGCTTCGGCCGTAGGTGTCGTTATACACCTTGTCGCGCTCGTTATACCACTTCTCCAACTGGCTCATGTACTCGTCGCGGGCGCGGTCATACTCGCTAGCGGTGAAACCGTGCTGGGCAGCACGCAGAGCTTCAACAATCAGAGCCTGGGTAGCAGCCTCCGACTTGCCCTCCTTGGGCATGGCTTCCATAGTGAAGGCATCCATCGTCTTGGCGATGCCCAGATAGCTCATGTCATAGCAGTAAGCCCTGTCAAAGGGGCATTCGGGCTCCTGTGCCAGGTCGCTCAAGCGGGTGTTGAGCATGCGGCTGATCATGCCCTTAGCGTATGAGAGGACAAGGTAGTCAAGATTGACCTTTTCCTCGCGGGGGATAGCATCATGCTTGAACATGACGGTCACCTCGCTGTACTGCTGTTCCTTGTCCTTGTCGATGACGATAATGGGGGTCTCGTTGTCGGGAACGGCCTCGTCAACCACCTGTGCAGCGTTGGGGTCAGGAGCGGGAAGGCCCTTGAAGAGCTCCTTGATCTGGGCCTCGATGTGGTCAACATCCACATCACCGACGATAACCAGAGCCTGATTGTCAGGACGGTACCACTTGTGGTAGTAGTCGCGCAACTCGTTGTACTTGAAGTTGTCAACAACGTCCATCAGACCGATGGGCAGGCGCTTGCCATACTTCGAGCCGGGGAACAGCGTTTCGAGCTGACGCTCGAGCATACGCATTTCGGGACCCTGGCCCAGACGCCACTCCTCATGGATAACGCCGCGCTCCTTGTCAATCTCCTCGTCGGTGAGCAGCAGACCGCCGCTCCAGTCCTTGAGAATCAACAGACACGAGTCGATGGCGCTCTGGCGAGTGCTGGGCACGTCGTTGATGTTATACACGGTCTCGGCAATGCTCGTGTAGGCGTTCAGGTCGCCACCGAAGTTCACGCCCAGTGAGCGGGTGTAGTCGATGATACCCTTGCCCTCACCGTTGAAGTGCTCACTGCCGTTGAAGGCCATGTGCTCCAGGAAGTGGGCCAAACCACGCTGGCTTTCCTCCTCCTGGATGGAGCCCACGCGCTGGGCAATGTAGAAGTTCACACGGTTCTCGGGATAGTTGTTGTGGCGGATGTAGTAGGTCAATCCGCAGTCCAGGTGACCGATGCGCACCTCAGGATCCACTGGGATGGCAGGCATCTCCTGAGCCGACATCACATTGGCGCTGAATGCCACTAGCATGAGCAGCATGACAGCAAATAATTTCCTTACGTTCATAATCATTTGGTTGTAGAATAAATACATTTATTTGTTTATGTTGGTTATCGTTTCGATTTTCTATTGTTTAGACGCAAAAATTACCTCAGAAACTACAAAATTAATGTTTTTTTTTGAATAAAAAAGAAATAATCCTCATATTATTTTGTAAAGTACAGATTTTCAGCAAATTACGTCTAATGGAAAATCATCATCTGCAACACTACCCATGGTAGCCTGTGCTTGATGTAAAAACGCCAGTAAAATATGAGCCAAGGAATACTTGGGCATACCTTGGCTCGATAGATAGATGTGAGAGTTTATTCTGCAGCCGTTACTTGGCGGGGGTCATGATGACCTCGACCTTGTTGCTGGCTTTCAGCTGGCGGGCAAAAGCGGCAACCGTCTCGGATGTCTGGGCCTTCACAACTTGTTCATAGCCGGTGACGTTGTCAATGCCGCGCTCCACGTAGTTGATCAGTTGTCTCATCCAGTAGCCGTTCTCCTTGAGTGAGGACTCGTGGTCCTTGAGGAGCTCGTTCTTGATTTCGTTGAGTGTTGTGGCATCGATGCTCTTGCCTGCAGCAATCAGCTGGTTGTCCAGAATCTCGATGGTCTGCTCGGTGAATTCAGGCTTGATGGGGCAGTAGGCCAACAGCAGGGCGAAAGGATTGTCGCCTTCCATGCTGGCGTTGCCCAGAGTCATGAGGCTATAGGCTGCTCCGGCGTCCTCGCGAATCAGCTGGGTGTAGACCTTGTCCAGCACCTTGCCCAGCATTTGGGCGCGGATGCCGTGCTCGAGGCTATAGGGCGTCTGGTCGTCGTACCAGATGGACTGAATCGTGGTCTTGGGCGTTTCCATCTGGCGCTCGAAGCGGATGATGTTATCACCCTTGGGGTGCGTTTCCACATTCACCCAGTTGCTCTTGGCGCCCTTCTTGGCGGGCAGGCTGGCAATGTACTGCTCGATGAGCGGGCGGATGGTGGCCTCGTCAAACGAACCGATGAAGTAGAAGGTGTAACCGGCGGCGTTGGCGGTGCGCTCCTTGGCAATCTGCATGACACGGTCCAGGTTCACCTCCTGCAGGTTCTCGGCATTGAAAGGCTTGCCGCGCCAGTCGCGGTTGCTCAGCACGTAGGTCAGCGTGTCGCCCATGGCAGCCTCAGGCACCTGATCCTTGCTCTTGAGCTGCGCTTCCATCATGTTCTTCAGCTGGCCATAGGCCTTCTCGTCCTTGCGGGCATCGGTGAAGGTGAGGTAAGTCAATTGGAACATGGTTTCCAGGTCCTTGATGGTGGACTCGCCCTCGATGATGTCATTGTAGGTGTCGATGCTGGCGCTGACGTCGACCTGCTTGCCGGCAAGGGCCTTGTTGAGTTCGTTACGGGTGAACTCGCCTAGACCGCACATTCCCATTACGCCGTCATACAATGACAGGTTGGCCCAGTCCTTCTCGCTGTAGAGTGATTCACCGCCACGCTGAATGGCCTGCATGATGATTTCGTCTTCCTTGAAGTCGGTCTTCTTGAGGATGACGCGTACGCCATTGCTCAGTTCCAGTTCCTTGTAGCCGAACTGCTTGTTCTCGCTTTCCTTGACAATCTTGCCGGCCTTGGGTAACTGTGCCAGCAGGGGCTCTTGCTTCACGTTGTCGACATAGGCTTCGACGGGGGCAGCCAGGGCCTTGTCAAAGGCAGCCTTCAGCGTTTCAGCAGTAGGATAGACGGCACCATCTTTCTCGGTGTTGTAGCAGGTCACAACGAGGTTGCTGCCCGACGGGTCAACGATTTCCCCGAGGTAACCGTTGATGACCTCAACGGGGAGGTTGGGAATCAGCATGCTCATAATCTGGTACTTCTGCTCTACCGAGGGGATGGGTTCGTTCTCGAGGAAGTTCATGTAGTATTGCTCGGCGTAATCTGCGTTGGAAACCTTGTTGCGTTCGTTGTACTCACTCTCCAAGCGGCTCATGTACTCTTCTTGAGCTCGGGCATACTCAGTCTCGGTGAAACCGTGCTCCACAGCGCGGCGGCATTCTGTTTCCAGCAATTCCATCGTGGCTTCGGCCTTGCCTTCCTTGGGCATGGCAATCATGTAGAAGGCATCCTTGGTGTTGGTCCACAGGAAGCTGTTGTCCATACTGCCCGCGTCAACGAAGGGGCAATCGGGGTCCTGGGCCAGTTCTTGCAGGCGCTGAGTCATCATCTCACCTGCCATTTCACTGGCGTATTGCAGCATCATGTAATCAAGACCACCCTTAGCATCGCGGGGCGTGTGGTCATGCTTGTACATGGCAAAAATCATACTGGTAGCCTGCTCCTTGTCCTTATCGACGACAAAGATGGGCTGCTCGTTGTCGGGCACGGGGTAGTCTTCGACCTTGGCTGCATCGGCGGCAGGGGCGGGGATGTCCTTGAACATCTCCTTAATCTTGCTTTCCATGTAATCCACATCCACGTCACCCACGATGACCAGCGCCTGGTTGTCGGGACGATACCACTTGTGGTAATAGTCGCGCAGCACCTGATAGGGGAAGTTGTCAACGATGTCCATCAGGCCGATAATCATGCGCTCGCCATACTTCGAGCCAGGGAAGATGTTCTTCAACTGACGGGTGTCCATGCGCTCCTTGGCATCGGTGGTCTGGCGCCACTCCTGATGGATGACGCCGCGCTCCTCGTCGATGTCTTTGTCTTCGAGCAGCAGGCCGTGGCTCCAGTCCTTAAGGATGAGCAGACAGGAGTCGAGGGCGCTCTGGCGCGTGCTGGGCACGTTGTTGACATTGTATACGGTGTGGGTGAAGCCTGTTCCGGCATTCAGGTCACCGCCAAAGTTCAAACCCAGTGAACGGGTGAAATCGAGGATGCCCAAGCCGGGGAAGTGCTCACTGCCGTTGAAGGCCATGTGCTCCAGAAAGTGGGCGAGACCCTGCTGGCTGTCGTCCTCCTGCATGGCGCCCACACGCTGGGCGATGTAGAAGTTCACGCGGTGCTCGGGATAGTCGTTATGGCGGATGTAATAGGTCAAGCCGTTATCCAACTTGCCGATTCTCACTGCCTCGTCCACGGGGATGGGGGGCATCTCCTGAGCCATTGTCACGTTGACGCTGAGTGCTACCACCATGAGCAGCAAGACAGCAAATACTTTTTTCACGTTCATCTTTTACTTCTTTTTTTTTGTTTTTATTGTTGATAAATGTTTGTTCCTTTTTGAATTCCACCCGTTAGACGCAAGGGGCTTCAAGAAAACTACAAAAAACATGAAATATTATTTATAAAAATGGAATTAATTCCACAAACTGCAGATTATCAAATAGATGCGGTTTGTGGAAACTAAGTTAAAGTTATTGGTGTTCGAGGAAAACATCGAAAGATGTAAGCGGTTCGAAGAACCGATTTCAATGAGAAAGACCATGCCAGAACCTCGAAGAGGTTCGCAGTTTGGTCACAGAGCTGAAAGTGGCAAGTGCCTCGTAGAGGAACCATACTTCGAATGATAATCTACTATACTCTCACCAAACGGATTAATGTTTATGATGACAAATGCTTCAATGAAAAATTTATTAAAAATATTGAAATTAATCGATAAATTTTTTAATGGACATTTAATTATTGTACTCTTCACCGTTCCATCGTATGCCATCTGCCTCTTGATATTCTTCCCCATGCCTTTTATATGTGAAAATCATAATGCTCTTAGGGTCTACAAGTGCCCCTTCATAGAGGAGTGAATCAGAACGCAAATCAAATTTAATCTCATCACTTCCATTAATTTGAATTCTCATTACTAATTGTGAATAGTATGCTTTATGCCGTCCAATATAATAGACTCTATTTTCGTCTTCTATAAAAACATGATGTATATTATTTATATATTCAAAATCAGATATATCAATGTATCTTTTGTCTTCTTCTCCAAGTTCAGCTTCCATTAAATCCCCAACAACACCATATCTTTTTTTGCCGTTCTTTTCATATTTACATAGGCGGACAGAATCAATCTCAATTGTGTCTGCTATGTCCAGATTAGTTTTTTTACATAGAGGAATATACCGATTGGTTCCATCTTCCATTCTAAAACACATTGATTTTCTCAGTATTTCGTGGCCATTTAGTCTAGTGTATCTTTTATTAACTACATATATTTTTACAACATCTTTAATGCCTGCTATTCTTGTTGATGACACTAAATCCCAACCACTCTTTTCCTCATCAATAATTTCAGCATCATAACGCCACAATCGTTCACCCGATGAGTTCTTAAAGATTAATCTTTCAATTGTATCTACGTCTATTATGTCGCCTTCTGTTAAATCTGAATCTTTACTAATCCTAAGATTCTTCTCTTTACCATTATAAGTTAGTGATAAGACTAATTCAGGAATCATATCACCTGTAATTTCAGATTCATAATTTTTGTATTTCACATTAAAGTCCGAACAACCTTCCGCGTCAAACCATTCTGTTTCGAATAGTTTCCATTCAAGTTCTTTTATATTGTCTATTTCAAAATGAGAAAATCTCCACATCCTAAAAAAACAAGATGCAGTAGCTTTAACATCTGCCAATGCATTATGTTGGTCATTATACTCCTTCGAAAAAAGAGATTTGTAAAGATCTATCAGTGAGGGATATTTATATCCGTCAAATCTCAATGTTGGAATTCTGCAAACGTATGCACCAATTTTCATTGTATCAACAAGAGTATGTTTTTTTTTCTTAAACGAGATATCTTGTTCTAGTTTACCATCTCGTTTAACCCTCATAATCTCGCACTTAAGAACACTAACATCAAATGTGACATTATGCCCTATTATATAATCCACATCTAATAACACATCATTAAGATATGAAAATAGATTTTCTCTTCTAATTCCATGCTTTTTTGCTTCTTCATGACTAATTCCATGTACTCGAGTAGAGGTCTGTGGAATTACATAATTATCAGGAGCGATAATATAGCTATTTGTGGTTATTTTTCTCCAATCACTATCGTAAAGCACATAGGCAAGCTGAACAATATGTGGCCAATAGTCAAAATCAAGATATGAATGGTCATTTTCTTCGTCTTTTTGGGGTAAACCAGTCGTCTCTGTATCAATAAAAAGATACTTTGGAGAACCTTTGGAATATGGTAAATAACCAACTCGTGTTTTGAATAACACCCGGGCTAATTGAACTTTTATAGTGCCTTCGTCTGCAATAGCTAATGATAAATCTAATTCGTGTCTGAACATATTCTTGCCGTTTATTACAAAATCAAGAAGATAACTTGTTCTTTTCATCAGTTCAATACTGAATGCTATTGTTGGGGAGGCAGTGCCTATATACTTAAAATCACAATAGACTTTGCATTCTAAATCCACGTAGATATTTAATGTGTAATCCATATTATTGAATCGTTTTTATGCAAAGGTAGGGCCTATTTTTCTTCCTTCCTCTACTTTTGTGTGTTTTTTTGCTGTTCCCCATATTTATGCCTCTTTCGAGATTTGGAGTGATGGCTGTGATGAAAGGCAAAATAACGTGTTATGCGTCAGCTCTTAAACACCTAAAAATCATCTCGCTAGATTTATCGGCGAGATATCGTTTTGCTGAAAGCTCCATTTGTATCACTCCAAATTCTGGAAAACCACAATTTATCCGCTATGTTGAGAGGTAAAATTTTACATCTCTAAAGCCACAGCTAGCTAGCCTATTGAGCTATAGAGTATATTTTCATCGAACTCACGTTATTTAAAGCCCGTAATGCAGTTTAGTGATGGCACAGCCCCGTCTAGATGTTTACCAGTAGTGTATTAGACAAGAAACTTGGCTTTAAGTCGCCAATTATGGAGATAAAGCCAAGTTTCTGTGTTAATAATTTTAGTCTTCGTTGAAGAACAAATGCTGCAGCCAGTCACTGAAGCTGCCGCCCAATGTTATTGATTTCGTTCGTTGAAATGAAAAATGGGTATCGCCTTTGACGAGATCGGCGATAGTCCAAACATTCCCATCATCGTAATCATAATTATAGAAAACGGGATTACCACTGCGTGAAACATTCCAATGAGGAGCCTTCTCTAGGGCTTGGTAGAACTCCTCGGATGGTATTGTGTCAAACTCAAAGTATATAGTCTCGTCGATTCGATCCGTTTCGGTTACCGGGGGAAACTCAACGCCCAGCACTTTGGAGAGTGTGTCGCGGTCAACGACGACACTGTAGTCTGCGCGATCGTTCCTGAAAACAACCTTAAATCCCTTCCAGGACTCATTCTCCCTGCAAGGTATTTCACTTTCGATGTGGATTTTGTCACCCAGGATATCGGGCCTCTTCTTGTCGGCTGCCAATGTGGTGTCGCAATTAAAGAAGAGCCTCATGTTGTTTTCTTGTCCTAAATCGAACGTATACCATCTTTCGTATTGACCTTTATCGACCTGAGCCACAATTTTTTGGACCTCTTCAGGAGTAACCTCTTTCAGGAACTTGCAGTACACAACGAAGCGTTCATCGCCATCTACGAAGTCGGTTATGGTATAATACTCCTCGATGGTATACTCGGGCATGATGGGAAGGTCAAGTATACTGTCGAGCTCGGCCTTATCCTTGAAGGGCAGCACCGTGCTGTCATCAATTTTGTGCTTTTTCGGTCCGCAAGAGGTGGTGAACACCAATGCGCCAGTCATGACCAGCAGGCCAAGGACAGTCAGGATTCTCTTTTGTGTAGGTTTCATAATGATTGTATTTTGTTAGAGTGAAGCAGTTTATTCTTGGCTCACGGCTGAAAACGACCTTGAATCCTTTCCAGGACTCATTCTCCCTGCATGGTATTTGACTTTCGATGTGGATTTTGTCGCCTAGGATATCGGGCCTCTTCTGGCCGGCAGCCAATGTGATGTCGTGATTAAAGAAGATTCCCATAGTGTTTTCCGTTCCTAGATCAAACGTGCACCATCTTTCGTATTGACCATTATCAACCTGAGCCACAATTTTATTGACCTCTTCAGGCGTAACCTCTTTCAGGAACTTGCAGTACACAACGAAGCGTTCATCGCCATCTACGAAGTCGGTTAAGGTATAATACTCCTCGATGGTGTACTCGGGCATGATGGGAAGGTCAAGTATACTGTCGAGTTCGGCCTTGTCCTTGAAGGGCAGCACCGTGCTGTCATCAATTTTGTACTTTTTTGGACCGCAAGAGGTGGTGAACACCAATGCGCCAATCATGACCAGCAGGCCAAGGACAGTCAGGATTCTCTTTTGTGTAGGTTTCATAATGATTGTATTTTGTTAGAGTGAAGCAGTTTATTCTTGGCTCACGGTGCTCGTTGACAAGGTCAATATAGGCCTTGAGTTTGCTGCCGCGAACACTATGGATTGGGTCGCATTCCATGTGTTCCCAACCATAACCGTTGAAACTGGCAGTGGAATCCGATTCCCACCATCGGCTTTGCATTTGTATATTGCTGCGAATAGGTATCATGATGTCATTATCTACAATAATGCCGGGTTTCATCAGGTAGCGGGACTTGAGGTACAGTCGGGCAGGAATGGTGTCAATATAGATTACCTTATTCCAAAATGCTGACCGCCTTGTTGTGTCCCTCGCATAGCCATCAAAATCCTCAAATTGCAACACAATGCTCTGCATGCTGTCTTTTGTGAGGGTATCGGTGATGAGTTCGCCCCTATTATTGGCGTAAGTAATCTCGATGTCCACATAATCCATCAGTTCTTGTGAATACTCCACAGAGTACATGTATTTCAGGCTATCAACATGCTCGGGACCCTGATTGTTATTTTGTTCACACGAGGTGAACACTGCACAAGCCACAACGCCCAAGGCTGCGATATATAATAGTGTCGGTTTCATTGTCGTCGATGATTTAGTGGTGATTATTCAGTTTCGCTATTGTCCTCAGGATTATTTATCCTGATATAAACATCGGGTCGGCTCTTGCCTGAGAATTTGAAGCCGTTTTGGTCTTTTGTCGCCGTGACAAGAATCGGAACGTCATCGTGGTCATTGGCCAAATCAAAGAAGAGGGCCGATTTCTCGCGCTTCAGGTTAAACGGGTTAACAAGGTCATAGTTCAGACTAAACTTGGCTTCTCTGGTGAAAGCGCTAAACTCGGCAAATAGCTCATAGGAGTCTTTTTTGAGTTTGCTTTCGGGCTTGGGAATGAAGGTGTAGTCCACCAGTCCGAACTCGGCAGGGAAGGAATCTAGGCGTATCTTCTTTTCCCAGACTTCTTTTCCTGAGATGGTGTCGGTAACGGTGATGCCGTTTTCACCCTTGTAGGTAATGGCGAGGTCGGCCATCTTGGCCATGTCACTACTGAGGGCGACGTTATAGTATACCGTCAGCTGGCCGTCTTTCTGGTCACCACATGAGTTCAGTGACATGATGGCGAGCAGCATCAGTGTTATATTGAAAATCAGTTTTTTCATTTTGCAATTGAGATGAAAGGGTTAATAACAGTGAACCGATGTCATGGGTCAGCGTGACAGGATGATGCCGGTCAAGAAGGTGATGATGGCGACTACAATCACTGCCGCGGTTGCTACAAATGTTTGCTTTTCCATAATCTTATTTTTCTTTAAAAAAAACTACGAATTACACGAATGGCGCTAATGGTTTTGTCGTCTTTTGTCCTATTGTTAGTGTGATTCGCGCAATTCGTAGTTAATGAATGATTACTTGTTGAGATAGTCGCTGTAGATTTGCTGGAGTTCGGCGGGGGTGATGCCCACGGCCTTGAGTTGCCCCAGGAAGTAGTCCATTTCGCCCTGCATCAACTGTTCGCGGCGTGACGCAACGATGTTCTCCTTGGCATCAGGACTGACGAAGTAGCCCAGTCCGCGCTTGGTGTAGATGATGCCACGCTGCTGCAGGTACTCATAGGTGCGCGCCACGGTGTTGGCGTTGACCTCAATCTCGGCGGCGAGTTCACGCACGCTCGGCACTTTGCCTTCAGGGGTCAGTGTACCCGAGAGAATCTGGTCGCCAATGCGGTCTGCAATCTGCAGATATATTGCTTTATTATCCTTGAAGTTCATAGCTTATTTCCACCATTTAAGAGTTATTACGTCCTTCTGCTTGAAAATCAACCAAGCCAATACAAGACACAGTGTATAGAAAACCACATCAAACCAGAGGTCTATGGTCGCCACTTGATTTGCGAAATAGGCACGCATTGAATGAGGTACATAATCACTATTGCCGAATTTGGTGTAATAATAGGATCCAAAGGCTGCAATCTTGAGGATGGTGATACCGAGTACTACAACAGCCATCTTGAGCGTTGAACGGCGCGGCCACAGCACGCTGCCCATGAAAAAGAGGGCTCCGATTCCCAGTGTCTCGCCGAGCGCAATCATAGCAATTGTTTTGTCTATCGGATTCGTGTCAGATAAATGCCTCGAGATGGTGTGGAAATTATCTACGAGATTGACAGGGGCGGTGGCAGCGATGCCCGTCTTTGAACCGAAAATGCTGATGATGATATACCGTGTGATGTCGGCCAGCTGGAAACTGACAGCAAAGATTACAAACGCGCCGATGAAATAAATCAGGAAATTGGTGATAAACTTCTCGGCACTCGAGGAGGGCGATGAGAGTAACGCCACCCGGCCCTGGCGCGTCTTGAGATTATTGAAGGCAAAACCTGCCGTGATAGCAGCGATGAGGCTGAAGAACAACGGATTGATGTTATAGGAGCCGCTCTTTGACACCAGGTTGCTGATAATCATCGCAATGCAGTAATACAGATAGACGCCTAGAGTGATGAGTATCAGCGTGCGCCAGTTCTCGGCAACTTCCTTGCGCAGGGTCGCCGTGAAGCGGTTCCAGCTGAATATTTGGTTAGTGTTCATAGTTGTATGCTACTGAATTGTTAATAGATATTAATATTGAGAGGGAATTAAGACCACCACTTGAGTGAGACGACATCCTTGCGCTTGAACAGGAACCAGGAACCTACCCAGCACAGGGCGCTGATGACAAGTGCGATATAAGTAGTTATTCTGGTATAATTTGAGAAAAATGAACTCATTTCGTTAATGTCTGCTGCCTCCGGATTAAAAATGTCTGGAGAAATGAATCCAAATATCAAAGCAAATACGATGGCGCTCAGCACCGTGTTGATCAATTGCTGGCAGGCAAAGGTCTTGACAACAGCCCAGCGGGGCCACAACACGCTGCCCATGAAATAGATTGCAGGGCCTAACGCCAGGCTTATAAGGGTAACTCCTCGATAGTAAGCTGGGCTTTCAGACAGCATTTTTTCGCTGACACTCATGATACTTTGGGTGCTGTTCAGCAGGATGGAGAAGATGTTCGTGGGACCTGGAACAACAAATGTGTCGCTCTTGAAAGGAAACAATATGGCAATGCGCAGCAGGTCGGCCAGTTGCGCACAGGCAAAGAAGGCGATGGCGACACCGATGACGTAGATGAGCAAGTTGACAATGAATTTCTCGACAGTGGACGACGGTGAAGTAAACAATGCCACGCGTCCGTTCTTGCTCGTGAGGTTGCGGAATGACAGCGAGGCTGCTATTGCAACAACAAAGGTGTATGTCGTGGAAATCATAGCGGCAGGAAGAAAGTCCATCGTTTTTAGCGTTTCTTCATTGTAATTCATCATTGCATTGGAAATCACGTTGCCTATCACCATAAAGGATGTGAAGGTCAGAATCATGGCCACCATGCCGAGCAGCAGTTGCCGCTTGTTCTCAACAATTTCTTTACGAAGGGCAATCGTGAAACGGTGCCCATCGAAGGTCTGGTTGCTTGTGTTGGTACTCATGGCTGTGGTCATTTTGAAGCGGTGAATAAATTGTGGATGGCTTGGGGATTCTGCAACGTAGCGTTGAACAGCATCTCAAGGTCAACCTTGGTTTCCTCGCCTTCCTGGGCAGGAACGGCACCCAGAGCACCAAAGGGACTCTGGAGCACGAAGATGGGCTGGTCGCCCTCACGCAGCGGGCGGAAGGCCAGACGGCCCATTACATTGGCCATGCTCGTGTTGAGCAGCACCTGGCTGTGTTCGATGATGACGATGTGGTCTAGAATGTCGCTGATGTCGCGCACCTGGTGGGTCGAAATCAGCATCATCTTGTCATCGGCCATGCCGCTGGTCACTAGTTTGCGGAACTGGCTCTTGCTGGGGATGTCCAGACCGTTGGTCGGCTCGTCCATGATGAGCACGCGAGTGTTGGTCGCAAAGGCGAATGCCATAAACACTTTCTTCTTCTGGCCCATCGACAGGGCATTGAGTTTCACGTTCATGTCATCGCCCATCTCAAAGATTTCCAAGTAGCGCTTCATGTCCTCCATGCTGAAACGAGGGTAGAACGGGGCATTGATGCTGATGTACTTCTTGAGGCTCAAGCGCGGCAGCTCAAACTCCTCAGGCACCAGAAAGATGTCACTCATGGTCTTGGGGAGGCGGCGGCGCACGTTATCGCCCTCCATCAGCACCTCACCACCTTGGGGGGTGAGAAGGCCAGTCATCAGATAGATGAGCGTGGATTTGCCGGCACCGTTCTTTCCTAGCAGACCATACACATTGCCGGCATTCAGTTCAAGCGAAAAATCATGGAAAAGATTTCCATTGCGCTTGTTGTAGCTAAAGCTTAAGTTGTTGATCGTAAACATAATAGATAGATATTTAAATGGGTTAATAATTAACTTATCTAGTGTACTACTTAACTAGTACACTGCAAAGGTATAACAATAGATTTGAATCTACCAAATTCTTTAACATTTTTTAAGATTTTTCTTTTGTGACGTAACTATTCAGTGAATCACCGTGATGTCCAACCCCACGCTAAGCCGCAAAGGCGCTAAGATATTGATTAAAAAAACTATAATATATTGTTCCGCTGGGGATGTCAATCAGCAATGCAATGTGTTAAAGCCATGAGATGATTTCCATGGATACACTTATAGCATTGATTATAAAAAACTTAGCGTCTTTGCGCCTTTGCGTGGGGATACATTCGGTGAATAGTTACTTTGTGGCACCTTTTCCCTATATATGCAAAAGCGGCTATAGAACTTATCATGTCTATAGCCGCTAAAAGCTAGGCTTCAATTGTCGCCCCAGGGGGGCTTGCTATTTGGTCAGGATAATCCTGATGACGGTATTGATGTCGGCAATGTTGATTTCTCCATCCCCGTTCACGTCGGCAACAGGATTGTTGTTCCCGCTCAAAATGTTGCTGATGACGGTATTGATGTCAGCAAGGTTGACCTCACCGTCACCGTTTACATCTCCAGCGATGTGTGCCTCCACTTCACCAAAACACATGTAGTCCACATTGGCAAGGTCGATGGTGGCGCTGGTTTCAGCGTTGGTAACAACCGCGCATGCCCTGTCGTCAAACGTGATTCTTAGCCCTTGGGTGGCGAATGCGACAGTTGAACCGTCGGCTTTGACAAATGTCAATGTCTCTTCGACAGCCGATGCGGTCATGGCTACACAGGTTACCAGCAATAATAGAATATACTTGAAAGTTTTCATTAGTTAAATGCCTTTTTACTGATGTGGAATACTTGTGAAATTGATGGTTTGAAGGGCTGTCCCTTCCTGATTATCGGGTCATGAATTTCTTGCCGTTCTTGATGTAGAAGCCTGCGGGCAGCGTGTTGATGTCCACCTTGCCCAGGTTGATACCCGTGATGGTAAACACGTCGCCATCAGCATCCTGGTCGGCCATGATGGTCTTGACGGCAGTGTTGGCGTCCTCTTCAACAACACTGGTGGGGAAGATGGCCCAACGCATCATGTTCCAGGTGAAAACGCCCACAACGGTCACATTCTTGTCGACGAGAGCGTCCAGGTCATATCCACCCACATTCATCTGGTCAACGAGTTGGATGTTCTCGCCCTGAGACGTGGTGATGAAGAAGAAACGGCTAGGCTTGGTGACAGTGACATTCTCCACCTTGACCAGCTTGCTCATGTTGGCGGCGTTGGGCAGGTCATCGATGTTCATCAGGGTGGGCACGAGGTCGTTGCCGCTGGTGATGGTAACCTCGTCAAGTGATGTCTTGACGTCGTTCTCGGCAGTGGGAATGATGTGGTCGGGGTCAAAATCATCTTGTGCGCGCACGAGATAGATGACACCATTGAGCACATCGTTGCGGTTGACGTTGATGCTGGCGGTCACCTGGACAGCGCCCGAAGCGTCCTCCAGGAAGGTGCCGCCCCAGTAGGTGCCGTTGACCTGTGCATTGGTGAGGGTCAATTTGGCTGCGGTGCCAACTTCCAGTGCGAGGAATTCATCGATGTTGGCACACTCGGCATACTCGCTCTCGGTGGGGGAATAGGTGTTCTCGTTGGCGTCGTCGGTGTACACCGTCATGGATAGCAGCAGGGACTGTGTGTTGTACTCGTTGGCAGCATTCTCGTTGTCAAACGTGATGCTCGTCGAGTTGCCGGTCCAGACGTAGTTGTCGGCATCGAGCGCACCGTTGCCTTCCTGTGCCTCCAGGAAGAACTTGTAGTTCTGCACGTCGAAGTTCACCATTGTGATGGCACGGCCCTCATCGGCGGTAATGGTGATTTTGCCGCCCACTTGCAGGTACTGCACGCCGGCATTGGTGCGCCACATGCGGTTGACCTTGGCGCCGTCAATGGCAGTCAGCACGACATCGCCCTGGCGGATTTCAAGACCGCTGATGACACCCAAGGTGGGGTTTTCCCAGTCGGCGGGTGTGGCGACCTCCAGGTTGAGGTTGTTGTTGGCGAAGTCATAGAGATTCTCTTGTGTTTCGGCATGGGCGTTCATGCTCATCATGGCGCCTGCCAGCAGTGCTAAAGCACTCAGTTTTGTAGAAATTTTCATAATCGTTTAAAATTTGATGGTTGATAACAGTTATTTATATCTAATGAGTTGTCACATGAAACATTGTCTTTCAAAATAGGCATCCCACCGCCAGCGCTGCCTGGTGGCGATAACCATTCTCCAGGTAATCGATGTTAAACGCTTGACGGTAGCTGTACCCCGCCTCGGCGTAGAGGCGCAGGTGCGCAACTGGTATCGACAAGCGCACTTGGGCTGCAGCAAGCAACCGACGTGCCGTCTGGTATTCGTATTGGCGCATCAGGTAGAGCGTGTATTCGCGCGGAGCGCTGGCATCGGCGGCTGGTGCCTGATAGGTGCCATCGCGCCATGCCGTGCCGCCACCAGTGGCCCATCCCGCTTGCAGCTTGAGTGACCACACCTGGTCATTGGTCATGAGCCAGTTGCGTGTTCCCTGCAGGGTGAACTCGGTGAGTCGGGTCAGCTGCTGACGATAAAAGGGGTACAGGCTGGCGGTGATGTTGCGCCGATTGTGCGTCAAGGTGGCTTGTAACTGCCAGGTGGCCAGCTGTCGCTTGATGCCCCATCGCAGATCAGCTGATGCCGCGAGCACATTGTACTGATGTTTCCCCATCAGTCGGTCATCATAGTAGCGGGTGTCGGTAACACCATGGTCGGTGATGATGCGGTAGGTGCGTTCATGGTCCTTGACGCCCTGATGGCTGTAGGATAGCGACACACGCTGCATTGAGGTGCCGTCATCGTGCTGCCACCAGGAGCGGATGTCCCATGCGTCACCGCTGTGGCGGTTGAAATCAATCATTGACGGTGATTCAAGCCCATAATGGCCGTGGCGGTGTGTCCATCCGCCCTCAATGCCCCAGGTCCAAGCCCCGTGCTGATAGGTCGCCAGTGCAGATAACCCATGCCTGATGTCGAGTAATGGACGCTCATTGTCGTCGCTCACATACCCGTTTCCGTCGGTCGATTCCTCACGGCCGAAATAGGCTCCATGGTCGATGAGGTAGTGATAGACGCGGTCGGTGCGCCCGAAGGTGCTGAATTTCAAGCCCTCGGTCGTGCGCCCGAAGAGATAGTTGCCTCCAATGGTAAGTCCCTTGATGTGCCAAGTGAGCCCCATGCCCACTTCACAATTCATGAGCGAGTTGACGTGGCGCGGGTCCTTTTTCTTGGCACCGCTGGCAGTGGTATAGTCAAACGTGGCACCCAGGCTGACGCCATGGCCCACCTCAACGCCGAGTCCGCTATTCAGGTGGTAGCACTCCAGGCTGATTTTGCCCCGTGTGGAGTCATCGGTCTCGGTGATGTCAAACGGCATTCGCTCTGGTGCAATCCACACCGAGCCACCGGCATTCTTGCCCCACCCATAGCTGTAGTCCATGCTGCCCTTGACGACCACGCGGCGGCTCATGCGGTAAATTGAGCGCACTTGTGCCTGAGCGTTCCAGGCATGAGGTGCGACATGGGCTGCTGCCAGGTGTCCGTGTGCAGTACTCATCGTCAGTCGGGTATCGCCCAGCAGGAATTGTGTGCTGTCAACGGGGTTGAACGTGGTGAGCGAGGCAGCGTTGCGGCTTTGCAGCAGGGGAAAATGCATCAGTGTCTGGTCATAGTCAAGCCATGTCTGGGCCAGTGCTGGCAAGAAGGTTGTCAGCAGTATCACCGTAATCAGATATGTCAGTGAGTTGTTCTTTCTCATGATGTGTCGGTGTTATTTGTCCCTCAACGAGGCTTGCTCGCGCTCGATGAAATCGTTGGTTGAATTGTTGGTGTCCAGATAGACGGTGTGACCCTGACGCTTGCTTTCCTGCTCGTCGATGCGTCGCTCGACCGAGTGCCCGTAACGGGCTGTCATGTAAACGGCACCGACATCGACACGGGCCGTCAGCCGTTTGCTTGACTCGTCCCACGCGGTGGAGAAGACTTCTACACCGTCGAGGATGTTTTGCTCTGGCACCTTGCGGCAGGCGAAGGTGGCGAGAGCCCTTCCCTCGTCATACCATACGTTGGAAACATCGTTGCCGAATTCCAGCGGTGTCATTCCCTCGGGAGGCGTGAAGATGAAAAATGCTGGAGAGGTGTTGCTCAACGGCCACGCCGACTCCATCTGGTCCCCGTATCTCACCGCCTTGAGGTAGTGGCTGGTGGGAATGAGTTCGCTGGGCGAGGGATAGGCGCTGGTGCTGCTGTAGTGCTCGATGTCAAAGGTGCAGTAATACTCGGGGCGCGCAAGATTGACGCTGTTGGAGTAGGTGAGCGTGTGGTCTATGGCACCGTTCAGGGCAATGACCTTCTGCTCCCACGGCTCAAATGTCACTTCATCGTCCTGGAAGTACCAGAAACTGCTGGCAGCGGGAACAAAGCCCTCGTTCTCGTAGTTGAGGTGCCCCGATTCGTCATAATTCTTGTTGATGCTGTAGCTGTTGTATGGTGTGGCGATGGCGAGGCATAATCCGGGCAGCACCACACGCTGGTCGCTGTTGTTGGCGATAATGGCATACTTGTCGCGGTAGAACCAGCCAGAGCCGTCATCGCGCTGGCATCCTCCCACATAGAGTTCTCGAATGATAATGGCACTCGTTGTGGCAGTGGTGAGCGTCAGCGAGACGGTGCAGTCGCCTGTACGCATGACGGCCACGTTGCTTGCCGAGCCATTATAGACCGTGCGCCAGCCGTCCTCGGGCTGCGAGACGTGTGACACCACGATGTCATAGATACCCACAGGCACCTGAAACGTGGCTACGCCCTTGTCATCGGTTGCCTGGGTGAACACCATGCCCTTGTCATCGGTCATGCGCACAACGATGCCCTGCTTGCTGGAAAGGTCGCCTTGAACTTCGACCTGCACCGGTCTTGTGAGGTATTCATCGGGCTCGGCGATGCTGTCTCCACAGGATGTTGCGATGCAGCACATGAACGTGAGCACTATCGCGATGATGCCGTTGTTATATAATGTATAACGTCTCATTCTTCTCTAAAAATCACAGTTTAACACGCATCGAGACACCATAGTAGAATGGCGGGATATAACCACCGTTGTAGAGTGTGGTGCGCAAGCCCGTCTGGCGGCTCTTGACACGCGCCATCGAGTTCCAGAAATTATTGGCCAGGAACGAAATGCTGACGTGGTCGCCTATCTCCTTGGTAATGTTGATGTTGCCCGAGAAATAGGCCGAGATGCGGTCAGGGTTGAGGTTGTAGTTGTAATTGGTCTTGACGACGAGCTGCGCCAGTTCGTTGAACAGGGCAGGGTCGTTGTCGCGAGCCCAAGTGAATCGCTCGGCAAAAGGCAGGGCGACATCAGGCTGATTCCATGTGGTGTAGTATTCGGGCCACAGGGCGACATAGCAGTCACGTTCCTTGCCCGTGTATGGCGTGCCGAAGTAGTCGGCAGGGTCGGTTAGGACATATCCTCGGGATGCTCCGTCGATGCCCTGGCTGAGCGAGCGCCGTGCATCATAAAGGGTGGATTCAAGCCTCAGGCTGATGACAAGGCGCAGGGCGGGGATATGTGTTACCACGGTCATATTGGCATTCACGACGTCTGATTGGCTACCGTTGGGCACTGTCGCAAAGGCGCTTCCGACACCCAAAGCTGTACCCTGATAATAGCCCACAAACTGGTAAGGGGTGATGCCGTCACTCATCCATTGTGCGCCAGTTGGCTGTGAAGCAATGAACGTGTGCTCCACTCCATGATAGTGGTAATAGGAGCCATCAAGCCGCAGGCTGGTGTGCAATGGTTCAATCTGACGGAAATCAACCACCCAATCCAGTCCTGAGCGGGCGATGGGCGAGCCGTTGGTGTAGGTGTTGCTCCTGTTGAATGTGTTGCGTGTCACGTGTTCCAGCAATTGGGGCTCCACTTGGCCAGTACGGTCGCTCACGGTCACCACTCCGGTGATGCGGTCGATTTGATAGATGCGGTCGGCCGAGGCAATGGGAAAATCATTCTCCAGGGCTGCCTGGGAGGTGAAACTGTAGCTGAACGGGGTATAGACGGCAGTACTCAGATAGGGACGGTAGGTCTTGGCAAAGAATGCCCCCAGTGACAGGGTTGCCACGGGTGTTTGCGCTTCAAATCCCAATTCCAGCTGTTGGGCATATTGCCACTTGAGCGAGGGGTTGACGATGGACTTGAACGGGGTAACACTGTAGGCATAGAAAATGCGGTTGTCGGCAGTGGAGCCTGGTACAAACGAGAGACGGTCGGCGTAGGATGGGCTGGGATACAACACCTCGAACGAGGGGAGTTTGACGCTTTTTCCCCATCCGCAATAGGCGCTCAGCCCTTGCAGCCACCACTCCTCGCGATGTTGCCACAGGGCATATCTGACGTTGAGTCGTGGCGACCAGGACGAAACGGTGCCATATTCCGACTGGCTGATGTGGGTGACGTCGGCACGCAGACCACCCGTGACCTGCAGTTCGCCTCCCTGTTCGCTGGTGGTGAGTGTGAAGCGGTCCTCGGCATAAAGTGCGACATTATGCATCCAGGGCAGCTCGTCAAAACGGTATTCGCGCCACGTCGGGGCATATTGCAGGTCATCATAATACAGGCCACGGCCCCTGTTGCCAGTCGCAGACCACTCGATGCCAGCCATGATGCTGTTGTTGAAGCGCTCGCCTCGCTGGTTCCATTTGGCTTTGCTCTTGACCATCAGGCTCACAGGTTTGTTGTCATTGATGCTTTTGACATACCAGTATCCGGTAGGACTCAGGATGATGGGCGCATGAGGGTCTTGGGCATAATCGGTAGCGATGTAATATCCTGCTTCTTGGGCATGTATCTGCGCTTGTGAACTGCTGCTGTTGGCGTTGGTGTTGGTAACCCTGCGTTTGTCGGCAAGAGAAAAATCGGCTTGCAGCGACAGATTGGACAGCCCCCTGCGGTCGGTATTCCAGTCGGCGCGCAATGACCCCCGCAGGATGTGGTCGCGTACCTTAGTATAATTGTCGGCAAACAGGTCGGGATCGGCTTCGTTGTTGTAGCCTCCCAGGTTGCCCTCCATCTTGAGGTTGATAGTCATGGGCCTTGAGGCCAGTGACGTTGAGGTGTGGTAGTTAATCGAGAGCCCGTTACGCTGATAAGCGGTGTGGGGCGATGCCAGGTTGCTATAACTGCGGGTGTGCTCGAGCGAGGCATTGATTACGCCGTTAGCCAGGTCAAATCCCTTACTGATGCCTGCTTGCTTGGTATAGGGATTGGTGGCGAGCGCCACTTCCCAAGGCGTCTTGCCACGCTTGGTGGTGACTTTGACGATGCCGTTGCTCAGGTCTCCATATTCCACCGACGGGATGCCGGGTACGACTTCCACGCTGGCGACATTGGTGGAACTGATGGTGCGCGTGCTGGCACTGCTGGTCTCGTTCAGGTCAGCGTTATTCTGGAGTCGCAGGCCGTCTACCTCGATGGCGGTGCCGAATGCAGCATTGCCTTTCTCGCCCGATGTTGCGCGCAGGGCAATGCGTTGGTCGTTGATAAGTGAACTGTTCACGGTTTTGCCTCCAGGCAACAAGGTGAGGATGTCGCTCACGTTGATAATCTGTTGGTTGTCCAATGCTTGTCTGTCAATGAGATAACTGGTGGTGGCATTCTCGGTCTTGCGTTGGGCGGTGACGATGACCTGTTCAAGTTGCAAATTGGTTTGGCTCATGACCAGTCGCAGCGTGTCACTTGCGGTGTCCAGATTGACATCGACTTCAAGCGGTTCATAACCCACACAGGTGACACGCAGCAATGACTTGCCATGGCCATGTGCCCGCAGGGTGAAAGCGCCTTGCCTGTCGGTCATGCACCACTGGTCGCCTGGCAACAGCGTGACTGTGGCAAACTCCACAGCCTTGCCGTCGTTATCGCTCACCACGCCGCTGACGGTAACTTGGGCAGTCAGTGGGGTGATGGCACATAACAATATTAATAAAGTAAGGATGAACCTTTTCACTCTGTCAACGGTTTTGTCCAAGGATGGCGCATGAGTCGGGGACTCGCAAAAATGTCGATGTAGCCGAGCAAGTCATGTTCGGCGTAAACAAAGGGGATATCAAGCCCCACAACCCAGCAGATTTCGTATATCGAGGGGAATGTGTACTCGTGGTCTGGATTCTGCAGGTCTGTCAGCGTCCATTGAGCGTCCAGTACATGACCTTCAAGTTCCCATGTGTCAATGTTGTGGGTAACGAAGTACATGTATCGGTTGCCCGTGTCTCCGCCTTCATGCTGTGACGATACCCCAAAGTACCATGTACTTGTGGCATCCCAGTAGGCATAGGTTGAAGCGTCACCATTGTATTGTGTTGTGCTGACGGGATGTTGGTCGTCAAGGACCATCGAGATGCGGCCTTTTCCGGTGGCTTCATCAAAATTGTAGAGAAGCTTGAAGTCAGCATCATACTTCAGTCCCTTGCGGTGGGCCATCGAGTCGATATGGCAATAGATTTCATGACCATAGCCTGGTGTGCCTGGAGCAGGCAGCACAGCATGATAGGCCATTGAAATTGCCGAAGTAACCATGATGCTGGTTCCTGGCAGGGGTTCGCCGTTAGGGCTGGCGACAAAGTACCAATCGCCCGCAAAATGCTCATAGGGCGTCATTTCGCCGTAATTGATTTCAGCGATGCTGTCGATGGGAATCGCCATGGTCACCTTGTCGTCTTGAATGACATTTAACGAATAACTGATTTTGCCATCAATGACGCTATGGGTGTATTTAAACTGGTTAACCAATGTATCGGGAAAAATCTCTTGTGTCCCGTTTTTCAGTACTATGGCGGTGCGATATATCCCTGTACCGACAGCATGGCCAACGATAGGGACGACCAGCAACAATATAGTTGATAAAATGTGAGTAAAATGTTTCATGTTCGTATAGACGTATTTATCCTGCAAAAGTATACATGCACTAATCCTTGTGCAAACCCATAAAGTTGGGATTTTTGCAGTCTGAAATCCCTAAACATGATTAGAAAGTATCTGAATTTGGGCGTTTTAACATGGGTTTGGGCAAAAAAACAGTTTGCGTTGTCCGGCAATTGCTGGACAACGCAATACAGTATCTAAAGTATATTTACTTGTGTTTCTGATTTACTTGTTACTGTTGAGTAACATGTCAATCAGTGCGGTGACGTCGCCAATAGTAATATCATTGTCACTATTCACATCGGCTGCTGCCAGGTCGATATCTACGGCATTTTCTCCCAGCATATAGTCGGCCAACGCGGTCACGTCACCGATAGTCACCTCACCGTCGCGGTTCACGTCACCGATGAGCACGCTGGGCGTGGTGCCGGGATCGTTGGTGAACTCCATGTTCAGTACCTGGGCAAGGGGCAGTGTTGCCGTGCCCTCGGCATTGGTGATAGTCACATTGATATTGTCGTAGGTGAGCTTGAGGCCTTCCACCGAATAGGTCACGGTCGAGTTGTCGGTCTTGGTGAACTTCAGGTAGTTATAGGTCTCGGCGCTGGCAACCATGGCCACCAGTGCAATCAGCATCGTTATAATTGTCTTCTTCATAATTTCTAAGTCTTTTAAATAATGATGTCATTGTTTATAACTACTTGAGGATTACCAGGGACTCCAGCCGCCACCTGAATAGGTCGAAAGACTGACTTGTGAGCCACCAGTTGCATTGGTCGCGCCCTTACCGTTCCAGAAGGTAGTACCGCTTGCTGTCACACCGGTGTAGAGCTTAGGTGTGGACGGAGCCGTCACAACGATGGTCTTGCTGGATGATGAGCCGCCGCCAGGGCCACCAGGGCCGCCAGGGCCGCCACCTTGGCTGGAGAAGGTCGGGGTGTAGGCTGCAAACGATACGTTGCTGCCGCTGTACAGGGCAAGCCATTTGTTAGCGCTGACACTGCCCTGATAGCAGGTCTGGCTGATGCTTGCGCCGCTCTCGATGGCACCCATGTTGCCGCCGATGGCCATCAGGTTGGTACCGCTCTGGATATAAACCTTGTAGCCGCCCTCGCTGTTGGCGTCGAGGCCTTCTTCGCTACCGCAGCAGAAGACGTGTCCGCCGCTCAGGTACATGTTGCCGTTGGAGTCGATGGCATCGTTGCCAGTGGCTACTGCATAGACGTAACCGCCCTTGAGGTACATGTGCGAAGCGCTGTTCAACGCATCGTCATAGCTGGTCACCTCGACATAACCGTCATTGATGGTCATGATTTTCTTGGACTCAATGCCCTCAGAGCCTTCACCGCCTGTAGCACTCACGGTGATGGTACCGCCGTTGATGGTGATGTTGCCGTCCACCTTGATGCCCTTGGGCGATGAGCGCTTGTCGCTGCTCGATGAGCCACCGCCGCCAGGCCAACCACCGCTGCTGCTCTGGCCGTAGCGAGTACCCGTGGTGCTCACCTTGATGTTTCCGTCGTTGATGATGAGATCGCCGTCGATGCTCATGCCCTTGTCACCCTTACCGGTGGCCTTGAGGTCAAAGGTACCGCCGTCGATGGTCACGTTGTAGTCACACTTGATGCCGGCGCTGGCACTAGTCGTCTGGTCGCTGGCCGTCTCACCGCCACCGCTCACGGTACCGCTGATGTTGCCGCCACTGATGTGCATGTTGCCCTCGCTCTTGAGTGCCTTGCTGGCAGGACCGTTGATGTTGTAGGTGATGGTACCACCTGTAATCTCCATGTCATAGTCACTCTTGATACCGTGGTCATAGGTGTTGAGCGTCAGTGTGCCGTCGCTGATGAGGACGGTGCCCTCGCTGTGAACGCCAACGGCCTCGTCCTTGACGGTGGTGCACTTCATGCTGGCACCGTTCAGGATAAAGGCATAGTCGGCCTTGGCGCACTTCACGCTGCTGGTGTCAACGGTGCTGTAAGCCCAGTCACCGCCCGAGCAGTTGATGTCGATGTTACCCGCAGTGCAGGTCATCGTGCTGTCACACTTCAAACCGCGGGCGCCGTTGCCGGTCATGTTGATGTTCACCACAGCCTCGGCTCCGTTGATGGTGAGGTTGCGGTCGGTACCGATACCGGTGGCTTCCTTGATTTTGCTCTTGTCAGCATCCCAAACGGGAATGCCGGTGTGCTTCAGTGTCAAGGTTCCGCCTTGGATATCCACGTTGCCCTCGGCCTTGATGCACTTGGTGCCGGCTGCGCTGCCGTTGATGGTGAGCGTACCGCCCTTGATGAGCACGTGTCCGTCCTCCTCGGGAATGGCGGTATCCTCGGCATCTACCTGAATGCCGTCGTCACCGCAACTCTGGATGTTGATGGTACCGCCGTTCATCTGGAAGTACTGTGCCACGTTGATGGCGTCGGCCACAGCGCTGACGATGGTGATGGTGCCCACGGTCTTCTTGACCTCCATGTACTCGTTGCAGGCCAACGCATGCTTCTTGTTGCCCGTGATGGTCAGTGAGCCGCCTTTGGCAAACTCGGCATGGCCCTTGACGAGGAAGGCAGCCTTCTTGGTGTTGCTGGCACCGTCGGCAAGGGTGTTGGTCGTGCCGTCAACCAGCTGCACGGCGATGCGCTTGCTGTTTTGGATGTTGATGGCGGCGCTGTCGGGGTTGGTCAGGTTCACGCCGTTAAGCGCCAGCGTCATCTTGTAGGCTCCCGCATGGTAGAAGCAGCCGCTCGAGCTGCTACCCTGCAGGGTGTAGGTGTACTCGGTGGCAACCTCAGCGTCCTGAATGACTGCTACGCGTGCCCCCGTTACCTGGGCGGTGATGTGGTTGGCGATGTTACCTGCCACATACACGTCGGCCACATTGTTGTTGTACTTGACAAGGACATTGTCGTCGGCAAACGTCTCGCTGGCGATCGTCACACTGTCCACATCGGCAAGGGTAAACCCCTTCTCTAGCACGGTAAGCAAGCTTGCCGAACTGTACGGCATCGTGCCCACCGACTGGGTGTTATAAGCCCAGTGCACATGTCCCGTGTGTACCCACATGGTCTGCTGTGCATAGCCCAGAACACCAGCCATGGCAATCATTGTTGCCAATAAGAATCTTTTTTTCATAAATTGTAACTTAAATAGAGTTTAGATGTGATTAAAACATGATTTTAAGCGCAAAACTAAGTAACATTAATATTTAAAGCAATTATTTTCAATCAACCCCCCGTTTTCATCGGTTAAATGAAGAGAAAAAGAGCAAAAAAGCATCATTTATTGCTCATAGGGGCAAATGGCTATTGTGGTGACAATTTCACAATTTCATTGCGTTTTTTTTACGATACACATCGTTTTTAAGAGTGATTTGTAAATATTTTTCCGCTTTTTGTTGCTTTTTTCTATGAATCAAGTAACTTTGCAGAAAAATTTTTATTTAGAACTATTTATCATTAACCAATATTTGTGGATGCTGAGCATAGATATAATGCTTGATTGGTAAGTCAATTCCACAATTAGCCAAAATTTAAAAACAATGAAAAGAAACGTACAATTATTTGCTGTGTTAATCGCTGTCTTTTTCAGCTTGTCGGCTTTTGCTGCTGATCCCTATGAAGTGATGCAAATTACACCTGCCGAGGGTAACGTAACGAGTTTGCAACATTTTACCATCACATTCGGTGATATGACCGTGGTGGTGAATCAACAAGCGATACCCACTCTGGAAAAAGGTGGCGGAGCCACTGTTGAAGGCACCTTGAGTGCCGATGGCAACACTGTGGTAGTAGATTTTGAAGAATGCTATACCGCACCAGGACAGTATTTCTTGAATATCCCCGAAGGAGCGCTGAAGGTCAACGGCAGGGAATTGTTGCCGGTAACATTCAGATTTAACATTGCAGGTAGTATTGAGTCGTTTTATGAGCAAATTACCATCAATCCTGCCGAGGGTGAGGTGGAGAGCCTTCAGAATTTTGTCATTTCATTTCCAGAGTATGTGGGCGAAATCGAATACGGCAGCAAGGCCATATTGACCAACACCACAACGGGAGCGACCTATCGGACTGATATGGAAGATGTTCGCTATAATGTGCTGGCGTTCTTCCCCGAGGAAGTGACCGAACCTGGAGAATACACCCTGACTATTCCCGCTGGTGCTGTCGTTATCTACACCCTGGGCGAGGATGTACATGAGCTCACTTTCAATTATACCATTCCTGGTGGTGCCACAGTCATTCCTGGTGATGTCAATGGTGATAACACCGTGAGCATTGCCGAC
The DNA here is from genome assembly GCA_902800715.1 of uncultured Bacteroidales bacterium. Taxonomy (GTDB): domain Bacteria; phylum Bacteroidota; class Bacteroidia; order Bacteroidales; family Muribaculaceae; genus Sodaliphilus. Next base: position 164,096 of record CADCFN010000004.1, read on the forward strand.
GTGACTGAACTTATCGATATCCTGTTGAATGGCTCTGCTCCTTCGGCAGCAGCCGACGTCAATGGTGATAGCAATGTTAGCATTGCCGATGTGACTGAGCTTATCGATATGTTGTTGGGTGGCAACTGATATCCATGGTTAAAACCCAATGATTGTTAACTATCATCTTTTAAATAATCATCTGATTAGTATTTAATCAAAGTATCATTCAAACTAATGAAAAGAATTGCACAACTGTTAACAGTGTTGACGGCTGTCCTATTCAGTTCGTCGGCATGGGCGGTGGTTGATCCGTACGAGGCATTGGAAATCACGCCTGCCGAGGGCGAAGTGACAAGCCTGCAACACTTCACCATCACATTCGCCGGACTGCCGGTGGAGGTGAATGAGGAAGCTGTACCCACTCTTGAGAAAGGTGGTGGCGCGACTTATAATGGAATCATGAGAGCCAGTGAAGATGGCACGACGGTGTATATAGACTTTGAGGAAAACTGTACTGCGTCAGGACATTATTTCCTGAACCTTCCTGAGAATTCTCTCAAGGTCAATGGCCAGCGTATGCTCCCCTTGACGTTCAGGTTTAACATCAGTGGTACAATGGAATCCTTCTATGACCAAATCACCATCAATCCTGCTGAGGGCGAGGTCGGAAGTCTGCAGAACTTTACCATCTCTTTCCCGGAATTTGTTGGTGAGATTGCTTATGGCAGCAAGGCTATATTGACCAACAATACAACCCACCAGACCTATCGGGCCGAGATGTATGACGTGCGCTTCACCGTGCTGATTTATTTCCCCCAGGAAATCACCGAGGCTGGTGAATATACCCTCACAATCCCTGCTGGGTCTGTCATGTTCTACACGATGGACGAGCAGGTTCATGAACTGAACTTCAATTACAATGTTGTGGGCATTGAGCCGTCGTTCTATGACAAGATTACCATTGACCCTGACGAAGGAATCGTGGAGAGTCTGCAGAATTTCACCATTAAATTCCCGATGGATGTGGACTATCTTGCGCCAGATGTCATGGCAACCTTGACCAACACAACGACGGGAACGTCTTATGATGCTGCGATGAGTTCCTTAGACAGCCTGGTATTTGTCAGCTGCGATGAGGAAATCACCAATCCTGGCAGATACACGCTGACTATTCCCGTCGGTGCTGTCATTATCGAGGCATTGGGCGAAGAGGTGAGTGAACTCAAATTCAATTACATGATTCCTGAAGCTGGAATGCCCGATTATACCATCAATCCACCCGAAGGCGAGGTGCATATCTTGCAGTACTTCACCATTGCTTACGGACAAGATGTGGTTGTTGACGAGGCCGTGCATCCCACTTTGTCCAATGATAGCACTGGAGAGTCCTTCGAGTGCAATCTTATCGAGATTGGTGGTAATGCCGTTGTGTATAAGGAATACCCGCTGAGCGTTGTGGGCAATTATACACTCACCGTTCCTGCTAAATGCATATCAATTGATGCAACGGGACAAACCAATCCCGAAATGACCTTCCATTATGCACTTGTCGAGAAGGAAACCTATGTCCCCCCTGTTATCGAATCGCAGCCTGAAGGTGAAGTGCGGTTGTACCGCCGCACTGGTGGCGTTGTCCGCGAAGTCGAGAAGTCTTATACTATAGAAGAAGGCGAGAATCCCTACGAGCTTGTTTTTGAGCAACAGGAGGGTGCATTGACCATCGTGTTTGCCGACAGCAACAAGGTGTACATCCAGCGCCCTGTTTCCTGGTCATATTACGACGGCTGGGTTGAAGGCACCTTGAGCGAGGACGGCAAGACGATTACCGTGCCGATGGGACAGTATATCGCCTATGCCAAGTCACTGGAAATGGCTGTACAGGTCGGCGTATTTGTGTATGACGAGAGTGCTGAGACTTACTTCTATGAAGAGGCAATCGATGAATTGTACTACACGATTAATGACGATGGCTCTATCAGTCAAGAGGATACCGACCAGAGTATCATCCTGGGAACGATGAACCGCGCCTTTGGCGATAATTTCCAGTATCTCGACTACGAGTGGCTGCAATCGGGTGATTATGGCTCTGTCTATATACCCATCAATGAACTACCCATCACTCCACCTGCCGACATGTCAGTGCATTCCATGTACCTTACCACTGCCGTTAATGACGGCATGGAATGGGAACCTTATACTGCCAAGGTGAATGTAGGTTTCGATGGCAACGACATGTGGCTGCAGGGTATATCCGAGTTCCTCCCGAAAGCCTGGATCAAGGGCGTCCGTGAGGGTAATAAGATTATCTTTCCCAACTCCCAGTTGCTGGGCGCAAACGACGCATTGCTCTATTTCAAGTGTGCCGAGTTCAATCCTGTCAACGGCAACACGACTCAGAAAGACATGGAGTTGACGATAAACGATGATGGCACTTATTCAACATTTGATTATGTCTTCATCACTGCCGACAAGGACAATCTCTACTACATTAATTATTACCAGGGTCTTACCCTCTCAAGGTATCCCGATGTAGTAACGATAGTTCCTGATGACCTTGAGGTCAAGGATTATATCTTCACTTACAAGACCAAGGCCAGCCCCGTTGCACCGCTTGTTAACGGGCAGACTAAGGTTAAAGTGGGCTTCTTCGAGGACATGGTATTTATCCAGGGCTTATGGGAATATATGCCCGATGCTTGGGTCGGTGGAACACTGGAAGACGGCAAGCTGGTCATGAATCTTGCACAGTTCATGGGCAACTATAAGGAAGAATACAGTGGCGTTTATCCGATTTTCCTGACGGCGTTTGACAACAACACGGGATTGTTGTTGCCGCAGGTGACGTTCACCTTCAATGCCGGGACACGCTCATTCCATGAGGCAAGCTCACCATTGAGCATCGGTATCAACAAGACGGGCTATTTGAGCCTTCAGGATTTCTTTGAGTGTGCATTGATTCCCGAGAATTCTGGCGTTGAATCGATTATTGCCGACGATGTTTATATCACGGGTTACTATGACCTGCAAGGACGTCAGTTCAACGAGGCTCCTACAACGGGTGGCATCTACATTATCAAGTACTCAGATGGTACAACCCGCAAAGTATTAAGAAAATAATCACCTGTAAACCAGATGACTAAGCAAGTGTCCCACCAAGAATGTTCTTGGTGGGACACTTGCTTGTTGTGAGAGGTGCTTAGATGCTATCGAGGTAGGTGATGGTTCTTAGTACCGACAACGCGTTGCTCACGCTTGTGATGTTGCTGATGATGATGCTGCGGCGGCCGTTCTTCTGGCTCAGGTTGCAGCGTTTGGGATTCTGCTGCACATAATTCAGCAGGCGTCCGAAGGCTGGCGACTGGTAATAAGCGACGTTCTCCTCGCCCACGAGGAACAGGTGCATCCTCGTCTGCCGGATGACCAGTTTCTCGATACCCAGACGGCGTGCCGTGCGCCGCAGTGGCACGATGCGGATGAGTTCGCTCGCCATCGTGGGAATTTTTCCGAAACGGTCCACCATTCGCGCCTCAAACGCCTCAACCTGGTCATCGGTCTCCATGTTGTCAAGTTCGCGGTACAGGGTGATGCGCTCGCTCTCTTGCGGCACATAGCTGGCAGGGAACATCAGCTCCAGGTCGGTATCGACCACGCAGTCGGTGATAAACTCGGAGCTGCCATCCTGCGAGTTATCGCGGTCACCGTCTGTAGTGGCGAAAACAGAGGAGAACTCCTCGTTACGCAGCTCGGTCACTGCCTCTTTGAGCACGCGTTGGTAGGTCTCATAGCCCAGGTCGGCGATAAAGCCACTCTGCTCGGCGCCCAGCAGGTTGCCTGCGCCACGGATGTCCAAATCCTGCATCGCAATCTGGATGCCGGCACCCAAGTCGCTGAAACTCTCGATGGCTTGCAAGCGGCGGCGGGCATCGGTGGCGAGAGGTTTGCCCGGCGGCACCAGCAGGTAGCAGAATGCCTTGCGGTTGCTGCGGCCCACGCGTCCGCGCAGCTGGTGCAGGTCGCTCAAGCCGTAGCGGTCGGCGTTGTTGATGATGATGGTATTGACGTTAGGCATGTCGATACCGTTCTCGATGATGGTGGTCGAGAGCAACACGTCATAGTCGTGGTTACCGAAGTCAATGATGGTTTGTTCCAGCTTTTCGGGCGGCATCTGTCCATGGCCCACGGCAACACGGGCATCAGGCACCACGCGGTGTATCATGTTCTCGAGTTGCTCAAGTTGCTCAATGCGGTGGTTGACAAAGAAGACCTGACCGTTACGCGATAGCTCAAAATTGATGGCCTCGGCGACGATGTCATCGTTGAGGGTGCCCACTGTGGTGAGGATGGGATAGCGATTGGCAGGCGGTGTGGTCAGGGTGCTCAGGTCGCGGGCGCCCATCAGCGAGAACTGCAGCGTGCGCGGGATGGGCGTGGCGCTCATTGTCAAGGTATCGACATTGAGTTTCAGCTGTTTGAGCTTGTCCTTGACGGCGACGCCGAATTTCTGCTCCTCATCCACCACTAGCAGTCCCAGGTCATGGAACTGCACGGTCTTGCCGATGAGTTTGTGGGTGCCGATGAGGATGTCGATTTTGCCCTCCTTGAGGTCGGCGAGCAGTTGTTTTACTTCCTTGGGTTTGCGGGCACGGCTCAGGTAGTCCACCCGGACAGGGAAGTCGTGCAGACGCTCGCTGAAGGTGCGGTAGTGCTGGAATGCCAGCACAGTCGTCGGCACGAGGACGGCGGTCTGCTTGCCGTCGATGGCAGCCTTAAAGGCGGCGCGGACGGCAATCTCGGTCTTGCCGAAGCCCACGTCACCGCAGATGAGGCGGTCCATCGGCTTGCTGCTCTCCATATCTGCTTTGACGGCCTGGGTAGCGGTCAGCTGGTCGGGCGTGTCCTCATAGATGAACGAGGCCTCCAGCTCCTGCTGCAGGTAGCCGTCGGGCGTGTAGGCAAAGCCCTGCTGCTCACGACGTGCGGCATACAGGCGGATGAGTTCGCGGGCGATATCCTTCAGGCGGCTCTTGGTGCGGGATTTGATTTTTGCCCACGCGTTGCTGCCCAGGCGGTTCAGTCTGGGAGGTTCGCCGTCTTTACTGCGGTATTTCGAGAGTTTGTGCAGCGAGTGGATGGAAACGTATGCCTCATCACCGTGCAGGTAGGTGAGTTTAATCATCTCCTGAGGCGTGCCGTTCATGTTGATGCGCAGCAGGCCGCCGAATTTGCCCACACCCAGGTCCTCATGAACGATATAGTCGCCTTTCTCGATTTGGTTGAGTTCCTTGAGCGAGAGGGCGAGTTTGCCCGAGCGTGCGCGGTCGCTCTTGAGGTTGTACTTGTGGAAACGGTCAAATATCTGGTGGTCGGTGAAGACACAGAGCTTCAGGTCATCGTCAACAAAGCCTTCATGCAACGTCCGGAGTACCGGTTCAAAGGTGATGTCGTCGCCACGGTCCTCAAAGATGTTGTGCAGGCGTTCAATCTGCTTGACACTGTCGCTCAGGATTACAAGCCGGTAGCCACGGGCCAGGAAGTCGGTGAACGACTGACCGATGAGGTCGAAATTCTTGTGGTAAATGCCTTGGGGCTTGCAATGCAGCGTCAGTCGCTTCACGCCCTTTTCAGCAGCCGTCTCCCCGGCGGTGAAGCCGATGCGTCGCAGCTGGTTCAGGCGGTCGATAAACAGGCCTGCATCTACCACCTTGTTGGTGGCATGGGTATCGCCCTCGTCGGCAATGATGGCACTGACCGACATGCTCTCACGGGCGATTTCGTTGATGCGTGTGGTGAGCCATTGCTCGCTGCGGCACAGCACGATGGTGTCGTCGCCGATGTAATCCAGCAGCGACACGTTGTTTTCCCTGCCATCGCCGTCCGATGAGCTGTTGTTGAGGATGCTCACCTGCTCCAGGCGCTCCTCGCTGAGCTGAGTTTCGACATTGAAGGTGCGTATCGAGTCGATATCGTCGCCCCAGAAGTCGATGCGGTAGGGCAGTTCGTTGCTGTAGGAGAACACGTCGAGGATGGAGCCGCGCACGCTGTACTGCCCTGGCTCATAGACGTAGTCGGTTGCCGTGAAACCTAAATCGCGCAGCCGTGCCCTCGTCTCGGTCAGGTCGGCGGTGCCGCCCGTGCGCAGCTGTATGGTGCTCGCCTTGACGTCCTCGCGGCGGCGCACCCGCTCGGCAAGCGCCTCGGGATAGGTGACCACCCAGTGCACCTGCGGGTCGTCATACCAGCGGTTGAGCACCTCGGTGCGCAGGATTTCGTTGGGCGCGTCTACCTGGCCATATTTGATGTCGCGCTTGTAGCCCGACGGGAAAATCAGCACCTGCTTGTCGCCCACAATCTGGCACAGGTCATTGTACATGTAGCCCGCCTCGTCCAGGTCGTTGACCACAATCAGGTACGGACAATCGCGTTGCGGCAACGCGGCAAACAGCATCGCCGCGCTAGACCCTGCCAGCCCGTCGATTACCGCATTGCCAGTGCCAGCGATTAATTTCTTCACCGCTGCCACTCGAGCTTTGCCGTTAAAGATGTCACACAATTCCCGTATTTCCATTATTCTTTACTTGTTACTTGGGTGGGCATCTGCACGATAAATCTCACACGAAGATGCTAAAATCGCCAATTTGCATTTGAGCCCTGCAAAGGTACTCATTATTCCTCAATTGCTGCACTAACCGTGATAACAAACCGCCATGTCAACGAAGACGGAAAACAATTGGAAAACAAACCCTATGTTTGCACCGTCAAAGTCAAACATAGGGCTTGTCTTCTTCCTTTTTTAGCAAGAGCGCGGATGCCATTAGTTTAATTGGCGTAATGCGTAGTTATTTTTTCTTCTTAGAGGAAGACGTTTTCTTGGCGGGTTTGGTTTTGAGGTGGAGGATGCGGGCGTACTCGCCGGGGTTGTCAAACATCTTCTTGGCGGCGTCGATGTACTCGTCGTCCTTGATGGCGTTCTGGACTTGGCCACGCTGATAGTAGAGCCGTTCCATGATTTCCTGTCCGATGAGGTAGGTGATGTCGCGGCGGTGCAGGTCAAGGTCGTGGTCGAGGTCGTGCTTGAGCATCTGCTCGAGGCGGTCGAACTGGGCTTGGATAGAGTCGTTCATGTAGCCCTCGGTTGTTGCGGTCTTGCGCAGGGTGGCGAGCTGCTGCTCACACACCTTGTCGTACTCGAACTTGTCAGCATTGATGAACGCCTTGAACTCGTTGAAGATTTCGTCGGTGACCTGGAAGTCGGCAGGGTTGGCGATTTCGTTGCCGTGCTCGGCGACATACTTGGTGGCGAAGTCAAAGTCCCAGTGGTCGCGCATGATGTTATAGACGATGCGCTTCAACTCGCGGGGCTCGACCTTGATGTCGGGGTCGATACCGCCACCCTCACGCACCTCGCGGCCGTGGGCGGTATAGAAGACGCGTGCCGTGCTGTCGGTGGTGGTCTTCTTGTAGGAACCGTCGGCATTGCGGTTGCCGTAGTCCACCTCCTGGATGAGTCGTCCGCTGGGGATGTAGTATTTGGCGATGGTCACCTTGAGCATACCGTCGTAGGGCAGTGAGCGTGTGGACTGCACCAGTCCCTTGCCGAAGGAGCGAGTGCCGATGATGACGGCACGGTCGAGATCCTGCAGGGCGCCTGCAGTAATCTCGCTGGCACTCGCCGAACCACCGTCGATGAGGACGGCGAGGGGTATCTCGGTATCAACGGGATCGACAGTGGTCTTGTAGGTGCGCTCGCTGGACTTGTCGCGCCCGCGCATCTGCAGCACCTGTGTGCCCTTGGGGACAAAGCAGCCGACAATCTGGATGGCGCCCTCGACGATGCCGCCGCCGTTGCTGCGCAAGTCCAGGACGATGTTCTTGACCCTGGGGTCCTTCTTGAGCTCGATGAGCGCGTCACGCACCTGCTGTGCCGACTTCTCGTTGAATGTCGTCAGGTCAATGTAGCCGATATTGTCGCGTGTCACGCCATAGTAGGGCACGGGGTTGACGCTGATGGTCTCGCGGTTGAACGAGAACGTCTTGATGCTGTCCTCGTCATAGGGGCGCACAACAGTCACCGTCAGGTGGGTGTTGGCCTGTCCCTTGAGGTGCTTGCTCACCTGGTCGCTGGTCCAGGTATCGGTGCTGTCGCCGTCAATCATGATGATGCGGTCGCCCGAGCGCAGGCCGGCACGTGCCGCGGGGCTACCCTCGTAGGGGCCGCTGATGTAGACGCCTTTCTTGCCGTCGATGGTGCGTTCCATCAGGTAGCTGCCAATGCCGCCATACTCACCTGTGCTGATGGTCATGAATTCTTCGGCCTCCTTGGCAGGAATGTACTCGGTGTAGGGGTCGATGTCGTCGAGCATGGCGTTGATGGCGTTCTCGATGGACTTCTGCGCATCAATGGTATCGACATAGAACGTGTTCAACTCCTTATATAAGGTGTTGAAGATGTCCAAGCTGCGTGCTACCGCTGCGTCATCGTTCACGGCTTTATCCTCATCGGCGAGGGCAACAGGAGCAGCGAGTGCTGCCACCACACATGCCCATGCGAGATATTTGAGCGTTTTTTTCATTCTGCTATCATTAAATTAGACTGCGAAAATACTACTATTCCCCGAATTTGTGCCGTTTTAGGGCGATAAAAAACCTCGAAATAACGAAAAAAAGCAAGTTTTTTCATTTTTTTATTGCACAGTTCAATTATTGGCACTAACTTTGCACCGCATTTTTCGGCAGGGTATGCCGCAAGGGTGCAAAAAATGCTTCTTTAGCTCAGTTGGTTAGAGCATCTGACTGTTAATCAGGGGGTCCTTGGTTCAAGTCCAAGAAGAAGCGCAACATAATAGATTTCATAATAGATAGATATTTAAGAGAGGATTGCTTCTTTAGCTCAGTTGGTTAGAGCATCTGACTGTTAATCAGGGGGTCCTTGGTTCAAGTCCAAGAAGTTCATTACTTTATAAAATCGTAGAATGTATATGGAAAACATACTCACTGAATTGAGTAATTGGATTGTCGATGTCAGCGATATCGTCTGTGGCTATCCAGAGTTTTTCCTTCTCATCGGAGGAGGCTTGTTCCTGTTTCTTTTCTCGGGCGCGGTGTCTATCAGGCGGTTGCCGAATGCCGTGAGGGCGTTGCGCGACAAGCAGGCAAGCGACCAGGGCAAGCAATCAGGTCAAATCAGTTCGGTGCAGGCGCTGCTGAGCGCCATTGCCGCCACGGTGGGCATGGGCAACATTGCCGGTGTTGCCATCGCACTGTCGATTGGCGGTCCCGGCACGGTCTTCTGGATGTGGGTGAGTGCCCTGGTGGGCATGAGCACCAAGTTCTTTGAGGGCTCGTTGTCTATCATGTACAAGGGCAAGGACAGCGCCGGCGAGGTGCAGGGCGGTCCCATGTATATCATCACCAAGGGCTTGGGCGAGAAGTGGAAACCCCTTGCCGTGGCATTCTCCATCTTTGGTCTTGTGGGTACGCTGTGCTTCATGCAGGCCAACCAGCTAGTGGAGTCGGTGACGACGGTGTTCACCACGCCGATGGGCATCGAGAACACGTTGATGCTGCGCTTCATTATGGGCGTTGTGATGGTCGTTATCGTTGGGGCTGTCATCCTGGGCGGCATCAAGCGCATCGCGCTGTTTGCCTCGCGCATTGTGCCTGTGATGGTGATTCTTTATCTTATTATGGTGCTCATTATCATGGCGATGAACTACAAGGAGATTCCCGGTGTGTTCGGCCAGATTTTTGAGGGTGCTTTTGACATGCGGGCAGGTTTTGGCGCCTTTGCCTACGTCGCCTTGACGGGTGCCCGTCGCGCCGCTTTTGTCAACGAGGCTGGTGTGGGTACCGCTTCGATGATGCATGGCGCCAGCAAGAACAACGATGCCATCCGCGAGGGCCTTATTGCCATGCTCGGTCCCGCCATCGACTCGGGTCTGGTGTGCACCTTGACTTCTATCCCCATCATCATCGCCGGCAACTATGTGGGTCTGACCGACCCCAAGGGCCTTTATGTCGCCCTCGGTGCTTGGGGCCAGTTGCTGCCCGGCATCGGCCACCTGCTGCTGATGGTGATTGTGTTCTTCTTTGCGTTCTCGACGATGTTCTCCTATAGCTACTACGGCCAGAAGTGTACCAATTACCTGTTTGGTGCTCACAACGTCAAGTGGTATAACTACTACTATCTGGCAATGATTGTTGTAGCCGCAATGATACCCCTCAAGGTCATGGTGAGCATCATGGACCTGGCTTTTGCTCTGATGGCACTCTGCACCATGTTTACCATCATCAAGCTCTCACCACGCGTCAAGCGCTTGATGAAAACCTATTTTGAAAATAAACACTGATAAAAAATTTAATATGACGAAAAAAGTATTGTTATTCTTGTTGATGCTGATGATGGCAAGCAATTTCTTTGCCATCAATCTTCCAGACCCTGTCATTACCGTTGAAGAGGGCGAAGAGTACTATGTTGTTGATGCCCAGGTCGAGGGTGATTACGAAATCAGTGTGTTCTGTAATAACAGGCAAGTTGAGACCCCGTATGCCATCCCACGCCTTGATGATGATAGGGACTACCTGATTAGTGCGTATGCCCGCCTCCAGACTGATGACGGTTGCTTTTACAGCAACATCGTTGAACTCATGGTTCAAGTTCCGGCCCTTGAAGAACAACCACAACCTGGTCCCTATCCGCCTCACTGGCCTTATTTCCAAGTCACTGAGGGGGATAGGTATTATACGGTTACCGCCCATTGCATTGAAGAAGGCAGTGAATACATATCAGTGCGTTTGTACTGTGATGGTATTTTAGTTGATAATCCTTACATCATTGAGCGTACCCATGAAGATATTGAATACGTGTTCGAGGCATGGGCCCATTGTGATGGATATGAAGACCTGTCCGCTGAGATGGCTATTGTTGTCCCAGCCCTCGAAGAGCCGGTATCTGGTGACATGAACGGTGACAAAGAAGTGGGCATCGCCGATGTCAACACCCTCATTAACGCAATCTTAAGTTCGAACGGTGAGGAGAAATATGACCTTAATGGTGATGGTGAGGTAACCGTTGCCGATGTAATGGCATTAATCAACCTCATCATCTGGGCCAATTAATTATTTCTTATCTTACATAGAGTGCTTTAGCGCATGCTGCGGGCGAAGTGCGCCATTTTGATGGCGGCTTCGGCGGCTTCGGTGCCCTTGTTGCACAGGGCGCCACCGGCACGGTCCAGTGCCTGCTGCAGGTCATCGGTGGTGAGGACGCAGAAGATGATGGGCACGTCCTGTGTGGCGTTGAGGTAGGCACAACCCTGTGTGGCGCTGTCACACACATAGTCAAAGTGCGGGGTGCCGCCTCGAATCACGCAGCCGATCATGATGACAGCATCATAGCGACCCGTGCGCGCCATCTGTGCAGCACCATAGGTCAGCTCTACTGTGCCGGGCACATGAGCCACGGTGATGTCTTCATAACCTTCCTGTTTGAAGAGATCAAGGGCGCCTTGCAGCAGCGCTCCTGTAATCTGGTCATTCCACTCGGCGCATACGATGCCCACGGTGAGGCCGTCCACATGAGGGAGGGTGTGGAGGGCGGCACCACCCTCGGTTTTATTTAATTCTGTTGACATATTGCGGGTTTAAGAGTTTTTAGGGAACTTAAGGTCTTTAGGGACCTTAGGGAGATCGGGTTATAATTGCTTGGGGAAGCGGGCGTTGGTGGTGATGAAATCAACGCCAGTGGCCTTGACGCGCTCAAAGTCCTCGACCTTGTCCACGGTCCAGACATTGACCTTGAGACCTGCGGCGTGCATGCGGTCCACGGCGTCCTTGGTGATGATGGTGTGCACGACGTCCAGGTCCATATTGTACTCGATGCACCAGTCAACCCATTGGTCGATGGGACCGTCCTCATCACCGGCGAGTACCTGTACGGTGACGTCGGGGTAGTGGCGGTGAATGAAGTCCACCACGCCGGGCATGAAGGAGATGATGACAACGCGATTGGTGCAACCCTTCTCGTCGATGAGTTTCATCAGGGCTGGGATGCCGTCATAGACGGGTTCATCCTCGGCATCGGTGTTGCTGTGGATACTGGTGCAGACTTTGACCTCGACAACGGGCACGACATTGTACTGGTTGCAGATGTCAAGGAATTCGCCCAGGGTGCAAGGCGTTGCGGCATAGGTGATGCCGTGGCGCTTGCTGGTGAGCTGGGTCGTGAGCACATCCAGAGTGCTCATTTTAGCGATTTTGGTCGCGGGACCTCCCAGTCGCTTATAAGAGTCGTCATGGCTGATGACGAAGGTGCCGTCACCAGTGACGCGAATGTCGCACTCCAATCCCCAGGCTCCAGCCTCGGCGCCATTGATGAAGGCTGCGCGGGTGTTCTCGACGCCCCATTGCGAGCCACGGTGGCCGACGATGAGTTGGGCTTGCATATTCAGGGCGCCCACGATGAAGAGGGCGGCGGTGAAAATACTCTTGAGCAATGTCATGATGTTCACGTTTTTATTTTTGTTGTTCAACAGGTCTTGTATCTCGTGTGCCTCGGCAGTAGCATCGAGCCGCTGTGCCAGGGGCAGCAATGAACGCAGCAACTGCTCGGCAGCGGCACGTCGGTTGATGAGTCGCATCAGGGCCTTGGCGAGGCCGATGGAAAGCCGCAGGTCGCGATGTCCCATTTTCTCGCCGAGTTTCTTCTGGTAACGCAGCGCCTTGGTGTAATACTTGACGGCATTGCGCCCATTGCCCATTTCGAGCATGATATCGCCCTCCTTGCCCAAAGTGTCGACCAGGTTGGACATGGCTTCGCGGGTGGCGTTGGCATCGCCGCTGTTGAGTTCGCTCATGTAGAGTTCACTGGCGCTCTGGTAGTGGGCGAGGACGTACATCTGCTTGGCTTTAGACTTGATGACCTCGGTTGAGGCTTCGACCGCCATCAGCAGCATTGCCGAGAAGCGTGCCTCGTTGCGCTTGCTGAGTCGTTCCAGCAGCTGCTGTGCCTTGGTGAGTTCCTTGGCAGCACGGCTGTTGTCGCCCATATCGTGGTGGGCGAGCGCCAGGTTGTAGAGCAAGGCGGCGACAATCGCGTTGAAATCCTCGGTTTTCTTTCCCGTGTGTCCCGAGAGGACGAGCAGGGCATTCTCGGCGGCGCCTAGCGAGAGCGATGGATTGCCGCTGTCGATGAGCAGCGACATGCGTGCGAGCCACAGCCATGCGGCATAGAGCTCGGGCAGTTCCTGCATGCGGTCGTCATCATAGATGAACTCCTCGATGACTTGTTCGGCCTCGATGTCGCGCTTGTTGGCGATGAGGTACTCGGCGAAGCACATCTGCATCTCGGTGACGATGCTGTCGTCAAGTCCCTTGCTGGGGGGCATGGTGCCGCTAGTGGCCATTTGCGCTCGGGCAATGGTCATGTCGTTCTTGAATCGCGGCAGAGCAATCGTGACGGGAAGTGAGTTCATCTTTTTGTTGGAAGGGACGGATTAAACAGAAATATTGATGGGACGGGTGTCTTAATATTTGGTGCCCTTGGCGATGCTGCCCAGATAGCCACCGTGATGGCGCAGGGCGTAGTCCTCGCGGGTGAAGCCGGTGGCACGCATCGTGTTGACTACCAGCACGTCACCGATGACGGTCATCACTGTGGTCGAGGTGGTGGGAGTCAGCCCAAGGGGGCACACCTCCTGGGTGTTGCCAGTCCACAGACAGATGTCGGCAAGATGGGCCAACTCGCTGTCCTTGTTGCCTGTGATGACCACAATCTTGAGTTGGGGATACAGGTTGTGTGCCAGAGAGACGAGGGCGCAGATTTCGTTGGTGCGGCCCGAGTTGGACAGCAGCAGGAGCACGTCGTGGGGTTGCACGACACCCAGGTCGCCGTGTTGGGCCTCACTGGGGTGGAGGAAGATGGCGGGAATGCCCGTCGAAGAGAAGGTGGTGGCGATATTGTCTGCAATCTGGCCGCATTTGCCCATGCCCGAGGTGACGAGTTTGCCTCCCTCGTGCTTGACTTGCTCGACGATGAGATTGACCGCCTGCTCATAGGCATCGGTAACAGGTATGTTAAGGACGGCCTTGCTCTCGGCCTCCAGGATTTCACGCATTGATTGTTTAACGTCCATTGTGGTTGGTATAAGATGATTTCAGCGTGCAAAGGTACGAAATAGTTTTCAGTTGTCAGTCTTCGGTTTTCAGTTTTTGGGCGTGATGCGTTGTTTTGTGGTTAAAATGATGTATTTTTGCAGGATAGTAATCAAAATCAACCAGCAAGAAGGATGTAATTGAAAGATGAACAGGCAAGATATTAAAGAAAAATATGACCGTTTCAAGCAGTGGCAGGAGCAGCCCTTTGATTATAAACTCAATTCAGGCGAGGTTCATCACTGCATTAACTGCGGTCACGACTTTACGGGCAATTTCTGTCCTATCTGTTCCCAAAAGGAGGAATTGGGGCGCGTCAGTTGGCGCAGTGTTCGCCAGGGTCTTATGGACATCTGGGGCTTGGGGAACCGCTCGCTGCTCTACTCATTATGGCAATTGCTGTGGCGCCCGGGCCACGTCATCAGTGATTACATCGACGGCAAGCGACAGGTGAGTTTTCCACCCGTGAAGATGCTGTTTATCGTTGCCGTGTTATATTCCATGATTTTCTATTGGTTTTTTCCCACTGTCCTGGGTTTTGATATTAATGATATCTCAAAAGTTTATAACGAGCAGACGGTAAATATGATGGGAGAATCGGATGATTGGATGAGAAAGTACTATAGTTGGACAATATTGTGCATTTCGATGCTTCTAGTGGTTCCAACGTGGTTCATGTTCCGTTATTCTCCGCGGCACACTGCCCATTCTTTGCCTGAGGGATTCTTTATCCAGGTTTTCATTGCCAATTTGATGGTTGTTTTAGGCTTTCTGTTTTTCCCGTTAGGGGTTGTTGACCCAATGTTATATACATTTGCCTGCATTATTGCTTACGGTATTTATTATGTCATTGTCTATATGCATCTGTTCGGGTATGGATTGTGGGGCACTTTGTGGCGCAGCGGATTTATCTTTGTGACACTTGTGTTCTTGATTGGGATGTTGATGGTACCGTTTGTTGATATTGAGGCTATAGCGCCTAGTGGGGGCACACAACTGACCGTAGACCAGGTAAGAATGCAAAAAATGTTCAATGTCGGTTTATCGTTGATGCTGGCTTTGATGGTTCTAGGGACCGGATGTGTAATCAATTATATTGCCACCAGAGAGTTTCGCAAAGAGTTGAAACAGAGGGTAATATAAGAATTTTCCAGTTTACTCGTGGCCCTCGTGGGCAACGATAGCGTCACGCCATATCTGAGGTATCGGGCTTGGCTGGTTGGTCTGCGGATCCATGTTGACCATAATCGTGGCACAGGTGCATTTCACCTCGCGGGTGTCGCAGTTGACCAGGTGCTGCAACAGGGTGAGGCTCTTGTTGCCCAATTTGGCGCATTGGGTGAGTACCTCGACTCGCTCGTTGAAAAGCGTGGGAGCCAGGAAACTGCAGTTCACATTGGCGATGATGACCGTTGGGCGCCGCCAGTCGATGTCGGTCTGCACATTTAATCCTTTGAAATACTGTGTCTTGCCTAGGTCAAAAAACTGGAAATAGACTGAATTGTTGACGTGGCCCAGAGCATCCACATCGTTGAAACGCAGCTGGATGGGTGTGGTGCACTTGAAAGGATATTGGGCTTCGATAGCGTGATTCATTTTTTAGTTAATAGTGAATAGTTGATAGTGAATAGTTGAGAGGTGTTATTTGAAGATGATTTCGTGGATGATGTCTCGGCCCAGGGCCTCGTTGATGCGCTGGATGAGGTGGGCGCGGTTGAGCATCAGCTCGTTGGCGAGCGATGCCGACGAGAGATGCACGGTCATTACCCCGTCCTTGACATAGCGCTTGATGGTGTAGCGGTTGATGCCGTCGCCCACGATTTGGGGCCATAGCGCACTGGCGCGGTGCTCGTCGAGCGCCACATCGAGGTTCTCCTTCTTAAGCAGGTCGTTGATGATTTGTCCGACGTTTTTGGCTTCGGTGCGCTTCATGACTGCTCACCTCCTTTCATGACAGTCACGGCGCCGTTCTCAACGTGCATCAGGCAGTGGCCGCCGCCGTGGCGTGCCACGATTTCGTCGAGATGGGTGCGGTTGGTGTCGGTGATGAAAATCTGGCCGAAACGGTCACTGGACACGACATCGACAATGCGCTCGACGCGGCTGGCGTCGAGTTTGTCAAAGATGTCATCGAGCAGCAGGATGGGCACTGTCGGGTTGTTGGCTTTGAGGAAGTCGAACTGTGCCAATCTCAAGGCAATGGTGTAGGTCTTGCACTGGCCCTGGCTACCCGTGCTGCGCATGGGATGATGATTGAGCAAGAGTTCCAAATCGTCGCGGTGGACGCCTCGCGTGGTATATCCCAGTATCATGTCGCGTTCCCGAGTGGCGGCTAAATGGTCCAGCATGGCCCCGTCATTGAGGTGGCTCTTGTAGTGCAGGCTCACCGTCTCCTGTTCACCGGCAACGGCATTGTAGTAGTACATAAAGATGGGCATGAATTGTTCCACCCATTGGCTGCGGCGCTGATGCAACAATGCAGCGTTTCGTGCCATCTCCATTTCCACTGTCTCATACAGTAGCGGGTCACGCATCTCCTTTTTAATCATGGCGTTGCGCTGCTCAACAGCCTTGTTGTAACGGATGAGGGCTTCGAGGTACTCGCTGTCGTTCTGCGAGATGATGAGGTCCATGAAACGGCGGCGTTCCTCACCGCTGCCACGCACGAGGTCCCAATCCATGGGAGATACCATGACCACGGGCAAGAGTCCGATGTGCTGGCTCAGGCGCTGGTATTCCTTGCCGTCGCGGCGCACCACTTTGCGCTTGCCGCGTTGCAAGGCAATACTCACCTCGAGCGGCGTGTCCTGACGGGTGTAGCTGCCCTGGAGCATCATGTAAGGCTCACCGTGGCGGATGACGGCGCTGTTGTCGGCCATTGAGGCAAAACTGCGGCACATGCTCAGGTAATAGACGGCGTCGAGCACGTTGGTCTTGCCCTGGCCGTTGTTGCCAATCAGGCAATTCAGCTTGGGTGAGAATTCCAGTCGTGCTTCGGCGATGTTCTTGAAGTTGAGTATGGTGGCAGTGTTCAGTGTCATGGGTGCAAAATTACTGTTTTTTTCTAGGATAATGGCTATTGAAATGGGAATAAAATGCTACCTTTGTCAATTATGATAGAACTATTGACACTGGATTTTGTTCATCCCGTCGAGGGCGTGCAGGCATTCTCGACCACGAGAGTCGATGTGGACAAGCGCAATGCCTATTCAGGGGTGAACTTGTGTGACTATGTGGGTGACGATGCCCTGAGGGTGCTGGACTCGCGCATCACATTGGCGATGCAACTGGGTGTTGACCTGGATGACCTGGTCATGCCACGGCAGACGCATTCGTGCCGTGTGGCTGTCATTGACGAGCGGTTCCGGTCCTTGGACATCGACAAGCAGGAAGAAGCCCTTGAGGGCGTTGACGCACTGGTGACGGCGCTCAAGGGTGTAGTCATCGGCGTGAATACTGCCGATTGTGTGCCCATTATCCTGGCTGATGGTGAGGCAGGCGTCATCGCCGTTGCCCATGCCGGATGGCGTGGCACTGTGGGGCGTATCGCATCCAGTGTGGTCAAGGATATGTGCCGTCAAGGAGCAAGCGTTGACCGCATCCAGGTGGCAATGGGACCCAGCATCTGCCAGGATTGCTTTGAGGTGGGCGACGAGGTGGTTGAAGCGTTCGGGCAGGCACGATTTGACGTTGATGCCATCGTCAAGCGCAACAATGACACCGGCAAGGCTCACATCGACCTGCGTGCCGCCAACAGCGCTGTGCTCGCTGCAGCCGGCATTCCGATTGATAATATAGCAGTGTCGCAACACTGCTCCCGCTGCGAACACGACCGCTTCTTCTCGGCCCGCCGCCTGGGCATCAACAGCGGCCGCACTTTCACAGCAATCCTCCAGCGGTAATGTCAAACCTATTGTTCAAGAAGTTTAGTTCAGCAGCGACTTGGGCTTGACGGCTATTCCGTCGACTTCTTTAACGCCAATCAGGTCCATAATCAGGTAAGGCAAGTTCTCACTATTCCAGACTTTTGTGTGATTTTGGCGATATCTGATGCGTTCCATTACGTCAGGATGTCTCTCCTGATATAATGGTGAAGCATATATCATGAAAGGTATCTCAACACCCAAGGCATACTGTTTAGGATCTTTTTCAGAAGCATGTGCAAAGAAATCAGGCTCATTAGGATCGCGGTACATGACTTGTCCATGATCAGGCAGGTAGATGATAATAGCGTCCTTGTTTTTATATAAGTCCATGATTAGGCTAACGATGTAATCGTTGTAAAGGATGGAGTTATCATAGGATGCGAGTATTGAGCGATGCTCTTGAGGACTATCAGCGTATTCTATTTCAGAGAATTTGCTAAATTCTTGTGGATAACGCATGCAGAAGTCAAAGTGAGATCCCATCATGTGATAAATGATAAAATGCTTTTGTTCAGGATTCAAGTGAGAAACATAGTTAAAAGATGAATCCACTAAAATCATATCAAAGTTTGTATTGAATTTGTCTCCGCCTTCCTGCTGTAAAAATTCTTGGTGTTGGCAAACTTCAGCAAAAAGTCTTGATGCGCTGTTGTGCCTTGAACCTTTTGCTTGATTACCAAACCAAAAACAATCATAACCGCAACACTGCATCAATTCAATGATTGAAGTGTAATCAAACCATTGTTTATTGGCAATCGAATCATCCTTGTTATACAAACTAAGCATGTATTTTAATGATAATGCGGTGCTGGGAGCAGGAGAATCAATACTATCGAAGACAAACAACATGGAACTGTCTCTTAAGTTATCTAAGTAGGGGTTAGTCATTTTATCATAGCCATAGAGTGAACTGTGACTTCTAGCAAAAGATTCACCAATGATAAGAATGATATTGTTTACTCCTTGCTGTTCATCAGAAAAGGTTATGTTTGGGTGAGTATAATGTGAATATAAGTCATCAGGTACCTGATAATTTAAAAACTGTTTTATAACATTAATGGGTCCATCTTGCCAAATAGTCCAGCAATCAATGTTCACTAAAATGCATAAACAAGTTATTCCTAGTGCTATTTTAGACGGTAATTTTCCTAAGTTTAGGTTATAATTAGTTGATAAATACCAGAGAACAGCTAAAAATAAGAAAAAAAACGATATAGTAAAGATAGCCCATTTGGGTATCATAACTGATGCAAACTCTTTCGCTTCATTAATATCAGTCCCTAAAATTAATTGAGCAACATCAGAATCAAATAAATATCCTAGAACGAAAATGCAATAAAAACTAATAGCAAATAAAACTCCTAACACTGACAACAAAAAGCCTTGGATAATCTGGCGTAAAATTTTTGGCTTTATCAAACCAATGACAAGAGTCACTATGAAGGAGAGTACAAAGCAATGAATTGAAAGAATGATTGCATTGATGTATAACTGGTTATAAACTATTTCGTATGCGGGCAATAGAAAGGTAACCAGAATAAAGAATACAATCATGAAAATGAAGTGTTCTCTAAATGGTTTTAATAAATAATAACCAAGCTTATGGATTATATTTCTCAACATAAAAATAATAACAGTCTTGGGACAGAATAATTAGACTATAGAATCAATTATTGAATAAAAGATTTTCATGTGTTTAACAATGCGCGCCCGAACTATGTAGTGGACGCGCATTGGGGCGATTTCAGCAATTGTGTCGTGGTTTAGAGGGTGGCGTCGCTTTCCTGGAAGGTGGTAGCGCGGCGCACATCGCCCGTCTGGTAACCGAGTTTGAACCACTTCATGCGCTGTGCGCTGGTGCCGTGGGTGAAACTCTCGGGTTGTGCGTAGCCCTGTGCGCGCTTCTGCAGGTAGTCGTCACCAATCTTTTGGGCGCAGTCGATGGCCTCCAACAGGTCTTGGTCACTGATGGAACCGAAGATTCGGCTCTCGTAGTGTGCCCAAACGCCGGCATAGAAGTCTGCCATCAGCTCCAGTCTCACGCTGTACTTGTTGGCGTCGGTCTGGTTGGTGGCCTGCATCTTGCGGTGTGCCTTATCGAGGGTACCCATCAGGTACTCGATGTGGTGTCCCACCTCGTGGGCGATAACGTAGGCTTTAGCCAAACTGGAGTTGTCGCCTTTCACGCCGAGTTGCTTGTCCATGGTCTGGAAGAAAGCCAAATCGAGATAAACCTTCTGGTCTCCAGAGCAGTAGAACGGTCCCATGGCAGCCTGTCCCTGGCCGCAGGCGGTCTGTGTGCTGCCAGTGTAGAGTACCAGCGTTGGAGCGGGATACTGGCCGATGCCATACTCCTTGAAAATCTGTGCCCAGATGTCCTCGGTACTTGCCATTACCTGTCTTGAGAAGGTGGCGAGTTCTTCTTCCTCGGGGGTGAATTCGGTTTGTCCTCCTTCGGTTTGCATACCCATTCCGCCAGCCTGTTGCAACACATCACCGATGTTTCCACCCATCAGCAGGGTAATGAGTCCGGCGATAATCAGTCCGCCGATACCGCCCAGACCAATCTTGGCACCAGTGCCCATACCGCGGCGATCTTCAACATTTTCGCTTTCGCGTCTTCCTTCAAGTCTCATAGTGATAAAGATATTATTAGTTGTTAATATTCCTTCAAAGAGTGCAAATTTAATGTTTTTTTCGATAAACCATCATTTTTTCGTTCTTTTTTCTGAGAAATCACCATCGATTTGCAATCGTTTTCGGGCAAATGGTTGAAAAAGTGGATGAAAAAAAGTCGATAATTGTCGGTAATGGTGTACCTTTGTAGTCATCACCAACATAGAATTGTGCGATATGAGAAAGAAAAAGAATCTTGCAATCATCAACGATGACCCATGGCTGGAGCCTTATAGTGAAGCCATCAACGGTCGCCACCAGGATGCTATGAACAAAATCGCCGAGCTCACCGGTGGCTCGGGCAACCTTGTGGAGTTTGCCAACGCCTACAACTATTATGGTCTGCATCACACCCCCGGAGGCGGGTGGGTCTTCCGTGAATGGGCGCCCAATGCTACCGAGATTTATCTCATCGGGCAGTTCAATGACTGGCGCGAGTGTGCCCCCTACCGTCTCAAACGCCTTGACAACGGCAATTGGGAAATCGTGTTGCCCGAGCGTGCGCTGCGCCATGGTGACCTGTACAAACTGCGCATTCACTGGCAGGGTGGGGAAGGCGAGCGCATCCCAGCCTATGCCACGCGTGTAGTGCAGGACGAGAAGACCTACATCTTCTCGGCACAAGTGTGGAACCCAGCCACCCCCTACGAGTTCAAGGTGCAGAACTTTGTTCCCAACACGTCCCCGCTGCTGATTTACGAGTGCCACATCGGCATGGCGCAGAATCGCGAGGGCGTGGGCACCTACGAGGAGTTCCGCGTGAACATATTGCCCCGCATCGTTGCCGACGGTTACAATGCCATCCAGATTATGGCTATCCAGGAACATCCCTATTATGGTTCCTTTGGCTACCATGTGTCGAGTTTCTATGCCGCCTCGTCGCGGTTTGGCACGCCTGAGGATTTGAAGCACCTCATCGACGATGCCCACAGCCAGGGTATAGCGGTTATTATGGATATCGTCCACTCCCATGCAGTGAAGAACGAGGTCGAGGGCCTGGGTTGTTTTGATGGCACAGGTGACCTTTACTTCTATGGTGACGACAAGCGTGAGCATCCCGCGTGGGACTCGCTGTGCTTTGACTATGGCAAGAATGCCGTGTTGAATTTCCTGCTGTCTAACTGCAAGTTCTGGCTCGAGGAGTACAAGTTTGACGGTTTCCGCTTCGACGGCGTGACCTCGATGCTGTACTACAGCCACGGCTTGGGGCAGGCCTTCGGTAGCTATGATGACTACTACAATGGCAGTCAGGACACCAATGCTATCACCTACCTGACGCTTGCCAACGAACTCATCCACACCATCAATCCCCATGCCATCACCATCGCCGAGGAGATGAGCGGCATGCCTGGCTTGGCACGCAGTTTCAAGGACGGCGGTATCGGCTTTGACTACCGCATGGCGATGGGTATCCCCGACTATTGGATTAAGACCATCAAGGAACGCAAGGACGAGGACTGGCTTCCCACTTCCATCATTTGGGAACTGACCAACCGCCGCGACGACGAGAAGACGGTTTCCTATGCTGAGAGTCACGACCAGGCCCTCGTGGGCGACAAGACCATCATCTTCCGCCTCATTGACAAGGAGATGTACTGGCACATGATGACCGATGACCATGACGGCACTGTGGACCGTGGCATGGCGTTGCACAAGATGATACGCCTCGTGACCGCCTCGCTCATCAACGGCGCCTACCTCAACTTCATGGGCAACGAGTGGGGACATCCCGAGTGGATTGACTTCCCCCGCGAGGGTAACGGCTGGAGTTACAAGTATGCCCGTCGCCAATGGGATCTCGTGGACCGCGAGGACCTGAAATACCAGTTCCTCAACAACTGGGACAACGACATGATTCACCTCATCGGTGGCGTCAAGGGCTTCGAGGCGCTGCCCGTGCGCAAGCTGTGGGACAAGGATGATGACCAGGTACTGGCTTATATGCGTGGTGACCTTGCGTTCGTGTTCAACTTCAGCCCCAACCGTTCCCACGTGGACTATCCTATCCTGGCTCCGGAGGGCGAGTATGTGAATGTGTTCGATAGCGACAATCCCCGCTATGGTGGCTATGGTAACATCGACGAGGGTGTCAAGCATCTGACCGAGCATGACGGTCTCTATGCTCCCCACCACCTGGGTTGGCTCAAGCTATATCTGCCTGCCCGCAGTGCCCAGGTGCTGCGTCTCAAACCGGCTCGTAAGCCCCGCAAGCCAGTCGCCCGCAAAGCACCGGCGAAGAAGAAATAACTGTTGATACACAGTTAGTTTACAACAAGAATGGTGGACTTCATTTTTCATTGAAAGTCCACCATTCTTGTGTTGTAATATCTGCTACTCGCAGGCGTTTGTGGAGTTTTGTGCAGTGGCGTCTTTGGGGACGACAGGACTCCACAGGTAGAGTTTGTCGCTGGGGCGGATTTTCTCGGACACAGCGATGGAGAAGTGCTCGCCCTTGACGGTCTTCTCGACGGGTTTGAGGTCCACGCGGATTTCCTCGATGGTCAAGGGAATGGCGCCCGTGGTGGGACCGATAATCCACACCTCGTCGCCCACGTGCAGTTCGCCCGCCTCCATGAGGAACTCAGCGACACCGAGTTTGCTGTAGTAGCGGATGCCCTTGGCGGCATAGACTTTTACCCTTGTCGCGCTGGAGCCGTATTTTGCCGACCATTCGCCCAGGCGCTGCCCCATGTAGTAGCCGTCCCAGAAACCGCGGTTGAAGACCTTTGCCAGCCGCTCGTTCCAGTTATTGATGCGCTCCTCGGTATAGGTGCCGTCGCAGATGGCCCGCAGTGCCTCGTCATAGCATCCGACCACCGTGCGCACATATTCCGAGCCGCGAGCCCGTCCTTCGATTTTGAACACCGTCACTCCGGCATCTACCATCTTGTTGAGGAAGTGGATGGTCTTGAGGTCCTTGGGCGACATGATGTATTTGTTCTCGATAGCGAGTTCATCGCCGTTCACCAGGTCGGTAACCAGGTAGCCGCGTCGGCAAATCTGTCGGCATGCGCCACGGTTGGCGCTGGTATTCTCCTGATGCAGGCTCATGTAGCACTTGCCGCTCACTGCCATGCACAAGGCACCGTGGCAGAACATCTCCAGCCTGACGCGCTCGCCGTGAGGCCCGCGAACGTCATTTTCCTCGATGAAACCGGTGATTTTTTTGACCTGCTCCAGGTTGAGCTCGCGTGCGAGCACCATGACGTCGGCCCACTGGCTGTAATAGCGCACCGCCTCGCTGTTGCTCACGTTGACCTGGGTGGAGATGTGTACCTCCACGCCGATGGAGCGTGCAAACAGGATGGTCGCCATGTCGCTGGCGATGATGGCGCTCACTTGGGCGTCGCGGGCTGCGGTGACAATCTGTCGCATGTAGTCCATATCCTCGTCATAGACGATGGTGTTGACCGTGAGGTAACTCTTCATGCCGTGTTCCTGGCACCATGCGGCGATGGTGCGCAGGTCCTCGAGTGTGAAGTTGACGCTGGAACGCGAACGCATGTTCAGCCCTTCGATGCCAAAGTAAATGGCGTCGGCACCGCCCTGATGGGCGGCATAGAGCGATTCCCAGGAGCCCACAGGGGCCATGATTTCAAAATCCTTGCGATTCATATCTTATTTCTTGATAAACTACGAATTACACAAATTTCACTAATGGCATCCGCATATTTATTTTTTCTAATTTTACTAATTGATATACACAGATATATGTTTGTCAGTTATTAAGATGCTGGTTTTTGATATTGCAGAAACGCTCTGTTTTTAAACTTGTTTCGCCAAAATTGGCAAGAATACCCAATTCATATCCTGTAGCTTTCAGGTAATTGATGACCTGGGCTTTTTCAACATCTGATAACTTACTGATGGCTTTCAATTCGACAATAATCTTGCCGTAGCACACAAAATCAGCGATATACTCTTGCTGTAGAGGAACCCCTTTATAGTATATCTTCATATTGACTTCTCTCTGGTATGGAATTCCCTCATCGATGAATTCGCGTTCTAATGCTTCCTGGTAAACTTTCTCCAAGAATCCGCACCCCAACTCACGATGAACTTTCATCATGCAACCAATAATTTTATATGATTCATTCGGATAGATGATCATACTTATTCGTCAAAATTCGTTATAATTGAATGCGGATGCAAATTAGTTTAATTCGCGTAATTCGTAGTTTTTAAACTATCGTTGTTTCTTGCCGGTGAGGATACCCTTGATGTCGTAGAGCTTGTTCAGGGCCTCCATGGGCGTGAGGTTGTTGATGTCGATGGTGAGAATCTCGTCGCGGATTTGGCTCAGCACGGGGTCATCGAGCTGGAAGATGGACAACTGGTAGCCCGAGCGGCTGCTGGCGACATCGCCCAAATCCTTGGTGATGGCATTATCGTTGCGATTGTTGTCCTCCAACTGCTTGAGCACCTGGTTGGCGCGTTCGACAATGGTGGGGGGCATGCCGGCGAGTTTTGCGACGTGGATACCGAAGCTGTGCTCACTGCCACCTTTGACCAGCTGACGGACAAACACCACCTTGCCATTGATTTCCTTGACGCTCACGTTGTAGTTGACGATGCGCTTGAAGGACTTCTCCATCTCGTTCAACTCGTGGTAGTGGGTGGCGAACAGCGTCTTGGGCCGTGTGGCATGTTCATGGATGTGTTCGACAATGCTCCAGGCGATGGATATGCCGTCGTAGGTGCTCGTGCCGCGTCCCAACTCGTCGAAAAGGATGAGGCTGCGCTGGCTCATGTTGTTGAGGATGGCGGCAGCCTCGGTCATCTCGACCATAAAGGTGGACTCGCCCAGCGAGATGTTGTCGCTGGCACCCACTCGGGTGAAAATCTTGTCCACAATGCCGATGCGGGCTTGTTCGGCGGGCACAAAACTGCCCATCTGCGCCATCAGCGTGATGAGCGCCGTCTGGCGCAGCAGCGCCGATTTACCTGCCATGTTGGGGCCTGTGATAATCATGATTTGCTGGTCATCGTTGCTTAGGCGGATGCTGTTGGGCACATAGGTCTCGCCCGGCGGCAGCTGACACTCGATGACGGGATGTCGGCCCATGGCGATGTCGATGTCGAGGCTGTCGTCAAGCACCGGGCGGTTGTAGCGGTTTTCCATCGCTACGCGCGTCAGGGCGTTGAGGCAGTCGAGTTGGGCAATGATGGCGCTATCGTTCTGGATGGCAGGGATATACTCAGTCACCGCAGATACCAGTTCATTAAACAGGCGACCCTCGATGATGAGTATTTTCTCTTCGGCACCCAGGATTTTTTCCTCATATTCCTTGAGTTCCTGTGTCACATAGCGCTCGGCATTGACCAGCGTCTGCTTGCGAATCCACTCCTCGGGCACCTTGTCCTTGTGGGTGTTGCGCACCTCGATATAGTAGCCGAACACGTTGTTGTAGGCAATCTTCAGACTCGGGATGCCCGTCTGCTCACTCAGGGTGCGTTGCATCGCCACCAGATAGTCCTTGCCGCTACACGAGATGTCGCGCAGTTCGTCGAGCTGGGCGTCGACACCACGGCAGATGATGTTGCCACGGTTGGTCTGGTTGGGGGCATCGGGGTTGATTTCACGCTCGATACGGTCGCGGATGATGGTGCAGGGGTTCAGTTGCTCGCCCAGGCTGCGCAGCACGTCACAGGCTGCCTGTGAGCAATACTGCTTGATGGGTTCGATGGCCTGCAGGGCACTCTTGAGCTGTACCAGTTCGCGCGGGGTGATGCGTCCCACGGCAGCCTTGGACGTCAGGCGTTCCAGGTCCCCGATGAGTTCCAGACGTTCCCTGATGAGTTCGCGCCCCTCGGGGTCCCGCATGAAATGCTCTACCACGTCCAGGCGGCGGTTGATGGCCTTGACATCCTGGAGGGGGAAGAGCACCCAGCGTCTCATCATGCGTCCGCCCATCGGCGAGATGGTGCGGTCGATGACGTCGAGCAGCGACTTGCCGTCATCACTCATGGGAGCTACGAGCTCCAGGTTGCGGATGGTGAATTTGTCGAGGCGCACATACCGTTCAGCCTCGATGCGTGACAGGTGGGTGATGTGGCCCAGCTGGGTGTGCTGTGTGATGTCGAGGTAGTGCAGGATGGCACCGCTGGCGATGATGGCATTGTCCATGCTGGTGATGCCGAAGCCCTTGAGGTTGCGCGTCTCGAAGTGCTTCAACAGGCGGTCGTTGGCAGCCTCGAAGGTGAACACCCAGTCCTCGAGTTCAAACGTCAGGTAACGCGACGAGAACGTAGCGGCAAAGCGCTGGCGGTTGCTTCGCTCGATAAGTACCTCCTTGGGCGAGAAATTGACCAGCAGTTTATCGATGTACTCCTCGTTGCCCTCGGCGGTGAGGAACTCGCCCGTGCTGATGTCGAGAAACGCCACTCCCAGCATCTTCTTGCCGAAGTGGACGGCGGCCAGGAAGTTGTTCTCCTTGCGGTCGAGCATCGTGCCACCGACGACCACGCCGGGTGTCACCAGCTCGGTGATGCCGCGCTTGACGAGCTTTTTGGTGAGTTTGGGGTCTTCCAACTGGTCACAGATGGCTACGCGCTTGCCCGCCCGCACCAGTTTGGGCAGGTAGGTGTCGAGCGCATGGTGGGGGAAGCCCGCCATCTCAGTCGCCGCAGCCGCACCGTTGCTGCGTCGTGTCAGGGTGATGCCCAGTATCTCGCTGGCAGTCACAGCGTCTTCCAGATAAGTCTCATAGAAGTCTCCCACACGGAACAGCAGCACGGCGTCGGGATGCTTGGCTTTCATCTCGACGAACTGCTTCATCATTGGCGTATTCAGCGGGTCCTTTGCCATCTCTATCGCTACATTATAAATTGAACTACAAAGGTAATATATTTTCAAACAACCAAAGATATCTGCAGTTTGAAAAAATAATTGTATCTTTGTGCCTTAAAGTAGAAAATAAACCAATTAATAACGATAAAAAAAGATGAATTTTGTAGAAGAACTGAAATGGCGTGGCATGATTAATGACATCATGCCTGGTACCGAGGAGCAACTCAACAAGGAAATGACCAGCGGCTATGTGGGCATCGACCCGACCGCCGACTCACTGCATATCGGCCACATGGTGGGCATCATGATGCTGAAGCACCTGCAGCGTGCAGGCCATCGTCCCATCGCGCTGATTGGTGGTGCGACAGGTATGATTGGCGACCCGTCCATGAAGTCGCAGGAGCGCAAGCTCATCGACGAGGAGACGCTGCGTCACAACCAGGAGTGCATCCGCAAGCAGTTGGCAAAGTTCCTGGACTTTGACAGCGATGCTCCCAACCACGCCATCCTGGTGAACAACTATGACTGGATGAAGAACTTCACGTTCCTGAGCTTCATCCGCGACATCGGTAAGCACATCACCGTGAACTACATGATGGCCAAGGACAGCGTGAAGAAGCGTCTGTCGGCCAATGCTGACCATGGTATGTCGTTCACCGAGTTCTCCTACCAGCTGCTGCAGGGCTACGATTTCCTGCACCTGTATGAAACCGAAGGCTGCAAGCTGCAGATGGGTGGCAGTGACCAGTGGGGTAACATTACCACGGGTACCGAGCTGATTCGTCGCATGAACGGCGGCGAGGCCTTTGCTATCACCTGCCCGCTCATTACCAAGAGTGACGGCACCAAGTTTGGCAAGACCGAGGGCGGCAACGTGTGGCTCGACCCGAAGCGCACCTCTCCCTATAAGTTCTACCAGTTCTGGATCAACGTGAGTGACCTGGATGCCGAGAGATACATCAAAATCTTCACCGACCTGACCGAAGAGGAGATTGCCGCACTTGTTGCCGAGCAGGAGAAAGACCCCGGTCTGCGTCCGTTGCAGAAGCGCCTGGCCAAGGAAGTGACCACGATGGTACACAGCGCCGAGGAATATGAGATGGCTGTCGAGGCTTCGCAGATTCTGTTCTCGAACAAGGCCAAGGACATCCTGCACAAGATTGACGAGGAGACCTTGCTGAGCGTATTCGAGGGTGTGCCTCAGTTTGAAGTACCCCGCAGCGCCATCGACGAGGGCACTCCGCTGATTTCGCTGCTGACCGAGGTGGCTGCCGTTTTCCCCAGCAAGGGCGAAATGCGTAAGCTCACTCAGGGTGGCGGCGTGAGCATCAACAAGGAGAAGTTGGCTGACCCCAACATGGCTGCCAGCGCCGACCTGCTGCTCAACGACAAGTATATCCTCGCCCAAAAGGGTAAGAAGAACTATTATCTGCTCATCGTCAAGTGATGTCAGGGAATGACCCTAAGGGATGAATAATAACCATAACTACTTTTAACTAAATGGAACAGAATGATTTCAATAAACTGAAGGATGCGATTGTCGAAGCCAAACAGGAAATGAGGCAATCTCAGGCACGAATCGACAAACTCGTCGATGAACTGATGAGCGATCAGGACACATCAATCCTGTTAGATGCGATTCTCCATGCCCAACACAGAAAAAGGGTTCATCATTGGCCGCCACCCTGGCGTCCGTGGGTTTATGAGGACACCAAAAAGAGTGGTGGCGCTCTTGACCATCACTTGGTTGATGACTGGGGCGGACTGATCCGAAGTGGTGGCGCTCTTGACCATCACTTGGTTGATGACTGGGGCGGACTGATCCGAAGTGATGGCGGCTTCTCAAATGAAGAAATTCAAATTATCGTGAATTACGCCAAGACGCTCAAATCAGCACTACAGTCCGACATCGACTTCCTTGACGAGGTGATTGAGCAAGTGCAGGATCCTACCAGAGCAGGACTTACGCCTGAACAGCTTGCCAGGATGGATTATATCTCTAAGCATAATTCCCGTGGCATCTTTCCTCCTTGGAAACCGCTTATAGCACCACCGGAGACGATGCGATACTACGAGAATAAAGACGATTATAATCCCAAAGATCTAACGAACTTAGTCATCCCTCGCATGACACAAAAGGAAATTGACGACCTGCTCGCGAAACTCAAGGAACAAGGGATACTGAAAAGCGCTGATGTCAAAGTGGTGCTGGACGGTATCATCGACATGTTCAAGAACATGGAGCCCAAGAACCGTGGTCTTGTACAAGCTATAGCACACTGTGAGAAAATCAAACAGATGCTGGCAGAAGCAGGCTATTAAAGACCACTAGCAATCACGATAGCTTTACAATGGCGTGGACATCAACAAGGAGAAGCTCGCTGACCCGAACATGCCCGCCAGCGCCGACCTGCTGCTCAACGGCAAGTACATCCTTGCCCAGAAGGGTAAGAAGAACTACTTCTTGCTCCTCGTGAAGTGATGAAATGACGGTGTGTCATAATTGCAATTACAGCAAAAGAATCCGTGCTACGCACGGAGAAATTAAACAAAATTTGTATAAAAATTAAACAAGTCATTTTTTATTTTAATTTTATTTATAATTTTGTTCTATTTCTCGGCCGTTAGGCCGATTAAAAAGCCAGAGGCGAATTATGACACATCCTCTTATCTTTACTACCCTAAAAGACAAATACATAATCCAATAACCGGGATAAAACCCTCTAATATTAACCAACTAACTTATATCTTATTATGGAACAGAATCGAATTACAGACAAGGAATTGCAGATGATTCTTGACTATTTCAAGCAGTTTCAAATCAGGCTCAATGAAATGAACATCGATGACCTCATTCTGAAACTCAAGAAGAACGAGCTCACTGAGAAAGAGAAACAACAGATTATTGAGGATTTTGCCGAGATAAGGAGTACTGATAAACGGCAGTTTGTGCCCACCGAGGAAGAAATAAATGAACTCCTCGGAAACGGAAAGCATGGTGGGATAGTGAGAAAAGATACATTTGATGATAACATGGATCAATGGCCACTGTTGCATAAAAAAACTCAGAAATTCACACCTGAGCAGATTGAAGCCGTCGTCATGAAACTGAAGAACGATGACGCCATGTTCTCCAAGGAGGAGGTCAACATACTTGCCAATGCTTTAATAAATAAGATGTCTTTAAGTATCATGCACTCGGTGCGAGGAGCTAGTGAGGACATCTGGTTTTATTATATGCATGGTTGTTGGCCCAGAAACGATAAGCGGCAGTTTGTGCCCACCGATGAAGAAATCAAAGAACTCCTCGGACACGGAAAGCATGATGGGATGGCGAGAGATGAAAAAGATACATTTGATGATAACATGGACCAGTGGCCACTGTTTCATAAACAATCTCAGAAATTAACACCCGAGCAGATTGAAGCCATCGTCATGAAACTGAAGAACGATGACGCCATGTTCACCAAGGAGGAGGTCAACATACTTACCAATGCTTTAATAAATAGGATGTCTTTAAGTATCATGCACTCGGTGCGAGGAGCTAGTGAGGATATCTGGTTTTATTATATGCATGGTTGTTGGCCCAGAGACCCTAAACCCAACGAATTTCTGCAGGACCATTTTTTTGATAAATGCTACCTCACACCCGAGCAGATTGACCGGGTCATCGAAGTAACGCGAGATAAGCAATGGTGGGAGATGTCAGAGCGTGAGAAGAAAGACATTCTCGGAAACCTATAATCACAAAAAAAATCCTGCTAAAAAGATTGCAATTCAAAAAAAAGCAGTAATTTTGCACCGCATTTGGAGCGGCATGCCGCTCAAGTGACATTGGATTGCCTTGTAGTGTAATGGTAACACAACGGTTTTTGGTGCCGCATTTCCTGGTTCGAGTCCGGGCAAGGCAACCACAAGAAAAGGAGATAAACAACGTGTTTGTCTCCTTTCTTGTTTTTTGACCACAACATGGAATGAATCAAACTAAAAGGGGACAGTATTAGTCCCTTAATGAAATAATTAGTACTTTTGTGCATCTTACCAGCACTTTAACCGTTATGCGACTCCGCCACATATTCTTGATTACGGCATGGTTGATGGCCAGCGTGGCCTTTGCTCAAGGTCATAACGACACCATCAGAGTCATGACTTTTAACCTTCATGCCGGCCATGATGCCAGTCTGATGCAAATCGGACTTCTCATTAAGCAATACCAGCCCGATTTCGTTGCTTTGCAAGAAGTAGATAAGAACACCCGTCGCTCCAATTGTCCGCATCAGAATAATCGCGATTTTATTACCGAATTAGCCTACTATAGCGGCATGGAAGGACTGTTTGGACCCACCATCAAGTTCAGCGGGGGACTCTACGGCATAGGTCTGCTCACCCGGCATCAGTTTGTTGATGTGCACAACATCAAATTGCCGCATCCCAACTCCCGTATGGAGCAGCGAGGGCTGCTTCAGGGGACCTTTATCCTGCCTGATGGCGATACCATCGTGATGGCGTGCACTCATCTTGAGGCCTTTGACAGTATAAGCCGTGTGGCACAGGCCAACTTCCTGCTTAACCATTTTGCCAGTTCAAAGCACCCCGTCATCTTAGCAGGCGACTTTAATGCCTCGCCCGCTGATGATGCAATCATGCTGTTCACGGGCCAATGGCTTGACTGCACTGCAGGCGATTTCACCTTCAGCGTCAAGAATCCCAGCGAAAAAATTGATTACATATTTGCCCGCCCCTCACGGGCGTGGCGAACGATAGAGTCACAGGTAATACCGGTTAAACTGAGCGACCACTATCCCGTCATCGCGACATTGGTGGTCAGCCACGATTGACTTTTCCTCCACGGTAACAGAATTGTCTTGTGTTGTTTGGTAGTGAAATAACACAAGGCAAAGCGTTAAACGCGAACGTTAACGCTTTGCTGCGGTAGCCCATAGCAGAATCGAACTGCTCTTTCAAGAATGAAAATCTTGCGTCCTAGCCGATAGACGAATGGGCCATACCTTAGCTGAACCAAGGCACCGTTGGGCACCCGGTCGCCTAATTGCTTAGGCCTGGTTCAGCTTGTTGATGTGCTGAGCGAGCTTTGACTTGAGGTTAGCAGCCTTGTTCTTGCTAATCACGTTCTTGCCAGCAAGCTTGTCAAGCATAGCAGTCACCCTGGGCATAGCCTCGGCGGCTTCCTTGGCGTCGGTCATCTTGCGAATGTTGCGGACAGCATTGCGCATGGTCTTGCTGTAATAACGGTTGCGAAGACGGCGGGTCTCGCTCTGACGAATTCTCTTAATAGCTGATTTATGGTTTGCCATAATGTATATAAAACTTTGATATTTAGTTGTTAATAGTAGCCCATAGCAGAATCGAACTGCTCTTTCAAGAATGAAAATCTTGCGTCCTAGCCGATAGACGAATGGGCCGAATTGCGGGAATTTTCCGCAAAAGCGACTGCAAAATTAGTAACATTTTTTGAATTGACAAAATTTAACCCGCCGAAATGGCGAAAAAGTTGCGTTTTTTGCCTTTTTCTTACTCCTGAATGCCGAATAATGAGTAAATTAGCGCCATGTATGAGAAGTTAAGGGGCATCGTGCTGAACACGATCCGCTACAGCGATAAGCATAATATCGTACACATCTATACAGATGGTCGAGGGCTGATGTCGTTTGCAGTGCCGTTGGGCAAGTCGCAAGCGTCGCGGATGCGTAACGCCATGCTGATGCCGTTGTCGCTGGTGGACTTGGAGGTTGGCGTTCGCCCTGGCCGTGACTTGGCATTGCTGCGCGAGGTGCGTCGCAATTATCCGTTGGCGACCATCTATAGCGACCCCATCAGGAATGCCATTGCCCTGTTCATCAGCGAACTGCTCACCCATGTCATCCAGGAGCCCGAGGGCAATGAGTATCTGTTCCGTTACATCGAGCAGTCGGTACAGCTGCTGGAGCAGATGCCTGGTCAGATTGCCAATTTCCACATCTGCTTTCTTTTTCACTTGGGGGCACACTTGGGAATCCAGCCCAATCTGGAGAGTTATCGCAAGGGGTACTGGTTTGATATGACCGACGGCGTGTTTTTGCCTTCGGCGGTGAAGGGACATGCCCTGTTGCCGCCACAAGAGGCGCAGGTCCTCCACCTGCTGTCGCGCATGACGTTCAGCAACATGGGCGTTTTCCGCTTTAACCGTGAGGAGCGCAACCGCATGCTCGACGTGATTATCAGTTATTACCGCCTGCACAATGCCGCCATTGGCACATTGCGCTCCCCGGATATCCTGAAACAACTGTTCATATAAAACAAGTTCCAAAAGCCGACTGCTTTTGGAACTTGTGGTTAATGCTTAATGTTTAAAGTTTAAAGAGGGGGCATCCGCGTTCATTAATGCTGGCGGTTCACTTTATGCTGTTTACCAACTGCCGCCTCCGCCGCCTCCGCCGAAGGAGCCTCCGCCGAAGCCTCCCCAGCCTCCACCGCCGAAGGAACCGCCGCCGCCCCATGAGGAGCCGCCTCGTCCCCAGTCATGTCCGCTGGTGAAGATGATGGGACCGCCCCAGGTGCCGGTGTCACCACTGTTGCGGTTGCCTCCGTTGTGCTGATTGCCCTTGTGTGCAAGATAGAGGAAGAAGGCAAAGATGAGGATAAACATGACTAGAGCAAACAGCGCTCCGTCATCCCCTTGGTTGGCATAGTCTTCCTCGTTGTATTCGCCTATCGCCAGGTCGCGTACGACCTGCGCTCCTGCCCACACACCCCCCAGGTAGTCGTTGTCCTTGAAGTAGGGAATCATCTCCTGGTTGACGATGCGTGTGCTGGTGGCGTCGGTGATAGCGCCCTCCAGGCCGTAGCCCGGAGCAATGAATGCCTCACCCTTGGCTTCGGCGGTCTTGGGCTTGATGAGGATGACGACGCCGTTGTTATTGCCTTTCTTGCCTACGCCCCATTGCTCACCGATGCTGTAAGCCATCATGGCCTTATCGTAGCCGCCAAAGTCGTTCATGGTGACCACGCAAATCTGGTTGCTGGTCTCCATGGCGATTTTCTCGAGCGAGTCTTCGAGCCACTGGCAGTCGCCCAGGATGCCGGCGAAGTCGTTGACCAGACGTGGCGGGTCGGGCCGTGCGGGCACTTGTGCCACGGCAGCCATTGCCGTCAGGCACAGCAACATTACTGCTGTAAAGTGCGATATCGCTTTATTCCATGTTGCCATAGTCGTGGTCTTCAATTCAATCGTCATCGTCATCGTCAAGGTCGTCGAAGGAGACCTCGTTGCTCAGTTCGTTCTCGTCGTCACGTTCACCAGGGAAGTAGTGCGACAGGCGGTCGCCGATGCGGGCGATGATGTCACACAGTCCGTCAACCGGACGGCCAGCCTTCAGATACTTGCCCAGTTCCTCGGATTCATTGTCCCAAAAGCCTTCGGGTACCGCGTCGTTGATGCCCGTATCGCCCAAGATGGCAAACTTGCGAGCTTCGTAGGCGATAAAGATGAGCACCGCATTGCGTCGCTTGGTGGTGTACAGGTGGAGTCGGTTGAAGGTCTTGACGGCACGCTTGTACACGTTGCCGCGGCAGCGGGGCGTCACATGGACACAGATTTCTCCTGTCGTGTGACGCTCGGCAGCGGTAATGGCATCGGCTATGCGCCGTTGGCCCTCACTGGGAATGAAATCGGCCAGTGCCATCGGTTACTTGCCCTCGCTGGTGCCAAAGTCCACCTTGGGAGCCTTGTCGGCGCCTTCTTGTGCCTGGAAGTAAGGCTTGTCACCAAAGCCGAAGATGCCGGCAATAATGTTGGTGGGGAAGGTGCGGCGCTTGGTGTTGTACTCACGAGCGGCCTCGTTGAACTTGTTGCGTTCAACGGTGATGCGGTTCTCAGTGCCTTCCAGCTGATTCTGCAACTCGAGGAAGTTCTGGTTGGCCTTCAGGTCGGGATAGGACTCGCTCACGGCAATGAGTCGGCTCAACGCATTGGTCACGTCACCCTGTGCGGCCTGATACTTCTGCAGGTCCTCGGGAGTCATGTTCTTGGGGTCGATGGTAACCTTGGTAGCGTTGGCGCGAGCCTCAATCACACCTTCGAGAGTTTCCTGCTCATGCTTGGCATAACCCTTAACGGTCTCTACCAGGTTGGGAATCAGGTCAGCACGACGCTGATACACGTTCTCCACATTACCCCATGCTTTTTCAACATTCTCTTGTTCTTTAACAAGTCCGTTGTAAATCGATATGCCCCATACAATTGCTACGATGGCGACAAAAATCAGGACAGCAAGTCCACTACATCCTTTTTTCATTGTCTTTTTTATTTTATAAAAGGTGAATAATGTTTTTTCCAAATGGCAAATTTACTGTTTTCTCCTCAAACCATAGCAATAGTTGTGCCATTTTTTTTGAAAGGACACAAAAAAAGCCGGCGAAGTGATAACGCTTCGCCGACAATGTCAGTTGATAAGAACGGGAAATCAATAGTTCTCGGCCTTGATTTGGAAATAGGCCTGGGGATGGTTGCACACGGGGCACATCTCGGGAGCCTTCTTGCCAATCACCACGTGGCCGCAGTTGCTGCACTGCCAGATGGTGTCACCGTCGCGTGAGAAGACGATGCCCTCCTTGATGTTGTTCAACAGCTTGAGGTAGCGCTCCTCGTGCAGCTTCTCGATGGCGGCAACGCCTTCCATCTGCTCGGCAATCTCGATGAAGCCTTCCTCGCGGGCCTCCTCGGCCATGCGCTTGTACATGTCGGTCCACTCAAAGTTCTCGCCGGCAGCAGCATCCTCAAGGTTCTCGATGGTGCCTTTCACGGCACCGCCCTGCAGGTGCTTGAACCACAGTTTGGCGTGTTCCTTCTCCTGGTTGGCAGTCTCCTCAAAGATGGCTGCAATCTGCACATAGCCGTCCTTCTTGGCCTTGGAGGCATAGTAGGTGTACTTGTTACGGGCCTGGGATTCGCCAGCGAAGGCTTCCATCAGGTTCTTTTCGGTCTTGGTTCCTTTTAATTCTTTCATTGTGGTAGTGATAAATTAGTTGTTAATTGATGTCTTTTATTTCCTGCAAAGATAGTGTTTTTTTGTAGCCTATCATACAAGAGACGCTACTTTTTAATGCCAACTCTACGAATTATTGATATCGGCACCGCATCTCTAGTAACAAGTTATCATTAAATCCATCAAGAGCACCCGATGAATCCAGTTGCTTTTCTTTAATTGAAGGTGATGGGTTGATTCTTTACTGGTATTCGGGGCGGTGACGATAGTGGTTGCGTAGGGATTCAAAGGCTGTGGGTGTGGCTTTCAGGGCGGTGGTGTCGGCGAGGATGTCGTAACTGGCGGCAATACCGTCGAGGCTTACCTGTGCTGCGCCTGTGGCGGGGCTGGCAATCTCGGGAATGGGGATGTCCCAGCCGTAAAACCCATTGAGGGCGGCGAGCATCATGGCTGTGCCGCGCTGCTTGCCCTCGGCGCTGTAGCCAGCGATGTGAGGGGTGGCGACGATGCATTTGTCCAGCAGTTCACGGGAGATATTGGGCTCATTCTCCCAGCAGTCGAGTCCGACGTCACCATGCCAGCCCAGCAGGGCGGCATTGTCGGCAATGGGACCTCGGGCAGCATCGAGAATCAGGCGGCAGCGGGCCAGTCCGTCAAGAAACGCCTTGTCGCACATGTGCCATGTGGGCCACTGGCCGTCGCGGGTGAGTGGCGTGTGAAAAGTGATGATATCGCAGCGCTGCTGCAACTCGGTCAAGGGGGAGAATATTACATCAAGAGAACCGTCCCTATTTTCACGCGGGGGGTCGTTGAGGAGGACGGTGAAGCCCAATTGCCTGCCCCAGCGGGCGACGATGGAACCGATGTGGCCGACGCCGACGATGCCCAGTGTGAGGCCGTCGGGGGTAGCGATGCCACGGGCTTGCATCCAGGCATGGACGGCGCAGAATACCCATTGGGCGACGGCGGGAGCGTTACATCCAGGGGCGTTGCGCACGGTGATGCCGTGGGTGGCGCAATAATCGAGGTCGATGTGGTCGGTGCCGATGGTCGCCGAGCCGATGAAACGCACGCGGCTGCCGTCGAGCAGGGCGGCATCGCAGCGGGTGCGGGTGCGGATGATGAGTGCATCGGCGTCACGCACGGCGCTTGCAGTGATTTCGCTGGGCTCTAGATAATCGACCTGAGCGAATGGCTCAATCAATCCACTGATGTGCGGTATATGGTTGTCAATGACGATTCTCATGGCATGAAGTGATTGGCAATGCAGAATGCGAAGCATCCCACAATAAACAATAGCAGTAAGATGTAGCGACGAGAGTGTGAGGAGCGCAATGTGTGGGCATGGGAAATCTGTACAGCAACCATGAGGTTGAGCAAGGGCAGAAAGACAGCGATGTCGCTGAAATCAATGCACAGGGCAATGACTGCCGCTACGAGTACAAAGATGAAGAAGGCGTTATACACGCGTGTCTGCATCCTGTAGTTCATGATGGTGAGCAGATTAATCACAACCAGAACAAAGCCTAGAACAGCAGTGAGTGCCGCCAATGCCAGCACCAGATTCATGCGTGGCAGAGCAGTCATGTTCCAGATTCCGTTGATGTGTGGGGTGATGAAATCACTAGGCGAAGCGATGCCCAACCCTAATACTATCCAGAATGGGGTAATGATGCCAAAGAGCATGGCGAGCAATCCCTTGAGGTTCAACACACCCATATTGAGGAAACCCAGCAAGAAAGCTGGAATGAGTACCAGGAAGCTGTAGTGGACCATGCTGCCTGCGGCAATCAGAGCAAAAATGAGGAAAATGCTGCGTTGTGAGTGCTTGTCCTGATAGGATGAGAACAAGGGCCATGTGGCCATTGCCGTCACCAGAGCCAGCAGTGTGCCGGCATTAAATGAGACCAGTCCTGATGGATTGGCTATCTGCAACAGGAAAAATGCCGAAACGAACAGATGCGTCATTGCGCGCACAAAGGAGAACACCTTGTTCAATGCCAGCATGATAGCACCCGTTGCCAGCATACATAGCACGTTGACCGCTGCCGACAGAGGGCTGCTGCCGATGAGAGACCCCTTGAACGAGAAAAAGAAACCCTCGCTATTGACGGGTAAAGGCTGCACTCCGCTCGACAACGAGAGCGCTGTCGCCAAAATGAGCGCCAGTGCACACAGTATCACAAACGGCCGCCCGTTGAAATACTCGTTGATATGCTCCCTCGTCGTCACCTTTTAAATCAATCATAAAAACAACTTGGACAACTCTCTAACAACTTGATTATATATTAGTTGTATGAGTTGTTCAAGTTGTCTTCAATAGCTTCGTTCTATTGTAGTAGTTGACTTCCTGTTATTTGTTGTCGTCGGTGTCGTTAGGCTTCTGGTCGGTGGGCTCGTCCAGTTCGCGACGTTTCCAGCTCTTGCGGCGTCCGTGAATGATGGGCACCTCCTTGTCGGCGCTGAGTGTGGGCTTGCGGTCGCGCAGGATGCGCTTGGCAAAGGTCTCGGAATGGCGGAATTCCTGGTCGAAGTCGTCATCATAGCGACCTTTCCTGTCGCGGTTATCCACCTCGGACATCAACCGGCGGTCGCGGTCGATGTTGGAACGACGGCGGCGCTCTTCCTCGCTGATGGGGACGTCATTGTGGCGGCCTTCGCCATCAAATCGGCGTTTTGGGCGGTCCTCACCTTCAAACCGGCGATGGGGACGGTCGTCGTCACGTCGGCGTGGGCGGTCATCGTCGCGACGATGCGGACGGGCATCGCCTTCAAATCGACGTTTCGGGCGGTCATCGTCACGTCGGCGCGGACGTTCCTCGCGTCCCACCTTGTTGTAGTTGCCCTTGCTGCGCTCGCTGGCACGGAAACCCTCGTTGCGGATGTGCTCTCCGCGCTCACGCAGGTCATCGTAAGTGCCGTCAAAAATGACGAATTGCAGCAGTTCGCAGTCCAGACCGCCGTTGTTCAAGGCATATTTCACCGACGGTTTAAGGCCGATTTTGAAGTATTGCTCCTGGTCGTAGCAGATGAGCCAAGCGTTATAGCCCTTGAAAGTGTGTTTGAGTTTGAAGCCCAGGTCGCGGTAGAACTGCTCCAGATCCTCGACATTCAATCGTTCGCCGTAGGGCGGGTTGGAAATAAGCGTACCCTTTTCAGGCACCAGTTCGATGTCGTTGAAGTCGCGGCGTTCCAGTTCGATGTATTTGTTTAGTCCGGCGCTCTTGACGTTGGTGCGTGCGATGGCAATGGCCTTGCCCTCGATATCGCTGCCGTAGATTTTGTGTGTGAACTCACGCTCGGCGCTGTCATCGTTGTAAATCTGGTCAAACAGGTCGGCGTCGTAGTCGGGCCACTGCTGGAAGGCGTAATGGTCGCGATAGACACCTGGAGCGATGTTGGCACCAATCAATGCAGCCTCGATGAGGAAGGTGCCCGAGCCGCACATGGGGTCAATCAGGTCGGTGTCACCCTTCCAGCCGCTAAGCAGGATAATGCCAGCTGCCAGTACCTCGTTGATGGGGGCATCGGTCTGTGCCACGCGCCATCCGCGCTTGAACAGCGGGTCACCGCTGCTGTCGAGCGACAGTGTCACGTCGCGCCCCGAGATGTGGACGTCGAAACGGATTTCGGGATTGGTGAGGCGGATGCTAGGACGCTTGCCGTATTTCTCGTTGAAGAAATCGGCGATGGCATCCTTGACACGATAAGTGACAAAGCGTGAATTGTTGAAGTCCTCGCTATAGACGGTGGCATCGATGGCAAATGTGGTGTTCACTTGCATCAACTGTTCCCAATCAAAAGTTTTGAGCTGTTCATACAGGTCATCGGCACCGGTGGAGTGTAGTCTGAGGAAAGGCTTGAGCACACGCACCGCCGTACGGCAAGCGAAATTTGCGCGATAGAGCATTTCCTTGTCCCCTTTAAACGAAACCACTCGGTTCCCTTCGGTTACATCCTCGGCGCCCAGTGCGCGTAACTCGTCGGCAAGAACACCTTCCAGTCCGAGGAAGGTCTTCGCCACCATGTCAAATTTATCGTTCATCATGTTCTGCTTATAATCTCGTTGTGGGCGCAAAGTTACGTCAAAATCGGTGAAACGGAAAGCAAAAGCCCGTTTTTCTTATCATTTCTAATTACAGGTGGGTCAGACAATCGCCAAAGTTGCGGGAAAAACCCGATATGTATCGAAAAAATACGTATCTTTGCACAAAATTATTTATCAATCAAATTATTACTTACTAATAAAATTCAATGGAGAAAATTCAAGCAGGAAAATACGTAGAACTCGTCTATGAAATCTTTGTTGTGAACGGCGAAGAGCAGACTAGTGTGTTCAAGTTCAATAAGGAGCATCCCGATGCTTTTGTCTTCGGTTTGGACTTGTCGTTGATCGAGGGCTTCCAGAACCATATCATGGGCCTGGAGCAAGGCGATAAATTTGATTTTACCCTTCAGCCCCATGAGGCTTTCGGTGTAAAGAGCCCCGACCTGATTTATGAACTTGATAAGGAGATTTTCCATGTCGATGGCAAGTTTGACGCCGAGAATATCCGTCCGGGTGCCCGGGTGCCCATGATGACTCAAGAAGGTATGCGCGTCGAGGGTCAGGTCATCAAGGTGACCGACGACAAGGTGTTCATGGATTTCAACCACCAGCTTGCTGGCGAGACCGTGCGTTACAGTGGCTATGTGCAACTCGTGCGTGACGCTACGCCCGAGGAATTGCAACCCAAGCATCACGGCTGCGGATGTGGCTGTGAAGAGTGCGGCGGTGGCGACTGCGGTCATGACCATGGCGAGGGCTGCGACTGCGGATGCGGTGGCTGCTAAACGGTCGGTGAAATATTCGATTTTTTACGAATAGTTTTATGTTAATTTGTCGATGTGCAATGCTAAAAATATATAATAAGGCATGAATTAAGGAAATTTTTCTTTAATTCGCGTTGCACATTATAAAATAATGCGTAATTTTGCCGTCGATTTCAATAAGGTAATTTCTAAAACATTAATATTTAACGATTTATTATGTGTAAATTTGATAAGGCTATCTTAGCAGAGAAGTACGGTATCACTGGTGTTACCGAGGTGCTCTACAATCCCACCTATGAGGTTTTGTTCAATGAGGAGATGAGGCCCGAGCTCGAGGGTTATGACAAGGGTCAGGAGACCGAGCTGGGTGCCATCAACGTGATGACCGGTATTTACACTGGCCGTTCGCCTAAGGACAAATTTATCGTTGACGATGCCAACAGCCACGACAAGGTGTGGTGGACCACCCCCGGCTATCCCAACGACAACAAGCCCGTGACCGAGGCCACTTGGGCTGCTCTGAAGGACCTCGCTGTAAAGCAGCTGAGCGGCAAGCGCCTGTTTGTAGTTGACGGTTTCTGTGGTGCCAACAAGGATACCCGCATGAAAGTGCGCTTCATCATGGAGGTAGCATGGCAGGCTCACTTCGTGACCAACATGTTCATCCGTCCCCAGAACGAAGAGGAATTTGAGCAGGAGCCCGACTTCACCGTATATTGCGCCAGCAAGGCCAAGGTGGACAACTTCAAGGAACTGGGTCTGAACAGCGACACCGCCGTTGTCTTCAACGTGACCAGCAACGAGCAGGTCATCCTCAACACCTGGTACGGTGGTGAGATGAAGAAGGGTATGTTCTCGATGATGAACTACTTCCTGCCGTTGAAGGGCATTGCTGCCATGCACTGCTCGGCCAACTGCGACATGAACGGTGAGAACACCGCCATCTTCTTCGGTCTGTCGGGAACCGGCAAGACCACGTTGAGCACCGACCCCAAGCGCAAACTCATCGGCGACGACGAGCACGGCTGGGACGACAACGGTATCTTCAACTTCGAGGGCGGTTGCTATGCCAAGGTTATCAACCTCGACAAGGAGGCTGAGCCCGACATCTACAACGCTATCCATCGCGATGCACTGCTCGAGAACGTCACTGTTGACGAGAACGGCAAGATTGACTTCGCCGACAAGAGCGTGACCGAGAACACCCGCGTGAGCTATCCCATCTACCACATCAAGAACATCGTGCGCCCCATCAGCCACGCTCCCGCTGCCAAGCAGGTTATCTTCTTGAGTGCTGACGCATTCGGTGTACTGCCTCCCGTATCGATTCTCGACTCTGAGCAGACCAAATACTACTTCCTGAGTGGTTTCACTGCTAAGCTCGCAGGTACCGAGCGTGGCATCACCGAGCCCACCCCCACCTTCAGCGCTTGCTTCGGCCAGGCATTCCTGGAGCTGCATCCCACGAAGTATGCCGAGGAGCTCGTGAAGCGCATGGAGATGAGCGGTGCCAAGGCTTACTTGGTGAACACCGGTTGGAACGGCACTGGCAAGCGCATCTCGATTCGTGACACCCGTGGCATCATCGACGCTATCCTGAACCACAGCATCGACAATGCTCCCACCAAGGTGATTCCTTACTTCAACTTCACCGTTCCCACCCAGCTCGAGGGCGTTGACGCCGGCATCCTCGATCCGCGCGACACCTACGCCGATGCCGCACAGTGGGAAGAGAAGGCCAAGGATCTGGCAAGCCGCTTCATCAAGAACTTCGTCAAGTATGAGGACAACGAGGCAGGCAAGGCTCTGGTAGCCGCTGGTCCCCAGCTCTAAACAAGGGCAATAATAAAACAAATTCTATAGTTTTGAGGGCGATGTCTAAGCAGGCATCGCCCTCTTTTTGCTTGAATATCAACTAAAAATAGATTATTTCAGAAAAAAAGTTGCATTGATGTAACTTACATACATGTAACTTTTTGTAATTTTGACATTGGAATGCGAGTACTGATTGTCAATACGGCCGAACGGACGGGTGGGGCAGCGATTGCCGCCAACCGTCT
Organism: uncultured Bacteroidales bacterium; assembly: GCA_902800715.1. Lineage (GTDB taxonomy): Bacteria > Bacteroidota > Bacteroidia > Bacteroidales > Muribaculaceae > Sodaliphilus. The sequence goes on from CADCFN010000004.1 coordinate 207,474, forward strand.
GCTGCATGCCTTGAACCATAATGGCGTGGAGGCACGGATGCTTGTGCGTGACCGCAAGACCGATGCCCCTGAGGTGGTAAACATACCACAGTCATGGCTCTTGAAGGCCAAATTCCTTTGGGAGCGTGGCGTCATCTGGCTGAACAACGGCCTAAGCAAGCAGAACCTGTTCCAGGTCGATATTGCCAATGCAGGCACCGACATCACCAGGCTGCCCGAGTTCCAGCAGGCCGACGTCATCCATCTGCACTGGGTCAATCAGGGTTTTCTCTCACTCAAGAATCTGGAGCGCATCCTTGCCAGTGGCAAGCCGGTGGTGGTGACGATGCATGACCAGTGGTATTTCACGGGTATCTGCCACTATTCGGGTGGCTGTGACAAGTACCAGTCGCAGTGTGAAAAGTGCCCGATGCTGAAAGGACCGGGTTTAGACCTGGCACGGCGGGTGTTTGACTGCAAGCTGGTGATGTACAAGGATAGTAACCTGACCTTTGTGGGCTGCAGCCGTTGGATTGCCGACCTTGCCCGCAAGAGCAGCCTCACGCAAGGCCATGCCGTCCTCAACACGCCTAATGCCATCGATACCAGCGTGTTTGCGCCCATGGATAAGCAGGAGGCGCGAAGGCACCACCAACTGCCGACAGACAAAAAACTGTTGCTGTTTGGTGCCCAGCGCATTACCGATGAGCGCAAGGGCTTCTGCTATCTGGTCGAGGCCTGTGAACACATCAGCATGCATCATCCCACACTGCCCGGCAAACTGGGCGTTGTCGTGCTGGGTGGTGATGCCGAGAGCGTCAAGGAGGCGCTGCCGTTGCCGGTTTATCCGGTTAACTACTTGAGCAGTGAGGCCGAAATTGCCGAACTCTATAATGCCGTGGATTTGTTTGTTACCCCCTCATTGCAGGACAACCTACCCAATACCATTGTCGAGGCAATGGCATGTGGCGTGCCCTGTGTGGGCTTTAACGTGGGTGGCATTCCCGAGATGATTAGCCATAAACAGGACGGTTATGTCGCCGATTATTGCGACAGTCTGGACTTCGCTCAAGGCATCTCCTGGTGTCTCAATGACGAACGCCTGCCCGCCCTGAGTGCAGCAGCCCGAGCCTCCGCCCTCGCTACCTACAGCGAGACCGCAGTAGCCCACCGCCACCAAGCCATTTACCAAGCCGCCCTCTGATTATACTTGTCTGAAATCGCAGATTTTTTGCAATTTCAGACAAGTATAAGACTGTTTTAAGAGGAATAACGGGCGTGTGTCCGCTTATGCCACATTCTATTTCACGCTCCAGTCGATGGCTGTGGCGAGTTTGCGGTCGTAGTACTGGCGAAGGTCGGTCCAGCGGTAGTAGGGGCCTTGAACCGGCTTTACAGGCAGCAATGCCTCGTGCTCGTTGAGGAGCACCTTGACCAGGATGTCGCTCGCAGGGTTACCTGTTGTTCCCGTGGGGCGGTAGAATACCATTTGAATGTTGCAGGCCTTGGGGATGGTGTTATAGTCCTGCCAATGCTCATGCAGCGTTTCCAGGTCGTCGCAGCTGTAGTTGACGCTATCCAGTTCCATGAGGCAAGCCAAGGGCAGCACGCAGGTCTCGTGTCCGAAGCGCAGCGAGGCACCGCGTTCACCGGTGGCAATGGCGTCGTCGGCCTTCTGAATCATGTCACGCAGCAGGGCACGCTCAATGAAGGGCATGCGGTTGCCGTTCTGGGGTGCGTTCGCCCAATGGATGTACCAGTAGATATTCTTCAATCGCCACAGTTCAAAAATCTCGTTGCTGTTGAAGTAGTGGTACAAGTTAATCATGTCGAAGAACTGATGTCCTTGCAGCGAACCGGCGATATCAAACACGTCGCGCATCAGCTGGTTGCAGTCCAGGTTGGCGGCAGCCCATTCAGGGTCGTTCACCAGTTGGGCAATGAAGCGCTCGGAATGCAGGTGCTTGTTGTACATCTCATCTGAGATGTGATCCACGCTCTTGCGCAGGTCGTTGGCCAGGGTGTCCTCGCCATATCCCCATCCCATGTAGTACATGTCATGATAGCTGGCATCGGTAGTGATGCGCAAGTTGGGATTGAGTGAGCGTAGGCGCATCGTCTCGTTCTGCATCGAGAGGATGCAACGGATGATGACGGTCGAGCGGGCATCAATACGGGCATCGCCCTGGAACACCTGGGGGAAGTTGTCAAACATGCGTTGGGCGATTTCCTGGTGCTGCTTTGCACCCTCGTCGCTCAGGTCACCGGCACGCTGCTTTGAGGTCTCATTGACAATCATGAGCTGGCGCAGCAACAGGTCTCCTTGCAAATTGAGCATTCCTGCCTCCTTGGCCTTGAGTAACTGCTTGTAGGGACGCTCGTAGTAACGCCCGTTGGTCAGCCAACGGCTGCCGTGACGTCCGTAGTGGTCAATGTAGAACGGCTCGTAGCCCGCAGGCGCGGCGGTGAGCGAGGGCACCTTCATGTCGGTGCCGTAGGGGTAGGCGTAGTGGTTGCTTGCCGAGCGGTCAAAGTTGTTGATGACCTGTTTGCGGGGGTTGGTGGCACTCAGTGTCAGACACGCCGTAATGGCTATAATGATAAAAGTGATGCGTTTCATTTGTTCAGGTCGATGACAGGTTGACGGGAAAGTTTATCGATAAAGTAGTCGCGCACGTCGCTCCAGTGATAGTAGGGGGCAACGTCGGTGGGAACGGGCAGGGTCGCCTCGTGCTCGTTCAGCAACGGCAGCATCAGGATGTCGTCGCTGCCAGCCTTGCGGAAGTAGATGAACTGGATGTTGGCAGCCATCGGGAACACTTTGTAGGTCTGCCAGTATTTGTCCAGGTTCTCGAGGTCGGTCGTGCGGTAGTCGGTACCGTTCAGACCCATCAGGCAGCAGAGCGGCAGCACCACACTCTCGTGGCCGAAGCGCAGCGATGCGCCCGGCGTGGGGTCATCGGTCGTGGTGGCGCGGTCGGCATCCTCGATGAAATTGCGCAACAGGTTGGCCTCCATATAGTCCACACGGCACTGCGTCAATGGTGTTTCAGCCGAGTGGATATACCAGTAAACATTGTTGTAACGCCACACGCTGTAGATATCCTCGTCGGTGAACAGGTCATACATGTTCACATTCTCGAAGCGATAGTGGCTCTGCATGTTACCATTCACCTCAAACAGGTACAGCATCATCTTGCGGGCATCGTCTTCGCTGATGTTGTTCTTTACCCACTTTTGGTCATTGAAAAGCTTTTTGAGGAACTTTTGGGGCTTTACCCACTTCTTCAGGCATTGCTTTTCAGTTTCAGCCAGCTTGTTGCGCAGCGGCTTGACGACGCTGTCGCTATAGTTCATGTAGTACATTGTCGCTTGGCTGGCGTCGGTGGTGATGTTCAGTCGCGGATTGAGTGAAGCAAGCACGTCAACCTCGTTCTGCATCGACAGGATGCAGCGGATGACAACCGTCGAGCGTGCCACGACCGATGCTCCGTCGCGGAACACCTGCGGGAAGTTTTGGTACATGCGTCGGGCGATGCCCTGGTGCTGGTCAGCGCCCAGGTCGCTCAATTCGCCCAGTCGTCCTTTGCTGGCCTCATGGACCTCGCGCAGGATGTCAAGCACCTCTTTGCCGCGTGGCGTGAGTTTGCCGTCGTTTTGGCCTTTCTCCAGCATCTGCAGGGGGAAGGAGTATTTCCTGTCTTGGATTAGCCAGCGGCTACCATGACGGCCGTAATGGTTGATGAAAAACGGCTCATAGCCTGCAGGAGCCGGGGTAATGGCCAGCAGGTTCTTGTCAGGGTAGGCCTGGTAGTTGTTGGCGCTCAGTTTGGGGTTCGCTTTGAAATCCTCGCGCACCCCAGCGGTGAGTGTCATGATGCCAACTAGAGCAATGGTAAAAAATGAGATAAATCGCTTCATAGCATTTCGGTTGTATCGATTAATGTTGCAAATTTACGCAATAAATGTCAATGATGGTCAGTTTACACCTATTTTATTGTAAGTCATCGCTATTGTATGGTTAAAAAAAGCAAAATACCATATTTCTGTCTTGATACTAAGCCAGTAAGGTGTATTTTTGCACCGGTGCATTTGGGCACACTTTTTGCAAGGAGCAAAAAGAAGGCTTTTGCCTAAGGCTTTTTTTTAGCAATAAACATTGGCTTTTTATCATTAAAGACTGATTATGGAATTTCATCTGATTAGAAATGGAAAACAGGAAGGTCCGTTTTCCATCGAGGAACTGGGTCAGCAAGGGTTGACCCCTGAGAGCGAAGTGTGGGCTCCCGGTATGAGCGACTGGCAACAGGCTGGCGATGTGCCCGAGTTGACCGCTGTGCTCCAGCGTGCTGAGTTTGAGGCTTCGCAGCAGGCCGCCCGTATGGCCGAGAATCAGGTAGCAACAGGACAGCCCTATGAGCCCCCTGTGTCTCCTGCCCAGGCACCGCCCCAAGTGCCGCCCCGTTATCCCATGCAGCCCGAAACCAAGAAGAGCGGCTGCACCCCGTGGCTCATAGCCGCCCTGGTGCTTGCCATCTTGTTTGGCACAATGGTAATGACTTGTCCTGACCGTGCCGACCACGAGGCAGCCATCCAAGAGGTGACCAAGGCTTGGGTGGGCGACAAGGTTGATGAGAACCTGAGCGGTATCACCGGCGTGGGTGGCGTGTTTGGCGATTTAATCAACAAGGCCCTCAAGGAACTCACGGGCTTTGGCACCGACAAGGTCATCTCCAGTTACCTTGATGTCAAGAACTATGTCGTCTGCTCGGTGGGCCGCATGAGCATCGGTGACAACGAGGAGAAAATGGTTTCGCTGGGTATGTTCGGCCATGTGTTTACTTTCGGCAAGGAAGACATTGAGAAGGCATGGAGCAAAGCGATGGATGACTATGAAGCCAACCATCATATCACTCCTGCACCCGAGCCTGACCAGCAGGACGAGTACAGTGACGAACAGGACCAGGACGAGGAAATGGTGCCTGATCCCCAAGTGCTGCCCGACAGTGTCATGGGTGTCGAGATACCCGAGGGCATGGACAGCATGGTCAACCAGATGGCCAACGAGGCTATCCGCATGGCCAAGGAATGGGCGAAGCAGCAGATTGACAATCTGGGCAAGTAAAAAGTCCTATAAACCTAAAAAACGAATCACGGACCGACAAGCCCGTGATTCGTTTTTGTTTTGTCCTTATTAATCTCATCATAGCCCGCAGGCCTTCATGAGGAACAAGAACATCATGCCGAACAGCAACCAGGTGAAGCAGCCAAAACGGCGGGGCAGGGGTCTGCCTTGATGAGGTGTGCCGCCCTGCATGGTGTTTTGAGGCGGGATTCTGTCGTAGAGTCCGGTGTGGGGAATGAGGATTTTGCGGGGCCCGCCATTGTTGTAGGGACCGATGATGCCGCCTGCCTCGAGTTGGCGAATGAGTTCGGCAGCACGCTCATTGCTGATGTTGAAGCGGTCGCGCAGCATCATGGGCGTGATGGATGAGCACCCGGTCAGGAACTGCACCGCGTCGTTGTACAGCGGGTCGCTGTTCGGGATAGGCGGTGGCAATACGGTCACATCCTCGGGACCCAAGTCGATGGCTGTCGTGTTTTTTGCCGGCTCGTCAAAACTAGCGCCGCAGTTGGGACAGAAGTGTGCATTGCTGTTGGCCTCGTGTCCGCACTTGGGGCAATTGATTGTGCGGGATGGCTCGACTGTGGTGTCCAGGTCGAGCGAATCATCAGGGATATAGGCATAGTCGCCCACAATCTGCAGTTGGCTCAGGCATTGAGGGCAGATGACCATGTAATTGCTATTGATGAGCACCTCGGTGCTCAGGTCCATTTTCTTGCCGCATTTGGGACAGGTGTATATCATAATTATCAATCGTTGAGGTTGTGTATATCGCTCTAAATGATGATTCCTGCAAAAACCGTGCCGCTTTAATAGTCAGGGGTGGGGTGGTGAAAAGGCAGCCCTGGAATCAATCCAAGGCTGCTGTTATTGTTTTCTCTCTACTTGTGATGATGCGGTGTCAATACTCATCAGGGTCAAAGAAGAAGTCGTCGTCATTGGTCGGATAGTCGGGCCAGATGTCCTCAATGGACTCATAGGTGTCGCCTTCGTCCTCTATCTCCTGCAGATTTTCGATCACTTCGAGAGGTGCGCCACTGCGCACGGCATAGTCGATGAGCTCGGCCTTGGTAGCGGGCCAGGGAGCATCCTCGAGTTTTGTTGCCAATTCAAGTGTCCAATACATAGTCTTTTTTTGTTGTGCTAATCTTTTATGAAAATATCCTGTGTTCTAAAAATTGCGCAAAAGTAATATAATTTTTTAGATACGGTTAATAATTACCGATTATTTTTTCTGTCAGGCGTCTTTATCCCAATAAATTTCCTCCACCTGGTTGCGGATATTGTTATATCTCGCAAAAACGAAGAAGAAATCGCTCAAGCGGTTGAGGTATTCAAGCACGAGAGGCTCGACGTGTGCCGCCACCTTGGTCAACGACACCACACGGCGCTCGGCGCGGCGGGTGACGGTGCGGCAACGGTCGGCGGTTGCCGACAGGCGTGAGCCGCCAGGCAGGATGAAGCCGCGCATGGGTGGCAGCTCCTCGCTCATCTTGTCCATCATCTGCTCCAATTCGGTGATATCCTCTTGTTTTAGGCCATAGAGGGTGGCGTCGGCAGCGTCGTTGGCGAGGTAGGCGCCGATGTTGAACAGCTTGTTCTGGGCCTTGCGCAGCAGGGCGATGACATCGTGTTCATCGAGCTTGGTGCTGTGCAGCAGCACGCCGATGTTGGAATTCAGCTCATCGACAGTGCCATAAGCCTCGACGCGAACGTCGTCTTTACTCACGCGGTTGCCGCTCACGAGTGACGTGGTGCCGGCATCGCCGGTGCGGGTATAAACTTTTCCTTTCATAGTGTTGTATTCTTGTTATCTTGTTAATGTCGTCATATTGATAACGGACAAAGTCCGTTTATGTTATATCTTGCAGCAAGAAACGTGCCATTACATCCATAACTGACGTAATGGCACATAATCCTTGTGTAGAATGAGGCCTTAGAACTTGAAGAAGTCGCAGAAGATGATGGCCACCGCCCATTCATAGGGGCGGACATCGCAATAACCGAGGGTTTTCGAGTCCTTCATCCTGTCGATGCGTCCTCCGCCACGCACCTCGGCGACAGTGGCGGTAGAGCCTGGAACGGCAATCGAGCCGCCGCTGCTGACTGTAGCCACCTTGGTGCCGCTGCTGTTATAAATGTCACCGCTGCTGATGCGACCGATGGTGCTGCCAAAGCCGTCCTTGATGTCACCGTTGCCTTTGGGCAATTGGCCGATTTTTTTGTGCGCCCAGTTATAGACCACGCCATTGGCATCGACAAAGCCACGGTTGCCGTTCTTCTCGATGGTCCATTCCTGTACTTTCGGTGTAGATGTGTCCTTTTTGTTGGATGACTTGTTGGCGTTGGTTTGATTGCTCTTCGTCTGGTTGGCACTTGCCGTGGCTGCTGCCTTCTTCCTGGCTTCCTCGGCTTTAATTCTCTCCTGTTCGGCACGCAGCAGCTCCTCTTTGACCTTGGCCCTCACGGTGGCAATGCCCTGCTTGTCAAACAGGATGCCGAAGTAGATTAAGGCGGCCACCTGCTTGTCGATGCCTGGAGCCTTGCCTATCGCTGCGCCTTCCATGGTTACATTGCCCTGGTTGTCAATGTGTCCAATGGCCTCGCCATCCATCATCACGTTGCCATTGTCAGCCAGGATGAGATAGGGGGCAGTTCTGTGACAGTTGACCACACCTCCGTCGAGTACCTCGCCCACCTTGCGTCCGTCATCAAACGTCACATCGCCATTTTTCTCGATGGTGTAGATGACATTCTTGCCGGTGCGGTCTCCCTCCTTGTGCAGGTCATCAAAGATAATCTGGCGTTTCTTGCTGCGGTAAAAGCCCCTGTGGTCGTTCATATAGTAGAAATCAACGTCACCGTTAGACTTCTTGATCTCTTCATCAACTTTCTCCTTGACTTCCTTAGCCTTGTTGACGACATTCTTTCCCTTGTTGATAAGATTGCCTAACTGTGCCTGCGCCGGCAGACAGCACATCAACGAGACAATCAGCGCGATAAATCCGGTTTTTTTCATAATCATGATGTTTTAGAGGTTGGTGATTGTTGTTTGCAGCAAATTTAATATAAAATTTTGGTATAATATGCTTTTTCGGTGCTTTTCTTGAGCCGTCATGCAAATTATTTCAGTTGTGACGCCCCTGCTCAGAGTAACAGGGCTGCCACTAGGGCAATGAGTGCGATGGCAGTGATGCCCATGATAAGCGTCATGAGTGTCATGGTGCGGTAACCGTCACCTGCCTTGATACCACCAAATCCGCTCACTACCCAGAAGTAGCTGTCGTTGGCATGAGAAACGGTCATCGCTCCGGCACCGATGGCCATCACGACAAGTGTTGCGGCAAGGGGGGTAGTGAAACCCAGCGCGTTCATCATCGAGCCCGAATCGCTGAACATGCCCATCATGCTTGCCGTTGTGGTGATGGCAACAGTCGAGGAGCCTTGTGCTGACTTCAGGATAGCGGCGATGAGGAAGGGGAACACCACGCCCAGAACCTTGAGCGAATTGCCCGACTCCTTGATGATATCTACAAAACCGCTAGCCACGACCACGGCACCCAGCACGCCACCGGCAGCGGTGATAAAGATGATGGGGCCTGCGGTCTTGAGCGACGATTGCGTGATATCGTAGAATTGGCCTGTCATCTTCTGTTGCATCAGTAGTGGCAGGCAGGACAATAATGCGATAATCAAGGCAATGGAGGGTTTGCCGAGGAAGGTGAAGACGGCAGCGACATCCGTCGGTATGTTCATCAGTGCCGCTACGCTGCCCAGCGCCATGAGCACGATGGGCAAGACAATGGGCAGGAACGCCAGCGTGGCGCTGCAATGGTGCTCATCTTCGGTGGCAAGGACATCGCTGGTTGGCTCGGCCGCTTGAACACGTTTGCCGATGTGCCCTGCAAAGAAATAGGCTGGAATCAGCGACAAGAGCGAAATCACGATGCCCATGCCGATGACCAGCAGCAGGTTGTTTTCAAGTCCCACCATACCTGCTGCCGCTACGGGACCGGGTGTGGGCGGGATGAACACATGAGAGGCAAACAGGCCCGCAGCCAGAGCCAGCATCAACGGCACGGGCGACGTGCCCGACCTGTGTGCCAGCGACTTGCCGATGGGGCTCACCAGCACAAAACCGCTGTCGCAGAAGACCGGTATCGACACAATCCATCCGATAAGCATCATCGCCAGGCGTGGATGACGTTTTCCCACCACGCGCTCCACGGCACGTGCCAGCGCCACGGCGCCGTCGGTGTGCTCAAGGACACTGCCAATCAGCGTGCCCAAGATAATCACCAGGGCTATGCCACTGAACACGCCTCCAAAACCCTTGCCGATGACATCGGGAATGTCGGCATAGGGAACGCCCAGCAACACCGCCAGCAGTATCGCCGTGCCCATTATCGCCAGGAAGGGATGCACCTTCCACCGCGCGATAGCCACAACCATCAGCACGATAGCCGCAGCAAATATCAGTAATGTGCCTATCGTTGTCATACCCGCAAAGGTACGACATAATATCCAGAGCATCAAGCAATCTGCACCCTTTTTATAACACGAATGCCCATAAATGTCCATGAATCATCATAAAATATTTATGACCATTCGTGACCATTCACGGGCATTCGTGTTTATTATCTTGTTTTTTTGCGTATGCCTGGGCAGATGCTTTAGTAGCCTGTAGTAATCAGGTGGATGATGGCATTTATATCGGCAATGGTAATCTCACCGTCACCATTCACGTCGCCAACGATTTCGCCTTCGTAAGCAGGTGCACGGGTGTGGCCTCCGTTGCCACCCATGACGACGATGTCAATCACGCTGTTAGCATCAGCAACAGAAGTCTCGCCGTCCCCGTTCACGTCACTAGGAAGATAGTTTGAGTCGATAGGTCTAATATTGTTGAATTTATCCCAAGCGGGGGCATTTCTATATATGTTTACCACTTCAGCAGGGACGAATAATGTGGCAGTTTCATAGCACTCATTGTCAAAACAGTTCTCGTTTTCCATCACGGGCGGCGTTGTTGCCAAGCAAGTTATCTCTGTCAATGCTGTACATCCCGAGAAGGCAAATTCCTCAATTGCCTTGACGCCATTGCCGATGGTGACACTGGCCAGTGAAATGCAAGCTGGATCCTCGGTCTGACCGTAAACATCTTCGGCGGCAAATGCCCGATACTTGATGACCTCAACAGAATTGGGGATGATTATCTCCTTCAGATTAGGGCACCCCGAGAACATGTGCCGTCCTATCAACTTAACGCCCTCGTTGATGGTGACGTGAGTCAAATTGGGAACCCATCCAAGGGCACAATTGCCCATGTCCTCAACGCCGCTGCCAATGGTTATCGTCTGCAAATTGGTGCAATCGTCGAGGAAGGCATAATCGCCGATATAACGGACCGAGTTAGGGATGGTTACACTAAGGAGTCCCTCGTAGTTATCTTCAAGAGAAAAACGTTCACTACCGTAAAAGAGTCCGTCTCCCAGACTGATTGTGCCATCTGGTATGATGAAATCAGTGCTGTCGGGGATTCTTCCCTTGTAATGATAGGCTACTGGGCCGGCATAGACAAGGCCGTTGGGCTGTTTATCATACCAATCAGTACCGCCGAAAGCACTAATACCGACGGATTGGAGTGTGTTGGGGAAATCAAAATCCTGAATACTGGAGCAACCGGCAAAAGCTTGATAACCGATAGCCGTGACCGCGTCAGACATCTCAATGGACTCTAACCCTGTGCAGAAGTAGAAGGCACGGGTTCCGATGGCAGTGATGGAGTTGGGCATGATGACCTGTACCACCCTTGGCTGTTCACTGAAGGCATAGTCAGCAATATACTTTGTGCCCGGCTTGATGTCAATGACGGTGTTCATGGGCATTTCACCCTTGTAGGTATAGGCGAACGGTCCAGCATAGATGATGCCATCGGGCTGATTATTAAACCATGCTGTCCAGCGGAACACGTCCTGTCCAATGGTTGTTAATGACTGAGGAATATAGATGTCAGTCAAATTGACACAACTGCTGAAGGCTTCATTACCTATCGACTGGAGCGTTTCAGGAAATGACAGTTCAGTTAATCCAGTGCAGCCATCAAAACAGTTTTCTCCCACCGTGGTAACCGATCTGGGTATTGATAGACTTGAAAGCCCCTTGCACAAGAAGAATGCATGCGACCCGAGTGTGACAATCGAATTGGGGAGGCTGACGCTACTGAGGTCAGAGCAGCCACTGAAGGCATAATTGCCGATGGCTGTGACGGCATAGGCCTTGCCCGACTCATCTGTGACCGCCTCGGGGATGACAATGTCGCCACTGTATTGCGGGGTGCCATAGATGAAGACATTGCTATTGGAGTAATTGACCACAGTGGCGGTGGCGTCCTTCTTATTCAAGACATAATAGATGCCGTCAGCCTCAAGGTCAAACGCCATAGCTTCTCCCCCGGCATCGCCGTTGATATGGACGAATTTTTTCCAAACAGGTGCATTGCGATAGCTATCCACAGCACTGGCGGGAACATGCAGGGTGGCAGTTTCGTAGTGGGGACTGTCAAAGCATTCCTCATAGTACATTGCTGGTGGCGTCGTTGAGGGACAAGTGATGGTTGTCAATGCCGAGCACATCGAGAAGGCATATTTTTCAATGACAACCGTAGAGGTAAGAAGGTTGACGCAGGCCAGGCGTGAACACAGGTAGAAAGCACATTCCTTGATGGTGGTGATTGATTCTGGAATGGTGATGCTCGTCAAACCCTGACAGTAATTGAATGCATAATAGTCTATTGTCGTGACAGGGTAGGTCATGTCCTGATAAGTCACGGTAGCAGGAATAATCACGTCACCATGGTAATCACTCAGGTGCATGCCACTACGATATTCTTGAAAGGTGACACAAGCTTCATTGTCCACAATCTTATAATAGATGCCATCTACCTCAAACTCATAGTTGGTGTAGCTGTATGGGCGAAGGGCAAAGACTGAGGCTGGCAGTATGAGTGCCAGCAGCAGTGTCATGAGTTTCTTTGTCGTGTTCATAATGATATGTCGTTTTTTAGTTATTAATTGCGATAGTATTTCATCTGCAAAGTTATAATTATTTTGTCAAAAAAACGCCTCATTCCAATCTCATTTTTACAAATGTAAACGGCTGAAAATCTTGTATCTAAATAATAAAAATCTCATTCTGCTCTCATCAGGAATTTTTATTGGCTCAAAATTGTTAATTTTGCATCAATGTTTCACTGCTTTTAGAGTGAAATGCCTGAAGACCGAACACAAAAAACACTATCAAATGATACATTTCAAGAACATTTTCAGTGCTGTTGCAGCATTCTTTTTCCTATTGTTTGGAGGATGCCACCACTATAGCGCCACCATGCAGGAACTCTCCCGCATCGACTCAATGGTCTATCATCAGCAGGAGAAAGAGGCGTTAGCCACGCTGCAGCAGATGGATTGCGGACGATTCAGCAAAGAGGAACGGGCCTATTATGCTGTGCTTCTATCGATGGCCATGTACAAGAACTACATCCCCTGCACCAGCGACTCGGCCATTAATGAGGCTGTCGGCTATTACAAGAAGTCGGGGGATGACATGAAGTACTTGAAGGCACTTATCGCCCAGGGATGTGTTAATGAGGACATGGGCGACCTTGAACAGGCGGTTGAGAGTTACCATCAGGCCGAACAACTGCCATTATCCGCCGACAGTTCAATGATGGCCTACGCTAAACTGAGGCTGGGCACACTTTACCAGTCACAGGTTATCGGGACAAATACCATCGCCTTGCAGAAATACAAGGAGGCGTTGCCCATCTTCAAATCTCTTGGCGACAAGCATTATGAGCTGGTGTGTCTCACAAGCATTGGCGGCATTTACCGCAATATTGATGAAAAGCATGATTCCGCTGTTTTCTATATGAAAGAAGCGATAGACTTAGCCCAAAAACTGGGTGATGATTATCATCTTTTTGCCAATCGATATCTTCTTTCGGAATACTATCTGGTGCGTGAACAAAATTACCTACTAAGCAAGGAGTATGCGCTGCAAGCGATTTCGGCTGACCCTGCCATCATTGACCATCCTCGTGCCCACTATCGTTTGGCCTCGTCTTATTTGTTCCTAGGACAGGCTGACTCTGCAGTTTTTTATTTGAATAGGGCCCCTCGTGCTGCTAGCGCGAGAGATAGTATCGTTTATTACGAACTCATGTCAGAATTGGAGCATCGCTATTGGAAACATGAAGAACAGTCAAAAAACTACATCCAGTTGGCACATGCTATGGCCGATTCAATGACCATCAATGGCTTGAACCATCGACTATTGGAAGTGGAGAAGAAGTATGATGTCCAGTTGGCGGAGTTGAACCAGGTCAAGAATGAATCCCGCTTGAGAGGGATTTTGCTTTTGGTGGCCTTGTTGGCTTTGGCGTTGCTGGCGTTGGCTTTCCTAGTGTGGCGCTACAGGAGTCAATTAAAAAAGAGGCAGAACGAGGTCGAGATACTGCAGGCAGACCTAAACGACACGCTAACGAATCTGAAGCAGATGCAGGCACGGCTAGATGCGCGCAATCATAATCTGCATGATAATGAGGGCAATGAGCATGGAAGTGATGAACTGCATACCATCGTTAACCAACAAATTGACACCGTACATCAGTTGATGGCATGGTCCTATCAATACGATGGTGACAAATTTGCCGCAAAGTTCAAGGAAATGATGACTTTGAACGGGCAGACCGATGACAATAACTATTGGTCCAACCTGCAGATTTTGGTCAACGAACTGCACGATAATGTGCTCGTTAAGGCACAAGAGGTGGCTGGGGGAACGCTGAACGACAGTGAATTAAATCTGCTAGCACTGTATTGCTGCGGTTTCTCTCGCACAGTAATCATGGTGACGATGGGCTACAAGAGCATCGGCACAGTCTATAATAAGCGACTGCAGATTGCCAAGAAACTCCATGTCGCTGACCTCGATGACTTCGTGGAACCCTACCTCAGCAAAGTGTGAAATGGAATTGGCTACGCTAAGGCGATACCTCCTACAATGCATAAGCCTCTCTAAACTCTAAACTGCGAGCGCAGCGAGCATAAAAAGCTTAGTGTAAGGTCAGGGTGCCGATGCCTCCGAAAGTATAGCCCACTCGGCAATCCAAATAAGGAGAAAGCCTGCTTTTTAACATGTCGAGCCGTCCTAATTATCCTCGGAAAAATTTTATTAGATGAACTGTCCCTATTTTACCCTTATTGGGGAGGCAAGACGATGAAGTCAGTAATGGAGCAGTCGCTCAAGGGCACTTTATGCTCTTCATTACCATATACATCTTTCGACTCAATGTGTGTGCTCATGTTGATGGGCTCATTGCGCTTGTAGATTTGAGAATGTATATTCCCTGTAGTTGTGATGAGTACATACACATCATTTCCATAACCCCGCATCAACCCACGCCACCACACAAACTCGTAGTCCATATGAGGTGTAATGAGGGGATATTCAACTCCATTAATGTACAGCAAATCCTGTTCCTCAATATCATTTTTTGCCAATATGTAAGGGATGCCATCCACAATCATCGCTTGTATCACATCGATGTCGGATGGGAGTTCATGGAATTGTCCTTTGAATTGATACCAATGCCTATATGAATTATCACCAACGACAAATAAATCTTCAGCCCCCTCTCTTGCATAGGCTTTCAGAGTCGCCTGATAGGATGTAAGGTTACCTATGTCTAACGTAAGTTTATTGCCGTCTATCCAATAGGTGGGAGGGTTCCAAGAACCAATGCCTGCTACAAGATGTCCATCTACCACGTCAAACGAATTATACAGGAAATTGTAGTCGTGAGCATCATATTTATAGAGCTGTTGGTCATTCTTATATATTAAGTAATAGTCGATGGACTCACTTTCATCCAGCTGTAACGTATAGACATCGCCGTTCTCGACACACATGCTCTCGATCCAGTAGGGTGTCTGGAACTGTACCGTACCGTTTTTCAACACTTCATAGAGCACGGTATTATTATCAACATGCCTTGATCTGACGGCATACCAGTCCTTGCCTTCACTGGCCAGCTTGATGATGTAGGAGTTCCTAGGGCATTCATAGATGGTGTTCCCCTCGATGTCAAACACATGGCAATCGTTGATTGCCATGTAGATGCGAGGTGGCTTGTTGTAATCGGGCTCGTCATTGCTATCCTTGCTATCCTTGCATCCCATCAGTGCCAGCATCACCATCAGTGCCAGCATAAAAGTGATTCGTTTCATGAATTTACCGTATTAGAAAGTGTATTTAGATTACAAAGGTATTATTATTTCATTTAAAATCATTCGCCCCGTCATATTAACATTTCTTTAACGATTGATGGGTGCTGTTTCCTGTTTGATTTTTCCGATAGGCGTATGATTTTTTGTCAGTCAAGTCAATCATAAACCATAGCGGCTTAGCGGCTTAGCGTGAGGTCAGGGTGGCAAGGGTGGAGAGGAGTTCGGTTGTGGTGCGGGCGACGAGGGTGCAGGAGAGGTTCTTGCCGCGGGCGAAGGGGGTGCGTGTGAGGTCAGCAAGTTGTTGGATGGTGGCATCGTACATGCCGTCGAGGTTGGCGACGATGACGGGGCGTGTGTCGTCATTGCCGATGGTCATGACGGCGAGGGTGGACATCCACTCGTCGATGGTGCCGATGCCGCCGGGCTGGATGACGAACACGTCACCATGCTCAATCATATATTGCTTGCGGTCGCCCAGATTGGCGGTATAGACTACCTCGTCACACAAGGGGTCGATGCGGTGCCTGAACATCTCGGGAATGACGCCGATGACGTGGCCACCAGCTTCATGAACGGCAGCAGCGGTGATGTGCATCAGGCCTGCATTGGAGCCGCCATAAAGCAGCGTGTGGCCGTTCTGGCCAATCCATGTACCCAGGGCGGCGGCCAGTTGCTGGTATTTCTTCTCCAGTCCCTCCATGGAACTGCAATAAACGACAATCTTCATATTTTTGTTATTTATAAACTACGAATTACGCTAATTATACCAATTGGTATCCACATTCTTCTTTATTGTCGGCGAATTAAACGGATTGACAGGATTAGGCATCCGTTGCGTAGCCTTTGTTTAATTCGCGTAATTCGTAGTTTTTTATTTACAGGACTATTTCGTTGATGATGTGCTTGACTTCCTTGAAAAGGTAGTCGTGGGTAGTGCCGTCCTCGTGGCGCAGGGTGAGAGTGCCGTCGGGGTCGATGCCTGCCACGTTGGCATTGAAACGGTGGCCACTGGCGTCCTCATAGGGGTGCAACTCGCCGTCGTTGCGGTAGAGTGCAGCCATGTAGCGCTGGTGCAGGTCGTTGCGGGCATTGTCGTCGGCAAGTCCATCTGCCAGTTGCTCGATGCGGGAACAGACCTTTTTCAGTAGCGCCATCAGGTCGTGCTCACGGCTCGTGATATTGATGAGTGAGACCGGGTTGGGCGCATCGCTCAAGAAGCGCTCCTGATTGACGTTGATGCCGATGCCCACAATGCTGTGGGCAATATTGCTGCCGTCGAGCGAACTCTCGATAAGCATGCCGCAGACCTTCTTGTCACGCCAATAGACGTCGTTGGGCCACTTGACCGAAAAGCCGTCGCCAGCCTCGGCGCTCAGCGCCTCGACGACAGCCAGCGCTGCCGCCTCGCTCAGGTAGAACTGGTCGCGGGCTTTGACGGGTGGTCGCTTGAGGAGCATGGAGAATGTGAGGTTCTTGCCATCCTCGCTCTCCCAGGAATTGCCTTTCTGGCCGCGTCCTGCAGTTTGGCTGGGGGTATAAATGACCGTACCGCCTGGCAGCGTGGCTGCCAAGCGGGACAGGTAAGTGTTGGTGCTTGCCGTCTGGCTGACCTTGATGTAGTGTGGCATGACGGCAGTGTTTCAGACGTTGGGGAAGGTCATCTTGAGCGTGCGGCTCTCATCGTCGTTGACGGTGATGTCCACGCGCACGGTATCGTCGGGCAGCAGACCGTCGATGCGCTCGGGCCACTCGATGAAGCACAGGGCTCCGCTGTCGAAGTAGTCCTCGGCACCCAGGTCAACGGCCTCTTCCTCCTTCTCCAGGCGGTAGCAGTCGAAGTGGTAAATGAGTTCGGCGGTGGTGTCGCTGCGGTACTCGTTGATGATGGCAAACGAGGGAGAGTTGGTCACATCGCTCTCGACGCCCAGTTGTTTGCACAGCGCATTGATGAATGTAGTCTTGCCGGCACCCATTTCGCCGTAGAAGGCATAGACCGTCAAGTCGCCCATTTCGGTCATGAACTTGTAGGCTGCCTCTTCGAGGGCTTCCAGATTGGGAATGGCTATCTCGATAATCTTGTTTTCTTTCATTATATTGTTGATTTATAGCGCATTAAAAATTTATCTAAACTCTAAACCCTAAACTCTAAACTTCAAGTTTCGGTCACGAAACTTGAATTACTTGGGTGAGAGCGTCACGATGGGCACGAGCATCTCTTCCATCGAAATGCCGCCGTGCTGGAACGTGTCGTTATAGTAGGATACGTAGTAGTTGTAGTTGTTGGGATAAGCAAAGAAGTCACGGTTCATCGCGAAGATGTAGGTGCTCGAGATATTGGGAGTGGGCAGGCCTACACGCTTGGGCTGCTTAATCTCATAGACCTGCTTGCTGTTGTAGGACAGGCTCTTGCCCACCTTGTAGCGCAGGTTGGTGTTGAGGTTCTTGTCGCCGATGACGTTGATGGGACGGTCCACCTTGATGGTGCCGTGGTCGGTGGTGAGCACGATTTTGTAACCGTTCTGTGCCATGAGCTTGAAAATCTCGAGGACATTGGAATTCTTGAACCAGGACTCGGTGAGCGAGCGGTAGGCCTCGTCCGAGTTGGCAAGTTCGCGAATCATCTTGGACTCGGTGCGTGCGTGGGACAGCATATCCACAAAGTTGAACACCAGCACATTCAGTTCGTAGTTCTTGAACATGCCGAAATTCTGCATCAGCTTCTCGCCGGCAGCGCTGTCGTTCATCTTGCTGTAGGAGAAGTGAATCTTGCGGCGATAGCGGTCGAGCAGGGTCTGGATGAGCGGAGCCTCGTTCAGGTTCTTGCCCTCCTCGCTCTCCTCGTCAACCCACAGGTCGGGGAACATCTTCTCGATGTCAACAGGCATGAGTCCCGAGAAGATGGCGTTGCGGGCATACTGTGTAGCCGTGGGCAGGATGGCGGTGTACAACTCCTCGCTCTCGACATTGTAGATATCGGCAAGCAGGGGGCTGACGGTCCGCCACTGGTCCAACCTGAAGTTGTCGATGACCACGAAGCAGACTTTCTCCTGGTTGTCGAGCAACGGCAGCACCTTGGTCTTGAAGACCTCATTGCTGCGCAGGGGATGTTCGGGTTGTGTGAGCCAGTTCTCATAGTTGCGCTTGACGAATTTGGCAAAGGCGCTGTTGGCTTCCACTTTCTGCATACGCAGCATCTCGTCCATGTTGGTGTCGGCATTGGAGAGGGTGAGTTCCCAGTGGACGAGGGTGGTGTAGAGTTCATACCAGTCCTCGATGGTCTGTGCCGAACTAATCATCTGGCTGATGCGCATGAATTCCTGCCTGTAATCGCCAGTGACTTTCTCGGTGATGAGGGCGTCGCTGTGCAGGTTCTTCTTGATGGACAGCAGAATCTGCATGGGATTGACGGGCTTAATCAGGTAGTCGGCAATCTCGCTGCCGATGGCCTGGTTCATGATATCCTCTTCCTCGCTCTTGGTAATCATGATGACGGGAACATTGGGCTGCAGGATTTTGATGCGCTGCAGGGCTTCCAGTCCGCTGATGCCCGGCATGTTCTCGTCGAGGATGATGAGGTTGAAAATCTGGGTGCCCAGTGCATCGAGTGCATCGCGGCCGTTGGTGACGGTTTCAACTTCATATCCCTTGTTCTCAAGGAACAGGATGTGGGGTTTCAACAGATCAATCTCATCGTCGGCCCACAATATTCTTTCTTTACTCATGCGGTTTGTTTTGCTTTTATTGTGTTAATCGTTTTTCTTGCTGGGTCTGACAGAACGCTGGCTGGGCTTGTCGCCCTTTGACGGCTTGTCATCGTCAGGGCTAGCCTGAGTGGCTTGGCTGGACTGGCTTGACTGGTTGGACTGGCTGGATTGACTGTCGTCATTGGCTTTGCCCTTGTCATCGGCCTTGCCTTTGTCCTTGTCGTTGTTCTTGCCTTTGTCTTCGGCCTTGCCTTTGTCCTTGTCGTTGTTCTTGCCTTTGTCTTCGGCCTTGTCCTTGTCTTTCTTTTGGTTGGCCTTTTCTTGGCGTTCTTGTTCACGGTCCTTGGCCTCTTGCTTGCGTTGCTCGGCCTTTTCCTTACGTTCTTGTTCACGCTCTTTTTGCCGTTGCTTGCGTTCCTGCTCACGGGCCTTGGCCTGTTCCTTGCGCTCTTTCTGCTTTTCTTTGCGTTCACGCTCACGCTCCTTGGCTTTCTCCTTGCGTTCACGTTCACGTTGCTTAGCGAGTTCCTTACGTTCTTTCGCCTTATCCTTGCGAGCCTGTTCCTTGGCCTTCTTGGCATCTTTCTTGGCCTGTTCGGCGGCTTTATAGGCAGCCTTTGCCGAGTCTTCACGCCACTTGTAGCGGAAGTCACGCTCTTTTTGTTTCTCCTTCTCGGCCTGCTCGATTGAATCTTGCTCGGCGAGTTCAGCGATGCGGCTCAGTTTGCGCTGGTGCTTCTGTTCCTTCTTGATGCTGTCCTCGATTTCCTTCTGGCGCTTCTTGTTAGCCTTTTCACGGGCTTTGGCTTCGCGCTCCAGCTGCTGGAGGTGTCTTTCTTCCTCGCGTTCCTGCTCCTTGGTGAACTGGTCGGTCTGCTGGGTAGATGTAGACTTGGTTGACTTGCGGTAGTCTTCGGCCTTGATTTGCTTGCGCTCAGCCTCCTGGCGTGCCTTTTCCTCGGCCTCGATGCGAGCCTTTTCTTCGGCTTCGGCTTCGAGACGAGCCTTCTCGGCAGCTTCGGCTTCGAGGCGTGCTTTCTCCTCGGCTTCTTCTTGAGCCTTGGCTTCAGCATCCTTCTTGGCGAGTTCGGCAGCCTCACGTTCAAGCTGTTCGGCCTCGATGCGTGCTTTCTCGCGTTCGGCTGCAGCAAGTGCGTCGGCTTCGGCCTGAGCTTTCTTTTCGGCCTCGTCGAGTTCCTTCTTCTCGAGGTCGCTGTGCTCCTTGTCGTTCTTCTCCTCCAGATAGTTGAAGTAGTCTTCAAAGGTGCGGCCCTCGTTCAGCAGCAGGTTGAAGTTATCCACACTGATGATGACATAGTGAACCTGTCGCGGAATCCTGATGCTCTGGTCCTGCTCGAAGACGGAGCGGTAATTGGTGGCTTCCTTGAAGTTATCCAAGCCCTTGACCACGAGCAGTCCCAGTGAGCCGAAGTTCATCTGCTCAATGTCATAGTCCTTGACCTTGAAGGAGTTGAAGTTGTGCCTTGCCACCTCATAGAGCAGCATATTGCTGTTCACGCTGTCCGAAGGATAGAGCAGGATGAATACCTGCGGCTTGTCGTTGTCCTCGGCAAAGGGTGTGAACGTGCGTTCCAGCGCCTGGGGCGTGGTGTCATTGCTCAGTCGTGTGGTCCACAGCATACCGCGTGCATTGCTGCCGCCACCCTCGAGTCGTCGTCCCTGGTTGAGTTGCTTGACAATCTCGGATGCCACGGGCGTGATATCGGTCTGCGGGTATCGTTGCAACATGTCCTTGAGCGTCTCCTTGAACTTATCGTGGTTCTTCTCGGTCAAGTAGCTCAGTGCGTCGATGAACATGAACTTGGGCATAATCTTGGAGAGCGGGTACTTGCGCATCATTTCGGCGTATGCCTCGTGTACTGCGCTGTGGTTGTCCGAGAGGTAGTTGGCGTATGCGCTCTCATACATGTTCTCCTGATCGCGGGTCATGTTCTTGAGGTTCTCCAGATAATTGGGATCCTGCATCGCCATGCCGTATTTCGATTCCGGGAACAGGGTAAGGATGCTGTCGCGATAGGGCTCGGCATCGCTCACCTGTCCGTTGCGCATAAACATCATGTACATATTATAGTACACGTCCAGGCGATAGGTGTTATCGGGATAGCGTTCCAGCAACTGGTCGAACTCGTAGGCGGCTGCACTATAGTCTTCCATCTTGTCCTTGAGGATGATGCCCATGTTGTACAGTCCTTCCTGGATAATGTCGTGGGCAGACTGGATTTCCTCTTCGGTTTTGGGAATTTGCTTGAGGTAGTATTCCTCATAGTGCGGGTCTTCGGAACGTTTCACTGCCTCCAAATCCACCTTGACGGTGTCACCGGTAACCGCATCGATGAGCACGCTGTCTTTGAGTGCCATCAATGCGCTGTCGTTCTCCTCGTCTTCAAACGAGAAAGTCGTCTTGTCGCGTCGGCGCCAGTTGTCCTCAAGCTTGCGGTTTCCCCACAGTTTTTGGAACTGGGCCTTACCGGCATTCTTGAGGGTGGTGTTATAAAAGTACCATGATTTGTCGTTGGTGAGGGGAGTGGCTTGATCGTTATTGTTAGCCAACGGATTACCTTGAGCATTCTGCTGTGCCAGGTACTTCTCGCGGGCGGCATTCTCGGCTTCCTCTTTCTCCTTTTTCTTTAGTTCCTCGATGATTTTGGCGATGATGGCCCTCTGTTCCTCGGGCGTCATTGCTGCCAATGTGAGCAATGAGTCCTGCAGGGTTACGTTCTGGGAATAGACAGCGAGTTCATCGAGCACGTCGCTGCGTTTCTTGAGCATCTTGTAGTTGGGGTAGTCCTCGTTAATCAGTGGAATGGCCTCGGCATAGCAGGGCTGTGCCTCGTCATACTGCCGTTGCTCGAAGTAGAGACCGCCCAGTGTCAACTGGCTGATGGCCTTCTCCACCCTCGACTGGTCGGTGGGACTCTTCTCGATAGAGAGCTTGTAGTTCTCAATGGCGGTGGCAGTATCGCCGTGTGAGAGGTAGAGATTGCCGATGGCATAGTAAATTTGGTCCAGGTATTCCTTGTTGCGGTCGTAGCGCGTCATGCGCTTCAGCGCCCTGACCTCGCTGGCGATGTTGGCACCCTCATAGACTGCGCTCTGCTTGATGCGCGCGTTGAACTTGGTGCGGTAGGTTGAACCGCTGCTGCTGCCCGCCTGCTTGTAGGCGAGGTAGGCGTTGTGCTTGTCACCCACATCCTCATAGAGCTGTCCCAGCAGAAAGCTCATGCGCACCTTGTTGTTGCCCTTGAAGCCCTTGATGGCTTTTGCAAGATAGGGTATGGCTTCTTCGGTATTCTGCGACTTGATATAGTAGTCGGCAAAAGCTGCATTGGCAAGCGCACGTACATGTTTGTTGGTGATTTCGTCCATATGGACGTGTGAAAGCACGTTGTCGGCCTCAGTGGTCCAGCCCATGGCACAATAGCACAAAGCCTCAAACACTTCGCATTCCTGCACCAGGTCCTTCTTCCATGTGAAATGGCGGGAGATATAGCGGAAAGTAGCAGCTGCATCCAGGAAATCGCCCTTCATGTACTGCGACTTGGCAAGCAGATACCAGGCATTGTGAATGAATGGGTTATACTCGTCACGGGCCATCCACTCGCGGGCCTTGGCATCCTTGCCGCCCTTGCGTTTGGGCTTCTTCTTGATGGAGTGCAGGGCGATAGCCTTCTCCATTTTCTCGATAGTTCTGTCAAAGCTGCCCGATGGTTGTTTGGCCTTGGGGTTGGCACGCGCTTCGGCGGGATGCATATACAGGCGCTGCGAGTAATCGTCCTCATAACCGTCCATCATTTCCTTCATCTGCTCGTCATAGTTGGTCTTGCCGTGGAAATAGACGTTGTATTTGGTTGTGAACGACTGCCAGAAACGTGACCTTGCGGTGTTGGTCTTGTTGCTGCATGCACCAAGGGTGACCATCATCGCAATAATCATCAGTGGTATGAATCGTCGTGTCCTGTTCAAATTTCGATTGTTTTCACTATTTAGTATCTAATAAACGCAATCGGCGTCATTTTATTGCCCTGTTGCCACTATGTTCGGCTGCAAGTTGCAAAAACTCTTCACGGATTGAGGCAGGCATGACCAGGCCGCGGTGCTTGATGCTCTGTCCCCATCCCAGCAGGTCAGCCGGTTGCAGGGTGTAGAGCACGTCGCGCCATTGCTCTTCTTCGTCAGGGCTGTAATCGTTCTCGTCGCGGTTCTTGAAGGCGTCCAGCTCTTCGTCGTCATAGTAGGTGATTTCCTGCTTGCATGCCCCCTCTAGCAACTGCTCGCTGGGGCAGATGCTGCGCAGGCCGCATCCCTCGTCGGCACAACCCTGTGCCGGCGTATCGTCCTTGTCGTCGCTGGTGTCGGTTTCATCGCTGTTTTCGGACACATTCTTGTGGTAAAACAAGCGGTCGATGAGCCATACGATGGCGCCCCCCACAACCAGTATTGTCAATAAAAGAAATATCAGTTTCATCGTGTTTTATAGCATTTCAGGCTTCAAAGATACAACTTTTTTGGCTTCTGCGCTTATTTGCAAAATTGGGTTGTGGCCACTTGATTTGATAAAAATGCGGTTATATGGTTGTTTTTATGCGTAATTGTGGGCGCTGAATGCCGTATATTTGCCAAAATGACACATTTCCCGTAAATCATTAACTTTTATATAACATTTAAACCTGTTACAATGATAAAAAAATCTTATTATCAATGATGGCCCTGGGCTGCATGCTGGCGGCTCAACGGCAGAACGACGTAGTAACCGCCACACTGCAGCATGGCAACGAGTTGACTGTGTTCAAGATGGCCAATGCGCTTAACGAAGCGATTAATGCGGCAGTTGACAGAGACGTCATTACCCTCTCAGAAGGCACGATCAACGCTTTTACTATCGACGGCAAGTCCCTCTCCATCTATGGCGCGGGCTTTGAGGATGACGATGTTACCGGAACGAGGGCTAGCAGAATCAATGGTGTGTCGTCATTCATGCTTCGGTGTTAGGAGTGTTCTTAACGGCTGGGAATTGAATGATGACACATACTGTTCTGTTGCGTGACGAGGACCTGGATTGCTGCGGTTTTATGTGAAATTCGTCGGCCAGAATGGTCCGATTACTGTAAATAATGTTAAATAATGTGAATAAATCTATTGTTTTGAGACGCTTTCCACATTAAATATTGCCTGAATGCAAGAAAAATAGTACTTTTGCGCCAGCATTCGTGAGAGGGGGCACTCGGGCTTCCTCGTTTTTATTATAATTTGGCTTTAGAGGTTAACCAATGTCATGCATTTTAGCCTCTAAACCAGAAACTAGGGACTAGAAACTAGAAACTAAAAATATGATTGACAAGACGGCACTGGAACAAGTGATTAACGAGGCGCTGGAAGGCACCAAAATGTTTTTGGTCACCCTCAAGGTGAGCAAGGACAATGTGATTGATGTGGCTCTTGACAGTGATGAGGACATTTCGGTCGATGACTGTGTGGCTGTAAACGACGCCGTGCTCGCTGCTTTTGACCGCGATGACGAGGACTACGAGTTGACGGTGGGCTCCTATGGCATCACCTCTCCGTTGCTGTTGCCGCGCCAGTACCGCAAGAACATCGGCTATGAGGTCGAGGTACTCACCTGTGACGGCCGCAAACTCAAGGGCGTCATTGCCGATGCCGACGATGAGGGCTTCACCCTGACCATGACCGTGAAGAAGAAACTCGAGGGCAAGAAACGTCCCGAGCTGGTCGAGGAGGAAGAACGATTCAATTACAGCGATATTAAACAAACAAAAAATATCATCAAAATTTAGTTGTCATTTCTCAGCCGACAGTTGTCGGCGTCACACGCCTTCAACTGAAAACTGAGAACTGAGAACTGAAAACTGAACAAAGATTATGGCTAAAAGAGAAGAAGCGGTTAACATGACCGCACAGTTTGCCGAGTTCAAGGAACTCAAGGACATCGACAAGACCACACTCATCAGCGTGCTCGAGGAGTCGTTCCGCAGTGTGCTCACCAAGATGTTCGGCAACGATGACAACTTTGACGTGATTGTCAACCCCGACAAGGGTGACTGCGAGATTTACCAGAAACTGGAAGTCGTTGAGGACGGACAGGTGGAGAATCCCGTCAAGCAGATTTCCTTGAGTGACGCTCAGGCCGATGATGACCCCGACTGCGAGGTGGGTGAGGAACATTTCCGCAAGATAGACTTCGCTAAGTTTGGCAGGCGTGCCATCCTGAACTTGCGCCAGACCTTAGCCAGCAAGATTCTTGACCTGCAGAAGGATGCCATCTACAACAAGTTCAAGGCCCTTGAGGGTCAGCTTGTGGCAGGTGAGGTCTATCAGGTATGGAAACGCGAGGTGCTGCTGCTCGACGACGACAAGAACGAGTTGCTGCTTCCCAAGGAAGAGCAGATTCCCACCGACATCTACCGCAAGGGCGATGTGGTGCGTGCCGTCATCGAGAAGGTGGACAATACCAACAACAACCCCAAGATCATCGTGTCACGCACGAGCCAGAATTTCCTGCGCCGCCTGTTTGAACAGGAGGTGCCCGAGATTCATGACGGTCTTATCGTCATCCGTGCCGTTGCACGCATCCCTGGTGAGCGCGCCAAGATTGCCGTCGAGAGCTATGACGACCGCATCGACCCCGTGGGCGCCTGTGTGGGTGTCAAGGGTGCACGCATCCATGGTATCGTGCGCGAGCTGCGCAACGAGAATATCGACGTCATCAACTATACCAATAACCCCCAGCTGCTCATCCAGCGCGCTCTGAGCCCCGCCAAGATTTCGTCTATTCGCCTGGATAACGAGAACCTGCACGCCGAGGTCTTCCTGCGTCCTGAAGAAGTGTCCTTGGCCATCGGTAAGGGCGGCTTGAACATCAAGCTGGCAAGCATCCTGACGGGTTACAGCATCGACGTCTATCGTGATATCGAGACCGAGGGCGAGGAGGATATCTACCTCGACGAGTTCAAGGACGAAATCGACGAGTGGGTTATCGAGGCACTCAAGAATGTGGGTCTTACTACAGCCAAGTCAGTGCTTCGCATCCCCCGCGAGGAAATCATCGACCGTGCCGACCTGGAAGATACCACTGTGGACTATGTGCTTGGCGTTCTCAGGGCCGAGTTTGAAGAATAACTGCTGTATTAATTATCAAGGTCACAACAGACCGTTTTATTCACTTCTCACATAGCAACACATAACAACACATAACAGCCGAAAGCATATTGCCGAAAGCGAACCGATAAAAAACATTTTATGGCGATAAAGATTAGTAAAGTCATCGCAGATTTAAACGTGGGTAGGCAAACCATCGAAGAGTTCCTGCACAAGAAAGGCATCGAAATCGACGCCAGCATCAATGCGCGCATCCAGGATGACGTGTATGAGATGCTTGTAAAGGAATTCAAGCCCGACATGGACCTCAAGAGCAAATCTGACAAGATGGCCAATGAGCGTCAAAAGGAGAAGGCTAACAGGGACAAAGCTAAGACTGAATCCCGCGAAATCAAAACCGTGGTTCCAGGTCAGAAGCCCAAAATCCTGGGCAAGATTGAACTGGACGCTGCCGGTAATCCCAAGCCTGCCGCCAAACCTGCTACCGAAGCCAAAGCGCCGAAGTCAGAAAAGAAGCCGGTTGAACAACCTGCCGAACCCGTCGTGAAGCCTGCCGAGGAGACAGCGCCTGTTGTTGAGCCCGAAAAGGCACCGGTTGCCCCCAAAAAGGAGGAAGCCCCAGCGCCAGTCCCCGAACAGGCACCTCAAGCCGAATCCACTGTAAAGGAGGATGTTCCCGAGGCTCCCGTAGCCAAGGAGACAGAGGCTGTCGAGCCCGCAGAGCCCGTAGCCACTGCCGAACCTGCTGAACAACAGGAAAAGGAAGACAAGGATGAAGGCTTGTACAAGCCCGTGTCACAGACCGTAGGCGGTCCGCAGCTCAAAGTTGTGGGCAAGGTGGACTTGACCTCGCTCAACCAGCAGACCCGTCCCCGCAAGAAGAGCAAGGAGGAGAAGCGCAACGAGCGTCTGGCCAAGGCTCAGGCCGAAGGTGCCGGCAAGCGCAAGCGCAAACGCATCGGCAAGGAGAAAATCGATATCGAGAGCGCTGGCAACCAGAACGCCCAACAGCAGTCCGGCAAGGGCAAGGGCGGCAAGGATGAGCAGTCCGGCAAGCGCAACAAGGAGAAGAAGGGCAACCGCAAGCCCCTGCGTCCCGAAGTCAATGAGGTGGACGTTCAGCGCCAGATGAAGGAGACGCTGGCACGCCTCACTGCCAAGACCAGCAAGAAGGCTGCAGCACGCCGTCGCGAGAAACGTGAGGAGTACCGCGAGGAGCAGCGCGAAGAAGCAGCACAGGCAGCAGCACAGAGCAAGATTTTGAAACTCACCGAGTTCGTGACCGCCAATGACTTGGCTAGCATGATGAACGTGCCCATCAACAAGGTTATCGCCACTTGTATGAATCTGGGCGTGATGGTGAGCATCAATCAACGCCTTGATGCCGAGACGATTAACATCGTTGCCGATGAGTTCGGATTCAAGACCGAGTATACCAGTGCCGAGGTTGCTGAGGCTATCAGCGAAGAAGAGGATAAGCCCGAAGACCTCGTTCAGCGTCCGCCCGTGGTGACCGTCATGGGTCACGTTGACCACGGTAAGACCTCGTTGCTGGACTACATCCGCAATTCTAACGTGATTGCCGGTGAGGCTGGTGGTATCACCCAGCACATCGGTGCCTATAACGTGAAGTTGCCCAACGGACGTCGCATCACGTTCCTTGACACTCCTGGTCACGAGGCGTTCACCGCTATGCGTGCCCGTGGTGCCAAGGTCACCGATATCGTAATCGTGATTGTGGCTGCCGATGACAACGTCATGCCGCAGACTGTTGAGGCGTTGAACCATGCCTCGGCTGCAGGTGTGCCCATCATCTTTGCCATCAACAAGATTGATAAGCCTAGCGCCAATCCTGAGAAAATCAAGGAAGAGTTGGCTGGTATGAACTACCTGGTCGAGGACTGGGGTGGCAAGTATCAGAGCCAGGATATCTCGGCCAAGAAGGGTATCGGCGTGAGTGAGCTGATGGAGAAAGTGTTGCTTGAAGCCGATATGCTCGACCTCAAGGCTAACCCCAACCGCAAGGCTACGGGTTCCATTATCGAGTCCTCGCTCGACAAGGGCCGCGGTTACATCGCTACCGTGCTTATCGACAATGGTACGCTCCATGTGGGCGACATCGTGCTTGCCGGTACTCACTTCGGTAAGGTAAAGGCCATGTTCAACGAGCGCAACCAGCGCATCACCGAGAGCGGTCCCTCGACCCCGGCATTGATTCTGGGTTTGAACGGTGCTCCCACCGCTGGTGACAAGTTCAACGTCATGGATACTGACCAGGAAGCCCGTCAGATTGCCAACAAGCGTGAGCAGCTGCAGCGTGAGCAGAGCCGCCGCACCCAGCACCGTGTCAGCCTGGAAGACATCGGCCGTCGCCGTGCTTTGGGTGAGTTCCACGAGCTCAACTGTATCGTCAAGGGTGACGTGGACGGTTCCATCGAGGCACTGAGCGACTCGCTCATCAAGCTCTCGACTCCCGAGGTTCAGGTCAACGTCATCCACAAGGCTGTGGGTGCCATTACCGAGAGCGATGTCACTCTGGCAGCTGCCAGCGATGCCTACATCATCGGTTTCCAGGTGCGTCCGTCGGCTTCGGCCAAGCGTGCTGCAGAGCAGGAGGGTGTTGACATCCGTCTGTACTCCATCATCTATGATGCTATTGAGGAGGTGAAGAGCGCTATGGAAGGTATGCTCTCGCCCGACATCAAGGAAGAGGTTACCGGCAGCGCCGAGGTGCGCCAGGTATACCACATCAGCAAGGTGGGTACGATTGCCGGTACCATGGTGGTAGAAGGCAAGATTAAGCGTGGTAGCAAGGTGCGCGTGATTCGCGACGGTATTGTAATCCACACTGGAGAGTTGGCTTCGCTCAAGCGCTTCAAGGATGATGCCAAGGAGGTGACCAGCGGCTACGACTGCGGTCTGAGCCTCAAGTCCTACAATGACCTGCAAGAGGGCGACATCATCGAGGCATTTGAGGAAATCGAGGTTCAGAAAACCTTGTAATCAACTCATGAATTATTACCTGAATATAGGTAGCAATATAGGTCAGCGGCGCGATAATCTCTATCGCGCCGTTGTCGCTCTTGCTGCAGGTACGGGCGGATGTGCTGTTTCCAGCATCGTCGAGAGTGAACCCTGGGGATTTGAGAGTGAGAACCGGTTCATGAACCTAGGTGTGAGTCTCGTCAGCGACATCGAGCCCCATGAGATGCTTGACCGCATCCACGACATCGAGCATCGGTTGGGCAGCGCCTCTCATCGCGATGAGCAAGGCAATTATATCGACAGGTTGGTGGACATCGACATCGTGGCTATCGATGACCTCGTCATCGACACGCCCACGCTGCAGGTGCCGCACCCCCATCTGGCAGAGCGCGATTTCTTTCTGCGTCCCATGATGCAACTGGCTCCCGAGTGGCGGCATCCCGTCACGGGACTTACAGCCGCCGAGATGCTGGCTGGAGAAAGCCACCAACCAGCAGATACCGATTAAACGTCAATAGCGTTTTAACGTCTAAGATGGCGGTTGTTAAAACAGCAAACGCCACAAAAACTGATAGAATCAGAGATTTAGATTAAAAGTCATCAAAGGATTGTCCCTTTGATGACTTTTATTTTACTTGCCGTAGCCGTTGGCTTTGCGGTAGTGGTTGGGGGAGAGGCCGAGGTGCTTTTTTACATATTTTCCGAAGAACGAGAGGTTGATGAATCCCATTTCGTTGGCAACCTCCTTAATGCTCAAGTCGCTGTATAGCAACAGTTGCTTGATGCGGCTGATTACCGCAGTGGCGATGAGTTCGCTGGCGGTGTAGTCGCTGTGCTTGCGGCACACGCTGGTCAGGTATTTGGGCGAGACGCATAACTCGTCGGCAAACGACTTGACGCTTCGGTTCACGTTGCTGTTCTCGGCAAGCAACAGCATGAATCGGTGATAGATGCGGTCACCTTGACGCAGCATTTCGCCTTCGTTCTCGTTGTTGAGGTGCTTATTGATATATGAAAGGAGGTCGTAGGCAAAGCAGCGGATGATGTCGCGCACCGTTTCGCGCCCGAAGTTCAGTTCCTGGTGGTCCATCTTGAAGACAAGCAGTTCGTAGTACTTCATCATCAGGTCCACCTCGTTTTGTTCCATCTTAATGACCGGATTGTTCTGGAGGTGCATGATAGACTGCAAGAGGCTTTTGTTGAAAAACGCAAAGCCCACATCGGTACTCATTGCACAGATGATGCAGTTGAAATTCTCGGTGCGTATCACGTTATCAATGACCATGTTGCGGTCGATAAACAACGATGTGTTCCTGCTCAACTGGTAAGTGGTGCCGTTGAGGTTAAGGGAAAGCCGGCCTTCAGTCACCATGACATAGGCGATAAAATTCACTTTGAACTGTTTCATCAGTCCCGGGATGGACGTGATGTTATCGGCGAAATAGATTTCGCCGTCATTATACTTGAGGTTATGGTAAACCTGAGGCACGTCGTTCAGTTCAATCTCGGTGATTTTAGATGGTTTCATGATTTCGTTTTTGATTTTGCCTGCGAAATTATCAACTTTTTCCCACAATTGCAAGAAAGGAGTGTGACAAATCACTTTCTGAAA
Organism: uncultured Bacteroidales bacterium; assembly: GCA_902800715.1. Lineage (GTDB taxonomy): Bacteria > Bacteroidota > Bacteroidia > Bacteroidales > Muribaculaceae > Sodaliphilus. The sequence continues at coordinate 238,302 of CADCFN010000004.1, forward strand.
GGTCATTATGCTTAGTCTCTATGCCACACGGACTTCAGATTACGTTGCGCTTGATAAATGCCGCACAAAAAAAGGAATCGCATTTGCGATTCCTTTTTTCTGCAGTGATGCCATATCCTGGTTGTGCAGGGATAGGGCCTAGTTCTCGTTCATTAGCAGCATGTCGATGAGAGCGGTGGCATCGGCGATGGAAATGAGGGTGTCCCCGTTCAAATCAGAACAGATTTCGCAGATTTCAGCATCACCCAGCAGGTAGTCGATGAGGGTGGTCACGTCGGCAATAGAGATTGTGCCATCGTGGTTCACATCACCCAGTTCAAAGCCGTGGCCATTCTGGAACAGCGTCACTTCCTGTTGGTTGCTCCATTCGCTCTCGGTGCCGTCAACAAACAGGGTTTTCACCTTATAAACATAGGTGCCCTCGGCCTCAAGGCCCGTCACAGTGTAGAATCTTTCGGTAATGTCTGTGATAAGACGGTAGGCGGCATCGCCTGTTTCATTGGCGCGAAGCTTAGCGTTGTCAGTGATGTCACCGGGATAGATATAAATGCTCTGGATAGCAATGTAGTTGGCGCGAGCCTGTACACGCACTCGGTCACTTGATGAGCAGTTCAGTACAACGGTGATTTCCTGGAAGTCGTCTTCATCCGACGAGCCAAGCGTGTAGTCACTCTGAGCCGAGCCCGTTGAAATTCTGACTTGGCCTACACCATAGCTGGATGGATAATAGGACTTAACCCTTGCCACTACGGTTATCTTGTTGTTGCCGGTCAGGTCAAGTGCCGGGCTAACGAGTGCGCCATAGGTGGTGCTCCACCAACTGGAGCTGGCTCCCGTGATGACAAAGCCGTTGTTGACGTAGAAAATATTCTCGGCACTCCATCCGTCGGGCAGATAATCGGTAGCGGTGTTGGCTACGTTGGGCAGGGTACCGTTATCGTTAGTCACAGCCTCTACATCGGTCAAATCGCAAATACCGCCCTCGACAGCCACGGGACCGTCGGGTTTGGTCATCACCTCGAGGGTGTAACTTGTCACATTTTCGGCAGGAGTTTGGTCGGCCCAGTCGGCACGGAATTCAGTTAAGTTGATATATTCCTCATTTGCCGGTTGCATGACGGGAGTGTGAGCCTCGATGAGACCCTGTCCTGTCAAATTAACGATCACACTTTCGGCATTGTCGCTGGCGAGGGTCAACGAGGCGGTGTAATTCTGCACAGCCGTCGGTGAGAAAGTAACCGTCACAGTCACACCATTGGTGGCATTGCTGCTGTTGATGACTGTGGGATTAACGGTGAACACGCCGTTGGGATCGTTGAGCGTGAGGGTGATATCGTTCGTCAGTGCCAATCCGGTCACTGAGAACGTCTTAGTTACGCTGGAGTTTACTTGCGTAGCACCGCAGTTGACGTTTTCGGCCGAAACTTGAATAGTGGGATCGGTGATGGCGCCCTTCATGTACCAGAAGCTGGCTGTACCGTCGCCATGAATGGTCATCTCGGTCACAGGTTTACCCAGATAACCGGCATTGCCCGTAATATTACCGCTGGCGGTCATGTTGAGTTTGGCGGCAGGGGTCGAGTTGTCAGTAAACGCTGATTTGTCATTCCTGGGCCAGGTATCGCCACTCTCGTTATTGGTCGACAAGGAGTTGTCGGCGGGCATGATGGTAATCAGCTGGATGTTCTGGTTGTTGGGCGTATTGGCCGTCCAGCGTTCGGCACTATAGGTGATGTGGTGAATCAGTAGGCCTTGGCCAGGCAGATACCTGTCCCAACCTTGCTGCCTGCGGTTCTCGATAATGAAGTACTCGTTGCCATTGATGTCGCTCTGGATGAACAATGCCTTGTCGGTCTCTTCGTCTTTCTGGTTCCAGATGGGCAAGGTGTAATGGGTTCCAGGATGGGGCATGACGTAGTCAATCCATCCCATAAAATTCTTCTCATAGGCCGAATAGCCCACGGGAGTATAGGTGTCGTTGGCATAGCAGCCGGTGTCCATGATGTCCCAGTAGCCCATGCCGTAGTGGCCGCCATAGTTAGTGTCATAGAAGTCGGGCAGACCTAGGCAGTGGCCGAACTCGTGGCAGAAAGTACCGATACCATCGATAGTGGTTGTGTTATCGCTACTGCCATGAAGCTCGTTGAACACAGCAAAATTGTTCACATAGACGTTACTGCCGTTGGGACGGAAGGCACCGTTACCGCCCATGCCGTAGTAAGAGGCCGACTGGAGATTCCAGTTGCAAGGCCAGATGGCACTGGGGACAGTGTAAGAGGCCTGAGCCTCACCCACACCAGCATAGATGACGATGACCACGTCGCAATAGTTATCGCTGTTGGTATCAAAACGATTAAACGACACACCGTCGGCAGCAGCCATCTGGCAAGCCTCGGTTACCATCGAACCCAAACCCTTGTCATCACCGCCCGAAGTGTTGCCGCCGTAGTACTGGCGGTTCTGGCTCAAAGTGTAGATACCGAAGACTTCAAAATCAGGGTCGTACTTTCCATTGGACTGGTCCTTGAAATACTGCTGAACGCTCGTGTTGCCCGTCAGCATGGCTTGGATGATTTGCTCACGGGTGTTATTGAATCTTTTGTCTTGGTATTCGACAAGAATGATGGGCACCTTGCGGGCTCCCAACGAAGGCACGTCGGCGTCGGCATTGCTGCCTCCAACTCCAAAGAACGGACGCCCCTGTATGGGCTTGAATTCCTTGTGCGTCATCGTCAGGTTGCTGTGCTGAGCAACGATAAACGCCCTCTCACTGGCAGAGCGCTGATTGGGCTCATGGGCGAGCACTTTGCTCACGCCGGTTAATGACGAGGTGTAATAATAGTCACCGTCATCGCCCAAGGCAACCATGAGGCCATCGCTCGTGAGCAGGGCATGATTAAATGCGTTACCCACAGCTTGTACCCTCAAGAAGGTGCCATCACTTTGCTTTAATGTGTGCCAACCGGGTTTAGCGGGCACTGCTACTGCTGCTAATGCGCAACTCAGCAATAGCATCAAAATCATAGAAATTCTTTTCATTTGAAACTTGAATTTTGGTTTTTGGTAGTTTAATTAGTCACTAATTATAATAAAACGATGCAAATATAGTAATAATCATAAGACTCCAATGCATTTTGAACCCTAATTCAGAAAAAAACACACCATATTCCATAAGGCAAGCAGACGGCATGGCACAAAAAAGGCTAACGCGGCAACGACCGCATTAGCCTTGTGATCGAGTCGGGGTGAGAAGACTCGAACTTCCGGCCTCCACGTCCCGAACGTGGCGCGCTAACCAACTGTGCTACACCCCGAAGCTCGTTTGAGCGGTGCAAAGGTACTGCTAATTTTTTAAATAGAGCAATATTTCGGCAATTTTCTTTAGTGGGCGTCGAGCCAATTGGTGGCGGTGCCGTGGCTGGCGGTGAGTTTCACTTGGCCCTTGTAAACGCCTTCCATCTCCTCAATAACGATGCGCTGCACGCGGTCAAGCTCACTGGGGATGACGTCAAAGTTGAGTTCATCATGCACTTGCAGAATCATCTTGGATTGGATGTTCTCCTGCTGGAAACGCCTGTAGATACGCACCATAGCCAGTTTGATGACGTCGGCGGCGGTGCCCTGGATGGGCGCATTGATGGCGTTGCGCTCGCTGAAGCCCCTCACCACGGCATTGCGGGAATTGATGTCGGGCAGCATGCGTCGTCGGCCGTAGAGCGTGGTCACATAGCCTTTCTCGCGCGCTTGAGCGATGCTGCAGTCGATGTAGTCGCGCACCTGCGGGAAAGTCAGATAATAGCCGTCGATAAGCATCTTGGCCTCCTCGCGCGGTATGTTGAGGCGTTGGGCGAGCCCGAAGGCGCTGATGCCATACAGGATACCGAAGTTGGCGGTCTTGGCCTTGCGTCGTTCATCGCTGGTAACCTCTTCTAACGGTTTGTGATAGATACGCGCGGCTGTAATGGCGTGGATATCGTGGTCATGGGCAAAGGCGTCCAGCATGGTCTTGTCATGGCTCAAATCGGCGACGAGACGCAACTCAATCTGTGAATAGTCAGCGCTGAAGAACACGTTGCCGTCGGCAGGGATGAAGGCACGCCTAATTTCTTTGCCGTCATCGCTGCGAACGGGGATGTTCTGCAGGTTGGGGTTGGTCGAGGACAGGCGTCCGGTGGCGGTAACGGTCTGGTTATAGGTCGTGTGGATGCGTCCGGTGGTGGGGTTGATGAGGGCAGGCAAGGCATTGACATAGGTTGACAGCAGTTTGCGTATTCCTCTCAGCTCCAGAATCTTGTCTACGAGCGGGTGGCGGTAGCGCAGTTTCAACAGGACGTCCTCGGTGGTACTGTATTGTCCAGTCTTGGTCTTCTTTGCCTTGGGATCGATTTTCAGATGGTCAAAGAGCACTTCTCCCACCTGGGCTGGTGATGCTGTGTTAAATGGCACGCCAGCCAGCTGGTGGCACTCCGTTTCCAGGCGGTTCATCTGTTCGGTCAGTGCGACGGAGTAGTCATTGAGCGCTTTCACATCGATTCTGGCTCCAGCGAGTTCCATGCTAGCCAGGACCTGAACCAGTGGCAGCTCGATGTCATGAAGCAGTTTCTCCAGCCCTTGCTGTTTTATCTGGTCGTTAAGCACATCGGGCAACTGCAGGGTGAGGTCGGCGGCTTCACACGCCCAGCGGGTAAGTGCCTCGGGCGACACCTGCTGCGGTTTGAGCTGGTTGCGCCCCTTGGGACCCAACAGGCTTTCGGGCGTTATTGCGGTGTAATGCAGCAGTTCATACGCCATTTCGGCTGTGGAATGTCCGCGTTCGGGTTGCAGCAGGTAGTGTGCAACTGCCGTATCATAGTAGGGAGCTGTGAATGCCACGCCATGACGGTCAAGTGCGACCATAGTGCGCTTGATGTCGCTGCTCACAATGCACGTCTCGCCAGTGAATAGTGGTGCCAATGCTTTGAGCAAATCGGACTTGCCGTTGCATTGGATAAATGTTGCCTCGTGTGCCTTTCCGCACAAGGCGATACCCAGGATGCTCAACTGCATGGCGCTGCTGCCTGTTCCCAGAAGGCTCACGGCAACACGCTCTTGACCCAGGAGGTCGCTCACGAGGGCTGCAACCTCGATGGGCGAGGTGACGAGTTGATAGTTGTGGGGCACATCGGCTAGCGTCTTGTAGCTTGGCGTTGCCGTGTCGACCGTTGTTGCCGGCTCGGGGTTGTCAAGGTCAAAAAGCGACAATTGCTGGCGAGGGACCGACTGGGCAGGACTAGTGGACTTGACGGGACTTGCAGCCTTGTCAGGAGCCACAGGACTTGCAGGTTGGGCAGGACTGGTGCCTTCCAACCCGGCGTTGGCCTCTCCGCCGTCGATGAGGCGCTGGGTGAGCGTGCGGAATTCCAGCTCGTTGAACACCTCGCGCAGGGCATCCATATCACTCGGCTCACGCTTCAACGCATCGGCTTCGAGGGTGACGGGCACATCTGTGATGATGGTTGCCAGCCACTTGGACATGCGTATCTGCTCGGCGTTATCGACGACCTTCTGTTGCAGGGCGCCCTTGAGTTCGTCGGTGTGTTCCAGTAAGTTTTCGATGGAACCGAACTGCTGGATGAGCTTCTCGGCGGTTTTTGGTCCCACACCGGGGCAGCCGGGAATGTTGTCGGCGGTATCGCCCATCAGACCCAGGATGTCAATGAGCTGTTTGGGGGACTGGATGCCGTACTTGGCATTGACCTCCTCGACACCCAAAACTTCGTTTTTACCAGGGTTGAAGACCTTGATATTTGGGGTCACCAGTTGGCCAAAGTCTTTGTCACCCGTGACCATATAGGTGAAAAAGCCCTGGCCCTCGGCCTGGTGGGAGAGGGTGCCGATGACATCGTCGGCCTCATAGCCCTCAATCTCAAAGATGGGGATGCGGTAAGCCTGCAGGATGCGTTTGATATAGGGCACGGCTACAAGGATGCCCTCGGGTGTCTTATCGCGGTTGGCCTTGTAGGGCTCGTAGCTCTCATGCCTGAAGGTCTTGCCTCCTGGCGGGTCAAAGCACACGGCGATGTGTGACGGCTGCTCTCGCTTGAGCAGGTCTTGCAGGGTGTTGACAAAGCCGAAAATGGCCGAAGTGTCGATACCGGTCGAGGTGATGCGCGGGCTGCGTATCATGGCGTAGAAGGCCCTGAAAATCAGCGCATAGGCATCAAGTAGCAGCAATTTCTTTGTGGATTCCATCATGTAGTGATTGTTTACAGGCCATAAAGATAGTGATTTTTTCTTTCACTTTGGTTTTTCGATTTCAAGTTTTCGGTCATGGGGTGTGATTTGTTGAATTCTTGTTGTTTGCTGGCTGCTTTGATTGCATTAAATCAAATTTACTCTTAAAAATGGTGATGCAATCGAGAATTATTAGTAATTTTGCAAGCTATGGCAACATCGTTGAAACATATCCAAGAGCAGCTGAGTCCAGAACTGGACGCCCTCAATCATATCATCGTCACCACATTGACGAGTAACAGCGAACTCACTAACAGCATCGTGACTACCTATCTCAAGAGCAAAGGCAAGATGCTGAGGCCCATTATCACGTTGTTGAGCGCCAAATTCTTTGGCGGCATCAATGAGAAGGCCCTGCAGGGTGCTGCCGCCCTCGAGATGCTCCACAATGCATCGCTCATCCATGACGATGTCATCGATGAAGCTACCGAGCGCCGTGGCCTACCCACGATTAACAACGTGTGGAGCAATCATGTCGCTGTGCTTGTGGGTGACTTCTTCGTGACGGGTGCGCTGCGCTGTGGTGTGGCAACTGGTGACGGACGCATCTTGAGCGCCCTTGCCGATATGGGCAGGGACCTCTCTCTGGGCGAGATTGACCAGGTGGACATTGCCCGCAACCACAACATCGACGAGGCAACTTACATGGATATCATCCGTGCCAAGACGGCATCGCTGTTTGAGTGCTGCGCTGTGGTGGGCGGCTACGCCAACAACGCTCCCCAGACCGTCATCGACGAGTTGCGCCGTTATGCGCGCCTGCTGGGCATCTGCTTCCAGATCAAGGATGACACGTTCGATTACTATAACGACCCCATCATCGGCAAGCCCACGGGCAATGACCTGCGTGAAGGCAAGGTGACATTGCCACTGATTTATGCCCTGCGCCGTGAGGATATGCCCGAGCACGACCGTATGCTGTCAATAGTGAACAAAGAAACGCTTTCCAGCGAGGACATCGACGTGCTCATCGACTATGCCAAGCGTGCTGGCGGTATCGAGTATGCCTACGAGACAATGCGTCGCTTGCGTGACGAGGCGACCACCATCCTCTCGCCTTATCAGCCCGACGAAACCATTGACCAGTTCAGGGAGATATTTGACTACGTCATCGAGCGGAGGCTTTAAACACTTTTTTCTTCTCTATAATTCTAATCAAAATGCTGCAGGCATTTTTGATAGCAGGACGCATCGAGGCTGGCTGTGACGAGGCTGGCAGGGGATGTCTTGCGGGTCCGGTGACAGCGGCCGCCGTGATTTTGCCGCCCGATTTCCACAATGACCTGATTAACGACAGCAAGCAGCTGACCGAGCGCCAACGCGAGCAGTTGCGTCCCATCATCGAGCGCGAGGCGGTGGCATGGGCCGTTGCCATGGTTTCGCCACAGGAGATTGACCGCATCAACATCCTGCGTGCCAGCATCACGGCGATGCACCGTGCCCTCGACCAGCTCACCGTGCGTCCTGAGGGCATCCTGGTTGACGGCAACCGCTTTTTCCCGTATCATGACATTCCCCACACCACCATTGTCAAGGGTGACGGCAAGATGCTCAGCATCGCTGCCGCCTCGATTCTGGCCAAGACACATCGTGACGAGTTGATGTGCCGCCTGGATGCCGAATTCCCGCAGTATGGTTGGGCGCGCAATAAGGGATACCCAACACCCGACCACCGTGCTGCTATCGCCCAATATGGCGCTACGCCCTATCACCGCCACACGTTCCAGCTGCTGCCTCAACCCACGTTGTTCGACAATCTGTAACCCATCACTGCTGATTCAAGGGAAAAACATCTTGTGATGCTATAAAGACAAGAAAACATCCGCTCCCGGAAGGGGGCGGATGTTTTTGTCATGTAGTGAGTACTGAACTTCTGTTCAGTACTGGTCACTTGGGATTACCACTGGTTGGTCAGCAGGAAGTCGATGAGTGCAGTAACGTCACCGATACCTACCTCGTTATCGAGGTTGCAGTCAGCAGCTGCAGGCATGTCGCTTGCATTGTTGAGCATCAAGTCGATCAGTGTGGTTACGTCACCAATAGCTACATCACCGTCGCCGTCAACGTCGCCACGAATGAATTCAGTACCCTCAGCCTCGGTAACAGCGATGGGCATAATCTGTACAGCATTGTTGTAGTAGCTTACCATACCCTCAACATCATAGGTCTTACCCTCCTCGATGGTGGGATAGGTGATGTTGAACTGGTTGTAGATAGCCATACCGTCAGCGGTGTAGAGATACTTGGGATCCTCAGCAGTGGTCAGGGTCAGGCCCTTAACAATCACGCGCTCGTTGATGTTATCGGTGGTGAGCTGAGCCTCGGTGTACTCGTTAGCCTCGATGGTCTGCAGGGGCTCTTCGCTTGCAGTCACGTTGTAGGGATACTGATACTCGTGGATAGTGCCACGGAACAGATAGTGCTGTGCTTCCCATTCCTCATTGAGAACGGTACCTTCGGCGAACTCGGGAACCTGGCTGCCGTAGATCAGGCCATAGCCACTGTCGTCCTTAACCCACAGGTTGCTACCATTCTGGTAAACAACAACTACGTTGCCGTAGAATACAAAGTCGGTTTTGTTCTCCAGGTTGTTAGCCTCGGCCAGAGTAGCTACCTCAACGCGCTTGGTGTAGGTAGCAGTAGCCACTTCGCTCTGAGTGCCGTTGAGTTCAGCATAAGCCTTAACGGTAGTTGTCTCGGTCAGGGTGAAAGGAGCTTCGTAAACCTCATACTCGCCATCGTTGAGTGCGTAGTAAATGGTAGCGCCCTCGGTAGTGCAGGTGATGGCAACTTCCTGGCTGCCAACGAATGCTCTGCCACTAGGATCGAATACGGGCTTAGCAACCTCGGTGATATCAATAATCTCACCGGTAGCCTTGTAGATATAAACAGGCTTCTGGTTGTTGGTAGCACCATAGCAAGAGAACAGCACGGGGTTGTTTGTGCTGTTGAAACGAACGACGTTGCGTTCGTTGGTGCCCTGGAAGACGATGATAGCGCTGTCGCCATCGATGGTGATTGCAGCGTTAGCGTTGCCAAGAGTGTCAACGGGGGTTTCGAGCTTCATCTGGTTGCTAGTGCTGCTGGCTGCATAGAGGTAGCCTTGAGCAGTCTTGAGGTTCCAGTTTGCGTCAGCAGCCTCAAGGGTGATGACGTTAGCGAGATCGGTGACAATCTTGCCATCGGTAATGGTTACATCAACACCGCCAAAGTTGTTGCCACGGCTATCGCCCATAGCGAAAGCAGCGTCATCCTTGAAGCCCACGAGGATAATCTTGTCGCCAGCGGCAAGGTCATTCACGTTGGTTACAGGAGCAAATACGTTGCTCTCGGGATCGGGATCAGGACCAGGACCAGGGGTCTCACCGTCGAAGGTAACAACCATCTTCTGGATGCGCACCTGGGCACCGGTATTGTTGGTGAAGATGATGTTTGTGGCTTCGCCACCCCAAACACCGTCTGCATAGGTGCCGCTATTAGCACTGTTATTAACCCAACCACCCTGTGAGAAGGTGAACTCAATCGAGGTAATGTTGTTCTCGGCAGCAACAGTCATTGTGTTGTTGGCGTACAGACGCATACTTGTACCACTGGTGTAGTACTTGGGGGTAGTGCCACCATTAGCGTTGAAGGTCATCGAAACACCATTGATTGTGATGGTCTGACCATCAAAATCCTGTGCGTTGGTGTAGCCCTGAGTGCTGAAGTCAATAGTTACAGAGCTAGCGGCCCAAACCGACATGGTCAGCAGGGCAATCGTGAGGAGAGAAAATAATTTCTTCATAAAAAACGTGAATGAATTTAGAAGTTAATGAAATATGTGAATAAACAAAAAATGTTCATTTTGAGCGCTTTAAGTGAGCGAGGGCCATTTCATGGGGGCAAAGGTAGGAACTTTTAATTAACTGTGCAATACTTTGACTATAAATCTTGTTGGACATGAATCAGGGTGTCTTTGTCTCGCACAACACATCAAAAACCAGAGGCGCGCTTCTAGCAGCGAGCCTCTGGCTAAAAACTGTGGTTATGAAAAATTATACTATGTTTTCAGTCGTTAGGGGCTTGAAGCACTTTAATGCTAACCCCTAGCACTTGACATTTTAGAACATCACCTTGCTGGTGCGGCAGCTGCCGTCACTGTAGCGGGTCACGATGATGTTCATGCCCTCGAACGGACGGTTGCTGGTCATACCCATCGGGTTGACGTAGGTCACACCAACCACCTGACGGTCGGAATTCAGTTCCATTACCCAGGTAGAGATGCCATCACCGTCGCCCTCGCCCTCGGAGAAGGCATAGCCGTCGCCATCGCGAGTGGCGCGGGTGTAATAGGCGCGAACGACAATCCTGATGTCAGCATTCTCGGAGGGAGCACCAAAGGCATTCTCCAGCTTGGTGTTCCAGTCGTTGGGATTGTCTTCTCCTTCAGGTTCAACCCAGTCGCGTCCGATGGTGAACGTCGTTTGTCCGATTGCAGTCTGGTCAACTTCGAACGTACCTAAGCAGTGCGGCAGGTCAATCGGGTCGGTGCCCACGATGTGGCCGTTGGTGGTGTTGCGCTCAAAGTCATAGATGACATCGTCGCTGAGCAGCCATGCACGGAACATATAAGGAATGTGGGTATCACCGTTCAAAGCCTCAGAACTAATCATGATGACGGGCGTGTAAACGCAGTAATCCACGCCGTCAGTAACCCAGCTGCCGTAGGGGCGCTGGTCGCTCTTAGAACCGCCAACGATTACCTCGAGGGTGACATTGTCAACATTCTTGGTGCGGATGGGGGCGCCGTAGGTGTTGCCCTGGGTACCTCCAGCGACAATACTGTTGGCAACGGTCACGGGAACGTAGTCATAGGCCTCTTCCTGCTGGTCGTCCATGGGGAACCACATTTCGGTCTCGTCTTGACCGAAGCTCATAGTGGTTTCGCCAGCTACGTAGGAATTGCCCTGGTGGGCTGCCGTGCCGACACTGCTCCAAGTGTTGCCGTTGGCAGGCTTGTGCTTGAGGTCGTAGCCGGTAATCTGCTCGTCACTCTTCACCAGGATGCTCACGCCATCACTGACGTCGTCATAGCTCAAGCCCATGTCAATATCGTCTTGCACATCATTCTGGCTGAAGATGTAGGGATAACCATTAGGAGCATTGGGATTGACATCGCTCTTGTAAACAGGAATCTCAACCATGTTACTGGTCAACTTGCTGCTGACCTCGTAAGCTGAACCAGTCACATTGACAGTGAATTCCAGGTCCTCTCCATCAGGAATAGGAATCGTCACGGTGAACGAACCGCTATATTCGCCATCGGCAGTAGGCTCGAAGGTCACGGTCAAGTTAAGCGTGCCGTGACCAGCCAGTTCGCCACTGGTGGTGGGGCTGACAGTGATGCCTTCAGGCAGGCCCGTGACATCAATCACAGGTGTGAAGGGCTGGTTACCTGTATTCTTGATGGCCACTGTTTGAGTTGCAGATTCGCCAACTACCACATTTCCAAAATCAACTGCATCAGGCGTTACAGTACCGTCGGTGATGGGAGTATTCGCCTCAGAGGTAAAGGTCACCTTCGGCAGGAAGTTCTGAACACCGCCTGAGTAAACAGTACTGAAGTCAGCGTTGTATGTGCTTCCATTGCTATAGAAACCACCGCCAGTTTGGGTTGTGCCATAGAAACCAAAGGTTCGTGAACTATAGTGTCCCGTGCCACTACCATGATTGGTTTCCTCAAAGTCAACAACAAGGTTTCCACCGTTATATTCAAATGGAGTGTCAAATACAATAGTCCACGTGTCACCACCTGACGGTACGTCAAATCCTGATTTCACGATGTCCATGTCAGCAGGCTGAAGGCGCACTGTCCCAGTATAGTTGGTTTGATTAGTCGTACCAAGCCTTACAGTCAACTGCCCACCATTGAAATTGAAATTACCGTTGGCATAGAATGTCATTGAAGTGATTACCCTACCTGAAAGGGCGCTTACCATGCCCTCGGGATAGATCATCTGGTTTTTCTGGTAATTATCGTAATAATAACTATAAATGGGCAGGTAAGTATTGACTTCTGTACCGTCACATATGGTCAAGTCGTTCGTGCAAGCACCATTTAGGGTAATGGTTACAGGATCGGCTCCAGAGCTGGTTAGAGTAACAGTCGCAGTGTGGGTACCAACAGCACTGGGCGAGTAGGTCACTGTCAAGTTACCACCACTAGTGCTCAAGGTAGCAGGGGTCACGCTAAACACACCATTGGCATCGTTCAACGTAGCAGTGATATTGCCTATCAGGTTCAAACCAGTGACAGTCACAGTCTGAGTTGCGGTTCCACCAGGAATACTACTCAAGTTGACTGTATTCGATGAAGTCTGGATGGTAGGATCAGTTGCCTGAACATCGATATCAAGGTCATCGACATATAAATGCCATTGGTCGGCAATTGAGATACAATGAATGCCAAAGTAATAGTTGCCTGTTGTACTTACAGACACTTGGTCGTTACTGAGAGTGTAGTAATTTTCATTAGTTACATTTTGAGCTGCAATGACACTCGTTCCATTGCTAAGAGCAGTTGCTGTGTTAGATGATGCCAACTTGACCTCTATTCGTTCAGTATATCCATCTGCTCTCGTTTTAATGGAGAACTTGTAAGTCTTTCCAGCTTCTAGCCTAATAGCCGAAGTCACGAGCCAGTCATCTGCAGCTTGGTTGCTATCATAAGTATAACGCGCTTCTTGACTACTATTGTGAGCCCAAGTATTGCCACCATTGTTATTAATAACCGTCCACCAGTTCCACTCAGTTGTTGAATTAAAACCATTGGAGTAGGGCGGCACCGTTTGAGCATTGAGGCTATTTCCAAGTGCTGCTAGGGCGAAGAAACCAAGCAGCAGTGTATAGCGTAATTTATTAATTATCGTTTTCATATCATTGATGTGTTTTAGTCGTTAATAAAGCCCTTTGCCATTCATCACACTGAACTTGTGATTATTAACACTGTTCTTGACACCCTTTGCCATGTTCTTGCCTTGATTATTGCTGACATGGCGAGGAGCGCCCGATGCAGAGCCATTGCCGCTTGAGATGATGATCTTTGACACGTCAACAGAATATGGATCAGTAGGTATGCATGCGAACAGAATGGTGCCGTTGGCACATACCGGAACTGTCCAAGTGTAGGTTTCTCCAGCGACGAAAGTATGGCTTACACCGTTAACCATCATAGATCCATTGCCATACGTTCCAGTATCAGCAATGATGGTAACATTAACACTGTTTCCAGCAAAATCGTTTGGCATGGTATAAAGCACATTGCCGTCATTGTTAAACCAGAGACAATATGTGCCCTCATCCACGAGGCCTACAAATTCATAAGACCAGTTGTTGGGGCCCGTTACTACGATGCCTTCAATGGTGCCGTCACCATTCTGGTAGTCTGCACTAGCATAGAAATCACTTACAGAAGAACTGCTACTCGGAAATAATATGTTGGCATCGACTGTTGCCGTATAGGAGTAGGAATCGGGATGAGCATTGAGTTCTGTCGAAACCGAGAAGTTGTCAATCAAGTTGCTCATGCCATCCAGTGAGATCAGGTCATTGGGAGAAAGGGCAGAAGTCGTACCAAATGCCGCCTCATTACTCCAACCGTTATTGCCTTTTGTGCTGAGCGTAGTGGTCACGTCATATACGGGAACCATTGGCTCCAAAAAGTCAACTTCAATTTGCGTTATGCGGGGTGACTGTGCAGTGCTCCAGTTACCATAATAATCTTGTGTCATACCTTGAATCGTGATGACATCACCTACATTGACACCGGTCACACCAAAATTATTCCAGGTGTTAGCTGATGCCTGGTTAATCCAGCCACCAACACTAAAATAACCTTGTTGAGTCGTATAGATTCTCACAAGAATTTTGCCATTGTGAATGTTCAACCCAGCGGGAATAGTGAAACTCAGATGGTTACTTGATCCATTTTGTATATAAGCATATCCATTGCGATTACCATATAGCCCTGATGAAGTCCAGTTCGCAGGAAGACTTGCATCAAGAGATCCAGATGATGATACGCTCGTAAAACTCAGAGAACCAATGGGGTTTTGCGGATAGGTCTGTGGCGTACGCATCACGTTAACGCGTGCGAACTCCTCGGGGTTCCCCTCGTTGGCTCCGTCCTTAATACCCTGGCGGGCAATGGTGATAATGTTGTTGCCGTTGTTCAGCATACCGGCGGTAATCTTGTTGCCGCTGGGTTGCGTGAGTTGCAACGTGTTGGTGTAGGTGTTGGTCTGTGCAGCTACATCATATACACTCTGGTTGTCGACAACCGTGAGCGAGAGGCGCTCAGCGGGAGATACTGTCGCTTGCTGTTGTGCAAACGCGTTAGTCCAGCCTACTGCCAGGAGCAGGCCGAACAATAAAAGTGTTAGTTTCTTTTTCATTTGTTAAAGATTTGGTTATTAATATTATATTTATTCTTAGTTCCTAAATTATTGACTAGAAAAGCTATATTGCGCATTTGCTGTCTGAAAGTATATCATCACTTATCCGTCATGAATAGCATGTAGAGTGAGCGGTTATGATTTAACACTCAAGCAAGCGTTCAGAAAAAGCTTCTACTAGGTAATTATAACCTGCAAAATTAAAGTGTTTTTTTATTATTACAAAATAAATTGTTGTTTATTATTCTATATTCGCAAAATATCTGCTATTCTTAATCATAAGAATTACCCGATACTGATAATATTCAGCATCGGGTAAAGTATTTCGTTGGGTGGAAAAAGGACTGCTCGCCAGACTTAGAGATGGAAAGCGTATTTGACTCCCAGGACAGAGACAGACTGGTTGCGGTCCTTTATGATCTGGAAGCGCTGCTCGATAAAGAAGTACAGGCTCTCTTGAATGCGGTACTGGGCACCGAAACCGATATTGGCACCGCAGCGGTTGAAGCTGCTGCCAATTACCGAGTGGTCATACTTGAATTTAGCGTAACTGAAGCCTGCCATCGGGTACAGGGCGAAAGTGTTTCCCGTGGGGATAATGTAGTGGACGTTGAAATTGAAGTTGTTGGCCGAGAGGCCGTCATTTTTGAGATAATAGATGAACTCGGGAGCAAAGCGCAGGTTCTGAATCGGCTCGTATTGGAGCTGTGCGCCGAAACCTGCCATGGAGTTCTTGGAAGCGTAGTTAAATTGTGCTGCAATCGACAGGTCGCCCTTCTCGGCACGGGCGCCCAGTACAGCCATGATAGCCACGAGGGCAAAAAGTATGGTTTTCTTCATCATTTTGTTGTTTTATGATTTGCTTTTTTAAAAAAACTTGCGGTGTTAACACTTTGTCATGTTGGTAGGTCAGAAGGCAATCCTGGCGCCCAGTATCGTCACAGCCTGACAGTTGCTTTTCATGAACTGGAAACGCTCCTCGCCGAAGAAGTAGAGGTAATCCTTGAATTTGTATTGGATACCGCCTCCGACGTTGCCTCCAAAACGGTCGTACTTGTGACTGTCCTTCTTCCCGTCCACGTCAATGTACTCGGTCTTGATGTTGACATAGGAGATACCTGCCAGCGGATAGAGGGCGAAATGCTCGTTGGTATGGAACAGGTAGTGGACATTGAGGTTGAAGTCATAGGAGGTCCTGTTCTTGTTCTTGAAATAGAGAATCAACTCGGGTGCAATGCGCCAGTTGCCGGCGGGCTCAATCATGATCTGGAGACCAACACCAGGCTGGCTGCATTTGGAGCCGAAAGCGAATTCAGGTGCTACCGAGAGGTCACCCTCTTCGGCGCGCATCCCCATGACTGCTGTAATAGCCATCAGGGCGAAAAGCATGAATTTTTTCATCGTTATTATGAGTTTTAAGTTGATAGTTATGAGTTTATTAGTTGTCTGAATGATGTGGTGGAGCCGAATTGCCGCGACGGGGAAGCCGTGGTGGCGCTGTGGCGCGCGCCAGGATGCCGATAGCGGTGTCGAGGATGGCGTCATGGGTGTGGTCATCCTCGTCCATGTCAACGCGCACGTCGGGAGCCACGCCAAACTCGGTGAGCCGTCCCTGGGCGTCCATGATGGGGCACGACGAGAAGCGCACGCGCCAGCCGTTGGGCAACTCGCTGGTAAAGGGAAGTCCGCAACCACCGCCCGTGGTATCGCCCACGATGGTGACCTGGCCTAAGGATTTCATGATTGACACGAAGTTGTTGGTCGCGCTGAAGGAGCCACGGCTAGCTAGCACGACGACGGGCTTGAGGTAGTGGATGTGGTTTTTGGTGGGCTCGAAGTAGTAGGCATAGGGCTCGGAGAGGTCGTTGTGCCCCTTGCCCGTCTTGTGGCAGATGTAGCCAGCCAGGGTCTTCTCGCCGATGAAACGCGAGACGAGGGTCTCGACGTTGGTCAGGTAGCCGCCGCCGTTGTCGCGCACGTCGATGATGAGGCCGTCGGCGGTAGAGAGGTAACTCAAGATGAGGTCAAGGTTGCCCTCGCCGATGACCGACGAGAAGGAACCATAGTACATATAGCCGAAGTTGTCGGGCAGAATCTGGTACTTGATGCCCGACGCCCTCTTGTAGTCGAAGTTGAGGTAATGCTGGTCAATCAGGCGCTCGTTGTAGTTGACGGGCCACTGCTCCCACACCCAGTAACGCGACACGTCGTGACTGGCGATGAGGTTGGTGTGGCCGTCGCGCAGTTCCTTGAGCATATCGCCGCACACGTCAAACAACTCTCTGTCGGTCATCTCGTTAGATACCAGGGCGCGGTAGCGGCTATGCACCTCGTTCCAGTCCACCTGCTTGTAGTCAAAGAAGCTGTAGTGCTCGTCCATGATGGTCCACAACGCCTCGAAGTTGCCCACCTGGTCCCGCTCAAACTCATCCTGCTGTGCACATCCCCCCAACACACACACCAGTAACAAACAACTTAAACAACAATGAACAACAGGAACAACCTTTTTTATTGCTTGCAGCATGACAGCACAATGAGCCACAGTCCTGTGAGTGAAATGGTATATCAAGAACGATATCATAGTTGTCTTGGTTGTTTTAATGATGTGAAGTGATGAGGTCGGCACCGATGCCGATGACCACGGCATGGGTGACATCATGGACCTTGAGGTTGTTGACATGCCAGTGCTCGAAGCGGGTGCGGTAGCCCAGACTCACGATAGTGCCGCCCAGGCGCACTTCGGCGCCTAGGTAGTGGGTCATGTCAAAGCGGTTGCCCCACCAGCCTAGATGAGCCAGGTTGCGGTGGTTGCCTAGATAGATCTCGTAGTAGCTTTCATCATACTCGGGGGCGAAGAACGCTCCCACCATGGGCAGTTGCAACCGGTATCGCAGGGTAATGGGCTTGCGCCCCAAGCGGGTGAAGAAATCGGCATTGGCGGCTGCACCCACGTTCCAATGGGCACGCACGGTGACGGGATTATTGCTGTTGACAGCGTTGTAGACAATGCCCGCGCGCAACTGGGTCATCGGACCAACCGACAGGCTCACCTTCCCGCCAACGGCATTAGCCCAACGGTGTTGCATGGCGAACGACAGGTTACCCATAACCTTTTGCAAATCATTGTTCTTGGCTGGATTCTCCACATAGTTGTAGTCAGCACCCACATTGAGTTGCCATTGCCAGTGTCCTTGTTTACAGAGCCTTGAGGCTTCATAGGCCAGTTCCAGGTCAATGCCGTCATAGGTGATGGGCGTGAGATAGCTGTCGTGTATCGATGCGTAGCCTATATCCAGGGTGAACATCGACCGAGTGGGAGTCACCACCAGCACGTCGTCCTGTGCCGCAGCCCCTAGCGGTAGTGCCATCAACACGGTCAATAGCATGATTGACCGTGCTACAGCATGGGAAATGAAACAAATTATATTTAATTTCTTCAAAATCAATGTTCTATAATATCTCGTATAATTTGTTTGACATTCGATGGATTGCTTGTCACCCAGGGCAATTCTTGTTCTAGGTGACTCTATTTTTCCTCGGGAGAGTCGATTTCATCGAAGGGAAGGCGTTGCTGGCCCGTCAGCTCGTTGAACACGTCTTCCTGACTGATGTCGCCTGTGGCCTCGTCGCTGGCGGTGTCATCAAGCGGTGCGACAACAGCTGTAGCCTCTTCGACGGGTGCCGGCTCTCGAGGCTCGACCTCGGTGATTGATGCGACTTCCCAGTTGGTGACGCGCTTGCCCTTGGCCTTGAAGGTCTTGACACCGATAAACTCTTCGGCATCAATCACAAACGGCTCACGGAAGGCATCGCCACCGCCCATCTTCACCTCAAAGCGCGGGCACGGCTCGTCGCTCAGCAACAGTAGGCGTGAGTCGGGATTGGTGCCGATGATGCTCTGCTTCTTGGTGTTGTCCTCGAGGGTGAAGCGCTTGACATAGGGGTGACCCTGGTCGGCATCGTCAAGCACAGCAGTCCACACCTTGTCGGGCACGAATTTCTCGATGCGCAAGATGCCCTCATCGTAGTGGTTGGTTGCCTCGGCACTGGTGGTATAGAAGTCACCGTTGCCCATAATGACAAGGATACGGTCTTCGCCGCCGAACAGGCCCAGTGAGCGGCCGTGACCCTCATAGTTGATGCGCAGGATGTCGGGGTCGAACCACACCTCGCGGTCGCCCAGCGTCGATTGTCCTGCCTCTTTGAGGGTGATGCGGTGTACCTCGTTCTTGGTGACGATGTTACCGCGTGCCTGTTTGCCCTTGATGGCGAGTTCGGCAAGGTCCACGTCAAACTGCAGGATCTTGAGCCTGAACTTGGGCTTGAGGGTGATGCGCAGCACCTCGGCCTCGCCATTGGGATTGGCGGTGAACCAGGTAATCTTGCTGCCGGGCTTGCCCTGGGTGATGTCATATTCCTTGTCGCGGGTGATGCCCGTGACGGCAAAGCGCTTCATGTAGGTGGTACCGCCTCGGCCGTCGAGATACAGCACGTTGTAGATGGTGCGGTCGTCACCTTTCTTGAACACGTTCAGGTAGAGGATATTCTTGCCCACATACAGTTTCTCGGCCACCTTGACGACTTTAAATTTACCGTCCTTGTAGAAGATGATGATATCGTCGATGTCCGAGCAGTTGCACACAAACTCGTCCTTCTTCAGGCTCGTGCCGATGAAGCCGTCGGCGCGGTTGATGTAGAGCTTCTGGTTGGCCTCGGCGACCTTGCTGGCGACGATGGTGTCAAACTCGCGGATGATGGTGCGGCGCGGGTACTTGGCGCCGTATTTGGTCTTCAGGCCCTTGAACCACTCGATGGTGTAGTCGGTCAAGTGGGCGAGTTTGTTGTCGATGTCTTCGATGCGCTCGTTGAGACGCGCGATGTTTTCCTCGGCCTTGTCGCTGTTGTACTTGATGATGCGTTTCATCGGTATCTCAAGCAGGCGCAGCAGGTCGTCCTGAGTAATCTCGCGGTAGAATTGGGGCTTGAAGGGCGTCAGTCGCTTGTCGATGTGCTTGAGGGCGCGCTCCTGGTCCTTGGCGTTCTCAAATTCCTTGTCCTTATAAATGCGTTCCTCGATGAAAATCTTTTCCAATGACACATTGTGCAGCGTTTCCATCGTCTCGCCACGCTGGATTTCAAGTTCTTGGCGCAGGATGTCGCGTGTGCGGTCCACGCTGTAGCGCAGCACGTCGCTCACGGTGAGGAACTGCGGTTTCTGGTCCATGATGACGCAGCAGTTGGGCCAGATGGAGATTTCGCAGTCGGTGAAGGCATACAGGGCATCAATGGCGATGTCGCTGCTCGTGCCGGCCTGCAGCGAGACGATAATCTCGGCGGTGGCACTGGTGTTGTCTTCGACCTTGCGGATTTTTATCTTGCCACGCTCACCGGCCTTGAGGATGGACTCGATGACGTTACCCGTGGTCTTGCCGTAAGGCACGTCCTTGACCAGCAGCGTCTTGTTGTCGAGTTTCTCGATTTTGGCACGCACGCGCACATTGCCGCCGCGTTCGCCGTCATTGTAGTGGCTCACGTCGATGTAGCCACCCGTTTGGAAGTCGGGATAGAGGTGGAATTCCTCGCCGCGCAGGTAGCTGATGGCGGCGTCAATGACCTCGTTGAAGTTGTGGGGCAGGATTTTGCACGACAAGCCGACGGCGATACCCTCGGCGCCCTGCGTGAGCAGCAACGGGAACTTGGCGGGCAGGGTGAGCGGCTCACGCTTACGTCCGTCATAGGACATTCCCCAGTCGGTCACCTTGGGGTTATAGACCGCATCGAGGGCAAATTCGCTCAGGCGTGCCTCGATGTAACGTCCAGCAGCCGCACCGTCGCCGGTGAGGATGTTACCCCAGTTACCCTGGGTGTCGATAAGCAGCTCTTTTTGACCTAGTTGGACAAGCGCACTGTAGATTGAGGCATCACCGTGGGGATGATACTGCATGGTCAGACCCACGATGTTGGCGACCTTGTTGAAGTGACCGTCATCAGCCTCCTTCATGGCATGCATGATGCGGCGCTGCACGGGCTTGAAGCCGTCCTCGATGTGGGGAACGGCGCGCTCGAGAATCACATAGGAGGCATAGTCGAGAAACCAGTTCTCGTACATGCCGCTCAGTTGCAGTTTCTTATCTTTGGGCACCTGGTAGGTGGAATGGGCCTGCGGTTCATCGCCATCGCCATCGTTGCCGTCACCGCCCTCGGGGGCGGGAGTACCGCTAGCGTTGCCGTTGTCCGTGGAGTTGTCCTCGGCAGGTTCCTGAGGCTCCATGCCTTCCAGTTCGTCGTCGTCTTTTTTCATATCTATAGCGTTTTAACCTGCAAAGATACAAAAAAGTTTTCAGTTGCCAGTTTTCAGCTGTCAGTTTTTTGTTTGTGACAGAGAAACTGGAAGGAAACAGGAAGGGACTGGATGTTTACAGGCCGGTGATGCGGACGACTGCCCCAAGGGGCTTCAGGTTGTCCTCGTTGCCGCCGTGGGTGGTCAATATCCAGGCGAGGGGCTTGTGGCGCTTGTCGTCGGGCAACTTGGGCGTTGCGGCGTAACCGTCGGTCAGGAAGACGAGTCCATCATACTCCTCATGCTCGTAGTAGAAGTCGATGGCGGGCTGGAAGTTGGTGCCGCCGCGTCCCGTGACGCGGATGGAGCCGGTCGCCTGCTTGAGGGTGATGGGCTTCTCTGTCGTGATTTTGCTGTCAAACTCGATGACCTCGATGCTCTCGATGCCCTGCTTGAAGAAGCGGTTGATGACGGCAAGGAATTTCTTGATGTCCTCGTCGGGGACGCTGCCGCTGACGTCAACTGCGACAAGCAGGCGAGTGCTGTAGGCATACTGGCTGCCCATCGCGTCAAAGCCATAGCGGCGGTTGGGGCGCATGCGCGTCAGGTGGCGCTTGGTGCTCAGGATAGAAGCACGGAACTGGCTGAGGATAGCGCGGAAGTTCTGCTTGCTCACCAGTGTGCTCTCGATGAGTGCCCTGAGGTCACCGCCGAGTGAGCCCCACTGGTTGCAACGCTGGGCGGTCTCAATCTCGTGGTTGACCTTCTCGCTCATGAGTTCGTCTTCCTCCCATAGCGAGGCACCGGCATCGGCCTCGAGCAGGTTATCGGTCAGGCTGCTGCCTTCGCTGTTGCCTTTGCCTTTGCAAGGCAGGTCCATGTCGATGGGAACACCGTCTTCATCGGCATTCTGCTCGATTTGTACGATTTCGCCCGCCATGAGCGAATAGTATTGCTCAAAGGCCTGGTCGCGCGGAATGTCAAAGATGCGCGGCGGTTCTAGCCCGATGGTGTCCATGCCCTCCAGGTTGTCACACAGGGTGAGGTCGCTCGACAGGCGCATCACGTCGCGACGCGGGTTATAGGGCTGGCGCTGGTAGGGGTGCTTGAGGATGATGCGCACCACCTCGGCCTTGAGCCTGAGCGCCAGCTGGTTGTCATCGAAGTGTTCCAGCCTCTCGGGGTTGTACTCGATAATCCCCTTGCCGCAGCGCATGTCGCATCCCATGTTGTCGTTGCGCTTGATGGCGTGGGTACACAGCACGGCAAACAGGAGCGGTTCGGTGAGGAACCAGTCCTGTGAGAGGGTCTTTATGCGCTCGCCGACCGTCATAAGTTGGCAATCATCTGGTTAATCAACTGCAGCGCGTCGCGGCAGTCCATCATGATATAGGCGTTGGCGTTGGGATAGGTCGCGTTCTCAAAGAAGGATGCGAAGTGGGCAATGGCCTCCTGGCGACCGTTGCTCAGCATCCAGTGGATGTAGCGCACCAGGTTGCGGCCCACAGCCTCGCTCTCGTCTTTTTTCACGCCCAGTTCCAGCACTTGGTAGATGCCCTCATTGATGATGGCAATCTGCGGCATGGTGTAGGTGGCGAGGTCGTTCTGGCAGGCGGCGAAGTCGTTGAGCACGTCACGGGCGGTGAGCATGCGCGACTGGTTGAGCGACTGCATGAACATTGATGCCGAGCGGGCACCGATGACGCCGGTAATCATCTTGGCAAGGCGGTTCATGTCGGTGATGTGGCCGCATGACTTAAGCAGTCCCGAGACGCGCACCCAGGCACGGCGGTCGGGCGTCTTGTCAAAGGTGCCCTTGTTGATGTCCACGTTCTTCTCGAGCTCGTCGGGGTGCTCCTCGATGAAGTTGATGACACGCGGGTCCACGTCGTGCTGCTTGGCCCAGAAGAGCCATTCGCCCACCGTGGGGCTGAAGAAATAAACGTTGAAGCGTGACACCAGTGCCGGGTCGAGGTCGGTCAACTGGTACTCCTCGCCGTCGTTGACGGCAGCGATGACACGGCTGCCGGGGGGCAGTGAGCGTCCCGCCAGTTTGCGGTTGAGCGACAGGTCCATGACCGATTGCAGGATTTCGGGGCGTGCACGGTTCATCTCGTCTAGGAAGAGCACCACGGGCTTGTCGTCCATGGGGAACCAGTAGGGCGGCATGAACTCGGTCTTGCCGGTTTTCTCGTCCTTGTTGGGCAGACCGATGAGGTCGCCGGGGTCACTCATCTGTCCCAGGAACAGGGCGATGACGGGGATGCCCTGGTCCTCGAAGTGACGGGTGATGATTTCACTCTTTCCGATGCCGTGTTTTCCCACGAGCAGGATGTTTTGTGTCGATGGCGTGGTCTCGAGAATTGTCTTGAGGTCGCCGGTGTTGATGGTGATAGCCATTATTTAGTTTATAGTTTAGAGTTTACAGTTTAAAGAGCATCCGCCGGCCTGGGCGGGGCTTGATGTCTATTCCCTTGATGCGGTTATCCATTCTACCTTTTTGCGGGGGCCGGTGAGGCGGTAGGGGAACATTTTTGCCAGTTCCACCAGCCGGGAGATGTATGCCAGGTCGTGGTTGAGGCGGTCGGTGAGGTCGCCGCACAGGTTCAGGTCGATAATCATCGCCTTGCCGCCGTTCAGGCGGATGTGCAGTTCGCGTCGCCCGGTCTCTTCGTCCTCGGTGAGGTGGTACTGGTGTGGCTTGCCCTGGAAGTAATCGTCTACCTGTTGCTGCAGGGCGGTTTTTGGGGCTTCCTCGACCGTCTTGTTGCCCGTGCCGTCGAGCAGGCGGTGTAGCCATCCCTTGATGCCGCTGGGCTGGTGCGATGGTGCCTCATCCTTTTGCTGGACGGGTTGCGGCGCCTGTTGCCAGTCGTCACGCACCTCGCCACGCACGGTGAAACGGCCGTCGCGTGCCATATAGGCAAACTCCACCATGTGGGGCTTGACCAGATCCAGATGATTGATGAAATCGTCGTGGGGAATGGGCAGGTCCAGGGTTTTGTAGCGGTTCAGGTGGATGAGCAGGCGAGCCTTGTGGCCGTCGGCGTGACGCTTGTCAAAGTGGTAGGTGATGCCCGTGCCGTCAAAATAGCGCTTCAGGTAGGCGTCCATGTTGTTCATCGCCATGTTGCGCATCTTCACGCCCTTGCTGTCGGCCTTGAAGGCGGCTGCGAGCTGATCTCGCCACTCCTCGGCGTGGTCAAGGAAGACGCGGGTGGCTTCCACGATGTGGTTGCGGTTGATGACCTCGTTAGGAGCACCGCTCCACTGCTGGTGATAGTGCAAGTCGTCGATGTCGATGCGCGCCCTCACGGTAGAGCCCTGCACGGCATGACATAATGTCAGTCCGCAGGCCGATTTCACGTTCATGCCCACGACATAATTGCCCATATCCACCAGTTCGACCATCTCCTCGGTGACGATGCCGTTAACGAGTTCGCGCTGTGCCGCTTCATATTCCATGAGCATCCTTGCGCTCAGTCGTGGTCCCGTCATTTCGTGGCCGTTGGCACCCGGCCTGTCGCCAAAGGCGGGCTTCATCATGTGGTCGATGATGCCAGCCACTCGCTGCGACTCGGTCCCTTCTGCTTCGGTATAAGTATAGATAAACATACACCCATAACCGAAGCAAATACCGTGCCTGTCAAAAAGGTTGTC
Source organism: uncultured Bacteroidales bacterium (assembly GCA_902800715.1). Lineage (GTDB taxonomy): Bacteria > Bacteroidota > Bacteroidia > Bacteroidales > Muribaculaceae > Sodaliphilus. Next base: position 262,947 of record CADCFN010000004.1, read on the forward strand.
AGTTTTTCAGTTCCACAATCACCCCCCCCACGTGCTATTGAAGCCTCACGCTAAGCCGCAAAGTATAAATACAACAAATACGACAAATACAACAAATACAAAGCGGATGCCATATATTAATCTTAGCGTCTTTGCGCCTTTGCGTGAGGCAATCAAAAGGCAAATCGGGTGCGGATGCCTCTCTAAACTCTAAACCCTAAATTCTAAACTGCGAGCGCAGCGAGCATAATTTTAATGTGCCAACGGGTCTATTGAGTAAAAAATGTTACCTTTGCGGTTGGATTATGCAATTTGACACTTATACATACGCCCTGTTTCTTCCCCTGGTGTTCTTTATTTACTGGGGACTGCGCAAGCATCTGCGGTGGCAGAACCTGTTCCTGCTGGTAGCAAGTTATGTGTTCTATGGCTGGTGGGACTGGCGCATGTTGAGCCTGATTCTGCTCACCTCGCTGTCCACATGGAGCACGGCGATGCTGATGAAGGGCAACCGCTCGCGTGGCGACAAACTGCTGGCGGCGGGCAATGTGGTACTGAACATGGGCATCCTGTGTGTGTTCAAGTACCTGAACTTCCTGCGCGACAGTTTTGTGGACCTGCTGGGGCTGTTCGGCTTGAATCCCGACTGGCCTACAATCAACATCCTGCTGCCGGTAGGTATCTCGTTCTACACATTCCAGGCCATCAGTTACACCATCGACGTGTATCGCGGTGACATCAAGCCGACGCGCAACGTGGTAGCGTTCTGTGTGTTCATCGCGTTTTTCCCGCAGCTGGTTGCCGGCCCTATCGAGCGTGCCACTAACCTGTTGCCGCAATTCCTGAGGAAGAAGGAGTTTGACTATGACACGGCAGTGGTGGGTATGCGCCAGATTCTGTGGGGACTTGCCAAGAAGATTATCATTGCCGACAGTGTGGGTTACTATGTGGACCAGCTGCTCTACAACCCCTACTATTACAGCTCGTGGAGCATGATATGGGCGGGCATATTGTTCGCTGTGCAGATTTATGCCGACTTCTCGGGTTATAGCGACATCGCTATCGGCTCGGCGCGCTTGCTCAACATCAGGTTGAAGGCCAACTTCAACTATCCGTTCTTCTCGCGCAACATGAAGGAACTGTGGCAGCGCTGGCACATCTCGCTGATGACGTGGTTCCGCCATTATGTCTATTTCCCGTTGGGAGGCTCACGCCGCGGCAAGTGGCGCACCGCGTTGAACATGATGATAGTGTTCTCGCTGTCGGGTCTGTGGCACGGTGCCGACTGGACGTTCGTCATCTGGGGTACCGTCAACGGCCTGCTGTTGCTGCCGTTTGTGTTCCTGCCTCGCAAGAAGCTGAGCGACCATGCCACGCTGCGCGACATCCCGCGTTGCCTGTTGACGTTCTTCCTGTTCGCCATGGTGTTTATCGCCTTCCGTGCCAACGGAATCGCGCACCTGGGCGAAATCTGTGACGTGATTGTTAACGGCTCGTGGAGCATACGTCCCGTCTTCGGTCAGCCCATCTTCTACATCGTGCCCTTCTTCATCATCGAGTGGCTGGGACGCAAGCAGGAGTTCCCCCTCATGCGTCTGCCGTTCCCCACGGCGGTGCGTTGGATTATCTATTGGGGTCTGCTCGTGGGCATCTCGATTGCCAGCCTGGATCGCAACATGCAGTTTATCTATTTCCAGTTCTAGTTTTCAGCTAAAGCCTATACACGATGATGCGTCCGGGATTCAAGAAGTTCGTGTGTCGTTCGCTGCTGGCATTGCTGCCTGTAGCGGCCTACATTACGTTGTATCTCGTGCTGGACCCGTTTGGTGTGGTTCACCGCTATGACGGCATCTCGATTGCACCCGGCGATACGTTGGAACGCATGCCCAACAAGCGCTATGTCGCGATTGAGGGTCTGAAGTTCTATAATGCCGAGCACCACTATGACTCATTCATCTTCGGCTCATCGATATCGTCTAACTTCACTGTCGCAGCTTGGAAAAAGCACCTGCCTGCCGATGCCAGTGTCTATCACTTTACCGCTGGCGCCGAAACCCTGACAGGCATCCGCGACGAGTTGAAATATCTCATTACCCACGGCTATCCTGTGCGTCATGCGTTGTTGATTATTGAGGAAGAGATGTTCACGCGCTCCAAGCGCTATGAGGAAATGCCCTATGTGCCGCACTATGACGTTTCGCCCGAAATCACGTGGCTCCACCTCCAGCGGGTGCATTTCAACGCCTTCCGCGACTTTGATATGCTGCTCTATCAACTGTGGCCCACGCAGCGCCTGGCAGATAAACTGTTGATGGACGGCAAGATGACCACCATCCCCAGTGGGCGTGACGAGGTGACCAACGAGGACTCCAGCGCAGGATTGGACTCGATTGTGCTGGGTGATCCTGACACTTTCTACAAGGAGCAGCGTCCCTGGCTGGTCAACATGCAGCCGCTTCCCAACGCTTTGCCCTTGCGCATCGATGCCCAAAACGAGTCGCTGCTGCGCGACATCGCTGCCATGCTGCGCGACAACCATGTTGACTATGTGGTGATTGTGCCGCCGCGCTTCCGCAGCCAGCCGTTGTCGGCTGTGGACCATGCCCTGATGTGCGAAATCATGGGCGAGGACAGGGTGAACGACTTCAGCAACGACAGCACCTTGATTCATGACCTGTACAGCTATTATGATGGGGTCCACATCCTTACCTACCGCTGCACAGAGTTAATTGATCGCAGTTACGCCCCCAAGAGCCCGTTAAAACTGCACTGATTCTAACGCTATAAAGAGATATAGTGAGGGCGCACTGCCAATTGCAGTGCGCCCTCACGCTATTTCATGCGGACAGACCTCTTCTGTCCGTTATTTACTGATTACTGCATGAACAGGATGATGTCGAGGAGTTCGGTCGCATCAGCAATGCTCACATTGTTATCGCCATTGACATCGGCGGCATCCAGATTGATGGTGACTTCTTCTTCTCCAAAGAGCAGGTAGTCGATGAGTTCGCTCACATCAGAGATGCTCAATTTGCCATCATTGTTCACGTCTCCGAGCAGGAAGTCAGGACCATCTTCGGCGTTCTCGTCGAGAACAATCTGGAACTGGGCGGCTTCGCTCGGTTTGATATTTGACGCATAAGCCTCAAAGGCTTTGACCGTACCCGTCGCTGCCTTCACAAAGAGGCTGCCTTCATTGTTGAGGAAGTAAGCGTCCTCGATGGTCTTTTGGGCAAATTCACCGTTCACCATGTGGTAGGTGCCGCTGGTGATGGCGCTGGGATTGGGCTTCACGGTCACGTTGCTGGCGCTGAAGACGTAGGTCTTGTCGCGCATGTCGGTGCCGTTGGCGCCATCGTAGGGTGCCACGAAGTAGGGCACGTTGGCCTCGAGGGTGCTACCCACGTATTCGGCGAGCAGTCTAGCCTCATCTGCGCTGTCTTCCTCCTTGTCGAAGTTGCAGATCCACAGATACTTAGCGTCATCCTTGCTGTGCATCCAATCGATGGCATTGCCGTCGGCGGTGACACTGGTGGCAGCAAAGGGCAGTACCATCGTGTTCCAACCGCCCGTTTGTCCGGCGTGGCGACCACGGGTAAAGGTGCGCTCATAGCTGATATTGGTTGCCGAGAAACGGTAGGGAGCATAGAAGTCATAGCCGTGTTTGAGGATGATGTCGCGTTGTGCCACATGGTTCTGGATGACATTCCTGGCCTCAAGACCAGCGGGGATGAATTTCTCAGAGTTGCCAACATAGTAGAGCGTGTTAGGATTCTCGTTGGGAATCAACGAGGTCAGGTCAAGGCCTTCGATGCTGACAGCTGCAGCATTCTCGGGCACACGGATGCCGTTGTAGGGTTTGTAACCCACGCGGTTACCGCTGCCGTCCCACACGACCATACCACGGTCAATGGTGTAATATTTTGACTCACCGGGATTAACAAGGTTGGTTGTCACCTCGTTCTCGTTGCGGCCAAAGATGTTGAGGGCATAGCGCGAGCCGAATGCCAGGTTGTCAAACTCGAAGTAGAACGTCTGGGTTTCTCCGGCGGGGATGAGTACGTTGCGGCTCAGGTAGGTAACCATGCTGCCGTGGTTGTTCTCGTCAACGATGAACAGCGGAGCCAGGATGTAACGGTTGTACTCGCCCTCGGTGTTGTTATTGGTAACTTCGACCTTGAACTTGATGTGGCTGTCATAGATGACCATGTTCTCATCAGCGTTCAGGGCATTGATTTCAACGCTCAGGTTCATGGGATATACCGTGGAGCCTGCAATGTTCACCGAGCCGTTGCCGGGGATGCCAGGATTCCATGAGCTGTCGAAGGTGGACAGGTGGGCACTCTTGTTGCCGGCATTCTTCGGGGTGAAGTTGAAGGTCACCACCTTGGTGCCGCCAGCGGGTATCTCGGCCTCGATGACGGTGGTGTACTCGCCGTACTCGTCCATCGGCTCATTGTCAACATAGAGGAACAGTCGTCCGCTGTAGCGGTCGGCACTATTGTTCTTGACCGTTACATGGCATTGCTCGGCAAGACCGACTTTCTCGCCACCGGTGAACTCAAAGTTGGTGGCCTCCAGGTTGACAATCGGGTGGTCGGTCATCGTAATCATGTTGCCATTGATGGTGGCTTGGATGTAGTAACGGTCACTTTCAATCATCGGTTTCCAGTCGTTGCTGCCCTGCACACTGCTCACGGGCACAATCTTATAGTCGCCGTTGGGGAGGTCTTTGCCGAAGGGGTAGGTAATCGAGCTCTGGTTTTCGGGCCAGCTGTCGGTGATGGAGATGAAGCTCGTGCCGTAGTAAGTCTGGGCAATAATTTCGATGAAGTTGTCATCGGCGTCATATAAGGCAATACCGCGCAGGTATTTGGTGCCGTCGTCGATGTGGTCCTCGGCAGTCACCTTGATGTAGCGGCGCTTGTTGAGCTTGAAATAGCCGTCGTCGCTGCGCTCAAACGAGCGTGTGCCGGTGTAATACATGTTCCATACCGTCAGGCGGTGGTCTACCTCTTCGGGTTGGCCGCTGTAACCGGGTTGAATGCCGATGATGGCAGTCTGGTCAATGTTGTAGCCTTCAAGACTGGTAGTGGCACCGATGCCGCCGGCATAGGGGTTAAGCACCGAAAGCACGAAGTAACCGTCACCCAGGCCTCCCCAACCCCAGTTGATGTGGAAATAGTCGCCATAAGCATAGCCGTCGCACACAAACGAGTGTCCGCCACCCGTACCTGCACGGCCATTGTAAATCATGGGACGGCCCTCGACCAACTCGTTGTAAATCATATCTTCCCATTGGGCCTGGTCATAGTCGCTGCGATAAACCAGCTTTGCGTCATAGTTGAAGTAGTCGTTGAGCGCTGTGGGGATGTAGGGGTCACTGGTGCTAGAGGCATTCAATCCGTACTGCATGTGAGCAGCGCAACCGGCATAGAGCATGAGCCATGCCACGGCATCTTTTTCGGCTTGCGTCTCGGCACCGGTGTAGCGGTCCTTCATGTTGTCCCAGTCAAAGTACATGGGCTCCAGCATGTCGGTTTCAAAAACGCCATATTCCTCGTTCATGTAGAAGGTCACAAGATAGGAAGGAATGGGTTGTGAGATGGTCAACGGGAACTTGTAATAGTTCATAATCTGCGCCATCGAGGTGGCTACGCAGCCGGTATAGGCCAGCTCGCCCACGGTGTCACCGTCCTCGGTGATGTCCATGAACTCGGGACAGTGGTCCCAGTAGGGAGCGCCCTGGTCCCAGTGGCTGGTTACCAACGGGGAGATGCTGTTGCGGGTGGGACGCGGAGCCGAGAAACCGGTGCCGAGCACTCCCAACTCGTCAAGAGCCTGAATCTGCTGGTCATAGTTCTCCAGCCAAGCTTTCATGTTGGCAGGTATGTTGGTAGGGTCAAATGAGCCATTGTCGGTGTAGCCCAGGATGCTCGTCGTGCGGTCGTCGCCTGAGACGATGACATAACCCTTGTTGTTCGTGGTGTTGAAAATGTAGTAGTTTGGTTGGGCCAATGTTGCGTGCCCGCCCATCTTGCGGGGGGTGCGTGAAACGGGTGTGGACTGTACAATGACGCCAGGACGACGTTCCTGCATGAATTGATTGGCAGCCTGTTGGGCCTGGCTCGGTGTCACAGGCGCCGCTGTCGCTGTCGCTAGCGTCGCTAGCAAAACAGACGCAAAAATTAAAAATTTCTTCATTGGTTTATGTTAATGTTGATAAATATTATTATGGTTTTTATGATATATCTAAATCATCCTTGGGGACGAATAGCGTGCAAAAATATAAATTTTTTTAAAAATATACAATTTTAGGCACAAAAATGATATCTTGTGCCTAAAATTTTTTAGATTGTTAGCTAAAAAGCCCTCTAAAATGACGCTTTGTATTTTTGCTATTAGTTTTCTGTGTTTTTCTTGTCTTCTATGGTATGATGAGTAGTATGGTCATTTTTCTTGTTGTGCACGCGCACCTTCAACTCGTCGAAGCCGAATCCGTAGACGCCGTTGACGTTGCTCTGGGTGATGATGGCCTCGCGGTCAGTCTCCTTGATGATGCGGAAGATGTTAACGCTCTCATGCTTGCGGCACATCACCATGAGGATTTTGACAGGATCCTTGGTATACCAGCCGGTGCCGTCAAGGATGGTGCAGCCACGATGTGCTTCCTTAATGACGTTGTCGGCAATCTCTTGCCATTTCTTGCTGATAATTTGGAACTGCACGCTTTGGCGTGTGTTGTTGATGACGCGGTCGGCCGATACCGAATAGATGACCATGAAGATGAGACCGTACACGATTTTGTCAATGGAGTGGAAGAGCAGCCATGACGAGCAGATGATGAGCACGTCGCAGTACATCATCGTGCGACCAAACGATACTGTGCTGTACTTGGCGACCATGGCTGCGATGATGTCGGTGCCGCCGGTGCTGCCGTTGTGGGTAAACACCACGCCCAAGCCCAGACCGCACAACACGGCGCCCAGGATGACGTTCATGAACGTCTGCTGCTCAATGATGGGCTTGGGGAACATGGGCTGCAGCACGCCAATCATGATGGTGGCGATTGTGGCGCCAATTACCGTGCGCAGCACAAATTGCTTGCCTACGCTGCGGAAGGCGATAGCCAGCAGGATGATATTGATGGCATAGTAGGTGACGGCGACATTCCATCCGAGCCAGAAGTGGATGAGAGATGACAAACCCGTCACACTGCCAATCACGATTTCCTCGGGGAGGATAAACGCCGTGAAACCAAAGGCATAGCAGAACAGGCCCAAGGTAATCATCACATAATCTTGGGCGGTGTTAAGTATTTTTCTTGCATTTTCTGTCATAGTGTTGGAATGATTTAGAAATTTCGGCGCAAAATTACTGATTTTTTTCCGTATTTCGCTGATTTGCACCGAGAATTCCCGTTGTAGTTAAAATAAATGCGTCGGCGTGACGTTATTCTAACAAACAGCGACTCATTATATATAATATAGAGAAATACTATTATGCTTACTAGATTAATTGTTTCGGCGTTGGCGGTTCTCATTGCTGCCTATACCCTTGACGGAGTGACCGTGACCCCCTGGTGGTGGGCCTTTGTCATTGCTATCGTGCTCGGTTTCATCAACGCGTTCATCAAGCCTGTTGTCAAGTTGCTAGCATTGCCCATCAACATGCTCACCTTGGGCCTCTTTACCTTTATCATCAACGGATTGATGGTACTGCTGTGCGCATGGCTGCTGGCTCCGCATTTCGACGTCGCCAACCTGGGCTGGGCAATAGGATTCAGCATCGCTCTCACGATAGTTAACTGGATTCTTGACTTTCTTATCCCTTCTAAGAAGTGATGCTCGCTGCGCTCGCAGTTTAGAGTTTAGGGTTTAGAGTTTAGAGAGGCATTCGCGTAGTGCTCGCGTTGCTTACAGTTTAGAGATACTTCTGCATCCGATTGACGCTCACAGTCTTTGGGTAATATATAGTAAGTCCTATGTTTCACTTTTGAGGGTGCAAACATAGGACTTGTCTTAGCTGAGTTTGAATAAACTTGGCTGCTTTGTGTTTAGCGTGAAGTTGGATGTTATTCGTCTTCAAACTTGATGGTGTTGCGGCTTGTACTCTCGATGCGGCGGTTGCGCCAGCAACGGCGGCATAGTGCCACATACTTGTCATCGCCGCCGATTTCGACCTGGTTACCGTCGGTGACGATGTTACCCTGGGAGTCGATTCTGGCATTGATGATGGTCTTACGGCCACAGGAGCAGGTCGATTTGATTTCCTCGATGGTATCGGCGAGTTCCATCAGTCGCCTGGAACCCTCAAACAGATGGGATTGGAAGTCGGTCCTCAGGCCGTAGCACACCACGTTGACGCCATAGTCGTCGACGATGCGTGCGAGCTGGTCAATCTGTGCCGCCGAGAGGAATTGCGACTCGTCGATAAGAATCCAGTCCTTGACAATGAGCGTTTTTTCGAACATATCCTTGAGCATCTCGTACAGGTCGCTCTCGGGATAAATCCATGAGCACTTGCGCTCGATGCCGATGCGAGAACGGATGACGTTGTCGTTCTCACGGTCGTCGATGATGGGTTTCATGCACAGGTATTGCATGCCACGCTCCTCAAAGTTATAGGCCTGAGTGAGCAACAATGCGGTCTTGGCAGACCCCATCGTGCCGTACTTGAAATATAATTTTCCTACTCCGTTCATGTCAATGCGGGTGTAAAGTGCTTATTTACAGGATGAAGCCTTTTGCGCCACGTTTGCACAAAGACCGACAACAAAGTTAATGATTTCCTCTCACTCCACTGCAAGTTTCGTCCCAAAAAAGTTATTAACACAATTTTTTCACTTCTATAATCGGGGGTGGATGAGGGGTGGGGTAAACACAAACGGCAATTGCCACATGGGCAGTTGCCGTTTGCGTTTCTTGTAGTGATGGTTCCCGATGGCTAAGGCAGACTGCAATGTCGGCCTCTGGGTCCTTGCACTACACCTCCAAGGCTATGGATGCCGCTGGAGTTATTTGTTTTTCGCCTCAGTGGGAGCGATGCCAACCAGCTCGGGGTCAATCAGGATGCGTCCGCAGTACTCACAAACGATGACTTTCTTGTGCATCTTGATTTCCATCTGTCGCTGGGCAGGGATGCGGTTGAAGCAGCCGCCGCAGGCATTGCGCTGTACCACAACGATACCAAGACCGTTGCGGGTGTTCTTGCGGATGCGCTTGAATGCGGTCAACAGACGCTCTTCAATCTTGTTCTCCTGCTTTTTGGCTTTCTCGCGCAGGGTTTCCTCTTTCTGCTTGTTCTCAGAGACGATTTCGTCGAGCTCGTTCTTCTTTTCTTCGAGAGCGTGCTCACGGTCGGTACACATCTCCTTGGCTTTCTCAATCTCGGCATGAAGAACTTCGGCACGACGTGATGCTTCGTTCATCTTCTTTTCAGCGAGTTCGATGTTCAGGTGCTGGTACTCAATCTCTTTGGTCAAGTAGTCATACTCACGGTTGTTGCGCACGTTGTCCTGGTCGGCAGTATATTTGTCGATCATGGCTTCGGACTGCTGCTTGATTTCCTTATTGCGTGCAATCTCGTCCTTTTGGGCTGCTGCCTCGTCCTGGAACTTGGCCACGCGGGTGTGCAGACCTGCGATTTCGTCTTCGAGGTCCTGTACCTCTTGGGGCAATTCGCCACGGAGGGTCTTGATTGCGTCAATCTCGGAAAGCTTCTGCTGCAAGTCGTAGAGTGCTTTCAGTTTTTCTTCAACGGTGAGTTCTTTCTTCTGTGCTGCCATAATTATTTTAGTTTTCAGTTTTCAGTTTTCAGTTTTCAGTTGCTGCTGAAACCTGTTGACTGACAACTTATTTTATAGATAATTGACTTGATTCAATTCATTTTTTGCAAAAGCGACTGCAAAGGTAGGACTTTTTTTCTGAATAATCTCCAAAAAAATCTCTTTTGTGAAATGTTCGCTCTCGTAGTGCCCGATATCGGCCACCACGATGCGCTGGCTGTTGTCCAGGAAATCATGGTAGCGCATATCGGCGGTGACATACAGCTGGGCGCCCATCTCGACCGACTTGTCGAGCAAGAAACCGCCCGCTCCGCCACACAGCGCCACGCGCGAGACGAGTGTGTCCCCGTCGCCGCTATAGCGCACGGCACCCACCTCGAACGCCACCTTGACGCGCTTCAGCACCTCGCGGGCGGGCATCAGCTCGATGTCGCCGATGACGCCGCAACCTGCCGTTGTGGTTTCCTCGTCGCCGTAGGGCTGCACCGCATTGCTGTCAAGGAACTGCACGTTGGTCATCCCGATTTTGTCAGCCATACGGAAGGAAACACCTTGCCAGGCGCTGTCCATATTGGTGTGGGCGCTGTAGATGGTGATGTCGTGCTTGATGGCCATCGCCACGGTGCGCTCGACGGGCGTACGTCCCATGATTTTCTTCAAACCGCGGAAGATGAGCGGGTGGTGTGAGATGACCAGGTTGTAGCCGCGGTCTATGGCCTCGGCAACGACAACCTCGGTGGCGTCGGTACACAGGAGCACGCCTGTGATTTCGGCGTCGGGGTTGCCCACTTGAATGCCTGCATTGTCCCACTCTTCTTGAAGTCTCAAGGGGGCGTATTGCTCGATGGCGTCAGTGATTTCTCTTATCTTCATTTTTGGTTTTTAGTTTCTAGTCCCTAGTTTCCAGTTCTTCGATAGCTGATGCCGACTAGGGACTAGAAACTAAGGACTAGGTACTATATTCAAATCTTGTCCTCGGCTTTTAGGCGCTCGCGGTCAATGTCGATGTAGAGCTCGTCGAGCTGGCTCTGGTCCACGGGGCTGGGTGCATCGAGCATGACGTCGCGGCCGCTGTTGTTCTTGGGGAAGGCGATGCAGTCGCGGATGCTGTCCAGACCTGCCATGATGGAAACAAAGCGGTCGAAACCGAAGGCCAAACCGGCGTGGGGAGGTGCACCGTACTTGAACGCGTTGATCAGGAAGCCGAACTGTGCCATGGCGCGCTCGGGGGTGAAGCCCAGGATGTCAAACATCTTGGCCTGCAGCTTGCCGTCGTGGATACGCAGGCTGCCGCCGCCCACCTCGATGCCGTTGCACACGAAGTCGTAGGCCTTGGCGCGCACCTTCTCGGGATGCTCGTCGAGCAGGGGGATGTCGTCGGGGTTGGGCATGGTGAACGGGTGGTGTGTCGCCATCAGGCGCTGCTCTTCGTCGCTCCACTCAAACAGCGGGAAGTCGATAATCCAGAGGCACTCGAATTTGTTCTTGTCCCTCAGACCCAGACGCTCGCCCATCTCCAGACGCAGGGTACACAGTTGCACGCGGGTCTTGTTGGCGTTGTCACCGCTCATGATGAGGACAAGGTCACCGTCCTTGGCACCCATCTTCTCCTTGAGCTGCTGCCATACGGCGGGCTCATAGAACTTGTCGATGCTGCTCTTGACGGTGCCGTCGGCGTTGAACTTGACATATACCAAGCCCTTGGCGCCCACCTGCGGACGTTTCACGAAGTCTACTAGGCCGTCAAGCTGCTTGCGGGTGTAGTCGGCGCAGCCAGGAGCGCAGATGGCGCCGATGTAGTTGGCCTCGTTGAACACGGGGAAGGTGCCGGTGCCCTTGAGCACATCGTCCACCTCGACAAAGGTCATGCCGAAGCGGCGGTCGGGCTTGTCGCTGCCGTACAGGCGCATAGCGTCGTGCCAGGTCATCTGGTCGAGTTTCTCGGGCAGGTCCACACCGCGCACTTTCTTGAACAGGTGACGTGCCAGGCCCTCAAATACCTCGATGACGTCCTCCTGGTCCACGAAGCTCATCTCGCAGTCAATCTGGGTGAACTCGGGCTGGCGGTCGGCACGCAGGTCCTCGTCGCGGAAGCACTTGGCAATCTGGAAGTAGCGGTCAAAGCCGGCTACCATCAGCAGCTGCTTGAGCGTTTGGGGGCTCTGGGGCAGTGCGTAGAACTGACCGGGATTCATGCGCGAGGGCACGATGAAGTCGCGTGCGCCCTCGGGCGTGGAACCGATAAGGATAGGTGTTTCTACCTCAAGGAAACCCTTGTCGTCCAAGTAGTTGCGGATGAGGATTGCCATATCGTGGCGCAGTTCCAGATTCTTGCGAACGGCGTTGCGGCGCAAGTCCAGATAGCGGTATTTCATTCTCAGGTCGTCGCCACCGTCGGTGTTGTCCTCGATGGTGAACGGCGGGGTGATGCTCTCGCTCAGGATATTAAGTTTGCTGGCAATAATCTCGATGTCGCCAGTGGGGATGTTAGCGTTCTTGCTGGAGCGCTCGGCAACGGTGCCCTCGACCTGGATGACATATTCACGTCCCAGGTGGTTGGCACGCTCACACAGGTCAGCGTCCACCTCGTTGTTAAACACGATTTGAGTGATGCCATAGCGGTCACGCAGGTCCACAAAGGTCATGCCGCCCATCTTGCGGGTGCGCTGTACCCAACCTGCCAGAGTCACGACTTCGCCCACATTGGCAAGACGAAGTTCGCCATTAGTCTTGGTTCTATACATTGTTGAAATTTGTATTGATATGGTTGTTAAGTTATTGTCTACTCTTTAAACATACAAAATTACTACATTATTGCCACAAATGTATCGAATTGAGCCAAAAAAATCGAAAAACCATGGATTTGACTTACCGCGTTAAAAGATGATGGACTGTTGAGTGTGCGTCGAAGGTAGGCTGCGTTTCGGGATTGCCAATAAAAAAATGTCATTTTTTTTTGGCACTCCGCTCAACTTGCACTACCTTTGCACCGCTTTTAACGAAAGTTCGGGGTGTAGCGCAGTCCGGTTAGCGCGCCTGCTTTGGGAGCAGGAAGTCCCTGGTTCGAATCCAGGTACCCCGACAAAATGCTGAAAGACAAAAACGGCAGGACCATTTGGCCCTGCCATTTTTTTATTGTGATGATTGGTTGGATTATTTGTTGCCACTCAGGAGCAAGTCAACCAATGCAGTCACGTCATCAATGGTGATGAAGCCATCGCAGTCTACATCGGCACCTGGGATGATATTCATCCCAGAACCATCATTAAACAGAAGGTCAACGATTGCGGTCACATCATCGATGCCGACGATTTCGTCGCCATTCACGTCACCGGGAATGATGGTATCGTCAAACTCACCCAATTTGCGCTTGTTGCAGTTGGTAACATAGAGGTCGGTAATTGCATTGCCCAAGGGACGGCTGATGAAGGCAACGATGTTCAGGTTCTCAGCATTCCAGTTGTTGGGGATGGTATAGGTGAACTCGTTCTTATAAGTATCTCCATCCTTGTTGAGGGCGACGCCCTTGACCGAAACGAGTGCCTTGCGCAGGACGCCGTTGTGGACATAGTCGTTCTTGATAACACCTTGGTCAACCTGAGCTGCCACCAAGTTGTCCTCTGTAATATATACGGTAAGCCTGCTGTCATTACCCATGAAATCCTCATAGTTGGGAACCAACTCACCATCAATGGTGATAACAGCTTTACGCGTCTTAGCATCAAATTGGCTGTTCACATTCACGGTGGCCCAAGAGGGCTCCTCATCAAGGTGGTCAAAGAAGTTGCTCATCGTTGTCGCCGTCGTCCCTGACAGGACAGCGAACAACTCGTTGGGACTGCCGATACCCATGCTCCTGTCGAAGGTGCCTTCGGGATAACCGTCAACCCCCTGATAAGCTTGAAGCGTGTCGCTCTGCGCAATGGCGAATGGGTCTACGGGGCTGCCAAACAACACATGCACACCCACCCATGCAACGTCGTTACGCATCTGACACAGGTTCTGTAGATTGGCCGAGCCTGTAGGACACCAGGTGCAGCCTGTCGAGGTAAACTGCTCTACCAGATGCATCTGGCGCGAGAATCCAAATTCAAAGAGTTGGAACTGTGAAGACAGCTCTTGGGGTTCCTCCAGTGGTTCTCCATTGAGCGTGGCAGTTGATACGGTCAACGTGTGTGCGCCAGAAGTGAGGTCACCGGTACTGATAGCACCGGAGATGGTGGTATATTCACTTCCTAAAGCGACGGGATTGCTCATTGTCTTGACAACTTGGCCATCAACACTGATATTAAAGGTCATGTCGCCAGGATTGATATGGCCAGTTCCCAACGAGCTAATCTTAAATGAGAAATTGATGTCATCGCCAATTTTGGCTCTGAGCCTATTGGTCAAGTCTTTCATTCTGATGATATACTCGGGGAAATTGTCATTCTCGCAGATGCACTGGAGGCTCAGATTACCGTAAACATTCACGCCATAGTCACTCCACTTGTTGCTGAAATAGCATAAGGTGCTATAGATAGTACCGACTTTCACGGCCGAGATGGGTTTGCTGGATCCTACCTGCTCGTAGTCAAAACCGATTCTCAAGCTGTAATCGTCCGGAAGGTTAATTTCGTAGGGCGTATCAAGCTCGACAAGGTTCCATCCCTCATCGGACACTTGGCAGGGCCACTCGACCTCTTCACCGAGATCTCCGTTAGGAGCGACAGGAATGACAAACACGCGGGTGACATCTGTTGAAAGCGACAGACCCACACGGAAGGCGACAATCTTGCTGCCCTGGAACAGGGCAAGCTCGTCGGGTGTTAAGTCGGTAGCAATGGGCCTGGTGCCTCTCAGGAAGCTCTTGCCCCAGCATCCACCCAAGGTGAGGTCATCGGTTGTGTAATGGCCCATAAGCAACTGGTTGGGCTGTAAATCCAATTGGTGCGGTTGGGCACTCACTGTCAACGGCAGCAGTATGGCTGCCAATAAAAGTAAGAATAATTTTTTCATAAACATCTAGATATTAAAATATGTGAATAATAACTGTTATACTTGAGGTTAAAACAATCGGTTTTGATGACGCAAGTCTCGGTTTAAAGAATGCACAAAATTACGCAATAATTTGTAACTATTGTAAGGCTATGGCACTTTTTTTGAAAAATAATAAGTTAAAAAGTTCCCCCCTAAATATAAAGCGGGCCAGGTCATCAATTGGCCTGGCCCATTTTAGATATATAAGAATAGAGTTTAATCAGTTCATTCCCCCTTCATCAGATAGTCGATGAGGGCGGTTGCATCATCGATGCTGGCGATGCCGTCGCCATTGACGTCAGCGCTGGGAGTGGTGGTGCCGCTCAGGAGCATGTCGATGAGGGCGGTTGCGTCGTCGATGCCTACCACGCCGTCACCATTGACGTCACCGGGCAGTGTCTCGGGCTCGTCGAACTCACCCAGTTTGCGCTTGTTGGCCTGGTCAACAAACAAGTCGTTGTAAACACCTGAAGCGCCATTCATGAGCGGACGGCTGATGAATGCCACGATGTTGAGGTTGTCGGCGTTCCATCCGCTCGGAATAGTGTAATTGAACACGTTCTTGTAGGTGTCGCCATCGCGATTCAGGTCGCTACCCTTTATCGAGTTGACGGCACGGCGCATTACACCGTTGTGTACAAAGTTGCTGACCCAGGTGCCCAAATTGAGCTGACGGGCAACAACGCCATCTTCGGTGATGTAAACGGTGAGTTTACTGTCGGCACCCATCATTTGGTCAAAGTCGGGTGTGAGTTCACCGTCGATGGTGATGACAACTTCGCGGGTCTCAGCGTCATAGGTGCTGTTGATGTTAACCGTGGAGAATGAGGGAGCTTCGGCCAGCATATCATAGAAGGCGCTAATATCAGCGGCAATCTCCTGATGGTACTCCTCATAGTATCCGAGGCCGGTAATGATGGCATTATCTGACTCCCAACCAGTGGCACGGTTGAACGATCCCGAGGGATAGGAATCGCTGCCCTCGTAAAGCATAATAGAGTCGCACTGAAGCGTGCGCATGGGGTCGGTGCCGTTCATGTTGCCGTGAATAGCCACCCAAGCGATATCGCTGCGCATGTCCATCAGAGTCTGCAGCATGTTGATGCCCAAGGGACAGTAGGTGCAGTAGGTTGAAGTGAACTGCTCGAGCAAGAACATCTGGTGTGCAAAGCCGTTTTCATAGAGCGTGAATGTTCTGCTGGTCGAGATGGGAGTCTCAACAGGCTCACCATTTAATGACTTAACGGTGATTGTCAGCGTGTGCATGCCAGGAGTCAACCCCTCAGACGGGATGGTGCCTTCGATGTCAGTATCGCTTCTGGAGAGATCAGTCGGGTTGGTGACAGTAGCTACTACCTCGTCATCAATGAGTACGTCATAGGCGCAAGCTCCTGCAGGAACACTGCTGGCAATACCCAGATTGCGGCTTGCGAAGATGTAGAAAATGACTTCGCCTAACTTGGTAAATCTAGGTGTGTAAAGCTGGCTCACGCCAATCATGTAATCAGCAAAGTTATCGCTCTCGACAACACACTGAAGGCTCAAGTTACCGTAATCGCTCAGACCTACGTCCTGCCATGAGCCCTGATAAAGGATATAGGAAGGATAGATATCACCGACTTGTACAGCCGAGATGGGATAATTGCTGCTGGTCTGCCTGTAATCAAAGCCAATCATCAGGCTCTCGTCGTCAGCCAGATTGATGTCGAATGGCGTTTCTAACTCAATCTCGTTCCATCCAACTTTATTGACGCTGCAAGTCCATGAGGTGGAGAGTCCGATATTGCCCGATGAGCTGACAGGGGCGACGAACACTCGCGATACCGTTGTAGATGCTGCAAGCGCCACGCGGAATTTCACAATCTGTCCGCCCTGGAACAATGCGAGTTCCGAGGGGGTGAGGATAGTAGAGATGGAAACTGTTCCCGGAAGACCTGTGACGCCGAGGCCGTTGGTGGTGTAATCATCGGTGTCGTAGTGGCCCATAATCATCTGGTTTTCTTCCAGACTAGCCCTTGTTGATGAAATCAATCGGCTGTTGGGGGTCAAGAGGGCAAACGGGTCATGTTGCATCTTAAAGTTGCCATTGCCCAGAAACTGGGCAGACACTGCCACGGGTAATAGCATGGCAGCAACTAATAGTAACAAGGTTTTTCTCATAATAAAAATGATTTAAATAAATGAAAATTGGTTATTAAAAAAGCGATTGTTTGGTTATGCTGTTGGTTATGCTGTTGGTCGCAAAGATAATATAATTAGGTGAACTTGAGATAAACAGTGCGTGATTCTTTTAAAAAAATTACACGATTACAGTAGTTGGCTGGAGTGTAAAAAACAACGGGAGGCGTCCTGATGAACGTCTCCCGTGGCGGTGTGTACGTGACTCGAACACGCGACCCCCTGCGTGACAGGCAGGTATTCTAACCAACTGAACTAACACACCATGTTGCATCTCGCGAGAAATGCGGTGCAAAGTTACTACAAATGTTTTCAATCTTGCAAATAATTGGGCGATTTTTTAACAAAAAAAGGTCATTTTTTCTCAAAATGCCATATTGTCGCCTTATTTTTTCTCGTCAGGATTGATGACATCGACACGTATCAGCTCGATGCGTGCGGCCGTCTTGTGCTCAATGGTGAAACGGTAAGGAGGCAGGTCAAAGACCTCACCCACATTGGGGATGGCTTCGTTCTCGTCGAGCAGATAGCCGGCAATGGTCTGGTAATCATCGCTCTCGGGGATGTCGAGGTGGAAGCGCTCGTTGATTTCTTCAATCTCCATGCGTCCCGAGAACTCGTAGCTGTTGTCGCCGATTTGTCTTGCCGTGAGGCGGTTGCGGTCATGCTCGTCCTCGATTTCGCCGAAGATTTCCTCTACGAGGTCCTCGAGGGTAACCATGCCGCTGGTGCCGCCGAACTCGTCAAGCACGATGGCCATCGACCGTTTCTCGTCCATGAGCTGCTGCATCATCTTGCGTGCCAGCAGCGTCTCGGGGGCAAACAGTACGGGTTTGATGCGGGTTTTCCAATCGATATCGGTGACAAAAAGCTCACTCACCTGGATAAAGCCGATGACGTCGTCAATATTCTCGCGATAGACCACAATCTTGGACAATCCTGAGCGTGTGAACAGCTTGACCAGGTCGTCGCGGGTGGTATCCTGGACATCGACGGCGACAATCTCGTTGCGGGGAACCATGCAGTCGCGCAAGCGCGTGTCGCTGAAGTCGAGCGCGTTCTCAAAGATTTTGACCTCGCGCTCCACAGTCTTGTTTTCGTCCTCCCGCTTGTCGATGTTCTCCTGGAGATAGGCATCCAGTTCATCGACGGTGATGAGCCTGACGCGGGTGTGGTCAATCTTGATACCGAATAGCTTCATCAACACGGCCGATAACCACTCGGTGAAGCGCGAGATGGGGTACAGCACAAGGTAAATCATGTACAACGGTACTGATGCCGTGCGCAACGAAGCGTTGGGATTGATGCGGAAGATGGTCTTGGGGACAAACTCGCCGAAGATGAGGATGATAAATGTTGCTATCACCGTCTGAGTCAACAGCAACAGGGCCTCGTTGTGGATATATTTCTGCAAGGGGATGGTAAGCAACATGGCCATCGCCATCGAATAGACGATATTGGCGATATTGTTGCCGATGAGCAGCGTCGAAATGAACATCTCGCGGTTGCGGTAGTAGATGTTGAGGATGCGGTTGATGATGCCGCCACGCGCCATCTCAATCTCGGCGCGCACCTTGTTGGAACTGACAAAGGCGATTTCCATGCCCGAGAAGAATGCCGAGCACAGCAGCGCGATGAGCGCGATAATCAGCGGTGATGTGTAACTAGAATCCAAAATATCTTAACTATACTTTATTGTTGTTATCAGTCTCCTTGGGGGATTGGACAGGCTTGGGTGGCGCTGGAGGAGGACCACTGGGCGCGACGTTGCCGCTGCCAGGATGGGGCATGCGCCGCTCATCGATGGGAAAAATGGCTTCGACCTGACGCAGGCGATAGCTCGTGAGCTGCTCGTTGGACTCGTAACCATAGCCCTCGATGATGCGTCCCTGCTTTTCGATGTGGATAAAAGCTTCGCTATAGAGTTTGTGCTGGTGCTGGTCCCACATCAGTTCATCGGTCAGCACGACGTCACCGCCTGGATTGGTGATGCGCACATTGCCAGTGAGCGTCCACAGGTTCTGCATCTTGTCAAAGTAGGCCGAGTCACACTTGAGGGTGGATGTCGTCTCGTATTTGTTGTCCAGTTCCTCGCAGGTAACCCCTTTGGGAAACGTCCAGTGCGGAGTTTTGGCTTCTTCAAACATATTCCACACCTTGGCGCTGATGCGGTAACGGGTATGGCCCGCGTCGCTGATGACGGTCTGCACATCGGTTGTCGTCATCGTGGGAACCTCCTCGGGGTTGGTCGAGTGCTTGACCACAGTGGTGGAATCATCCTTACACCCCTGGCAAGCAATGACGGCAATGACGGCGAGCGCTATGTTCAACGGTCGTTTCATCCAGGTTAACGGATGCGGCTCTTCCAGAACCACAGCTCGTTGAAGGTCACGCCAAGCGTGATATTCAGATAATTCTCGGTGATGAGTTGAACCGGGCTGGTCTCGCGGTGGCGCCATTCCACACCCAGATTGATAGTGGTCTTGTTCGGTGCCAGGGTGGGCAGGCCCACACCGATGCTCACGCCATAATCGCGCACGTTGTTACCATTGTAGTTCAGGTAGTCGTGGTTGTAGAAGGCGCCGGCACGGAACATCATCGCTCCCAGGAAACTGCCACGCTTATTGGGCGTGTACTGCACACCTGCAGCAAGTTTCCAGCGGTCATCGAACTGCATGGTCTCGGCTTCAAAACCGCCGATGGGCAGATACTTGGCCTTGCTCCAGGGCTGGTAGGTGAAGTCGGTCTCGACGGTGAGTCGCTGATTCCAGGTATAATTCAAACCCACACCGATAGTGGTGGGCTGCTCGTAGTTGCCTTTCATTTTTACAAAGCCCACGGTGTCCACCTTGCTGTCTTGGCTGTCATAGGTTGTAGCCCACGAATCGCCGTGGAATGACTTTTTGGGCTGGTAGGTAACGCCAAGTGTGAGGCGGTCACGGCCCTTGGCAAAAGGCAGGCTGTATTGGATACCAAATTGAGCGTTCCAGTCGCGGATTTTCATGTTGCGGTTGAAGTAGCTTGACGACATGGCATTGACAACAGCCGTGTTGGTCACGGTACCGAACAAATAGTCGAAGTTGAATCCCACACTCAGGTTCTTGACCGGCTCATATCCCATTCCGAAGAACAGTTGGCTGAAACCGCCGCTGCCCGAACGAGTCTCATTGCCGCCGGTGATTTCGCCACCATAGGAATAGCCAACCGATGAGTAGGGCAAGAGGCCGAAAGATGCGCCTAATCCTTTGATAATCCTGAAGTTACCCGTAAGGTAATCCAGACCACCGCTCAGGCTGTAACCCTTCTTGCCGTTTCCCTTGCTCCACAGGTTGGTCAGGTCAACACCCACATCCCAGAGGAAGGTGAGTGAATCCACGTTGGCATAAGAGGCCGGATTCATGACGTTGACAATGCGTCCACCCCTCATGGCATATCCCACACCGCCCATCGAGCGCTGGATGCTCGACACGTTGTCGTTGAGCATTCCGTAGCCCATCTTGGAGTAGGGGGTGATTGCGGTTTGAGCCATTGCTACACCGCAGCACATGGCCACAGCGAGCAATAATAGAGTTATCTTATTTACAATTTTCATTGGCTTGATTGTATAAATAGATGCGGTTGAGTCCTTCAGCCGCTAGATGTTCGTAGTAAATGATGCTATCATCGTCCAGGTAGGAGTTGAGCACTTTGCCGTCACCACCCGTGATGAAGACCATTAGATTGGGGTGCGAGAGTTTGAGGTCGTTGATGTAACTCTTGATTTCGCCCAGCAATCCCCACAACACACCGCTTCGGATGGCAGTCAGGGTATCATAGCCCACAACAGGCATGTCCCCATCGAGATTGACGAGAGGAAGCTGGCCCGTGTGCTCATGCAGTGACTTGAAGCGAAGTCCCAAGCCCGGCGCGATGTTGCCGCCCACGAAGCATCCGTCCATTGTCACCAGGTCATAGGTGATGGCCGTGCCGGCGTCGATGACCAGCACGTCGCTGGTATTGTCGAGACGCTGAGCAATGCCCCATGCACCCACTGCGGTGGCAATGCGGTCACGGCCCAAAGTCTGAGGCGTGCGGTAGCCCAGACGGATGGGCATGGGAGTCTCATGCGTGAGGTGAAGCACGCTGCGGCAGCGCTGCTCGGCGAGCTGTTCCACGCGTTGGCTGGCTGCACTCGCTGCTGTGCTGCACACAATGGCGGTTTCAGGCTTATAAGTGCTGATGAAGCGGTCAAGTAGCCGCATGTCGCGGCGCACAAAACGGTTGGTCGCTACAACTTGTGTACCGATGAAAAAAGCCACCTTGATTGAGGTGTTGCCGTTGTCTATAGTGAGATTGCCTTTCATTAAACCGCAAAATTAGTATAAACTTGGCCGATTACAAAATATTTTTTTGAAGATAGGGTTAATTTGCCCCTTTCTTTTCCTCTCGCTCAATCATCCAAGATGCATACATCTGCACCACCAGACCCGCCAGCAGGAAGGCAATCCAGTTGTTGGTGCCCTGGAAAATGAACATCATTGAGGCGCTGGCACAGAACAGCAGGGCGCTGAAGATGAGGATAACGTGCAAATGCTTGATGCGCAACGACGGTCCACGGTAGATGTTGATAAGGCGTCCTACCAGTACGATAAGGGCACCGGCAGTGTAAATCCATCTCATCACCTCCATGTTGATGTTGTGGTTGACCAATAGGGGCGTCACAGCCATCACGGCCATGATGAGGAGTCCCAGCATGACCAGGATGTTGGATAGGGTGGTTCGCTTGTCTTGTTTCATATCGTCGTTAAGGGATATCGGTGATGAATACTTCCTCGTTGATGCGTTTCATGCCATATTTCTCGCGCACGAGCTTCTCCAGGGACTCGTTGTCGGTGTTGAGCTCGTTGATTTTGGCATCATACATTGCAGCCGAGTCCTCGTAGTTCTTGATTTGGCTCTTGAGCTCGTTGATCTGGGAACGGTTCTTGGTGCTGCGGATGAAATTGTTGTCGCCATAGAACAACAACGCAGCAACGAAGATGACGAAAATTATCAGAGGGATATTGAGCCACCGGGGTATCCACTTTGGGCGCTGAAAATCAAAAATTGCCATATTCTATTTAGTTTCCTTTATTGATTTATAATTATTTAATGCTTAATCCTTTAACAGGTTGGGGCGCAGACGGCGGGTGCGTTCCAGCGATTGCTGCATCTTCCACTCGGCGATTTTGGCTGCATGGCCGCTGAGCAGGATTTCAGGCACGTGCCAGCCGTTGAACACCTCGGGGCGCGTGTAGACGGGCGCCTCGATGAGACCATCCTGGAACGAGTCGCTCAGGGCGCTCTGCTCGTCGCCGATAGCACCGGGCAGCAGGCGCACCACGGCGTCGGCAATGACGGCAGCGGGCAACTCGCCTCCGGTGAGCACATAGTCACCGATGGTGATTTCCTTGGTAATCAGGTGCTCACGGATGCGGTAGTCCACACCCTTGTAATGGCCGCACAGAATCATGATATTCTCCTTGAGCGATAGGGCATTGGCCATGGGTTGGTCGAGTTGCTCTCCATCGGGCGATGTGAAGATGATTTCGTCATACTGGCGCTGGCTCTTCAGTTCCTCCATGCAACGCCACACGGGCTCAATCTGCATGACCATGCCTGCTTCGCCTCCGAAGGGGTAGTCATCCACCTTGCGGTGCTTGCGCAGGCTCCAGTCCCGTAGGTTGTGGACGTGTATCTCAACGAGCCCCTTGTCTTGGGCGCGTTGCAGGATTGACGTGTGCAAGGGTGACTCGAGCGCGTCGGGCATTACTGTCAATATATCTATTCTCATATTAGTTTTAAATTTCCGGTCCTTAGTTTTCAAGCATTAGTCGTCTGGTTTAGGGACGCCGATGCCAACTTCTGAATTTTCACTCCTCTTTCTTCTCATCCCACGGATAAGTGCGCTTGGGGTTGCGGGGAAACCAGCCCTTGCGGACGCGCTCCTGCTGTTCGCGCATCTCCTTGATGCCCCAGAAGCATGAGAACGCTCCCACGCCCATCAGCGAAGCCAGGAACACATTTTCCACCAATAGCGAGCCGATGCACAACAGCACTCCCGCAACGATGAAAAAGAGCTTGAAACGCTGTCCGAAATGGTATTCCCCCTTGATAACAATAGGATGACAGATGCCAATAATCAGAAAGGAGCACAAGCCCAACGCCAGCCCCAATAAATGATATGTCGAGAGAAAATCTGTCATCTTTCCATGAAAATTTGCCGCATGTCAAGGCTGTTCTTGGGCCTTAACCGAAATTGTCGCGCAAAGTTACACTTTTTGCACGACATGCCCGCACGAATTATCCTTAAATTGTGTTATCTGTTTTTAAGAACGGGTAGATGCCTTTTGCTGGGGTTACTGTAGGGCTTCAAGCAACATGCCGAAGAAGACATAGGTGGCGAACAGCACCAGTGTGAAGACGATAGTGCGTCCTAGGCAGCCAAGGGCGCTCATGCCCTGGCTCTGCTTCTTCTTGTTGGATTTCTTTTTTCCGGATGTTTTGCGCTTGGGGCCATTCGACGTGGTGTCGCCGCTCAGTCCCGTGTAGCGGTAGGAGGTGGATGCCTGTTTCATGCGGGGTTTGTGGGGTGGGGGTGTGCTGGCTTTATATTCGGGTGGTGTGTCAAAATTGATGCTTTCGGCCGGTTTGCGTTGCACCGCGGGTTTGTCGGAACGAGCACTCTCGCGGGCCTTGGGAATTGGCTGGCGAGCCTGCAGCAGGCATTGCGGGCAGACGATTACGCCATCATTGGCGATCAGCCGCTCGTTGCTGATATCCAGCTTTTTACCGCATTTAGGACAGGTCCAGCGCATTTTTTACTTAGTTAATAGTTAAAAGTTAATAGAGAATAGTTGGTATCCATACCATGATTTTTAGTTGTAGCCAGGAACCATTAACTATTCTCTATTAACTATTTGTTAGTTGGTTTAGCCTTCGTAGTGGATGATGGCCTTGACTACCACATGCCAATGGCCGTCGATAAACTCGGCTTCACCGGCACGGTCGGTAACGATGCGGTTGCCGCTGGGAATCTGGATGGCGTTGCCCGAGCAGGCACGAATCAGGTTCTCGGCAGGCATCATCAGCGCAAAGCGGTGAACTTCGGGTTTGTCGATGACCTCAAAGGTGCCGTGAGTGCCGTCAAAGGTGGTGAGCACGTAGATGGAGTTTCCGGGCTCCAGGGTGTCGCTCACGCGAGTAAAGTCGTCATTCTCGTCAGGCCTGCTCATGAACAGGTTCAACGGCTCGTCGTTGTTCTCTTCGTCCTCGACAGGTGCCTCTCCGACAACAGGTTCGTCGGCAGGTTCCTCTTCATAGAGAGCGGGGGCCTCTTCGGTGGCTGCCTCAACCTCGTTGGCGGGCTCTGCCATGAACGGCTCAGTCTCTCCGTTGCGTATTGCCTTGCCGGTCAGGCGGATAGAGAGCGCCTTCATCTGGTCGGCGGCATCGGTCGAAAACTCCTGCAGGTTGGCGTTGGTGCGGTCCAACTCACGGGCAAATGTGCGGCGCATCTCGTTGATTTTGCCACGGTTGCTCAGTGCGGTGAGCAGTGCCCACAGACCCAGCAATGCACCGATGATGCTCAACCACAGGGGTAGGTTAGCAGAGCATGCAACACCGTTATTGGCTTTCTCGGCTTTGGGCTCCTGAGCATTCTCGGCTTCGGCATCCTGTTGTTCACCCTCGGCATTCTCACCGTCTACTTTCTTGTCGGCGGGTTGTGCGGGCACATCCTGCATGGCTTCGGGATGCTCGGTCATAAAGGCTTGGAAATCGGGCTCGACCAGTTTCCAGATTTGCGGTGTTACAAGTTCTTTGAGGTCGTTGATAGTACCGTTCTTGTCCTCTTCTTTCTTGAACTCGTTGTAGATTTTCTCCCATTTGCGGCCCTGGTTGCTGTAAACCTCGTTGAGGTCGTCCAGCGTGTAACCCTGCGGATACTTGCCCTTGATTTCATCGATTTTCTTGGCAAAACCGCGAGCATGGGCCGTGTAGTGGGCACAAGTGGCGATACCCTGCTTCCACAATGTGGTGGACAGCGTCTGGTTCTCAGAGATTTGTGCCACTGCTGTGGTGGCGAGGCAGATGATGGCTGCCATGAGTAAAGTGATACGTTTCATAACTTTTGAGATATATGATTATTGGTTAAACTTGCTGATGACGTCATTGCGCATGTTCTTGAGCAGGTTGTGGCGGATGACACCGATGATGGGATAGAAGAACGGAACGTCCTCGACCACGTCGGTGGCGTTGTAGCGGCCTTTCAGGAAGGTGTTGATGCCTGCCGTCAGGTAGTTTGCCAGGTTATCGCTCAGTACGCTTTCAAACAGGCGCAGCACATTGTTTTCGATGCCGAACTCGTCTTTGATGGTTGCATCGCACAGCTCGACAAAGAAGCGGTTGAATTCCTTGACTTTCTCCACCAGACGGTCGCGAATCTCGATGGACTCGACCTGTTCCATGGTGAGGTCGTCTTGACCGAGCATTGAACAGCAGTAGCGCATCCGTTTCACGCTGGTGGCGTTGTAGCGGGCGAGTTCGGGCTGGCCCTCCAGGCGGCGGTTTTCAAGCTTGATGCCACCGCGGCAGGTAATCTGCTTAGGACACTTGTCCTCAATCTTGATTTCGAACAGTTCGCTGTACTGCTTGCCAAACACGCGCTCGATGATGAGCTGGGTGAGCATGGTGGTGCGTGAGAGCGATCCCAGAATGCTCAAAATCTTGCTGCCGGTGCCCGAGAAATAAATCTGCTTGGGCATCTCATAGCCACGCTGCTTCATTGCTTGGGCGATGTAGTAGATAATGGCCGAGTAGAAGTACATGAAGATGAGGCGGCGTTGGCCGTCGTTGCGCAACAGGGCGTTGTAGCTGTACAGGTTGCGGTCTATCTCACGCAGCGAACGCAGTTCCTCGACATTCTCTATTGAGAACAGGAAGGCGTTGATGTCCTCGCTGCGTTTCTGTGCCATGATGTCGGCAAGGATGCTGCTCAGATAGGCGATACTGTTGCCTTTGTCATTCTCGATGAGCCGCATGAAGTAGCGGGTATAGTGCTGCAACAGCGGATTGTTGTCGGCGTCCTTGTCGGTGAAACCGTCACCGAAGATGGCATTGCCGGCAAATCTGAACGACGAGATGGCTACGGGTTCGCTCTTCATGCGGTCCTCGCTGGGCTGGTAGATGACCGTGTCGCATGTGCCGCCGCCGATGTCGATAGACACATAGCTGCTGCCAGTGACCTCGGCACCGCTGTAGTAGTAGGCAGGTGCAAGGCTCTCGGGATAGGAGCGCAGGTGGTCGCTATCGGCACCGATGTAGGTGCTGAACAACTCTTTCCAGGTGTTCTCCAGCGTGTCGCGGTCGGCACCGCCCATGCTCACGGGATAGAAGTAAACCACCTCGGTGCGGCGCAGGTCGGCATTCTCGAGCAACGCTTTGGCCTTGATGAGCAGCGTGAGCTCACGCAGGAAGGCCTTGGCAAGTTCGGTGTCGCCTTTCCACTTCAAGTTGGTCATCACCTCATAGCCATGGAAATAGCGTCTCTCATACAGGAAGGGGATGTTCACGTCACTGAACAAGTTGCACCCAATGCCGCTGTTCTCGTTGCGCGCCAGGGTGGAACGCAACGGGAAACCATAGACGTTGTCAATTTCGCGGGGCACGAACTCTACGCGTTGCACCTGTTCGGCATACTCGAGCGACTTGGGCTTGTGCAGCGAGGCCACGAGTACCTGCTGTGAGCCGTATTCAAAGGTGAACGGCTGTGAGGGCTGGCCACGCTCGGCCCACTCGACATGGGTATTGGTGGTACCGAAGTCCACAGCAAAGATGAGTTCCTTGGCACTGGGGTTGTAAGGCTTCCACTGCGGGATAATCACACCGCCGAAACGGCCCAGGTGGTTCTGCACGCTCGCCTCTATGTAGTCAAATGAGCCGTTGACGTCATAGTAGGAGGTGCTGTAGCCTGAGTGGGAACGGATGGCGTCCCTCACGGTCAGACCGTCGGTCTTGATGCCGTTTTTATAGAATCGTAATGTGGCACCGCCGTTCTCAATCATGGTGAACAGTTCGACGGTGTAGTCGTCGTTGACATCGGTCTTGACAAACGGGAATATGGATGTGGACATCGTCGCGCCGACTACACGGCCCGTGTTGCGGCGCTCGTCAAATGTCCAGGTGTGGTCGCTGATGGGGAAATACTTGCGCGACAGCTCGATATAGCGGTTCTCGCCTTTCTTGACGCGGATGCGCAGGGTGACCATCACGCTGCCGTCGGCAAACTCCTCGATGTCCAACACATGACGTCCGGCAATGGTTCCCTTGATGTAGTCGGTGTCAAAATAGGTGAACAACAGCGGTTTCAAGGGCAGCAGGTAGCCGCAGGTGGGTTGCGGCGTGCGGGGCTTGAGGTTGCCGTCAAAGAAATGGTCGGTGTCAATCACGCAGCCACTGCCCAGCCGCACAATGGTGTCGGTCAGGAAGTCGTCGGTGGTGACAAACGGATATTGGATTGATGTATCGGGCAGTTTGCGGTCATTCAGGGGCACGCCACCAGTCAGTACCTGGGTGGAACTATCCCACTCCTTGTCGATGTAGCGGAAATGCTCGACGCTTCCATTGAAGCCGTTGACCAGCACCAAGGGCATCTCGGGCTTGCTCTGGGGCAGCGAGGGGCTGATGACAAAGTCGCTCTCGCTTGCTGCCGAACGGATGTCTACCGAACGCTTGTGGTAGAATCGCGCACCCAGCACGCTCACGTCGATACCACCGCCAAAGGGGTCGTAGGTGTGCTCCAACTGTTCCAGCACGGTGCCGGCGCGGCTCTCGTCGAGGGCATCCAGATTGGGGATGACGGTCGAGATGCGGCGATACAGGTCGGGACGGTTCTGGCGCAGGGGCTCCAGGTTCTTCTGCATGTAGGAATAAACCTCACCGCAGTGCAGGCGCAGCGTGGGGTAGGCGTTCATCAACAGGTACATGTAAAAGACGAAGTCCTCGTCACGCTGCCACAGGTGGCGCGTCTCGCCGAACAAGCTCACGCCCTGTTCCACCTTGATGGCGTCGATGGTGCCCAGTGCAGGCGCTGCCATGACTACCGATGCGGGTGATGTGCCGCCCAGCACCTGACGGTCCCACATCAGGATATACCAGTCCTTGAGCAGGTCAAAATTATAGACCTTGTCGCTGCGCAGGAACAGGTCGAGCGTCTCGCCGTACAGGCGGTGCTGCGGATTGGCCTTCAACTGCTCGAGGCATTCCTCGCGGTTCCAGCGGATGATGCGCAGGTAACTCTTGTGGTTCTCGTAGTCAAAGAACAGTTGGGCCACGTCAAGGGCATTGGATACCAGTCGCTCGTTCATGCGCGCGCCGCGCAATCGGTCGTTGGCCAACTGCTTGAAGGCATTCTTCACCAGGTCGAGTTGTGCCAGCGGGCTGGGAATCGCAGTGCGGGGATTCTCGCTCAAACCACCGTCAGGGTCCTTGATGCGAGCGATGTCGTCGTCGGTATAGGGGACGTGTGACACCCAATCCTCTTCGCCGTTCTTGCTCGTGTTGTTGCTGTATGATAATATCTCGCTCATATTTAGTTTCTAGTCTGTATTAGTTACAATGGCCCCACGCTAAGGCGCTAAGACGCAAAGTGTTTGTTTTGTTCTATTGACGATTCATCAAAGTTATTGACTACACGTTTAATGCCATTCTTAAGTATATGTTCATTAAAGTTTACAATAAAACCTAGTCGTTTGTCAGCCAGTTTTAAGTAGGTTAATAACTGTTTATAATGAACGGGATGCAATTCTTCAACAGATTTCAGCTCAAGTACGATACTGTCCTCTATAAGAATATCTATAATAAAATCCATCCCTAAGTCTCTACCTTTATATGTTGCACGAATAGGTACTTGTCGTTGAGCATGAATGCCTCGTGAGGCAAATTCAATCATCAGTGCCTTTTCATATACAGACTCTAATAGACCAGGCCCCAGAAGCCTATAGACCTCATAAATGCTGTCTAATATAGGTCGGGTTCCATCGTTTCTATATGTTTTTTGTTCTGCCATATAAAAGTTTATTAATTCTTAGCGCCTTAGCGTGAGGCGATTTAGCGGATTCCTTAGTTGATGTTTTCGTAGCGTTCGACAAACACGTTGTGGGCTGCCTGGTTGAACAGGTCCATCAGTTTGAATTCCACGGTGTGGTCACTGTAGCGCGGGTTGTTCTTGCTCAGTTTATTCATTTCAGCCTTGAGCACGTCGTTGTCGACCTTGTAGTGGCCCAGCAGACGTTTTTTTACTCCCACACCCTCGATGGCATGAGCCATATCGATTTCGCCTGGCTTGAAAAGTGCCACGCTGCGCATGTTGTCGTTCATCTCGGTGAGCCACTGTGCATAGCCCTCCATGAAGTGGTCCACCAGCGTGCGGTAGAACTGTGAGGCGAGGAAGTCGCTCTTGATTTTGGGCACATCCTCGGTAAATCCCTGCCCGATGATGTCCTTGAAGCCTGTGGTCAGGAACAGAAACAGCAGGTGGAATTTGCTCAGGGGCTCATAGATGAGCTGGCGCGTGCGTCGGCCCAGCGACAGGAAATTGATGCTCAGGTCGTCCTTGGCGAGTGCATACTCGTAGGCCGTAGTGGGCAAGGGGTAGCCGTCAGGGTCGGTGAGTTTGCTATCGGGGACACCAGCGAAATCCAGCGGTGCCATCGCACCGATGAGTTCGATGAGATGGGCGTTGTTGCGTTGTCCGTGCTCTCCCGGGTCATACAGGTAGGGCTTTGACCTCACCTGGTCGCCCAGGTAGTAGATGCTGTTCACGTTGCTGTCGTTGGCACCAGTGAGCGTGTTCTTGTAGTAATAGAGGGCGCTCTGAGTCTTGACGATGAAGTCGCTGGTGGCGATGCGCTGGTCCTGTTTGTTGCCCTCCAGGGTGAAGTAGGGGAGCACTGTCAAGCCGCCGATGGGCGCACGGCTCAAGGCGTCGCGGTTCTCGATACCTTCAAGATTGGCTGCCTGGCGGATGTTCTTGACCATGATGGGGAAACCGGCAGCACCAGTTCCACCGAAAATCGAACTGATGAAGAAGATGCGGTCGCCCTGGCGGAAGATGTTGCTGAACGCCTTGAACTCGTTGCTGTCCTTGATTTCGTTCAACGCCACGCTGCCGATATTGGGACTGCCCACAAAGCCGATGTTCATCTTGTTCTCCAGCTGGTAGTTGGCAAACAGCAGCGATGTCAATGCTTGGTTGGCCTCGTTCATCGTGTCATAGCCGATGAACTCGCGGAACTTGGCATTCTCGACGGCGCCCAGATTGAAAATGAACGTGTCGTTGAGTGTCACGCTCGTGTTGCTCATGATTTCACGCAGCGTGACGATGCGGTTGGCAAAGAAACCCTCGGCATTGGGCTCGTTGCCGTAGAGTTTGCGGCGGATGTCGCGGTAGTCGTTGAGCAACGCCTCGGTGCGTTTCAGGTCCTCATTGGCCTTGTGGGGGTCGATGATGACAGGCACGATTTCCAGATCCTTCACGGGCTTGCCGTTCTCGTCAAGGGGACGTACGCCTGCTGCCGAGAGCATCAGCAGCGACTTCAATACCCTGGACCCGGTACCTCCGATGGCAAAAAGGAATAGTCTCATATTAGTTTATAGTTTCTAGTCCCTGGTTTCTAGTTGTTGATATGATTATTGGGGGATTGGTGTGTGGCGGCAGTTACTGCTCCACCAGCGCATTGAGTAAGAGGCGACAATGTAGAGCAATGCGGCAAACAGCACGGTCTGCATCTCGAATTTGATTGACTCACCAATGTACATCAATCCGTTGTCGGCAAAGACCGCATCGTTGTAGATATAGCACACCACAGGAGCCAGAACGGCAACCACGCCGAGAACTGCCAGCCAGTGGTACCAACGGTCGAACTTCACCGAGTTGATGGCATAGTAGTAGATTGCAGCGCCACCCCATGCCACTAGGATGGTGATGGCTGCTATAACGGGATACATGTCCAGATTATACATCTTGTCGTTGTACCCCTGATTGAAGAACAACTGCTCCCAGATGTTGAATCCGTCACTGCAACTGAGGATAAAGAATACCACAGTCACTACAATTCCAGTAATCAAAAAAGATAAATGTTTCATATTTTAGTTGTCAGTTTTCAGTTTTACCGTTGCAGCTGGATGGTGACGTCGAAGAAGGAGTTGCCACCCTTCATCGCGTCGAACATGCCGCCTAACAAATGTTCCAAGCCCAGTGTCGTCGTGGCAAATGACCCTCCGGTGCTCGTGTCGTTGTCGCTAGATGATTGACGCACCCAAGCGGGCAGTTCGTTGCGCAATGAGATGCGCACCTCGTCGCGCGGGCTCTTCAGGTCACCAACCAGCGTCAGCACATGGGTCATCCCTTCAAGATACTCCTTGTTGTTGGCGGTTGTCATACTTGGCTCGATGGGCTGCACGGTGAGCGTGTAGCCGTCGATGCTCTGCACCTCATAGTTGGCGGCATTGGTCAGCAGGGCATCGTCCTTCAACAGACCGCTCAGGTTGGCTGCCAGCGAGAAGCACAGTTTGCCCGTCTGGCGGTCCCCGTCACACTTGGCGAGCACGATGCCGTCGCCATGTTTCACGCGGAAGCGTCCCGCATTGTCTTTCCACTCGGGCAGCACGCGGCATTGCACCTCGCTCGTTCCCTGGTTGAAGCGGTAGCTGTTGCGAACACCTGAGGCGTCAAGCACGCCACCGTAGCGCTTGTCCTGTGCCAGCTGGTCCATCACATCACTGTCGGCGATGATAACCAGGTAGAAGGGGCGCTTGCCGCTGTAGTTGAACGGCTCACCGTTATAGGGGTAGTACTTGCCGCTATAGTCACCCATGAACTGCTGTACCACCACGCTCTTGCCTTTATACTTGGCAAACACGCGGGTGGCGAGACTGTTCTCCTCGTTGAAGATTTTGTCCAGACTCACGCCACGGGTATCCTGGGGCGAGTAGATCAGGTCACTCACCAGCACGCTCACGTTACCTGGACGCTGGGCCTCCAGAATTTTGTTGAAAATCAGCTGGAAATCGGTATAGCTGGCATCACCGATGCCTGCCGTGCTCTGGTAGATGTCGCGGTCCTTGAGGAACTCATCCACCGTGTGCTGGTAGGGATAGATGCCGTCGTTCACGATGTTGATTTCGACCTTGCTGCCAGCAGGGAAATGGTTAATCAGGTCATTGACAGCCTTCTTCAATTGACCGCCACCACCGCGCTGGTCATAGGGCACCATCGAGCCGCTGCGCTCAAAATAAATGGTCAATGAGAGGTCATCCACACCACCATAGGGGCGCGTGTCCCAGTGCATTGGTGGGCGCAGGTGGCTGCCGATTTCTTCGATGAAATCATACATTTTCTTGTGGTCCACACGGCCCTCGGGCGTCAGCAAGTCGTTGTATTTGCCAGGGTTGTCGGTCACCAGCGCGCACAAAGAGTCATAGGCAGCGCGTGTAGTGTCACCGTTCACCAGAGCGCTGCGCACGGCCTTTTCCAGTTGTCCATGACCGCCACATGCCGCTAGCCCTGCCAGCAGCGCGATGCATGCGATTAACAGCGGTAATCGTCTCATATTCATTATTATATATTATTTCGTTTTTTTTGAAAGGTATACATTACCCCATTAAATAGCAAAATTAGTGCCATTTCGTCAATCCACCTAAAAATCGTCTGTTAAAAAGTGTTACCCTCATTCAACCAAGCATAAAAAAGGAAGAAATGTCATTATTATTGTGTGTGATTGATGATTAGTGTGTATTTTTGCAGCTAATATCGGTGTTGCCCTTCTCATTGAGGGTCATCGGTAGTGAGGTTATGAAAACGAAAGCATCAACGGTGGAATTCAATGCCAGTCGACCATCGAGCGCGTGTCGCTAATGGTCCACTAAGCTTTGAATGCCATTTTTTTATCCCATTAACGATGACGCAATCATCAGTCAATCAACGGATGTGCAATTAACAATATTGAATAAATGATTAACCGTTTAAATAATATTTTAAAATGAAAAAATTACTTACTTTTTTATTGACTGCTCTGCTGGCAATTTCAGTCGGATGGGCAGAAACATCAATTGTGACTGCTTCAAAAATAACAAGCGCCAACTCCTCTTGGACAGGTAGTAGTGGCGAAACTTGGAGCGTTGTAGTTGATGGTTGGACTAATGCGCAGAATATGAATAGTGGTTATGCTCAAGTAGGAGCAAGTGGAAAAGCAGCAAATTCCATAACCTTTTCTACATCAGGAATCACGGGTACGATTACTGAAATCGTTATTAATTGTGCTTCATATAATGGCATTGGTACCGTTAATGCAACTGTGGGCGGTAATTCTTTTGGTACCCAAGGACAAAGTATTCCAAAATGGAGCAGTAATACTGGTGGTAATGTGACTTTCTCAGGCAGTGCATCTGGCGCCATTGTTGTAACAATGAATAATGGTACTGGTGGCCGTGCTATGTACATCAAGAGTATTACTGTAACTTATTCTACTGGCAGCACCTCGACCGTTGCTACTCCGACTTTCTCGCCTGCTGCCGGAACATACACTGAGGCGCAAAATGTGAGCATCTCGTGTGCGACCAGTGGCGCTACCATCCATTACACGACCAATGGCTCAACGCCCACTGCCAGCAGTTCAGTTTACAGCACCCCCATTACTGTGAATTCAACCACGACCATCAAGGCTATTGCTGTCAAGAGTGGCATGACCAACAGTGCAGTTGCCGAGGCAACCTACACCATCAACCTGCCTGCGACGGTAGATAATCTGCCTGATGCTAACGCTGTGGAGAATAATAGCATCTTTACCTTCACGGGCAATGCTGTCGTAGCATACTACAAGTCATATAACAATCATACTTACATCTGGTTGCGCGACCTGAATGCAACCTTGGGTGGTGGTATGTTCTATGACACGGGTACGGCAGTGACAACTCAAGGTACTGTCCTTGCTCCCGGCTGGTCTGCAACAAGGACCAGCTATAATGGCTGGATTGAATACACCAATGCCAGCAACGTGGCTGCCAGCACGCAATATGGTACACAGACTGTTGAGCCGTTTGACCGCACAGGCCAAACCTTGACCAGCACAGCCAACATGAACGAAATCATTGTGCTCAACAATATTACAATCAGTGGTAGCGGAAATACACAAACCGGTACCAGCGAGAACAATACGAGTTACACGTTCTATAAGCGTTTTAATATCACTTTGGAGGATGGAAAAACTTATAACATTATTGGTGCCGTTGGTGATTACAATGGAAATGTTCAGGTTTATCCTCTTGAGGTAACTGAAGTTTCTGAACCTGAGTTGACCATCACGCTTGACCCCGAAACTGCTACAGCCACGGTAGGTGAAATCATTACTGTTCAAGTAATCACCGACCCTGCTGGCGCTATCTTTGAAGCATCATGCGATAATGATGATGTCATCATTGAAGAAGTTGAAGGCGGTTTTGAGGTATATAGTGATACCCCAGGCACCTATACGGTCAGCGTATATGCCATGACCGATGACCTGGAGAGGACCGTGACAGGTACCTACACCTTTAGGGAACAGGTACAGCCATCAGACGGGACAATCTACGTTAAGGTTACAAGTGATGATGACTTGGAAGCAGGAAAGAAGTATATCATCATTTGTGAAGAGTATTCAAGCGGTATGGGACCTGTTGTTAAGGTTGGAAGCACTTATATTGGTTCAGTAGTAGGTGATTTGGAGATTACCAATAATGAGGTTGACATTGAGGGCACTGATGTGATGGAACTGACCCTTGGCGGTTCAGAGGCTGCTGGTTGGACCTTCAATAATGGCAATGATTATATTGCTTGGTATAGCGGTAACTCTCTGGTAACCCGCACTGAGGTGAACAATGATTCAAAGTGGATAATCAATAATGATTACTCAATCAGCAATTTTGAAACTACTGCCAGAAAGCTTCAATATAATTACAATAATGGTAACCCACGTTTTGCCTGCTATACTTCGACTCAGAAGTTGGCAGTCCTCTATGTCCAGAAGCCTGTGGTAACTCCCACTGGTTTCACTGGCACTCTGAAGGATGTCGAGGATCCCGCCAATGAAGTTGCCGTAGGCACCCCAGTGAGCATTACCGACGAACTGGTTGGAACCTGGGCTTCAGGCAACCTGTTGTGGGCTAAGGACCAGAGCCAGCAGCCCAATGATGTGCGTCCCGCTTGCCAGGAAGGTCAGATTGACTACCTACGTGTGCCGATGCATTATGTTGTGAATGGCGAGACCGAAGAGTATTACTGGCAGGATAAGGCATGGGACGAGAGCAACTGGATTGTCCTTGACTTCAGCAAAGTGTCTAATCGTGAGGATGAAATCATCAATAGCTTTGTTGGCAAGAGGCTCATGGGCGTGAAAGGTATCTATGCCGACAATGTGAACTATGCCATTGAGTTGAGCGAGGCTCCTGCTATTGGCACTAGCGCTGGCGATTATCCCGGCTATAGCGAGCAGAATTATCCAAAGCCTGACCGTATCGGTTACGACTGGGACTACAACACCTATTTCCCTGCCAACTTCTTCATCTCCAATCAGAACAAGGAGAACCAGAATGGCAATATCGAGGGCTTCGTAACTCACGACATTCATGACACGGAACATCCTCAGAGCACTGTTGACCTCTACTTCATGAATCCTAAGATTCAGGAGGTGGCACGCATCTGGGGCGCTTGGAAAGGCAGTGGCTTTGCCGTATATACCGATGAAAGCCACAGTCATTACAATCCCAGCATCGATGGCGTTGTGAACGCTGTGTGGACTTATAACGTCAATGGTGACCAGTCAAGCCACCTTGTAGAGAATGAGGCCTACTGCTTCCATGCCGTGGTATGCAAGCCCGCATCAGGTCGTCGTGCTGCTGCCGAGGCCAGCACGAGTGATGCCAGCAGCGACTATGTCATCTATCCGTTGGACTTTGTGAGCGCCGAGACCAATGTCACCGCTGTCGAGGAGACCCGCGTTGCCAAGGCGGTACAAAGCGTGCGCTACTACAACGTGATGGGCATGGAGAACGCTCAGCCCTTCGCCGGCTTGAACATCATCGTTACCCGTTACACCGACGGCACCTCAAGCGCCGTCAAGGTGATTCGCTAAGTATTTGGCGTCTGGAAATCAGACTTTTCAGGCATCCGTCCATGACAAAATGGGCGGATGCCTTCTTTGTGATTATCATTAAGTCTTGAGAATGAGTTCTAGGTGTTAAATAACTTATTGAAAGTTAATAATTTACAGACATTTCCATTTGGCGTGCCGACAATGTGCCGAATAGTCATCTAGGAGTCCCAAAAACAAAAAAAATCGTTAAAATAAGTGCTGAGAGCAAAATATTGTGTACATTTGCAGGTTAATACGTTAGAACAACAACTAAACAACAAGAAATACAAAATGCGCAAATTGTTTTTCATGCTGCTTTTTTTGGCAGCTACCATCCTCAACTGTCAAGCTTTGACAGTGAACAACACCGCCGGCGGCCTTGCCAATGCCGTGGACGACGTTAACATCACGGTGTTGAAGGTGACGGGCACCATGGATGCCCGCGACTTCCTGTTCATCACCGAGTCGCTCACTGAACTCACCTCATTGGATTTGAGTCAGGCCACGATTGTCCCCTACAACAACGACAAGGCGCTCTACAGCACTGTGACCGTCTACAACGGCAATGAAATTCCCCGCACGGCGTTCTTCGGCAAGAAACTGACCACCGTCAACCTTCCTAGAGGGTTGCAGACGATTGGCTTCGCCGCATTTGCTGGCTGCTACCAGTTGCACAGCATCACCTTGCCCGCGTCGGTAGTCTATATCGATGACTATGCGTTTGCTGGCAGTGGTTTGACCAGTGTCGTGATACCTCGCACGGTAACAGGTATGGGTAAGGGCGTGTTCTCGCGTTGTGAGTCGCTTACCAGTGCTGTTGTCGACTGTATGGTGCTGAACAACTTCGCCTTCTTGGGCGACGTGCAGTTGAGCAGCGTGCAGCTGGGCGCTGACGTGAAGTACATCCGCGAGGGCGTCTTCAACGGCTGCAAGGCCTTGAAGACCATCACCACCGACCCTGCTTGCCGTTTGACCCATATCGGAGCCGAGGCTTTCATCAATTCGGGTCTGGAAAGCATCGATATCAAGTCCTTGGGACTGGGTACCATCGGTGACTGGGCTCTTGCTCAGACCAACCTGGCAACCATCGAGTTGGCCGACGGTATGACCGATTTGGGCACTGGCGCTCTGGCCAATAACCAGTCGCTGACCGATGTCGTGTTCCCCGCAAATGCTCACCATGGTGGCGGCCGCGGTGCTCCCGTTCAACACAACCCCGTGACCAAGGTGAACGACTTCACCTTTGCTGGTGATGCCCAGCTGAATGCAGGTAATATGTTAAATGAGGGTATTGTAACCATCGGCAACTATGCGCTCTATAATGTGAGTGCCAGCATCGACACTATGCGTCTGCCCTCAACGGTGCAATACTTGGGTGACTATGCCATGGCAGGCATGACGGGTATGCAGACCCTCAAGACCGCTGCCGAGAGTGTCCCTGAACTCGGCATCGAGGTATGGGCGGGTGTTGACCAGCCTAATGTGCCCCTGATTGTCACAGACAAGAACAGCCTGTCGCAATATAAGTCGGCAGACCAGTGGTGCAACTTCTTCTATGAGGCTGATGATTATTTGCTGGGTGACGTGAATAATGACGGCAGTGTTACCATCTCGGATGTTACAGCGCTGATCGACTTCATGTTGAATGGTGTGGGTGAAATTAACATGGCGGCCTCAGACATTAATGGCGATAATACGGTGAGCATTGGCGATGTGACCGCCCTGATTGACATGCTGAACAATACCAATGCCAAGATGTCGCTGAACCGCATCAAATCGTTAGTTGCACTCAATGAATTGACGACTAACGATGTGTTGGCCTCACAGCCGATATCCTTACGTCCCGGTGAGACGCGCACTGTTGAAGTGGCACTCAACAACATTGAGCATGACTATACAGCATTGCAGTGCGAGGTAATCCTGCCGCAGGGCGTGACCCTCTCTGATGTCAAGGGCATCGACCGTGGTGCAGGCCACAGCTACTACAGCAAGCAGCACGAGACCGAGACGAATGTATACTCGCTGATTGGTGTCTCGATGAAGATGAACACCTTTGGGGGTAATGAAGGCAACATCCTCATGCTGACAATTGCCGCCGATGAAGACTTCAACCCGCAGAATGCCGAGTTGGTATTCACCAACGTGTTGCTGGTAGACACTCGCCATGATGCATATCTGGCAGGTGACGCACTCAGCCCCATCAACAACGCCAGCGGTGTGGAGCAGATTACTGCCAACAAGCAGATTGCCAACGTGCGTTACGTCAACGTGGCAGGTCAGGAAAGCGAGACTCCGTTTGATGGTGTCAACATCGTGGTTACTACCTACACCGATGGCACTATGACCACCGTCAAGGTGATGAAGTGACATCTGCTTGCACCCGTCTCGCCTCGAGGCGTGTGAAGGAAGAAACAGGCGATCTCCTCATTGCGGGGTTCGCCTGATTTTTTTTGTTAAAAGCAATGATGATTCCAGGAAATTGGTTTATATTTGCAGACTTTATGGATTAGTAATTATGGTCAAGAAGATTGTTTTTATTATCATAGCCATGATGGCACTGGAATCGTCGGCCATCGACGTGAACAATGCGGCAGGTGGGCTGTCCGATTTGGTGGACAACCTCAGCATCACGTCATTGAAGGTGACAGGCACTATGAATGCACAGGATTTCTACTTCATCTCAGATAACTTGCATCAACTCACTGATATTGACCTTGAAGGGGTCAAAGTCCTTCCTGTCTATACATCAAGGCCCTATTATTGGCGCCAGGACTTTCATGCCGACGAGCTTCCCGTGTGCGCTTTTTGTTCGATGAATCTGGAGCGCGTCGTGTTGCCAGCCGGCTTGAAAAGCATCGGCAAGGCTGCTTTTGCCAACTGCACGCGACTTGCCAGTGTCACCATGCCTGCTACGCTCGACAGCATCGCCGACCTGGCGTTTGTGTCCTGTGAGTCTTTACAGACGGTCGTCCTCCCCGCCCAAGTAGTATATGTGGGTAAGGGTGCGTTTATGCGTTGTACGTCGCTCTCCAGCATTGCTGTAGAGCCATCAAGCCGATTGAACTGCTTGGACGAAGCCGCCCTGATGGACTGCCCCAATCTTAAGTCCATTTCCCTAGGCAATGCGCTGAGCCGCATCGGTGAGCGCTTTTTGGCAGGCTCGGGTATCCAGAGCCTGGATTTGACGTCCTACAACAGCCTGAAATCGATTGGCGGATGGGCTTTTGTGATGACACCGCTTCGCGGCGTGCAACTGCCTGCCGGTTTGACCAGCCTGGGAGATGGCGCTTTCTTCTATAACCCATCACTCGCCGAGGTTAAACTGGGTGGGGGATTGACCAAACTTAATGATTATCTGTTCGCTGGTTCGGCGTTGAACACAAGTCTGGATTTGACCGGAGTGAGCGAGCTGGGCGACTATGCGTTGTATAATGTCTCAGGGCTGACATCCGTCACACTGCCTGCCACGACGACCCGCTTGGGCAGTTTTGCCATGGCTGGCATGACGGGACTGGATTCCTTGACCTGTGAGGCTGTTGATGTGCCTGCCCTGGGCGACAACGTCTGGGCTGGTGTGATGCAGTCCCAGATTCCTCTGGACGTTCCTGCGACCTCGATAGAGTTGTACAAGGAGGCTCCCCAGTGGCAGGATTTCCTGTTCGATAACGTCTGGCTGAAAGGTGATGTCAATGCCGATGGTGAAATCAGCGTTGCCGACATCAATATGGTCATCGAAATCATCAAGGGACGCCAGTATAGCGACGAGACGATGCAGCGTGCCGATGTGAATGGTGACGGCGAGATTACCGTTGCCGACATCAACATGATTATCATTCTGATTCAGAATCCGTCTAATCGCCTTGCTACAGTCGTTGATACCGATGACCTGTTGCGACTCGACGGACTAACCTTGCAACCTGGCGAGCAGCGTACTGTGGCCGTCACGCTCGACAATGCACAGGCCTATAGCGCTCTGCAGTGCGATATCACGCTGCCCCAAGGCTTGACCCTTGTCAGAGTTTCTGCATCACGAGGATATGTGGGCGAGACCTGCTCGATGGATGACCTCACGTCGCGCACAGTTTCCTACTCGATGAACAGGAAGCCGTTTGACAGTGAAGAGAAACCTGTCTTGACCTTCACCGTGCGCGCCGATGCCGCATGGGCCATGGGTGGCGAAATCGTGCTGAACAACGTGGTGCTTGCCGATGCCGACAATGTGGCTTGGCATGCTGCCGAGTGCCATGCTCCTGTGACCATCAGCACCGGCATCGAAGACTTGGCTGATGGCGCCGACCGCATTTGGACCGAGGGACGCACCCTGATGGTGAACGCCCGTACCGCTGGAACCCTTCAGGTGACCGCTATGAACGGCATGAGCCGCAACATGAATGTTAATGCCGGTATCAACCGCTTTGAGTTGGGTGCTGGCTTCTATATCGTTTCGCTCAATGGCATCAACCGCAAGATTGCTGTCAAGTGAAATGCTGGACTAATTGAATTGAACTGATTATGGGTAAGAACAAACTCAAGAAATTTGCCGACATGGAGCGCATGGAATGTGTGTTCCAGTTCCCCTTTGCAGTGGTGACGCAGCAGGGCGGATGCCCCATGCGCGGCAAGTGGAACGAGCAATATTTCAAGAATAATAACCCCATTGTGCTGGAGCTTGGCTGCGGCAAGGGGGAATATGCCGTGGGGCTTGCACAACGCTTCCCCGACAAGAACTACATCGGTGTGGATATCAAGGGCGCGCGCATGTGGACGGGCGCTAAGCTGGCGACAGAACTCGGACTGCCCAATGTGGCGTTCCTGCGCACCAGTATCGAACTGATTGACCGTATGTTTGCCCCCAATGAGGTGTCAGAGATATGGATTACTTTCCCCGACCCGCAGATGAAGAAGGTGAACAAGCGGCTCACATCGACGCGCTTCCTGGACAATTACCGCAACATCCTGTGTGATGGAGGCATTGTGCACTTGAAGACCGACAGCCCGTTCCTGTACACCTACACCCACGCCCTGGTCGAGGAGAACCACCTGCCCGTCGAGGCCGACACCGATGACCTGTATGCCAGCGGCATTGCCAACGACATCCTGGACATCAAGACGCACTACGAGATGCAATGGCTGCAGCGCGGCTTGACCATCAAGTACATCCGCTTTGCCCTGCCACACGGCGTGCAGCTTGTTGAACCTGACATCGACATCGAGCCCGACACCTATCGCAGCTACAATCGTGGCTACATCCAGATGCCTCAGCTCATGCCTGAACAAGAGAATGATACTAACCGTTAAACATTAACCTTTAAACAGTAAACTAGAATAATGACCATCTATCCAAATCTGGTACTTGACGCCCTGCGCACGGTGCGCTATCCCGGCTCGGGAAAGGACATCGTGGACATGGGCATGGTGAATGACGACATCCGCATCGACGGTAATCGCGTGAGCCTGTCGCTGACATTTGAGAAACCCACCGACCCCTTCATCAAGAGTGTGGTCAAGGCTGCCGAAGCCGCTATCCTCGCCCATGTGGGCGGTGATGTGGACATCAAGGGCAATATCGGGGTGAAGACCCGTCAGGACAACCCTGTGCGCAAGATTGAGAACCCCCTGCCCGGTGTGAAGAATATTATCGCTGTGAGCTCTGGCAAGGGCGGTGTGGGCAAATCCACAGTCGCCTGCAACCTGGCTGTCGCGCTCGCTATGCAAGGCTACCGCGTGGGTATGCTTGATGCCGATATCTTCGGACCCTCGATGCCCAAGATGTTCGGTGCCGAGGAGGAGCAGCTTTACATGCACGAGGTGGACGGCAAGAACCTGATTATCCCTCTGGAAAAATATGGCGTGAAGATGCTTTCCATCGGTTTCCTGGTGGACAAGGAGAAAGCCGTGCTGTGGCGCGGTGCCATGGCCAGCAATGCCCTGCGGCAGCTCATTACCGAGGCCGATTGGGGTGAGCTGGACTATTTCATCATTGATATGCCTCCCGGCACCAGCGACATCCACCTGACCCTGGTGCAGACGCTCGCTATCACGGGCGCCATCGTCGTGACCACGCCGCAGCAGGTGGCACTGGCCGACGCTCGCAAGGGCATCAGCATGTTCATGGGTGAACACGTGGGCGTGCCCGTGCTGGGCATTGTCGAGAATATGTCATGGTTCACGCCCGCCGCACATCCCGACGAGCAGTACTTTATCTTCGGCCGTGACGGCGGCAAGCAGCTGGCCGAGAAACTGGATGTGGAACTCTTGGGCCAGATTCCGCTCGTGGCAGGTATCTGCAAGGGCAGCGACGACGGCCAGCCTGTCGTGCGCATGAACGACGTGAGCGGCATCGCTTTCAAGAAGCTCGCCACACGCGTTGTCGAGGCAGTGGACAAGCGCAATGAGACCCTGCCCCCAACCGAGGTGGTGCAGACCCATTAAGAGAATAATTCGTTTTATAAATAATTAAAAAATCTACTGATTATGAAAAAGATTATCGCAATGCTGGCTGTAGCGGCGATGCTGCTCACCAGTTGTGGCTCAGTACCTATCACGGGCCGCAAACAGTTGAACCTCGTCAGCGACCAGGAGGTACTGGCTGCAAGTCTCCAGCAGTATGCCACCTTCATGCAGACGGCACCCATCTCGACGCAGAAGACCAAGAGCGCCCAGGTAACCCGCGTGGGACAGCGCATCGCTGCCGCTACCGAGGCCTACTTGAAGTATGCAGGACTGGAGAGTGAGTTGCAGAATTTCGCTTGGGAGTTCAACTTGATTCGGAGCGATGATGTGAATGCCTGGTGTATGCCTGGCGGTAAAATCGTGGTTTATGAGGGCATTATGAACCTCGTGAGCAGCGATGATGAACTGGCAGTGGTGATTGGCCATGAAGTGGCGCACGCTGTCGCCAAGCACAGCAATGAGCGCATGAGCCAGCAGGTGCTTGCACAGTATGGCGCCAATGCTATCGGTATCCTCACCAGCGGCAAAAGCGCTGCCACACAGCAGATTGCCCAGCAGGTCTATGGTCTGGGTGCCCAGTATGGCGTGATGCAGCCTTTCTCGCGCAAGCACGAGAGCGAGGCCGACAAAATGGGTCTGGTGCTGATGACGATAGCCGGCTATAACCCTGAAGTGGCTGTTACCTTCTGGCAGAAGATGCAGGCCACCACGACTCAGGAGCCGCCCGAGTTCATGAGTTCGCACCCGAGCCATGCCACCCGAATCGCGGACATCAAGAAGTGGATTCCTGAGGTGAAGAAACAGTACGGCACTAAATGAGGCTGATCTTTAGACTGATTGTCCTGTCGATGGCGTTATTGCCATTGACAGGGCTTGCTCGCACGGTGGCTGACCTGTTCGCTACCGAGCCAGGTAACATTTTCCCGTTGCTCACCCGCACCAACCGCCTT
Organism: uncultured Bacteroidales bacterium; assembly: GCA_902800715.1. Taxonomy (GTDB): domain Bacteria; phylum Bacteroidota; class Bacteroidia; order Bacteroidales; family Muribaculaceae; genus Sodaliphilus. The sequence continues at coordinate 306,497 of CADCFN010000004.1, forward strand.
GACATGGTGGACTACTACAATAGCGGGCAGATGGTCGCTGTTCCCAACAATCTGGCTGGGGAAACCCGTTTGCTCGAGCTGGACAGCGCTTACCTCAAGGTGCAGACGAGCAATAGCCGTGTGGTGGAAATGTGTATGAGAAAAGTGGGCAAGGATACCGTCATCACCGTCATCGAGACGGTGATGACGCCTGTGCCCGATAGCTACCTCTCGCAGTGGAACGTCCACTGGCAGCGTTACACCAGTAACAAGTTGTTCAAGATGCCGACTATCGACGATTTCATCGTCAAGAAGATGCCGAGCGAACTGAGGGCCGACTTGCAGGATGTGATGATTTTCCCGCTTGTTCAACTCACCTTCACGGGCGAGAACCGCGACACCATCGAGGCAACTCATGGTCTGGAGCAATTCCTCGTTTCCAGCGAGTACAAGCGCTTTGCAGCATACCTCATTCCTACGCTCCGCTATCGTTTCAACGGATTGAAAATCAAGCCCGTAAAGAAATAGCCATGCAACAGCCGTCCATCTTCTCGCCCAAGCCACAAGGCATGACCCTGAGTGAGTTTAACGCCCGCATCGAGCAGGTGTTGAACAACGATGCCCGGTTGCGCAGCCAGTGGGTCATTGCCGAGACTAGTGATTTGCGCTTGAACCGCAGCGGCCACTGCTATACTGAACTCCTCGAGAAGGATGACCAGGGTACGACCATTGCCAAGGTGGGGGCTGCCATCTGGGCAAGCAATTACGGGAGCCTGTATCACAAGTTTCTTAAAGCCACGGGCCAGGTTCTGACTACGGGCATGAAGGTGCTGGTCAACGTGACGGCAACATTCCATCGCCTCTACGGCATCAAGGTCATCATCAACGACATCGACCCCAGCTACACCATGGGCGACATGGAGCGCCAGCGACAGGAAATTATCAACCGCCTCAAGGAGGCTGGCGTCTTTGAAATGAACAAGCAATTGCCGTGGCCCGACGTGCCGCAGCGCGTTGCGATCGTTTCGGCAGCGGGAGCAGCGGGATATGGCGACTTCATGAACCAGTTGGGCCATAATCCTTACGGACTGCAGTTCTATACCTGTCTGTTTCCTGCTGTCATGCAGGGCGCGCAGACGGTTCCTACGGTATTGGCCGCGCTGGACCGCATTAACCGGCACATCGACCTGTTTGACTGCGTGGTCATCATCCGTGGCGGTGGGGCGACGTCCGAGCTCAATTCTTTTGATAACTATGACTTGGCTAACGAGGTAGCGCAGTTTCCGATTCCCGTCATCGTGGGCATCGGGCATGAGCGCGATGTGACAGTGCTCGACTATGTGGCTGCCATGAGTGTCAAGACGCCTACTGCCGCTGCCGAGTGGCTCATCCAGCGCGGTACCAATGCGTTGGCCCACCTTGACGAGTTGCAGGATGCCGTCGTCAATGCCGTGCGCGATACTGTAGCCGAGGCAAGGGAACATCTGGCTTATTTCACTAGCTTGATTCCTGCCGTTGCTCGTGGTATCATCGACACCAACCGGATTAAGCTTGACAACTACACGCGTAATATACCCTTCGCTGCCAATAATCTGATTGCCAACCAGCAAACTCGTCTGGAACGGGCGCTCGAACGTATGGCAGATGCCGTGAAAACGGCGATGCACCGCGAGCAGCAGCGCCTGCAGGCACTGGACGAAAAAGCGACTCTGTTGTCACCCGTCAACACCCTGCAACGCGGATACGCCCTCGTGAGGAAGGACGGCAAGTGCGCCACCGCAGCCGACCAACTCCAGCCCGGTGACCAAGTTACGATGCAGTTCGCCGATGGCGCAGCCAATGCCACCGTGAATTAAGTCGCTATATTATAAGTGCGCGGATGCAATTCGCGCAATTCGGAATAATAAAAAAGAACGCGGATGCCCAAAAATCAGTTTAATTCGCGAAATTCGTAGTTTAAAAAAGAAGAAGTGCACGGATGCAATTTGCGTAATTCGTAATAATAAAAAAGAGCGCGGAAGCCAAAAAATCAGTTTAATTCGCGTAATTCGTAGTTTATATGTAGAAGAGCGCGGAAGCCAAAGAATCAGTTTAATTCGTGAAATTCGTAGTTTAAAAGAAAATGGAAGAGAACAAAGAAATGACTTATACCCAGGCTGTTACCGAATTGGAACAGCTTGTACAGAAGATGCAGGACCCGCAGTGCAGCATCGATAACCTGACGGACTATACCAAGCGCAGCAAGGAACTGCTCGACATCTGCCGCAAGAAACTCACCGCAGCCGACGAGCAGCTCAAACAAATCCTTGCCACCATCCAGCAGCAAGCCTAAGTCCTCAAACAACTGTAACACCAGGAATACAATACTGACAACAACGGTTACCATGTTGCCACCGTTTGTTGTCATTGTTGTCCATGTTGCCTAAAAAGCCACGATTTGGGTGCCCGAAAGTCAACTATTATCTTTTTACTAATAACTATTAACTAAAAAATTACTACCTTTGCACCCGCAATCCGCAACAATAGCCCGCGCCTGTGGCGAAATTGGTAGACGCGCCAGACTTAGGATCTGGTAACTCCGGTTGTGTAGGTTCGAGTCCTATCAGGCGCACAGGAAAACAAATTTATGGGGGAGGCTATTTTGAGTTTGCGCTTATATTTCAGCTTAATATACTCATTGAAGAATATTGATGATTAGTTCTCGGGCCAAGTTCCCACAAGCAGGAAATCAATGAGTTTTGTCACGTCCGCGATGCTTACTTGACCATTAACATCGACATCGCCGCAGATCTCACAACCGCCCTCACCCGAAAGCAGACTGTCAATCAGAGCAGTTACGTCACTAATGTTAACCACGCCATCGTGATTCACGTCGCCAACAGCATAGCCATGTCCTTCACCATGCAGGACGACGGTCTTGGCCTTGCTCCAAGGGCTCCAGGTGTCGTCGGTGTAATGGGCCTTTACTCTGTAGAAGAACGTACCACCAGCGGTCAAGTTCTTGACAGTGTAGAACTTGTCGGGGGTAATACCGGTAATCAAGCGATAATCAGCATCTCCTTCCTCGTTGACGGCTTTGAGTTTTGAAGGCTCGCTAGCATCACCTGCTAGGATTTGGATGTTTGCGATCGATCCATAGTCGTTCGGATAATTATCACCCTTGATGGACACCTGGTCTACGTCGGCACAGTCAAGCACAAACACGTAGTCGGTAAAATTGGGTTCCAGATCAACGTGAATTGACTGGAGACTGGTCGAGATCGTAATACCTGAGTGATACCATGATTTATAACTCTTGGCTTTTATCTTAACGGTAATCTTGTCATAGCCAGCCAGATCATACTCGGGTGTGAGAATTTCACCCTCTGAGTCCAACTGGATGCAACCGTTTCCAGTAAATAACTGATCTCCATTGTAAACCCAACCCTCAGGGAAGTAGTCCTGCCAATGTGAAATGACACTAGAGCTCTGAAAATAGCAGTCACTGAAGTCGGCCTCGCCCAACTCCATAATAATCGATTTGTTCTTCACCTCCAAGGTATAACTCTCCACATTCTTAGCAGGCGTCTCGTCTGTCCAATCGGCACGGAATTCGGTTAATTTGATATAGTCTTCATTTGCATCGAGCATTACGGGATTATGAGTTTCAAAGATAGAGGTACCCGTCAAGTTAACCACCACATCCTCAGCCCCCTCGCTGTGCATAGTGATGGTTGCACTGTGCGTACCCAGTTCCTGGGGAGAATAGGTCACATTGATGTCTTTGCCAGCATCCGCATCACTCAACGACACATGGTCAGCATCAATCGAGAAGACGCCATTAGGATCATTCAATGTCAACGTCACGTCATTCTCCAGATAATAGCCGTAAACCGTGAGAACATCGGTAGCAGTTTTCTCGGCATAGGACTCGATAGCCATATTCTTGACACTGGGCACGATAGTCGGTCCCATATAAGGAGGCTGGATACCGATAATCATCTGCTGATTGTCATCGAACGTGTAGTGACCGTCAGTGAAGTCATTGAGCACGCAATAGCAGTTGCCATCGCCACTCCAACCCCAGTTAATGTGGTAGGTATCGTTGGTTGAATCATAGCCATCGACATTGAAGGCATGGCCACCAGCATTACTATCGTAAGCACAATACACAATGGGGCGGTTGTTCGCCAACTCCTCCTGAATCATGCCAACCCAGCGACTGTCGCTGTAGGAATACTTGTAGTAAAGTTGAGCCATACTGGAGTTGTAACCAAAGAATTTCACTGCACGCAAGATATCGCTACCATAGGCACCACTACCGGTTGGGGAGTAATCCATCTCCTCTTCCTGACCGATGTAACGCATCAACCAAGCCACAGCATCGGCCTGGGCATCAGTATAACCATTCAGGTAGTCGTCAATCATATTGTCCCAATCAAAGGTGATGGAAGGCAGAGGCTCGACTTGGAAATCGTAACTGTCGTAACCCGAAACAGCAGGAGTGGGGCCTACAGGATATTTCCAGTAATAGAACACCATTGCCAACGAAGTGGCAGGGCAACCAGTGACACAGAACTTGCCATTATACACAGGGCAATGGTTGTAGTAGGGTTCCTGCTGATCCCACATGGCCGTGAGCAGCGGAGCCACACTTGCGACACGAGTAGGCTCGTTCAATTTGTTGCTAATAACCAACTCAGGATGCTCCTGCAAATACTCCATCTGTCCCTTGTAATTGGCCAGCCAGTGCCCCATGTTGGCAGGAATGCGTTTCTCATCCAACGGACGGTCACCATAGGCAAGCACCTCTGGCGCACGGTCGTCACCTGAAATGATGTAGAAATGGTCGGCAGTGTTAAAAATGTAATACAC
>CADCFN010000005.1 GCA_902800715.1 uncultured Bacteroidales bacterium
ACATAGTAGGTCGTGCCGTTGTAGGTCACACGGCCGGGGATGGTGATGGTCGTTGGATTGCCGGCCGAGGCCGCCAGACCATTACAGTAGGCATCACCAGTGGTCTCAATGTAATACTTGAGCGAGCCTACCGTGAACTCGGTCACTGCTTGGGCAGTGATGGCCATCACTGCCAGCATGAATGTTAGTAGAATCTTTTTCATAGCTCATTGGATTTAAAAGTTAATAATAATTGTTGTTTTTGATATCGCAAATTTACAACATTATTATTGAATACAATTAACATTTTCAGTCAAAAAACTGAACATTTTTGACCAAAATCACAAGAAAAAGCAATATTTATCAAAAACAATTAAAAAAATATACTTTTTCTTACTTTTTCGACAACCCCACGCCAAGACGCCAAGTTTTTTTTCAAACAACAAAGACAACTTTGAACAACAAAAACAACATTTAATTATGCATCCGCCACCGGGTTTTCAAACAACATGAACAACATTGAACAACTGGAACAACATTTTTATTGGGCATCCGCCACCATTGCCCCCACGCTAAGGCGCTAAGGGTTAATGCTCGCTGCGCTCGCAGTTTAGAGTTTAGGGTTTAGAGTTTAGAGGTGGCCATTCGTGAAATACGATAAAAATATGTAGGCGGATGCCATTCGTAAAATTAGCGTAATTCGTAGTTTTGGTCCCACGCTAAGACGCCAAGCCGCTAAGGATTAGGGTTTAGAGGTGGGCATTCGTGAAATACGATAAAAATATGTAGGCGGATGCCATTCGTAAAATTAGCGTAATTCGTAGTTTTGGCCTCACGCCAAGGTGCTAAGGTGTAGAGTTTAGAGGTGGTCATTCGTGAAATACGATAAAAATATGTAGGCGGATGCCATTCGTAAAATTAGCGTAATTCGTAGTTTTGGCCTCACGCCAAGGCGCTAAGGGTTAAAGTTGGCATTCGCATTGAAAAACGTGCGAAATTGCATCGACAAGAGCCGTCCCTGTTTTGTTCGTTTTGTTCGTTTTGTTCGTTTCGTCCGTTTTGTTTATTTTGTCCGCGCACGCACGCAACAGGAAAACAATCAATAGCCTGGAGTTCCTTATCCATGGCGCCAGCAGTTTCCATCACCCGCGGGCATCGATGCGGGCTCATGCCATTTTCATGGCAATTTCTCTTATCACATACAAGGCTTCGGCCCTGTTGATGATGTATTGCTGCAGTCCAGGCTTGTCGGCATAGTACCTGCCATTGGGCATCATAATCATGTGTGCCACCGCTGTGGCTGCCGTCTGGTCCCGGTCGATATAGCCGTTGTTCTTGGCGTTCAGTATGAGTTCATAGAACATCAACGGGAACACGTTCTTGCTCACCTCAAGCATGAACTTGCGCTTGCGGTCATAGAGCAGGTTGCCATATTTCCCCAAGACCTCGTTGACGATAAAGGTGCCCTGCTGGCGCTGGCTTTCCACCATGTTGATATCATTGTTCTCGATGACGAGGATAGCATGGTCATATTGCTCGGCTAGTGCTGTGGCATGTATTGCAAGCAGATTCAGCGGCATGACACCCACCCATTGTGCCGCCAGTTCGGGACAGGTGGGTTTCTTGCGGTTGTCGCGTTTCAAGTCCCAGACACTGATGATGCTCGGGAAATCGGCATCCTTTTCGCTGCCCACCGTCAGCACGACAAGATGCGGGGCATTGCGGTTGACGCGTGCTTCGGGATATTCAAACCCGTCACTGCCCATGAGCCATTTCACTCCCCTGCCCTTACAGGTCTCGGGCGCACGCTGCCAAATCATGACGCCATTGTCGGTGGTGGCGGCCGGTGCGGTGACGTTTTCAACGATTTGTTCCTGTTCGGCAGTCGAGAAGACATATTTCATGCTGTTCTCAAACGCCTCAACATCATCGCTGGGAAACTCCGCTTTCATCAGGTTGTGCTCGCTGAATTCCTTGCGTTTCTCGTGATACCAGCTGATCTGCTCCAGCGTGCAGCCCTTGTCCCACAGTGCCCGCTCATAGTCGTCACAGCCATCGAGGTCAAACGTCTCGTCCAGTTCCCTGCGGTAGATGTCGATTTCGTTCCAGGCGACAAACACGGGCTTGAAGGCACTCTTGCCCTGCTTGGCACGCTGCCACTCGTTATAGAAAAACGAGTTCATGCCGTTGGCGGTGCTTTCCATCACAATCACCGTGCCCGGTCCTAGCGGGATAGTGCCCGTGACCGTGCGTATCAGGTCGTTGGGGTCGATATTGCGGTTGCTGCTCCAGAATGCCACCTCGCTCAGGTGGGCGTAACTCAAGTTCAGTCCTCGCGCCGAATCGGGAGAATAGCTGCTCGTCAGGCATATCGTGCACTCACGGCCGCTGATTTCCTGGATGTCCTTGCAATCGGGCACATTCTTCAACTTGAAGTCCTGTTCATCGTCAAGGAACTCCTTGGGGTAGTTCTGCAGGATGGTGCGCAGCATCTGCTTGATGGCAAACGAGCTGTTGCGCTTGTGCCCCACGATGATGCTGCTCTTGCCCTTGTTCACCACCAGCTGCAGCCAGGCGATATACACCTGTACCAGCGTCGAGCCGCCCCACTGGCGGGCCTTCAGCAGGATAATCCTCACGGGCTGCCCGTCCAGGCGCTGCCGCTCCATCTCGCCCAGTAGCCGCCGCTGCGGGCGGTTGAGGACAAAGGGTATGAGCCTGCCCGTCATCTTGTCGGTAATCTTGACGCAGCGCCAGCACCAGTATTCAAAGTCGTGCTTCACGCGCGCCCGTTGCTGCCCGATGGAGGTCATGCCCTGATAGTCCGGGCAGTCCTCGAGCAGGCTCACAGGCAGATAATCACCACCGCAATCAACCCGATCACCCGAGCAGCCAATGCCGCTCTGCGGGTCATACGCTTCTTGTAATTGCTTGTTGCGTTTTTCATTCTCTTTTAATAATTGTGTTTTCATGGTTATTTCTTTAAACTACAAATTACGCGAATTTAACTAATTAGGCATCCGCATTCAATTATTACGAATTTAACTAACCTAGCATCCGCATAATCCGCGTTGCTTAAAAAAGGGATGCGGATGCAAAGATAAATGTTGTTCATGTTGTTCAATGTTGTCTTTGTTGTTTGAAAAAGGGATGCAAATGCAAAGATAAAAGTTGTTTTTGTTGTTCAATGTTGTCTTTGTTGTTTGAAAAAGGGATGCGGATGCCCCTCTAAACTCTAAACTCTAAACTCTAAACTGCGAGCGCAGCGAGCATGGTTGCAAAGATAATACATCGGTGTGGGGTTTGTCAAGTGTTTTGTGGTAAAAAATCAACTATCAGGCCCGACAAACTACCTTTTTTGGTTAAATAATTGGTGTTTTGCAAACTTTTTTGCCGTTTTTCTTGACTTTGGGGGTTTCCAGGCAGTAACTTTGCAGCGACCTTTAGGAGTTAGGAATTAGGAGTTAGGAATTAGGAGTTAGGAATTAGGAGTTAGGAATTAGGAATTAGGAATTAGGAGTTGGCATCCGCCATTCTAACAACTAAGGACTTACAACTAGAAACTAGGGACTAGAAACTAAGGACTATTATTAACCATTAAAACCATTCAAACCATGGAAAACGCTGAATTTATTTTGAATGAAATGCGCCGGCAGGCAGAGCTCTCCTGCGAGGAGCGCATGACAAACGAGTACAATGAGCTCATTAAGGATTATGTCATCGACCGTAATGTCGAGTATCCTGACCCCGAGTATCTGATTGAGATTGGCGGCGTGCCCACGCTGCCCAAGGGCAACCTTGTCGCCCTGAGCGCCAAGTGGAAGAACGGCAAGACCTTCTTCTGCCAAGTGCTGGGCGCCATCTTCCTGGGCAGCGACCAGTTTGCCAACTGCCGCAGCCGCCAAGACGAGGGACGCATGCTGTTCTTTGACACCGAGCAAGCCGAGAGCGATACCGCCCGCATCCAAAAGACGATTGAAGTCATGACGCCCGGGCAGCGGCATAGCGACTTTAGGGTATTTTGCCTGCGCGAAGCTGTCATCGACAAGGACATCGACCAGAATGCAACAGTTTCCCGGTTTGACCTTATCAACCGAGCCATCATGCAGGAGCAACCCGACCTGGTCTTCATCGACGGCATCGCCGACCTGATTTACAACTACAACGACGTGATTGAGAGCCAGGAAGTGGTCAACAAGCTCGCCGCCATTGCCAACCGCCACAACTGCTGCATCATCGTAGTCATGCACCAGAACAAGGGTCGCCAGGACAAGAATATGAAGGGTCACCTGGGCACCATGCTGTATCAGAAGTGCAGCGACGTGTTCAACGTGGAGAAGTGCGGCAGCCTGTTTGTCGCCAGCCATACCGTGAGCCGTCACCGCAACAGCGAGGACATCGCCTTCAAGCTCGATGCCAATGCCGTGCCCATGGACGCCGTTGCCGACCGCCAGTTGCAGGTCGAACTGGACCGCCAGCAGCATGAGAGTAGCATCAGGGATATGCTGTCCGACCTTATCCCCGAGGACGGCACCCCTGTCCGCCGCAAGGATGTGGTCGAGCAATTATGCAAGAACTACGGTTGCAAGAAAGTGAAGTGTTACCGGATTATCAGCGATGCCATCAAGCAGGGATGGCTTGTTGAAATCGACCGTTTGAGAGTTAAACTCAAGGCTTGAATACTGTTCATTTCATTTCGCTATTATATATATAAATAGAATGAAATGAATGAAATAAATGAAATGAAAATGATGTCATCGCAAGTTTTGACACAACATTTTCAATTCAATACATTAATAGTATTACGCTTCGTTCGTTTCGTTCATTTCGTTTCAACCATACACGCGATACCAACCGTTTTTTTAATTCACAATATTCACTTTTCAATTCTTATTACCATGAAAAAGTACAATGATTTGACACCCGTCGTCAACACGATTGCCGATGCCCTGAACAACGGACTGACCATCGGCATTAAAACCGTTAATCAAGAGCCGCTGGTAGTAGTGGCAGATGAGGCTGCTGGCCTTGAGTTGAGTGCCACCGTGGGCCATCCCCGGGTATTCCATCCCAAGGATTGCCGAGCCAAGTCGTCCAAGCCCGTCAAGACCATCACCCAGAAGAAGAAAAACTCCCGCTGGTGGTCACGCTTCAACCTCGAGAAGAACATCATGAAGATGACCTTGCTCGCCCTGCAGGACCGCTATCCCGCCGAGGAGAGTTTCCGTCAAGACGCTTTTGCCGAGAAACTAGCTGCCATGATGCGTTGGGAGGTCTCTACCGCCAAGCGCCACATCACCCAAGCCGCCAAGATGGGCATCATCAACCGCGCCGTGATTGGTACCACCTATCACATCACCGGGGTGAACGACATTGACGCCAACACCGCCCGCGAGGAAATTGCCGACCGCAATCAGCCCCCCGAACTGCTGCCCATACCGGGGCTCGAGAGCCCTGAAGGGAACGCTATCGCCCAAGAGGGGAAACCGACCTTGGAACTGCAGATAGAGAAAGCCGTCGATGAAACCTTCATCCCCTAGACGCTGCTACCCCCTCGACCTGGACCGCATCGCACGCGATGTGGCAGCAAGGGGTATCGACATCGCGCCCACCCGCTTGACGTGGGAACGGCTCGCCAACTGCTGCGCCGCCATCGCCGGCGAGCAAGGGCGCGATGCCTTTCACCTGATGGCTGCCGTGTGGCCCGACTACAGCCTGCACGACAGCGAGCTGTGCTACAACCGCGCCCTCAGGCACACGGGCAAGCAGGTCTCGCCTGGTTACCTCGTCAGCGCCCTCAAGAGCCACGGCATGGACTTGACCCAGCGTCGCTACCGCGCCAGCGGTACGCCTATCAAAATCATCAACAACAAGAACCGAAAAACACAACAACAAATGAAAAACATCCCAATAAACACCATGGTCAGCACGTTGCCCAACGGGCGGTCGCTCATCGGAGCCAACCCGCTCATCGACCAGCTGACAATCCTCTTCCCGCAGACCGCCGTACTCAAGGCAGTCATCAACTATTTCATCGGCTTCAACGCCTTCAAGACGGGAAACCCGGGCGACGCCCTGATATTCTGGCAAATCAACGAGAAAAACCAGATTCTCAACGCCAAGCGCATCTACTACAAGTTTGATTGTCACCGCGACAAGAAGATACCGCCCACACTCATGTACCCCGGCAACCCGCAATGCCTGTTCGGGCTACACAACCTCAAGGGTGCCGACCCCAAGCAGCCCATTGCCATCGTCGAGAGCGAGAAAAGCGCCCTGATCATGAGCATCGTCATGCCCAAGTACCTGTGGATGGCGTGCGGCAGCCTCAACAACTTCAACGAGAAGATGCTCAAGCCCCTGCGTGACAGGAAGATTGTCGCCTTCCCCGACGTGGACATCAAGCGCGACAAGGCAAGCGGATTCTCGGTATCACTGGCATTGTGGGAGAAAACCGTCAACCAGTTGCGACAGCAGGGCTGGGACATCACCATCGATATGGAACTGGAGAAAAACGTGAACTCAGCCCAGCGCATGGATAAAATCGATGTCGCCGACATCGCCCTAGAGCAAGCCAGGAAAAAGCATGTAGAACGATTAAAAAGACACTGACATGAACAAGCCACGACAACAACCGTCACTCGAGGAAATGCTGCGCGCCTTTCCGCAAGACCTGAGCAACGACTGGCAGCTGTTTGCATTCACCAGCGGCAACTTCCAGTTCCAGACCTCCTGCCCCGTGGGCTCCAAGTCCTTCTATGGCAAAGACCTAAGGCAGGTCATCACCGATGCCTATAACGAGATGACACACGCACGCGCGAACGAAACGAACAAAACGGACAAAATAAACGAAACGAACAATGTATGAAAATATCGACAATCCCGTCTACGAAGAAACTGACCACGGTGACATCATCCACATCAGCGAACTGCCCCCCGTCTTAATCAAAAACAGACCCGACCACGGTCCCCCAATGACACCCGAAATTGAGGCACTATGGACCACCCCGTGACTACACATCAAAGCCACCAAGTTTTTCAAACAACAAAAACAACAAAGACTATTCCCTGCGGAACGATGCCATAATTAAAAACAACTCAAACAACTCAAACAACAGGAACAACTTTTTATTGGGCATCCGCCCTCGGGTTTTCAAACAACATGAACAACATTGAACAACAGGAACAACTTTTTTATTGGGCATCCGCCAACCATGCCCTCACGCTAAGCCGCCAAGCCGCCAAAGGTTAGAGTTTAGAGGTGGCCATTCGTGAAATACGATAAAAATATGTAGGCGGATGCCATTCGTGAAATTAGCGTAATTCGTAGTTTTGCCCTCACGCTAAGCCGCCAAGCCGCTAAAGTTTAAAAACAAACGCGGTGCAACCGACCTCAACCCTCGGCTGCACCGCTATTGTTATCGGCTTGGGATGCTACTATTTGTTGCCTTTGGAGCGGTTGTGGTAACGGCACAGCATTTGACAGTTTTTCTCGTCACTGGTGCCGCCCTTGCTCCAGGCGGTGACATGGTCGGCATCCATCTCGGCGAGTTTATAGATGCGGGTGCTGTTGCTGCCCTCTTGCAGGGCACAGTCGGGGCAGTTGCTCACGCCCTTCGCCTTGGCAGACGCGGTCTGCTTGGCATAGACGCGGTTGATGGTCGCCTTGTCAAACATGCGGATGTTCAGCAGGCTCTTGTCCTTCTCGCCGCCCAGGATGTATTCAAAGATGCCCTTGTGGTTGGTCACATAGGGGTCGGCATACAGTTCATGCACACGCTTGGAAACAGCATCCACATTGTAAGGCTTGTTGTGGTACTCCTCATAGAATCGTCCCCACTCCAGGCCGCGCATCTCGGGCAACACGTCCTTGAACACGCCCGATGCCCAATCTATCACCGCATTGAAATAGGTCTTGACAGGGGTAATATCGGTATCCTGGCGATGCTTGCTCATGTAGCCATCCACATTGTCCTGGCTTACCCATTGCAGGGCACGCTCAAGATAGTCCTGGCGGTTAGCCGAGCCCTTAATGTAGGCACTCCACTTTTGGATATTGGCGTTTTGCGAGTTGCTGAATTCTTCCTTCAGGGCGGTCACAAACGGACCCGAATAAACAGCGTTCAATTTTTCCTGATTGTTCAAGTTCACGCCGGGGATGTTGACGGTTTGGAACCAGTCCTTGATTTCACTCTCGGTGCCCTTACAGATGTAGATGAGCAGACGGGTGTTGAGCACCTTGTCGCGGTCATCCTCGTTAAGGCCGTCAATGTACTGCTGCATCCCGTTCTTGTCCTTGATGGCGAGTTTATGAGTCACAAAGCGGCCCAGGCTGGTGATGCGCTGCTGCCCGTCAAGCACCTCGTAATCATCGCCCACCTGGTTGAAATAGATGACCCCAAGGGGATAACCCTTCAGCACCGAGTCAATAACGGCGACATCACGCTTACCGTCGGCATAGATATAGTTGCGCTGGTACTCGGGCTGGATGGTGAGTTTGCCATTCATGCCGAACAAGCCTTTACCCTCCAACTCGTTATAGATAAAGCCCTCGCAAATCTCGCGAACAGTGATGTCTGTCCTTAATATCGTTTCCATATCGTCTTATTTCTTTTTGCGGATTAGGATTCTAGCATACGGCTTTTGAGGTATGCCATTTTCCATATAGTATAATTGTCCATCCCTTAAACTAGGGTTAAGTTTCTTCAATTCACGGGGGAAAGGCTTTAAACCAAGTTCTTTTCCAGAATCACCTTGAGTTTGTCCAATAATTTCAAATTGCTCTGGGCAATACTTATCAAGGAAAGAGACAGGTACTCCCATAATTCCGTCGTAATCGCTTGGAATAGCATCGGTAAAGGGCACCTCAATGGCATCATAATTCTCATAATGGATGTAGTTATCTCTGCCTCTGATTTCCTTATGGCGGCTGAATTTCAGGTTATCGGCCATCGTCATCAAGGATAACGGCTGGTGACGACGACCATGGTCAAGATTCGTAAACCAACAGCAATTTCTGAATTTTACTAAACCTGTTTGCTCGTCGTAAACACCTTCAGCATAATCTTTTCCCATGGCAACACGGAAATAAGCATTGCCCCCTTGAAAGCCGTTTCCCAGCCATATCTTGTTATCCTTTATCAACGGGAACACCTCTTTATAGGTAATCGCGTTCATGTTGCCGATAATAAGAAAATCCTTCTCTGCCTCCATAATCCACAATAGAAACTCGCGGAACAGTGAGAATGGCGGGTTGGTAATGATAAAATCGGCTTGGTCACGCAACTGGCAGATTTCCTCGCTGCGGAAGTCGCCGTCGCCCTCAAGGTACTGCCATTGCAGGTCCTCAAAGTTGATGACACCATCGCCCGTCACATCATGGTCAAGGACGAAGATTTTGCCATGGGTCTTGCTCTTGTCGGCATCAAAATGCGGTGCCTCGGTCTCGAACAAGGTGGGCTGGTAGCCAAACTTGTAGCGCTTGCTCTCGGGGGCATAACTGGTGGAAATCAACTTTTTCAAGCCGAAGGTCTCAAAGTTCTGGGCAAAGTATTTGGTAAAATTGCTCCACTCGGGGTCATCACACGGCAGCAGCACCGTCTTTCCACGGAACACGTCGGGGTTATACTCCAGATAGGCCGACACCTCTTTCTCGATGTCATGATACTGGGTATAGAACTCGTCATTTTTGGCCTCTTTGGCTTTGGATAAATTCTCGTTTGCCATGATGCAATTATTATGATAAAGCGTTGCGCTCTAACAAGCATTGGCAAAGGTAGTAAAATTTCGTGATATGACAACAATCCATTAAATGCGAAACCTCAAAACCGACAATGCCACACGTGTACACGTGGACGAAACGAACGAAACGAACAAAACGAACTAAACGGACAAAATAGGGACGATTCTTGTTGATGCAATTTCGCACGTTTTTTCAATGCGAATGCCAACTTTAAACCTTGGCGCGAGGCCAAAACTACGAATTACGCTAATTTCACGAATGGCCACCTCCTACATATTTTTATCGTATTTCACGAATGGCCACCTCTACACTCTAAACCTTGGCGCCTTGGCGCCTTAGCGTGAGGGCATGGGAGCGCGGATGCCCAATAAAAAGTTGTTCCTGTTGTTGTTTAGTTGTTCCTGTTGTTTGAAAACCCTTAGCGGCTTGGCGTGGGGCATGAGCGCGGATGCCACCTCTAAACTCTAAACTCTACACTCTAAACTGCGAGCGCAGCGAGCATTAACCCTTAGCGCCTTAGCGTCTTGGCGTGGGGCATGAGCGCGGATGCCCAATAAAAAGTTGTTCCTGTTGTTGTTTAGTTGTTCCTGTTGTTTGAAAACCCGGGGGCGGATGCCCAATAAAAAGTTGTTCCTGTTGTTGTTTAGTTGTTCATGTTGTTTGAAAACCCTTAGCGGCTTGGCGTTGTTATGCCCGTGCGCGGTACTGGGTGGGAGTGAGGCCCAGGACACGCTTGAAGGTGCGGGTGAAACTGCCTGGCTCGGTGAATCCGCATTGCATCGCCACATCGGCAATCTGCAGACCGCTGTCGAGCAGGTTGCAGGCGTGCTGCATCTGAATCGCCTGGATGTAGGACTTGGGAGAAACGCCGGTGGCGTCCTGCAGGCGGCGGCGCAGGGTGGAAACGCTCATCGCAAAGTGGTCTGCCATATTCTCGAGTCCGAAGTCCCCTTGCTCCAGATGGTCGTTGACGAAATCGATGACGCGGGTCAGGAATTCGTTCTCGGTGACACCGACAATCGTCGGGGCGGGCTCGTCGGGCAAGGCTTCCTCTACATCGGTAACGCTCTCCTTGCTGCTCGCCATAGCGGCACGAGCCGCCTCGCCCTCGGCCTTTAACCGCTCAATCTCGCGCATCAGCTTGTTGATGTGCTGCTGCTGACGGTGGCGCTGGCGCCTGATAATCCACCACGCCCCTGCCGCAAGCAGGACGAGCAGTAGGGCTGCGATGACGAGGTCGCGGATGTGGGCGTAGCGCTCCTGCTCGTTGGCAAGGGTCAACTGGTCGTTGCCGAACTCAGCATTGAGGCGTGCCAGCGCCTCGGCCGACTCGCTGGAGTAGAGTGAGTCCTTGAGGAAATTGAAACGGTTCAACTCGCTGCGGGCGCTGTCGGGGTTGCTCTCCCACTGACTCAGGCACAGGCCGCGACGGGAATACATCTCGTTGACAGGGTCGCCCATCTTGACCAACAGGTCGGCGGCTTCGCGGAAAAACGGGAACGCCTCGTCGTTGCGTTTCTGCCAAATCAGGCAGGTGCCCAGATGATTGCTGGCAATGGCCAGCGAGTGCAGGTCGCCCTGCTCACGCATCACCGGGATGGCCTGGCGCAGCGCCTTTTCGGCCTCCTCATAGCGCTTCAAGCCCATCAGCGCCGACGCCTTCTGGTCCAGGCGGTAGGCGGCAGGCAGGCTGCGGCCCAGCTTCTGCTCCAGGTCATAGGCTTGCTGGGCATAGTCCAGAGCCTTTTCCTCCTGTGTCAGTGAGTGATAGATTTCGGATGCCGTGCCCAGCAGGACGGCCTTGCGGGCAGGATTGTTGGCCAAGTCGGCATGGTTGATGGCCTGGATGATGAGTTTTTCGGCTTCGTCGGCCTGATGAGCAGCCATATAGATGCCTGCCAGCGTATTCATGCTCGACGAGATGCGGTCGTGGTCACCGCTGGCCATGTCGATATTGAGGCATTGCTTGGCATAATCAGCCGCATTCTTGAAGTCGCCCAGACGCACATAGATGCATCCCAGCAGGTTCAGGCAGTCAGCCTTGCTGTCGCTGGAGCCATGATACAGCTTGAGCGCCTTCAGGCCATAATCCTTGCTCTGGGTATAATCTTGCTTGTCATAGAACCACTCGCTGGCCCAGTACCACACCTGCTGGCGAAGCGAGTCGGCAGGCACCCGAGGCGAGAAGTGGATTTTTTCCTCGGTGAACTCTTCCTGGTCGAGAAGCGAGAAAAACCGGTTGGCGGCTTCTACCGACGGGGCACGGTTATAGTCATCGAGCGCTTTCTCGACGGCTGGTTGTTGTGCTAGTGCCGTTATGGGGCACATCGCCAACAGAATGACAAGACAGATTAGATTTTTAATCATCATTATTTAGAAACTCATTAGAAAATAGCTAACAATAGTTTTACCAAGTGCCCGTCAAGAGATAGTCTATCAGTGCCGTCACGTCGCTGATTGAGGACTCTCCGTCCTGGTCACAGTCGGTAGCATCCACTACAATACCCACCTCGACACCCGATGTCAGGTAATCGATAAGGGCGGTCAAATCGTCGATTGTAACCACGCCGTCACCATTCACGTCACCGCGTTCAAGCGCGTTGGGGTCATATTCCAACTTGGTGTCCATCCAAGCGATGCGTTCGTGGAGCCATTGCTTGAGGTAGTCCACCTCGTCGGCATAGTCATCGGCAATATAATAGTTGGGCCACACATACTCTCCCCAGCGGGGCCACGCCTCGCTGTTGCGCTGCTCAGCACCATTCGCGGTGAGGACATTAGCAAGCGAGTCCACAGTAGCCATCAAGCGGTCTTCGCGCAGGTTGGCGCGGCGGTACTGTGCCCAACGCGTCTTGAGGGCTGCGGTATAGTTGGGGTCGGTATTGAGTTTGTACCACCAGAAAGGAACCAGCTGCGGGTCACCCGCGTTATCCAAAATATTGTTATTCTGGTAAACCCACGTGTCGGTGCGCCAGCCCTGATAGTAGTCGGAGTTACCGTATGCCAGGTTCATGTCCCACACCACCATCTTGAAACGCTGGTCCTCGCTGTCACGGCGCTTGAAGAACTTGCCGCTCAAGCGGTAGGCATCCACATTGTGTCCCAGTTCCATGGCAATCTGGTAATCAACGAAATTCTCTATGTCAAGATATGCCCCGTAGGTTGAAGCTCCGCCCCAATAGTTCCAGAGCGACCTCTCCATCTTGTCGATTTGACCAGTGATGTAATCCACCTGCTCCTGAGTCAGCTCTTCATAATCAGGCGACTTGTACTGGAAATTGATGTATTGGTTATTGTATGGCTTGCCGCTGTTGCTCACAGGGTGGTATTTTGAGGTATAGACGACCTCGCCCTCGGTGCGGTTCACCTCCATGATATAACCTCCGGTGATGTCATCGCCCTCAGTGCCTGGGTCAGGCAGGTTCAGGCGGTGTTTGCCCTTGGAAACGACTTCGGTGAGGATAAACACGCCATAGTAGGTGCCATCGAGGAACAACTCGCAGTAACGGCCCTGGGGCGTGTATTCCATCCATGGGCGCGAGACCTCAAAGGCGAGCAAGTCCCTCATCATGCTCTTGTCGGCATAGGGCGCCAGCAGAGCCCAGTTATTGTCCTTGCCCATGCCCAGAATATTGACTTTCTTTTTGTCGCCGCCTTCCTCGAGCGGTTTGTCCAGCGGACGGAAGGAATAAGGTTTCTTGTCACTGGCATTGAACGAGGAACTGCCACGGTAACGCAGCGCTACATAGCCCTCATAGTCTATCGTCTGGCCGGGATGCCGAATGGTGTCGGCATAGTTAAGCTGCCCGTCACCGTTATGGATAATCTTCATGCGCGCGGTGATGCGCTCATAACGGTCGATAACTTGCCCATCAACGTCAAGCCACACAATAGGCAGATTGGTGGACCCCAATTGTACATCCTCGTTGTCGGGCGGATAATTCCACCACGACCAAGCGTTTGCAGTCCCTGCAAGCGACATCAGTGCCAATAGAAACAGTAATAATCGTTTCATCTTTCAATATTTCTTTATCGGTAGTTACCGCAAAGATAGTAAAAAAGCCTCTAGGTCGCCTTTGCTTCCACGTCTTTTTAACATAAAAAACTTATGTGTGACCATTACTATTGAAATGAAACTATTTGGACTGACTTGAGGAGGGGTTGTTGCGGGGGTGGTGGATGAGGATTTCGTCGCGCAGGCGGGTGCGGTCGATGTGGACGTAGATTTCGGTGGTAGTGATGCTCTCGTGGCCCAGCATTTGCTGGATGGCACGCAGATTGGCACCACCTTCAAGCAGATGGGTTGCAAAACTGTGACGCAGCGTGTGGGGACTGATGACCTTGCGCACTCCGGCAAGTTCACACAACTGTTTGACAATGTGGAAAATCATTTGGCGAGTGAGCATCGCGCCACGACGGTTGAGGAACAGGATGTCCTCGCTGCCGCGCTGAGCGACCTGATGGGAGCGCGTCTGCTCGAGATAGAGGTTTATCTGCTCGATGGCAACGGGAGAAATGGGCACGAGGCGTTGCTTGTTGCCCTTGCCTTGGATAATGACATAGTGCTCGTCCATGAAGAGTTGAGACAACTTGAGGGTCACAAGCTCGCTCACGCGCAATCCGCAGCCGTAGAGCGTCTCGATGATGGCTCGGTTGCGCTGCCCCTCGGCCTTGGACATGTCGATAGAAGCAATCATACGGTCGATTTCATCGACTGTAAGCACCTCAGGCAGGTGCCTGCCGATTTTGGGCGTGAGCAGCAACTCCGTCGGGTCTGTATCCATGTAGCCCTCCAATCGCAAGAACTTGTAAAAGCCCTTCACACCGCTGATGATGCGCGCCTGGGAGCGCGGTTGGATGCCCACATCCTGCAGGGTGCAGACAAAACGCTCCAGGTCATCGGTTGTGGCTCGTTCAATCGCGACACCAACATCGGTGAGGTAACGAGTGAGTTTATCCACATCGTCACTATAGGCTTGGGCCGTGTTGGCACTCATTCCCTTTTCCAGGGTGAGATACCCCAGAAAACGCCGCTTCACACCTGCTATGTCAGTAATATCACGCAAGAGTTTTTTAGTTAATAGTTAATAGTGAACAGTTAATAGTTGAGGCTCCTCACTCCTAATTCCTAATTCCTAACTCCTAACTCCTAATTCCTAACTCCTAATTCCTAACTCCTAACTTACCTTGGATGGTATCGGTCAAGAGCGCATCGAAATTATCGTTGACCATAACCGTGACGTTGTTCCCGTCAAATGCCATCTTCAATCGACGGTTGTCGCCACCATCAAGCCAGTCAAGGCGCAACGATAGCGTATCGTTCTGCCACGCATAGGCTGATGCCATTTTGAACGGTCCTGGAACACCTATCAGTTGTTCTCGGGTTTCCATGATGTAGATGGGGCGTTCATTGTCGGTAGTGATGCGCCACTCGCCACAAGAGGCGACAGCTCGCAGTGTGCCAAGCCTGTCATTCATCGTGAAGATGCGGTCCTCACCGTTACGAGCCAATTCGATGGATTTCATGCCCAACAGATTGTCCTCAAGAAGGACAGTATTCCCAAGCAGCCTCATCTCATTAGGATGCGTGGCATCGCCCTGGGGTAACCCAATCGCCAAATTGACAGGAGGCACCGCCTCGGCAGTCTGTTTTCCGCTTATCAACGGATCCAAAAAGTGATAATAGATGGTGTTCAGTTCGTGACCATAGTTGGCAGCCCTGCCGTTGATGACGATGACCATATCCAGCTTGGGGATGACATCAATAAGTTGCCCCCCATAGCCTGCAGCAAAGAACGACTCGGCGCGCGGCTGCAGAATGGTCTTGGTCTGGTAACCGTAGCCCAAATAATAGTCATCTACATTGTATCCCGTGAACCATGAGCGCACCGTGTGCCACAGGTGGCGGAAGAATCGCTTGATTTTTTCCCAAAAAGACAACTGTAGCGCTTCGCCGTCCTCGGTGCTCAGATAGCGCTGGGTCATGTCATGTATCCACTGGCTGCTCACTAGCTGCTTGCCGTTCCATTCACCGCCTTGCAGCATGAGCAGTCCCAATTTCGCCTCACTCTCGGCTTGCAGACGCAGCCCCCACCCTGCTGCCTCAACGCTGTCGGGAGCGAGTTCCCAGTCGGTCTGCACGATGTGCATGGGAGTGAAAATGCGTTCCTTGACATACTCCAGCAACGGCTTACCCGTCAACCGTGTCACGATAACCGCCAAAGCATGGGTACACATTGAATCATAGTGGAACCGCTTGCCCACATCGTGGAAATTGCCCTTAAACCATGTGGTCAGCCAGTCGTCCTCACCCAAGAGAATGCTCAGGTCCTCAAGTCTGCCTGATGCCATCATCAAGAGGTTACGGACTGTGAGGCTATCGAGAGCGGGCGACAGTTTTGCCGGCATCTTGTCGCTCAAATACTTGGACACCTTGTCATCGACTGTAAGCAGTCCATCGTCAACGGCAAGGCCCACGGCGAGTGCTGTCACCGTCTTGCTGGCGCTATAGAGCGTGTGCAAATCTTCAGCCTGATAAGGGTCGGCATGCAATTCACCGATAACTTTACCATGCCTCAAAACCATGATATGGTGGATATCCACATCAGGCAAGTTCATCAGGCGATGGTAAAGGCCATCAAGCAGTTCTTGGCTCACACCTTGCTCATCGGGGGTGGAACGGGGAAGTTCTCCCGTCTGGGCACCCGAGACAAAAGCCAGTGCGGCAAACAATATGACAGCAACGCAGTATCGTGTCATTTTACTGTAAACGGGACAGTTGCAGGTTTTGAATTGGGATAAGTGTCACAAATGGTTACCTCATTCTTGCCGAAATCAAAAAAGAAGGTCAAACCACTAATCCAATTGACGTAGTGGACACGCACCTCAAGCGTTGCGGGCGTTGGCCAGGCATAAGCAGCAGCAGCATCAAAACCATGAGTAAAGCCCTGCATACGGTTGATGGAATTGATAGAGTAATAGGGGTAACCCGTCAAGGTACTATAGCGCCAAGCGCGATAACCCATCGCCAATGCCTCTTTTGTGCCATCCTCATAGCCGAGCTTGAGCATATCGCCACTCACTTCAATGCTGTTCACTCCAAATCGGTTGTGTTCCAGCTGAAGTTGCCTGCCCATGAAGGCAGCAGCCTTTTTGCCTGTGCGTTTACCCGCAGGTAACGACAGCTTGGCTGATGCGCACAGGTTGTCGAGGCGTTTCTGCAGTTTATTCTCAGGTTGGAGCGGTGTACTCTTCAGTCCCGGCATCAGCTGATTCCAGATACATGCCAGCTCCTCGTGACCGTAGAGTTTCATACCCAGGATGACCACCACGAGCTCTTCCTGCGGCACCACTACGGTATATTGCCCCATAGCGCCATCGGCACGGAATGAGCCTGGCCACTTGCTCTGCCACACCTGATAACCGTAGCCCTGGTTGCCATCGGTGGGCGGCACGGTTTCCTTGGCACCGCCGTCAATAAGGCGCGAGCAGGCAGCTTTCACATAGTCAGCACTGACGAGTTGCTCACCATTCCACCTGCCCTCGTCCAAGAGCAACTGACCCAGTTTGGCCATCGTCTCGGCCTGTACGCGCAAACCCCAACCGCCGGTGTTGATGCCGTCAGGACTGGACTCCCAATCGGCCACGGTAATGTGCATGGGGGCGAACAATTTCTTCTCGAGGTATTCCAGCATGGTGTATCCCGTCACGCGCTGCACGATGGCACTGAGCATGAAGGTACACATCGAGTCATACTGGAACAGGCTGCCCGGTTTGTCATCAACAGGTTTGGCCAACCAGTCCTTGACCCAATCCATGCTGTTGTTGCGCATCGTCCAGTCAGGTTTCATACCCGAAGCCATCATCAGCAAGTCACGCACGGTCATCGCCGCCATGTTGTCGCTGACGCGGTCAGTACGCTTGTCGGGGAAGAAGGTCATCACCCTGTCATCGAGCCGCAGCAGATTCTCGTCGATGGCGATGCCCACTGCCAAAGAAGTGAACGTCTTGCTCGCCGAGTAGAGCGTGTGGCTGTCATCAGCACGAAAAGGCGCGGGATGCAGTTCGGCAACCACCTTGCCATGTCTCATAACCACCACATGATGGATGTCACACTCGGGCAACGCCAGCAGCGAGTCCATCATGTTGATGACAGCCTGGGTGCTGATGCCCTCGGCTGCAGGCGTGCTGCGGGGCAAATCACCCGTCTGCGCCGCCAGCAACAACGGCAAGAATGCCAACAGTACAAGTATTTGACGTTTCATCATTTCTTTATTGATAGTTTTTTAATGCTTTTTCCAGTTCATCGCGGATGAGCAGTTTCAATTCTTTAGGCTCAAGCACCTCGATGCTGGCGCCATGAGACATGAGTTCCTCCTTGAGGTCATAGGTGATGCGCATCTTGTAGGTAAAAACCGAGTAGTGGTCATGCACCTCTTCCTGTTGGGAATGGTGAAGTGGCAAGGCGCGGAAATACTTGGCTTGGGTGGGTTCCACACGCAAAACGATGCGCTTGGCGCTGTTCTTATTGGTAATAATGCCAAAACAGTCTTTGAAGAAGTCCGACGGGTCAATGTTTTGTGGCATGTCGAAAGTCTCCTGCAAGAGGTTCAACTGGCTCATACGGTCCAGCGCATAGGTCTTGATTTGGTTATCCTTGACATTGAGCCCGATGACGTACCATAGTTGCTTGAAAATCTTAACGAAATAAGGCTCCAAAACAATGCCGTCGGTGGGCAAGGAACGCGTATAACTCTTGTAGGAAAAACGGATGCGGCGGTTCTGTTTGAGGGCATCAAGGACAATAGGCAAATGTTCACGAGCCGAGGGCACATTCTCGAGCATGATGCGCTCACTGATGTCATGGGCATTGCTCAACGTCCCGCTCATCGACACCGAATCCACCAGCCATGACCGCAGACGGGCGTTATTTTCGCCACCCGTGTCATCAATATAGTATTCAAAGGTGGACTTGTCGCACTGGATGTTGATATCGAACATTTCCTCTACCCCATCGCGATAGTGGAAAAAAGTGCGACGCGCCAACGGCTTGCCCTCGCTGATGTCACTACGAAGCCATGCCTTATTCAAATCCTTCAGCGTGATGCGCCCGTAGCGGCTGATGGTATCCACCAGCCACACGTAGCGGTTAACCAGGTTGCGGGCCATGCGTTTTTAGTTAGGAGTTAGGAGTGAGAAGTTAGGCCTCCCTTTTCTTGATGAGCAGGGCAAGACCAATCATGGTCAAGGCGGCATTCAGCAGCAGCAATTCAAAGCCCAAAGTGTAGTCAAACTGGTTCTTGAGCCACATTTGGATGAAGAAACTGATGACGGGTGCAGCGATGCACACTATAGGCACCAGACGGTCGCGCACGGGACTCTTGCACATCATGCCAAAGGCAAATAAGCCCAAGATGGGACCGTAAGTGTAACTTGCCAAGGTGTAAACAGCACTGATAGCGTCACTGTTGCTGATGGCGTAGAAAACGAGAATAACCAAACCCATACCGGCAGCCATGGCAATGTGTACCATGCGGCGTGTGCGGCCCAGTGCGGCATTGTCCTGCTTTTTGTCGGCCTCAAGGATATCGACAGTGAACGAGGTAGTGAGCGAAGTCAATGCCGAGCCTGCTGCCGAATAGGCTGCCGCAATCAGTCCAATGATAAATACGACGCCCAACAACACAGGCATGCCCTCACTGAAGGCCACGGTGCCAAAGAGTTCGTCGGTCTTCTCGGGCATTGCGATGCCGTGAGCCTTAACGTGCATAGTGAGCAGGGTACCCAATATCAGGAACAGCGCGATGACAATGACCTGAAGGAAGACACTCACAATAAGGTTTTTGGCCGATTCACTGGCATTCTTGCAGGCGAGGCTGCGTTGCATCAGGTCCTGATCCAGACCTGTTGTGGCAATCACCATGAAGATACCGGCAATAAACTGTTTCCAGAAGTAGGTTCCCTCCTTGGGATTGTCAAAGAAGAATACACGCGAGGTATCATCACCCCCCACAGCTTTACACAGGCCTGCAAGGTCATAACCCAAGCCCTTAGCAACGAAATAGATACTCAGTACCACCGACAAGATGAGGCAGAAACTCTTCAAGGTGTCGGTCCAGATGACAGTCTTCACACCACCCTGCAAGGTGTACAGGAAGATGAGAGCGATGGTCACGATGACGTTGATGACAAAGGGGATGTGCAGCGGTGAGAACACGAGCAGCTGCAACGTCACACACACCACATAGAAACGTACCGCGGCACCCAGCATCTTACTGATGAAGAAAAACCATGCGCCGCTCTTGTGCGTGCTACCGCCGAAGCGTTGCTCCAAGTAGCCGTAGATGGAAACCAGGTTGCGCTTGTAGAACAGTGGAATGAGCACATAGGCAATGACAAAATATCCCACAATGAAGCCCAATGCCATCTGCAGGTAGCTGAAGCCTTTGGTCACTACCATGCCAGGCACCGAGATGAAGGTCACGCCCGAGATGGGCGCTCCCAGCATAGCAATAGCAACGATAAACCACGGGGCCTGACGACCGCCGCTCAAGGCGGTGGCGGTGTCACTCTTGCGCGACGCAGCCCACGAGATGATAAACAGAAGAATAAAGTAGCCAACAATCGTGGCAAGTACAATCCAGGGAGTCATTATTTCAGAGAATAGTTAATTGTTAATAGTGAATGCTACTGAAAGGTTATTCGGCGTAGAGGAGGTATGGCTTGCGTTGAACCTTGAACAGTTCCACGTCGCCTTGCCAGGTGGCTTTGATTTCTTCGGCACTCATGCCTTGGGCAATCATCTCGCGCACGCGGGTGGTGCCCATCAGCAGGTCAAAGAAATTGCTCTTCAAGTAGAACTGCTTGCCGTTTTTAGTGAGGTTGCGATAGGCGTCAATGATATATTCCAAGTTGATGCCCTTCTTGATAACATCCTCTGCATCCAGATTGTGCAGGTCAACGCCATGGCACAATTTATCCATCTGGGGCGGTGTCTTGGCACCAAAACGGCTCTTAGGTGTGAACTCAAAGTCATAGCCTGTCATGTCAGGGTGGCCATAGACCTGGAAAGGCCAGTCGGTGCCACGTCCCAGGCTCACCGTCGTGCCCTCGAAGTAGCACATCGAGGGATAGAGGTAAATCGAGAGCATATTGGGCAGATTGGGACTCGGAGCAATGGGCAGCGAGTAACGGGTCTGGTGGGTATAGTTCTGACACGGAATGACGGTGAGGTCACATTTCTTGCCGTCCTTGAGCCACCCCTCGCCATTGGCCATCTGTGCCAGTTCGCCCAGCGTCATGCCATGAACGGTAGGGATAGGCAACCGTCCAACGCCCGACTTGAGTGACATGTCCAGAATGGGACCGTCAACATACATGCCGTTGGGGTTTGGCCTGTCCAGGACCATGAACTGCTTATCATAGGTCACGGCGGCATCCATCAGGTTAATCATCGTCACATAATAGGTATAGAACCTGAGTCCCACATCCTGGATATCGGTCACTATAATGTCGATGCTGTCCATCACCTGCTTGCTGGGCATCGGCGACTTGCCGTCATAGAGTGACGCGATGGGGATGCCTGTCTTCTCATCAACACTGCTCGACACATGTTCACCAGCATCGGCATTGCCACGGAAACCATGTTCAGGTGAGAAAATCGTCACTACGTTCACGCCGTTCTCGAGCATCAGGTCCAGGGTGTGCTTGTCACCCACCATGCCTGTTTGGTTACTCAGCAGCGCCACGCGCTTACCTGTCAATAGGGGCACATACTCTCCCGTACGGGCAGCGCCCAGGACGACCTCGCCACTGGCTACATCCTCGTTCTTGGATTGCTGACTCGCCTCCTTGGTAGGGAGCATCGCCTTACCGTTCTTCCCACCACAGGTTTTCAGGGTTGTCATGGAGGTCAGCGACAACCACGCCACCAACACGAGCAGATAAATTTTGGTCATTCTTTTCATTGTGATATAAACTTAGAGATATTACCCCGCAAAAATAACTATTTCGATTGAACTATCATCACGATATGACAACAATTTTGCCAAAAATTGGCACACATCCAAATCAATAGCTTTCCTGCAGCACAGTCCATATTCTGTTAGTCATGCTATTTTAGGTTATATAACTCATGATGTAACGCAACCGCGCGCTGTGGCACTTGGGGCAGAATAAGGGATCGTTATTGCCTTTCAAGATATCTTCTTCTTTTTTTCTGGTGACAGCACCACATTCAGGGCAAACGAAATCTTCTCTCGATTCTCCAAATGCATGAAATTCCTGGCCCTCATTATGCTCAACCACAAACGCATGGCAATGAGGACATTGCCGACCAATATCACATGACATTATGCCATGAACGAAGCTGATTATTTCCTCTTGATGTCCGCAATCCTCGCATTTGATGATACCAGCACCTCCCATCAGAGAGAAGCACAAGTATTCCTCATCAGGCTTTAAGCCCAGTTTTTCCTTTAACTTGTTCTCGGCTTCCATTATATCATTCTTTGAATTGCTAATCTTTTTGCTCAATTGTTTTACATGTAGGAGGTGTCTAGGGAGTCGGTTGCTGGGACCTCGAAGCGGGTACCAGTTGACTGGTGTATGCGACGGCGCACCTTCTCGCTCATGCCGGGGCGAGAGAGTCGAGGACGGAAACCGCTGGAATTGCGCAGGTATTGGCCGTTTTCCTCCAAGCGGATGACACCATCGTTATACTTCACAATCATGTGATAGGCCATCTGCCGCCAGCGTTTCACCATTTGGTCGCCAATCTTGCAACTGTAATCGGTCAAATGGGCAATGGCGGCGCTGCGGTTGCGCTGCATCAGTTCAAGGGCACGTTGCTCTACCTCGGCCTGTTGTGCGAAATAGCTGGCTTGCAGCGAGTCACGCACCTGCTGCAGTTCAGGATAGAGCAAACTCCAGCGTGGGTAGACCATATTGCTCACCCAGTTGCACACCCAATAGGCGCTCTCGTCGCTGAAGGTGTAAGCATCGGCCTTGGGGTCATTATAGCAATGCGGCACACGGTCGGCACAGCAATAAACAGGCGTGTAGGCCACCATGCCGCTGTCGTCGTTGCCCCACCATATCACGCCGCCCACCTCGCGCGGCATGAAACTGCGCAACTGGCACACCCATGTAAAGGCGGTGTGCGTCGTGGCCACCGAGCGTTCATGAAACAAAGTTGTGCCATCGTCGTCATAGCGGGCAGGCTGGGGACGGAAAGGACTATCGTAGATTCCCGCGCCAGGATCATCGTCCATAGCAAACGGTGTACCCTCGAAGCGGTCGCGCAGGCACTCGATGACGTCGCCCACGGTAAGCGGTTTGTCGGGGATAATCCACATGGGCAACGGCTCCACCTCACTCATGGGCAACTTGCCTTCAATGTAGGGCAGGTAGCGGTCCATACCCGTAGTCAAGTGACGGTAGATGGCCCAGACGCGCGAGTCACCCAAGCGACGACCGCCAAAAGTGGGCGGGTTGTACGCATCGCAGAAGCTGAACTCGCTGTCCTTGCCCTTGAAGTAACCGCGTTCACGGGCAAACTTGATGCAGTTGGGCGAAATCATCACATTGGCTTTATCTTTCAAATTCACGCATCGGATGCGGCTCTGGTTGGCATGCGCCATCACAGCGTTGTCTGGTACGCGCACCGCAATCCACACGACGCTCTTGCTGCCTGGGCCGCAACCCGACATTTCCAGAATCCATGCCTCATTGGGGTCACACACCGTGAACGACTCACCCGAGCTGCAGAAGCCATATTGTTCAGCCAGACTCGTCATCACTTTGATGGCCTCTCGTGCCGTACGCGCCCGTTGCAGCCCCAGGTCCATCAACGAGCCATAGTCGATAATACCCTTATCGTCAATCAGTTCCTCGCGTCCCTCAAAGGTCGTTTCACCAATTGCCACTTGCCATTCGTTGATATTACCCGTAACCAGATAGGTCTCGGGCGCCTCGGGAATCTCCCCGTGGTAAATGCGGGAGTCGCGGTCATAAATCTTGCGCATGGTGCCTGCTGGATGCTTGCCCGCCTCGTAGCGGTACATCTTGTGGCATGCGCCCCACGAGTCGATGTTGTAGGTACACATAACCGAGCCGTCGGCACTCGCCTTCTTTCCGACCAATATGCTAGTACAGCCCTCACTCTGCGGCAGGCATAGCGCCATCACCGCCAACAATAGCAATAATCTCTTCATTCGTCTGGTTTTTAAATTTGTTATTCGGCAAAGATAGTGATTTTTCTTGATTAAAGGCAAAACGAAAAAACCAGGCATTACATTGTCCCGTCTTGACTGGTTGAACAATTATTTGTATTTTTGCCGTGAAATAACAATGAAGCTTGCAATACATATATTGTTGGCCTATCTGGTGCTGACGCTTCTGTTCACGGGAGCGCTAGTGGCGGCATTTGCCATTCCTGGCGCCGCAGTTAAAGACAATCTTCAGCAATCTGTACAGCAAGTGACTGATGACGGCAAGATGTTCACAGCCCAGGTGGGGCCTGTGGAACCTTTCAAGGTGGGCACCTTCAGCGACTGCCTGATTCTGGGCATCGCCTATTGCTCAGACGCAGACCCCCCCCTGCACGCTGCCATGAGCGATAAATTCCTCATCCTAGACGGATCACCCGAGGATGCTGCCCTGCAGATGGTGGAGCATCCCGAAAACCCGCTGTTGCAGCCCGTTATCTACAGCCGTTACTGGCACGGCAACCAGATTATTATCAAGCCTTTGCTGTACCTAACAACAATGCATGGCATCCGAGCCATCAACTGCGTGCTGCTGGCTGTGTTGCTGCTATTGCTACTAGCTGTGATGTGGAGGCGCGTGGGACATGCCGATGCGCTGATTGTCACATTGTGCCTGGCGGCGGTGATAGTGCCATCAGTGCCCATGTCGCTGAACTATGTGCCCACGTTCTATATCGCCCTGCTGGCCTCGCTTGCCATCTTGTGCTGGAAAGCTGTCACGGCAAATTGGAATCGCGCTGTGATATTGTTTTTTGTCAACGGAGCTTTAACTACATACTTCGACCTGCTCACGACACCGATGGTGGCGCTGGCAGTGCCACTCACAGTGTACATGCTTTACAAGAAACCGGATAATGCCTGGCGCACCGTCATCATGCTGTCGCTGGCTTGGCTTGCGGGATATGCGTTACTGTGGGCAACCAAATGGGTGCTGGCGGCACTCATCACGGGACATGCAGCAATCGAGGACGCCATGGGTGCTGTTACTCAGCGCACTGTGGGATATGATGAACAGGATTACATGATGTGGTGCCTGAAAGCTACCACGGCGATTCTGACGGCAGTAGTTTTAATCATTACAACAGTCATCGCCCTGTTCGGCAAATCATGGCAAACCCTTCGACGCAACAGTTGGATGCTTCTCGTAGCGATGGCTAGTTTCGTGTGGACATTCGTCCTACTGGAGCACACATGGCGCCACCCGCATTTCACATGGCGCACCTATGTCGTTCTGGCAATTGGTGTCATGCTGTTCTTGTGGCACACCCTCGACTTGAAGCACCCGTTAGCATTGTTTAATAAGACCAAAATCACCTCAAAAGAACCGTCCCTTTGATAAAAAAACAGAAATAAAGAGATATGAAACAGATTGCAGTGATTATACCGTGCTATAATGAGGCAGCGACCATCGCTCAGGTGGTGCGAGAATTTGCTGCGGCATTACCTGAAGCACAAATCATCGTGGGTGACAACAATTCGCATGACGATACTGCGAGCATTGCCCGCGAGGCTGGCGCGCTGGTCATCAGCGAGCCACGGCAAGGCAAGGGCATCATGCTGCGCACACTGCTCAACGCCACCAGTGCCGACTGCTACCTGATGGTGGACGGTGATGCCACCTACCCCGCATCAAGTGCCCGTCAATTGTGTGACAAGGTGTTGAACGAGGGCTGTGACATGGTCATCGGTGACCGTCTTTCATCCACCTACTTCACCGTGAACCAGCGTCGTTTCCACAACACGGGCAACAAGGTAATGCGTTCGCTCATCAACTGGATGTGCCACAGCGACGTGCAGGACATCCTCACAGGCTATCGCGCCATGAGCCGACGGTTTGTCGAGAATTTCCCACTGAAGTCCCAAGGTTTTGAAATCGAGACCGAAATGACCGTCCATGCCCTTGAACACAGTTTCAAAGTGGACTCGGTACCCGTCAATTATCAGGACCGCCCCGAGGGCAGTTTTTCCAAACTGAGCACTTTTGGTGACGGATACCGTGCCGTCAAAACCGCGCTGACACTGTTCGGTGAGCACCGTCCGCTACGTTTTTTCAGCATCATCTCTGCTGTGCTGCTGCTTCTTGCACTGTTGCTTGTCATACCAGTTTTCATTGAATATTTCAGGACAGGTCTTGTGCCCCGCTTTCCCACACTGATTGTGAGCGGGTTCATCGCCATGCTTGCCATGCTGCTATGGGTGGGTGGCGTAATTCTCGAGGTCATCTCCCGCAACAACTGGAAACAGTATGAGCTGATGCTCATGCACTACGACAGGTCAAGTAGCGCAAGAATGGGAATCAAAGAAGGATAGTCACCTCGACGGGTTCTGGTGGCAGGTCAACAGGAAAAACAATCTTATTAAAGGACGACTCGGGCACAGGGTCGAAGATCAAGTAGCACCGCCCTTGGTACTCGAGCGGATAAAAGCCTACAGGAATATAGTCCAGGTGAATGCCGTAACGGCTGAGTTCATCTTTGCTATCCTCACCTTCGGACTGATGATACCGCTTTGAGGCATCATAGAAACGTGAGGTCTGGAATGTGCAAGGCAAGGCGTTTCCTTTAAGCAATATAGCCATGTAGGGTTGATTCGGCAAGGCATAGACAGTATCTACCATTTCGGGATGGTCGCTTTGCATCTTCAACACGGTCGCACCCTCAAGCAGTCGTCCCTCATTAAAGCGCATAAATACCGAATCGCTGACAAACTGCACATTTTGCTTGCCATAGTAAGCGCGATAAATCAGCTCGTGGGCAAAGAAGTGGTTGGACTGGTAATTCATGGGCTTAATGAAACGGCTGTAACCCAAGAATTGCCGCTCAGGCAGCACGGTCTGGCTCGGAGCACTGACAATCTCGCTCACTACCTGGTCATCAAACGCCTTGTAATCACGCAGCATCCTGACTCCACGGGCGAAAGTGAACAATCCCAATGCCAAAAGAGCCATGATAACGGCAAGACGCAGCCAGTGCCAACGCTTCAGCACCACATCGGCAGCCAGTGCCACGATAATGAAAGCCACGGTTGCCAGTGGAGAATAGGCACGCTCGGCCGTCACACCCAGCACAAACATCACAAGCGTCAGACACACGAACACCCACGCCAACATGCTGTTGCGGACACCGCCCGCCGCACCTCTCAACAGGGCAACGAGCCCAACGATTATCGCCAACAGAGGGGTATAGAAACGCAACATCTTATCCATGAAGATGTGCCAACGGCTTGACAACAGGTCACTGATGCCCATATCAACCACAATATACCCGCTCTGGGCACGATCCCAAGCCGCAGGTGACGCTACAATCACCAGCACGCCCAGCAGATAGCAGGCGAGCGCCACCATCGCCCTACGGTCAATACGGTGACGGTTTAGGGCGTAGTACAGGCACATTCCCGCCAATACGCCAAATGATGTCGCCTCGTTGAAACTGCCTGCCAGAAAAGCAAGAACCGCCAGCATCAATGCCTTGTACCAACGCAGCGGGCCATGAACGCGCCGCGTGAGGTAATAGATTAACAGCAGCGACAAGGTAATCGCCCACATGTAGTTGGCACTACCCGACATCCACAGCATGGTCTCACCAGGAACGGGATAACAAGTCCCGATAAAAGCCAAGAAAGCCGACACAGCCAGCAGGGAACGGCGACCTGTTGCCAACAGGCCGACAAGATGCAACAGCAAGCCGAAAACCAACGTGTTGCAGATGTTAAATGCCATCTTTCCCAATAATCCCGAGAAAAGGAGCGGCACCAGATTGGACGTGCGGCCCGTAGCATGTTGGAACTGGTTGACAAACGAACGCACAATATCAGCCATCGAGCCAATGGGCGTCCACACCCCCTCAACAAGGGCAAATGACAAGTCATCCTCCTTGAACGTGGTGAGCAGATTCATCACCAAAAAAATGGCACAAGCCACAACGAGCACCACCCAATAACCGACATCATGCCAGCGTTTGTCGGTGAGGAATCGTGATTGGGTGTCGCGGGGCGTCTCCATAACTTATCTTGTCAAAGTAACGGTGGTGGTCACGGGTTCTTGATGGTCAATCGGGAAAGTAATATGGGAAACAGTTGAATCCATTTTCTGGAAGATGAGCAGAAGCCTGCCCTCATACTCTAGAGGGTAGAAACCATATTCACTGTAATCGGTATCAATGCCATACTTGCGGCGTATCTTCAACTCATGGGCACTCATGTCGACCTCGGGCTGTGACATGAAATACTGCGCCTGCTGTGTCGTGATGGGTATTGTGTCCATTTTGAGTATTCCCACCATATATTTCTGGTTCGGAATAGCCAGAACCGTATCAATGACATCGGGGCGGTCACTCTTCAACTGAAGTGGGAATGCGCCGTCAAGCAACCGTTTCTCATGGAAACGCCGGTAAACCGAGTCGGCAACAAACTGTACATTCTTCTTGCCATAATAGGCGCAATAAATATCCTCTCGGAGAAAGAAACCGAATGAATCAAAACACAAGGGCGTGACAAATCGGCTCTGTTCCAGGAATGACCTGCTCTGCAACACGGCCTGCTCGGGAGCCTGATGCAATTCGTTCTTGATTTCTTCCTCAAAACATTGATAGGCGTGCAACGTCTTGATACCCTGGGCGAATGAAACCGTTGCGGCTGCCAGGCAGCAAACTGTCAACGCCATCCTGGCCCATCGCTGATGCGCCAATAGGGCGTCCAAAACCATGGCAGTGATGATGAAACCCACTGTCGCCAATGCGGTATAAGCCCTATCATGAGTGATACCCAAGGCAAACAGCAACAGCATCAGACTGATAAACACATAGGTCCACACACACCGACGGACGGGCTTAAGCCCTCTGAAAAAAGATACTACCACGCCGGCAACTGCAGCCAAGAAGGGTGTAGCCAGCAACAGACTCTTTTTGGCAAGGATAAACGAGCGGCTTGCCAACAAGTCACCAATTCCCATATCCATAACGATGCCGCCATCACTGGCACGATTCCATGCTGCTGGCGACGCTGCAATCATCAACGCCCCTAAAAGATAACCAGCAAGCGCTATCACGACCCGGCGGTCTATCAGATTGCGGTTGAAAGCATAGTACAAAACCAGTCCACCAAGGAAACCGAACGACGTTCCCTCGTTGACATTTCCGGCAACGGCTGCACACAACAACAAGAGCAGACCCCTACCCCAGCCCAAAGGACCACCATGGCAGCGGCTCAGGTAATAGACCAGCAACAACGAGGCAGTGACAGCCCACATGTAGTTGCAACTGCCTGCAAGGAATAACATGGTCTGGCTTGGGACAGGGAAAAACCACCCCACATACGCCAGAAAGGCTCCCACGACCATCAAGGAGCGACGGCCCGTTACCAGCAGGCTCAGCAAGTGAAGCATCACACCAAACACCAGTGTGTTGCACACATTAAATGCCATCTTGCCCCAATAGGCACAAAACAGCATAGCCACCCTGTCGGAAAAGCGGCCATTGGAATGCAGGAAATGGTCACACTGGGCACGCAACATGTCAAGTAGCGAACTACCCTGCAACAGGGCAAATGCCATATCATCCTCCTTGTAGGTGGTGAGTATATTCATCACCAGAAAGATGACACAGGCAATCAGCATGAGAGCCCAATAGGCGCCATCATGCCATCGCTTGCCGTTCAATGTGTCCCAGTAACCGTCTCGAGTCATTTGATGATGGGAGTAGCGATAAAAGTATAATCATTAACTATGAATCAAGTGGTTAGAGGACAACGACATCACATCGACCTCTAACCACCCAATTTGTCAAGCAGATATCCTGCTCGTGAGGTTTACACCGTGAGGATTTCCTTCTCCTTGGCGGCAAAGATTTCGTCGATCTTCTTCATGAACTTGTCATGAATCTTCTGCACCTTCTCCTCGCCATCCTTGCTGACGTCCTCGCTCATGCCCTCCTTGACGGCCTTCTTCAGGCCCTCAATGGCTTCGCGGCGGGCGTTGCGGATGCTCACGCGGGCCTTTTCACTCTCGGCCTTGGAGTCCTTAACGAGCAGTTTACGGCGTTCCTCGGTCAGGGGCGGGATGTTCAAGCGGATGACCTCACCGTTGTTCACGGGCATAATGCCCACGTTGCTGTCGATGATGGCCTTCTCAATCGTGCCGATCATATTGCGCTCCCAGGGCATGATGGCAATGGTGCGCTGGTCGGGAGTGCTCACGTTGGCGACATTGTCGATGGGCACAGGGCTGCCATAATAGTTTACACGGATGCCATCGAGAATCTTCACGTTGGCCTTACCGGCACGGATGTGTGCCAGGGTGTCATCGAGGAAATCCACGGCTTCCTGCATCTTTTTCTCGGCTGCGTCGAGATAAAATTTCACGTCGTTCATAGTCTTGTGTTATTATTGTTTTTAAGTTATATTGTTCATTTAGTGGTCACGAAATTACACCATTTGCCACAACCCTGCAAATTTTTTGCCAAAAAATAGTACAAGTCTGTTATTTCGGTAGCTCTGCCATGATTATCAAAAAACAACAATCTATCGGGAGGGGGAAATCAGTTGTTGTTGATTGAAGGGCCGGATGGATTGGGGGCAGTGCGTATGAGGGTAACGGGCTCGCCGTCAAATTCAAAGGGCGTGAACACGATTTTGGAAACATTATTATCAATCATCGGGAAAATGAAGTACTCATGCCCTTGATAAACGATAGGGAAATAAGGTTCTGTGGGCATTGCGGCACCATCTGACTTGAAAGCTTGGGCAAACTGATAAGTATAAGATACCGTATCCTGTCGCATCTTTACTGCCATAAAAGGTCCATCGGGCACCGCCAGAACAGCCTCGACATCAGGACACTCCAATGCGGTAAACGGCATGGGGAAAGCGCCATTCAACAGGCGGTTGGAGTGATAGCGGGAATAAATAGTGTCGTTCACAAACTGGATGTTGTCCTTATCAAACTGATGACACAATGTTTCCCCACGAATGAAGGAGTTCCACGAGTCGAAATTAAAGTACTTGATGAAACGGCTGTAGCCCTCAAAGTAGCGTTGCTTGAGAATGACCTGGTTATCAGGGGACTGGGTGATTTCGGCTTCGATGCCGTCATAGAATTCCTGATAGGATTTCAGCATCCTGATGTTACCGGGATAGCATTTAACACACAGTGCCAATCCCGCTGCAATTACAGCAAGACGCAACCATATAGAACGGTCGCACAACCAATTCACTCCCATGACCACAAGAATGAATGCATACATCGTCATGGAGAAATACATGCGCTGCTGGTCTTTGCCCACAACAGTGACAAACGCCAAAAGCACTAGAAAAACCAATGCGAACGGAGTAGCGACAAACGTCTTTTTGAAGCCGCACTTCACCAGAGCCACCAGTCCGATGCCGACAGCCAACAGCGGCGTCACATAGTGCCATGAAACCCTCATAGCCAGGCGACAGCGCTCGGCAAGCATTTGGGCAACTCCCGTGTCATGTGACACTTCCAGCGCAGCACGTTCCCAGGCTCCAGGACATGTCAACAACAAGAGCACACCCATCAGATAACCTGTCATAGCGAGCACAACAGCCCTATCTATCTTGTCACGGTTAAAAAGGTAGAACAGCACCATTCCGCCAAACACGCCGAATGTCGTGCCCTCGTTGATACCGCCCGCCAGCATCGAGAACACAACCACGGCAATACCCTGCAGCCAGCCCGGACGCGGGTTGCGGTGCTTGAGCAAGTAAGAGATAAAAAGCAATGATGCCGTGAACACCCACATATAATTGAAACTGCCAGTGACCCACAGCAAGGTTTCACCAGGCACGGGCATAGCGGTGACCATATAGGTAAAGAGCATCACCAATGCCAAGACCGAGTTGCGGTGTGTAGCCCAACGGCTAATCAGATGAGCCATCAAGCCGAACACCAGCGTGTTGAACACGTTAAAGACCGGTTTACCTAAAATTCCGTTGAACGTGAAGGAAATCAGATTGGCAGTCCTGGCGTCATACTTGTAGTACTCTACCCACGAGCGCAACACATCCAACAGGCTGTCGATTGGCCTTGCCGAGCCACCTCCAATGAAGGAATGAAAAAAATCATCCTCCTTGGGCGTAGTATAGATGTTCATCAACAGGAACAAACCGCACCCCAATATCAGGAGCGTCCAATAGGCGATATTGGACCACCAGCTGATGCGGCCATCAAGTTGCTTTTTATCGTGAATTTTGCTCACAGTACTTTCTCGTCATTAAAGACCCTCACGATATAATCGGGTCTGTTCTTGGTCTCATTGTAGATGCGGCCGATATACTCACCAATAATGCCCAACGAGAGCAGCTGGATGCCACCCAGGAACAGAATCAGAATCACCAGTGTAGGATAACCTTGTACCGGGTCGCCATAAATCAAGGCTTTGAAGAACACATAAATCATGTACAGGAATGCAAACATCGACACGATGAATCCAACGATAGTCGAGATGCGCAACGGAGCATTGGTAAACGAAGTGATTCCGTCAATTGCGAGCGAGAACAGCCCACGGTAGTTCCAGGAGGACTCACCTGCCACACGGTCGCCCTGCACAAACTCGATTTCTTTCTTCTTGAAGCCTATCCAGCAGTACATGCCCTTGGTATAACGCTCACTCTCACGCATTTTTTTCAAGGCGTTGATGCAGCTGCGGTCCAGCAAACGGAAATCGCCCACATTCTGCAACACGTCGAAGCGGGACGAACTCTGCAAAATCTTATAGAACTGCAACGACAAGCGTTTGCGCAGCCAGCTCTCCTTGCCGCGAGTCTTGCGCTTGGCATAGACATCATCATATCCTTGCTCCCACAACTTAATCATGTCGGGGATAAGCGTGGGCGGGTGCTGCAAGTCAGCATCGATGATGACCATGCAGTCGCCGGTCACATAGTCAAAGCCAGCCAGCATGGCGGTTTCCTTACCGAAGTTGCGCGACAGGTCCACATAGTTGACCCGTTTGTCCTGCTGGCGCAGTTTTATCAGTTCCTGCAAGGTGTTGTCACGGCTACCGTCGTTGACAAACATGAGTTCCCATTCATAGTTCTGGTTGGCATCCATCAGTTTCACCAACTCGGGATACAGCAATGGCAGGGACTTTTCTTCATTATAACAAGGAATGAGAATCGAAATCTTCTTCATTGTTCGTGATTTTTATATTGATGATTGTGATTTATGTTTCATTGGAAAGTGAGTGAAGAAAGGCGGTTGGCGTTCAGATAGGCAGCGGCTTGGGCTATCTCATCGGCAGTCACCGCCTGAATGCGGGCAATCGTATCGTCAACCGTTGCCATAGCGCCGTGATACAGCAAGCCACGACCGGCACGCATTGCCATAAACTCGGTACTGTCGGCAGCGACCTTCAGCTGCCCGCAATACTGCTTCTTGTAGGCATCAAGACGACGGGCAGACATCTGCTGCTCGCCCAATCGCGTGGTGATGCGCTCAATCACGCGCAGACTGGAACGCACATCATCGGGGTCACAGCCCAGATAGATTTCAATCCACCCGCAATCGCTGAGCAAGGTGAGTGTTGACTCAACCGTATAGACGTAGCCACGGCGTTCACGCAACTCCACATTGAGCAGCGAATTCATGCCCGGGCCACCCAGGATATTGTTCAGCAACATCAGTGCAAAACGCAAAGGGTGATTCATGTCGGGCAAACGGGCACCGACGATGGTGTGCGCCTGGTGAGTGCCAATCTGCATGACCTTTCTGAACGGGTCGGACTCTAGCGGTGTGATGCGATGACGAGGCGCCATCACATGATTCATGGAGCCAAAACAGCGCTCGGCAATGCGGAACACCCGCTCGGGCTTCTCAGGTCCTACCGAGAAAAACGCCATGTTTGTCGGGACATACAATGCCTTGAGATAATGCATGCAATCCTCCTGGGTGAGACGTTCCAAGTCCTCTTTTTTACCGAGGATGTTATGTCCCAGCTCGCTGCCCTCAAAAAGCAAGTCCTCAAAGTCGTCATACACCGCATCGGCTGGTGTATCGCGGTAACTCGCTGCTTCCTCAAGCACAACATCGCGTTCACGGTCCAGTTCGTCAGCCGGGAACACCGACCACTGCACCAAATCGGCGAGCAGATCTATAGCACGGTCTAAATGCTCATGGGGGAACACCGAGTAGAGCATGGTGCCCTCTTTGGTGGTATAGGCGTTCAACTCTCCGCCCACGCGTTCCATGCGGTTGAGAATGTGCCACGCGCGGCGGTGTTTCGTTCCCTTGAAGATGGTGTGTTCAACAAAATGGGCCAGTCCATACTGCCCAAAGCGCTCGTCACGGCTGCCGGCATTGATGGCAAGCCCGCACCAAGCGACCTGTTTGGTCGTCCTGACATGAACAAGGCGCAAACCGTTTGAGAGCGTATGATAATAGATGTTCATTATGATACAAGTTCTATTGAATCTGTTTTCTGGATACTCCAAGAATCCAAATTATCTTTATTACAGTCTGGAATTCAGGTGAAGCACATGTTGCACAAGCAGCATCTCATGGATGGCGTTGCGCCGCACGTCCATATCGTCATAATTGGGATTCTCGCTGCGCAGCACCACCATATTAGGGTCGGTGTGACGGCGAACGTACTTCACCAGCCTGAAGTCATCAAGTTGCACAATGTAGATTTGGCCCCAATAAATCTGGTCAGGATTACTCAACTCGCGCACAGCGACGAAATCGCCGTCTTGAATGACAGGAGCCATCGAGTCACCGCTGACACGCACAATTCGGCAGTTGGGACTGACATTGGGCAAATCAACCCACCCCACGATGTTTTCGCTGGAAAACAAGTCGTTACGACCCGATGAAGTGCCGGCTGTAGCGTCCACATCATAGACCGGTGTACCTACCGCAGCAGTGTTACTCCCCGAGCCCATCAGCGCAAGGCGCCCCTCGCCGGCATCAAAACTCACTGGTGTTTTGCCAAAAGGCAGGTCAGTGCCGTCGAGCAACCACTCCTTAGATACCCCCAGGTTAACCACTATTCGGTTCAAGAAAGAGTCGCTCAAAGGCATGTGCCCGTTTAAATATTTCGACAGATTGGAAGTATCCACACCGATGCGTTGTGCGAACTGTACCTGCTTCACACCCATTTCCCTCATCAAATACTTGATGCGACTGATGATTTCAGTGTTTTTCTGTGAATCCATTTTTTCTTTTTAGTTGTTGTATTTTCATATTTTCTCGGCAAAATTACCATAAAAATTTGTATTTCGCAACGAAATTACCATTTTTTGTCTAAAATATCACCACAAAAATACTACTAACTTGCAGCAACCGCTACAGTAAATTTTCCTGCATTGGCAAATATTGCAGTTTTTTTATACCTTTGCAAAGTATAATCAAAACAATGGGCCAGTTTTAGTAATGAAGCGGCTGACAATAATAGTATTCATGATAGCGATGATGCTGGGGCTAGGGTCCTGCATCAAAAGGGCGAGAAATTTCCCGCCCAAGAATCCTTATGTACATCTGGATTCGACTAATCTGCCCATCGTGTGGATTGATGTGGACGGCGATTCAATCAAGCGTGACAAGCGCATCGGTGCACACATGAAAATCATCTATAACGGTGAGGGCAAGCTCAACTATGCCGACACCATAACCCACCCGGGACAACATATCGACTACCAGGGGTATATTGCCCTGAGGCACCGTGGCAATTCCACCTATAACGACAGCCCCAAGAAGCCATACTCATTCCGTACATTGGCCGATCCCATGTGGCGCGGCATTGCCAAGAAAAAGAGAGTGTCGCTGCTGGGCATGCCCAAGGACAACAACTGGGCACTGCTCGCACCATACGCCGACAAGAGCATGATACGCGACTTGCTGGCTTTTGAAATTTCCAGGCCATGGATGGAATATGTGCCCGAGGGACATTACTGTGAACTTATACTTGACGGGACATATTACGGCGTTTATATCCTAAGTGAGGTCGTTTCGAGGGGCCGTTATCGCCTCAACCTTGAAGAGCCAACCGCCAATTCAGGTGACGATCTCACGGGGGGATACCTCGTTGAGGTGGACTGTGATGACGACATTACCCGTACATCAAAGTACAATCCAGTCAACGCAAACGGTGTCCCTTACAAGGACAAACACGTCCTATTCCAGTTCAAGTCTCCTGACTATGAGGAAATGACGCGTGCGCAGCGCCACTATATCATCAACCGCATCGACATGATGGAAAAAGCGTTTGCCACAGGTAATTACGAACAGTTCATTGACGTGATGACTTTCATCGACTACCAGATAGCCATGGAGTTGAGCCACAATGTTGACGGCTACCGACTGAGCGGCAAGTTCTACAAACGGCGTGATTGCGAAGACCCACGTTTCAAGATGGCAATCTGGGACTTCAACATCGCCTACGGCAACGCCGACCATCGTGAAGGATGGCGAACCGACACATGGATTTACCAAAACAATGATGTGCTGTATCGCGAACAGGACAACTATTTGGTGCCTTTCTGGTGGTACATACTGAATAATGATCCCAACTACACCGCTCTACTCAAGCAGCGATGGGCACAATATCGCAACAGCAACCTAACCGTGGACCAGCTCAATGCCACTATAGATTCGCTGGCTCAAACACTCGTTTCCCACGGTGCTATATCACGCAATAGCGAGGCATGGCCATGCTGGGGCAAACGCGTGTGGCCCAACCACTATATCGCCACCGACTACAATGACGAAATCAACCACCTCAAGCAATGGCTCGTCGAGCGCATTGCTTGGATGGACAAGCAACTGGAATATCAACCTGAGAACTAACAAAATCATGTTACAAGAAGGATTACGGCACACCAGTGAGTTGACGGTCACCCAGGACGTCACTGCCATTGCGATGGGTTCGGGTGACATGGCCGTGCTCGCCACACCGACAATGATGGCGCTCATGGAGAACGCCGCCATGCTCGCCGTTGCCGACCATCTGCCCGATGGCTGCACCACAGTGGGCGGTCACATCGCTTCGTCCCACCTCAAGCCCAGCAAGATAGGCGAAACCATTACAGCAACCGCCATTGTCACCCGAGTGGACGGCAAGAAAATCGAATTCAAAATCGAAGCCCATTGCGGAGACCTGCTGTTGGGTGAAGGCACACACTTGCGCTTCATTGTTGACCGCGAGAAATTTATGTCACGATTATAAAACCAAGATGATTATGAAAAAGATATTGACACTTGTAGTACTTGTTGCCACATTGTTTTCAATAGCAGCAAATGGCCAAGAACAGAAAGCACTCAAGAAAGTGTATAACGAGCAGATTAATCCGCTGGAGCAGATTGACCAAGCTATCCTGCAGGCTCAAAAGGAAGGCAAGTTTGTCATCTGCCAGGTGGGCGGCAACTGGTGCCCCTGGTGCCTGCGTTTTGCCGATTTCATCACAACCGACAGCACCATCAACAGCGTCATCGAACAGAACTTTGTCTATATCCACGCCAATTACCATCCCCGTAAGGCTGGCGAAGTGGGCAAGGCCTTGATGAAGCGCCTGAACAATGCTGGACGCTTCGGCTTCCCCGTTCTGGTCGTGCTCGATGAGAATGGTCAGATTATCCACATCCAGGACACGGGTCTGCTTGAGGAAGACAAGAGCTACAACCAGAAGAAGGTGCTCAGTTTCTTCCAGAACTGGACACCAAAGGCCGTGAGAGGAGAATAAACCGTTCCCATGGCAAGCAACCAAGACCTCGTGCAGTACATAGCCGACCAATGCGCCGGGGCTGGAGTGATTACCGTCAAAAAGATGTTCGGGGACTACGGCGTCTATTGTGACGGCAAAATCGTCGGGCTCATTTGCGACGACTGTTTCTACCTCAAGCCCACCGATGCAGTAAGAGCGTTGCTACGCACTGTGGAGCTGCGGCCTCCCTACGATGGCGCCAAGGATTATTTCCTGATAGCTGACGTGGACGACCGCGACTACCTCGCCACGCTAGTCAGAGTAACTTGCAATGCCCTGCCGGAACCCAAACCCAAGAAAAAGAAGAAATCATGATTAACGACATTATTGAATACAACAAGCAATTCGTTGCCAGCAAGGGTTACGAAAAGTATGTGACCGACAAATATCCCGACAAGAAACTGGCTGTCTTGTCCTGTATGGACACACGATTGACCGAGCTGTTGCCCGCCGCTTTAGGACTGAAAAACGGCGATGCCAAGGTCATCAAGAATGCCGGCGGACTGGTCATCTCTCCATTCGATTCGGCAATGAGGAGCCTTGTGGTCGCAGTCTATGAACTGGGCGTGGAGGAAATCATGGTGGTAGCACACTCCAACTGCGGTGCCTGCCACATGAGTTATAGCCACTTCCACGAGGAGATGCTCAAACGTGGCGTGACCGACGAGACGCTCGACACCATCCGCCGCTGCGGTGTGGACCTCGACCACTGGCTCGAAGGGTTCAAGGACACACCCGAATCGGTTCGCAAGACCGTCGCCACCATCAAGACCCACCCGCTGATGCCTCACGACATCATCGTGCGCGGTTTCATCATCGACTCGGTAACCGGCGCACTCGAGGAAATCGTGTAATGCTCCATCAATGGTTTATGGAAGAGAACAAAATCATCATATACCAGAGTGAAGATGGTAAGACCCAGATAGATGTCCGTTTGGAGAACGACACGGTTTGGCTGACACAAGCCCAAATGGCTGAACTA
Source organism: uncultured Bacteroidales bacterium (assembly GCA_902800715.1). GTDB lineage: Bacteria > Bacteroidota > Bacteroidia > Bacteroidales > Muribaculaceae > Sodaliphilus. The sequence continues at coordinate 38,681 of CADCFN010000005.1, forward strand.
TTTCAAACAGACAGAACTTCTATTGTACGTCATATTCAAAACATCTATAAAATCGGCGAGTTAGATAGGGAATCAACCTGTGCAAAAATTGCACAAGTTCAAACCGAAGGTCACAGATATGTACGGAGAACTATTCCGTATTTCAATCTAGATATGATTATCTCGGTCGGATATCGAATAAATTCAAAACGAGGCGTAAAGTTTCGCCAATGGGCAAATAAGATCCTTAAGGATTACCTTATCAAGGGCTATGCCGTGAATGACAATATCCGTCGTGAGCAGATAGGAGAATTACGGCAACTTGTTGGTATTCTAGGACGTACCATCCAGAGCCAGCCCTTGATGCCATCGGAAGACAGCCAAGCCTTATTTGACGTAGTCACCGATTATGCCTATGCGCTGGACACGCTCGACAACTATGATTACGAGCGATTGACCATTGAAAAGACTACCCAAGAGGAGCGCTTTCACGCCACCTACAATAATGCCATCCGCGCCATCGAGGGGCTGCGCAAGAAATTCGGTGGCAGTAGCCTGTTCGGCAACGAGAAGGATGATTCCTTCAAGAGCAGTATCGGACAAATTTACCAGACCTTTGGAGGCAAGGAACTCTATCCAAGCGTGGAGGAAAAAGCCGCCATGCTGCTTTATCTCGTCACAAAGAACCACTCCTTCAGCGACGGCAACAAGCGCATTGCTGCCACACTTTTCCTCTGGTTCCTCAACAACAACGGCATCCTCTATCGTGAGGACGGCACCAAGCGGTTAGCCGACAACACGCTCGTTGCCCTCACGCTGATGATTGCCGAAAGCAAAACCGAGGAAAAAGACGTGATGGTGAAAGTAGTGGTGAATCTGATTAATCAGACTAATCAATAGATGTGTTATTCCATCATTTTATATCATTGGAACTTTTTAACCCGATTGAATTATGCTGAAACTCAATAAAGTACATCACATTGCACTGATTTGCTCCGATTACCAGCGGAGCCTCGATTTCTATACCCGCGTGATTGGCTGTCAGGTCATTGCCGAGCATTGGCGTGAAGAGCAACAGTCCTACCTGACCAAACTGTCGCTGAACGGCGACTATGTCATCGAACTGTTCTCGTTCCCTTCACCACCGCAACGCCCGTCATACCCCGAGGCGGCAGGTTTGCGTCATCTGGCCTTCGAGGTTGATGACATCGTGGCCCAGGTCGCAGAACTGGACCGCATGGGCATCGCTCACGAGGACATCAGGACCGACGCAACGACAGGCAAGCGCTTCGTCTTTTTTGATGACCCTGATGGTCAGCCTCTTGAAATGTACGAGAAATAAACACACAATTCGCCACAGTTGTGACTTTTGGATAATTTTGTGGCTTAATTGAAAAGAATAACGGCATGTTTTACTTGATAATAACCTTGGCGATAGGTCTGCTGGTGCCCTTCCAGATTGCTGCCAATTCCCGTTTGCGTCAGGTCGTGGGCCCCGCCTACGTCTCGACGCTTGTATCTTTTTCGGTTTCCACGCTGGCCTTATTGCTGGTGTCGCTATTGTCGGGCAGCCCCATCGTCCCTACTAGCCAAATGCTGGCTGATGCGTCCTGGTGGAGCTGGTTTGCCGGACTGGTTGCTGTAGTGACCATCACCATCTCCATCCACCTGTTTAAGGAAATCGGTCCCTTGCAAGCTATTATCATCCCGATGTTCAGCCAACTTATATTCAGTCTGTTGATAGACCACTTCGGATGGTTCGGTGCCAACGTGATACCCCTTGACGCCAAGCGCATCATTGGCTCTTTATTGCTCATCGCGGGCGTGACGCTTGTCGTCGTGCTGCCCAAACTGAAATCACAGCGGCAGGATGCGAGCACAGGCAAAGGGTCCCGGCAACTGTTCTGGCAGTTATGTGCAGTCGTGTCAGGTTGTTTGTCGGCCAGCATTACGGGTGTCTATGCCCAATTGTCGAGTGTCGTGGTCGCTAACGGCGGTAATCCCATGCAGGCAACGACCGTGGCATTCTTCGTAGCCACGGTGGTGCTGCTGCTCTTCTGCACCCTCAATGGCAGCGTGCGCTTGATTGGCAAGGCCTTCTCCAGTGAGTACCCCTGGTGGATGTGGACGGGCGGCTTGTGCGGTGCAATTATCGTCTTTGGCAACGCATGGCTTGTCGCCCATGTCGGTGTTGGCGTCTTCGTCATGGCTCTGCTCGTTGGCCAACTCGCTTTGAGCCAACTGATGGAGCACTACGGCTGGCTCGGAGCCCCGCGCAAACGCATCACCTGGCCCCAGATTGTCGGCATCCTGCTCATGCTCGGCGGTGTCGCCCTCATCCGCCTCTAAAGCATTTTCACCCACAAAATTGTCCAATATTTTGCTCTAACAATAATTATGTGTACATTTGTCGCAATCCAAAGGGTGAGCATCTTCGTTGGGTTGATGCCTATTAACTTCCCATAACGCTTGAAACAACTTATAGCAGTCATATACACCCTCATCGCATTGTTGCCGCTGGTGGCCACGCCACAAGGTAACAACGCTGGCAAGTGCCCTGCGGTAAAGGTCCAGGCCGAGCGGTTGGCTGAGCTGAACGTGCCCCGCTATGGGCATACAGTGCTGCTATTGAATGGCGAGCCTACGGTCATTGGAGGGCACACCACCAACTTCGTGCCGACGCCAACCCTCGAATACTATAAGGACGGCAAGTGGCATCTGGTGCAGACCGCATTCCCTCATGATGACGGCTGTGCTGTGGAACTATCGACAGGCAAAGTGCTTATCATGGGAGGACACAAGGAAAACATGGGCGTCGGGCAAAGTTTCGAAGTAGAACTCTATGATCCGTTGACGCACACGTCTGAGGGTCTCGCCAGTCTCGACATCAAGCGGGCGATGCTATCAGCCCTTGCGCTGGACGATGGACGTGCAGTCATTGCCGGAAACTGGTACCATAAGGACGCCATCGAAATCTATGATGGCAATATTAGCTTCTTGCCCGTGAAGGGCGTGAGTTTCGGTCGAGCCACCCCTTTCATCCTGCAAACAGCTAAAGACGACGCCATAATTATCGGTGGAATGGACACGGTTGGCCATCAAATCACCCATCCTGTAGCCGACCGGCTGCAGGGAGAGCCCTGCCATGTACCATTACTCGAGGAGTGGAGAATCGCCCCGGTATACATATTGTGGCCGTCATCCACTGCCTTTATCGGTGATAAATCCAAGGGTGACTATTCCTATCTGCTGCTCATCACCAATGACGAGGGGCAGCCAGCCATTGCCCGCGTCACCAATGGGGAGTTCACACTGCTGCCCACCGATGTGCCTATCCCGAGGTCAAGCCAATGGGGAGAAATCTACTATAAGGGCATCCTCGTGGACCAACATTCTCAACGGGCATATCTGGTTGGTGACGATGCTAGTCATGAGGCTGTTAATCCCATTACCTCAACCCGTGCGTATGTTGTCATCATTGACTATACCAAAGAGCCAGCTGGCCTAACATTCTGTTACACTGATGTGTTGGATGATACGGACATCGATAATATCATCCTTACCGCTGATGGAGACTTGATGCTGACTGGCGGGGTACCGCATGGTTCATATTTCAAACCCACCGCTGCCACTTGGCTGATACACATTAGCCCACGAAGCCAGGCGGCAGCCAGCAGCAAATCCTTCTCATTTTTACCCCCTTGGGCATGGTTGCTCATTAGCATGTCCATCATGGCTTTATGTACTATTTTGATACTACAGGCCCGTCGCAGGAGAAGAAGCCATCCACAAGAACCTGTCGCTGCAGTCCACGAGCAAGCTCCCGTTATCACTCAGGAGGCCCCAGCGACAGAGCACCTCGAGGAGATGGATGGACAAGAGAACTACGCTGAACTGATGCGTCGTATCTGCCAGTTGATGGAAGAGCAACGGCTCTACCTCAATCCCGCCTTGAAGATGACCGACATCGTCGTCGCCTTAGGCACCAGCCGCACCACCATTTCCAACTGCATCAACTTGCAGCGCGGATGCTCTTTCCCACAGTTTGTCAACACCTACCGTGTTGCCCATGCACAGGAACTGCTTCGCAATCAGCCTGACCTCAAGATTACCGAGGTGAGCCTGTCATCGGGGTTCTCCAGCGAAGCCTCCTTCTACCGCATCTTCAAGTCCATCACCGGCACTACGCCCACCGACTGGCGCCTCGACAACAAGGCATAAAATCACAAAAGAAACGCCGCCTCCTACTGTAGAGACGCAAAATCTTGCGTCTCCCGGCTTGCAGCGCCCAAGGACAGAAAAGGCATCCGCTGTCTTAGAGACGCAAAATTTGAGCAAACCGAACACCATGATGCTTGCATCAATGGTTGAGGTGCCGCCAAATTTATCCAAAATTTTGCGTCTCTACATTGAGGGTGAAACAGGTGAAAATCTTGCGTCCCTACATTGAGGTCATAGTGCATAAAATGGGCAAATCGGAGGGATAGATGCAAAAAATAGCTCATTTTGTACGATTTGAGAGTCGCTTTGTACGTTTTGAGAGTCGTTTTGTACGTTTTGAGACTCCACGAGAGTCCCTTTTTCAGTAAATTTGTAGCACGCAATACCCCGATAACATTTCTCCAAATTTATACAATATATTTGAATCATCTTATTATACCTTATATTTATCTTTTAACCTGTTACATTTATGAAAAAATTACTCAAACTAACCCTGTTGCTACTGGCATCGATTGTGCTGGCAGTGCCGTTGCGTGCTGCTAACAATCCGGTAACGCTGGTAGTGCTGACACGTGACAACGCGCAGCACATGTTTGTGCTCGCTGACAAGCCCGAGGTGACCTTTGAGGGCACTGATCTGGTGGTGACCTGCGTAAACTCCACGACCACCTTCCCCCTGCCCGACGTCGTCCGCTTCACCTACCTGAACACTACCGACGCCGTTGAGGAACTCAAGGCTGACGAGACTCAGGTCAATTTCAAGGACGGCATGATTGTCATCAACCATCTCAAGGCTGGAGCCAACGTGGCGGTTTGCTCCGTTGACGGCCGTCTGGTGCGCCAGCTCACTGCCCGAGAGTCCGGTTCCTACAGCCTGAACCTCTCGGAACTCCCCACTGGAGTATATATCGTCAAAGCAGACCGTGTCACCTATAAAATTGCGAAACGATGAAAAAGCAACACCTACTCTTAAGCCTCTTGGCCCTACTGTTCTCGCTGCTGAGCGTGCAGGAGGCGCTGGCCAAGACCGAGACGCGACAGGATGCGCTCTACATCTTCCGCAACGACGGCGGGTTTGATTGTTTCTTCTACGGAGACATCGAACGCATCTCCTACAGCAAGATTGACACTGCGGGCGTGGAACAGCCCGATTATGTCGTGCAGGAGGTGTGGGCCATGGACACCGTCTTCCGCATCCCGTTGACGGCCATCGACTCTGTAGCCTTCATCACTCCCGAGACAAAGGTGTGGCCCGACGTGTTCTGCCCCGACGACCGCATCGCCAACTACATCATCGACGGCGATTCTATCTGGTGGATTCGCCTGTCTCACGACACACCACCCGAACTGCTGCCGACAGTGGGCGGAAAACTGCTGATTGAGGAGGGCGTCAGCCAGTTCATCCCCGATGGCTTCGGAGGCCGCGTTGCGGTAGTGGAGCATGAGGACGAAGATTGGCTCATCGTCACCGTGCCCACCGACGTGACCGAAATCTATGAGCGCCTGGTCATCAAGAACGCAGCCACCACCGCAGAGGTGCCGAGCAGAGCACCGGGCCGTGGCTTTGGAGTTGACCGCAACTTCTACTCTGAGGTTCCCACGGTAAACATTCCTATGATTGACATTGACAATACGTACACCTTGACCTATGGAGCGGCTACTTCAGAGGGTGACAACTGGTCCATAGCAGCCAACCTGACAGGCTCGGTCCATCCCAAGTACAGCAACGACCTGACCGTACGTGCGTTTCTCTTTGTTGACGTGCCCAACAGGGTATTCAACTCTAATGCGGTGGTTATATGGCACCATACTGCGGAAACTGAGTTATCAGTCGCGGGAGAACTGAACGGCCGTATCGAAATACCGTTTGGGGGCAAAATCAAGAAGAACATCGGTGGCTTTCTGATTGATATTGGGGCAGGACTCTTTATGGAGGGTTCTATCGGTGGCTACGAGGTAAAGCAGTCCACCAAGCTAGATGAGGAATACAAAGTCATCGCGGGAGAGACATGTGATGATTTCTTAAGCGTGCTGACTATGGGCTACAACGATGCCGTCACCCCAATTTTCAAAGTCGGCCGTACAGTCAAAGAAAGCAAGTTTGAACGAACATCCTATCTGCCCTATCAGGACGGAGCATGGCATCTGCCCAACACCGCGAGCATCACCTGCGGAGTTTTTGCCAAAGCCGAAACCAAAATCGCTATTCCGGTAGAGAAGGCATTGGAAGTGCTACCCAAGTGGCTGGTGAAATACATGCTGAAGTATGAGCACAATGAAAATAACGACACAACAGGATTCAAAATAGGTTTGGGATTCGAACTCGGTGGCAAACTCAGCATGAAAGCCCCGTGGCAAGCCTTCCTGAAGGAGGAGAGTCTTCTTGAATCCGGCGATTCCTATAACCAACTGAACAACGGTAGTGAGTTCAAATCCTCTCTGTTCGCCAGGGGTGGCGTTTCAGTCATCTTGGGGCCATGGAATGCTGCGAAACCCCAAGAAAGTGAAGTGCCCTTTAAAACACTAGGACTTGTGCCTCTCATCACCCATCTGAGAGAGTCCATCGATCAGAACCAAGAACCCATTAAACCCTACTTGCACCGCTTTGTCTCGCCCATCACCCGCGATCTGATACTCCCAACAACCGTCGGCTTCGTGGTCTACGATGACAAAGAAAAAATTCACGCCAAGGACTGCGGTATCCCCTGGAGCGGAGGTGACAGTTTTGAGAACGACCCGGGACACAACTTCTTCAGCAACGGCACCTATTTCCGCTCGCTGAGTATCGACCCCGGCAAGGGCGATAAAGCTCATTACACCGCCTATCCGATGGTAAAACTCATCAATGGCCACGAGATGATTGTGAAAGGTGCAGAACTGGTGTTTGAGGTGGATACCGCACGTTTCGACATCCCGCAGCGCACCCTTTTCCTGGGGCCCGAGGGAGGCAAGGTGCAGGGACAATACGTTGGCAATATCGAGGTAAGTATCACCCCCAACATGGAGAACGTGCAGGTGAACGCCAAAGACACTTGGCTGCATGACCTCACCTGGTTTGGCGACAGAAACAAACTCAGCATCTTCTGGAACGACTTGCCCGAAGGCGTGCAGAAGCGCCAGAGCACCATCTACTTGACTGGCCTGTCCAAGCTGGGAGAGGAACTCACCGTGGACAGTATCTCAGTCATCCAGGCTAGGCCATACGTCAAAGTTGAACCCAGCAAGATGGAATTCACCATCGAGGGCGGCACCAAGACTGCGACCATCGTCGAAACCAGCCTCAGGGACATCACCGCCCGTATTGCCTCCCCCGATATCTTTGTGAAAATCGATGGTGACATCATTACCGTGACCGCCACCGAGAACACCGATGAGAGCAGCCGCTATGATTGGGTTATCCTGGAAGGCACCTCACCCGAAGGCCTCCAGGTTAGCTACCACGCTATCGAAATCACCCAGGAAGGCACAGGAGGAGATCCCGACCCCGGTAACCCGAGTAATCAAAGACGAATGCTGAATGATGCTTTTCTAGCCCAATATATACGTTATAGGGCTATTTATTATGATGAAATAAAAGAAGAGTATGATACTACTTACGGTACTTCGGGGTCGGGCATGGCGTTTGATGGAGATATTGAAGAAGATGAAGGAACTTACTCCGAAACAATTACCGACGATGGTAATAATCTTCATTTTGTTCTTACTGCTTCTACTAATTGGTATTGGTATTATGATAGAGAATCTGCGACGCTATCGTTCGATATTTTAGATTACAAGAATCCTCCTGTTGTCGGAAGTCATCAATTATCGAATATAAAATTTGTATACGATTGGGAGAATGAAACTTACATAGGACATGATGAGGTTGATATTGCTTCTCTTCCGCTTACAAAAGTTGAAGACGATGAATACATGGGATTTCATCAATACTACATTGAGAGCAACGCTTATGTTTCTGATGGTGTAGAAATCACCAGAGCAGTATTCCACCAATACGACAAAATATCACATGAAGAGAAAACTACTTATACTCCTATTCTAGATTATCCGAATAACAGAATCTTTTTTACTATTGATTTCATGGGCGATATAGGTGAGTATTTCGTTTGGAACGAAGAGTTGGGAGGATGGGTACCCGAAGGCTTTGATCCCAGTGATTGGCCCGATTATTTGGATAAAGCCAAAACCCATGACAAGGTAAAGGCCTTGAAGGACTCACGAAAAAAGGAGAAAGAAGAAAGGGCATCATCGCCAAGACTAATCAAAAAAAATTTGGATTGATGCAATCACTCTAGTATGAAATGGGCTGGGGCCAAGTGCCTCAGCCCTTTTTATATCCTTCAATTCTTTTGGAGTAAAAACACGAATGTTCATAAAATGACCATGAATGAACATAAATAAAGTTTTTTTTGGACATTCGTGGAATTTTATGGACATTCGTGGAAAATGGCTCAAAAAGTTGCAGATTATGGCCGATTTGATTATTTTTGTGAAACAATTATTGAGATTTGACTATGGCAAAGAAGATATATTTTGCGGGGTCGATTAGAGGCGGGCGCGTTGACGCTGACCTGTACCACCGCATCATCACCTACATCCAGCTCACCGACGTGGTGCTCACCGAGCATGTGGGCAAGAGCAACTTGAGTCTTGTGGAGCAGGGCCGTGACCGTGACGCCTGCATTTATGACCAGGACACGGCATGGCTGCGCGAGAGCGACGTGCTCATCGGCGAATGCACCTGCCCGTCGTTGGGAGTGGGCTATGAACTGGCCTATGCCGAGGCTCACGGCATCCCATGCCACATCTTCTACGACCGGAGCAAGACACAGCTGTCGGCCATGCTCACGGGTAACCCCTACTTCCACATCCACCCCTACGCGCGGGAGGAGGACATCTACCCTGTGCTGGACAAGATTCTCAATCATTGATTTTTTGTTTTGTTTGTGCCAGTTTATTGGTAACTTTGCACATTAGATTCTATTTCGTGTAACAAATAAACTAAAGGATTATGGCTAAATCGTTTATCTTTATTGTTATTGCCGGCATCCTGGCTTTGGGCGCAAACGCGGGTCTAAGTCAAGGAGAAAAGGCCACGGCCCAAAGGACTTCGCTTGATGGCATCCAGAGAATCAAGCCCGCCTCGGTAGAAATCATGCCTGACATCACCATGGAGGAGTACAACCGAATGAGTCAACTGGCTGACCAGGGAAAAATCGATGAAGATAGTTTTTACAGTATTCCCGTTTTTTCCTCATTGTATTTTGAGGGCTGCAGTTGGTATTGCGGCGGTTGGGTTGATACAATTACCGATTCGGGCCATCTTGCGTCCCAAGGCGATTTCACCTATGACGCCCAAAATGCACATGATTTTGACCACGAGAGCGTGTGGGCGACCAACGGGAACGGCGTGGGCCAGTATCTGACATTCACGTTTGCAGGCAATTGTCCCCGCATCACGTCGGTTGCCATCCTCAACGGCCATGTCAAGACCGACCAGGCATGGCGTAACAATTCAAGGGTGAAGTCATTGCTGTTGTATTACAACGACAAGCCTTACAGGCTGCTGGAACTGGAAGACAGCCGCTCGTTGCAGCATTTCGACGTGGACACTCTGGGCTACGGTCCCAATGTAGAGAACGCCCCAAAGTGGACTTTAAAATTTGAAATCCTTGAGGTTTACCCAGGCAAGAAATATAACGACTGTGTGATTGCCGATTTCATCTTCGACGGCATCGACGTTCACTAACATTTTGTCACAATAATTCACCTTGGCCAAAAGCCTTACGAGGACCGCTTTTGTTACTCAAAATTGATATTTGCAGACTCTAATTATGGATCAAGTTATGAAAAACAACGAACCATCCAACTTCCCATCGAGTGAAATCTTGCGTGATGCCCGCAGCATCATTGAATCGGCCCGGAATAATGCTATCCGCAGTGTGGATTTCAGTCGTGTACAGATGTATTGGAGATTGGGGAAGCGTATTTTTGAAGAAGAGCAACAAGGGAAAGAACGTGCCGACTATGGTGCATATATCGTGAAGACCCTGGCAAAGAATCTAGAGAAAGAATACGGCAGCGGTTTTGGTGTTCGACAACTGGAACGAGCTCGGCAATTCTATCGCATGTATCCAATTGCGTCCACAGTGCGGACGCAATTGAATTGGTCGCAATATAAATTGCTTTTAGCCATTCAGGACCCTGACAAACGCGAGTATTATGAACTTGAGTCAATTAACAATGCATGGACAGCGAGAGAAACCGAACGTCAGATAAATTCCATGCTGTATGAGCGGTTACTCCTCAGTAACGACAAAGAATCAGTTTTATCGGTAGCCCGCAAGGAACGTATACCCGAAAGTCCACAAGAAATCATCAAGGATCCCATGGTTCTTGAATTCCTAGGACTTGAACGCCAAGCCAGTTACTACGAAAAGGATATAGAAAGTGCCATCATTTCCCACCTTGTGGATTTTTTACTTGAAATGGGAAAAGGTTTCTCTTTTGTGTCAAGACAAAAACGCATTCTGATTGAAGATGATGAGTTTTTCATCGACCTTGTTTTTTACAACAGGTTACTGCGTTGTTTTGTCTTATTAGAACTTAAAACAGGGAAACTTACGCACCAAGACCTCGGCCAGTTGCAAATGTATGTGAACTACTATGACAGACTGGAAAAGACGCCTGAAGAAAATCCCACAATTGGCATCCTGCTATGTACCAGCAAGAACGACACTGCCGTGAGAATGGCCTTACCTGAAGATAACAAAACTATTTTGGCAAGCCAATACCAACTCTACTTGCCCACTACAGAGCAATTGATTAACGAAATCAATGGGGTAAAATTATTGGCTCAAAAAGAAGGTAAAGAAAGATGATCAAACGAGGAACGATACATAATGCTAACGAGATGATGAACCTGATTCAGGAAATCGGGTTCCTGCCACTGCTGTACAGCGGCATCCCAGGCTTCTCGGCCGAGGAGGTCGTGGACAACGATTGCCGTTATGTGGTCTATAGCGACGGGGGCTGGGACTGGCCCATGTGGAAGTGGAAAGGTCCCATCGTGACCGAGGGCGGCTGTGTTTACGGCAAATTCTTTGACAAGAAGGCAGGTTACATCAGTATGGACTGGTGGCCCGACTTTTACAACTATCGACGTCATGCCTACCCTGCCCCATCGCCTGGCTCCATCGAGGAAGCCATCGTACTTACCCTGCGCGAACACGGCAGCGTGATTACCCGAGACCTGCGTCGCCTGTGCGGTTTCACGGGGACGAAGATGCGCAGCCGTTTTGACGGCTATGTCACTCGCCTGCAGATGGCGTGCCGCATCGTCACCCAGGACTTTGTCTATCCGCGCGACAAGCACGGCCACGAGTACGGCTGGGGTTGGGCGCTGCTGACTACGCCCGAGGACCTGCTGGGCAAGGAGGCGTGCCAGTGTGACCGTTCACCCGAGGAGTCGCTTGCCCGTATCATGGCGCACCTGAAGCAACTATTGCCCCACACGCCCGAAAACAAACTCATGAAAATCATCAAATAAACAGATACTATTATGAAAAGATTATTTATCGCCTTCATCATGCTCATGGCATTCACGGCCCTGCAAGCCCAGAAAATCAGTTACATCGAGACCACCCGTTCGTGGCATTATGTCTATGACGAGAATGGCAAGAAAGTACACACCTTCAGCACCACCCAGGGTGAAGTGGTCGCCTACAGCGAGTCATTCTATATCGTCAAGCACGGCAGCTGGTACTATACCTACAATGCTAAGGGCAAGAAACTGTACACCTTCTCGGTAAGCAACGTGGGCGAAATCCTGTCGGCAACCGGCGACACCTTCACCAGCCGCAAGGGCAGTTGGATTTACACCTGGGACAAAAACGGCAAGAAAATCGCCACCCGCAGCGCCAGCCATTGATGCCACACCTTGGCCTCTCCAAGCCGCTTTGACTTCTCGACACTGATTGCCATGCACTAACATCTATTAACACCGAAAATTTGTTTATTTCAAGTATTTTTCCTATATTTGTAACAACGAACTTCTGAGAGGAGAAAATGAGTATGAAGTTTTCTCGGACACATTTAAATTAACACAACATGTTTAAATTTATTCACACCAGTGACTGGCATCTAGGCCAGAGTTTCTACGGTTATGACCGTAGCGAGGAACAACAGGATTTTCTAGAGCAGTTGGCCAACATCGTGCGTAAGCACCAGCCCGACGCGCTGCTCGTGAGCGGTGACATCTTCCACACGGCAACACCATCGAACGCCGCCGTCAAGATGTATGTCGACGCGATGCTCAACATCCATGACGCCTGCGAATCGACCACCATCGTCGTCATCGCCGGCAACCATGACAGCGCCTCACGTCTGGACTGCGACAGACCGTTGTGGAAACTGGCAAAGGTAAACGTGCTGGGCGGCATCAGGCGCGACAACAAGGGCCACGCCGACCTGGCGCCCCACATCATCGAGGTCGAGGGCAAGGGAATCATCGCCGCTGTGCCGTTTGCCTACCCCACCAGTTTCCCTGTGACGGCTACGGCTACCGACATTGAGCGTTCACAACGCCAACAGGCCTATTTCCAAGCCCTGCTCGACCGCGCCAATGCCAACAACGACGGGAACCTGCCCGTGGTGCTGATGGCCCACCTGGCCGTGAGCAACAGCGACTGTACGGGCCATGACCGCGACATGTCGCGGGAGAGCGTGGACCTGGACACGCTGGGCACGGGCTATGACTACATGGCCCTGGGACACATCCACCACCCCCAAAACCTGAGCGACCGCGCCCGCTACTGCGGCACGCCGATTCCCGTGAGCTTTGACGAGCAGTGCGAACACTCGGTGAGCATCGTCGAAATCGACAACCACGGTGCTCTGCCCCGCATCCAGACCAAGCCCATCAAAAATACCAAACCGCTGCACACCATACCGCCTGGCGAACCCGTGGAATGGGACAAGGCCCTCGATTTAGTCAAGGCGCTGAACCCCAACGAGCGTTCCTACATCAGGCTCAACGTCAAGGTGGAGCGTTACCTCGCCCAAGGCGCCCAGGAACAGGCAGTGCAAGCCATGAAGGACAAGCAGTGCCGATTCTGCGAAATCAAGAAGACCGCTACCCAGCTCATCCAGCACGTTCAGGCGCAGATGACCGTCGAGGACTTCAACCGCAAAACACCCCTCGACATCGCCAACCAGTTCTTTACCGAGAAGTATGGCAGCCCCATGAGCGACGAACAGCAAGCAATGTTTAACTATGTCTATCAATTAGTACAGGAGGAAGCACAACAATGAAACTCAAGAAACTCACCATACAGAATATCGCATCGATTGAGCACGCCGAAATCGACTTTGATGCATCGCCACTGTGCGATGAGCACTTGTTCCTCATCACCGGCAAGACCGGCTCGGGCAAATCGACCATCATCGATTGCATCTGCCTGGCTCTGTACAACAGCACGCCCCGCCTGAGGACTGCCGCCAATGGCAACGTCCGATATGCCGCCAACCGCGCCGACGACGCCAACCAGAGGACTTTATCGGCCAAAGACTCCAGCCAGCTGCTGCGCCGCGGCACCACCCAGGCCAACATCACGCTGACCTTTGACGACAACAACGGAATCCCCTACGTCGCCACATGGGAAGTGCACCGTGCGCGTGGTAAAATGGAAGGCGCCATACAAGACATTACCCGCGAGCTGCGGACTGAGGACGGTGTCGAGAAGCCTTACCTCGAGCAAAGGAGCGACGAAATCAATAAACACATCACCGAACTCATCGGGCTGGACGCGGATCAGTTCTTCCGTACCGTTGTGCTCCCCCAGGGCAAGTTTGCCGAGTTCCTTAACAGCAAGGATGACGACAAATCCAAACTGCTCAAGAACATCACCGGGACCGAAATCTACGAGAAAATCGGTGCCAAAATCTTTGACGTGCGCCGCAACAAGGAAAGGGAATACAAGCAACTGCTGGAACTGCTGAACAACATCACGTTGCTCTCCCCTGAAGAAACTGCTGAAATCACAAATCAAATCGAACAACATGCCCAAGAACAGGCCCAAACAGGCAAGCGACGCGATGGTGCCATGAAGATGGCGCAGTGGATTGACGACAAGGTCAAGAACGAGGATGACCGCGCCAAGAAAAGCCAGGAACTTGCCGAGAAGAAGGCCCTCGCCAATGAGCCTGCCCAACGCGAAAAGCAGCAACTGGTCATCGACTGGGATGCCACCAGTGAGCCCCGGCGCGAACAAAAGGAAATCCAGCGGGCCGAGCGGCAGATACGGGCGCTGCAGGAGCAGCTTCCCGCCATGCAGGAAGAGTTTGACCGCCTGTGTGCCGCCTTGCGTGCCAAGGAAAAGCAGTTGGCCGCCGACCTGCAGCAACTTGACGAAACCCAGCAGTATCTCGAGCAGGAAGCCCCCAACAGCGAGATGTACAAGGGCATCAAGGGCATCAAGTCACTGCTGGAACAGCGACACCAGGTGAGCAAGAACATCACCGATTTCACCCGTGACCTGAAACGAGATGAAGAGCGCAAGCCCCAAGCCGAAGCCGACGTGAAACAGGCACACGAAGCCCAGGAGCAGCAAGCCCAACAAGTCAAGCAGCTGGAGGCTGACTATGAGAAGATGGATGTGGAAAGTATCAACCGCGAGAAGAGCGCCCTGAACGAGGCCACCCTGGCGCTCACCCGCCTCAAAGCCGCCAACGATGCCGTCGCCGCTACCGCAGATACCCTCAGCGGTTATTCCAACGACTGCGAGAATGCCAAGCGCGAGAGCGAGAAGTGGCAAGCCGTCGTTGCAGAGAAACGTGTCCGCAAAGAGGACCTCAGCAAGGCCGTTGAGCGCGAGACCGACTGGAGCAAGCTGCTGCAACAGGCCCACAAGTCGTTGCACAAGGGCGATACATGCCCCGTGTGCGGCAACGAAATCAAAGTGTTGCAGCAACCTAAAGGCGAGAACGAACTCGATGTATTGAGGGAGCAACTCCGTCAGGCCGACAAAGACCTGCAGGAGACCGAGGCTAGAATCCTCGCCGCCAACAAGAACATCGAGCAGTTCACCAAACGCATCACCAGCGCCCAAAAGGAACTGGACGACAAGACCGCAACCCGTGACAAGCAATGGCAACTGACTAGCCAGCGACTGGAATCATGCGGCAGGAAAGTTGACCAGATGGCCAATAATGCGGTAGCCGACCTGCTCATCGATGAACTGGGTGAAAAGGCGAATCAACTGACGAAACGCCAGGAACAAGCCAGCGACCTGCAACGGCAAATCAAAGCCGCACGCGAACAGCTGGACAAGTTTACCAGAGCCCACACCAAGACCCAAATCGACCTGAACACGATCATCGATAGAATCAACAGTCAGCGCAAAACCATCTCCAACAACACCGAGCGCATGGAATCGCTCACTGTGCAGCTCAATGGCATGTTCACCATGCCCGACTGGCAGGAACGCATGGCCCAGGACAACGGTTTCATCGCCGAACTGGAGCAGAAAGCCGCTGAGTTCAAGCGCCAGGAGGAAAGCGCCCAGCAACTCAAGCACGCCATCAGTGTAGCCCAAGCCGTCATCCCTGGCATGCAGGCCAACAAGCAGAATGTCGTGGGACTGGCCGACAACGGCTACATCAACGACCAGGTCCCCGCCAACCTTGACGAGCAGTGGCGACAGTTCGAGAACAAGCACATCGAGTGGAATAACAGGCTCGACAACGAGCGGCAAAACATTGAGCGTGCAACTACTGCCCTCAAGACCTTCCTCAACGACAACCCAAGCATGACCATTGAGCGCCTAACGCTGCTCAGCCAGCACCAGCAAAGCGAGATTGACGCCATCAAGCGGGCCATCGAAACGCTCAAGGATGCCATCACACACATGGAGGGCGAAATCGCCGGACTCGACAAGCGGCACCAGGAAATCGTCGCCAACAAGCCTGCGTTTGACGAGGAAAACCGCGAGAAACTGGACGAAATCATCCAAACGAGCCAAAACCATTATCAGCAGCTCACTGAACAAATCGCCGAACTCAAGGCTCTGCTCAAGGCCGACGAGGAAAAGCAGAAGGAAGTCGGTGAGAAGAAAGAAGCAATGGAGCAGGCCAAGGCCGAGTTTGAGCGCTGGGACGAACTGAGCAGCGACCTGGGCGATGACAAGGGCAAGACATTCCTCGCGATTGCCCAAAGTTACCTGCTGGGAGAGATGCTCAACAATGCCAACGGCTATCTGCGGCAGTTCAACAACCGCTACGAGCTGGAAGCAAAGCCCGGCACGCTCACCATCCTCGCGCGCGACCAGTTGCAGGGTGACCTCACGTCGGTCAACACCCTCTCGGGTGGCGAGAGTTTCATGGTCTCGTTGGCACTGGCGCTAGCGTTGGCGAGCACTTCGGGCAGGATATTCAGCGTGGATACGCTGTTCATCGACGAGGGCTTCGGGTCACTGAGTGGTGACTACCTTGAGAAAGTGATGGAAACCCTCAACCGCCTCTACGAAATCGGAGGACGGCGCGTGGGCATCATCAGTCACGTCGAGGCCCTCAAGGGCAGCGTGACCACCCACATCCAAGTCGAGCCCGACCAGGGCAACACCACAGCCAGTCGCGTGACAGTAGTCTGCAACTGATAAACACACAAGTTCCTGGAGCGCTGCTCCAGGAACTTGCGTTTTATAGCCCGTGATGGGGGGATTAAAGACGTATCAACGCTACAGTCATGACCGCGCTCGGTTCTCAACTCGCTAATTACGCGGAAATATCATCTCACCGTCAAATGAGATGGCGTCACGGTCCTGTGCCATAATGTCGATAATGGATTTGCCGTTGTCGAACACGTCAATGCGGAAGAGATAAACGTCCTCGTCATTCCTAACGGTAAACTCGATTTGAGAACGATTGCTCGTCAGTTGTTGAATGGAATAGTCCTGGATAGGAGCCTTGAAATTCAGACCCTTGCCGCCACCATAAGGCAAGCGGTAAGCCCTACCTATGTAAGGCAGATAACAATCCAGTTCTTCACCATTCACCTTCAATTCATAGTCGGAATTCACTTGGCGTGGCACACCACCCAAAGGCTTCATCCAATCCACTGCTATGGTATAGTGCCGTGCTTCAAGGGCTTCCTGCACCTGCTGAGCCAATGCGGCGGCACGTTCAGCTTTGGTCAGGCTGTTAGTGGAACCGCACGATGACAGGAACACCATCATTAACAGGAAAAGAGAAGCAAATGTGACTTTTCTCATAACATCAAGTTTTTTATAAACCCGTAAAAATCAACAAACTACCTGATTACGGCAATCTTGGTGACGACAGACTCGCTGCCTCCGTTGGCGCGGGAGCAGATGACAAAGTAAACGCCGGTTTTGGCGCGCTCGCCACGCTCATCGCAACAGTCCCAAGTCGCCATACCGCCAGTGGATTTGAGTTGACGGATGACATTGCCACTCGCGTCGGCAATCTTAATCAGCGAATTATCCATCATACCAGTAATGGTGACATTACCGCCATAATCGGGACGTACAGGATTGGGATAAGCATAAATATTGCTGTAGCTGTCCTCGGCTGGGCTGGAATCACTGAAGTACTCATACACACCAGTGGGCGTGGTCATATATACCGAGTTATTATTGGGATTGCAGCACACCTTGTAAACCGTATTGGTCGCCAAAGGGCTGTTCGCCATGTTGAATTTCTTGATAATCTGGGTACCATCGGCGCTCACCAGGAATACTCCCGAAGTCTGTGTGGCAATCCACTTGCGGTTTGCGCCATCAATAGCAATGTCATTGACTTGGATACCGCTCATCAGGTAATCTGCCATACCTGTGCCATCGTTGCGGGGCACCTTGATGTGGTTCACTCTGAAATCCCCCGAGAACATCTGTGCGGGATTGAACGCGATAACGCCCTCGGTACAGCCTAACCACACGACACCGTTCAAATCCTCGGTCATGCACATGACATAGGTCCAGGAAAATACCTGTCCGTCTTGGTCAATGAAACTGTTGAAGAACGTCTGCTGAGGACGGCCCGAGATATCACCATTGCTGTTCCATGCGGTAACTCCCGACTGGAAGTCGCCATCGGTAAACAACTTGATATCGTGATTTCCACGCTTGGTAGAAATCAGAATACTGCGCTGCGACTTACCCGTGTTAAGACCATCGACGATGGGCAGCGACCAGTCGCTGGCAGCAACAGTAGTTTGTTTCAGCTTGGCAGCAGGGAGAACCATCACAGGTTGAGAGGGGTTCTCGTAGGTCTGCACAACCCACAAGTTACCATTGCGGTCAATGGTGGTGATGGGATGAAGAACGCCACCTCTGACCTTCATCGGGCTGTTAGTCTCATTATAGGTCAGCGCAATCTTATCGTTAACTACCCGATGCAGACCTGTAGTCCAACCGGCAATAAGATATGTGTCGGGGTCACTGGGCAGGAACTCAATCCAATAGGTTCCTGTGCTAGGGGCATTTTCAGGCGTGACGTTTTTCCATACGACGCCGTCATAGGTATTGATATAAGACGGCAACGCTGTCCTGAAAAACGCGTTGGCAGTAGGACTGGAAACATAGAGTTTATCACGATCCTTGTTATATGCCATCCAAAACGGCTGAGCAAACGACAAGGCGTTGGGGAAAAAGTAATTCTCACTGTTTAACTGATGCAAGCCTTTGGCTCCAACCGCCCAAGGTGTGCCATCACCCGCAGGATTAGCACTGCACACTTCGCCAGAAGTATCGAAAATCTCAAGTTCAGAACCCGATTCATTGACCTTGACAGCTTCTTCAATCGACGGGATGCTCAAGAGAAAGCCGCCCTTGGTATTCTGCACTACAGTCGCTCTCTTCTGGTACAGGAGATTCGATTCAAAACCAGCCTCATCGTTGCCTCGAGGGGCTATTTTGCACAAGAATGTCCAACCAGTAAGATTGAAGAAGGACTCATCGTTGATGGGGCGAATCTTGCCGTTTTTGTCGTTGAGATTGGACACATTGAATGACTCCAACTGCTCATAGAACTTGCCGGTCCTACCATAATAGACTGCATTCTCAGAACTCAGCAGCAGCCATTTCCCAACCTGAGCCACCGATGAGAGCCTTTCGCCATAAATATGCGATTCCTTGACCACCATTTTGTTGTCATCAATCACGACATAGCCAAAGTCTGTGGCAAGGTACATCAACCCGGGCGCAAATGTCACGTCATTGATGGCCTTGCTCGATGTCATCATGGCGTTTTTAATCTCAGGCATGTTCACCACCGAGCCGTTGCTGCGAATCACGTCGATGTTGGAGTTCGCATAAACAACCACGAGGTAATCCTTGTCACTGTTATAGTAAATGTCAGCAATGCCCATGTCACTCAAGTCGCCCGAGATAGTCATTGCCTCGTTCTCCTGAGTTGTCTTGTCCAAGCGGAACAGATTACTACCAGAGAGGTAATACACCCACTGGTTTCCCTCGGCAATATTGGTCACCTGATTGCCCACAAACGAGGTATGGATGATCCAATCACCGACAGCATTCTGCGCGCTGGCGCTCAACGCCAACAGCATCACCAACATCAAAAATATCTTTTTCATATTCATTCTAGCGGTTTCTATAATTAACTATATAACGTAAAGACCGCCCTTTAAATTGTGTAAGGGGCTTCAGACTTTGAGCAATAGACCTTGTGACATCTGTCAAAACTTGAGGGCTACCTGTTTGACGGCTGTAGTCGCCGCGTCAAATGTAAATGTCGCCCAGGCACTCGTCAACTGGCTCTCATAGCGAATCCTGTACTTGAGAGGACGCAAAAACTTGACTGTCACCTCGCCTCTTGCCGGGTCACCGACTGCCCCGCGGCGCTTGATGCCTTTCTTCTCAACGACAAGGCACTCGTTATCATGAATAGTGAACACCAGATTCACCGTTTCCTCGGGCGCCAGTGAGAAACCTTCACGCTTGATGAGTACGCGCCCGTTACCCACATGCCGCAAGGTCACCACATCTTCATCGTCGGTATCACCGTCCAAGGTGGTTGCCAGTTGCACGATGTGGGTGCTACCGGGGCTTTTTTCACGCTTCCCCATGAGCAATGCCACCAGTGCCATCGCTATCACAAAAGCCAATGTATAGAATTCCGGGGAATTGAAATCCATGTTCGTTACTTGAGTTTCTTTGCCACCTCGGCAGCGATAAGGCGCGACGATGCAGGCGACCAATGCGTGTCATTGAACAGATAAACATCCTTTACACCCTGCTCGACAAGAGGATGCAGCACCCGCTTGACAATAACGAAGCGGTCAAGCTCTGGAGCCATCAGGCGCTCAATGTCCTCGTTGAGCGTCTTGGCAGGATAAGGATTATCAAGAATGAAGTCTTGGTACATGTCATACTTGTCACAAGCAATGACAATGACCAGGTTCACCCCTCGCGCTGCAGCCATCTCTATCACTTCGTCAAAACAGGTTTTCACCTTGTGCGTGGCCTTTTCATCGAGGTCAATTCCAAACTTCACATCCTCATTATAGAAATAGAGTCTGTCGGGCTGGGCACCACCGAACATCGGCTGACACAATTTCACGTCATAGATGGGATTAGCACCAAAGCAATGATAGAAAATATAATCCTTGACACGCAGCAGGGGGCTGACTTCCTTCTTCGCTGAGGCAGGGGCTGCCTTCTGTTCACTGACGGGCGCTAAATGTGCTAATGAAGTATGCTGGGTGGTGAACTC
This sequence comes from uncultured Bacteroidales bacterium, assembly GCA_902800715.1. GTDB lineage: Bacteria > Bacteroidota > Bacteroidia > Bacteroidales > Muribaculaceae > Sodaliphilus. The sequence goes on from CADCFN010000005.1 coordinate 59,630, forward strand.
GATATGACGGCCAACAAGATAGCGCTCCACCTCCTGTACGACAAGATTCTTAATACATGTGGAATCTACACCGCCCAACTTGAGCAGGTCATAAGCTATCTGCATGGGACTTGACAATGTGGGATCCTGTGGGGTATAAACAGCGACATGGCGCTCACTGTCATGGGCGAGGTAATTGACATAATCCCCCTCTTTGCCAACACCGCCGCCATGCGAGAACGAGTCGCCGATGACCAGGACGTCTCTCGTTGAGCCACGCAACACGCTATCGTTGTCCACGCTCTCGTAATACACCCGAGGCAGCAGATTAAGGCAAATGGAATCACGGTACTCGGGGCCGCCCTTGATGAGCGCCAACCGCATCAAGTCACCGGTGTTGTCACCGGTCACCATCAAGTAAACAGCCATTGATACCAAAAACAGCCAAACCGGCAACACCGTGTATGATATTTTAATCAGGAACTTCTTCATGGCTTAGAACTGGAAATAGATGAACGTCTGCACCTGACCTGCAAAATAGAAAATAAGAAACACGATGACCGCATACAACGCTAAACGCGTCCATTGGAGCGAGAACAGGCGGTAACCGTCGAGCTGCAGCACATGTTCACGTTCACGCTGGAACCACTCGACGAGCAACAAGCCAGCACACCACATGAGCATGGTAACCATCCTCATGTTCAAGCCATGCCAGTTGAACAGCGATGAGGAAAACAGGCGCGCTGTGAAATCACAAAAACCGGCAAAATCAGGCGCACGGAAAAGTATCCAGCCGAAGTTGACAAGCAGGAACGTCACCAGCATCGACGCAAACTCCCCAACTGAGGGCAACAATCGACCATGGGCGACGGTATCTTTATGGCTGCGCGAATTCAACAGGATAAGCGGGATGAACAGTATTGCATGGTACAAACCCCACAGGACAAACGTCCAGTCAGCGCCATGCCACAATCCCGATAACGCAAACACGATAATCGTGTTCAAGATTGTGCGGGCACGCGAGCAGCGGCTGCCCCCCAATGGGAAATACACATACTGGGTGAACCACCCCATCAAGGTGATGTGCCAACGGCGCCAGAACTCCCGCACGTTGCGTGAGAAATAGGGCACCCTGAAGTTGGTTGTCAACCTGATGCCGAACAACTTGGCACAGCCGATGGCAATGTCACTGTAACCCGAGAAATCGGCATAAATCTGGAACGTAAACAGCAATGAGCAGACAAACAGGCTCAAACCAGGCGTCGTATCCAGTTTATCCCACACATTATTGACCACCTCGGCACAGCCATCGGCAATGATGAGTTTCTTGAAGAAGCCCCACAGCATCTGACGCATGCCGTCAACAGCCTTGCAATAGTCAAAATTGCGCTCCTTGAGCATCTGGGGCAGCAGGTTGGTCGCACGCTCAATAGGACCTGCCACCAACTGGGGGAAGAAGCTGATAAACGAGAAGAACGCCACAATGTCCCTCGTGGGCTCTATCCTGCGGGCATACACATCGATGGAGTAACTGAGTGCCTGGAAGGTGTAGAACGAGATGCCCACGGGGAGAATGATGTTGGCTGTCGGCCAGTCTATCGCTATGCCTGCCAATGACAGCAACGACCCCAGGCTGTCTACAAAGAAGTTAAAATACTTGAATGCTGCCAAAATGCCCAGGTTGAGGACGATATTTGCCGCACTGACAGCCTTCTGGCGGCCTCGCTGACCTTCAAAATGCTTGATGAGCAGGCCACTTGAAAAGCTGCTCAACGACGTGATGACGATAAGGATAAGGAAGCGCCAGTCCCACCAGCCATAGAACGTATAACTCGCCACCAAGATGAGCAGATTCTGCCATCTCAAGCGCTTAAACACAAACCAGTAGAGCAAGAACACCACTGGCAGGAATATCATGAAGGTGAACGAGTTAAACAGCATCTCAAGATTAAAATTAGCTGTTAGCTTTTAGCCACTAGCTTTTAGCATTTGGAGGCATCCGCCACCAGCTAATAGCAAAAGACTAAACGCTAACAGCTAAAAGCTAAGTGCTAACAGCTAGAAGCTAACAGTTAGTGATTACTTAATAATCATAATCGTTGCATGGGGCGTGCCTGTGGTCCCAGGTTGCGAGCCCTGAGCACAGTAGATATTGTACACGCCAGTGGGAAGACGTTCGCCATCCTCACCGCAGGCATCCCACAATGCACTACCAACCACGGGACCTAATTGTCCAACCACCTGACCATTGCGGTCGGTAATCGTGACATAGGAGTTCTCCATCAGATTGACAATCTTGACCAAGCTGGTGAAGTCGGGCTCAACAGGATTGGGGAATGCATAGACATTGTCAAAGTTGATAGCCGAAGCATCACCAACCGAGATGAATTCTGCAAAGCCGTTATCGGTAGTAATATAGACACGCTCGTTGATGGTATCGCACTCAATCGTGTAAACATTGTCACTGGGCACGTCACTGTTCGTTGTGGTGTAGTGTGCATATACCTCAGTACCATCAGGCGATACGAAGTAAACACCATCGTTGGTAGCCAGCCACTTGTTATTGTTGCGGTCGATACCGATGTCTTGCACTGAATAACCCTCACACAAGACGCCCTTACCCTCGCTGAACTTGGTCACCAGGGGGCGGATAGCCCTAGGCTGCTCGTCAAATACCACGTCAGGGTCAAAGATAAACATACCCATCGTGTGACCTACCCAAATCATACCGTCCTTGTCTTCCTCCATGTGGTTGATGTAGTTCCAGTCGATTTTCTTACCGTTCTGGTCAACAAAGTGACCGATGTTAACGAAGCGGTAGTTGTCGTACTTGACATTCTCGCTGCCATTATCCCAGCACAGGAAATGACCGGTAGCGGTAACAGGGTAGTCGCCGTCGTTGTAAATCTTGTAATTGTTCTTGGACGAAATCACGAAGCGTGAGCGCTGCATACTACCGGTGTTCAACGTGAGAAGACCGCTGGGCTGGAACCAGTCTGACTTGGAGCAAGTGGTCTTGGCAACCTTATCGGCAGGAAGCACGGCAACAGGGCAAGAAGCATTGTTGAACGAGCTGACAACCCACATGTTACCATAGTTGTCAAAAGCAGGCTGAGCCTTGTAGGTGCCAATAAGTGAATTGCTGCTGGTGTAAGTGGTCTTGAGGACATCGTTCTGTACCTTGTGGATACCCTTGTTCCAGCTGGCACGGAAATACATCGTGGGATCCAAGGGATTGAACACGAATTCGTATCCTGCACCCGCAGCACTATAAGCAGTCGCATCGGCCCAGTTTACACCATTATAGGTGTTGATGACATTGGCGATACTTGTACCGGTAGTGTTGCTGATTTTGTTAGGCGCCGAGTTAGCCACATAGAGCTTATTCATTGCCGCGCTATACTTCAACCAGTAAGGCACATCGGTGGTCAGTGAATTCAACTTATAATATGCCGTGGAGCCATTGACGTGAAGACCATTGGCATCATTCACCCAAACAGTACCGTCACCCAGGGGGTCGGAAGTTGCAAAACTCTCTACCGAGAACAACTTGGTGGTTGTAGTGCCAGCCGCATCGATAGCGTAGCAGTACTTCTTTCCCTCGAAGTTGGCGATGAAACCGGTGGTAGTCTTCTGGATATTCGTTGCCTTATAATCGAGCAGCTTGGTTGAGGTGGGTGAGCCGGCCGAGAAATCATAATTGTAGAGCGATGCCGCCATGACAAAAACCGAGTTGTCATTAATCGGATACAACTTTGCTCCACTAAAGGAGCCGCTCTTCTTGGCATAAGTGTGGATAGGATCATCAGCCTCGGGCTCACCATAGTAGATGTAACCATTGGACAGAATCAGCATTTTGTTGCCGATAACAGCCACCGAGTTGATGGTGATACTCATGCCCAGGTCATAGCTCTTTACAATCTTCATGGTTGACTCATCAATGACCACATAGCCATAACCGAGGGCAACATAGGCCTTACCATTGGCAAAGTTGATATCGTTGATAATCTTGCTCGTGTAGGCCGTCAATGCACCATAGGAGTTGGAGGTGTCAAGCGTGTAGTTGTGAACCGGCACAACGATATCCTTGATACCGCTGATGTTGGTCACATTGCCTTGAGCATCAATGACATCAATATTGGAAGAGTAATAAGCCACAAAGAGCAACCTGTTCTCCCAGTCATAATAGAGCTGCCTGATACGGTCATCAGAAAGTACATTCTGCCTACTCAACGCAATCGTCTTGGTGGTAGCCTTGTCAAATTGGAACAAGCGGTAACTGTTCAGGTAATAAACCTTGTCACCGGTGTCAAAGACATCCTGAATCTGTTTGGTAACGTAATAGTTATGAATTTTCCATGTGCCGGCACTGGCCGTGGCAACAGCCATCACCAACAGCAACACGAAAAGAAGATGTTTTTTTAACATATCACTTAAGTTTAATATTATATTCATTATTTATAACATAGTGATAACCAGCAAGATATGTGCATTTAAAACACAGAACCCACTGAATCAAATGCCAAAGTTATAAAATAATAACGGGAATAGAGCCATTTTAATCTCAATATGATGCAAAAATTTTTCTTAAAAATTGCAAATTCCCAAAGCTTGATTCATGCCTTTATTGCTGGGCTGCAGCGGCTGCCTCAACCCATTTCTTGACCTCGTCAACAACGGGGACCTTATAGCCCAGTTTATACTTCTTGTTGATGTCCAGCAGGTCCTGGAAGAGCTTGCCGGGCTTCTCCAGAGCACCCAGGGCGGCAACAGTCAGGAAGCCGGCCTTCTGGATGGGAGCCACCCACTCCGCGGGGATGCCAAGGGCAGTGAATGCCTCTACCTTGTCACGGGCGGGCACCTTCTCGGGACGCATCTGCGGGAACAGCAACACGTCCTGGATATAGCTGTTGCCTGTCATGAGCATCACCAGACGGTCAATGCCGATGCCGATACCGCTCGTGGGAGGCATACCATACTGCAAGGCACGCAGGAAGTCGCGGTCAATGACCATGGCTTCGTCATCGCCCTTGTCGGCAAGGCGCATCTGCTCCATGAAACGCTCTTCTTGGTCAATCGGGTCGTTCAACTCGCTATAAGCGTTGGCGACCTCTTTACCGTTGACCATCAGCTCAAAGCGCTCGGTCAGACCGGGCTTGGTGCGGTGCATCTTGGTGAGCGGCGACATCTCGACGGGATAGTCGATAATGAATGTGGGCTGGATGAACGTACCCTCGCAGAATTCGCCGAAGATTTCGTCAATCAGCTTGCCCTTGCCCATCGTGTCGTCAATCTCGAGATTGAGTTTGTGGCACACCTCGCGGATTTCGTCCTCACTCTTGCCCTCCAGGTCATAGCCCGTTTTCTCCTTGATGGCGTCAAGGATGGGCAGACGACGGTAGGGAGCCTTGAAGCTGATGACCTGACCGTCGATTTCGGTCTCGGGCTTGCCGTTGACGGCAATGCAGATGGTCTCCAGCAGATGCTCGGTGAACGACATCATCCAGTTATAGTCCTTGTACTGCACGTACAGCTCCATACAGGTGAACTCGGGGTTATGGTTGCGGTCCATACCCTCGTTGCGGAAGTTCTTGCCAATCTCATACACGCCTTCAAAGCCGCCCACAATCAGACGTTTGAGGTAAAGCTCGGTGGCGATGCGCATATACATGGGGATGTTCAGTGCATTGAAGTGGGTGATGAACGGGCGGGCAGTGGCACCGCCGGCAATGGCCTGCAGCGTCGGGGTCTCGACCTCGGTATAACCGGCATCGTCAAGCACCTGGCGCATGGTCTTCACCACCAGCGCGCGCTTCAAGAAAGTCTCCTTCACACCGGCATTGACCACCAGGTCAACGTAACGCTGACGGTAACGCAGCTCGGGGTCCTCAAAGGCGTCGTAGGTCACACCGTCCTTCACTTTCACCACGGGCAGCGGCTTGAGCGACTTGCTCAGCAGCTTGATGGACTGGGCATGGACGCTGATTTCGCCCGTCTGGGTGCGGAACACGAAGCCCTGCACGCCAACAAAGTCGCCCATGTCAAGCAATTTCTTGAACACGACGTTATACAGGTCCTTATTCTCATCGGGACACAGGTCGTCGCGGCTCACATAGACCTGCACACGGCCACGCGAGTCCTGCAGTTCAAAGAACGACGCCTTACCCATGATGCGGCGGTTCATCATGCGACCAGCGATGCTCACCTGACGCGGCTCGGCTTCGTCGCTGAAGTTAGCCAAAATATCGTCGCTATAGGCGTTTACGACATACTCATCGGCAGGATACGGATTGATGCCCATGGCCTTGAGCTGTTCCAGACTGTTACGGCGGATAATCTCTTGTTCGCTTAATTCAAGTACATTCATTGTATATCAGTTTTGATGTTGTTCTTCTTATTTAAACTGCAAAGGTACAAAAAGTTTTTCAGACTTTTGGCTTTAGACATCAGACTTTAGTCTTTCGAGCTGAAATACAGGTATGTTGACAGCAAAAAGAGGCATCCGCCCACATCAGGTGGACGGATGCCAATAATCTAACTGAATAGCTGATAGCTATAGGCTAAAAGCTCATCGGAGCACCTTGTAGGTCGAGCTGCTGCCATCACTGTAACGGGTAACAACGATGTTCACGCCCTCGAACGGCGTTTCGCTTTCCATACCCATGATGTTATAGTAGCTGACGCTGACAACCTGCTTGGCGTCAATCACATTCTTGACAGCGGTGGGATCAGGACGACCACTGGGCAAGTCGGCAGGCGATATGCCGAAGCTGCCGTCAGGAGCGGCACCAGGACCTCTGCGAGGACCACCCACATTCCTGTCATTGCGCGTGATAATCACATGGAACAGGTAAGGCTCGCCCACCTGAAGCGCATCGGGATTCTCGGCGGTGACAGGACTGCCATAGGACGGAGTGTTCTCTTCGCCCATACCAAGCAAATTGTAATCCCAAGTATGAACAGTGAACGAACCACTCAGGTCATAACCGTTAATCGAGGTGCCGTTAGGCTGCACATTGCACTCCAGCACGTCAAAGCGGTCATTACCCATCCAGACGCCCCATACCTGGGCAATCTCCTGAACCTTAGGATTCATGAAGAAGATCTTCTTGCCTGCTACTGGCGATGCTGAACCGGCTTCGGCTCCGTCGCCGTAAGGAGCATTCAGATTATCTTTCATGAAGTTGGCAGGCGTGTAGTGGTTGTAGTAGTACTTGTCTTCACCGTTATTCTCGGCATAATTGCCGTCATAGCCGGGATAACCCTCGACGGGATTCTCGTCCACCTTGATGGGCGATTCGGTCAACTTGATGGTGTAGTTCAAATCGTCGGTGTAGTAACCCTTGACGGTAGCACTCATCAACTTGCGGCTCTCGTAGTCAAACGCGCTCACATCGTTCAGGCCGCTGAAGTCGAGAACGACCCAGTTGCTCTGATCCCAGTCACGGGTCTGCAGGCCCAAGATGTCTTTCACATAGTCGGTTTGACCGTCAACGATGCTGGTCTTGTCAATCGAGACATTACCCTGGTCTTTTGCCCAGAGCTGGTTGATACCCTTCTGGGGATTGACAACAGCCCAAACACCAATCAGCTCATCGCTCACGAGTACCTGCTTATTGCCCTCAACAGGCTCAACCGGCGTCTCGTTAGACTCGATATAAGCCAGCGGGGTTGCTTCCAGACCATACAGGTAAACATCCTCGTTGAGCGAGGCATCACTATAGGTCGAGAAGACACGACCCTTGGCATAGTAGCGCAGGGTGCGGTTGGTACCGTCATAGTTGAACATGATGGTAGCGGGATTGCCGTTATCCTGGGCGACGCTCACGCTGGCCTCGCTGTAGGTCGAGGTGGCGGCAGCAGTCTTCAGGTTGGCATTGTCGTTGGTGGTAACTACCAGATAGCCGGTGTTGTCACCATTGATGTTCTTGAAGTAGTAGCGGCCGGCATTGGCTTTCTCCAGCACAAACTGGGCAAGCTCGTCGTTGCCGTAAACTTTCTCCTTGGTGTCATCAACAAACATCACACCGACCGAACCGCGGTTGTTCTCGTTCTGAGTAGTGCTCAGACCCATATTGGCCTGCTTGTTGACAATGACATAGACATTGCCCTCCTGGGGCGCGGTCTTCACCAGGTCAAACACTACACTGTTCTTCTTGACGAAGGTGTAGGTGCAGGTCACGGGATTGCTCCACAGGGTCGTGATTACATTGCCCTGATCGTCCTTCACCTCCAGATAGGAGATGGCGGTGACGGTCGTGGTCTCGGTAATCGCATCGTCACCCGTCAAGGTAATCTCGCCGTCGGTGACAACGGTACCGTTCTCCAGGGTGGGAACTTCACCATTGAGCGTGTAGAGCGTTACGGTGGCAGGATCGCTCTCCTCGTTGGTCGAGATGGTCACATCCACACTCTCATCACCGGTGACAATCTCAATCACTTGGCTCTCAGGTGTGATGACGGGATCCTTGATACCAACAAACTTGTACTCGGCCTCCACGGTTTTTGAGCGCATCATGTCACCGAAAGTGGAAGGCAGCTCGGCATAAGCCTGGACATGGGTGTCGCTGTTGACGATGAACGGTCCGATAAACTCTTCCCAATCCTCCATGTCATCAGTCTTGTAGTAGATGACGGGCGTCACACCTTCATCGACCCACTCGGGAGTCTCGACGGTGATGTCAACCACCTGCTGAGCGGTGCACTGGTCGTTGGACTCAGGCGTAATCACGGGCTTGTAAATCCACAAGAAGTCGATGGGACACATCTCAAATGCCTGATCACCATAAGGCTTATAGTAATCAATGACACCATAAACATCGAAGGTTGCACCCTTATCCTGCTTATCATCAAAGAACGCCTGATCATAGTCATCTATGCAATTGATGGCTTCAGTGTGGCCATTGTATGTGCATGAACCCGCACTCCACAAGTAGAACTTGTCGTAATACTTGTTGGAGGCGCCTGAAGCATCGGTAATGGTGCCCAAGTGCTTGGGATCATTCGCAGCATAGTCATCCACATCAGACAACTCCGAGTAAGCCAAGTGTACATAGTGACCCCACTGGTTCTCGCCGTCGGTCGTTCCGCTGGCAATGGTAGCACAATCGGTGTGTTCGGGCAGAATTTTACTCCATCCCAAAGCAGTAGTCGGCCAAGAAGTAATCTCGTGGCTGCTGGTACCCAACTGGATATGGAAGTTGTTCTCCCAGATGTTGGTCACACCGGCAATCTCGCTACCGTCAATCCAGTCACCCATCTTGAAGATAGTGTATTCGCCGGTATTGCGCTTGCCGAAGTAAACGCAGGCATAGTCAGTATTGTCGCGTACATAGCAGAACTCGGGATATTCGCCGTTGTTGGTGTAAGTGGAGTGGTAAACCACCTGCACGGGGTTCACAAAGTGGGCAGTAACACCCGTAGGACAATTGTTATTAAAGTCCTTCAGGTTCTGATAGTAATTACCGGTCTGTGTGAACGGCTTGATGATGTAGTATCCCTCGCTAATGGTGCTTGCAAAGTCGCCGATATAGGCGATAGCCTTCACACGGTAGCTGTTGCCAACAGTCATTGAGATGGGACCAGCAAAGTGGGTAGAGGACTTGCTGGGATCGCTCACGCTGCTGGGCGGAGTCGTGCCACTCACTTCCTCAATCACATAGTAAATGTCGGCATTGTCGGTGTTTGTAGCAATCTGCAAGGTCTGGTTGCCAAAGTAAATACCACTGTAACCGCCATCTTTACCCTCCAGCGGCGAGAAGAACGGTGCATTAACATTGATTACCTTCTCGGCATAGGTATAGCTGGCAACATCAACAGCACTGGGCACGTTATCATCGTTATAGGCAATGGCCTTAACGGTAACCTGGTCACCCAGACTAGCGAAGGTCACCTCAAACGGACCTTCATACAGGGTGCCGTTCGACGAGCTGGGCTCGCTGCCATCGATGGTGTAATAAACAGTTGCATCAACAGGGTTGCAGCCGATGACAACCGTCAGAGTGGGATTATAAACCTCACGCGATGCGGGACGAATGGTCACCTTAGGAGCAATCCAGGTGTAAACCACCTCGGCGGGTGCGCTCACGTTGCCCTCGTCATCGATGGCGACAGCCTTGATGGTCGTGGGACCGTTAGCGTCATAGTGTACCGCAAACTGACCTGTGTACTCTACTCGTGTCGAGCTGGTAGCAGGATCAGAGCCGTCGGTCGTGTAATAGACGGTGGTACCGTCCTCAGCAGTAATAGTCACATCCTGATGGCCGGTATACTCACCAGTAGCGGGAGTAATCTCCGGAGCCAAGACTGCAGGATGCAGCACGTAGAGATAGGCAGGAACGCCAGTGTTATTTGAATAAAGACGGAACGGACCACCATTAGGTATCTGAGGATTGTATCGGAGGGTATAACTATCCCACGTCAGATAATATCCATTGGCATCACCAGGCGTTTCCCATTGATAACCACTAGTGGTGGAAGGATAGAACTTAATACCACTGCCAGTTGAACTGGTTGATTCAAGATAACCTTGAGTGGCTTGCAATGTCCAATCATCTTTGCTTCCTCCAAACGTGAATACAATAGCATCAGTATTGGCGATATCAACAATCTGATTCTGAGTTCGCCAAGCAATGTTGACTCCAGAACCCCATGAAACATTATTACCCGTATAAATGCCATTGAATGCAACAGGAGTAGCGCCCTCATAGACGATGACGTACTTCTCGCCAGCTTTAATCTGGCTCTCGTCGGTCACCTTCTCATAGAGGGTCTCACCCTTGGGCTGACGGGTGTAAGTCTCAGAAACCGTCGCACTGGTATAGGTGTTGCCACCAGCGGTAAGAGTGGCACGAGCCATTACGGTAACTGCGTCGCCCACGGTAGCTACCGATACGCTAAAGCCACCGGTATAGGGCAACCAAGTGTTACCGCCATCGGTGCTGTACTCGATAGTGGCACCAGCCACATTTGCACTGATGGTGACTTGTTCACCCATGGTTTGGCCCACAAAGTTGCAGCTAGCGGGGCTGATGGTCACGGTCAGCGGCTCACGGGTAGCGTTGACGGTAACGGTAACATTGGTAGCGCCAGCACTCGACAGCGTGATGCTTGCCGTCTCGTCGGCACCCTGTCCATTATAGGTAACAGTTACCTCAACATTACCGGCAAGTGCAGCCTCTTTGCTGATGCTGTTGGTCGAGAGCGAGAAGCCCTTGGCCTGGTCCTCGGCGCTCAACGTCAGCGTCACACCCTCGCTCAAGTTGCGGCCACCCACGGTAAAGGTATTGCTACCTTGAGCTTCACCAGCAGCCAACTCGATGGAAACAGCAGTCGGATTAGCTACAATCGCCGGAGTCGAGGACTCCTTATAGATATAGACATATTGCTGAGTGCCTTTATAGCAAGCAAAACGATGCTGGTTATTATTATTATTGAACTGAAGATACCTATCACTATTTGTATTGGACCGGATTGCAAACTTATTGCCTAAGTCATTATTGTCACCATCTTTATGACCGATCGTCCATGTGTGGGGAGTGTCGCCATAATTCAAAGCGTTACTGGTCGGTGAGGCAAGTATACCCTGGCTGGTCAACAGCGTCCAACTGCCAGATTGACCTGCAAGAGTAACAACAGCCATATCTTCGGTCGAAGTGATGAGACCGTTAGTCTCGTGAACACCTTCAACAGCAACACCATAATTACTTGCATTAACGGGACCCATGACGATGGCAGTCTCAGCATCATCATCCGACTTATATACAATCAGATAAGTTTGTCCAGGCTGCAGGTCATTGATGTTGGTCAGCATTTCGTAGTCCTTGGCAACAAAGGGCGGAGTAATCAGATACTCTGCCGAGGCGACAGAACTGGTCACGCCGTTGCTCACTGCCACAGCCTTCAAAGTAACAGACTCACTGATACTGATGGCATTGCCGTCATAGAGGGTGCCGTTGTTCGCACTGGGTTCACTGCCATCGGTGGTGTAATAGATAGCAGCGCCCGGGGTAGCGCAAGTGATGGTCACCTCCTGAGTGCCCGAATAGGTACCCGAAGCAAGAGAGATGACAGGTGCGTGTACCAGTGCCGAAATCGTGAACGTGTTATCATTCGGGTTGACTTGGACGGTATATTCACCAGGATTCAAGTGAATCGTAGCTGCATTAGATCCCGTATCGGCAGCATCAATATCTACAGCTTGACCAGTATAGTCGGTCTGTCCTTGCAGATACCACGGTCCATTTGAATCGGGACCGAACTTGGTTGATACAGCAGTGGATTCATCACCTTGACTCTTAGAGAAGAACATCCAGGAATCAGAGCCGCCATTTTGACCCACGGCAGTGATATTCACCGAATAAGTCCCGTCAGTGGTGTTTCTTGTCATCGCAACACCATTGGAGAAATCAAAATTGTTGATATGGTCAGCATCAACACCAATATTACCAAAGAGGTAGATGGGACCCGTGTACAGGTAGTTCACGTCAACATTGGTGGTCACGTTACCACTGGCAAGCCTAATGACGCCACTTTCACTCAGGGCATTACCATTATAGGTCACGTACACAGTGCCGTTCACACCATTATTGTTGACAAATCCCCAGTCAGGAGTTTGGCCACCAGTTGTGGTTCTCGAGAAGTTTCCAGACATCACATCCACACCCACGTTGCTAGGCAGGTTGGCACCAGTCACCGTAAAGTCACCAGTCCTACCGCCGCTCGTATTATCATCATTGATGTTAAGCGGGTTGGGATCTGCCGTCAACGTCGGCGCAGGCGGAGTCTCCTTCTTGGCTGTCACTGTGAACGTCTCTGTCAAGTTGTCGGCTGAGCAGGTTACGGTAACAACACCTTGCACTGCGGTAGTGCTTGTACCGTTGTAGGTTATTGTGATAGTCGTCTCACTTATCGAGCCATTGGCATCTCGCGTTAAAGTCGTAGGCGAAACGCTAAAGTCCGCTCCATTAATGCTCACAGTCACGTCACCCGTTAAGTGAGCACCTGCCACAGTAAACGTGGTAGTAGTCACAGCACCAGCTGCAGCATTGTAGGGAATGTCAGTAAGTTCCAGTGATGCCGGAGGTGTTACCGTCAACGTCGGATCTTCGCTGTCCTTCACATAAAGGATAGCTGGTTGCTGACCACTTTCGTAGCAAGCAAAACGTGGTGAACCTGTATTATATTTCAGAACACGACTGGTACCAGCCACATTGGTTAACGAATAACCGCTGGTCCGACTACCTGAAGCAGTCCATTTAGAATTATTAGTAATAGAATTTTCTTCATCCAATGAATTGCCGGAACTCCATTTCAGGTAGCCCGAACCATTATGGAAAGACAGATTATTATTACCATCTTTGGTCAGGGTCAGCTCACAAATATCACTGAACCCAGCAATATCGACGGTTCCACTGTTGATTGTCGGTCCTGATATCTGATTACCATAATGAGTTGATCCAGATTTATTGATGCTACCAAGGAATCTATTTCCGTCCTCATATACGATGATATACTTTTTCCCATCTACAAGTTGGTTGTCATCTGTCACTTTCTTGTAAATATTTGCAGCACCAGTTGTAATCACATATTCGGCAGTAGCTACATCACTATTATTCATACCACTCTTGACGGCCATCGCCTTGAGGGTACAGGTCTGATCAATGGTGACCGAACCACCATTAGAAATGTAGTTGCTACTCGTTGTTGGGTTGTTACCATCGGTCGTATAATAGATGGTTGCGCCACTGGTTTCACTAGTAATAGTCACTGTCTGCTCACCAGAATAAGTGCCAGACGGTAGTGAAATCGTTGGTTGCTTACATGTTTCCATCGTACCACCAGAAGTGGTCACCACAATCTTCGTAAAACGAGTCTGAGCCGTAGCAGTAAATGTCACACTATTAGCCGTTCCAGTCCAAGTTCCATCATAACCTGAATAAGAATAACTACCTGGTGATGCTGACAACTTCCCAGGGCCATTGTTAGAATTATTTTGGGCTGTACAAGTAATTACAATTTTAGTAATATTACTTGAACTGGAAATTACCATTGTCGCATTCTGATATAAACGAAAATGTTCGCCAGCCCAATAAGGATTATTCGAAGCAGTGTTCTTATTAATTGTGAGAGAAACACCATTACTGCTGACTGTTTGAGTATTCGTCACAGTCAAGCCGCTCAAGTTGTTACTATCAAACGTGACTTCTGCTGCCCAGCCGACGCCGAAGGCCAGTAGGGCAGTCAATAAAAAAGTGAGTAATTTCTTCATAAAAAAGCTGAATTAAATGTTAATATATTAATGTTGATTCTATTGCTAGATGATTATTTCACTTGGGGATTGATGCCCCTAGTGCTTAGTTGGATTGTTAACAGCTCCACACGTGTCGCTCCCCCGATGGGAATGCTAACCGATGGACAGGTAGAGGATAGACACATAATACTATAAAAAAAGGCACTCAAAATCTCCTCACACCGCCAGGAAAACGTCTCCAAACGGCTGAAAGGGAATGAGTTCCATCCAAAAAGCTATTATGTCCATAATTTTTCACCACAGATGCCCGATTATGAGAACATCAGTAATTTGGCGACAAAATTACTCATTATATATAATACACACAACACTTCTCAAAATATTTTTTTTAAATTGCCACAACAACCCCTAACAGCAAGAAATCCAGCCCTATTGCAACCACAAAGCCCGTGGCAGGAGCCACGGCACAGAATGACCCAGACACAGGGCGGTACTAAAAAAAGGGGACGGCAGGGTTGGCTATGCCGTGGCTCCCGCCACGGTCACTACCAGGCAAGGGTGACTCCCAACCGAGCTACTCCTGGGACTGGTTACAGATGGCAGCTGCCATATCATTGAGTTGCCAGCATTGTTGCTGCTTGATGGTGCGGCGGTCATTGTGGTGTTCCCAAGGGGCTAACAACAGCAAGCGACCACGGGTGCAAGCGTCGAAGCGCTCGCCTCCTGGCTTCGCCAATGGAGCGAAGCCATTTTCTTGCAGAATAATGATGGGATAACCGTTTTCAAAGGCTGCCCTCATCACCGCCTTCTCTCCTGGACTTATGCTAGGCGACACAAGTACAGCTCCATTAGCGGCACAGGACATAAAATGACGTCGCGTGTCATCAATTTCTTGGAGGGTAAGTTTGCGTGTGCATTGCACTTGCAAGAGCTGCGGTGCATGCAATAGAAACAAGTTACCCAGCGCAGCAAAGGTAAAACCTGCCACCTGAATATCACGTTGCACCTGGAAGTACTCTGGACGGCTTCGTTTGATAGCCAAGCGACGAGGATTGTCATCGAGATAGTCCATCATGCGCTGAAGGTGATTTTTCCCCTCGAGGATGCGATCGTTATAACCTTCTTCCCACAAGATATCGTCGGAATCGCAAACCAGCCCTTGTTGCTTGAGCTGGCGATAAATCCGTGTGCATCCTCCTTTATACCCATTGATGACTTGGCTTAGATGGTGGTCAATCCTCTCCTTCACAAAGATGATGACGTGCAGGTGATCGGGCATCAACTGCTGAGAAATGACAGCAACGGCTGGATAATGGAGGGTTATGGCACCCAATTCGTCGAGAACAGCTTTGCCAAGCGGACTTGGATGCATGACAGCGGGCTCATGTTCTCCATCGCCAGTGACGCTCCCGAATAATGGACGACGCCCCTTAACAACGAGGGTTATCATGTAGATGCATCGACCGTGATAGTCGTGCCCCACACGGCGCCGCTTCATCGATGGGAGGACCTCGCTTGCCCATTGCTTCTTGCCTTTGAACTTCTCTCTATCCATAATGGTAACCATGCAAAAGTACTGATACCACTGCAACCTTACAAGTAAAAAACGGGAAAATCAACAAAAAAGACACACGATTGCTACCAGGCCGTGGCAGGAGCCACGGCACAGAATGACCCTGACACAGGGCGGTACTAAAAAAGGGGACGGCAGGGTTGACTATGCCGTGGCTCCCGCCACGGCCATTACCAGGCAAGGGCGGCGCCTAGCGGCGCTTGCCTAGCATCCAGGGGAGGTAGCGCTCGAACAACAGTGCGAGGGGATAGAGAACTACCATCACAACGAGGGCGATGCCGACCTTCAAGAGGATGTTGTCGTCGAAGATGTCGGGCCCGGTGAACTTTGCCACCAGCATCTTAATGACGCCGATAAGGTAGTTTTGCAAGGCTAGATAGGTGATGCCGGTGATGGCTACCGTGCGGGCGATGCGGCTGGCACCGCAATGCGCCTCCAACCACTTGCACACGGCGGTATAGAACGGCAAAACCAGGATGACGGCCTCGGGGGCAAGGACATAGGCCACGTCAGGGTTGATAGTCAAGGGGGCAACGATGAGGAAACCGAGGCCCAAAGCTGCCAGCAGCACCCACAGGAGCGTGCGGGACGGTGAGGTAAAGGAGAACTTGTCCACCAGTAAGTGGCAGCAGTTGCCCACAGCGTATATGGGCATATACAGGAAAGCCTTGTCCAGGTTCCAATAGCGGAACCAAGGCACGTCAGGCATGATGAGGAGGGATAGGCTCAGCACCAGAGCGACCACCAACGGCCAATAGCCACTGAGCCATTTTTTGATTGGATAATAGATGACCTGCATGGTAAACAGGGCTGCCAGGAACCAGAATGGACCTAAAACGACGCTCGGGGTGCCTTGCAGATATTGCCACAGTGGTGTGAGCGTGTCGATGGCCTGCTCCTCGGGACCTGCCATGCGACGCCCCACGACGAGCCACAGGGCATAGAAGAGAATAAAGAAGGTGGTGTAAGGCACCAGAATCTGCGGAGCGCGATGACGCAGAAAGGAGAAGAAATTCTTAGTCCTGGCGATGTTGAACAGGTAGCCCGCAGCAAAGAAGAACACCGGTGCGCCCATATTGAAGAGCGCCACCTCATGGGCGGTGTCATAACGTGGCGGCGTGTGATAGACCACCACGAGGAACATCGCGATGAACTTGATGTAGTCGAGCCACGCTTTCCTATCCATATATCCCAAATAAAAAGAAAACAATAAGTACAATAAAAACAATTATCGTGTTGCGGTCAACAAATTGTCATTATTGTATTTATTGTTTTCTTACGTTGACTATTTACTTATCAGTCAATGATATCAAAGCCAGTGTAACGCTGCAGGGCGGCGGGGATGCGGATGCCCTCGGGCGTCTGGTTGTTCTCGAGCAATGCGGCTACGATGCGCGGCAGAGCGAGTGCCGAGCCGTTAAGGGTGTGGCACAGGTGGGTTTTCTTGTCGTCGCCACGGTAGCGGCACTTGAGGCGGTTGGCCTGATAGGTCTCGAAGTTGGAGACGCTGCTCACCTCGAGCCAGCGTTGCTGGGCTGCCGACCACACCTCGAAGTCGAAGGTAATGGCACTGGTGAAGCTCATGTCACCACCGCACAGGCGCAGGATGTGCCACGGCAGTTCAAGCTTTTCGAGCAGTCCCTGCACATGGTCCTTCATCTCCTCGAGAGCGGCATAAGAGTCCTCAGGCTTCTCGATGCGGACGATTTCGACCTTGTCGAACTGGTGCAGGCGGTTCAAGCCACGCACGTCCTTGCCGTAGGAGCCAGCCTCGCGGCGGAAACATGCCGAGTAAGCACAATTCTTCTTGGGCAATTCCTCCTGGGGGATGATGACGTCACGGTACATGTTGGTCACGGGCACCTCGGCAGTGGGGATGAGGTAGAATTCGTCAAACTGGCAGTAGTACATCTGGCCCTCCTTGTCAGGGAGCTGTCCCGTACCCAGTCCAGAGGCCTCGTTAACCACGAGGGGCGGTTCTATCTCGGTATAGCCAGCCTTGCCAGCCTCGTCGAGGAAGAACTGGATGAGGGCACGCTGCAAGCGCGCACCCTTGCCCACATACACGGGGAAACCTGCACCAGTAATCTTGACACCGAGGTCAAAGTCGATGAGGTTATACTTCTTGGCCAAGTCCCAATGGGGCAGTGCATCCTCGGGCAATTCGGGCATCTTGCCACCGGTCTTCTCAACCACGTTATCCTCGGCGGTCTTGCCCTCGGGCACACCGCTGTAGGGGACGTTGGGAATGCCCAGCAGGAGCTTTGTGATTTCGTCCTGGGCGGCGCTGAGGTCATCGTCAATCTTCTTGTTGGCGGTCTTGAGTTCTGCCACTTGGGCCTTGACGTTTTCGGCCTCGTCACGGTTACCCTGCTTCATGAGGGCACCGATTTGGGCAGCCATTTTATTGAGCACAGCGGCGTTGTCGTCGCGTTGTTTCTGCAGTGCACGGCGCTGCTTATCCAGTTCCACGATGCGCATGATGTCCTCACGAGCGTCAAAACACTTGACAGCAAGGCGGCGAATCACATCCTCGGGGTCCTGGTTAATGAGTTGTAATGTCAGCATTTTTTATTTTCTGGTTTCTAGTCCCTAGTTTCTGGTTGGTGTTTTGTTTTAGTTTGCAGATAGCAGTTCTTTTACCTTGGCGCTGATGGCACGGCCCTCGGCACGTCCGGCAAGCTGCTTGGTGGCGATGCCCATGACTTTGCCCATGTCCTTCATGCTGGTGGCACCCGTCTGCTCGATGATAGACTTGATGTGAGCGGTCAGTTCCTCGTCATTCATCTGCTTGGGCAGGAATTCCTCGATGACGGCAGCCTGCAAGAGCTCCACATCGGCCAGATCCTGACGGTTCTGGTCGATGTAAATCTGAGCACTCTCTTTGCGCTGCTTAGCCATGCGTACGAGCACCTTCAAGGCATTCTCATCGGTCACCTCACCGTTATTGCCCGGTGCGGTCTTGATAATCAAGAACTCGGCTTTGATGCCACGCAAAGCCTCCAGACGGCCTTTGTCGTGAGCCTTCATCGCCTCCTTGATGCCATTATTCACTTGATCAAAGATACTCATGTCTTAACTTACTTGTTTATAGCGTTTTACTCACCGAAATTAATAGTCGGTTTGTCGCCACCGCTGCGCTTGGACGTCTTGGGCACCTCGACGGGCCTCTCCTGGCTCGCTGCCTGTTGAGCAGCCTGAATCTGGTTGCGGAAGTCGGGTTTGCGCTTGTAAGTGGGTGACTTTTCCAACATGTCGATCACGTAGTCATCGTCCATCTGCTCGGGAGTGAGCACGAAGTAACGAGCGCGATTCTGGGCCAAGGCCTGCTCGGTAATGGCTTTCTCACCATATTCTTTCTTGAGGCGATCAGCGTCAGACATACTGTTATGGGTGGTGACGGGTTCGCGACGCTGCGGAACGGTCTGCACGGGAGCCTCCTTGTCAAGCGACACATTGAAACCGGCAGCCAGCACGGTCACCTTGATCTGCTCCTCCAGGTTCAGGTCGTGGGCAGTACCCCAGATGACATCAACCTCCTGGTCGAAGTTGGCCATAAATTCCTGAATCTCGTTCAACTCCTTCATCAGCAGCGGTGAGCCACTGTTGGGATTGAAATAGACGTTCATCAAAATCTTGCGGGAACCATAGACGTCACGGTTCTTGAGCAGCGGCGACTCCAGGGCATCCTCGATGGCCTTGGTCACACGGCGCTCACCCGTACCATAACCCGAGCTGATGATGGCGGCGCCACCATTGCGCAGGGTGGTATTCACATCGTTGAAGTCGAGGTTGATGACACCACGCACGGTAATCAGGTCACTGATGCTGCGGGCAGCGGTGGTCAAGGTATCATCGGCCTTACCGAAGGCGTTGGTGAAGTCCAGGTCGCTATAAATCTCGGTCAAGCGCTGGTTGTTGATGATGAGCAGGGCGTCAACATACTTGCCCATTTCATCGGCACCGGCAAGCGCCTTGAGAATCTTCTTGGGACCCTCGAACAGGAACGGGATGGTCACAATACCGATGGTGAGCACGCCCTTCTCATGGGCAATGCGAGCCACAACAGGCGCAGCACCCGTACCGGTACCACCACCCATACCAGCGGTGATGAAGACCATCTTGGTGTCATCGTCAAAGAGGGCAGCGATTTCGCTCTCACTCTCCTCGGCGGCACGCTTGGCCGTCTCGGGAATGTTACCGGCGCCCAGGCCATGGGTCGTGTTGGGGCCCAGCAGCACGCGGTTGGGAACCGGCGACTCGTTGAGCTGCTGGCGGTCGGTATTGAGGACGACAAACGAGACGCCCTCGATGTTCTGCATGTACATGTGATTGATAGCGTTGTTACCACCGCCACCGACGCCCATCACCTTGATGATGGTGCGGGTATTCTCCTTATCCTGGAATCCCGAGTCCTTATCCAGCGTGGACATGATGTCGTGACCACGGTCGCGCGACTCATTAAATGAAATCTTTTCTTCCATATATCTTATCGTTTTGTTTTTGTTCTTAATAATTGGGATGATAGCTTTATTGTTCTAATCATTAACGATGAATGAATTCTAACGAGCCGGTTACTAGTCATCGTTATCAGGTTCATCCTCAGTCATCAAACTCGAGAGTTTATTCCTCAACTTATCCCAACGACTGGGACCTTTCTTCTTAGGTTTCTCGGGTTTCTCGGATTCCTCACGCTCTCTTGTCTGTTCGGCCCTTGCCACAGCAGCAGCTGCATTGCCACCCTCAAAGACAAGATCATCCTCATACTTGTTGAGTTCAACACAGGTCTCCCTGTCCTCAATCATCTCGGCAGCCTGAGCGAGCAGGGCGAACACCTCGATATACTCCATCCTGTTGATGTTGGAATTGAGGATGTTGATTGAGAGGGGATTCTGTCCCATGCGCACTTTAATCTTGATGGTTTCTTCCATCTTCTGCTGCAAACCGCCCAGGTGTGCACCGCCACCGATAAGGACGATGCTCTGGATATCGTTGGACGTCACGCCTGCATCAGCCAGCTGCTGGTTGATGTTGGCGATGATTTCACCCGTACGCGCGCTGATGTAGTTGGCGGCCTCACGGGCATCAACACCCTCGATTCTCACGTTGCTCACGTTGCTGGGATCGAGCGGGTTGTTGATGTTCTTCTTTACGTTCTCGGCAGTCTCCTCGAGCACATTCATACCGTTCATCACGTCACGGGTGAGGTTGCGGCCGCCCAGGGGCAAGGTGTTCAGGAAAATGAGCGCCTTGTTCTTGTAGATGGAGACGGTCGTCGTCTCGGCACCCATGTCCACGAGCATACAGCCCAGTTCACGGTCGCTCTCGCTCAAAATCTGCTCGGCGACAGCCAGCGGAGTGACGATATAATCCTTGGCGGGAATGCCAAAAGTCATCAGGCGGTTCAAGTTGAGTTTGAGGGCAGGTTTTGCCACAATCAGATTGACCTTGATTTTTATGGAAGAACCAAACTGTCCCACGGGGTTGGGAGTCTCCACCTTATCGACATAATAGGCTCGGGGTACAATGTCCACAGTATCGTGGTTCTTAATTGGGGTACTGGTTGCCTCGTGGATAATGCGGTCTATCAATTCCCTTGTGATGGACTCGGTGGTGCCGACGCTGCGGTTCACCTCGCTGACGATGCTGTGGAGCGATCGTCCGCTGACGCCCAGATAGACCTGCGTGATACGGCCATCGACCATGCCCTCAAGCGTATGGAGGATATGGTTGATGCTGCTCTTGATATTCTCTACGTTCTGCACGATGCCATATCTCACGCTGTTGAGATGCTTTTCTTCTTGCAGGTGTTTTACGCTCAAGTATCCAGCCGAAGTCTTTTCGGCGATTGCTCCAACGATTTTGGAGCTTCCGATTTCAAGTGCTACAATATATTGGTTCTTTTCCATAAAACTGATGAAATATATTATTTAGTTGTTATTATTCTTTTTGTTCTCTTTCTTGTCTTGTTCACTCTTGTTTTGGTTATCCTGCTTGGATTTGGAATCATTCTGCTGGTCGCGGTTGGCATCGGCAGCAGTACCAACGGTCATGGTCTCAAGGTCGGGTGCCTGCTCGTCATCGTCGGGATTGCTCGGGACGGACTGCTGCACAGCCTTGACGCGACGGGTAGCCACAATCTGGTGGTTCCACTTCACCGAAATGGTGTCATAGGTCTCCCACCCTTTCTTGGGCATCACCTGTCGATAAAACTGCATGAGTTTGGCAAACTTGTTCTCAAAACCGTCGGCATTGCCAATATTGATGACATGACCGCTGATGTTGGGCACAATGATGATGTTGTTGGTGTCCTTGACACTATACATCGCCACCAGCGAGTGCAACAGCGAGTCGCTCTCGACATATCGGATGAGCGGCAGCAGCCGTGTGGCGGGATACTTGCGGGTGAAGTGTCCCTGCACGACGGGCACATCGCTGTGATAGTACATATTGGCCGACATGTGCTTGCCAGCACGGTTCACATAGTAGGAGCTCTCACCGTCAAAGACGCGGAAGATGGGTACCAGCTGGCTCACGCGGATGAGCAGCCTACCATCCTGGCACTTGACGATATCGGCACTCTCGAGATAAGGCGAGAGTTTCAAGGCCTCCTCAATCTCACTGGCATCGATGCTGCCCATACGCTTGCCCACAAGTTTAATGCCTTGCCCCTTTAATTCATCGAGCACGCCCTGTGGAGTCACAAACGAGGTGCTGTCGGCGTTGATGATTTCAACGTCAATTCTACTGCACACCTCGCCCTGCGACTTGTTGCGCGCCCAGATTGTGCCAACGATGAGCGCCACCGCCAGCACAACCAAAATGATATTCTGAATCAGTCGTTTCAAGGCTCTTGTTTCTTGAATTCATCGCGTATTTCAGGCAGCAGATTAGCGATGTCGCCAGCACCTGCCGTCAATAAGACGTCAAAATTACTCAAATGTATTGACTTAATCAAATTTTCTTTAGAGTAAATGATTTTTTTTGCACTTGTTACCTTTTCGAGAATGATTTCGCTGGTCACTCCAGGGATAGGATCCTCGCGTGCGGGGTAAATGGGGAGCAGAATCACCTCATCGGCAAGCGACAAGGCTGCAGCAAAGCCGGGAGCAAAGTCACGGGTGCGTGTGTAAAGGTGGGGTTGGAAAATCACTGTCAAACGACGATTGGGGTATAAATCGCGCACCGACGAAATGCTAGCCTGCAGTTCTCCGGGATGGTGGGCATAGTCATCAATCATTACCTTGCCGTGGTCGCCCGGCTCCTTGAGCCAGAACTCAAAACGGCGCTTCGGACCCATAAACGTGCCGATGGCATCGCGCATGGCATCGCCCGGAATCTCCACCAGGCGACAAGCCGCCATGGCGGCAATCGCGTTCTCGATGTTGATGGCGACAGGCACACCCAGGCTGATGTCGCTGATTGTCTCCCACGGCGTCACCAGGTCAAAGACAATCGTGCCGTTACCCTTGCGGATGTTGGCAGCATGGAAATCGCCCTCATCGCGGCTATAGGTGTAGGTCTTCACCTGCTCTCCCACCCTAGGTTTCAGGGCCAGTCCCGTGTGGATAATCAGTGCTCCACCAGGCTGGATAAGTTCGGTGAAATGGGCAAAACTCTCCAGATAATTCTCGGCGGTGCCATAGATGTCCAGGTGGTCAGGGTCGGTCGAAGTCACCACAGCGATATAGGGGCTCAGGTGATGGAACGAGCGATCAAACTCATCGGCTTCGATGACCGAATATGGGCTCGTCAGCGACAACAGGAAGTTGCTGTCATAATTGCGCAGCACGCCTCCCAAAAAGGCATTACACCCTACTCCCGAAGTCTGCAGGATGTGGGCCGCCATGCTCGATGTCGTGGTTTTTCCATGGGTACCTGCGAAGCACAAAGCCTTGCTGTGGGCAGTCACTACTCCCAACAATGCGGCACGTTTCACCACTTCAAAGCCATTGGCGCGGAAGTAGGTCAGACCCTGATGGCTGTCGGGCACGGCAGGGGTGTAGACCACCAGCGTGCGCTGCGGATCGCGGCAATAATCGGGAATCAGGTCGGGGTTCTCGTCAAAATCGATGTGGGCGCCCTCTTGCTGGAGCGCCTTGGTGAGGTCACTGGGCGTGCGGTCATAGCCTGCAACGCGTTTTCCCTTTGCCAAAAAATAGCGTTCAAGGGCGGCCATACCGATGCCGCCAGCGCCTACAAAATACAATGAATCAAAATCTTTCATTCCTCTATTTGTTATCCTATTCGTTTGTGTGATTAAAATACTTACACGTTAGCGCCTGTTGATGATTTTTTCCACCTCATCGACAATGCGCTCGGCAGCGTCGCGCAGGGCCATCTCTTTCACATTGCGGCCCAAGATGCCAGTCTGCTGGTCGTCCTGGACGGTTTCGAGCATCGTGTTGACAAGGTTGGCCGATGCATCGGCATCAGTCACCATAATGGCGGCACCACGCTTGACAAGGGCCAAGGCGTTCTTGGTCTGATGGTCCTCGGCAACATTGGGCGAAGGCACCAGAATTACGGGCTTGCCCAGCAGCTGCAGCTCGCTGATGGAGCTGGCTCCAGCTCGCGAAACGACGAGGTCGGCAGCGCGATAGGCCATGTCCATGTTGCTGATGAACGGCATCTGGTAGACGTTTTTCACACCCGAGGCTTCCAGAGCCTCACGGCATGGCTGGTCATAGTTCTTGCCGGTCTGCCAGATGACCTGCACGCCATAGGTGTCACCAATCTGCTTCAACCCCTGGATAATGGCGTTATTGATGGTGCGTGCGCCCAAACTGCCGCCAATGATGAGTATCGTCTTCTTGACAGGGTCGGCTCCCATCGCCTGACGTGCCTGTTCGGGCGTGGCACCACACTCGAGCAGGTTGCGCCTCACGGGATTGCCCGTGAGCACAATCTTGTCCTGGGGAAAGAAGCGCTCCATGCCCTCATAGGCGACACAGATGCAGTCGGCCTTGGCAGCGAGCAGCTTATTGGTCACGCCGGCATAGGAGTTCTGCTCCTGCAGCAAGGTGGGAACGCCTTGTTTCTGGGCCTCCTTGAGCATGGGACCACTGGCATAACCGCCCACGCCGATGGCGATATCGGGCTTGAAATCCTTGAGGATTTTCTTGGCAAGTTGCATACTCTTGAACAGTCGTGCCACAACCTTGAAATTGCGCAACAGGTTCTTGCGGTCAAAGCCGCTCACCGGCAAACCGATGATGTTATAGCCCGCAGCGGGCACTTTCTCCATTTCCATACGGCCCTCGGCTCCGACAAACAGGATTCTGGCATCGGGATAACGACGGCGCACTTCGTTGGCGATGGACAAGGCGGGGAAAATGTGTCCGCCGGTGCCACCACCACTGACCAAGATGTTGAGTTGTTGTTTATTTCCAGACATTTTTAGGTGGTATTTCGGTTGGATTTTCGGCGTCAAGACCCTCAATGACAAGGGCCTCCTCTGCCTTGTTGTTTTTCTTGTTTCCGTAGTTGGCGATGGTGCGACTCACGCTCAACATCACGCCAAAAGCGATACTAATCACGATAATCGATGTACCGCCCTTGGAAATGAGCGGCAGGGGCTGTCCCGAAACAGGGAACACGCCCACATTGATGGCCATGTGGAACAGCGCCTGGAACGTGATGAACGACGCCATACCGATGACCAGCAACGATGGCAGCACACGCTTGCTGCGGCGCACAATCATCGCGGCACGCCCCAGCAGTGAGAGGTACAGCAGCAGCACCAATAAGCCACCCAAGAAGAATCCCAGTTCCTCGACGATAATCGAGTAGATGTAGTCACTGAAAGCCAGCGGCAGGCGGCTGCACTCACGCGACTTGCCCACACCTACGCCAATCAAACCGCCGTGGGCCTGAGCCATGCGTGAGAACATCTCCTGCTGGTTTTTGGTCGTGATGGGACGATACACTAGCGAATCGCGGTGCAGCCATTCATTCACGCGGTTTTTCCATGTACCCGAACGAAGGCGGTTATGGTTATCGTCGGCTCCTGCAGCAGGTTCTTCTACAACAACCACTCCGTCCAGTGAGGAGTTTGACTGCATCTCGCTGAGTACCTCATCCTTCTTGTCGTTGCTGCTCTTGATGATGAAAAAGACACCGAACATGATGCCGAAGAAAACCATCAGGATGCCAATCTTCTTCAGTTTGGCACCGCCAATAAGCAGCATCGAGCCGCTGATGGAAATCAACAGCAGCGTATTGGTCAAACCGCTCTGAATCATCAGGGCACCATACAATGCGACAGCACATGCCGCAACAATCATGCCCGCGTTGCTGATATCA
Source organism: uncultured Bacteroidales bacterium (assembly GCA_902800715.1). Taxonomy (GTDB): domain Bacteria; phylum Bacteroidota; class Bacteroidia; order Bacteroidales; family Muribaculaceae; genus Sodaliphilus. Next base: position 85,738 of record CADCFN010000005.1, read on the forward strand.
TGATTCTTCTGCGACTTGGCGAAAATATAAGACAACAGGGTGACTATCGACAACTTCGCCAACTCGGCTGGCTGCAATGTCAGCAATCCGGGAATGAGGGTCATAGCACGGCGAGCACCGTTGATGGTCTGTCCGAAGAACATGACATAGACCAAGGTCACTACCGTGAACATGGCAAGCCCCGGCACCATGGCGTACAGGAACGAGGGTTTGTTGTAATCGACGCGCTGGAGCAGGAGGACGCACGCCAGACCAATGCCCAAGAAGACGCACTGCTTGATGATGGGCATATAGATGCCTTGGGTGGCGATTTCACGGCTCGAAGCGCTGTAACTCTCAACAATCGAGATGAGGAGCAGCATGATATAGATGCCCCAAATCCAAGGGTCACCGTATTTCTGTGACAATTCGTTGTATCTATTTACTTTCTCGGCGGGTGACATAATAGTATAGTTCTCTTTTCAAATCTTTAAATGGGGTTATAGTTCTCTTAAATAATTTTCATCAGCCTTTCATCTTCTTGACGCACTCCTTGAACTGGTTGCCGCGGTCGGCCATACCATTGAACAGGTCAAAGCTGGCACAGCAGGGCGAGAGTAGCACAGTGTGACCTGGCTGGGCAAGCTGGCGGCACTTTTCCATGCACTCGGGCATACTGGAGGCATCGGTCACCACGGGCACCTTGCCGTCAAAGAAGGCATGCAGCTTGGCGTTGTCCACACCCAGGCAGACGATAGCGGTCACCTTCTCCTTGACCAGCGGCTCAATCTGGCTGTAGTCATTGCCTTTGTCAATACCGCCCAGGATGAGCACACACGGCTCATTGACGCTCTCAAGGGCATACCAGCAGGCATCGACATTGGTCGCCTTGCTGTCGTTGATGTAGCGCACGCCGTCCACCGTATCGACATACTCCAGACGATGGGGCACGGCCTCGAAATCGGCCAACGCCTCACGGATAACGTCCTTGCGAATGTCGAACACCTGGGCCGACAGTCCGGCAGCCATCGTGTTATAGACGTTGTGCAGACCCTTGAGCGACAAGTCGTTGCGAGCAATGTCCCAACGGTCGCCATTGACATTGAAGTTGAGCACACCCTCATGCACCCAAGCCGCATTGCTGTCGTCATCGTCGGCGGTGAAGCTCAGCTGCCTTGACTCGAGGTGATGCTGGCGCAACTGCGACGCTATAATGGGGTCGTTCTTCCAGAAGATGAAAGAGTCTTCTACGGTCTGGTTGCGGGTGATGCGGAACTTGGCAGCGGCATAGTTCTCCATCTTGTAGTCATAGCGGTCAAGATGGTCGGGCGTGATGTTGAGCAGCACCGCTACATTGGCCTTGAATTCATACATGTTGTCGAGCTGGAAACTGCTCAACTCGATGATATACACATCGTGGTGTTCGGTTGCCACCTGCAAGGCCAGGCTGCGGCCCACGTTGCCAGCCAGACCCACATTCAAGCCAGCCTTCTTGAAGATATGGTAGGTCAGCTTGGTGGTCGTGGTCTTGCCGTTGCTGCCAGTGATGCACACCATCTTGGCATCGGTGTAACGGCCGGCGAACTCAATCTCACTCACGATGGGTATACCTTTCTCGATGGCTTGGGCGACCATGGGTGCCGTGTCGGGGATGCCGGGGCTCTTGACAATCTCGTCGGCATTGAGGATTTTCTCAGGGGTGTGGCCACCTTCCTCCCATGCGATGCCATACTTGTCAAGCAGGTCCTTGTAGTCCTGCCCAATTTTTCCGGCATCACTCAGCCACACGTCCATACCTTTGACCTTAGCGAGCACCGCAGCACCTGCACCGCTCTCGCCTCCGCCTAACACTACTAATCGTTTAGTCATATCGTTATTAACCTTTTATTCTTGTGTTTAACGTATTTTAAGCGTCACAAATGTCAATGCCGCCAACAGAATGCTCACCAGGAAGAAACGCATCACAATCTTCGCCTCCGGGATGCGATGGTCGGGCGTTTTAATCTTGTAGTCCCAGGTGATTTTCGCTGGGTCGGCAGTAAAATGATGATGCAATGGCGTCATCTTGAACAGGCGCATATTCTTACCCTTATGGCGCTTGACATACCATACCTGCATGATAACCGACAACTCCTCGATGAGGAAGATACCGCACAGCAGGGGGATGAGCCACTCCTTGCGTATGAGCACGGCAAACACCGCGATGATGCCACCCAGACACAGACTGCCCGTATCACCCATGAACACCTGGGCAGGGAATGAGTTGTACCACAGGAAGCCGATGGTTGCGCCAATGAATGCCGCGGCATACACTACCAGTTCACTGCTATCCGGGATATACATGATATTCAGGTAGGACGAATAGATGACGTTACCTCCCAGATAGCACATGATGGCTAGGGCGACACCGATGATTGCCGATGTGCCGGTAGCCAAACCATCCACACCATCGGTCAAGTTTGCACCATTGCTCACGGCAGTGATGACAAAGATGGTCATCAGGATGAACAGTATCCAACCGCCAGCCTGCTTGTATTTGCCCATCCAGCCCGTGAAGTAAGCATAGTCAAAGTTGTGGTTCTTGACAAAGGGCAAGGTGGTCTTGGTGGCCTTCACGGCCTGTGACTTGTGGATTTCCACCAGTTCAGGCGTCTCGTTACGGTTGGTGACATGCACTTGCTCGTTCATTACGATGGCAGGACTCAGATACATGGTGAGGCCCACAATCAGTCCCAGACCCACCTGACCGACAATTTTGAATTTGCCTTTCAGACCTTCCTTGTTGTGGTGGAAGACCTTGATGTAGTCATCGGCAAAACCCAGAGCGCCGCACCACACGGTAGAGACAATCATGAGCAGCATATAGATGTTGTTGAGTTTGCCCAACAACAGGATAGGCACCAGAATCGAGATGATAATGATGAGACCTCCCATGGTGGGCGTGCCCTGCTTGGCTGAGTTGCCTCCCAGTTTCTCCTCGCGTTCCTTGTCACACATCTGGCGCTCCTTGAGCTTGAAGATAATGCGACGGCCGATAACAATGCCTATAAACAGCGACAGGATGAACGCAAATCCCGACCTGAACGTGATGTACTCGAACAGGCGTGAGCCTGGCACATGATACTGTTGGAGGAAGTGAAAAAGATGATATAACATAACCTGTATCTTGTTAAGTTATTAATATTCAGTTATTTTTCTGTCGAGAAGAACTCGGCAATCTGCTCACGGTCATCAAAATGATGCTTCACGTGGTTAATTTCCTGATAATCCTCGTGACCCTTGCCTGCTACAAGTACCACGTCGCCGGGCTGAGCGAGCTGGCAAGCAGTGCGGATAGCCTGGCGCCTGTCGGTGATGATAAGCGTGCGGGGACGTGCATCCTCAGGCAGACCGGTCTCCATCTCGCGCAGGATGGCGTCAGGGTCCTCGGTGCGGGGGTTATCACTCGTGAGCACAACACGGTCGCTGCGCACTGCGGCTTCACGCGCCATGATAGGACGCTTGCCGCGGTCACGGTCGCCACCACACCCGCACACGGTGATGATGTTGCCGTTGGTGCCCACCACCTCGCGGATGGTATCAAGCACGTTGACCAGGGCGTCAGGGGTGTGAGCGTAGTCCACGATGGCGGTATAGCCGCGAGGGGAACGCATCGTCTGGAAACGTCCGGCAACCGGCTCGAGCAGACTCATTTTCACGAGCACCTCCTGGGGGTCAAAGCCAAGCAGCAGCGAGGCGCCATAGACCGACAGCAGGTTATAGGCGTTGAAACGTCCTGTGAACAACACCTCCACCTGATTACCGTTCAGTTCCAGGGTGGTACCATCAAGACGTGATTCCACGATGCGACCCTTAAAGTCGGTGAGTGTACGCAGGGAATAGCGGTACTTGTCGGCACGGGTGTTCTGCAACATCACCTCGCCCACCTTATCGTCGGCATTGACCAGCGCAAAGGCACCGGCAGGCAATGCGTCAAAGAACATCTTCTTGGCAGCAATATAGTTGTCCACGGTCTTATGGAAGTCCATGTGGTCACGGGTAAGGTTGGTGAAGATGGCACCAGCAAAGGTGATACCCTCGATGCGGTGCTGGACGCACGCATGGGAACTCACCTCCATGAAGGCATACTCACAACCTGCCTCGACCATGTCATGCAACAGGCGGTTGAGGGTCAGATGGTCAGGCGTCGTTTGCTTCGCCTCCACGGCCTCTTTGTCAACGATATTCCTGACGGTGGACATCAGTCCTGCCTTGTGGCCCAGGAGTTGTGCCATCTCATAAAGCAGGGTAGCAGTCGTTGTCTTGCCGTTGGTGCCCGTCACACCCACCAGACGCAGTGAGCGCGAGGGGTGGTCAAACCACTCGTCGGCAAGATGAGCCAGGGCGATGATGGCATCATCGACTTGGATATAGGTAACCTTATCGCTTAACGTCTCGGGCAGGTCTTCGCACACGATGGCGCTGGCACCGGCAGCCACTACATCGGGAATGAAACGATGGGAGTCCACCGCAACGCCTTTCACGGCGACAAACATCACGCCTGGCGCTGCTTTGCGGGAGTCGTTAATCAAATCAGTGATTTCGACATCAGTGTTACCCACCACCTTCAGTGGCTTAATAGACATGAGCAATTGTGACAGATTCTTCATGATAGTTATTTAGCTTTAGGAATTCTTTAATCTCAAATTAACACGTTGCCCCCGGTTATAGGCCGAGCCGGCAGCGGGATTCTGGCTGGTCACCATGCCACTGCCCGTGAAGTTCACGATAAGGCCGGCACTCTCCAGCACATTGATGGCATCGCGCACGTTCAGGCCGATGACATTGGGGACACCCTTCTCAACCTTGGACGGGCTGGCATAACGATGTGCGGACTTGATGTTGAAAGCATGCTGGATATACTTCACCGCTTTTTCGTTCTTCGAGGCGAACAGCGTGGGATAGGGCTTGGCTCCGGCTTTAGGCTTTTCCAGGGCAAAGTCGGGCTCATTACCCAACAGGCCGCGGGCATACATCTTGCGGGCGATGTTCCTCATGACCATGCCGCTGCAGGCACCGGCTCCACGGTCGGCACCCAACATGAGCACGATGCAGGAGTACTTGGGTTTCTCAAAGGGGAAGAAACCACAGAAAGCCAAACGCTTCTGCGTACCGTACTGTCCCTTGGCATTAATGTAGGCAGTACCTGTTTTTCCGGCAATCTTCACCACCGAGTCCCGTACCCAATGGCGAGCGGTGCCGTGTGAGCCCCACACCACATCATAGAGCATGGTGCGCAACTTGCGGGCATTCTCGGGAGAGCACACCTGATCGCGGATGTAGGTCACGGGAATGATGGAATCGGGCTCTCCTTCCCGTGAGAGTTTCTTGAACAGGTGGGGGCGAACAAACTTGCCGTCATTGGCGATGGCGTTGTACATAGCCAGCGTGTACAATGGCGGAATCGTTGTTGCATATCCGTAGGCCTGACGCGTGAGCGACAGTTTGTCCCAGTTCTTGTTTCCCAACTTGGGGTAGTTGGGCGGTGTCTCACCCGCGATACCAGAGTGGAAAGGCTCAAAGAAGCCCATCTGCTCCAAGCGCTGGCGGAAACCGCCAGGGTTATGGCCATAATCCTTGACGATGAGTTTGGCCATACCGATGTTGGATGACGTCTCAATGATTTCGCGAGGGGTTCGCGTGGCAGCACCGTGGGGACGGTCGCTGATGTTGCGTCCGGCATACATCCAGTCCGAACCGGTCTGAATCGGTGCATTGATGTCGGTAACGATGCCGTCTTCTAGAGCCACCATCATCGAGATGGTCTTGACCACCGAACCTGGCTCGTAGGCCAGCACAGCATGGTTGCGGCCCTCGACATACAGACCGGACTCCTCATCGAGCTCCAGGTTGCTGATGGCTTTGATTTCACCCGTCGCCACCTCCATGAGCACACAGGTGCCCCACCTGGCGCCTGTCTCGATGCACATGTTATTGAGCTCGTTCTCCACGATGTCCTGCAACTGCACATTGATGGTCGTGGTGATGTCATAGCCCTTGACAGCAGGCACACTTTCAGCCTTGATGATGCTGTTGGTGAGCTGCAGGCTCTGGGCGATACCGGGCTTGCCATAGAGCAGCGAGTCGAGCGCCATCTCAAGGCCCGAGCGGCCGTGTTCGCTGGAACTGATGGAGTCCTGACCCACGCTGCCGATGCTTCGTCCCGCCATGTTGCCATAGGGCTTGATGCGGCGGTTGTGCTTCTCGGTCACCAGGCCGTTCTTGTTCTTGGGTAGGCACAAGAACGGGAACTGGCGTATGCGCTTGTACTCATTGTGGGTGAGCATACGGGGGAACAGCTTGTAGGCACGGTTCATGCGCCCTTTCTTTCCGGTAGAATCGGTCTTCTCGGCAGCGTCAAGAATATTCTTGCGGTCTTCAAGGATTTTCTTCCTCCACTGCTGGGCTGTCATGGAATCATCAAATTTGGCGAGGCTGTCGCACAAAGGGCCGATTTCCTTCATAAAAACAGAGTCCTTGATTCCTTCGGTGAACCAGTCGATGCGCACCACATAGAACTGCAGGTTGGCGGCAAGCACCGACCCGTCATCGGCGAGCAACTGTCCACGTTCGGGTTCAATGGGCACGTTCTTCATCAGCACCTCATTGGCCTTAGCGTTCCACAAATTGGCTTGAACGGCGGTCGTCTTGAACAGATTCCAGACAATCATCGTCGAAAAAGCAAGCATAAAGCCCACTACGATAGCGTAGCGGACAAGGATATGCCTCTTGTTGGTATGTTGTTTCATTGCCATGCTGGGGATAGGTAATTTTCGGTTGTCGTAAAATGAATTAATTCTCTTCAGTCAACTTGTAAGGGGGGTCCATCGGAGCGCTCAGGTCGATGTGCCTCTCGCGCATCAGTTTGGTCATCTCACTCTCGAGAATCATCGAGTTGTACTTCGCACTTGAGTTGACCAGGTCGGTTTGGGCGTCTGCGAGCTCGGTCTTTAAGGTAATCAGTTCCTGAATGCCGCTCTGATACATGAACTTGTTGGCAATGTAGGCGAGCGCCATGAGAACCACAAAAATGATGTACTTGGCATTGCGCTTGAAGAAGTCAAGCGAGAACAAACGGCCCTGGAAGAAGTTCTTTCCAGCCTTCTTCCTCTGAGATGACATACTGTTTTTCTTTTCGTCCATCTTGTTGTAATGCTTTGATAGTTAATCTGTTGGGGTTAATATTGTTATTTCATACTATGGGCTGTGGGTGAGGCAATCAGCTCGGCGACACGCAACTTGGCACTGCGGGAGCGGGGATTACGCGCCACTTCATCGGCACTGGGGACAACCACTTTGCCGGTGATAACACGCCACGGCGTGTTCACACGGCCAAAGAAATCCTTCTCCTGCTTGCCCTCAACATTGCCGGTGCGCATGAAGTTCTTCACCAGACGGTCCTCAAGGGAATGGTAGGTGATAATGGCAAGCCTGCCACCGGGGTTCAGCACCTGGAGCGACTGGTCAAGCAGTCGGCGCAGGACATCCAGCTCTCCATTGACCTCAATGCGCAATGCCTGAAAAACCATCGACAGCTCTTTCTTCTCTTGAGCCGGTTTCAGCAACGGCCTCACGGCATTGACTAGGTCACCAGTCGTCGATAAGGGACGGGCCTTGACAATAGCGGCTGCCAAACGACGGGACTGGCGCAGTTCACCATACAGGTAAAGCACATCGGCAAGACGCTCCTCGCTGTAGGTGTTGACCAGTTCACTCGCGGTGAAAACGGCACCGCGGTTCATACGCATGTCCAGTGGCGCATCGGCACGGAACGTGAAACCACGCTCCACATCGTCAAAATGATGGAACGACACACCCAAGTCGGCAAGAATCCCGTCAACCCCCGACACGCCATAATAGCGCATAAAGTTGCTGAGATAGGTAAAATTCCCGTGAACAAACGTGAAACGATCATCCTGCAGGCGGTTCGAGTAAGCGTCAATGTCCTGGTCCATACCCAGGAGATGCCCTTCGGGACCCAGACAATTGAGGATAGCACGACTGTGGCCACCACCACCAAAGGTGGTGTCCACATAGGTGCCCGCAGCTTTAACCGCAAGCCCGTCAATTGTCTCCTGCAAGAGCGCAGGTACATGATACACAGGTTGTTCCATAACTTCGACTATGCCGTTGCGTGTGTTGTTTTTACCTCGTTTTTTCGGGACTTCAAAGGTACAACAAATATTTGAAAAATTTGCAATCTTAAACCAAAAATTTACAATCAAAAAGATAAATTTTATTAACAGGCCTTGTTAATAACTTTATGGTAGCTGATTTTCAGTCGCTTAAATAATTTGCTAAAGATTTACAAGTCGAAATTTTTGATTTGATTTTCAATACAAGAAAAAGCCGCTTACAATGTCCAACATGCCTATTATCGGTTCCTGAAAATCGCGATTTTTACGGCAACAGAATGGCATCAGACAGCTCGATGATAATCCGTTAAATGGTTCCCACCAAAAAAAAGCAAAAAATTATTACTGAAACCTATAGCAACATGAAAAAAAAGATATACATTTGCAATATGATAAGAAAAAACTGATTTTTATGGAAAAAATCGACACTCTTGACAAGAAAATTCTGGAAATCATCATGAACAATGCGCGCATCCCCAGCAAGGATGTCGCACAAGTGTGTGGCGTATCTCGCGCTGCCGTTCATCAGCGCATCCAGCGTCTCATCGACGATGGTGTCATCACCGGATCGGGCTACAACGTCAATCCCAAGCTGCTGGGATACTCCACCTGCACCTTTATCGGCTTGACGCTCGAGCGTGGCTCCATGTACCGAACTGTTGTCCCCGAGCTCCTGAAAATCAAGGAAGTAGTGGAGTGCCACTTCACCACTGGACACTACACGATGATGATCAAGGTCTATGCCCGTGACAACGAGCACCTGATGTCACTGGTCAATGACCGCATCCAGCACATCGAAGGCGTGGCAGCAACCGAGACGCTCATTTCGCTAGAACAGAGCATCAGCCGCACCCTGCCCATCTATTTCGATGAGTAAATCACACCTGAAATCACTCTATCTCACCCACGATAATCATTAGTATCGTGACGTGGGGTGTCTTATTACATTTCTTTTTACACGCTGATTCTGTTTTTTATTTGTACATTTGCACCAAATAAAGAATCCATTGTGGAAAACTGCATTTCAAACGACAGACTATCAATCATGAACAATAACCGATACTGTGTCATCATGTGCGGGGGCGTGGGTAGCCGTTTTTGGCCCTTCAGCAAAGCCGCCAAGCCCAAACAATTCATTGACTTCTTCGGCACAGGCCGAAGCCTGTTGCAGATGGCATTCGACCGCCTCCAGGGCATCGTTCCCGTTGACAACATCATCCTGATCACCAACGAGAGCTACGAGCCCCTCATCAAGGAGCAACTGCCTGAAATCAAGAGCGAACAGATACTGTTGGAGCCCGCAAGACGCAACACGGCGCCCTGTATTGCATGGGCAGCCCACCACATCAAGGCAATCAACCCCGATGCCAAGATGATGGTTGCCCCCAGCGACCATCTGATTATCAACGTGCAGCAATTCCAGCAGAGCGTTATCAAGGCGTTTGAATTCATCGAGTCGCGCGATGCCCTCGTGACCATGGGCATCAAGCCATCACGTCCCGAAACGGGTTACGGATACATACAGGTGGGTGAGCATATCGAGGGAGATTTCTCGGCAGTGAAAACATTTACCGAGAAACCCGACGAGGACCTTGCCCGCGTATTCCTGAAATCAGGTGAGTTCTTCTGGAACTCGGGAATGTTCTTCTGGAGCGCCGACAGCATCCTCAATGCACTCAATGCATGCGCACCCGAGGTGAACGCCGTCTTTGAGCGTGGCATCCAGTACTTTGGCACTCCACAAGAGAGAGAATATATCGACAGCAACTTTGAGGCCTGCCCAAGTATCAGCATCGATTTTGCAGTGATGGAAAAAGCGCCCAACGTCTATGTCGAGACGGTCGATTTCGGCTGGAACGACCTGGGCACCTGGCGGTCACTGTATGAGTATTCACCCAAGAACAAGGATGGCAATGTCACCCAGAACTGTAAAGCGCTGATGTTCAACAGCCACAACAACATCGTCGCCATCAAGGGTGACAAACTCATTGTGGCATCAGGTCTTGACGGATACATCGTCGCCGATGTTGATGACGCCCTGCTCATCGTCCCCCTGGAAGAAGAGCAGAGAATCAAGCAATATGTCAACGATGTGAAATCCAAGTTCGGCGACAAATACTTGTAAGAATCCATAGCCACAACAGGATATGCACCAACACACTGACGGGGCTCCAGGCATGCCAGGAGTCCCGTCAGTATTAATCGTAATAATGTGTGCGCGCTTACTGGGCTGGCTGTTGAGGCTGCTGCGGTGCCACCGACTCACGAGGACGTGCCAGCAGTTCAAACGAATCAACGTAAATCTCCGTAATATAGCGCTTTACCTTATTGGCATCTTCCCATGAACGGGTGCGCAAACGGCCTTCCAAATAAATCTGAGTACCCTTGCGGATAAAACGCTCGGCTACCTCGGCATTCTTGCCCCACATGACAATGTTGTGCCACTCGGTGCGTTCGGGCACCTGCATACCATTGGCATTGGTGTAAGCACGGTCTGTAGTAGCTAGTGTGAACGATGCAACGGGCTGATTCTGCGCAACATAGCGCACATCCGGGTCTCGGCCCACACGGCCCAGCAGAATGACTTTATTCACTGACATGATTTAATCGTATTTATTTGTTGATGTTTATATATTATATTGTTAACGTCTGAATTGTTCGTATTAACACCCGGTACCCTTCAAGGCAAGTCCTGCCCGCTCATGGAGACCGAATATCAGGTTCATTGCGTGTACAGCATTGCCGGCACTGCCCTTGAGCAGGACGTCCATCACGGCACGCACCGTTAGGTAACCGCTTTGGTCATCCTTGTCAATGTTGATGAGGCACTTGTTGGTATTCTCGACATCGGCAGCAACAACAGGACGGTCAACCATGAACACAAAGTTGTGGTCATCGTAGTATTGCTCGTAGAGCTGATGCACCACCTCGTCTTCGACACCGCACTTGAAACGTGCTTCGACTGCGAGTGTACGGCGCTCGGCCAGCGGTGCAACCGTCAAGGTCACGGGTTGGTCAAAGCTCGATTGGCAGTGAAGCAGAGCGCTGACGATTTCCTGTTGTTGGTCATCAGCCCAAGCGGCGGCAGTCAAGCCATCCACTGTCTTTCCCTCGTTGGACAAGGCGCTAGCGCCCAATGCCACTTTCAGCTCAATCGGGCTGTTCAACAGCAAGTTGCGCGCCATCGGCATCAGTGCGAGCAACGATACCGTTGCGACATCGCCAGGCACAGTCACCAACCGTGTGTCGTGTACGAGCAGGCGGCGCTGCATCTCGGACAATCCATATTTCCAGGACGCTTCGGTGTCACCATAATCCAGGTTGTGAATGCCGCTCATGTCGATGACAGCCAATTTGTCGGGCAAATCCACCGATTTCAACCATGAGAGGGCATCAATGCGCTTGCCGCACAAGTAAACCAAATTAACCTCATCGAGAGGTCCCTGACCCACAACCCTAAGGTCACATTCGCCCACGATGCCTGGCACGATGCTATCAAGCCGCGTACCAACTGTGACGGTGCCTGTCACCCATTTCAACTCCACATCGGGATGGTTGATGAGGACACGCACCAACTCAGCAGCACGCGGGTTGTCACACCCGATAACGCCTACTTTAATCATCAACAGGAGGCGTTTGCACCGGGCCGAAGACGCTGGGCGAGTTCTTGGGCATGAATTGCTCAAACACGGCCCTGGCTTCGTCGTGAGTCACTCCCTCGGCAAGGATAGCGACCACTGTATCGGCACCGGCAATAGTTCCCAGCACCTCGGGTGGACGGCTCATATCAATATCATACGCCAAACCGGGAGCATAGCCATTGCGCGTTTTAATAACCGCCAGGTTGCCCGAGAAGGTCACCGACACGAGTCCTACCTGCTTGGCGGCGTTCGCATCAGTCTGACGCATGCTCAACAATCTGTCTTGCAATTGGTTGCTATCCGGAATGATGTACATGTAAGTATTGCGGTCGGTAGCAACTTTTGAAATCTTCAATGCCTTCAAGTCGCGCGATAATGTGGCCTGAGTCACATTGATATTGTGCTCACGCAACATGTCAGCCAGCTCACTTTGGCTACCGATGCAATTCGTCTTGATCAGATCGGTGATCAACTGTAAACGGTCACGTTTTCTTTTCACGAGTGCTTTCTTTTTTCTAGGTTTTTTTGTTAATGTTGTTGTTTCCATTTGAACTATATACTTAAAAGTTGGTTTGAGTTGCAAAGATAATGAGACTTTGCAAATATGACAACATATTTATTGACTTTTTTCGATGAAAATTCAATATTCTACAATTATTCATCATATTCAGTAAGTTTACCACACACTACACATTATATATTTATATATATGAATACGCCATTAAACCGCAAACGCCCCTTCCCGTATGCAACATGACTAGGGGAATTGGTAGCTGAAAAACATGTTTTTGTCTATTATATTTGCTAGGGCTGGAATAGTTGATTATCTTTGCATTATCAATGATATAACCGATTTCAGCTATGAGTGTTCCCATCGAAAAAAACAAGCCCCAATACCGCTACCTGCTGCTGCACATCCTGTGTTGGTCGGTGGTCATCATCGCGCCACTGTTCTTCCATAGTTCTGAGAATTCTTGGTCTCAGGCATGGGCACGATATGCACGCGCGCTCGGTGCGCCTCTCTCATGCATGATTGTTTTCTACGTGAACTTTTTATGGCTTGTTCCGCGTTACCTAGTCAAGAATAAAGACTGGAAGATATTCATCGCCCTCAATATACTGGTACTGATTTTGGGAGTATTCTTTAGTGACTTGTGGCGTTGGACCAATCACCAGTTACTGTCCGATTTAATTGATTTCGGCAACAGGGGGCCGAAGAATCATCCTCCACGCATTCAAGGTTACTTCTATCTGTTATTGTGGCACATCCTGTTTATCGCGCTTTCGGTGGCGGTACGCATGTATCAGCGATGGCAACACCTGGAAGAGGTGCGCAAGGAAGTCGAAACAGCGCGGACCGAGGCCGAACTGAGCAACCTGCGCAACCAGTTGAATCCACATTTCTTGCTGAACACGCTCAACAACATCTATGCCCTCATTGCCTTTGATCAGGACAAGGCACAAACAGCAGTAGGTGAACTGAGCAAACTGCTGCATCATGTACTCTATTTGAACCAGCAGGACTTTGTGCCACTTTCCAAAGAGGCCGACTTCATGAAGAATTACATTGAACTGATGAAGATACGAGTAACCGACAATGTAAAAATCATCAACAACATCAATGTACAGCCCAATGACTCCACACCGGTTGCTCCTCTCATCTTCATCTCACTTCTTGAGAACGCATTCAAGCATGGCATCTCACCTCAAGGTAAAGGCGAAATCAAGATAGACTTGAATCAGGCCGATGGTGAAATCTTTTGTGAGATTCGCAACTCCTATTATCCCAAACGAGAAAACGACAAGAGCGGCTCGGGCATCGGGCTGGAACAGGTAAGCCGTCGCTTGGAACTCATGTACCCTGACCGTTACACCTGGGAGAAAGGGCTGACTGACGATGGCAAGGAATATTACTCTAAAATTATTGTTAAGACCAGATGATTATCAAGTGTGCTATAGTTGACGATGAGCCGCTGGCCGTGGAGCTGCTGGCAAGTTATGTGAAGAAAATACCGTTCCTCGAACTCTGCGGGAAATACAACAACGCTACCGATGCCCTGCACGGTATCGGCAATGAACCTGTGGACCTGCTGTTTCTGGACATCCAGATGCCGGAGTTAAACGGATTGGAACTGAGTAAAATGATTCCCGAGAGCACCCGCATCGTTTTCACCACCGCTTTCAACCAGTATGCAGTGGACGGGTTCAGGGTCAATGCGCTCGATTACCTGTTGAAGCCAATCAGCTATGCCGACTTCCTGGAGGCCTGCAACAAAGCGCTGCAATGGTTCCAACTCGTACAGCAGAATGAGCAATCCTCGACGCCTGCCCAGGAGGAGCCGACCAGCATCTTTGTCAAGAGCGAGTACAAACTGCTGCAAATCCAACTTGACGATATCAAATATATTGAGGGGCTGAAAGACTATGTGAAAATCTACACCGAGCAATCGCAGCACCCCATCCTCACGCTGATGAACATGAAGGCAATCGAGCAGATGCTGCCCCCATCGCGATTCATCAGGGTTCACCGCTCATTCATTGTGCAGAAAAGCAAAATACGCGAGATTGAGCGCAACCGCATCGTCTTTGGCGACGTGTACATCCCCATCGGCGACAGCTACAAACAGGCGTTCCAGGATTTCATCAACTCCAAGTAGGCCCATGCCCCGCAGGGGCTAACGTGAGCCTTTATCTCGACGAAATTACGTTTAACATGTAGAGACGCAAAATCTTGCGTCTCAAGGGGGGTATGTGGATAGCGCCTCATGATTGGAAACGCAAAATTTTGCGTCTCTACACCAAACTCTCTAGCTCAACTTTTTCTTTTACGGCTGTTTCACGAGATGATAGGCATAGGCTGTGCCTGTCTTGTCGCTTTTGGTAAAAGTCACTTCCCTTGATGACTTGGAAGTAATGGTGAAATCGTTGTAGTCCTCCAAACCAGGCATCACGATATAATACACCGTGGGGTCAGGGAAAGATACGGTCATTTTGCTACCGCCATCGCTCTCCTCCCATGTGCCGTAACTTGCCACCATTTGCTCGTGGCCATACACCTGCGACACCCTGAACACCTTGCTCTGGAACTGGAAGAAGTAGTCGCCTTCGACGTTGACGGGCGTGCCGTTGGCAGTAATCTGCTCGACGTGCCATGTGCCGAACCAGATGCCGATGTCGCCGTGGTTGCGGGTGCAAGAGCACAGCACCAGCACCGACAGGATGGATATTATAAATAATGTCTTTTTCATCGTTTCTTGAAGTTAAAAGTACCGCAGTAGGTAATTCCCAGCATAGCGCCCCAGTTGTTGCCGTAGAGCTTGCCGCGGTCCATGGCCAGGGTGGCATTGAACATCCACCCCAAGTACTTATACCCTGGGTGATATTGGATACTGAGCGCCATCGAGAAGTCATCGACGCTGCCAGCGCGCGGAATGATGGGAGTACCCCATGCCTTGCGATAGGAACCTAACAGGCGGTATCGCCAGTCCTCATGCAGCCAACCGGTAATTGCAGCATGGAAACCGCGTATCACGTTGTCGCGATAGCGCATATAGCCGTCATAGTTGTAAAGCGGAGACTTAACAAAGGGCGAGCCGATGGACATGCCGCGGCTCTGGTAACCGTTGTAGATGTAGTTGTTGTAGTAATCGTCGGCACCCGATGAGTGGCTGGTAATGGGCGTGCCAGGATTGTCATTGGGTGTCCAGTGGATGGGACCACTCTGGTTGGTGAAGTCGATATACTCAATGACAGCGCCTTCAATCAAGGGGAACCATACACCATTGCGGTATTCCAGTCCCCACAGGCCGTCAAAGCCGTTCATCTTGCCGATGCCAGAGCCGTCTTCCCACAACCACTGGGTGTAAGCACGCAACGTCCTGCCGTCTTTCAGCTTGTACTCGAGTGCTATGTCCCAGGTGCCCAGGTGGTTGCCCTCGACGAACGAGTCTCCGGCACTCTTTCCACCACTACCGGCAATAAACGTGCGGAAGAAGGCCTTCGCATCAGTTTTCATTTTGACGGTGTTAGTTACCTGCCCATCCTCATAGTAAGTGGCGTTACCGCCGAACTGGCACGCCGACTGGGCGCCGATGGTGAACACAACAGGCTGATTGGGGTCGGTGCGAAAGTGCAGGCTCTTGTAATGAAGCCAAAAGTCCGTGGTGATGAAGTGGTTGTAGTAGTTGTAGTGATTCTCAAGCCACTTGTCGTCAAACTGGCGGAAGTAGCCGAACTCGCCCTTGATTTGCACCCAGCCCTTAGTGAACGGGATGTTCTGGAAATTGATGAAACCGGCGCGCAGGCCCACGGGCGGGCGGAAATTGATGCTCCACACGAGGTCACCGCTACTTAATTCGGTGACGATGGGTGAGTATTTATACGCTTGTCCTGCCATAGCAAAGATGCTGCGATACTTGGCTGTCAGGTAGGCTTGTTGGACCCATACCCGTGCAGGATGTTGTTTCTGCACATTGAATTGACCGTTGCCCACATAACGCTGATAGCCTGCACTGGACGCATAACCGCCCCAAACTTCGACGCCCGCTCCCCAAGCAAAACGCTTGGAGGGATTTGTATTGTGAACCAGGCTGACGTTCATCAGGGCAGAATATTGCTGGGTGATGTTGCCGCCGTTGTTGGAGGAAATGTAGTAAGGGGCCAACTTGCTGTTGCCAGCGTTAGCAATCATGCCTACAGAGTAATAAGTTCTGTAAATGCAGGTCTCAGCAAGCGGCTCATGGAGCGTACTTGGATAGGGAACAGAGTAAAAAGTGCTGGAAATGCGGGGCAATAAAACCGGGTCAGCAATACTACCTTCAAATGGATGTGAATCTGGGCAGACACCAGAGATGCGGAACACAGCACTTGGAGAGGGAACAGAGGGAAAAGTTCTGGAAATGCGGAGCTCAACAGGATCGAATGTGGAATATTTAGCGCTATCTGTTTGAACACTGTCCACGGGAGCCTGACCCACCACACCCAGGGCAGCGGTGAGCATGATGAGTAATGATATGGTGTATCTTATCATGATGTATTGGAGTGTTATCGTTCGATATTTGCCAGATAGGAGTCGATGTGACGGCGCTTCTTCTCGTCGGCAATCTCGTCGAGGTTGATGAGAATGCCCGTTTCCTCCACGTCGCCAAATTCGCGGTTGATGGCGGTGCCCAACAGCAGCATCTTGGGCGACAGTCCCATATAGGCATTGACCAGCGGCGGGATGTTGATGCCGTGCTGGCGGATGAACGCGTTCGCCCGCTTGTAGTCCTCGCGGAAGTCGTTGCCCACAAAGTGCGCCATCAGCACGGGGTCGTCGTTACGGGTGTCGGGCAGCGGGTCGATGGGCACTACCAGGCCTTCCTTGTCCTTGAAGTAGAGGTTGAGGAAGCACAACAGCATGTCGCGGCAGTCGCGCACGTAACTCGGGTACATCGTCATCTTGCCGAACATGTACTTGACCTTTGGGTAGATGATGGTCAATGCACCCAGGCCGTCCCACAGGTTGTCGAGTGCGAACAGAGCTCGCACGCCCTCGCGCGTCGATTGGTACTCGGGACGCACAAACGAGCGTCCCAACTCGATGGTGACGGGCAGGATTTCATTCAGGAACCTGTCGCTGAACTTGAACATGTGCCCAGTGGCGATGCGCGGCACACCGTTTTCCACCTTCACGTCCCAACCGCAGATAAAACGGTAGGCTCCGATGATTTCCTTTTTATCGGGATTCCACACGAGCAACTGCTGGCACGGCGGTTCCATCAGGTCAAACTCGTCGATATCACACGCCTTGCCAGTGCCGCCTCCTGCAGCGCGGAAAGTAATCTCGCGCAGGCGTCCAATCTCGCGCATCGTGTTGGGCGCATTGTGAGCGGTGACCACATAGATGTCGTTCTCGGCCTTGTTGGTGTGACGCAACAAACGCTCGGGCGTGAGTTCCTGCTCGATGAGTTCAACGGGGATGGGATCAATAATCTGTTCCATAGGCAATTCTTACGGTTTATTTGCACTAGGTGCCATTGCATAGACAATATCACGCAATCGCGCCGCCTCCTGTTTGGGCTTGGAGATATCAAGCTCAGACCAGGGGATAGGATTTCCAATTAACACATGCAGGGTAGCGCCACGCTGCTTGAACATCTCCTTGGGAAGGAATATCAGTTCAATGTTGAACTTGATGCCCAAACGCTTGCGCCACTTGGCAAAACGGTAGAAGAACTTCGAATTGCGGGCATCAAAAAATACAGGCACAATGTCCCTTTGGTAGTTCACTGCCTGCACTACGGCAGCCTTTTGCCAAGTCAAATCGGCGATGCTCCCGTCGGGCTGCATACGTGAGCACAATCCCGCCGGGAATGTGATAAACTGGTTGTCACTGTTCAGCGCCTCTTCAATCTGGGAGGCATTGACACGCGACTGCTTGCCATATTTGTTCACGGGAAGGAAGACGTCACGCAGTGGTTCCACCGCCATCAACAGGTCATTGACCAGGAACTTGATGCGACGGTCATACCGGTGTCCCAGTAGCGAAATCAGCGCCAAGCCGTCAAGCCCGCCCAGCGGGTGGTTGGACACAAACATGAAGCGTCCCTCGGGCAAGCGGTCCAGTCCTGTGGCATCGACCTTGACATCCATCTCGTTAAGGGCAGCAGTAGCAGCATCAACACCGTTTTTACCCGCCATTTTCGAGAGAACGACATTGAGTTGGTCCTGGCAGATTGTGCGCTCCAGCCACCGCACCACCCAGCGCGGTATATATCGGTAGCGCGAGGACAGTCTAGCCCTGAGCACGCTATCTACATCTATTTTCATTGACTGGTTTGCCATGAGACTGTGTTTTCAAACCGAATAAAACATACAAAATTAGACATTTTGCCCGAAAAATGAAAGCATGGGGAAAAAAATTTGTTTTTGAATATTAAAAGTTCTACTTTTGCAATAAATATTCAAACCATTTATAAGTGCATTACCCTCAGTAACGCATGTGATTAATTGGACCAAGTAGAGCAATGACCAAGGAAAACAGATTGACCATGCCACGATTAGTGTTGATGCTTGCCGAGCTGACAGCATTTGCTGTGCTCGCCGTGATAGCATCGCACCATTTCGGCTATGCTGACGGGGCACGCATCACCGTTGCCAATGCCATTGCCTATATCATACCTCGCACCATTCTCTCACGCGCCCGCGGTAGCAACCTGACAGCACACGTCTTGCTGTTTGTTCTCACGTTTTTCCTGATTGCTGTTGACTTCAGTCGCATGCTGCTGTGGACATCTTATGAGGAATTTTCCCTGGAAATCCCTAACGTGCAAAACGATGCACGCCTCTATTACGGATGGGCACTCCAGAGCTATTACGGCAATACAAGACTGGGCGAAATCCCCTTTCCGGGCTTCCCTTTGATGATGGTTGGCATGTGGAAAGTGTTAGGCGTCAGTGTCGTTTGGCCTGCTGCCATGAACATGATGTTCACGCTCACGTCGGTAGTTCTCACCGGCATGACTACACGCCGCCTGCTGCTCGGACGCGTCGCGGCACCTGCCACCGCGCTGCTGAACGGCGGCATGCTGCTGACATCCATCCTCTTCTACTACCTGATGATTGGCACCGGAATCCTGAAGGAGGGCTCCGTCTACCTGTCGATGTCTATGGCGGGATATGCTTTGGCATCGATGACGGCATGTGACGAGGAGCGGCACCGGCCATGGCTCGACTTGCTGCTCTTTGTGCTCGCTTGTGTACTCATGGCGGGCGTGCGCACCACCTATCTGTATTTTATTGCCTTGGGCGTCGCCATCATGTCATTGCCCAACTGGCGCCGCGACTGGATCATGTCACTGGCGATGATGGCCATCTTCCTTATCACGCTGTTCGTGGGGGACTATTTCTCGTCCTATTCATTTGAACGCCATGCCGAGATTGTCGGCGGCGGATGGAACATGCAACGGTTTTACATCAAGGGAGAGTCACAGCTTCTCTACCGCGAAATACTTGACTACTATTTCCTGTACACGCCATGGCACCGCTTGCTCATGCTGCCCCTCACGATGTCCGTCCAATTCATCATTCCAATTCCGTGGGTTTACTATGAGCATCTTTCTGTCCTGAACATACTCAGCAGGCTCACATGGGGATGGTATCTGGTGGGTGGAACGGCAGCTTTCTACTACCTCTTCATCTGCTGGCGACGTCACCAGGGTATGGGTTTCTGGGCATGGTGGCCCGCCGCCTCATTCATCGTCATGGCTTATATCATGGCGGGCTCAACGGCACGCTATGTCCTGCCCATCGAGCCGTTGTTTGTCCCGGTTGCCATGTTTGTATTCTGTCGGTTGGCCGAGGGGCAATGGCGACGCCAGTACAAGCTGTGGTGCGTGGCTTTCGTCGTGATGCTCGCCGCTGCACTTGTCGTCTGCTACCTGTTCCAGCGCGGCATCCTCTCGGGACTCTTGGCGGCCCCTGCTGCCTGACATTAAGGGCATTTTTCCAGGTATTCTCTCTTTTTTCGAGTATTTTTTTACCGCTTTGTCGGCGGATTTGCGTCATTGGTCGGCAATGTGGCGCCACTCATCGTTTTTGGTAATGTAATGCCTTAAACTTCGAGTGTGGGTTGGCGTCTAAAGGACAAGAAAACAAACAATTTAAAACTTGACGACAATGAAAAAGACTCTACTTCTCACCCTGATGTGCATGGCGCTTGCACTGCCCGCCATCGCACAATATGGATACCCCTACGGGGGACGCCCCCGCGTACAGACGGTGGGACGCCACGGCAACGAATATATCGCCTGGCACCGATACTACTTCGGACTGCGAGTGGGCATGAATGTCTCCCACGTCAATAGCGAGAGTCCTCTGTTAGACGGCAGCAGCCCCAAGACCGGACTGAACATCGGATTGGCAGCCGGCACACAGCTCACCTATCGCGCTCCGCTGTTTCTCGAAACGGGACTGTACTATACCCAGAAGGGCGGCAAGAGCGGCTCGGGACACGACAAGTTCACCTACGACCTCAACTATCTCGAGGTGCCCCTGCTCATCAAGTACAAGCACTTCATCGGCAACCAGACGAGCATCCAGCCCTATGCAGGCGGTTATCTCGCCATCGGCACCGACGGCAACATCAAGAACTACGGCACGAGGACAGCATTCAGCTCATTTGAGAACGACTATTTCAACCGCTTTGACGGTGGACTCAAAATCGGATGTGGAGTGGGATACAATATGCTCTATCTGGATGCTAGCTACGACATCGGCCTGGCAAACATCGGACAAGACAACTTTGACGACACCCATGGCGGGTGCTTCACGATAAATCTGGGTGTGAATTTCTAAATCACGTAATTTCTGGGTGGCGCGTGCCGCTCTATCACACCGGTGGCACGCGCATTTTTTCAAGCTATTGAGACTTTTCCCAAATAAAATCAGTATATTTGCAACAATTATCAATCTATTAAACTTCAAGCGCTATGAAAAAGATATACTACATGCTGCTTCTTGCAGCGCTGTCGATGACAATGTTCTCATGCGACGACAATTGGGATTCCCCCTACTATGTTGATGACATCGTGGGCAGCTGGGTTTCCTATTACGGACACGACATGAGAGGTGAATACGATATTATCGGACGTGACCAGGTGCGTTACGACTTCTACAGCAACTACACCGGCCGCTACACCTACTACACCTACTACGGTGGTATGGATTTTGTGGATTTCGACTGGCAAATCCGTGGCGACCGCCTTATCATCTACTACTACGACGGTGACAGCGAGTACCTGTACTACGGATATGACCGCAACGGAGACCTGATTATGGCAACCGACCCCCACTTCTACCAGTACACCGCCTATTGTCCCGCTGGATACTATTACTACAGTCCGGCCAAGGATGTCGTGACAGACTCCACCACTGCCACCACCAAGGCCAAGGAGAGCACCTCAACCGCTCCCAAGGGCCCTCGAGCCACTAAGGCACGCGAAGCCCTCGTGGAAAAGTAAGCAACAATCAAAACACAACGCTTTATAAAGGCACGCCAAACATCCAAAACGGCGTGCCTTTCCTTTTCTCACATTTAAACCCGAAACCGCGAGCAACGCGAGCATCATTGCCTGGCGTGACCGTCAACGCCCCCCCCACGCCAAGACGCTAAGGCGCAAAGTATAGAAAACTTAGCGGCTTTGCGCCTTGGCGTGAGGCAAATCGGGTGCGAAGCCTCTCTAAACTCTAAACTGCGAGCAACGCGAGCATCACGCGTCTTAGCGTGAGGCAAATCGGTGCTTATTGTTTAGTTATGGGAAGATGGGTTGAGGAGGTGGCGCGCGTTGGCGGTGACGGTGCGAATGAGTTCTTCAACGGTGAGGTGGAGGGATTGGGCAATCTGGGTGGCGACGTCGCAGATGGGAACGGAAGTGTCATCGGTCTCGATGAGCAAGCGGTCGAGCGGGGTGACCTGCAGAGCGGCGGGATTGAAACGAGCGCCGAAGGAGAGGTAGCAACCCGCATCGATCCATGTGCGTGCCACATGGGCATTGCCACGCATACCGTGGATGGCAAGCGGCACATCGGTCAAGCCAGCACGCCGACGCGCATCAAGCATCTGTCGAGACGTTCTCACGCTATGCACCACGACGGGCTTTCCCAAGTCATGCGCCAACTGAAGATGACGCACGAACAGCGCTTCCTGAAGTGCCATGTCACCGCCACGCAGAGCGTCCAGTCCCGTCTCTCCGATGGCGAGCGCCTGGGGATGACGGGCACACTGCTCCAGCAGGTCAAAATCGGCATCGGTGATACCATCGGCAGTGTCCCACGGATGAAAACCCACCGAATACCACAAACCGGGCTGCGGGTCAAACCGTTGCGGGTCCACCGAGATGAGAGCAGCGGTGGCGTCAAGCCTATGGGTATGGAAGTCGAGGATATCCATTTTAGACGTCAAGAATCATGGACTACTAAAACTAATAACTAAAAACTAGGGACTAGGGACTAGAAACTAAGGCACCGGGTCATAGCCACTGCCCCCCCAGGGATTACAGCGCAGGATGCGCCACACGGCAAGCGCCAAGCCCTTGAAGGGACCATGCTTGCGTATCGCCTCGATGGCATACTGGCTGCAGGTGGGCGTGAAACGGCATGTGGGAGGCTTGAGCGGAGAGATAAACTTCTGATAAAAGCGGATTGGCAGTATCAACAGCCAGCCGATGAAGTGCAACACCTCACGACAAAAATGCCCGATTTCATCGAAGATTTTCATGATTGCGGCGTTTCTTCGGTGGGTGGTTGCTGCTCGGTTGCTGCCTGGGCGATGCGGTTGAGCAGGTTGACCATTTTCTCGTTGATGACACTATAGGTGGCTGGCGTGTTGTCCAGATAGACAAAGGCGATATCCACCCCCCACCCTTGCTGTTCAAGCACCGGCACCAGCAACTGGCGGCGATTCAGGCGGTAGGCTTCACGCACGCGACGACGCAGGGCGACACGCCCCACAGCCTTGCGGATGCGCTTCTTGGGGATGGAGATGAGGAACTGCACGGGATGCTCGCCACGTGGCCGCAACCTGTAGGCGGCACGCAGCGGGAACGCCATCAGTGACCGTCCCTCGTCAAAGAGGCGGTTGACAGCAGTGCGGCTGCACAGTTTCTCGTCTTTGCTTAACTTGTAATCCATTCCGGATGCAAAATTACCAAAACTTTAGCAAACCCAATGCCATGAAAGCGCACTTTCGATAGCAGAGGCGCTGCAAAGTTCAGCTAAAAAGATGGGGCACGCTCTCGTCATGCCCCATCAATTATCGTCCCGTTACAACGGGATTACTTCTTCTCTGATTTGGTTTGAGCCTTGGCCTTGCGGGTAGCAGCGGCCTTCTTGGCAGCAGCCGAACGCTTGGCAGCGGCGGCAGCGGCAGCCTCAGCTTTAGCCTTGCGGGTAGCAGCAGCCTTCTTGGCAGCAGCCGAGCGCTTGGCAAACTCCTCGTCAACAACAGGCTTGGCAGGAGCAACGGGCTCCTCGACAACAACCTTGGGCGCTGGTGCAACCTTGACGGGCTCTTTCTCCCCCGGAGACTTGACGTTCTTGAGGTAGTACTCAATGGCACTTGCCATCGATGGGGTCTTGGGAGTGATGGTCACATCCACAGTAAGACCTGCATTGGCAGCAGCCTCGAGCGTGGTGGAACCCATAGCGGCGATAACCACCTTGCGGTCCATGTAGTCGGGGAAGTTGGTCGTGTAGGACTTGATACCAGCAGGCGTGAAGAACACCAGCATGTCGTAGTCAAACACCTCGCCAGGTTTGAAGTCATTGCTCACCGTACGGTACATCACCGCCTTGACATACTTCACCTTGTTGTTATCCAGGACGACGGCCTTATCGTTGTGGACGTCGCTCACGGGCATGAGGTAAGTTTCTTTGTTATGCTTGGCGATAATGGGAATGAGGTCCTCCATCCTGCCCGATTCGCTATAGAATATCTTGCGCTTACGGTAGATGACATACTTCTGCAGATAGTGGGCTACTGTCTCGCTCACACAGAAGTATTTCAATGTATCGGGAACATTGTAACGCAATTCCTTACACAGGCGGAAGAAGTGATCAATCGCAGTTCGTGCCGTCAATATAATGGCACTAAAATCAGGCACATTAACCTTGGACTGCCTGAATTCCTTAGATGTAAGTCCTTCTACCTTGATGAAAGGCCTGAAAACAATCTCTACACCGAACTTCTTCTCTAAGTCAAAATAAGGAGATTTCTCAGAGGTTGGTCTAGGTTGAGAAACCAAAATCTTCTTAATGCTCATGTAGTTATTATGTATGTAAAATACCTGTAATCCAATACGTTACACCCGCCAAAATGGCAAGGGGTACGATTTCGACGGCGCAAAGGTACAAAATAAAATAGATAATCGATGACAAATTGCTATAAAAAATTCTAAAACCCTTATAAACAAAGAACAAGCGGGCTACCAAATACAGTGATGCAGCAACGCCCAATAGAAATTTGCCATGAGTGGGATACAGCATGAGCAGGAACAGGACAGGTAGCAGTGTAAGCCCAAGGAAAGCCTGAGTGGACTTGAAACCGTCAATCCACAACTTGGCACCCACCTTATCGGTAAAAGCATAGCCTAACAGCTTGTAAACAACCCATTGAACGGCATAGAAGCCAAGTGTCAAGCCGCAATAGGCAGCAATGTGCGGGAACACGCTCGACTGCAGTGACGGCGCCAGTGAGGGTTCCAGCAGTTGCACGGCAAGATAAATCAGGAAACCGCCGACGATGCAAGTGTTGGCAATGAGGGCAGCCAGAATGCTTGTCTCGTTGACAGTGTGGTCTTCAAACAAATTCTCGCGGCGCCGCGTCGAGAACATGTAATGGAAAAAATTCTCGATGTATTTGTAGCCCGTGTGGTAACTCAACGCCACAGCCAGCAGTCCTGCCAGCAGCAGCACCATCGACGGGGTGTCGTGCAAGGGTGAACGGGCAAAAGGCTGTGCCTGACCCGTGTCGGGCAATTCCATCATGGGCAACGTGTTGATGCTCCCCAACGTCGAGTCACCCGCTGCTGCCGTAGGGAAACCGTCAAGGTACTGCGGAGCGTAGTACGGCTCTACAGTATCGGCAGGGTGCTGCATGACTTGTGTCACGGCAGCCTGAACGGTATCGGCAGGATGGGTTGCGACGGGCATGGCATCTATCAGTACTTGGATTCAAACTCCACCGACTCGCCGTCAGCAAGCATAGCGACGGCCTCGGCGGGAGTGGCGGCCACGCGCCACAGGCGGGCATGGGATTCCTTCATGAAACCCTCATCGATGGCATGGCCCAGCATAGCCAGCAGCGGGTCATAGTAACCCATGGTGTTCAGGATGATAACCGGCACCTTGACCAGTCCCAACTGGCGCCAGGTGAGTGTTTCGAGCAGTTCCTCAAGCGTGCCTACGCCACCAGGCAAGGCGATGACGGCATCAGCCATCTCGCTCATCATTTGCTTGCGCTGGTGCATATCGGCAGTAATGATGACGTCGTCAAGACGGTCATAGCACCAGCCGTTGTCAACCATAAACTTGGGGATGACCCCTGTCACCTCGCCGCCAGCATCAAGAGCGCCGTCGGTCAAGGCGCCCATCAGTCCGACGGCACCGCCGCCGTTCACACAACGCCATCCCTCGCGGGCGAGCAAACCGCCCAACTCACGCGCTGCATCCAGGTAGCGCGAATCAATGTTGGCACTAGATGCACAAAACACGCAGATGTTACCTCTAATTTCTTCTTTCATGGCTGCAAAATTACATAGAAAAACTCGATTATGACGTTCTTCACATGAAGAAATCGGATTACGCTTTACTATGCCGCAAAAATATTGCCCGCTATCACAGGGTGACAACGGGCAATCGATATTTCAGCTAAACTATAGATTAAGCAAGCTTGGCAAGAGCGGCAGCAATGCGCTTGGCAGCCTCGCACAGGTTCTCGTCACTGGTGGCGTAACTCAGACGGATGTAGCCCGGGCAGCAGAAGGCACTACCTGCCACAGTGGCAACATGGGCCTCGTTGAGCAGATAGAGTGCCAGGTCGTTATCGTCGTTGATAACGGTATCACCGTAGCGCTTGCCGTAGTAATATTCCACCTTGGGGAAGGCATAGAAAGCGCCATCGGGCATGTTCAGCTCGAAACCGGGGATTTCCTGCAGCAGACCCACAATCAGGTTGCGGCGGCGCTCAAAGGCGACGCGCATTTCCTCGACGCAGTCCTGGGAGCTGTTATAGGCGGCCTCGGCAGCCTTCTGGGCAATCGAGGAAACGCCGCTGGTGTATTGGCCCTGCAGCTTGGTCACAGCCTTGGCAACCCATAATGGAGCGGCAATGTAACCGATGCGGTAACCGGTCATGGCATAGGACTTGGAAACACCGTTGACGATGACCACCTGATCCTTGATGGCATCGAACTGGGCCAATGACTCGTGCTTGCCCACATAGTTGATGTGCTCATAAATTTCATCGGCGATAACCATCACCTGAGGATGGCGCTCGAGCATCTCGGCGATAGCCTTCAGCTCATCGTAAGTATAGATGGCACCACTGGGATTGCTGGGGGAGCAGATGATGATGAGGCGGGTCTTGTCGGTCATGACGGCCTCAAGTTCATCGGCAGTTACCTTGAAGTTCTTCTCCATGCTGGAGGGCAGCAGCACATTCTTGCCTCCGGTAAGGTTGACCATCTGCATATAGCTTACCCATGCGGGAGTGGGGATGATGACCTCATCGCCGGGGTTGACAAGTGCCATAACGGCATTGCACAGCTCGTGCTTGGCACCGTTACCGATGACAATCTGGTCAGGGGTGTATTCCAAGCCATTCTCGCGGCGCAGTTTCTCACTCACGGCCTGACGCAGCGACAGATAGCCGGGAACGGGTGAATAGAATGAGAAGTTGTCATCGACAGCCTGTTTGGCAGCGGCCTTGATGTGGTCGGGGGTGAAAAAGTCGGGCTCACCTACCGAGAGGTTGATAACGTCCACACCCTGAGCGCGCAGCTCGCTACTTTTCTGTGACATGGCAAGAGTGGCACTCGGTGCCAGTGCGTTGATACGGTCCGAAAGTCGGTTCATGAGTTTAATGTTTTTAGTTTTAAGTCAATTAGTTTCTTGGTGGTGCAAAGGTAAGACTTTTTGCTCGAATGGACAAGAATTTTTCAATTATCGTGGCTTTTCTCCACCACCCTGCCATTGACGACCTTGAAACGGCGGTCAAATTCCTCACGCGTCCTTTTCCAGCGGTTGTGGCTCCACAGCCAATACTGTGGCGCACGGTTGATGGTCTGCTCCATAAGTTTGAAATAGATGTCAGTCAGTTCAAACTTGCCCATCGTCGACGGGTCGCGGGTGATTACCTGGTACTCGCACTCATAGCGTCCGCGTCCCACGCGCTTGACATCCAGATAGACAACAGCCTGGTTCTGAGAATGGACTATGCGTTCGATGCCAGTGAAGACAGGGGTGTTCTCATGGTTGAGGAACGTGAGCCAGTGGTGGATGTTTTCCCACTTGGGCACCTGGTCATTGATGTAGCCCAGCATCGAGGGGTTTCCGGCTTGCTTATGTCCAATGAGCCAGCGCAGGGTGTCGTTCTTGGGCACACAGACAGGTCCCATGCGGTTGCGCATCTTCAACACCACACGGTCCATCACTTTGTTCTCCAACGGATGATAAAGTTGACCCAAAGCCACACCATCCCGCATGGGCGGCAGCCATAATGCCAATGATGTCACCCACTCCCAGTTGCCATAATGTCCCAGCAAGAGGGCTATGGACTGGCCGCTGTTCAAAATCTCGCCCACCTGCTCACTGCCCTTGAATGTCATGCGGCGCATGATGTGCTTGTGGCTGATGGTTGAGTATTTGATGGTCTCGGCAATCAGGTCGCACATGTGGTGGTAAACCTGCCGTTGCAACCGTTTGAGTTCCGATTCGCTCTTGTCGGGATAGGAATCCTTAAGGTTCTTCCAGATGACACGATGGCGATACCGCAGCACATAGGCGACCAGCAGAAAGAGGACATCGCTGAACAGGTAATGCACCCACAAGGGCAGCAGCGATAACGCGTACCACGTCCCGCAAACCGCCCAATACGCTATGTTGTCAAGCACTTTCTTCATTTGCGACTGCGAAAGTACAACTTTTAATCGGTATAGGCAAATCCAACCCGCTTTGACAGGCCTAACATTTTCGGGATTCCCACAAAATCAGCCAAAAAACACTCGGAATCACGACAAAAACAAACTTTGTTTCATCCAATTACCATCGGTCAAGCCCGCATCTACAGATTTTATTGTAATTTTGCCAGCGCTATGAAGACCATCATCACTTTTTTGAAGAATTGGACGTTGCCCAGCGCCATTGTGTCGGGCACGGTCATCTATCTCATATTCTATTGGATTCCCGCCCTTGACCCGGTGAGCGAAGTGATGGAGCCGATATTCGACACCATTCTGCCGCTGTTCATGAGCCTGATTCTGTTCACTACGTTCCTGAGAGTGGATTTCCACAAGATGCGCCCTGCGATGTGGCACCTTTGGGTGTCGGTATTCCAAGTGGCTCTAGTCATACTGTTGGTGGCTCTGATTTTGGGCTTCGAGATGGAAGGTAAGGACCTGATTCTGATGGAGGGCATCCTGACGTGCGTCATTTGTCCTGGAGCCAGTGCTGCACCCGTGGTAACGGGCAAACTGGGCGGCAACCTGGAAACAATGACCAGCTATGTGTTCTTGTCCAACATCGTCACGGTGTTTGCCGTTCCTGTGGTGTTCCCGCTCATCGACAACGATGTAGATATCAGCTTCTGGACAGCTTTCTGGATGATTATGTACAAGGTGTTCCTTGTACTGGTGCTGCCGTTGATTGCCGCCTATCTGGTCAAGCACTACCTGCCGCGCGTGCAGCAGCGGCTGGTCGCCATCCAGGACCTGTCGTTCTACATGTGGGGCATCTCGCTGACCATTGTCACGGGCTGCACGGTGAAGAACATCATCAATAGCGGGGCACCCCTGTTGTTCCTCATCACGATTGCACTGGTGTCGCTGCTCATCTGCCTGGCTCAGTTCGCTGTGGGACGCTACATCGGGCACTTCTTCGGCACCGTCATCGAGAGCGGTCAGGGACTCGGACAGAAGAACACGGCATTTGCCGTATGGATTGCTTACACCTACCTCAGTCCCCTGTCGGTGGCTGGTCCAGGCTGCTACATCCTGTGGCAGAACGCCATCAACAGTCTTGAGATTTGGCACCACCGAAAACAACAAGAACGACTACAGATAACAGAAAAACAATAAATACAATGGCATCTGCATCCATTGTAAATAGCACAACTTAATCAATTAAGACAACATTTCTTTCCTCAAGATGAATAAACTGATTAATCCATACCTCAATAAAGAGGGTTACAACTGCTTCGGCTGCAGCCCGAATAATCCAATCGGCCTACATCTGGAATTTTGGGAAGACGGTGAGGACGTCGTCACCACCTGGTCGCCCAGCATCAACTACGACGGCTGGGTAGAAACCCTGCACGGCGGCATCATCAGTACGCTCATTGACGAACTAGCCAACTGGGTCCTCTCGCGACGCCTTCAGGCAGCCGGAGTCACCACCAAACTGGAAGTGAAATTCCGTCGCCCAGTTTCCACCCGAGACCCGCAGATTACCCTGCGCGGCCGCATCACTGGCAACGTGAAGAATTTCTACACTGTGCACGTCACCCTGCATGACAGCGAGGGGCGCCTTTGCGACGAGGGCTTTGTCACCTACTGCATGTTCGATAATGACCGTTCGCGCGATATGGGCTTCACTGCCTGTATCACCGAGGACGAGGCTGAGGGGAATCACCTAAAAAAGTAGTTTAATGCGGCTATCATAAAACTATAAGAATCCCCTATTGCCGCAAACAGAGAAAAAAACGCTACTTTTGCATGAAATTAACAAAAACATTCAAGTCTATGAACGTCAAACTACATACACCCAAAACCCTAAAATCCGGTAGCGGCTTGTCATCGGTCAAACAATTTGTTCTCTCAATCATCGCCACCAGCATATCAATTGCACTCACCTTTGGAACGGCGGCCTTCTTGGATCACCAGAAAAAAGAATCAGCCAAGAAGGAAATGGTGATGATGATTATCAACGACTTTGATCAGTCTATAAAACTGCTGGAGAAAGCAGACACACTGTTGCACAACGCCAGCAGCTTACAGCAGGAACTTGCAGTTCATCCTGAAAAATTCGACAGTCTGGGTATTAATGGATTTATGGATGTGACATCGTTCATGCTTAGTGAGTTGGAATTTCCTGAAACAACCGAGAAGATTTTTACTTCAAGTATTGAGACTTTCAATACGATTGGCAACGCCAACTTCGTCAATGAGGTTTCTTCGTTCTATATTAGCCGCCACAGATACAAGGATTTGATACAAAGCAAGTTAAAGGAAGAAATTGAAGAAACAGGAGTCCTCCAATCAATAAATACACTGTTCAATGCCAACTTTCCCTTATATTCGTACACAAATTGGGCTTTTTTGCAAGATATGAAAGAAATCCGCGATAGGTGTGTGATGATGATGAACGTTAATGAAAAGGAGTTGGCTGAATTCAACCAGCAGCATACGACTGAACACATCAATCCTGAGAGAAAAGCCCAAGAACAGAAGATGCAGGAAGAAATGTTAGAAGCAATGATGCTGATTAATGAGGCTCAGGAGAAATTAAAGTATTAAGCATTTTTTCAATAACACCCATCGTTTTTAAGACAAAGCGGTTGAAGTACTTAATACCAGAATGATAAAACTCTGGATAAGCACTAGCACTAGCGCCTCATGAACAATGAATCACCAAAAAATGAACACAAGTAAAATAATAATCGCATTTATCCTACGTTAATCAGTAGTATTGAATATGTAAACAAGAGTAATGAAATGAAAAAATTAAAGTTTTTAGGTTTTATCCTAATACTGTTCACATTGTTCTCCTTGGCATCATGCGGTGACGATGATGTCAAGAGTATTGACTCAAGTAAACTTGAGGGCATTTGGACACAAGTATTCGATAGTAGAATACAAGATGCGAGTGTCGTTAAATATGTGTTCTATCCCGAAACTTCTTATTCTGGGCGAATTGAGCTTTATAAATCAAATTGGCCTGATGAAGGATGGACGGTTACTGACCTTCATTACCGAGTTGGTGAAACAGCACACATGAACATCTTCACTGGCAAGGAACATGATGGGAAAACCAGGATTTATATCGAGTGTGACATCCACAAACTCACAAAAACCGAGATGGTTTGGTATAAAACTGATTCCAAAGAGGAAATGGCCCGTTTCAAGAAAGACAGCAAAATAGACAATAACTGATATAACAACGTCTTTTAAGGCTTCCTGCGGTTGATTCACCACAATAGTGAATCAACCGCTTTTTATTCTCATGGTCAACGAGCTGCAGACCTTAATTAGACTTGCGTTAAACAGCGAGGGAGGCAGTAATGAGCCGGGCTGCGGTGGTGGTGCACACGTCGGTGCCGAGACGCTGTGAGAGACGGTTATAGCCGTCGAGCATAGCGGCGCGCTCAGATGTATCACCGAGCAACTGCGTCAATTGACTATCGATGGAATCCACGGTGCAGAGGTGCATCAGCAACTCGGGAATGACAGGTTCATCGGTGATGAGGTTGGGCAGGGTAACGTATTTCCCCTTTAACAATCGGCGATAGAAATTATAAGACCACTTGCTGCCGTTGAAGCGGTAACAGGCGACTTGCGGTGCGCCCAGCAGCGCGGTTTCAAGGGTAGCAGTACCCGAGGTGACCAACGCAGCACGGGCATGATACACAAGCGGATAGGTGGCATCACGCAGCACAGGCACGGCTTTGCTGCCCATGACTTCACGATAGAGGTCGTCTGCAATGCTCGGTGCTCCGGCGATGACAGCCTGGTACTCAGGATGACGAGAAGCCGCCTCAAGCATGAGTGGCAGATTGTCGCGGATTTCCCTCACGCGGGAACCTGGCACAAGAGCTATAATGGGCTTGTCCGAAAGGCTGTTTTGTTCGATGAAATGGGCAAAATCGGGGAAATCCTTGCTGGCTTGAGCGACTTCCTGAACAGTGGGATTTCCTACATAAATCGCCTTATAACCATGCTCCTTATACCAATCAGGTTCAAAGGGCAGAATGCAGTACATGTAGTTAACGTAACGCCGGATGTCCTTGACGCGCCATTCTTTCCACACCCACACCTTGGGCGAAATGAAATAATGCACGGGGATGCCCAAATTGTGGGCATATTTCGCCACTTTGAGATTGAACGATGGATAGTCCACCAATATCAGCGCTGACGGCTGCCACTCATCGATGGCACGGCGGGCAGTGCCCAAGAAACCGAGAATTTTTCCCAAGTGCTTGACAACATCGGCAAAACCCATATAAGCCATGTCGCGGTAATGAATGATGGGCTCGACGCCAGCCTGAGCGGCCATGAGGTCACCACCCAGGAAACGGAATTCGGCAGACGAATCCAATTGTTTGAGCGATGCTATCAGGTGGGCGGCATGCAGGTCGCCCGATGCTTCACCAGCGATAAGGAAATACTTCATGGTTCACGGCGTTTTAAGGTGATGAAATCAAACTCGTAGGCATTGCGGTGGTCGCTCGCATGGTGCTCGCGGCTCACCTCCTGCCACTCGTCCATAATGAGTGCGGGGAAATAGACATCGGCATCAGCCCAACGGGCATGAATCTGCGTCAGGTGCAACACATCCACCAGCGGCAATGCCTGCTCATAGACCTGCGCTCCTCCGATGATAAAGACGGTATCAGTCTCGGCAGCAGCAATGGCATCCTCCAAACTATGTACCACCGTCACCCCAGGGTATTGCCAATCAGCATTGCGGGTGATGACGATGTTCTGGCGTCCAGGCAACGGACGACGGGGAAATGACTCAAATGTCTTGCGTCCCATCACAATGCTGTTGCCCATCGTCACCTCCTTGAAGTGTTTCATGTCGGCGGGCAGGTGGCACAACAAGTCGCCCTGGCGTCCGATGGCCCAGTCGCTGGCAACAGCCACTATAGCGTGAATGGATTTCATTTTCAATTGTTGTTACTGATTTGCATCTAGAGTTAGACCGAGACGACGCCCTTAATTGCGGGCCACGGATCGTAGCCCTCAAGGGTAAAG
The DNA here is from genome assembly GCA_902800715.1 of uncultured Bacteroidales bacterium. GTDB lineage: Bacteria > Bacteroidota > Bacteroidia > Bacteroidales > Muribaculaceae > Sodaliphilus. The sequence continues at coordinate 119,257 of CADCFN010000005.1, forward strand.
TCCTCATACTTATAGTCATCGATGCTCTTGACCTCGGGATTCAGCACCATGCGGGGCAACGGGCGTGGCTCGCGAGACAATTGCTCCTTAATCTGGTCAAAGTGGTTGCGGTAGATGTGCGCGTCGCCGAAGGTGTGGATAAACTCGCCCGGTTCCAGTCCAGTCACATGGGCGACCATCATGAGCAACAGGGCATAGGACGCGATGTTGAACGGCACGCCCAGGAACAGGTCGGCACTGCGCTGATACAGTTGCAAGCTCAATTTGCCCTGAGCCACATAGAACTGGAACAACGAGTGGCAAGGCGGCAGCTTCATCGTGGGCACCTCAGCGACATTCCACGCGCTGACCATGATGCGGCGGCTGTCGGGCGTGTTTTTTATCTGGTCGATGACCTGGGCTATCTGGTCGATGGTGCCGCCATTGCCGTCGGGCCACGCGCGCCACTGACTGCCATAGACGGGACCCAAGTCTCCGTTCTCGTCGGCCCATTCATTCCAGATGCGCACACCGTGCTCCTGCAGCCAGCGCACATTGGTGTCGCCACGCAGGAACCACAGCAATTCGTAGATGATGGACTTGAGATGCACCTTCTTGGTCGTGAGCAGAGGGAAACCGTCGGCAAGGTTGCAGCGCAACTGATAGCCGAACACGCTGCGCGTGCCAGTCCCGGTGCGGTCCTCCTTGTCCACACCATTTTCCATCACATGCTTGATTAGGTCAAGATATTGTTTCATCGGGTTATGTTTATGTCGTTGTTACCAGTTGAAGATGTTGCGCAGCACCCACCAGAGCAATACCATGATGAGAAAGAGCCAGATGAGCAACTGCGAATTGAGCCGAAGATACAATTTCGGATTGCGAACACGCTGCGACTCGGCATAGATGCACACGGCAATCCAGGGAATCGAGATAAAAAGCAGCGCATTGTACTTGAACGCTGCCACCACATCGCCATTGAGCAGAGCATGGATAGCGCGCTGACTGCCGCAGCCAGGACATTTATATCCTGTGAATTCCAGGAACGCACACTTAGGGAACAATCGCGACGAAGACGGGTCAAGTGCATAATACACCACGCCCATCACCATTACAACGACTATCGCGACAAGCAGCAAAAGTCCGCGCCGCATCGTCCTCGTCATGTTATGCGCAGATTAGAGTGTACAGGAGCGGCCTCCAAACGACACCCACCACGATGGCTGCAATCGTCCACCACATCGAGGTCTCGCTCGCACTCTTGGCACCATAGAGGTCACCTGCCTTATAGAGTTTTGTCACCTTGTTGGCGTAGACAATAGCCACAATGCCAAAGGGCACGCAGCACAGCACGGTCGCCACGATGGCCCACACCAGGTTAGTGGAGGGACATGGCTCGTCGATGAGTGGCTCCTCACTGCATTGCGGCTGCAAAGGGCTGCCGATTTGGGCTTGGGTGGTTTCCTCGATGGGAGTTCCTTGGATGGTTTCCTCGATGGGAGTTCCTGTAGTCACAGCCTGTGGCTCAGGTACCGGCTCACCGACCATTTCATACAAACCCTGCAACTCGGGCAACTGGGTAATCTTCACCCAGTCACTAAGGCCCTCATGCCACACATAGGCTGCTGACGTGAGCCCCATCTCCTTGAGCGCATCAAGGTCCACAGGCCCCGACTGCACTCCATTATGGTTAATCCAGTACTGCATATCACATCTGTGTTAATTTCTTGATTTTGCAAAGATAATGTTTTTTTTGCAATTAGCTTTATGCTTTAAGCAATTTGCTTTTAGCCAAATGTAAAAGCTATTTTCGATAGCAGATTAAAAATCGCTGAAGAACTCTGGTCTGATGAGTATACCGATGCGAATTCTGGAGTGATACTGGTCATAATCCAGCATGTGTTCGCCGTAGCCGTTGTAATACTGAATCATGATAAACTGGTTGGAATTGTGATTGATGCGGTAACCCAGTTGCACAATCGTATTGAAATTCAAGTTCCAGCCCTTACGCTTGACCAGCGTCATGTCGAGTACCCATTTGTCATCAAGGCTCCTGGCTTGGAAACCGGCCTGATAGAGTCCCATATACTTGAGGATATCACGGTTATATTTTCCGTCAACGATAGGAATCCAATACTTGGCATGCGCCATCAGGAAAGGCGATATATAGGCCTCTCCTGCCAACGAAATCTTGTTCCAGCTGCGCGAAGCGATGCCGTCACGGCCGTTGGACTCGTGCTCGGCCATCAGCGTGAGTTTACCCAACAGACGGTTTTTCATAATGATATGCCTAGATATACCGATACCCGGATTAAAGTTCAAATCATGGAAGGGCAACGAATTGCGGAACACGTGCCATATCGCCTTTTGGGTATAAAACAGATACAGGTAGGTGTGTCCCGGCAGCACACTCTTGGTGAGGCGCTGCTGGAAACTGATTTGGAATTTCACATCGCTATTGTATCCGTCGGGTTTACCACCCAACACGGTGCCTCCCACAAAATAAGTATCCTTATACAGGCTGAAGTACGGTCTGTTGTCAAGTTCGGAACGGATACTGTCTGCAATTTCAGCACTACTCTTCTCGGTAGTAACAATTTGCCCCATTGCGGGCATAAGTGCCGCCACAAACAAAGAGGCGAACACCAATAAGGAACGTCTGATCATCGTAGTAGTTATGTAATGGTTTGTGAAGACAAAAGTAGTTAAAAAGATTGAAAACAGACTTCAATCCTCACGCATTTTTTGTATTTCGATTCAGAATCTTGACCTTTTAACCCAGCAGCCACATCAGGAAATACCAAATGGGAGGTACAGCCAGGGCGGGCAACATGTTGAGCACATGGCAATTTTTGATGCGTAACAGCGACAAACCCGAACCAGTGATGAGCAGCCCACCCACGATGAGCAATTCGGCCATCAGCGCCTCGCTCACTGCGGTGCTAGACAGCATTGCAACGACGTAGAACATACCCTGCCACAAAAATAGCACAGGCGCAGCCAGCAGCATCCCGACACCATAGGTAGAGCCAAAAATGGTCGCCGTCACAAAGTCAAGCGTGGCATTGGTGAACAGAAAAGTATGGTCGCCCTGCAACGCACTGATGACGGGACCCAGCATTGACAAGGGGCCGATGCAATAGACCAACGTCGCTGTTGCCAGCCCGTCGGCAAGCCTCGTCTCACTGCCGCTTTTGCTCCGGCGCTCCACCAGCCGATGGAAACGTCCGTCGATGTCGAGCGCCACGCCCACCACACTGCCGATGGCCATGGCGGCAATAAACAGCACGGGGTACTGGCTCTTGGGCAGATTGGTGACCACGGCGTTCAGCCCGATGGCAAAGCATGCCAGTCCCAATGCGTCATAGAGCACATTCTTATATTTCTCCTTGATTCCCTTGTGCAATGCCACTCCGATGAGTGTTCCTGCCACAATCGTACAAGTATTGACAATCGTTCCAATCATCGCAAATTCATTTTTGCTGCAAAAATACACAAAAAAAACGAGCAATTATCTCATCTACAACCCTCATTCGATATTTTGCATTACCTTTGCGCTAAGATGAAAAAGATAATGTTTTTAATGGTGGCGATACTGATGGCGGTAGCTGTCAACGCCAATGGAAACGATGACGTGGAGCAAGCCACGGCGCTTGCAGGGCGACTGTCAGCGCGGTTGGCAGACAAGGTGGAGTTCCGCAAGATGGAGGCTGAACAGGGGCATGACGCCTTTACGCTCGAGAGCCGCGGTGGCAAAGTCATCATCGGCGGCAATAATGCCAACTCGATGGCGGTGGGACTGAACCGCTACCTGAACCGCTATTGTCAGGTGACGGTATCGTGGTATGCCGGCGTGCCGATGGAATTACCCGACGTGCTGCCCGACGTGCCTGCCCCCGAACGGATAACTGCACGGGTGCCGCAACGCTTTTTCCTCAACTACTGCACTTGGGGCTACACGATGCCTTTCTGGCAATGGCGAGACTGGGAGCGCTTTATCGACTGGATGGCGCTCAATGGCGTGAACCTGCCGTTGGCAATCACGGGGCAGGAAGCGGTATGGTACAACGTGTGGACCAAACTGGGTATGACCGACAAGCAGGTGCGCTCCTATTTCACCGGACCCGCTTACCTGCCGTGGCACCGCATGGCCAACATCGATGGCTGGTGCGGCCCGTTGCCCAAGGAGTGGCTTGAGAATCAGACCGCCTTGCAGCAGCGCATCGTGGAACGTGAACGCGCGCTGAATATGCGTCCCGTGCTGCCCGCCTTTGCGGGTCACGTCCCTGGAGCATTGCGCGAGCTATTCCCTGATGCCGACATCCAGGCTTTGGGTGGTTGGGCTGGCTTCGATGAACAATACCGCACCTATTTCCTCAACAGCGAGGATCCGCTGTACACCCGCATCCAGCGTCTGTTCCTCGAGGAGCAGACACGCTTGTTCGGGACAGACCACATCTATGGCATCGACCCCTTTAACGAGGTCGACCCGCCCAGTTTTGAGCCCGACTACCTCAACAAAGTGTCACGACACATCTACGAGAGTCTGACGGCGGTTGACCCCGACGCCGAGTGGCTGCAGATGGCGTGGTTCCTCTATTACCAGCGCAAGGACTACACCCCCGAACGCACTCGCGCCATGCTCACGGGCGTGCCTCAGGGCAAGATGACGATGCTTGACTACTACTGCGAGTACAAGGAGATGTGGCGTGAACACGAGGGCTTTTACGGTCAGCCGTTCATCTGGTGCTACCTGGGCAACTTCGGCGGCAACACCAACGTGCAGGGCCGCGTCAAGGAGGCGGGTGAGCGCATCGAACGGGCATTGGCCGAGTGTGGCGACAACCTCGTGGGCATCGGCTCGACGCTCGAGGGACTTGATGTGCAGCAGTTCCCCTACGAGTACATCCTCGAGAAGGCATGGGACTTTGCCAAGACCGACGAGCAGGTGGTGAACGAACTCGCCGACCGCCATGCAGGTCATCAGGATTCCCACGCACGCGAGGCGTGGCGATTGCTCTATGACAACGTGCTGGATATCACCCCAAGCAACTTTGCAGCCCCCCTACCCTGCTCCTATCCCGCCATGGACAAGGAAAGCCGCACAGTGAAGTATAATCCGCGTGACCTGCTCGCCGTGTGGGACGCCCTGTTGGCACAGGACCGCGCCACCACCGATGCTATGACCATCGACCTCGTTTGGGTGGGAAGGCAACTGCTGGGCGACCTGTTCCTCGTCGAGAAGCAGGCACTTGACAAGGCCTATCGTCAGCGTGACAAGGAGGGTGTCTTCACCCACAGTGGCCTCATGATAGAACTGCTGTCCGACCTGGATGACCTGAACAGCCATCACCCGCATGCCACGCTGGCACACTGGCTGCGACAGGCGCGCAAGATGGGCAAGACCACCGAAGTTAAAGACTATTACGAGATGAACGCCAAACGCCTCATCACCACATGGGGAGGCAGTCTCAACGACTACGCCTGCCGCAATTGGAACGGCTTGATGTGGAACTACTATGCCAAGCGATGGGAAATCTATATCAGGAACATCACCGCCGCAATATTGGGCAATGCGGATTTTGACAACGACTCATTCCGTGCAGCGGCCGACAAGTTGCAGGAAAAATGGGTCACCACGAAAGACGATGACATCGTACAGACAGAAATCGACAGCGATGTGCTGACCCATAGCCGCGAATTGCGCGAGAAATACCGCCAGCAACTTGAGTCTTTTAGTGAATAGTTAATAGAGAATAGTTAATAGTTGTTTTAGGGCATCAAGCCATAGGCTACGGGCCCTAAACCCTAAACTCTAAACTGCGAGCAAAGCGAGCATCACCGAGGATGCCTCTCTAAACTCTAAACACTAAACTCTAAACTGCGAGCAAAGCGAGCATCACCGAGGATGCCTCTCTAAACTCTAAACACTAAACTCTAAACTGCGAGCGTAGCGAGCATCACTGCGGATGCCTCTCTAAACTCTAAACCCTAAACTCTAAACTGCGAGCAGAGCGAGCATCACTGCGGATGCCTCTCTAAACTCTAAACACTAAACTCTAAACTGCGAGCGCAGCGAGCATCTCTGACTGCTGCCGCTAGCTGTTCCATGCCCTGCATGAGTACGCTGCGGGGAACGGCAACATTGAGACGCATGAAGCCGCTGCCAGCCTTGCCGAACATCGCACCGTCATTCAAGCCGATGTGCGCCTTGTTGACAAACAGGTCGATAAGGGCGTCATGCTCCAGTCCCAATCCCGTGCAGTCGAGCCACACGAGGAACGAGGCCTGAGGCTTGATGGCAGTGATGCCTGGGATAAGTTCACGACAGTAATCCACCACCGCATCGATATTGCCCTCGATATACTCCAGGCACTGACGCAGCCACTCGCCACCATGGCGATAGGCTGCCCGCGTGGCGGTCATCGACAGGAAGTTGGGGGAACACTGCTCGTTGGCTTCCAAGTGATGGAAGAAGGGCTTGCGCAAGTCAGGATTCTTAATCACGCACCACGAACTCACAATGCCGGCTATGTTGAACGTCTTGCTGGGAGCACCCATCACCACGCCCACGGCACGGGCATCGTCGCTCACGGTGAGGAACGATGTGTGTCGGTGCCCGCTCAGTACCAGGTCGCCATGAATCTCGTCGCTGAAGACCACCACGTCATACTTCCTTGCCAGCGCTGCCACCTGGCGCTGCACGTCGGCGGGCCAGGCGATGCCGATGGGGTTATGCGGGTTGCACAGCACCATCATGCGGGGATGCTCGGTCTTGAAAATGCGCTCCAAGTCCTCCAAGTCCATCTCGTAGAAGCCCGTCGAGGTGCGGCGCAGGGCGTTATTGACCACCATGCGGTTATTGCCCGTGATGAGCATTCTGAAGGGGTGGTACACCGGTTCCTGTATCACCACCTTGTCACCGGGGCGGGTGAAATGGTTCAATGCCAACCCAAAGCCGTTCACAATGCCACCGATAAAGCATGCCTCATCCTCGGTAAATTCCAGTCCGTTGCGCTCACGCTGCCAGTCGATGATTGACTGCCAATAGCCCTCCAGCGGCACACTGTAGCCATAGATGGGGTGTCCGGTAATACGTTCAGCTAGCGCCTTGGTGATGTCGGGACAGGCTGCAAAGCCCATATCGGCGACCCACAAGGGTAAAACATCATCACGTCCAAACATCTCCTTGCAACGGTCATACATCACGCTGCTGGTGCCACGGCGGTCTATCACGCGGTCAAAATCATATTTCTTCTCCATATCATTCACTCTTTTTGACGATTTAATTCTACAAAGTTACTCTATTTTGCGTGAATACCCAAAACAATTCCCTTTTCTATCAAATAATCCACATTTCTACAACTGCTTGTTTTATAGATAGTTACAAAAATCACCGATTGAGGCAAGAGAGAAAAATGCACTTTTTTTCAAAAAAAATCGCAAAAATTGTTGGCAGTTCCGAAAAAAGCAGTACCTTTGCAGTCGCAATTGAATGAGCGATGACTCCGTAGCTCAGTTGGTAGAGCAATTGACTCTTAATCAATGGGTCGTGGGTTCGAGTCCCACCGGGGTCACGGAATTGAACGCCAAATGGTTAATAATGAAGCCATTTGGCTTTTTTGTTATGTCAACCATTGGCTTCTTCCCTGCGGGGCAAATGCTAATTACGCGAATTCAACGAATTGATTTGTAATCATTGCCAGTTCCGCCGCTAATTCTCCCGCAAGTATTACGCCTCAGTCATGCGACTGAAGGAGTTCTACGAAGAGAACGTAGGAGCCGAATTCTGTGGCACAGCTAAGCGTTGTCGAAGGTTTTAAGACAAAATCACTAACTATGATTTCTGATAATGGAAATGTGGGCAGGCCACGCATGAGCGTCGCCTGCTTTGTAGAAAATAAGAAATGCATTAATTATAATTAGTGATGTGGAAGATCGTGAAGATGCTAAAGGCGTTAAGGAGTAAAAGAATGAAAAGAAGGAGATTACTAATCTGGAATCCAAAAAACAACACTAATAAGATGTTAGTAGCCAATAATGCTATTGTAGCAAGTGTATACACTACAATACCGATACTGCGCATCATTATATTGTGCTTTAAAAGAAGGCATAATAGTGATGTTACAATAATAACACCAGAGAGGAGTCCAGACCATATACCAAAGCCAAATGCAGGTAAATAAGAAATCCCCTGTATCAACCAATAAAGAAGTACGGTTGGCAACAAATATTCAGATTTCCAGAAATCGTTTTTAGTGCTCATGGCGAGTAATGTGCTTTAGACCTTATAATTCATGCCAGACGTCGAGAACTGCGCTATCGCTTTTGCGAAGTCTTATTACAGCAGTTCCACCAACCCAGCCTTCACCTTCAGGCAACGATCCTCGTACTTCCCACACCGTGTCGCCTTCAAGTTCCGCCACGAAAGGCAACTCGGTATAGATCTCCGACCCAAAGATGGGATACCAGACACTTTCGGCTATCTTAATGGCCGTTTCCTTGTCTGGCACCATACCGCGTCTCTGAGCCTCGGCTTTTCCATAGCCCTCAATTTTTGGCTGGATGCGAGGCTCAAGGTGAATAAATGTATCTTCCTCCACAAGGGTATACAATCCTGATTCGTGATACTTTATGTTGCTGGGCCGCTGGCGCTGGCAACCCAGCAGCCCCAATGACAAGGCAACCCAAATGATACACACAAATAAACTAACCTTCTTCATATTCATTTGTTTTTGGGGCAAAGATACTATTTTTCATGATTGACGTCGAGAACTGCAGCATCGCTTTTGCGAAGTCTTATTTCGGCACATCCACCAACCCTGTCTTTAGGCAACGATCCTCGTACAATCCACACCGTGTCACTTTCAAGTTCAGCAATGAAAGGCTGCTCGGTATAGATCTGCGACCCGTAGATGGGATACCAGATACTTTCGGCAATCTTAATGGCCGTTTCCTTGTCTGGCACCATGCCACGACTCTTGTCAAATCCATAGCCCTCAAAATAGGGCCGGATGCGAGGAAGATGAATCTTCCGTCATGTCAATAACTGAATCTTCCTCTTCCTCCTTAAGGATATAAAATCCTGTTTCGTCAAACTTTATGTTGCTTGGCCGCTGGCAACCCAGCAGCCCCAATGATAGGCCCCCCCAGATGATACACACAGATAAACAAACTTTCGTCATATTCATTTATTTTTGGGACAAAAATACTTGTTTTTGGCGACAAAAACAAGAAGAAAAAGCATAATGAAGTTTTTTTCAAACAGTTGAAATACAGTGTTTCGCAAAAGGCGAAATATAGACCTCACTAATCATCAATAAAAAAAAGACGGTTTGCCATCTTTTTCCGTATCAGTTGGTGGTAGTTCTCCAGCAAAATAGAGACAGTTCTTTTGATGTAATTTTTGGGGCCAAGCAGCACCCTAAATATGGTTGTCAAAAATGACAACCGAGATTGACACCTAATGACACCCGATGACAAAGTGCCAGTATAAGAAATTCATGGGAATCAGCCGATTAGAGTGTCAATTACTGTCATGCTGTGTTATGAATCAGAGCCCACCGAGGTCACCAAATTGAACGCCAAATGACTTGTAATGAGCCGTTTGGCTTTTTCGTTACAAAAAAAAGGATGTACCACTGGCACATCCTTAAAATCTGTAATAAGTTGAAATTGATTTAGAACTTATATCCGACAGAAATTGTAAGGTTGCGGGTCTTAGCTGAAGCATCGTCAGCTACATCAAGAACACCAAAGTCGTAACCAATGGAAACTGGCACCTTCTGGTTGAATTCCAGACCAGCACGCAACCCCAAACCAAAATCAAAACGCTTGTAACCCACCTCGTCGCTAAAGACGTCATAGCCATCAGTCTTACCAAACAAGCCAATACCGAAATAAGGACCAAATTCACCGAACAAGGCTAGGGTCTCGTTAATGGCATATTTGTAACCAAAATGTACAGGGATGTCCAGATAATAGGGATTGAATGTGATTCCGGCCGCCTTGGTTCCTTTGAGTGAGAGAAGTGCACCAGCGTTGCCATAGAAACCGTTGCTCACACTGGGAATACCAATGGTTGTGCGAATACCTGCATGGAAGCCGATACGTGAACTGCAACCACTGGCATCAACGTTTGCTACATTCATACCAGCAACGATTTCCCACTTGGGAGCTTCTGCATTTGCCGTGAAACTCATTGACAAGGCAGCAACAGCTACCATCAGGATTGAATAAATCTTTTTCATGTCTTTCTATTTTAAGTTTTCTAGTTGTTCAGTGCCGCAAAAATAACATTTATTTCTAATTTCAAGTAGTATTTCTCCGATAATTCCATGAAGAAGTCTTGTCTTTTACTGGATGAAGGAGTCATTCTACTTTTGCTGAAAACATAAATCAGCAAAAGATTATGATTGACATCCAACAATTGACAGAACTGATCTCCGCATTCCGCGTCGAGACCGAGAAATCTGCGATTAAGTGAGTGCAATGTCAAACTTGTTTGAACATTGCCGAACGTGAGCAGATTATGCAAAGAAAGCACTCACCCGAACCTTTAGCCGACTGAAAGGGAGGCAAACCGTCGGCTCCATCCTCCAGGCCATCGCCGACCTGCTGGCCACCGCCACCAGCGAGACCGAGTACAACATCATCCGCTTCTGGAAGGAAACGAAAGGCAGCTGTTTTTTTATTTTACCTGGCCATCGCTGGCAAAGCATCGCTAGAATCATTCATTTTGCAGCCCATTCGGGAAAATATTTGTATCTCACTCGCCGCCAATGACATAATTATTATATATTTGTGCCAAAATACATACTATTGAATCATGAAACAAGTGTTATCATTCGCCATTGCAGCCTTGACGGCCATCACGTTGACCGCCCAGAGCGAAAGCATCCGAATCAATCAAGTTGCTTTTTATCCGCAACAGTCCAAAATCGCAGTCATCGAGGGCTCTAAAGCCCAAAAGATGACCATCAAAAACACGGCTGACGGCAAACGCGTGGGCAAAGCCAAGGCCTTGAGGACCAACACCTCGCCGTGGTCAAACAAGAAACGCACCATCGTCGAAATCACGGGTATTACCGCCCCCGGCACCTATGAACTGAGCGTCAATGGCCAAAAGACCCGCTTTGACGTGCAACCTCACGCATTGAACAACATAGCTCGTGCTGCGTTAAAGGCCTTCTACCTCAACCGCTCGGGCATTGCCATCGACGGCAAATATGCCGGTGTTTATGCCCGTCCCTTAGGACATCCTGACACACAAGTCATGATCCATCCATCGGCTGTTTCGCCTGGCCGGCCTGCAGGCTCCATCATATCCTCGCCGCTGGGCTGGTATGATGCCGGCGACTACAACAAGTATATCGTCAACTCATCCTATTCGGTGGGACTGATGCTCATGGCCTATGAGCAGAACAAAGAGTATTTCAATCGTCTCAGCGCCGACATTCCCGAGAGCGGCAACGGCACTGCAGACCTGCTCGACGAGCTCATGTTTAATCTCAAGTGGATGATCACCATGCAGGATCCCTATGACGGAGGTGTTTACCACAAATTGACGACTCCCAATTTCGAGGGCTTTGTCATGCCCACCGACTGTCACCAACAGCGCTATGTGGTGCAAAAGAGTGTGACCGCCAGCTATGACTTTGCTGCTGTAATGGCACTTGCCGCACGCATCTACAAGGGCAACAAAGATTATCCTGCATTTGCCGAGCAGGCCCAAAAAGCCGCATTGGCTGCCTATCATTGGGCTGAGCTCAACCCTGAGGCCATCTATGATCAAGACAAGATGAACAAGGAGTTTGACCCCGATGTGACTACAGGCACCTACGGCGACAACGATGCCAGCGACGAACATTTGTGGGCTGCTACCGAGCTGTTCCTGCTCACGGGCGACGAGTTCTTCCTTAAAGCCGCCCAGCCTTTGCGTGAGCGCGGATTCTCACAACCCGGTTGGGGAAATGTCACCGGACTTGCTATGTATTCATGGATTACCTGCGGCAACGACAAAACCGGCATGCATGACCTCATGCTCAACAAGTTGTTGGGCTTCTGCGACCATCAGCTGTCGACCCTGAAGGCCTCGTCGTTCAATACGCCTGCTGGTAATCATGCCAATGACTACGGTTGGGGTTGCCTGTCCGAGTGCTTCTGCACCAGTGGTCTTGCCCACCTGTACTGCTACCGCGCCACGGGCGACAAGAAATATCTTGAAGCAGCCCTCCAGAATGCCGATTATGTTTTAGGCCGTAATGCCACCGGATACTGCTATGTGACTGGCTTTGGCCACAAGCCACCCAAGAACATCCACCACCGCATTTCGTCGGCCGACGGCATAGATGCCCCCATGCCTGGCCTGCTCGCCGGCGGACCCAATCCTGGCCAACAGGACAATGGCGACGGCAGTCTGCCTTACCCGTCCAAGCAACCCGATGAGTCCTACATCGACGCTACGGGCTCCTATGCCAGCAACGAAATTGCCATCAACTGGAATGCCTCGTTGGTATCGCTTCTGGGCTGGATTGATGCCGAGATGAAATAACCCACCTAACGGGGTTGCATGAGGACGAATGAAAAATAAAGACGGCAAAAAATTGCCGTCTTTATCGTTTCAGTTGGTGTTAGTTCTCCTGCTAAACAGGGACGGTTCTTTTCCTGTTTTCAGCACTAGCATTATGTTAAAATAAATTTTGTTTGATATTCAGTGATTTAACGTCTTGATTTTTACAAAATGGCGTGCCCATGCTGTTTTCATCCGAGTAAAAGGTCAAAGACCTTGACAAGGGCACTGGCCTTGTGCAGGCTTTCGACCTGCTTGGACACAACAATCGCCCTGAATTTCTTCACAGCGTGTCCCAATGCGGAAAACATGACTACGCACACGTGCGGGAAAATGGGTGCCCTGGCGGGCAAAAATCAAAACAAATCTGGAACAAATCAAAGACAAATCATATTAGTTGAGATTTGTATTAAATTTGTTTTGATTTCTCCGAGCGAAGCGAGGAGTCCCCTGTGCAAGGCGTGCACACGCGCAAAAAACGCATAAACGGTATCTTAGCGGCATAGCACCATTGCGTTGGAAGAAAATATGGATGGTTCTATTGATGTAATTTTTGGGGTTAAGTAGCACCATAATATAGTTGTCAAAAATGACAACTGAGGTTGACACACGATGACATAGTGCAAGCATTAGAAATTCACGGGAATCAGGCGGTTATAGTGTTGATTGCTGTCATGCCATGTTATGAATCATAATCCACCAGCGGCACCTTGAGTGTCGCCTGCTTTTTAATAAGAATAGAGGTAAAGAATTAAGGAGGATGAAGTTGAATGATGTTTTTTATTTTCAAAAGGTTGAAATACAGTGGTTTGCGAAAAGTGAAATGAACTCCAATTATTTGCTGGTTTCGGTAATTGTCAGTAACTTTGCAACCGAGGTATATCCGCATTGTTGAACGATTTAACAGGTGACGATATGAAACAGTTTCTTTTATTTGCAGCCCTTCTCATTGGTTCGCTTGCGGTTCAGGCGCAATCGATTGAGGCCTTGCGTGACTCCATGGCTGCCGGTAACCTCAATTGCCAGGTTGATCTGGCGATATGTTATCTCTTCGGTGAAGGTGTTGAACTAGACGTCGAGAAGGGCGTATCGCTCATCCGCGATGCCGCCGAAAAGGGCAACCGCTACGGCGAGTTATGGATGGGAGTGTGCTATAAAGATGCCTATGGTGTCGAAACTGATTATGACGAAGCCTTCCGCTGGTTCAAGAGTTCTGCCCAGAAAGGCAATGTGGGTGCCATAGGCATGTTGGGAGAAGCCTACAAATTCGGGCAAGGAACCGAAAGAGATTTGGCCAAGGCTCTCTATTACTACGAGCAGGGCGCTGCCGGAGGAGATGCCCTATCCCAATATGCATTGAGCCGGCATTACCTGGTTGGAGATGGCGTTCAACGGAATTGGGAAAAGTGTTTTGACCTGCTCAAGCAGTCGGCTGATCAGAGTTATCCTGATGCATTTGAATTGCTGTCTTTGTGCTACCTCAACGGCTGGGGCACACCTAAAAGCCGGGATAAAGCCATCCAGTGTCTGGAGGAACTGAAGCAAGGGCAAGAAGAAAGTACCATCCAGGATATTGATGAAGTCATAGCCAACATCAATAAGGGAGATACGCTGAGCGCCTATGAGCTTCAATTCAGGATCTTGCCTCTACGGCTGGCAGGGTATGCTAACGGCACAATCGACGAGCAAGAGTTGATTGACTTGGAACTGCTTAACCTGCAGTTGGGTTTTTCGCTTTTTATCACCTACTACGAGTGCGACCTGGACTCACTATCCATCAGCACGCATCAAGTTGACGATTCGATCACGGTTCATGTCATTCACATGCCTGAGCCAAGTCGCTCGCCATTGTGCAAGTATGCCGCCTACGTTATGGACAAGAAGAACGGCCTGAGCCGTTATTACACCCTGGAAAAGACCTTCAATCTCTTTGGCGAATCCGGCGTTGCTGACCCCTATGTCGTGGGAGGTATGGCACTAGTAGATGATGAAGTCAATGAGGCACCGTCGGGCAGTGATTACCCCGATGGCTTTTCCCACCTCAATTTCGGGTGGCTTGAGGGAGAGCCCACCGAGGAGAACTTCGTCAACACCATCCTACGCCTGTTCAAAGACAAGTGACGAAAACTGAATCACGATAAGGAAGAAAATAGGGACGGTTCTTTGATGTATTGAAAACTATTAAGTAATGATGGAAAAGAACGAAAAAATCATACGTCGCATTGGAACTTATTTTCTGGTATTAGGATTCATTTGTTCCTTTTTGGTTCAGAAAAATTTTTCACCATTATATGGTAATATAGTGTGCTCAATTTGCGTCGTTCTGATGTGCTCACCGCGATTGATTTACCAAAACAAGAAGTGGGCGAGTGTGCTGCTCATGATTAGTGCCATCCTGACGACATTGGCACTGCTGTGTTTTTACGCAATATCAATCATCATCTCCGTTGCGTTCGGTCTGGATGTTTCAGGCGCCATCATCTTAGGCGTTATCACAGTCATAGCGCACTTGAATTGTTACCTGTGCTACCGCCTTTTCAAGTTACTTTTCAAGTCAAAAGAAGCGGCATAAAGCCATATCCAAGACGAAAGGCTCACCGATGACGTCGGTGAGCTGTTTTTTTGCCCAAATACCATGCCTCTGGCTGGGTGAATGGGTCATTCTTCTTTTGGTTCCAGCTTATTTTATTCAGCGAGATATGAAGATTGATTGCGGCACATGAAAGTGCGGTCAATGCGAGCCAAAGAACGAACAGGTCTACGATAACACCCTTATTCTTCAAGCGTGGTTACACTCGGTTATCTTGTTTTTTGCTGGCCATAGTTACTATTCAAAATGGTTATATGATAAATATTTGATGCAAAAGTAAGATATTTTCCCGAAAAACCGTGTCATCATTGTTATAATGATGTTTTATAGGTTCTTGGTTGCTCATTTCTCGATCCGCTTCTTGATTGTCACGGGGCCCATCAGACCTGCCGGGAGCAGGGGAGAGTCGGCCTTGTAGAAGTCGGCAGGCGTATAGGTGTATTTCTTGTCGCAATCGGGCTGCAAATCACCGATGATGCGGTTTACCCATTGATTGGCCACCTTGATTTCGAGGCGGTTTTCGCCGGCACGGACAGATTTGCTGATGTCAATCTGATAGGGTGCCTTCCACAGGGTACCCACCTCTGTGCCATTGAGCGTCACCTGGGCCATGCATCCCACCTCGCCCAGGTCGAGCAGGATGTCCCCATTGCCGAGTTCTTGCTTCTGGACATTGAAGCTGTTATCATAAACGGCGGTACCTGAATAGTACTTGATGCCGTTGTCACTGGACTCGGTATAGGAAATGAGCCTCGGGAACACGATGCTGGCTGGGCCGCCCCACTGTTCGTCAAAGTGGACGGTCCACGGGGTGTCAATCTGTCGCAATTGGATTACTTGCTTCTTGGGAACGGACTTCAACTTGTTCGGGGTTTTTCCCTGGAACACGACAAAGAAGGCATCCTCTGGCAACATATCGAGGTGGACGGTGGTTTCGGCATCACTCATCTTGTAGGACACCTCCTCAATTTCGCCCGTTTCGGGGTGCCACAGGGTGGGCTCAAGGCCGCTGACGCGGAAGGAGACATCACAGGTCCTCGCTTCTTCGGCCCGGTTGTTCAGCCAGTAGATCTCGCTGTCGGCGGTTGTGCGGTGGACGTAGCGCAGGTTGCTCATGTCGGCAGTCATTACATCGGGCTGGATTTCAAGAAGCGGCATATCCTTCGGTCGTGTCTTCTCGTCAATGATTGTTGCTCCCTGCTGCTGCAGGGTGGCAAGTTTGGCACGGACAGCATCGGACATGTGCCGACATTGCTCTGAAACGACCAACACGCTGTATTGGTTGCCCGATGGCGTGACGAAGTGTTCCCCGTCATAAGTGATCAGGTCGAGTAGAGCCTCCTTGTTCAGGTAATCGAAGTTGTAGCCGGGCGGTATGGCGGGGTGCTCATGGGCGAACAAGCTGGTAATCACGTCGTCCTCACCGTAATAATAAAGTATATCGGCAACATTGCGGCCCTGTTGCAGCAGGTAACTGCTGCGGGCCAGATAGTCGGTCCAGGCCTTGGCCATCTCGGCCCAGATCTCATGGCGGTTGAACCACTGGCCATAAACCATCAGCCCCAGTCCGGGCTTCTTGTCATCGACGGGCTGGTGTGCGCTCTCGTGGATGACAAATCGGTTGGTGCCGCAGGACATCTCGAGGTCGGCTGTCGCCTTCAGGTTGCCGGGATAGTAGCTATAGGCACCGCCACTCATTCCGTTTGCAGTCAACGACTCGGTTGCGACAAGAGGCTTGCCGTAGAGGTGGGCCACCGACGCCGACTCGCGGATATCGCTTTCGGCCATACTGGCATTGGAGTTATCGGCTTTGACCCCCTTGGGAATCGTCCACATGGCGGCCATGGGAATGTCGGCCTGGCGCTTGACGCTCATGCCGTCGGCCAGGTAGAGTCTGCCGTTCTCGTGGGACTCAAAGTAGGTCTCCATGCCGTGTTCATGAGCAATGCGCGCCGCGTTCTCGTACATGCACTCCTGAATCAGCTCACCGATGGTCGTTCGCCAGTCATAGAGGAACTCCTCGCTCTGTTCTGCCGAACCGATGATTTCGCCTGTCAGCACAGGCAGCCATGGCATCAGGTTGTAACCGCGGCGCTGTTCAAACTCCTGTGGCATCCGGGCACACCAGGTTTCCCATCCGGCTTCATAGCTGTCAATTAGCAGGTAATGTAACCCCCGCTCGCCCATCATGCCGCCTGTCGCTTCCTGATAGGTGCTGAGGTAATACTCCAGGAAGTCGGTGAAGGCCTGTTTGTCGATTTTGGATACCTCTAGTCCGGTCGCCTCGGGCGATGCGGGATGGTTCTCCTTGCCCGTGAGGGTGTAGCCGAACCGATAGATTTTCCAATCACCCTTGGGGACTTTCCAGGTCAAGACACCATTATCATCGACACGGTCGGTGATGTCGATGACATCGGTCAAGTGGATGACCTCACCTGCCTCGGTGGTCGTGACGAAGTCCATCATGTCCGAGGACGATGCAAAACCCGCTTTCTCCTCAGCGTGGTTGATTCGGGGCGTGGTGTATAGTTTAAGTTGGGGCGTGATGCCTGGTTTCTGTTCAAATGTGATGCGAAAGCACCGTCCCCGAGTAGGCTCGATGTCGATAGTCTGCCACCCGACGCTGCCGTGCGGAATGCCGCACACACGCCTGAACGTGACACCGTCGTCGCTCACCTCGAGCCATTTGGTCACGGGGGCGGGTTGGGCGGCCCAGATGCTGCGATAGTTGCCGTCCTTGATGCTCAAAGCCTTGATGACGGTTGGTTTCTTGAACTGGTATTGGACCCAATAGGGCTGCTGCAGGCTATCGCTGGTCATGAAAGTGGCACCCAGTTCCTCCATCGTCTTGTCGGCAGGGTTTGCCTTCACGGCGAGGACGCAGATGTCGGCATACCAGCGCTCGTCCCTGTTGGGCTTGGGCAGGGTAACACTTAGCTTGCCGCCCTGGACACGCGTCTCGCTCCACACGAGCCGCTTCATCGCCTGCTCGGGTTTTACCCAGGGCCCTCCGGTGTTGCTCCAGCCCGGGCAGCTGGCGACCGCAACTTCCATACCTAGCGAGTCGGCCATCGACACAGCATGCCTGAACTCTTCCTGCCACTCGGGGCTCATATAGACCAGCCGATGCTCCACGATGGATTTGCCCCAGAATGCAGCATCAAAGCAATGGAAACCACCGATGCCCACGCGGTGCATCCACGCGATGTCCTTGTCGATGCCGTCGCGGGTGATGTTGCCGTTCATCCAGTGCCACCACACGCGAGGGCGTGCCTCCTGAGGCGGTTCCTGGAAGCCAGTCATCAGCTCCTGTGCCGTGGCGAGTATTGCCAGCAGTTGTATTAAGATGAACAGTTTTAATCTCATTTTTTTAGCTGTTAGCCACTCCTAACTTCTAACTCCTCACTTCTCACTCAAAACCTCCTTCTCCCCTTCTTCTCAAGGTACTTGATAAGGAATTCGGGGCGGTCGGTCTGGATGATTGATGTCCCTAGGTCGAGGATTGGGCCATAGACCTTGTCGGGGTCGGGGCTGTCATAGGCCCTGTCGTCATCATGGTCACCGCACAGGGAACCCCAGATAGTGTTTACCCATACCTTGGACCCGGCATCCAGCACTCGCTTGGCGGTGTTCTTAATGTTGTCGTCGAGCGTGTCAAAGCACAGCTCAAAGGCGATAGGCACCGTCTCGGGGTTGGCGAGATAGCTGTTAAAGGTGGTCATGTCCGAGCCTCTGGCAACGCTCACCACGGGCATATACATCATCTTGTGGGCGTACCGTGACATCCTCTGTTGCACTTTGTCAAGCGGTTGCCCGTTCTTGATGAGCACCTGGTCGGTCATGCCCAGCTCTTCGGTAATCGCGAGCACCTGGTCATAATAGTCAAATCCCTGGTCCACGTTGACCACAATGCGGTCCTTGCACACTTCCAGTGCCTGACGCAGGGTGGGGATTTTCAGACCCGGTATGGCGATGCCGTGGCCCCGTTTGAGGTCGAAGGCCAGCAACTGCTCGTAGGTGTAATCGCTGATGTTGCCGCTGCCTGTCGTTGTGCGGTTCAGCGTCCAGTCATGGCTCAGTACCAGCACGCTGTCGCGCGTCATCTTCACGTCAAGCTCCATCACGTCAACGCCCATGCGGATGACCGACTCGATGGCGGGGATGGAATTTTCGGGATAGTTGCGCCAGTCGCCACGGTGGGCAACCACGACCACATAGCGTGTCGAGGCATCATGCAGCGCCGCGACAATCTTGTCGGCGCGCCCTGTTTGACCTATAGTCCCCTCATGGAGACGCTGGCTGCACGACATGAGCCCGATACAGGCAACAACCAGCAGCATCAATATTTGTCTTTTTTTCATCCTCATCGTTTATGCTTATCATTAAACTGCAGCTTTCCTTAAGCTCTTATTATCAACCCACAAAGTTAACATGTTTTTTACAAAACCTCACAAAAAATGGCTGAATGAAAACAGGAAAATAGGGACAGTTCTAAAACCATAAAGAGATAAAATTCACTGAAATGTCTACTTTTATAAATTTATTCTTCTAAATAACATTTTCAGTGCCTACTTTGATGGTCTAGCACATCTAAAACAAAGTTCGTCTAGAAAAATGGCAATATCACACATAAGTTCCCCTAGAAAAGTGTAATAATTGTTTGGAAGTTCCCCTAGAAAAGTGTAATTTCGCGGCGTAAATAATTAGTTAACAAGATGAAAAGAGAACTTGAGAGCAAACTGTTAGCGTGGAAGAATAATCCCAGCCGTAAGCCTTTGATTGTCATGGGCGCAAGACAAGTGGGAAAAACGTATCTGTTACAGCAGTTTGGATGCGTTCATTATGACCATATGGCCTATATCAACTGTGACAACAACCCTCGTGTTGCTAATCTGTTTGCAGAGGATTATGACATGGAGCGCATTATACTTGCCATAGGTGCAATAACCGGTGTTCCCATCATTGCAGGAAAGACTTTGATTGTCCTCGATGAAATACAGGAACTGAAAAATGGTCTGACTGCATTGAAATACTTCTGCGAACAGGCATCGCAGCACCATGTAGCAGTGGCGGGTTCGTTGTTGGGCATCACTATGCACCACGGAGAATCGGCACCTGTCGGAAAGGTTGATATACTCAATCTGTATCCGTTGACTTATACAGAGTTTCTCCAAGCTTTAGGTCATGAGCAATTGGTACAGGTTTTGAAGTCTAACGATTGGAAAACTATCCAGATGCTGAAATACGATTTCATCAAGTACCTGCGCATTTACTATTTTGTAGGTGGGATGCCGGAGTCAGTGTTGAAATATATTGAAACCCACGACACGATGTCGGTAAGAGAGGTGCAGAACAATATTCTAGCCATTTACCGAAGCGACATGTCTAAACATGCCACTCCACAAGAAGTGGTGCGTATCACACAGGTGTGGCAATCTATACCATCTCAACTTGCACGTGAGAACAAAAAATTCATCTATGGAGCCATCAAATCGGGAGCACGCGCACGTGAGTTTGAACTGGCTATCCAATGGTTGCAAGATGCTGGGTTAGTCATTCGAGTTAATCGTGCCTCTAAGCCAAATCTGCCACTGAAATTCCATGAAGCCCCGTCTGCATTCAAGCTATATATGCTTGATGTTGGCATGTTGGGGGCATTGGGAAATATACCTCCTGAACAGTTGTTGACTAGGGATAATGAACTCTATGACAGCAAAGGTGCTATTACCGAAAATTATGTTGTAAGCCAGATAGCAACTATGCGCGATGTGACGATGTGCTACTATAGCAACCAAAACCATACCCTTGAAATTGATATGCTTCTGCAAGAGAGGTCCAACATTTGGCCCATTGAAATAAAAGCAGAGGAAAACCTAAGATCAAAATCGTTGAGCACTTATGTCAAGAATAATCCGTCACTTACAGGATTACGATTCTCAATGAGCGACTACCGCGATCAGCAATGGATGTTCAACGTACCATTGTATGCTTGTGCAACATTCTTCATGAATAATTAGATAAGATGTGCATTTCCTTGACTCCGGAAAGAAAAAGATACTGAAACTGATACACGAAAGGCGGTTGGCAAATATGGCAACCGAAATTGACACCTAATGAAACCCGTTGACATAGTTCTAACATTAGAAATTCATGATAACCAGGTGGCTATAGTGTCAATTACTACCATGCTATGTTAAGAATCAGAGCCCACAAGGGGCACGGAATCAAACGCCAAGTGGTTAATAATGAAGCCATTTGGCTTTTTTGTTTTCCCTATTGTTGGCGTGTTCCTGACAAAGCGCCACAAGATTGACGACATGGCGGCACGGACACGCTGCATGGAAACCCTGCGCGAGCTCTTCCGCCAGTACATGTCGCTGCTGATTCTGGAGAAAACCAAGCTGGAGCAGCACTGCATCTACCTCGACCCGAGGATATCGTTCAACGAGATTGACCGATACTTCTTCAGCGGATGCGCATGTGCTTACTTCCAGATAGCTGTAGATGTCTATACTGACCTGAGGTATAATGAAGATGAATGGACAGATGCGCATAGTTGAGAAACGCTCGCTGTTTGCAGCACCGCACTTCGTGCGACTTACTGCGCTCGGTTTCTCGAATGCTTCGCATTTTCAGATAGCCGTTGATGTCTATACCGACCTGAGATACAATGCCGATGAATGGGAATAAGCCTACCGAACAACAGGCCCTGCAGGAGCGCCAGAAGTTCGTCACCGCCTTCAACGACACGATGCTTCGCATCTGGCAGGAGCAAATCACGCTGCTTGGCGTCATCGACACCGGGGCGCTGCTCGCATCGCCCAAGGCATTGCCGCTGCGGGCAGACGGTCGCTTCTTCGAGGTAGGATTATCCCAGTCCTTCCTCGAATACGGCTTGTGGCAGGACTATGGCACGGGCCGCGAGACGCCCCGTGGTAACAGTGGCGATCTTGGCAGAGCCAAGAAACGCCAGCGCCGCCGCTGGTTCTCCCGCAAGTATTACGCCTCGGTCATGAACTTGAAGGAGTTCCTTGAAGAGAATATCGGGCGAGAGTTCTGTGGCATTATGAGTGATTTTGCTCGGCGTGCCAACAAAAAAGGCTGACCGAGGCCAGCCTTTTTTTCAGATATCATCATAAGCATTGGATTGTAATTCTTCATTTGCTACATGAATGTTTATTGTGTCTTCATATGTTACGCGAATACAACATTTTTCGCAAATTTCAACCCAAATATGTCCACCTTCAGTTGAAAAGAAAGTTATAAACTTACATTTATCTCTTACTACTGCTCGCATTTCATAACCGTCTCCTTCTTCATATGGAGAAGAAAAAAATTCATATTCATCAGTAAGCAGATACTTTCTATTATATAAAGTTTTTTTCTCTAGGTAATCATTGCGTAATTGTGACCAGCTTTCTTTTTCAGGAAAATCAATTACTATTTTACAAACGGTATTAGTCCTTTGTGAGGCAACAAGGGTCAATTTGACTAGTTCATTAGCAAATTTTCCATAATAATTGATTGATCCTTCTTTTTCTCCAACTTTAGTGAACCCTTTTTCTTCTAAACGAAGAGAGAATACTTCTACAGTACCATTTAATGGTATTCCCATAAAGAGAATATGTGTGTTAGCTATCTGAGCATTGCTGAAGATGCAAATCAAGCATAATGTGACTGATAAAAGAAATCTCATAATGTGAATTGGAAAAAGGCTCTAGACAATTATTAATCTGTTAATCTAAGAAGCTCAGGATGGTCATAGGAATAGTACACCTTAAAGACGAATGTGTACTCATTAACTACTTCTTTAACTTGGATTGGAAGCATTAATCGAATCTCTCCTGCTTCTTTCCCTTCATATTTATCGGGAAGCATTGATCGGGTCTTCCACCCACTGCCTATTGTTGAATAGCCAATTGTGATACCCTCATCGTAATAAACATTTGCGGTTGGAGTAGCAACATCATCTATCTTGGCGCCTTTAATAATTGTTGTAGCAGGTTGATCAGACTCTCTTTCTGAGAATCTCGTACCAACATGCATAATTTTTGATGTTTTACCATCTAATCCTACAAAAGCAGCCTCATTCCAAATTACTTTAATAGAAGAGGAAGATACATTCTGTAATTCATAACTAAATTGCTTTTCATCTCCTACTATCACAATATCGATGATGTCATCACTAAATGAATACTTTTCAACGCTAGCGTCTTGGATTGTTTTAATATCACTATAGCGTTCACCACTATCTTCGGGTTTTTCAACCTTAATTAATGCGGTTTTGTATTTGCCCTCAAGAGCGTCAGCGAATGGCGCTTCATCTTTCAATGAATTCTCAACATCTTTAATTACTCCAGTTCGTAAGTTTTTAACTTTTAAACGAACAACTCCAGCAGCAGCTTTCCTATCATCTGACTTACCAACATAGGCATCAGTAATTTGATATTGGTCTTTCACCATATTATGAGATATCGTTTGACCTACATTAGCTGATTTGAATTCATTAAAAGGATCAACAAGAACAATAGGCATCCATCCAATCAATGGCCACCGTTTGACGTCTCCCCAAGCATTAAACTTTAGGGATACTTCCTCATATCCTTTAAACTTAATTTTCTTATTCGTGTCATTTTGAATCGCTTCAATTGTGACTTCTCTATTTGGCTCTTTATTTAATTGAACATCTTTTACGATAACATTAGTTATTGTATAAATAGTTCCAATGTTATCTCCTTTTGGTTTAAAACCTGATTTATCCCATGTCTCGAGATCACCATACGCTTCTCGAACCATAAATGATTTACCTACATACTGTTGGTACCCATCTGGAGAAGATTGCTCTTTGAATCCATAATTCTTATTTGTGTCTAGAGCAAATAAAGAAAAGGTTAATAGCAATGAAGCTAATAATAAAAACGATTTTTTCATTGTAATCTATGTTTATTGAAGTTAATATAATCTAGTAAATCTATGGTTCATTAAAGTGCAAAATTACAAAAAAAATTAAAAGTCAAAAAAAACAAAACTATTTTATACGGTTTATTCGTATATGTGGTTTTCTCAATTGCAATCCTTGTCTTTTACCACACCGCCCAATCAAAGTAGCTTTGCGAAGTAAAATCGCAAAGCTATTTTGATTATGATTGACATCCAACAATTGACCTCATTGATCTCCGCATTCCGCGTCGAGACCGAGAAAGAAAGCATCTCGCCCGAAACCGTCGGCTCCATCCTCCAGGCCATCGCCGACCTGCTGGCCACCGCCACCAGCGAGACCGAGTACAACATCATCCGCTTCTGGAAGGAAACGCTCCAGCAGTTCCGTTTCCTCTACGACATCCAGCAGCGCAACGTCGATGACCACAG
>CADCFN010000006.1 GCA_902800715.1 uncultured Bacteroidales bacterium
GGCGCCGCAACCCTTACACTTGGAGGCTTCAATGCTGTAGGTCACAAGGGCCTTGCACTGCTTAGCGCGGCAGGTGTGCTGTTTCACGTGCTCCACATACTCGTCCCAGAAGTTGTTGATGGTCGATAACACAGGATTGGGAGAGGTCTGACCCAGACCGCACAGGGCGGTGTCCTTGATGATCTCGCCCAGCTCTTTCAGGCGCTCAAGGTCTTCCATGGTGCCCTTGCCCTCGGTGATGCGGGTAAGGATCTCCAGCATACGCTTGTTACCGATACGGCAGGGCGTACACTTACCACAGCTCTCGTCACAGGTGAACTCGAGGTAGAACTTGGCCACGCTGACCATACAGTCGTCCTCGTCCATGACAATCATACCACCAGAGCCCATCATTGAGCCCGAAGCGGCCAGATGCTCATAGTCGATAGGAGTGTCGAGGTGCTTCTGCGTCAAGCAGCCACCCGAGGGGCCACCAGTCTGCACAGCCTTGAACTCCTTACCGTTCTTCACGCCACCACCGATGTCGTAAATAATCTCACGCAGGGTGGTACCCATGGGAACCTCAATCAGGCCCACATTATTAATCTTACCTGCCAGTGCGAACACCTTGGTACCCTTGCTCTTCTCGGTACCAATCGAGGCAAACCAGTCAGCGCCCTTGGTCAAGATGATGGGCACGTTGGCGAGGGTCTCGACGTTGTTCACGTTGGTGGGCTTCATGTTATAACCGGCCTCAGCGGGGAAGGGAGGCTTCAAGGTGGGCTCACCACGCTTACCTTCCATCGAGTGGATCAGAGCGGTCTCCTCACCGCAGACAAATGCGCCTGCACCGTAGCGGATCTCGATATCAAAGTCAAAGTCAGTGCCCAGAATATTCTTACCGAGCAGACCGTATTCACGAGCCTGTTGGATGGCAATCTTCAAGCGGTTAACAGCGAGAGGATACTCAGCGCGGATGTAGATAAGGCCCTTGTGGGAGTTGATGCAATAACCGCAGACGGTCATAGCCTCGATTACCGAGTTGGGGTCACCCTCCATGATGGAGCGGTCCATGAATGCACCGGGGTCACCCTCGTCAGCGTTGCAGACCACATACTTC
Organism: uncultured Bacteroidales bacterium; assembly: GCA_902800715.1. Taxonomy (GTDB): domain Bacteria; phylum Bacteroidota; class Bacteroidia; order Bacteroidales; family Muribaculaceae; genus Sodaliphilus. The sequence goes on from CADCFN010000006.1 coordinate 1,100, forward strand.
TCATCAGCGTCATAGCCACGGGCAAAGCCCCACTTCATACCGGTGGGGAAGCCAGCGCCACCACGACCACGCAGACCCGATGCCTTGATGATTTCAATCACCTCTTCGGGGGTCTGGTTGAGCAGCGCGTTAGCGATACCCTGGTAACCATCGCGGGCAATGTACTCCTCGATATTCTCGGGATCAATCAGACCGCAGTTACGCAGAGCGATACGCATCTGCTTGCGATAGAAGTCCATGTGCTTGCTGTCGCTCACAGTCTTGTTGGTCTTGGGATCAACATAGAGCAGACGCTCAACACGACGACCGCCGATGATGTGCTCCTTCACGATTTCGGCAGCATCCTCGGGCTTCACCTGGGTGTAGAAGGTGTTGTCGGGCATAATCTTCACGATGGGGCCTTTCTCGCAGAAACCAAAGCAACCCGTGGTGATGACATCAACCTTGTCGGCAATGCCATTCTCCTCGATGATAGCTTTCAGGTTATCTACGATCTTGTGGCTGTAGGATGCCTTACAACCGGTACCGCCGCAGCAGAGTACTTGCAGATGCTCGGCTCCAGTAGCAAGACCACAACACTGCTCTGACGTCATGTCAGAACTTTCCTCGCGCAGCGCTAATGCCTGTTGCGCCCGCTTCCTCAAATTATTGAGGTCGTTAATAGAAAGTATTTTCACGTTGTAGAAATAATTAGTTATTAGTTGTAGATTGTTTATGTTCGGCTTTCGAGCCCCAAAATTACTCCTATTTTTTCAATTACAGAAATATTTCACCAAATAATTATGCAAAACGGTGAAAATAGTAGTAAAATCAGCAATAACAATGCCGGCATCCTCTCGCGGGGACGCCGGCATACAGTTGATTTCGATTAGGATGTGATTACTCCTCAGTCTTGGGAGTTTCATCGGCCTTAGGAGCCTCCTCAACGGGGGCCTCAGCCTTGGGCTCTTCAACCTTCTCGGCCTTGGGCTCAGCCTTAGCTTCTGCCTTCTCGAGCTTAGCCTTGAGGGCAGCCAGACCAGTCACGTCGCCCAGGGTAGTCCTCTCTACCTGAGGAGCTGCGGGAGCAGCCTCGGCGGCGGGCTTGTTGGCGGCAGCCTGACGACGGGCCTTGCGGGCCTCGTTGCGCTGCTCATCCTCAAAGATGCGGCTGTGAGACAGGATGATGTGCTTGCTCTCCTTGTTGAAGTCGATCACCTTGAACATCAGGGTCTCACCCTGCTTGGCGGTGGTACCGTCTTCCTTGGTCAGGTGCTTGGGGGTAGCAAAGCCCTCAACGCCGTAGGGATCCAGACGGATCTGGCCGCCACGCTCGGTGAGCTCGCTGATGGTACCCTCGTGAACGCTGCCACGGGTAAAGATGGTCTCGTAGGTCTCCCAAGGATTCTCCTCGAGCTGCTTGTGGCCAAGGCTCAAGCGACGGTTCTCCTTGTCGATGTCTAGAACGACAACGTCGATGGGAGCGTCAACCTTAGTGAACTCGCTCGGGTGTTTGATCTTCTTGGTCCAGGACAGGTCACTGATGTGGATCAGACCCTCAACGCCCTCTTCCATCTCAACGAAGATACCGAAGTTGGTGAAGTTGCGCACCTTGGCGGTGTGCTTGCTGCCAACGGGATACTTCTCACCGATGGTGTCCCAAGGATCGTTGGTGAGCTGCTTAACACCAAGCGACATCTTGCGGTCCTCGCGGTCCAGAGCCAGGATAACGGCCTCGACCTCGTCGCCCACCTTCATGAAGTCCTGGGCGGGACGCAGACGCTGTGACCAGCTCATCTCACTCACGTGAATCAGGCCCTCAACACCGGGAGCCACCTCAACAAATGCACCGTAGTCGTACATAACGACAACCTTGCCCTTGATGTGGTCGCCCACCTTGAGGTCGGGATCCAGAGCATCCCAGGGATGCGGCTGGAGCTGCTTCAGACCCAAAGCGATGCGGTTCTTCTCCTCATTGAAGTCGAGAATAACCACGTTGAGCTTCTGCTCGGGTTGAACGATGTCAGCGGGATTGTTAACACGACCCCACGACAGGTCGGTGATGTGAATCAGACCGTCCACGCCACCCAGGTCGATGAACACACCGTAGTTGGTGATGTTCTTGACGGTACCCTCGAGTACCTGACCCTTCTCGACATTGCGGAAGTCCTGGTTGATCTTCACGATCTTGAACTCCATGGTCTTGTCAACGTAGTCATCATAGTTGCGGATGGGGCGTACGTCGATCTGCGAACCGGGCAGGAAGGCCTCGATGCCAAATACATCGACAATCATACCACCCTTGGTGCGGCACTTGATGTAACCCTTGATGATCTCGTTGTTCTCAAGCGCTTCGTTAACGCGATCCCAGCTCTTGGCCTGACGAGCCTTACGGTGCGACAGCACGAGCTGACCCTTCTTGTCCTCACGGTTCTCTACATACACTTCAACAGTGTCACCAACCTTGAGGTCGGGGTTGTAACGGAATTCGCTAACGGGAATGATGCCGTCCGACTTAGCACCGATGTTAACCACTACCTCGCGCTTGTTGATCGAGATAACAGTACCTTCGGTCACTTCATCAGAATTTTTTAATTCTTCGCTCATTTAAATTGTTAATAATAAGTTAGTTAAACAGCCTTTTCGGACTCGTTCCCGAAAAGCGCGACTGCAAAGGTACAACAAAATTCCTGATCCACAAGCAAAAACGCCACAAAAAATCCACTTAACAACTGAAAAATCTGAAATTCCAGCTCAACCTGCAGCCCCGTCACCTCGCTCGCCGTGTAGGCCGTCGTCGCTCCCAACCTTCTTGCCTCGTCAGTCAAGCCCGCAATACCAGCCTTCGTCAATCCCAGCACCCCGGCCAACTTGCTGTTCGCCTTCTCAAAGTCAATGATCACATTAACCCCCTCACGGAACCCGTTCAGCACCACACTCAGCAACTGATTGCCAATCCCCATAAAGAAACCCTGGATGACATGCTTCATCTTCGAGAAAGACATCAGTGTGCCAAGGAATCCTCTAGATGCACCAGTCGCTCGCATGTATGCACGTTGGGTTTCGTCAATCTCACGAGACAATTCCTTGTACCGTTTAGGATCAATAGCCTTTGATGTGCTGTTCAGTTCATTACGCAATTCCTTTAACTGCTTTTTCAGTTGATTCGCCGTTTTTTGGCTTGTATCCAGTCGGCTCTCCAACAGCTTCTATTTCTCGTTGTTCGCCTTGATCTGTTCGCCGTATTCTTTAACAGACTTGCTCAGGTTCTGCCACTCCCTCGTGCCCTTCTTCCCTTCAGCCTCCAGCTTAACCATCGCCTGGCGTGCCGCGTTCTGCTGACGCTCAAACTCCTTCGTCTGCTCATTAACCTTGTGAATCTCCCTCAATGCCTGGTTAGCATTCAGGCTCATCACCCACTCAATATAATCCGGTGTCAACCTCGACTTTGCCATAATTCTCTTTTTTTATGGCAAAGTTATGGGGTGTGGTTCAATGCAGAAAGGACTAAAATTAACAAGGTCCTCGTCGAGAACCTTGCTTGTAATTATTTTTGAATAGTTTATTACATCATGATGCCAGGACAACCAGTGTCTTCGTATTGGTCTTTTGGTACCCTTAATAAATCGTCGGGCAGCTCAACACCCTTATATTTCCTGTCCAGTTCCTCATAGAGTTGACGAATGCGTTCCTCCTCCTCGCGCTCGGCCTTGGCCTTCAGCACCCTCCACCGCTTCGAGAAGATCATCATCAGTTCAGGAGACAGGTAAACGACCATTCCGGCACACAGCAGCCCAACTTCCCAGTTGACCAGAAACCACAACAGCGCCATGACCAGTAAAGCCACGGGAGCCAAGATTAATCGGCTAGTAGTGTTATTTGTGTTCAGTTTCATCGTTCCGTCTCCTTTCTATCCTTTAGACTCACAAAACCCCGTTTCGTTTACTTCAACTCCACCGTCACCGGTTTCCCGCAATGAGGACACACCACCGTCGTGCTACCGTCACCCTCATCCTTAATAAAGTCGCCCACCTCGCAACCGATGATTTCAGCGATATCTTTCAATGTGTTTACTGTCATTGTTGTCCGGGGAAAAACGCCAAGGTTCCCTTAGCGTCTCAATATCAATGCCGTTATGGCGTTTTCGCGTGCAGGGGGCTTACCTTGAAGCCCGTTAGGGCTGGTCAGGGTATAGGCAGGGGTGTAGCGCAGCGGAACCCCTGTAAAAGGAAATCCCAATCATCAATTAACCCCGTTAGGGGTGACAGATTGTGTGTCAATAACTTACTGCCGCCCCGATGGGGCTAATACCAGTGCTGTCTACTATTGCAGGGGTTTCACTCGGCTTCGCCTCGTTACACCCCTGCCTATGCCCTGGCCGCTCCTAACGGAGCTTTCTCCGGACATCAATAGTTTACTGTTGGATTTCCCGTGATGGCAAGATTAAGGTAAAAAGGGACGGTTCTTGAGAGAGAAATGCCCGGGGGCTCCTAATTGAGTCCTCGGGCACGAAATATTAACTTTTAAAACACTAACGGCTATCTATAGCTTATAGCCTTCTATTTTTTACTTGATAACCTTGGTGGTAGAGCGGGTGCCGTCGGTGTAGGTGGTTACCTGGATGGTCAAGCCATTGGGCTGTGCCATCTCCTGACCAGCGATGTTATAGTAGCGCACGTCAGCTACCTGCTTGCCTGCATTGAGTTCATCAACATTACTGGGGTTGGGATAAACCTCAAGATAAACGATGTCGCTGGCATTCTTTTCACGGCCGATGGTGTAGAACACCTGGATGCCCACTTGATGGGTGAACAACGGTGCCTCATCGTAATAGAGGTAAGCACCATAGGAAGAGAGATTCCAGCTGTTGTAGAAGACTGACGAGGGAATCTCGGTCACGTCTTCGGTCAACTCGTCGGGGAAGTCACTTGCCCTAAAGGTGTAAATCTGATCATCGTCGGTGTAAATACTGTAGCTCAGGTAGTACGGGTCAATATAGTTACCATCGATGTCGGTCGTCGGCAGATTGAAATAGAAGCTGCCATAGTTGTTGCCATACTCGCCGTAATCATACCATGCGGTGGCCTCGGGGTTGGCTGGAATGGCGGGTTGGAGGTCACCGGCATTGATGTAGACGATGTCACTTGCGTTCTTATCGTTGCCAACGGTGTAATATACCTGAATGCTGATACGGTGCTCAAAGATGGGGTCATCGCTGTGGTTGGTGCGGTAGAAGGTCACCTGGGTGGCGTGAAACCCCAGTAGTTGGACCACAAGGAGTAAGGCACCTCGGTGATATCCTCATTGATGCTGCCATAGGACTCGGCATCAAAGGTGATGATTTGGTCGTCATCGACAAAGATGCTGTAGCTGATGAATTCCTGCTCGATGACTCTGCCATCGACATCGGTAGTGGGCAGCTCGAAGCCGAAAACGGTCGTACCGTCGGTGAATCCCCTATCCTGCCACGTCAACTTAGTGGGGTTGGCGGGAACGGCAGGCTCGAGGTTCAGCACGGTGCCGTAGGGCACATTGGAATCAGCATACTCCAAGCAGGTCATGTTGGAGCCATCGCTGAAGTGACCAATCATACCTGTGGCGTTGTAGAGGTCGGGGAATCCAGCATTGGGATCACCCTCACAACCGAGCAGATAGAGGTTATCACCATCAATCTTGAATTGAATTGCATCGACGTCGTCGAGGAAGTACTCATACATATAATAACCATCGGCATCCTGATAAAGGATGCTGTGGCCCCACAGCAACTGAACACCGAGGTCGGCGTCCTCGCTGTACATCAGATACTGGCCAATAGGCACACTGATGATACCGGTCTCGGGGTCGAAGTCACCCCAAACCCAGGTTTTGTAGGACTCTATTTTGACGTTATTGCTTTTTGTTCTTGCATCGACATTGCAGCAATCAGTATTTTTGCAAAAATCGCCAGAAATTAGCCTTTAACTCATCGTTAACATTCCCGCGACCCCCATCTGCGAGATGGACTCAGTTGTAGTCGTCCATCTATCAACAAGTTACAAAAAACGCCCTTCAAAGTGCAATATCGCTTTTTGTCAACTGAAAACTTTGCACTACCTTTGCCCGTCACAACACGAATACTAAAACAAGACAATAAATAATGACAAAAAAGGAATTAAGGCAACAAATCAAGCAGTTAAAGTCGATGACTCCAGTAGCCGTCAAGGAGGTTGAGGCCGAAATGGTGTTTAAAACAATCAAAGCGATGCCCGTGTGGCAACAGGCACAACACATCCTGTGCTACTGGTCGCTGCCCGACGAACTGCCCACCCACGAGACTGTAAACAAGTGGCTTGCTGACGGCAAAAACATCTATCTGCCCCGCGTCAAGGGTGATGACCTGGAGATTGTGCCCTATCACGGTGCCCAAAGCCTGGACGACAACAACAAGTTCCACATCGGTGAGCCTGTGGGCGATGCCGTTGACGCCTCTTGTCTCGAACTCATTATCGTGCCCGCTGTAGCGCTCGATGCGCAACGCAACCGTCTGGGCCGCGGCAAGGGCTTCTATGACCGCCTGTTGGGAAGCACATCCTGCCCGACCATCGGCGTGGTGTGCGACTTCCAGCTCGTCGATGAGGTGCCCGTTGAGCCCCACGACCGCCCGTTGGACTGCATCGTCACCAGCGACACGGTCATCTGCGACGACGAGAAAAAGTCGCTGTTCGGCTGATACGTTTTTTTCACGCTAAGACGCGAAGGCGCTAAGTTTTTGATGTAGCATCAGTGCAGTTAATTCAAAAAAACATGAGACAAGCCTTATTACTGGCCACCATCGCCTTGACAATGATGGCTGTTGGGGCCAAGGACAAGGAGCTACCCGTTGACCCTGAGTTGAGAATCGGGCGGCTAGAGAACGGCATGACCTATTACATCCGCCACAATGAGCAACCCAAGGGGCGCGCCGAGTTCTGGCTGGTACAAAATACCGGCTCGATGGTCGAGGAAGACGACGAACGTGGCCTGGCACACTTCATCGAGCATATCGCCTTCCAGGGATCGCGCAATTTCCCAGGCATCAAGATGGTTGATATCCTGCAGAATAACGGTGTTTCCTATGGCCGCGACATCAATGCCTCGACTGGATTTGACGACACACGCTTCCAGATATCCAACGTCCCGACCGAACGCACCGCCCTGCTCGACACCGTACTGATGATGTTGAAGGACCTGTCCTGCGAACTCAACTTCGACGACCGCGCCATTGAGGAGGAACGAGGCGTGATTCAAGAGGAATGGCGCATGCGCGCCGACCAGACAATGCGACTGTATGAAAACACGCTGCCCATCCTGCTGTCGGGTAGTCGTTATGCCTACCGAATTCCCATCGGCGACATGAGTGTGATACGCAACGTCACCCGTGGAAAACTGTTGTCCTTCTACCATCGCTGGTACTGTCCAAAGCGGCAAGCGGTGGTCATCGTGGGAGACGTTGACATAGATAGCATGGAATTTCGTATCAAGCGCATTCTGAGCCAAATTCCCAAGTGCGACAGTCCCGATGCTGATGCCAAACTCAAGCAAGTGCCTGGCCACAACGGCGTGAATTACGCACTTCACACCGACCCCGAGGCCACAGGTACCATGGTGTACCTGATGTTTGAACACGAGCCCGCACCATGGCCGCTGCGCAACACAATGACCCACTTGCACAACAGCGAATTGTTAAGACTTATAGAACTGATGCTGAATGCCCGCATCGACGAGATGACCCGCACACAAGCCTCACCGATAGATTACGCTGCTGCCGAAGACCGTCAATTCCTGGTGGCCAGCAGCCGCAAGGCGCTCACCATAGCCGCAATTGTCAAAGAGGGACGAGCGATTGACGGACTAGACTCCCTCATTACCCATGTGGCGCGTGCGATGCAACATGGTTTCACAACAGGTGAACTGGAACGAGCCAAACGTAATGAAATTGCAGTATGTCAAGATATTCAATCAGAAGCAGGCAAACACGAGAGCCGCCTCTTTGTCGAGGAATGCATCGCTCACTTTGAGGATGGCGGCTATATACCAGGCGTTGCTGCCGAGATGCAACTGTACATCGACGAGGCTCAACACATTACCCTCGACGAGGTAAATGACTACCTGCGTTCCATCACGGGAAAGGACAACGTGAGCGTCCTTATTTCAGGCCCACAGACGATGAAAGGCCCTAGCCGCTACCCTACCTCACGCGACGTGATAGCCCACTTCAACCGCATCATCAACACTCCGCAATCACCCTATATCGACCTGATGGCTAGCGACAATTTGCTATCCAACGAGCCCAAGCGAGGTAGCATTATCAATGAGACCTATGAGCAACAATCGGGCATCACCACGATGACCTTGAGCAATGGTGCAACCGTAAGGCTTAAACCCACATCGTTCAAGAACAATGAGGTGCTGTTCAATGCGTTCAGCCTTGGGGGTGAATGGGCTTATGGCGACACAGCCGATGTGAACGTGCGGCTCATGGACCAGGTAATAGAAAATTGCGCCCTGGGTGGCCACACCATCAACGAGCTCAACAAGATGATGAGCGGCCGCCAGTTGAGAATCTCTTTTATCCTCAATGACCCCAACGAGCAACTCACCGGCGCATGCCAGAGCACAGACCTCGAGACGCTGCTGCAACTGTGCTACCTTTATTATACCGATGTGAGCATCGACCAGGAAGCATTCGAGAGTCTCAAGACCCGCTTGCGCTCACATTTGACCCAAGCGAGCAATAACCCGAAAATGATATACAGCGACTCCATCGGCAGCACCATTTATCAGGGCAACCCCATGTACAGGAGCATCAGGCCTGAGGAAGTTGATAACCTGGACGGCGAGCGGCTTCTGGAACTCTACCGCCAGCGTGTCGCCAATGCCGGAGACTTCACATTCTCGCTGGTGGGAGCATTCACCGTTGACGAGGTGAGGCCGCTCATCAGGAAATATCTGGCTTCGCTGCCCGACAACGGCGAGCGCGAGACTTACGGCAGCGGTTATCGTCCAGCCATGGCGACAGGCGAGGTGGACAACTTCTTTGAAGTCCCCATGCGCAACCCCAAGTCATCCATCTATGTGAGCTACATGGGTGACAGGAAATACAGCTACGATGACGAGTTCATGATGGACATCGTGGGGGAATCGGTGGGCACTGCGTTGATGACTCATCTGCGCCACGAGAAGCATGGCACCTATGATGTGGCAGCCGACGGCACCCTGTCTATCTACCACAATCGCTGGATGATCAACTATGAATTCGAGACCAGCACTGCCGACCGCGATAGCATGCTCGTGCATGCCGAAAATGCCGTGAATGCCCTTTTCTACAGAGGTGTAAGCTCGGACTTGTTCGGCAAAATCAAGGAACGTGTGAAACGGGAACACGAGAGCGCCCTTGAGACCAACGCCTACTGGTTGCGGGCACTGCAGCACCGCGCCCTGGGCATCGACATCATCGGCGGTTTTGACCACATCTACTCCACGCTCACCGAGGACGTCCTTAACAACTACATGGCGTCGCTGCGACCACACACGCGCCTGCGCATTGTCATGAACTGACAATCAGAACCATAAAATGAATAACGGGAAAACACGCATGTCGTCTTCCCGTTATTATAATACATCTAGTTGTACTATAATCACTTTATTATTAATCAAATAACATAATTAACTTAAAGTAATTGTTGAGAATTTTAAAATGTCTCTAGATTCTGAAATTGGCCCACAATGGATAGTGGTCTGAAATCATGAAGGAAAGCTTCTGTTTGCTCAATCCACGGTTATTCAGTGCGGTCTGGACAAAGTCATAATTGCCTGCTCCCATAAATTCGAGCGACAGTTTAGGACGCTTCTTATCTGCAGTGTTGAACCAGGCAATCTGGTCATAATACTTGGTAGCGTCAAAGATAGAACGGGACAAAGCCTGCAGTTCTTCGGGCACATACAAACCCTCACTCAAGAACGTCTCGTCCAACAGGTCACCACGAGCATCAATGTTGAAGTCGCCCAGCACAATGAGGTTCTGGTCATAGGCGTTGATGTCACCCGCCCAATCGTTAAGCCAGCGGGCAATGCCATGAATCTCTTTCAAGCGGTCTTTGGATTTCTTGCCATAGATAATGTGTACTGTGACCAGGATAAACGTCTTGTCACCGGAACGGAAACTGACGGCATAGGGAGAACGCACAAACTGTTCACGAATGACCTTCTCGGGGTCGTTGACCCACTCGTTGGGAATAACGATTTCACCGGCGAGTCCCGACAACTGCACCCTGCGCGTATCAAACAGGTAGGCCATACGCTCATCGTTGCCCGATTTGCTGCCGTTAGTATCGGTCAAAATCATCGACCAATTGTCGCCCAACAGTTTGAGGGTATCACGCAGTGCCCTCAAGTTGCCTTTCACCTCCTGAACGGCAATCACATCAAAGCGGCTCAAAATTTCAGCAATGCAGAAGATGGAGTGCAAGTCACGTCGCGGAGAGTCCTTCTCATCGCTCATCCACTTTCTTGTGAAATTGCCAAAACCTCGTATGTTCCAAGTGGCAATCAGCAGATTACGGTCCAATTCCTTGAACGGTACTTTCTGGTCCAAGTCTTCCCTGAGTAGGGCTAAATTCTCGGCAACCTCAATAGGTATCGGATCATAAATCGTGTTTTCATCATTCTCTTTTTTCATAAGGACAATAGTTTTTTAGTTAATAAAACAAGTATCGTTACAAAATTAAACATTTTGTTTAATTCCGCAAAGAAATAATGCAATTAATTACCAGATAATTGCAAATTATCTATCAGTAGGTGAGGATTTCGGGACCGTCCTCGGTCATGACAAAGGTATGCTCCCATTGAGCACTAGGTTTCAAGTCGCCCGTGATGACCTCCCACCCGAAGGGGTCGTCAGCGTCGATAAACACCTTCCATGTACCCATGTTAATCATCGGTTCGATAGTGAAAACCATGCCGGGAACAAGAATCATGCCTTTCTTACGTTGAGCGAAATGGCACACCTCGGGGTCCTCGTGGAACTTACATCCCACGCCATGCCCCGTGAGGTCCCTGACCACGCCATAGCCGTGCTGGTGGGCAAAAGGCTCGATGGCGCGCCCGATATCGTTCACGTCACACCATGGACGTGCCGCTTTGATACCCACCTCAAGGCACTCGCGGGTGACCTTGACAAGGCGTTCCTTGTCGGGCGTCGTCTCGCCGATGATGAACATGCGCGAGGCGTCGGCAAAATAACCGTCAAGGATGGTCGTGAAATCCACATTGATGATGTCGCCCTCCTTGAGCACATCCTTCTTCTTGGGGATACCGTGACAGACGACCTCGTTAATGCTCGTGCAGACGCTCATGGGGAAGCCCCCATAACCCAGGCATGCTGGTATAGCCCCATGGTCAGCGCAGTACTCGCGACAAATCCTGTCAATTTCGAGTGTAGTCATTCCAGCATGGATTTCACGCTCGACGGTATCGAGAACGCCAGTATTGACAACGCCTGCGCGACGGATGCCCTCAATCTGTTCGGGCGTCTTGATGAGGTCACGCGAGGGAACGATGGCACCCTTGCGCTCTAGCTCCATGATACGGAGGTCAAATTCAGTAGGTTTCCCCTTGGGGATATAATGTAATCTGTGTTTTGCCATAACTCAATGTAATATATGCTTAAACGCGCACAAATTTACTACTATTTTCGGTGTGGAGGCTGTTTTTTCTCCTTCTTTTTGGCCCAGCAATGAGCGGTCGTGAAAGTGGCAGCAACTAGAACGAATGCAGTCGCCGGGAAAGCCGCCAACACCAATTCCCTGAAACCTAGCGCCAATAGAATGCCAAAGGCCGGCAACGACAAGGCAACAAACAAGAGCAGCACACCGATGACGATGCGCAACCGCCGCCTGTCATAGGCATCTTGGGCCTCGCGCGACGCCATATTATAGCCCGCAATGAGAGAGTCGCCCTTACCGATTAAAATCAGGACCGCCATGACAACCAAGATTAGCGCAACGACGCTCAGAATGATGAAAGCAGCAAGCATGAGATTTCAATGTTAAAAAAATGTTATTTTCAGCAAAGATACACATTGTTTTCAGCACTTTGCCACATTATATAAAATATATTTTTTGTAATTTTGTGCGATATTTTGAAAATCCATTTAATTCTATTAAATAATTGTTTAAAAATCAGAAAGTTATGAACATTTCGCACATCGAACACGTGGGAATCGCTGTTACCTCGCTTGAGGAGGCCATTCCTTTCTACGAGAACATGCTGGGCTTCAAGTGCTTTGCCATTGAAGAAGTTGCTGACCAAAAGGTAAGGACCGCCTTTTTCCAGGTAGGCCAGACCAAGATTGAGCTCCTCGAGGCTACCGCCCCCGAGAGCGCTATCGCCAAGTTCATCGAGAAGAACGGTGGCCGTGGCGGTATCCAGCACGTTGCATTTGCCGTTGAAGACGGTGTACAGAACGCCTTGAACGAAGTACAGGAGAAGGGTGGCCGCGTTGTTGACGCACAGCCCCGCAAGGGTGCCGAAGGCCTGAACATTGCCTTCCTGCATCCCAAGACCACCTGTGGCGCACTGTTAGAGCTTTGCGAGAAGCCTGAGTAATTAGCTTTTAGCAGTTAGCTTTTAGCGATTTTATACCGACTACAAAATCGAAAATTTAAAAATGGGAAAACAACTTGATAAGATTCAAGAGCTGATCGAGCGTCGCGAGAAAGCACGCTTGGGCGGTGGCGAGAAGGCTATTGCCAAGCAGCACGAGAAGGGCAAATTCACTGCCCGTGAGCGCATCAATATGCTCCTTGACGAGGGCAGCTTTGAGGAACTGGACATGTTTGTTCAGCACCGCTGCACCAACTTCGGCATGGAAAAGAAGACCTACGACGGCGACGGCGTTGTAACCGGTTTCGGTACCGTTGGCGGTCGTCTGGTTTATGTCTTTGCTCAGGATGCTACCGTCATTGGCGGTTCACTGGGTGAGACCATGGCACTGAAGATGTGTAAGGTGATGGACCTCGCTATGAAGCAGGGTGCTCCCGTGGTTGGTCTGAATGACTCGGGCGGTGCCCGCATCCAGGAGAGCGTTAACGCCTTGGCTGGTTATGCCGAGATTTTCCAGCGCAACATCAATGCTTCGGGTGTGATTCCTCAAATCAGCGCCATTCTGGGTCCCTGTGCCGGTGGTGCCGTTTACTCCCCTGCCCTGACTGACTTCATCATCATGGCCAAGGGTATCTCCTTCATGTTCCTGACCGGTCCCAAGGTCGTTAAGACCGTGACTGGCGAGAACGTGACTCAGGAGCAGCTGGGTGGCGCAGGCGTACACGCCAGCAAGAGTGGTGTGGCTCACTTTGCCGCCGAGACCGAGGAAGAGGCTATCGCCATCATCCGTCAGCTGTTGAGCTACATGCCCAGCAACAATATGGAAGAGACTCCCCGTGTGGAGTGCACCGACCCCATCGACCGCGTGGAGGATGCCCTGAACAACATCATCCCCGAGAGCGCCAACGACCCCTACGACATGTATCAGGTCATCAGCGCCATCGTCGACAATGGTGAGTTCCTCGAGGTTCACAAGGACTTCGCCAAGAACATCATCGTGGGCTTTGCACGCTTCAACGGCCAGGCTGTCGGCGTTGTCGCCAACCAGCCCAACTGCATGGCAGGTGTGCTCGACGTGAACGCCTCGAAGAAGGGCGGCCGCTTCGTCCGCTTCTGCGATGCCTTCAACATTCCTCTGGTAACCCTCGTTGACGTTCCCGGCTTCCTGCCAGGTACCGGCCAAGAGTACAATGCCGTCATCATGAACGGTGCCAAGTTGCTCTATGCCTACGGCGAGGCTACCGTGCCCAAGGTGACCGTTACCCTGCGCAAGAGCTATGGTGGTTCACACATCGTGATGAGCTGCAAGCAGCTGCGTGGTGACTTGAACTATGCATGGCCCAGCGCCGAAATCGCTGTGATGGGTGCTGCCGGTGCTGCCGAGATTCTGTATGCCAAGGACAGCAAGAACTTCAAGACCCAGGCCGAGGAGGCCAAGGCTGCCGGCGACGAAGCCAAAGCCAAGGAACTGCTCGAGGCTGGCAAGAAGTTCATCCAGGAGAAGGAAGACGAGTACAACAACCTCTTCTGCACGCCTTACAATGCAGCCCGCTATGGCTACATCGATGACGTGATTGAGCCGAGGAACACCCGCTTCCGCGTAATCCGCGCTCTGGAGGTTTTGCGCACCAAGAAGTTGACCAACCCTGCCAAGAAGCACGGTAATATCCCCCTGTAAATTAGTTTAAAGTTTAATGTTTAAAGTTTAGAGTTGCTATATCCAACCCAAAACTGACAACTGAAAACTAAGAAACTGGAAACTCAAATTTGTTATGAGTAAAAAAGCATTGACATTATTGCTGCTGTGTGCCATCCTCGCATTGCCCACGCTGGCCCAAGGCCGTAAGAACGTGCGCATCAACGAGGTAATGGTGCAGCAGGATAGCACGGGCGGCAACGGCTGGGTCGAGTTCTATAACTCGTCCTACAGCTCCACTGCCGTCGAGCAGATGTTCATCACTACGCTGAGCCGTCAGGATATCCAGAACGTCTTTGACAAGAACAAGGGCAACAAGAAAAAGCCCAAACAGATTCTTGTCGAGCTCTGTGAGGCCCAGCCTAATGACATCTACGAGATTCCCCGTGGTGACGAGCGCAACACCAAAATCGCGCCCCGCACCCACTTTGTCATGGAAGCTGATGGTGATCCCAAGTCGGGCACCTTCCACATGCCTTTCACCTTCACTCTGGGCAAGGACAATTACATCGCCCTCTATGACGTGAATGGTGACCTGGTTGATGACGTGACGATTCCCGCTTCGCTTAAACCAGGCGAGACTTATGCCATCAAGGCTGAAGGCAGTTTGCCCAGCATATTGGGCGACGGCAAGACCGAATGGATTGTCAAGGACGGCAAGAACATCGAGACTGCCGTCACCAAGGGCAACTACAACATCCGCGAGGTGAACGAGAACATCGAGGCCTTCCATGAGAAGGACCCTCATGGCTACTGGATTGCACTGCTCGCGATGTCTGTTGTGTTCAGTGCCTTGGCACTGCTCTACATCTGCTTCAAGCTGTTCGGTAAGTTTGCCAGCCGCAACCTGACCGAGAACAAGCAAACAGAGCAAGCCGCTGCTCCCGCTACCGCCCAAGCCGCCTCGGTTCCCGCTGGTGGCGACCTTGACGGCGAGAAGATGGCAGCCATCTGTTTTGCCTTGTATCAGCACTTGAATGCCCACGACCAGGAGAGCGGTGTGCTGACACTCACTCCCCGTGACGGCTCAGCCTGGGCTGGCAAGACCAACCTGATGCGCGAATTACCCGTTATCAAGAAATAATCACCAATTCAGTTGCAGGTTTTCAGTTACCAGTTTCCAGCGGCATCCGCATTCAACCGAGGACTGAAAACCGAGAACAAAAACTTAAAACAAAATGAAGGAATATAAATATAAGATCAATGGCAACGAGTACACTGTTGCTGTCGATAACATTGAGGGCAATATCGCCCACATCCAGTTGAACGGTGTGCCCTATGACGTCGAGCTGCCCGAGCAGCCCAAGGCCGCTCCCGCCGTTAAGCGCGTCGCTGTGAGCGATGCTCCCGCTGCCGCTCCCAAGCCCGCTGCCCGCAAGGCTGCTCCCGCTGCCGGTGGTGGTCATGTCATTGAGTCGCCGCTTCCCGGTGTCATCAAGGACATCTTTGTCAAGGTGGGTCAACAGGTGAAGGCCGATGACGTAGTGTGCATCCTCGAAGCCATGAAGATGGGCAACGAGATTCACGCTGGCGTTGACGGTACAGTCAAGAGCATCGAGGTATCGAAGGAGGATTCGGTACTCGAGGGTAACACAATCATGGTAATTGGCTAATTAAAGTCTTCAGTTTTTAGTTTTAAGCTTTCAGCGGCATCCGCATTAAGTTGAAAACTGACAACTGAAAACTGACAACTGAAAACTAAAAAGCTATGATACTGCTTGACAATTTCCTGTTTACCAAGCTGTTAGACTTCTGGCATTTTACCGGATTCTACAACTTTGATTGGACTAACCTGATCATGATTCTGGTGGGTTTGTTCTTCATCTATCTCGCCATTAAGCATGATTTTGAGCCTATGCTGCTCGTGCCCATCGGCTTCGGTATCCTGATTGGTAACATACCTTTCCAGCCCGGCAACGAGATCGGCATCTATGAGGACGGTTCAGTGCTCAACATCCTATACCAAGGTGTGCGCAACGGCTGGTATCCGCCCCTCATCTTCCTGGGCATCGGTGCGATGACCGACTTCAGCGCGCTGCTTGCCAATCCCAAGCTGATGCTTGTGGGTGCAGCAGCGCAGTTCGGTATCTTCGGTGCCTACATGATTGCCCTGTTCCTGGGCTTCATGCCTGACCAGGCCGGTGCCATCGCCATCATTGGCGGCGCCGACGGTCCCACCGCCATCTTCCTGTCGTCTAAACTGGCACCTAACCTGATGGGTGCGATTGCCGTGAGTGCCTATAGTTACATGGCGCTCGTGCCGGTAATCCAGCCACCCATCATGCGCCTGTTGACGACCGAGAAAGAGCGCAAGATGCGCATGAAACCCGCCCGCAAGGTCAGCCAGCTGGAGAAGATTATCTTCCCCATTTTCGGTCTGTTGCTCACCTGCTTTGTCGTTCCCTCGGCAATTCCTCTGCTGGGTATGCTGTTCTTCGGCAACCTGCTGCGTGAGAGTGGCGTGACCAAGCGCCTGGCCCACACTGCCAGCAACGCGATGACCGACATCGTGACCATTCTGTTGGGTATGACCGTGGGTGCATCGACCCAGGCATCGCAGTTCCTGACCAAGGAGACCATCTTTATCTTCTTCCTTGGTTTCTGCGCCTTTGTCATCGCTACCTGCTCGGGTGTGCTGTTCGTGAAACTGTTCAACCTTATCCTGCCCAAGAGCAAGAGGTTGAACCCGCTGATTGGCAATGCCGGTGTATCGGCTGTGCCTATGGCTGCACGCATCAGCAACGACCAGGGCTTGAAGGCCGATCCCAGCAACTACCTGCTCATGCACGCCATGGGTCCCAATGTGGCCGGCGTGATTGGCTCGGCAGTAGCCGCTGGTGTCCTCCTGGGCTTCCTGGGATAAAGACCATCGGTTAATAGTTAAAAGAGAATAGTTAATAGTGGGCCATGTGCCACAACTATTAACTATTCTCTTTATTTATCAATCACAATTTGTTGAGTGTACTATGCTATTCTTTTATGGTAAACATACACATCTCCAGGTTGTGAGCAATCAAATAAAAGTTCTTCTGGCCTATTGAACTGTGTAGAGAGAGCTTTCTGCAATTGTGTTATCTCCTGTTGCGTTTCGGAATAATAACAGCCTTCACTATCAATAAACAGTTTTTTTATCTCAAAAAATCTTTCTTGAGCGGTGTCGGATTTATATTCCGCATCATTAGCATAACCAGCTAGTGTGGAGATAAAATAATCTTTTAGCTCTTGGTGTATGCCATGATGGATACGGTTTGCTGATTGAGTGTTATAGCCATTGAACGATAATAATATATCATTCAGCTTATCCAGAGACAACGAGTCAGTTCCAAGCTTGGATAATAATTTCACATAGATTAATTCTCCGATTTGAGATGCAACACTAATCCCTTGAGCCATATCATTTAGATAGAAAAAATCACTTCTCCTAAGAATAGAAAGCGCACTAAGTAATTCACCAGCATTCGTCCAATTCTCTGCACCGAGCCATTCCTGCTTAACTTTTTCTGCTGCCTTTCTCATTTGAATGATATAATTGAAATACATGTCTTGTATATCAATCAATCTCATTCTCAGCAAAATCAAATCATCGATGCTATATGAATTCTGTTTTGCTAGGATTTGAAAAAATGATATTGCAGATTGAAGTTTTCCTTGATAGGAAGCCTCAATCTTATTGATAATCGTATCAATCTTTTCATTCAATGCATTCAACTGTTTTGTTATTCCATTCATATAGTATTGACCAGTTACCATAGAGAGGACTTGAAAAACAATAATCGGACTGAAAGTAGTTCCACTTGCCTGTACAAATCCCCTTTGGGCTACTATTCTTCCACTTTCAGATATCTGCATTGAACTAATTCCACCCGAAGACAAGTGCATCAACTGTGATACGGGTGCCGTTGCTTGATACAACCCATTCAAACCGTTTTGAATAAGCATACCTTGAGTGCCTAGCGCCATTCCTGATGAAACCACATCATATAAACCTCTACGCTCATTTTTAGTCATCGGGATACACTCATATCCTTCTGGTATGTCGATTGTTTGCAATCTATCAAAAACAAGTGGAGCTGCAGAATTGCTTGCAGGGTTCAGAGTGAATTGGGTAATTTCAGGAATGGGCAGTTGCGAATTATAAGTTGCGCAACATTCACTTTCATCGCTAACGGATTCTGATTCAATCATATCCTGCTCGATGAATTCTTCTGATTCTTGCTTGAAAAAGCCAAAATAATTTAAAATCCTTTTTAAAATATTCATATTAAAAAAATGATAAAAAATTAGTTAAACGTATTCAAACAACATAGAGCATAGTTCGCAGCTTTTTCTATCATATCAAATTGTTTTTTTTAATAATAGCAGGGCAACTGGCTGTTATTATGATACTTATGATATCCCTATCTTTAATAACATTACCAACAGTAAGTTTTTCCAAACAACTTAATAATAGAGTTAGATACCTACGATAACATCAATGAAAGTATTGTTGTGGAAAAGGATGGTTCGCTTACTGAAATTTAAGCGAACCATCCTATATAATTACTATTGAATTCTATGATCAGAACCTAATAGATATGGTATGGATGAGGTTAGTGTTTGAACATGCGGTCGATGGTGCGCTTGTCCTCGCGCTCCTTGATGGACTGGCGCTTGTCGTACTGACGCTTGCCTCGTGCTGTTGCGATGACCAGCTTGGCAAGGCCACGCTCGTTGATGAAGAGGCGCAGAGGGACGATGGCGATACCGGGCTGCTGGGTGTCGCGGGCGATGCGGCGTATTTCCTTGCGGTTGAGCAGCAACTTGCGGTCGCGATGGGTAGTGTGGTTGTTATAGGAACCGTAACTGTACTCGGCAATGTACATGTTCTTGACCCAAATCTCACCATTGATGACCATACAATAGGTATCGGTCAGGCCGCACTTGCCCTGACGGATGGACTTGATTTCGGTGCCCGTGAGCACAATGCCCGTAGTGAACGTCTCGATAATCTCATAGTCGAACGTCGCCTTGCGGTTCTTGATATTGATTGTATTGTGATTGTTGTTAGCTGCCATAGGAAGGGAAAATTACTTGATAATAAACAGGTGTTCCATGATGGTCTTCAACAGTAAAGGTAAACCCAACAGCAAGAACGATGAGATCAAGACAAACTTGGGAACCTTATCTTTCCTGACATACAGATTATCGGTGCCACGATAGACCATCCACGGCAAATATGTCATCAGGAACAGGACTGGCGTGAAATCGTCAGGCAACAGGTTTCTCAAGATGAGCAACAGCACCATGAAGATAAGATTATAGAGAATGAAATCGTTCATGCGTGCAGTTCCCCATTCGGACTTGACCAACTCGGGGTAAAAGCCACCAAGTAGATACACAATGATAAAATAGGCGACAAAAAAGGACGAAACCATCACAATCCCATTCAGCAATGAATAGCCGAACGAGATGGTGCGGTCATAAATCATTGGCACAAAGCAAGATAGAGCCAGCACCACAAGCAGTGGGACATAGACACTCTTCATCACTTTACCCACAGGAATGTTTGACTCGTTAATGAGTTCCCACCCGTATTTAGGGGCGGTAATCACACAAAATATGTTATGCCAAATACTCATACTCTTTTTTAGCGGGTGCAAAGATACATAATAAATTAGACATACAGACCTCTTGTCGCAATAATTCATAACTGCAAAAATCGCGCCATTTTTTTGACTTCAATGAAAAAAACAGTAATTTTGCAATCCAAGACAAACTTTTTATTCACTCTTTCAATCA
Source organism: uncultured Bacteroidales bacterium (assembly GCA_902800715.1). GTDB lineage: Bacteria > Bacteroidota > Bacteroidia > Bacteroidales > Muribaculaceae > Sodaliphilus. The sequence goes on from CADCFN010000006.1 coordinate 21,174, forward strand.
ATTACAAAATGAAAAAATCGCTTTTTGCATTTGCTGTAGTCCTGCTGTCGCTGGGTTCATGTAACGCCCCAAATGGTGAAAACCAAGGCTCCAGCGCAGGCAACGCCGATAATCAGGCCGCCATCGAGAACATCATGACGCGCTCCAGCATCCGCCATTTCAAGGAGCAGCCCGTTGAACAGGAGAAAATCGACATCATGCTCAAGGCTGCCATGGCAGCGCCCACAGCAGTGAACCTGCAACCGTGGCACTTTATTGTCATTACTGACAAAGCTATCATGAAAGCATTGTCAGGTCCGAGCCCCGCCAACGCTCCGCTGCTGATTGCTGTGTGCGGTAATACCGACAAGAACGTCTTGCCCGACGGCAAAACCAAAGTGCCCGACTTCTGGGTTGAAGACGCATCGGCAGCGACCGAGAACCTGCTGCTCGCCGCCCATGCCCTGGGACTGGGTGCCGTGTGGACCGCTGCCTATCCCGCTATGGACCGCGTCGAGGTGATTGCGAAGGTGCTCGGCTGCCCGAAGAACATCGTTCCGCTGGCTGTGGTTCGCATCGGCTATCCCGATGAGGAGCCTAAAATCAAGAACAAGTTCAAGGAGGAGAACATCAGCTACAACAGGTACGGTGGCAAGAAGAAGCAGTAACACTTTCCATCAAGTCCAGGAAGAAAATAAAGACCGTCTCAAGAGTTGAGATGGTCTTTATTGTGCTTAACACACTCCTATCACAGTCAGAAGAGGAAGGTGTGATAAAGTTCGGGTGAATAGATGCTCGCCGGATTAAGGAATGCCTTGAGAATCTCGTAATAGACATAATAGAAATTCAAGAACGCCACTCCTGAAAAGACAAGCCACTTGCGCTCACGCCACAGGTAGCACAATGTATATCCCATCATGACGAGGAAACAAGCCCTCATCAATTCACCGGGACGGCTGAGGTATTGCGTCGTGTTGGCAAACAGGTTGATATAGGCCATATAGACCAGGGTGAAACGATACAAGGCCGACAAATACCTGTCCCCAGAGAACATACGCTTGATGGCAGGATAGTACCACATCATGACCAGACAGGAGAGCAAGGGGAACATCCTTGAGGGTCCCATCACGGGCCGGAAAGCATATTCCAAGTCATTGGACATGAACAGGCGGTAATAGTGACCGTAACCCAGCACGTCAGCAATGCTGCCAAGCGTGTCAAAAATCCACTTGACCCAAATGGGGAATGTGCCCAACAGTACACAAACCGCCAGCAGAACAAACGGCACCCAGCGCTTCATGCGGCGCACGGGAATCAATGGCACCAAGTAAAGCGGCAGGAAGAAGACGCACATCTTGTGTATCGATATTGCCACCAACGACAACAGCAGATAAAGCCAGAACTTGCGCCGGACAATCAACTCGACCATCACCACAAAGAGGCACTCCACTACCGACTGCCTGACAAACCCCATCCAAAAGATAAAATAAGGCCCCATGAAGATGCACAATGCAATCCACGGCAGCAACACCTTGCGGTGCCGCAGTGCATATGTCAACAGCATAATCTGTATTGCAGCCCAAAAGGCGAAATAGATGGAGAAATGCACTCCAGCCTTAGCCATCGCATGGGTGACGAGCGCAAAGCCGGGCTCGAAATTCTCACGAGAATATTCACCCAGCGACTGTATGCTCACATAGTAGCTGTAGTACATGTTATAGTCCCAGCTGGTCTGCCAGCGGAGGGCCGAAACCAGAACATAGAGTGACACACCCACGATGATTTCCCATGACCACCAGGGCAGTTCTACCCCACCCCGTGACAACAACCGTTGTTCCCTGGCGCTGACATGATTGCCCAGCCAAGCCATAGCCAAAGCAGCACCAGTGTAAACAATCAAGCTGAGTATCATGCTAGAATGATGTTATTTAACCAGATTCATCGTGATCTGAATACCATAATTGCTGTTGGTCGTGGGATAGGACGACGTCGAAACAAGCGGTGTATTGGCATTATAGTCAAAGAATGCACCGAAAGTGATGCGCTTGCTGATAACGTAATTGGCAGCGAAGTTGATGCCCAGGGTGCGAGTGCCACTGGTGGGCTGAGGCTTGTCGGCCACAATAGAGCGCACACCATCTTGATCTACAGTTCTCCACTTGCGAATCAGCGACGTATTGCTCAGCAGCTTCACGCCAAAGGTGAGCTGGAGGTCATTGTTCACGTTCTGCTGCTTGGTCTTGAGCCTGAGCACCTGATTGAAATTGGCAATCTTATAGTTGGCGGTAATCGATAACTCATTGGAGCCCACCTCCGTGAGCTGTCCTGCCGATGACATAAGCGACATGTTGCGCTTGATATTGTACTTGGCATCGAGCGTGAGGCCGTTATTCAAAGTCGCCGTAATTCCAAAGAAGGGTAAGAACTCCTCGCGCAATGACACTGATGAGATACTATAGGGCGATGAAGGTATCACTTCTTCGGTCACAACATTTTGGGTGAAACCAAGCCCATTGCCAATGGTTACCCAGTCACTGAAGGAGGTGAAGTTATCCACCATATAGGTGCATGAGTAATTATGGCTTATTTGGAATGACTTGAACAGTTTCTTGAAGAAGGGGATGCGACCGAGTCCATCATAGGAAATCCTCCAGTTGGGCAGAATAGCCTTGATACCAGGGAACGGGTTCATGTCAATCTTGGCGGCATTCTTTCCCGAGTAGGCTGCCATGAAGGCCGGAATCAGAACATCGCTGCTCGACGGGTTAACAGCACCGTTTTCTATACTATATGGACTGCCAACTATACCTTTAGCCCGCGTGTATGAGGCATCAGGATAGGTAGTGCCCAGGTAACGCTGCTGTATCCTTTCGGTAACAGTAGGAATGTTGGCGATGAACTGATCGAACGTCGCGCTTTTGTAATCATTGGTAGACTTCACTGTCTTGAGAGCAGATGCCAGAGCCACATGGGTCTTGGAGAACCTACCACCATAAATAACCCTTGGATTCTCATACATGAACTGAATCTGGTTCGTGCGGTTGTCGGTGTGGTTACCTTTGAGCGATATTACAAGTCCAGCAATAGGTTCTATCTTAACTTCGATGTCTAACTCCCGGTTGAGCGTATAGATTGCAGGCGTGGTTTGGGTGCGGTCACCCTTGAGCCAATTGCGTTCAAGAGCCTTCTCGATATAAGAATCGTCAACAAAGCCGAAGGCGAAGTCCATACCAGGAGCCATGACATTATAATGGGTAGACTGGCCAAAGATGTCACCGATTTCAGGCATGTACTGAGGAACCGACAATATCTTGGTGCCCTTATAATTAACTTTAATATCGCGCACGCTCATGAGCAGACGGCAAGTATATTGCGCGGCTTCGGTGAAGAAGTTCTTGGTTTCAGCCTTCTGTACCTCGGTAACGGTGAACTTGAGATTTTCTTCACCCAAAGTCGTAATTTCAACATTGTCCTTGTCCTTGACCTTAAAATCAATCTTGAAGGGCTTGTCATCGGTAGTGGTTGCCGTCACTTTCACGTTCTTGACACCCAACTTGTGGTTGATGACAATAGCCGAGTCAGGACTCAACTTGATGGTGCGGTTAAACTTCTTGGGTTTCTCCCGCTTTGCCGGCTTGTTTCGCTTTGTATTCTTGCTGGAGAAGCGTTCATCCACCTTCTTGAGATAAGGCACCTTGCCATAGAACTGTTCTAATGCCAAGCGTCCATCTATGGAGTACTGCGTGTTGCTATTAATGATATTACCCGACGAAATCGATTCGATAATGGCACCACGATCCCAGCGGTATTTTGAATCATACTTCGCATTGGCTGAAATCCAGCTCAGAATAGGAATCTGAGAGAACGGCGCAACATAGTTCACAATAAACGACTGTTCATACTTCCAAGGTGTACCCAATTCCTTGATTGACCTCATTACCGAGTCTCTCCAGTCGCGGTAGGCATCAGGGAAAAGCTTCTTGTTTACCTGTCCCACAGGCTCCATAATGTGAGCCTGGGTATTGCTTTGGAAAGACATCTTCAAGGAGTTAGTCAATTTCCATGACAACGCAAATTGGCGGTCCCACAGGAAGTCCTTGCTGACCGAAACAGGTAAGTCGATGTCAATACCGGTCTCGTTGCGTGTCTGCTGCTCAGTGTAATTACGCGTGATGGTGGTACGGAACGAGATATTCTCGGGCAACCAGTTAAGTCCCCAATCACGGAAGAACTTCATGCTCTTGTTCTTCTCATTAATAAAATAAGAGAACGGCTTGAACGGCTTGACATAGGGCGACCAGCTATACACCATACTGCCATTGTAGTAATTGGTGTTATCGTATTCATTCTCGGGATCACTGAGATGCCGCTTGTTGGAGACGTAGCTGAACGAGAAGTTATCGGGATCCCAGGGCATGGGATTCTTCGACTTGATGCCAAACTTGAGTCCATTAATAGAGAAGCTCTTATCAATATGGCGGGTGACAGCATAGTTCATGATACTGTCTTTCTGTGCCTTGGTCTCACAAATATCAACAGCTTCTTTAAGCCTTACGTCTTGATCCAAAGGATTGTATTTAGGCGTCGTCTTATCGTTGCTGTAAAAATAATAGATGGGCGCTTGGAGTTTAACCTTCTCAGGAACAAACCGTCCTAAATCAGAATTAACCGTGATGCTGTACTGATCGAGGTTGTCCTTACGACGCATCGTCAGGCCCTGGTCCACCGAGCCGAATCCCTCGGTCTCCTTGTGGAAGCCCATCTTCAACTGGGCGATATCGCTCATGCTCAGCTCCATCAAGGCCTCGGCTGCCCAACCACCCTCGGAATCAAAGTCGGTTACACGCAATTCATCAACCCACACGACACAATTCTTGGTAGAAGGTGAGTTGTTGCGCACACCGATGAGGATTACACGCACCTTGCTCAGCGAGGGGTTACCCATTACATAGACTTTGTTATTGGGGTGGTCATCGTCTACGTCCTGATACCTTATCGCATAGCCAACACCCGAGACACCAGCCATCTTTTCGGCATTACGATGCTTCTTGGCATTGACGAGCACATCCAAATCAATATCGAGCATATTCTCGGATGGCCACACTTTTTCACGATCGACAGTGCTGTTAGTACTATAACGACCAGGCGATGTAACCGTCAAGGGAATTTCATACTCGTAGTAGTTATTCTTCACATCCGAACCGATGCGCATAAAGAGCGAAACGTCACCATTACGCAGGTTGGTCTCGTTACCGATGGCGGCCTCGTTGTGTACGAACATCTGCAAGCGCTTGTAGTTGCGCAGGTCCAAATCAGTATTACGGTACACACCACGGGCATCACCAGCAGTCAGGTTGTCGACAGTGAGCTGCATGGACTGCTCATTGAGCTGTGTAATCTGGGATTGACCGCTATCGATAATACGTGAAACACCTGGAGGCAGAACATAGTTCACCGGTTCACGCGACGCATTCTCCTCGATATTCACCGTGTTGATGCTGATGCTACCGTCGGCAGGATGCTCTCCACGCATGTTCAGGTTATACTTGTAATTGCGCCATTCGCCACGCACCAGTTCCAGGGTTGCAAAACGCAAGTGGGTAGTTGCCTTGAAACCTGTCATGAACATACGCATGAAACGGATGGTCGTGAAGTCCTGAATGGCACCCACTTTCTTCTGATAATCATTCAGAGGTATGGTAAACTGGTACCATGTAGCCGTCTGGACTTGACCATTGCGGGTGTGAACATTTGCCACTTGCTTGTCGGTGATATAATTCATGCCCGGCTTCAATGAGTCGGGATGAATCGCTATTCGATACTGGAAGAAGCGTTCATACTCGTTCAGGGTGTTATCCTGGTTGATATCCTCAACATCGGGTGTGGAGCGTGATGTCTGATATTGGCCATCAGCAACATCGGTCTGTGACAGCGAGTTGCCCTCAGTGCCATTGTAGTGCTTGTAGCGCTCTAAGATAGTATAACGATGCGTGTCGTAATAATTGTTACGGTAGAAAGCATAGTTGTCACTTGCCGGGTCATTAAAGGGAGAGAACGGATCGTCCTGCATTGCTTCCACAGTGGATTGCGGCAGCTTTTTACGCAACCTTTCCAAGAATGTTCTATAGGTCTCGTGCTTGAACTCATCAATACCGCTTGCGTCAGTTGTCGGAAGTCCGTCAAGACCCACATCCTGGAGAATACGGGCTCCATTGGAGTTGTCAAAGGCGTAGGTCAACGAAGACTGTGACGCCACCCTACCCCACACCGTATTGGTAACACTAGTAGAGTCATTTCTGATGGGCAAACCGTTCTCATAACTCTTAAGACCATCCTTGAGGATATCCTCGCTCACCTCACCCAACTGCAAATAGAGCGAACCACCATCCTCGTTTCCAAGTTCGGGATCCATGAACGGGTCAAGCATCCAAAACTGGATATATTCAATGTTGGATTGTTCAAAATTGGTATAGCCATTCTCCATTTTTCGCATGATACCACCCCAACGCGTCTCGGGTAAGGACAAGGAACCGTCTTCATTCACATTGATAGTGTCAAGGTTGTAGGGACCACGCTCAGTAGGATAGAACGACAGATTGAGCGTCTGGATTACATTCGATTCACCATAGTTGAGCTCACGTCCCGGGAACACCTCGCTGAACGCCACTTCACGGGCATAGGGATAGGACAAAGCCTCCAAATCGTTCTTGATGTAGCTAGGAGCATAGGATGAATTGCGCTGAGTGAACAAACGGTCCACCGTATACCACGCGAGCAACGCGCGATTCATACCATAATCCAGTTCACTCGTGTATGTATTCTCAGGGAATGGATAGGAAGCCAAGAACCAAGAGAAAGGCGAGCGGATATCATTACCAGACTGAGTCGACTCAAAGTCATCGATATATGAACTACCGGAATTAGAGCCTCGCTTGGCCTGATGCGGCAACAACTGAGCGAATTCGCCCTTGAAATTGATAGTTGAAGGAGCAACGGCATTGACCGTCGGAATCTTGTTCAGCAGGTTTGTGAGCCACATGAACTTGCCGTTGTAGGCCATATTCACGCCCCATATTGTGTTGTTAACCAACTCACTACCGATAGCCACCTTGTCACCAATGGCTTTCTCGCCATAGTGCATAACGGTAGCACCAACATGGAAATTCTTGTTAAAATCATAGACAAGATCTAGACCTAACAGTGTCTTACGCTGCATGCTGAATGTGGCCTGGTTCTCAAGACTGACGTTGATAGGGGTACGGGATTCAATGATACTCTGGTTGGTGACGGTCACAGTACCCATGATGTAGTCCACTTGATAGTCAGTGCCCTCGGTCAGTTCGGTAGTACCAGCGGTAACACGCACCGAACCACGCGCCACGTTGGTGGCACCGAGTGGAATCACGTTACCCGAGCTTGACTGGTATTCACCAGCGAGGACAAACTTGTTCTTGTCGCTGAACTGCTGGGCGACTGTGAGGGTCGAGTCATAAAGCTCGGTGTAGATATATTTCTGGGCGACGGCATCGTCCTGGAATTTGGAACGCAAGTGTTCGCCAAAAGGTTCGGCAACAGGGAAAATAATTTTACCTGTCTGCGGCTGAATGGTATAGCCTTTCAAAAAGTCAAACTTACCGTCGATATTGGGCTGCTGGTTGGCATCCAAGCGGTCGAGGTTCATGACCTGCAACAGGGGCACACCGTTAATTTTGCCATCAGGGATATAAGTGAGCTCATTACCTGTGGTATCACTCAGATACTTGATATTGAGCTTAAAGTTATTCTGCTGAATGTCTAAAGCGTTGAGTGAATAAACATTCTTCATCGCCAGGTCCCACATGGGGTTGGGGTCTTCATTAAAAGTAGGAGACGAAGTGGTACCTTTCAACATCTTGACATAAATCGACTGGTCGGTTGAGGTTACGTTACCCGAGAACTCACCCACCTGATATGTTTCTCCGCCATAGGTGTACTCATAGGCTACGGCAAGGATTTCATCGCTTGCCAAGGCCGTCTTGAGCATAATGTAACCCAAGGACGAATTCAGCGAATAATCTTCGGGTGATTTAAGCAGTCGAGCACTCTCGATTTTCTCATAGTCCTTACCTCCTTCAAAACCATATTCCTTTAACGGCAACAGCGCTGTTGAAGCCTTGCTCATGTATCGAGCTTCAGGATAAGCCTCCTTAATTTCACTCAACAGGTTATTGGAATTGTTTGACGGCATACCGGCACCCGTCCCTTTCCAGTGACTGTTCAGGATGTGACGAGGATCACCCTCACCGACATCCATAAACGCCATGATGTGGCGGGACTCGTTGTAATTGTTGCGTTTATTGGTAACCCATACCTCGATGCGAGTAATTTGCAAGCCCGATGAGGTCAGCGGGAGCATGGAGCACCAGTTGTCATAATTGTCACGGAAGAAATGGGAGAGGAAGAAGTTGCGGTTCTGGTCATACTTGTCGGCAGAGATATAGAACTCGTTGGTTTGCGAACCGCCCTTGGTGCTCACCGACTGGGTTTTGCTGTTCTGCTGCGAAACAAGCGCTGTCGCCGTCAGTTTACCGAACTGTAATTTGGTTTTCACACCGAACAAGGCGGCACTACCACGAATCAACGACGAACCCGTAGTCATGCTCACGTTACCTGCCTCGATGCTCTTGATAATTTCGTCCTCCTTGCCCTCGTAGGCGAGTTTCAGATTCTTGCTGTCGAAGTCAAAGGTAGCACCCGTGTTGTAAGTCATGTTGAAACGCATCTTATCACCCACGGTAGCATTGATATTGGCTTGGATTTTCTGTTCGAAGTCAAAGTAGGTCTTTCGTCTTTGGGAAACCGACAAAGCAGGGTTGTCGGTAGAATTGCTCTTCACGCCCATCTTGATGACAATCGAACCCGTCGTCTTCAACTGAACGCCACCAGGACCGAAGACCGACTCGGCAGCACCCAAGCCAAATTGCATATCCATGAAGTTGAAGGGGTCTTTTTCCTTATCCTGTGCGCTCTCGGCATTCTTCTGTCGATAATACTCCATCATTGAGCGCCTGAAATCCATGTTACTGAACTCATCAGGCGACATGATGTAAGGGGTGACAATATCCCTGTCCCCCAAACGTGTATGAATCACAAAGCAACCAGTCTCGGGGTCGTACTCGACCTCTGAGCTGATGTTGGAAGGTGTTTTCAAGTCGGCGGCATATTCTCCCACGTCACTCACATCGTCATAACTGACAGGTATGGTGGGCTTGACATCGAAGTGCAAGTCGATGGGAGGTGTCTTCGGCTGGTTTAATGACGGACGTGTGTCAGGTGGCGGTGGAGGCGGCGGCAATGTGCTGGTCACATATTGCGCCAACAATAAACTATTACCCGCCCACAATCCAATGAGGACGCCAATAATAATTAAAAATATTTTTTTTCTATTCAGCATGAACAGTCATTAAATCAATAATCTCTGCACACCGGTTTGTCCGTTATTGCTTGTCACATCATCTTGAGCGCTTGCTTGATAGCAGCTTCAACGCTCAGTCCAGGATTGCTGGAAAACAGCGATTTAAGTGCCTTTTGCGATGCTTGTTGAGAAAAACCCAACATGACAAGAGCAGCGAGTGCTTCGTCAAAGACTTCGCCGGCGGCATGATTTGTTTCTATTAATAACGTATCACCTGTGGGTTTTATTTTATCTTTGAGGTCAACTATTATTCTTTGTGCTGTTTTTCCACCCACACCCTTCACCGACTTGAACAATGCCACATTGTTGCCGGTAATGGCTTGAGAAAATTCTTCAACGGTCATCGCCGAGAGGACCATACGCGCAATATTGGGTCCCACACCAGACACCGAGATAAGCAGGAGAAAGGCCTCACGCTCGCGTTTGGTGGCGAAACCGAACAGCGTGTGGGCATCCTCACGAATCACCTCATAGGCATAGAGCATCGCCATGTCTTGCCCCACCTTGACGAGGGCGTCATAGGTGTTGAGTGATATATTCAACATATAGCCGATGCCGTGGTTATCGAGCACTGCATAAGCAGGATTGAGTTCGGCAATAGCGCCCTTAATGTAATCTATCATCTTACTTATTGATTATCAGATTAATAACAGCATTTAAATCAGATAAAGATATTTCCAAATCTTTATTCACGTCGGCCCGCACCATCGTGCCTGCATCAAATCTGGTTGAACCAGCCTGAATGACCTCGACAATGCGCATGACGTCAGCCACAGTAACCTCGCCATCATCATTCACGTCACCAGGCAACAGCGTTTGACTGGCCACATGATTCACAGCAGCCCAGGCATCCAGTTTCCCGTAGCCCCATCGAGGCGCGTTGGCATCGTTAATAAAGTCGTCCCTCATAGAGGTAGCCTGGAGCACTTGCCGCACATCGGCAGCCGTCAAGGTCTTGTTGACCTGGAGCATCAATGCAATAGAACCGGTCACTACAGGCGCCGACATAGAGGTACCCATGTTGGCATAATAAGGATACTCCACGCCGTCAACCACAGCAGGAGTGAGCCAATTCTCCCTACTGGATTTCTCATCATATCGATTGGCTGAAGACAGCACCACAAATCCCGGTGCACAGACATCGGGACGAAGTTTACCGCATTCATCAGGCCCGAATGAGGAAAAATATGCGATTTCTCCAGGATGGCATTTGGGGTACAAGACTATACCTTCATTCCAGTTCTCAAAAGTGTCATGAGAGCAATAAGCCCCAACGGATATAACAGCGTCGGTAGTGGCCAAGTCACTGATGGAGCCGCTATTGGAGCCCCCCGTCATGCCTTCAAACCCATAGGTATAAAAGTATGCCTTTTTGGTACACCATCCAGCCAGAACAACGTGCTCGTCAGCCATATACTGCAGACCCAGCAGATAATCCGTTTCCAACGCCTTGGCATCGAACATCCAGTATGAATGGTACCTGTAACCAACAATTTCATCGCCTGACGTTGAGAACTGAGGTTCCTGAGCATTGGCGAACTGGATTTCACCCTCAAAAAAAGTGGCAAAAGCAGGATTGTCATCACTGGACAATGTGTACACGCTATCCTCAGGCAACATCCCCATCACTGGAGAGGCATATAGCAGTTCACCTGTATTGCGATTGATGATGATTAGCCGTGAGCGGTGCACCTGACGGCCGTCACTCCACATGCTCACATAGCCCTGATGCCGGCTACTCGAGCCTCGGCGCAGCAATGTGGTCACCGTGTCGGCGAGTCCACTGATTGAACTGTGGAAACAGATGGGAGTGTCACCATCATTGCCGGCTGAAACCACACAGATGCGGCCTGGTCCAGAAAGACGTTCAAAAGCTCGGCATTGGAACGATGTGCCATCATTCGGTCCGCTATTGGTACCAAGGCTCATGTTGATGACGCAAGGCTTCCCCACCCTGCGGGCATAGTCAAAGATGTAGTTGACAGAATTTACAACATTGACATCGGTGAGCGAATCACTGGGTATTCCACAAGCCACAATATCGGCCTCGGGCGCCATGCCCGACCAGGCATTGCCCATATAGCTGCCGGCAGCAGTTCCCGTCGTGTGGGTGCCGTGTGAGGAGAGCGTGTTATCGGTTGTGAGTGTCGCTATCTGCCACGGCGTTTCAAAGCAACTGCCAGGCAAAGTGAAGCCGTCTATAACGGGACTAGTACCACTATAATCACAAGGGAGATACACCGCTTTGATACGATTCTGCCCATTGTCATCCTTAAAATTGATGTGGTTATAGTCAATGCCAGTGTCGATGACGCCGACTATCACGCCACGTCCCTTGAGGGGAACCACCTGACCCACGGCCTCATGCACCCAATCGACATGGGACAACTGTGATGCCATGTCGTTGCAGAAATGCAGCGGCTGAGCCAGGGAAATCGCCTTCACGCCAGTCAGACGTGAAACCTCATCAAGCATAACAGCCGGCACTGCAGCACTTACCATCGTGCCAAAGATACCATTGATTTTAACACCATTTTGCTGCAGCAGGTTAATGACCGACGGGTCATCAACTGATATAAAGGCTTGGAACTGCTCTGAACCAATATCAGCCGGCATTCGCCTTGAGGATGACTGCAGGAGCTGTGAACGATATATCTTGGAGCTGGCGCTCAATACGCCATCTGCCCGTCCCACAGACGAGACGAGCAGGCAAGCTACCAGTATTATCAGGCTATTAAGTCTCACCAGATGCTTAGGAATGCAATATCAAATCGAGAATAGAATTGACGTCACCCACGCTGATTTCGCCATCATGGTTCACATCGGCACGTCGCATGGTCGCATCATCAAAATTCCCACCCAATATAATCGAGATGACAATGTTCATGTCATTGATGGAGATTTCACCGTCATGGTCCACGTCACCCTTCAGCTCATCGGTGCTGAGCACATAACGCATGCCAGCATAGATGTCGAGTTTACCAAAACCCCAGCGCTGACGGTCACCATGGATAACGGGTGAATCCTTGTAACTGGAGTATTTGAGCACTTCACGCACATTGGCTGTACTCAGATTGGGGTTAGCCTGCAACCACAAGGCTATCGCACCAGTCACTACGGGAGCAGACATTGACGTGCCCAAGTCAGGGCAATAAGGATACTCCACACCGTCGACAAATACCGGAGTTTGCCAAAAAGCCAAGTTGGGGGCCTCGGTGTCAAAACGGTTTGCCGATGAGATGACGACACTGCCAGGGGCGCATACGTCGGGACGGTTGATACCGTTCTCGTCAGGGCCAAATGAAGAATAATAGGAAATCTCGGTAGGAGTGCTGAAGTGACGGAAGTAGATGGTACCGTCACGCAGAGGAACCGTCTGGCGCGAATTATAAGAGCCCACCGAGATGACGCTGTCACATGTCGCCAGGTCACTGATGGAGCCGTGAGGAGAGCCAGCTTCAGCCCATGAGTAGCCATAATTCTTGAAATTGGCATATTGCGAAGTCCAAATCACCAAATCGGTGGTCATCGGTGAAAAATACTGGAGTCCCAATACATAGCGGGATGAAAGCGCCCTCATATTCAATTCACACAAAGAGCTTGGACGACCATTTCCCTCAATCACACCCTGCACCGAAACAGAACCGACGCAATACTCAGCCAAATCGGCATCATCGTTGCTCGTGAACATATCATACACACCCGACTGGGTTGCGCCCAAGGGACGCGAGCGGTAAAGAATAGCGCCAGTGTACCTGTTGGCTACGATAAAACGAGTATTAAATGGCTTGTCCTTGTTGCTCCATGCATTCACATAGCCTGAATATTCCGGACCACCGCCATAACCACTCAACAGGGTAACAACAGTGTCATTCTTGTTCTCGATTCTACGGTGGACACACACGGGATCGTTGCCGTCGTTGCCTGCCGAGACCACAAATATGCGACCATTGCCGGACATCTGCTTGAAAACACGGCACAGGTAGGAAGAGCCATCGTGGGCACCCACATTGCTACCCAGACTGATATTGACGACGCAGGGCTTGCCCTTGCGCTTGGCATAGTCATTGATGTAGCTGAGGCAGTTGGCGACGCGCACGTCGGTCAGTTCGCCCTCAGGCATGCCACAGAGCACAAGATCGGCACCGGGCGCGATACCATACCACCCGTTGTCACGATAAGCACCCGCTGCAATGCCAGCAGTCTGCGTGCCATGAGTGGTATTTCGGTCATCGGTAGTCAGCGACATGATTTGAGTGGGAGTCTCGTAACAGCTACCAGGCAACAGGCGATAATTGACGACAGGCTGGGAGCCCGTTTTGTCGAGCGGCATATACACCGCCTTCACGCGGGAATTGCCGTTCTCGTCACACAGGTTGATGTGATTGAAGTCGAAACCGCAGTCAATGACGCCGACAATGACGCCCTGGCCATTATAAGCCTGGGGCAAGGTTGCTCCAGTGTGCACATTGTCAACACGAGAGAAATACCTGACGCTGTCGCTGCAGGTCAAGAGCGTCAATGCCCGTGAAACGTGTTCCACGCCCTGTATGGCCTTAATGGTCTGAATTGATACGTCATTCCTGATTTGAACCGTATAGAATCCATCATACTTTGCTGTGATGACGGCACCAGCCGCCTCAAGCATATAGTCCTTGAGGTCACTGTTCACTTCGATGAAGGCCTCATAATACCCGCTATCCTCGCTGGGAGCAGCAGAAGACACACTGGAAGAGAGCATCATTGCTAATGCCGTAAACAATAAAAACAATCTTTTCATTTTATACCACACTTAATATCTTTTCAAACTACAAAAGTAATACTTTTTTCACTGCCATTTACACATTATTCTAAAAAAAATCAGAGCCAAAATTTCTGAGCACCAACGCTATCCATCAACTTAACACCTAGTAACATATACAGCAACCACCCAAAAACAGGAAGACGAGCCCTTGCAGACCCGTCTTCCCTAATTATTGCGATTGGAATAGTTGCTTATTTCAAGCTATCGACATACTTGCGCAGTGATTCATTATCAGGATCATACTTAAGCCATTTCTGGTAGTAGTCCTTTGCAGTAGCCTTGTCACCCTTGCTGAAGTAGTATACAGCGAGGTAGTTGTAGGCATACTTGTAGTAGCGTGCATAGTCGGCGGGATTGTCCTTCTTATCCAGGATGGAGAGCAGTTCAGTGTAGGCAGCCACAGCAGCGCCATTGTTGGTGTCTCCCTCACGGAACTTGGCAATCTTAGCCTTCTGGTTAACAATCTGTACATTTTCGGGAACCAGCTTGTCAACCTCGTCGATATACTTCTGTGACTTAGCTACAGCATCAGCCTTGGTTGCCTCATCGATGCCCGGAGTGCTGGCAACGCCCAGATAGTAGTTCGACAGCGTGAAGAGGTCATTCGACTTGTTTTTGCCAGTGTCAACCAGACGCTGATAGTACTCGGCAGCCTTCACAAAGTTCTCGGCATCGGCATAGCTGTCACCCATGAAGCGGATCAAGTCAGTATTGTTGGGGTTGAGCTCAATCGCCTTCTCATAGGCAGCGATAGCCTCCTCGGGAAGACCAGCGTTCTGCAGTGCCTGACCATAGTCGGTGTAGTCGCGCACCTCGTAGTTGGAACCCTGAGGAACCACATTGTCGAAGAATGCACGTCCTGCTGCCACGGCCTCAGCCCACTTCTCGAGCTGCACCAGGTTGTACAACTGCATACGCTTCATGTAGAACACCTTGCTATCGGTGGGATTCAGCTTGTTCACCAGGCTGGTGGCAAGGTCAAGAGATTCCTGATACTTCTCACCGAAGAAGAGCAGCTGTACATAGCGCACCTCATCCTGAGCGAAGTGGTTGGGATTCTTGATGTACTTACCGTACTGCTCAGCAGCCTTGGCACCAAGGTTGTCGGCATAGTACTTCTCGGCAAGTTCACGCTGAACGAGGGCCGAGTTGGGCACCTTAGCCTGCAACTCCTCGAGACGCTCGATAGCCATTTCGGGATTCACATTGAAGTAAGTGTTAGCATACTTCACATAGGCCTCGATGTTGTTGGGATCCTTGTCGAATGCCAACTCATAGATACCTGCTGCGTTACCCCAGTCCTTCTTGTCAGCCTTGGTGTCGGCCTCAAAGATATAGCTGTCGGGATCATCGGGATTCCACTTGCGTGCATTCTTGATGCATTTCTCGATATCCTTGGCATAGGCTACAGGATTTGCATCATAGAAAGCGCGTGCAATTTCCATCTCCAGTTTTGAGTCTTTCTTGGTCATCTTGCGTGCCTTCTCAAGCAGAGCCTTAACGTCACCACCATTCTTGAGTGCGATGGCTGCCTGACCCACATAGTTGTAGGGGTTCATGGCGTTGGCTGCGATACCTTTCTCAAAGTTTGTGGCTGCCTCGGCAACCTTACCCTGGTGCAGAGCAATCTGACCCAGATAGTAGAAGGCTTCGGCCTTGTCGGTGCTGGCTGAATTCAAGTTACGCTCCAGCAACTCCTTGGCATTGTCAAGTTTGTCAACCTTGTAGTACTCAATACCGTCTTTGTAACCCTGTGCGTTCGCTACCAGGGAGGCTCCCATCAAGAAGAGGGATGCAAAAAAGAATTTCCGTTTCATTGTAGTAACAATTTAATGTTAATATTTATTAGTTCGTTTTGTTTGATTATTCGTTTTGCAAATTCCGTGCCAATCTTTGTTTCCAGTAGCCGGTTTTCTGTTTTCAGCTAAATGGCGTGTCACTCACCAGCAACAACTTATTGGACTACCTCTACGGTCCTGACAGGCTCGGCTGCCGGGAGGATACCCGTTCGCAGGATTATCTTCTGCCCTATCACGCCGGTCAGGAAGGTAAAGAAACCATGGTCGAGCATACCATTGTAGGATGCATCAATAGCCCAAATGGTACGCACCAGAGGATACTCGCCACTGCTGATGTATGCCTGATAGGGTTTCACGCCCTGTATCTGATCCATAGCACGAACTGGCATCACCTTGATGCGGTCGGTGAAGTCGATAAGACTCACCTCGTTCTTGGTCTTGAGTTCCTCATATTTATCAGCAATTGGAATCTCGGCCGACTTGAGGTCACTTGTAATCCAGCTCACGCCAATGAATCCAATCACATTTTTATACTTTTCTACAGCATCAAAGACATCAGAGCTGGAACCACGCGCATAGACATTGGGACCAAACTTACCGCCCTTGAGGAATTTATCCTTCATGTAGTGTACCACTCCAGTTCCAGAGCCGTCAAACATCACCTTGATGGAATCGTTCTTGAGTTTGGTGGGATACACCTCTCCCCAGCGTTTCACCTTACCACTGAAAATGTCTTGCAGGTCTTCCATCGACAATTCGTCGATATCGTTCGCCTTGTTGACGATGATAGCAATGGCATCCACGGCAATCATCTTGGTGCGGTAACCACGGCCAAGCTTCTTCAGGCTCTTCTTCTGCTCGGGAGTCAAGTCATGGGAGATGATAATCAAGTCCACTTTGTTCTGGAACAGCGAATCGAGGGCATCATGCTCATTGATATACTCGGGCATAATGCTTGCCTCGGGGTACTTGTATTCAAACACAGCAATTTCCTGCTCGAGTACGCTCTGGAACGACTCGTCACACATAATTCTGGCGATGCCGCGAGTACTGGTGCTCTTGGGCATTTTGTTGCCGCAGGATGTGAGCATCAGCACAAAAAGTGCAGCAACTATCGGGAGTATGCTAATTCTTTTTATCATCGTTTTCATTCTGCTTGATAAAGTCATTATAGGTGCCATAGCGCTCATCATCTTCCTGATCATCATACCGGCGCATTCCGTAGGTATGTTCACCCGTCAGTTCCCTATAGCCACGGAAGATGCCATAGGCGGCAAACACCGCAACAAAGAACCAGCGCACTGCGGTCCAAACCGGGGCTGAGCTCCAATCAAAGAAATTGAATGCAAAGAGCGCAGCCATTCCAAGATATATCAAAACCATGAAGAAGCCAAACGCCATCTTCATAATCTTAACAAAGCCTATTTGTTGTTTACTCATATTATTACCGTAGAATAGAAATCGATTCTGCCGTTAGACTGATTATTACAGAATAGGTTTATAACTATCAAACGACAAAATTAACATTTTCTCCCGATTTGTGGTGTTAAATTAATAAAAAAAGTTATGGACAATCTGATTAATGCTCGTTAAAGAGTGAATTATTTGCAAGTTGCTTCTCATAATCTACCCACAGCATGAATCATCGAGCTAAAAGTAAAGACCTGAACAACAGTCAGCGCCAACGTCGATTGAAGAGGCATAAAGTATGCAAGAGAAATGGTGCAACCGATATTATTACTAAAGATTATTCCACAAATAGTTGTATGATTAAAAAATTTGGGTTAATTTTGCATCACCTTAAATCAAACTTTTATTCATACTATTTTTTCCTAGGGCACCTTCGTTGTGAAACGAAGTGCTTTTTATTTTTGTCTAGTTTCTGGTCCCTAGTTTCTAGTTTCTGGTCCCTAGTCCCTAGTTTATATATGTGTAAAAGAAATAGGCTTTAGGAGGTATCTGCTTCCTAAAGCCTAAAACAAAATCTAAAGCCTAAAAATCAATAGTTGCGGGCGAAGATGACGCGGCGCTTGCTGGGCTTGCCAGTGTAGATGCACTTGCCCTCTTCCTCAACGGAATCCAGGGGGATGCAACGGATTGTCGCCTTGGTCTCTTCCTTAATCTTTTCTTCGGTCTCGGTGGTACCGTCCCAATGGGCAAGAATGAAGCCGCCCTTCTCGATCTGCTCCTTGAACTCGTCCCAAGTGTCTACCTTATAGGTCATGCGCTCACGCTGGTTCAAAGCCTTGGTGTAGATATTCTGCTGGATTTCCTCGAGCAGTTCCTTAACGCGGTTCTCAATGCCTGCAAGCTGCTCGTTGGCTTTCTCGAGAGTATCGCGGCGCATCACCTCGACGGTGCCGTTCTCGATATCGCGGGCACCCAGCACGAGGCGCACGGGCACGCCCTTGAGCTCGTAATCGGCAAACTTGAAGCCGGGACGCTTGTTGTCGGCATTGTCATACTTCACCGAGATGCCCATGCCGCGCAGGTTGGCAACGATGGGTTCCACGACCTTGTTGATCTGGTCGAGCTGGTCGTCGGTCTTGTAAACGGGCACGATGACCACCTGGATGGGGGCCAGATGCGGAGGCAGAACAAGACCATTGTCGTCGCTGTGAGTCATGATGAGGGCACCCATCAGGCGCGTGGAAACGCCCCACGAAGTAGCCCATACATCCTGCAGCTTGTTCTCCTTGTCGATGAACTTCACGTCAAATGCCTTAGCGAAGTTTTGTCCCAGGAAGTGGCTGGTGCCCGACTGCAGGGCCTTGCCGTCCTGCATCATCGCCTCGATGGTGTAGGTCTCGAGAGCGCCCGCAAAGCGCTCGTTGGCAGTCTTGATACCCTTGATGACAGGCACTGCCATGTATTTCTCGGCAAACTCGGCATACACGTTCAGCATCTCGATGGCCTTGGCCTCGGCTTCCTCCTTGGTGGCATGGGCGGTGTGTCCCTCTTGCCACAGGAACTCGGCGGTGCGCAGGAACATACGGGTACGCATCTCCCAACGGAAGACGTTGGCCCACTGGTTGATGAGCAGAGGCAGGTCACGATAGCTGTTAATCCAGTTGCGGTAGGTGTTCCAGATGATGGTCTCGCTGGTGGGACGGATAATGAGTTCCTCCTCCAAACGAGCGGCGGGGTCAACGACGACACCCTTGCCATTAGGGTCATTCTTCAGGCGGTAATGGGTGACGACGGCGCACTCCTTGGCAAAGCCTTCCACATGGCTGGCCTCACGGCTCAGGAACGACTTGGGGATAAGCAAGGGGAAATAGGCGTTCTGCACGCCGGTGGCCTTGAACATATCATCGAGCGAGCGCTGCATTTTCTCCCAGATGGCGTAGCCGTAAGGCTTGATGACCATACAACCGCGCACTGCCGACTGCTCAGCGAGGTCGGCTTTCACTACCAGTTCATTATACCATTGAGAGTAATTGTCGGCTCTCTTTGTTAAATCTTTAAGCTCTTTTGCCATTGTAATAAATGTGCTATATATATAAATTATGTAATTGTTATTTACTTTGCTTTCTGACTCATGTTGATGCGACCTTTCTTGGCCTGCTGCAACATGGTCTGCTCGGGAACCAGATAAATCTCCAGGCGGCGGTTTGTCTTGCGGTTCTCAACCGAGTTATTGTCCACAATCGGGTAAGTGTCACCCAGAGCGTAGGGCACCACATAGTCCACACTGCCGTTCTCGTCAAACCAATCATAGACGGCATTCACGCGTTGCCGTGTGAGATTGAGGGTGTACTCCTGACTACCCGTATTGTCGCTGTGCATGACCAGCAGCATCTTGTAGAAGCCGGGATTGGTGAGCATGCGCAGGAAGGGTTTCAGTTGGGTTTCGCCCAACTTGGTGAGAACGGTATCGTTGGGGTCAAACAGCTGACTGGCAGGTATCGTGATAACAATCACCTCGTCATCACGCATGATT
Source organism: uncultured Bacteroidales bacterium (assembly GCA_902800715.1). Classification (GTDB taxonomy): domain Bacteria; phylum Bacteroidota; class Bacteroidia; order Bacteroidales; family Muribaculaceae; genus Sodaliphilus. The sequence goes on from CADCFN010000006.1 coordinate 41,153, forward strand.
TCCACATCATAGTTCGACTTCTTGAATGCTATCGCCATGTCATACTGGAAATCCCGTACTTTGTCGGCCTGCTTCTCGCTTTTGATTTCAGGCGTTTCAAGATTTTCATCAAGCAACAGCTCATAGATATCGTAGTTGTCCTTTGCCTGCAGATGCAAGGGAGCAAACACGGTGACTATTGCCATCGCTGTCAGTATGATATATGATAAATGTCGTCGCATACGCTTATATATGTTTTTATCCGTTCAGGTCCAACAGACCTTTTGGCAGGTCCATGACCATGAGTTTCTTGTCCAAATCAAATTCCACAATCAAGTCATCGCTGGCTGGTACCATGATTTCCTCATCGTCGCGAGAGATGATAAAAATCGCATTCTCGGTCTGCTCATCGACCTCGGTGATGGTTCCTATCCTAGTGCCGTCACTGTCCTGGAGGTCAAAACCGATGAAGAAGTCCAGTGGATAGCCGTCGGCATCGGCATCCTCGGTTTCCTGCTGAAATTCACGCTTGAGCGCAAAGATGTCACGGTTGACCAGTCGCGAGACTTCCTTCTCGCTGTTGAAGCCGTCGATGGTCAACAGAAACGTCTCACTGGATTTTGGGCGGCACGAATTGACGTAGAATGGCACGAAGATGCCGTCCATGTCGCTCACTAGACAGGACAACTGCTGTAAGACCTCCAAATCCACATCGATAGTTGCCGATATTTCTCCGGCAACGCCGTGTGGCTTGTTGTAGTGCCCTATAGCTATGAGTTCTTCGCGCTTGATCATTTTTAGTTTTCTGTTGTCAGAACTTAGACTAAAGCCTTATTTCTTTTTCTTCTTTTTACCCGTGGGTTGTGCGGGTTTCACAATCTGGTATTCATGCAGACGATGGGTTGCCGGGTCGAGACGGATGGCGCCATGGCTGTAGCGTTCCAGGTCCTTGAAGATTTTGGCATCCTCCACATCCTCGTTGTTGATTTGGAAGATGAGTTTCTTCATGTGGTTGGCAAGCAGCATTACCAGGGCATCACGTTCCTCGCCTTCAGGATACTCGGCAGCACGGGCAATCATGCGCTCGATATTCTTGCCATAGTGGCGATAGATGATTGGTTCCAGCTCATAGCGGATAGGATCGGGCTTGGTGTCCAGATTCTCCTCGCGGATGATGTCGTCGAAGGGGAAATCCACGTCAAGTTGGAAACCGCTCATAATCATCAAGTGGTCCCACAGTTTGTGCTGATAATCGGTCTCGGCGCGCAACTGGGGGAACATGTTTGCCATGTTCTGTACGATGGTGTAAGCGCAACGATTGCGCTCTTCACGGTCCTCAATCGTGAGGCAGTGCTCCACCATCTGCTGCACATTGCGGCCATACTCGGGCATCACCAGTTTGCTCAATAGTGAATTATATGTCAGCATATTGTTGTTGTTTTTGTTGTAAGTACTTGTACTGATACCTAAAGGTTGAGTGCATTCTTGGGCTTTGTCGCCTGGAATTCCTTCAAGTAGAGCGGCGTGCTGTAAGCCACATCAATGAAATTCTTCTCGCGATAGGCTTTCTCGGCAAGCACCAGCATATCTACCGCCACAGGCTTGATGCCCTCGATGAAACGCACACCGTCGCATGACAGCACCTGGCGCGCCTTGTCACTGCCATTGCCCATGAGCACCAGCTGATAGCCCTGCTCAAGCAGAGTTTCAAACGAATGCTCATCAAGAATCATCGCTTGAGGCTCCAGGACGGCATTCAGCGCGGGCGTGTAGGCAGCAGTATAGACCTCCATGCGACGTGCATCAATCATGGGGACATAGAGCAACTTGTCACCATCCACGTCGATGAAGTGGTTGAACATCGTGCTCACCGACAGCAACTGCAACGTGTTCACCCCGATGAGCGGCAATTGTAAGCCGAAAGCCAAGCCCTTGGCCTCGCTCAAGCCGATGCGCAGGCCCGTATATGAGCCAGGGCCAATGCTCACGGCGATAGCATCGAGTTTCAAATCGCGTGAACGGGCATAGTCCAGCATTTCTTTCACATACTGGCTCAACAGCGTGGCATGTGTCTGTCCCTCGTAGTTCTCACGATGGTCCAGCACCTGGCTCTCGGTGGTCAAAGCCACTGAGCACACGTCAGTAGAAGTCTCTATGTGAAGGATTGTCGCCATCACCTTTAGGTGTTGTATCTAAAAAACGTGCAAAGTTACTCAAAATTGTTGAATTAGCCTCAAAAAGCGGTCACATGCCATCGTTTTTTCTTTAAATGGCTTATCGGTATCAACAGTCTTTACACGAGGATGACACGGACAAGCGCTGTTACAAGGCAAGCCTCAGGCCCAAGTGGACTCCCGTCTCATTCAAGGCGCCATACACGCGGGATGAATTGCGGCACTGGTCAGCCGGAGTGTACCAGCTGCCACTGCGAATCACCTTATCGGTGCCTGTTGCCGGACCTTGCGGGTTTGTCTGTGCTTCAGCCGAATAATCACCGTAAAAGTCGGCACACCACTCGTAGTTGTTGCCGCACATATCGTAAATGCCCAACTCGTTGGGCAGCTTCTGTGCCACACGGCGACCATAAGAATAGCAGGCATTATCAAAATACCAGGCGACGGCATCGATATCGTCACTGCCGGCATAGATGTACCCCCGGCTCATGTTTCCGCCACGGGCGGCAAACTCCCATTCAGCCTCTGTGGGCAAACGGAACGAAAGACCTGTCATAGCATTCAACTTGGTGATGAAGGTCATGCAGTCATTCCAGCTCACGTTGCTCACAGGCAACTCGACGCCACGCACACTGCTGGGATTGGTGCCCATCACGGCTTTCCAAAGGCCTTGGGTCACTTCGGTCTTGCCGATATAATATGAGGACAATGTGACGCGATGCACGGGGAACTCGTTGGAATAGGCTCCATCGGCTTGCTCATCGGTGGCGCCCATGTCAAATGAGCCACCATCCACCTTGACCATCCTGAATGTCACGTCGCCCACGGTAAACGTCTCGCCTCCGGTATCCTCTTGCCCGGCACCAGACAGCAGCAGGTCGACCATACTGCTGACGTCAGCGATATCTGTCATGCCGTCATTGTTCACGTCACCGATGCGTCCACTGGGAGAGCCCGCGAGCAACAGGTCAATCAGATTGCTGAGATCCGAAATATCGATGGCATTGTCGCCATTCACATCAGTGTAGTCACGGTCCAAACCCAGAATCGCATATTGACGCGTCGAGTAATTATTGCCGTTGGGGGTCAACGCCGACAATTGCCAATAGGTATCATTACTACCACCCCACCCCCAATTGATATGGAACATGGAGTTACGGTACCCGTCGAGTACAAACGCATGGCCAGCACTGTTACCATCAGAGCCCATATAGATGACAGGGCGACCTGCCGCCAGTTCATCATACATCATCTGGTCCCAATCGGCATCATTAGACGTATCGCGCATGTAGGTCATCGCCGAATTGCTGTAACCGAAGTAATAGTTCATGGCAAAGGGTATCACCTGGAATGTGGCATTGCTGACCTGTGTGCCGTAGTCCATTTCTACCGATTGACCGCAATAGCGCATCAGCTGTGCCACGGCATAGGCCTGGTCTGCCGTATAGCTGTAATATCGTGGTAACATCTTGTCCCAATCAAACGTCACAGGAGGCAAGGCGGGCAGATTGATGCCTTTTTTTGATGTGTAGGCTGGTATGCCTCGGCACTCTTCTTGCGGAAAGCGATGATAATACATCACCTGTGCCATGGCGGTCGCTACACATCCCGTGAAGGTCGGGTAATTGCCCACCTTGGGACATTGGCCATTGTAGGGCTGCTCCTGATCCCAAGCCGTCGTGAGCATCGGGGTGATTTCGCTTAAAGGAGCATCGCGACGGGGCGCTTCAGCAGTGCCTTTGATAGCGGGATTAGCCTGCAGGTATTCAATCTGTGAGCTGTAACCATCGAGCCACGAATGCATATTACAAGGCATGGCATTGATGTCAAAGCTGCCGCTCTCGCTGTAACCGAGCACCTGAACGGCGCGGTCATCGGCAGATACCATCACCCATCCGCCATGGTTTTCATCAGCGAACACATAATAGACAGGCTTGTCCTGCTGCGCTGACAAGAAACGCGTGTGCGACAACGTCAGGTCGGTAGCAGCACCATTATTTATTCTTTTTCCATCGTGACGGTTTGACAGAAATTCACTCGCGATGACACGGGCCTGGTCGGCATCAATGACATCGGCTTGCACGTTTAATGCGCCGCAGATAGCCAATACAACCACTGCGGACAGAATTATCAGATTTTTCTGCATGTTTGGTTTTAAGTTTATAGTTTTTGGTATTCAGTTTTCAGTTTTCAGCGGCATCCGCAAACGCTGACAACTGGCAACTCCATTATCATATTGCGGCTATGAGGGCGTCCACGTCCTCGGGGCGTGTAGCCCAGCTGGTGACGAAACGGCAGTTCATCAAGTCGCCGACGGGGAACCACTGCTCAAAGACGAAGTCCTTTTCCAAGCGTTTAATCGTCTTGGCATCCAAGAGGACAAACTGCTGGTTGGTGGGCGAGTCGCTATACATTTTGTAACCTTTGGCCACAAAAGCATCACGCAGGCGCATCGCCTGTTCCACCGCATGACGGGCAATCTTGAAATAGAGGCCGTCCTGCATCAGCGTGTCGAACTGGATACCCAGCAGGCGGCCTTTTGCCAGCAGAGCGCCATGTTGCTTAATGATGGTAAAGAAATGAGCCGGAGCGGGAGCATTCGGATTGGGGAAGACAACCGCCTCGCCGAAATAGGCTCCGCACTTGGTACCACCCAGGTAGAAGACATCACACAGGTCTGCCAGTTGCTGCAAGGTGATGTCGCAGCCCTCAGCCATCAGACCGTAACCCAAACGGGCACCGTCGATGAACAGCGGCAGGTTGTAGTGACGGCAGATGTCGCAGATGGCCTGCAGCTCCTCGAGGGTGTAAATCGTACCCATCTCGGTGGCAAAAGTGATATAGACCATGCCTGGGAATACCATGTGGTCGTAGGTCGGGTCGGCATAAAAGTCATGCAAGCAATTGCCCAGTTCGGCGACGTCCATCTTGCCGTCATGGGAAGGCAAGGTGAGCACCTTATGGCCGCCAAACTCTATAGCGCCCGACTCGTGGACGTTGATGTGACCCGTCTCGACCGACAGCACGCCCTCATAGGACTGCAGCATCGCATCGATGACCGTGGCATTAGTCTGGGTACCGCCCACCAGGAAGAAGACGTCGGCATCAGGCTTGCCGCAAGCGGTGCGGATTTTCTCCTTGGCTGCAGTGCAATACTCGTCAAGGCCGTAGCCTGTTGCGCGCTCATCGTTGGTCTCCAACAAGCGCTTGAGTATCGCCTCGTGGCAGCCATTGTTATAATCGCTCTCAAATGAAATCATTATGTCGGATTTGATGGTTAAATAATGGCGCAAAGATAATTCAAAAAACATAAAAAAGCCGTACTTTTGTGGCATGAAAGAGAAGAAAAAGGCAATTATCTATCAGTTGATGCCCCGATGGTTCACCAACTGTAACGAGAAGTGTGTTCCCAATGGCAGCATCCGCCAGAACGGCTGTGGCAAATTCAACGAGATTGACGAGTCCAAGCTGCGCTCCATCAAGTCACTTGGGGCAACCCATGTGTGGTACACCGGCATCATCGAGCATGCCACCGCAACCGATTATTCCCGCCGGGGCATCACACCCTGCAATGCCCATGTGGTGAAGGGAAAGGCCGGTTCGCCCTATGCCATCCGCGACTATTATGACGTGTGTCCCGACTTCGCTGTTAAGGTCAAGAACCGAATGGCGGAGTTTGAGGCTCTGGTAGAACGCACCCATCGCGTGGGTCTCAAGGTCATCATCGACTTTGTGCCCAACCACGTAGCGCGCGAATATGAGAGTGATGCCAAGCCCATCGGCATTCAAGACCTGGGTGAGAATGACAACCCGATGATGTTCTTTGACCCGAAAAACAACTTCTACTATATCACTGGACAGGAATTTGCGCCCGTTGGAGTGGATTTGGGCTCGGGTGAAAATGCCTACCGCGAATATCCCGCACGCGCCACGGGCAATGACTGCTATACCGCATCACCGAGCCGTGACGACTGGTATGAGACCGTGAAGCTCAATTACGGTGTTGACCCGTGGAACGGCAGCACCCACTTCGACCCCGTGCCGCCAACTTGGGAAAAAATGCTTAACATCCTCAAGTTCTGGGCAGCTAAGGGCGTTGACGGTTTCCGTTGTGACATGGCTCACATGGTGCCTGTCGCCTTCTGGCACTGGGCCATCAAGCAGATAAAGGCCATCAATCAAGATATCGTTTTCATTGCCGAAATCTATGATGTAGCACTCTACCGCAGTTACATCAATGAGGGCGGTTTTGACTACCTGTATGACAAGGTGACACTCTATGACACCCTGCGCGGCATTCTGTGTGACGGGTGGCCCGCCAGCGACCTGACTCGCTGCTGGCAAACGGTGGAGGGCATCGGCGACCACATGCTCAATTTCCTGGAGAACCACGATGAACAGCGCATTGCATCAAAGCAGTTCTGCTGTGAACCGTTCAAGGCACTGCCAGCCTTCGTGGTGAGCGCGACGATGTCGAAGTGCCCATTTATGGTGTATGCCGGGCAAGAGTTGGGTGAACCTGCCGCCGATGCCGAAGGCTATAGCGGCATGGATGGTCGCACGACGATTTTTGACTACTGGAGCGTCCCTACCCTGCGCCGCTGGCATCAAGGCAAGCCCACAGCCCCTGAGCGCCAATTGAGGACGATGTATAGGAAAATCCTGAACCTGTGCAACAGCGAGAAAACGCTAGCCGAAGGTGAATTCTTCGACCTGATGTATGTCAATCAGGACACACTCGAGACCCGACGCCAGTATGCCTACCTGCGCCACTTTGACGGGGCTATGGCACTCGTGGTCGCCAACTTCGGTGACGAGGCCGCCAACACTGGCGTGCGCATCCCCGGACACGCGCTCGACTGCGCCCGTATGGCATCAGGCGAGTACAGCATCACCGAACTGCTCTCGGGTGAAACTTCAACTGGCACGCTGGCAGGTGACAGCGTGATGCCTGTGCAAGTGCCTGCCCATAGCGCGCGAATCTACCGTTTCACGCGACAATAGCAGTTCAATAAGCTGTAGTGTGACCTAGAAGGGATATCCGATGGCAAGGTGGAATGTCAGGATATCCTTGATTTTAGGAGGAATATTGAAGTATCCACGTCTTCCTGTATCGTAGGGGGCGTGGATTGCCATACCCAGGTCGGCACGCACGACGAGCATCGTCATGTCAAAGCGCAGACCCACGCCCGTACCCAATGCCAACTGGTTAAAGAAGTTTTTCATCTTCAACTGAGCACCAGGGCGATTCTCATCTTTCTTGAGCAGCCATACATTGCCCGCATCCAGGAACACAGCACCCTTGAAGTAACCCAAGATGGGGAAACGCCACTCGGCGTTGGCCTCAAACTTGAATGTACCCGTGTGATAATAGTAAGCGTTGTGGACAGTGTCGGGGAGATGATAGCTACCGGGACCGATTGAGCGAACAGGGAAAGCACGGACAGAGTTGGAACCGCCCGCATAGAACTGCTCCCTATAAGGCAGCTCGTTACTGTTCCCATAGGCATGCACAGCTCCCAAGAAAACCCTAGTCGCCAACGTGCTGACACCGCCCAGTCGTCGCGACCACACCACTTGTCCTTGAGCCTTAACGAACTGTGAGAACGGTGTTCCCAACAGTTCTTTAGTCCCTTTGGATTTAAAAATGGACCAGATTCCCGACAAGACGTTGCCCGCCTCGGCTGCACTAGCCGTCAAGGTGATGTGGTCATTATGGGTAAGGTCGCGGTCATAGGTATAAGTGTATTCAATCTTCGGGATGAATACTCTCATGAAACTTTCGGCCAAAGCGGGATTGTTATCCATCGATTTCTTGAATTCATCGGAGCTGCTGATGACCTTGCTGAAAGTGAGACGGAAAGGCGTGAGCACATGACTGGAATAGCGGTTGGCATGCCACTCCCAAGTCAAGGCAGCACTCATCTGCACCATCTTGAACCAATCAGGGCGATTCATCATGTCGGCACTGAGCGAGAAGCGCGTCCAGTTGGTGTAACGGCGCGAGGGATAGAGGAACTTGGGCGCCAGCAGGCGCGGGAAGTCCAATTTACCTTCGATACCGAACTCGTAGGAGTCCAGGTCACTACCTCTGTTGGCACGGCGACCCGTCTGCCACTCATAATTGCCATAGATGTCCACTGCAAACTTCTCCCCTGCCCCAAAAGCATTCTTGTGGCTTGCACCGACCTCCAAACCAGGACCGATATAACTGTTATCCTTGGACGAGCCATGCATCTCGAAGGTTACCTCCCAAGGCTTGTCCAGCTGGCAATAGATGTTCAGGTCAAGTAATCCCTCACCATCGGGGGTGATGGTGTCGAGAGGTACCACTTGAATGTCTACCGTGCTGAAAATGCCCAAGCGAGACAACGCTACTTGAGTGCGGTCAATGCTGTTGATGCGGAATTGGCGTCCCTTACGGGCACGGATACAATTGGGAATGACATCATCCTTGATGTGTACCGGCTCATACTTGATGAGGGTGCAATTACGGGAGATGATGGTATCAGGCTCACCCACGCCATCATCATTGACCACCTGGGCGGTGATATCATGCGTCAAATAACGGCGGTTGGCATTATTGGGAATGTCGTTCGCCTCAATCATCTTCAAGTGAATCACGCCCTTGTCCTGAATACTGTCGGCGAGATACTGGATGTACTCGGGACGGAAGAAATAGTAACCACGGTTGCGCACGGCATTGGTGATGTCGATGCGCACGGCATTGAGCGAATCCAGGCAATAGCGGCTGCCCGTCTTCAGATAGCGGTTTTCCCGCGCCAGCGAGTCCACGAGGCGCAACAGCGGCTCGCTATCACCGATGTACTCCACATTGCCAATAGTGTAAGGCGGCTTGATGTTGACATCGTAAGAAATCTTTGCCTTCTTGGGGTTACTTGACGGGAGCAACTCATAGCTTGCCGAAGAAGTGAAATAGCCGTTGTTGCGAAGAATCGTGTTAATCATATCGACACGCGCCTGCGGATTAACGCGCTTGATGAGCACCGGCTTGGAAGCAAAATGCCTGTAAAGCCACCCCTTGAAGCCCGTGGCATCCTCATCGATGTTGTTGTAAATCATCAAGCCGAAGGGGAACGGCGTGCGGTAATAAGGAGAGTAGAGCGGATTGTTGGGCTTGACGTTGATGGCTGTGAAAATGTCGGTTTTCACACCTTCATCCACCTTGACGCTTTCCTCATGATACTTGAGGTGCTTCACGCCGTCATACAGCACGTCATTCTCGCCCAACTTCTTGGTTGTCGAGCACGACGACGCCAGCAGTGCCAAGAGCACGCCCAGCACAATATATATTCTATGGTTCGCTCTCATCATCTTTCTTACGGTTTACGGTGGGCCGGTCAATAGCATCATCGGGCTTAACGGTTTCTTCGTTGTCTCGACTTATGGCATCGATGGCCTTCTCCTGCAACTCAAGCTCGGCCTTTCGGTTCTCTTCAATCAGCTTGTATTCCGCTCTGCGTGCTTTCTCGAGCGAGTCACGCAAGAGGTATTCCTTGGAATGCTTGAACTTGAAGAGGTTCCTCAAGTCAGTGAGTTTGCGCTTGAGCACATAAGCGACACCCGTCTCGGTCACTTGATCCTCGAGCATGCTCTCATACTTGACTTGACGGAAGAGCTTGAGGTATCTGTTGCCAGAACTATTCAGATAATACTCCAGCGAGATATCGTTGAACAGGTTGCTGGCGATTTTCTCTTCGTTGGCGGCATCGGTGTTGTACTCACCACCGACAACAATCTTGAAGCGGTCGTTGAACAGCGTCTTGGCGAGGCGGTAGCTGTAGCTGGTTTCGGTGCCTTTAGCCTTACCCTCATACTGGTTGATGCCGAATGAGAGGTCAACGCCCGGCAGCGTCTGTGCCGCCCATGCATTGAGTTGTGACTGCAGGAAAGAGAACAGGGAGGATGTCGCAGTGACGCGGCTGATGTTGCCTTCGCTCCTGGTTCCCGAATAGGTGTTGTACAACAGCAAGTTGATGGCAGCCTGTGAACGCTGGTTGTCGCTCATCGCCTGCAGTTCGTTGCGCACCTGCATGTCGCTCTCGCAGTCCAGGTCAAACTTCAGGTCAATGCCATTGAGCGTGCCACCCACATGGGCATTGATGACAAACTCGACGGGATGAGTGCCTTTTTCATCAGTGGTGGCGCTGGCCTTGAGTCGCTCGATGCCTTTGAGGTCCAGCTGCGGGTTGAGCATGTCACCGGTCCATGTCAAGCTGCTGCCGCTGATGATGTCGAAACTCTTCTGAGAGAGGAGCGGCGGCGTGTAGCGCAGGTTACCACTCTCGATGGTATAAGTACCTATAAGATTGTCCTTACCTGCAAGGTCGAGCGTGTATTTCAAGCGTCCGCTGCCATCAATCGTGGCACGGTTCTGTCCATCCTCCGATAGATAGGCGTTGATGATTGCACCTTTCTCCACGTTGATGTTGACGAGTATGCTGGTCGCACTGCTACCCTTGCCCGTCACCAGAACGGTCTGTCCGCTCTGGTGATGGTTGAAATCGGTGAAGGTCACCATATTCTCGTCCACCTTTGTTGACAGCTGGGAAATGTCATTTTTCATGACATAAGTGATATTGGAGCCGTTCAACAGGGTCGCATCGGCACGCACATCCATCACGTCGCCATGCCCCTTGACCGTGGCATTAATGTCAGCGACTCCCCTGCCGAACAACTGCGTTTCATCGTCCTGCTTGCTGTTCATGAACTGTACCAGGTGTCCCTCGGCCTGCAGGTCGATAATCATATTATCCAGGTCACGCAGGTCAACAGTACCATTGACGGTGACAGGACTGCGATTGGCACCCGTCAGCTTGTATTTGTTGAAAGTAATTACATTGTCCTCGACTGGGATGGGATCACTTGTCAACTTCAACGAGCTGCCATAACGCGGCAGATTGACCGTTGCCGAGTCGGCTGTGAGGTAGCCATGGATGTGAGGATTGTCGGTAGAGCCGTCGATGGTCATCGTGCCAATGGCATAGCCGTCGAGCCAGATGTAATTGCCGGGAATGAAAGCGTTGACACGGGACAGCGGGAAGCGCTTGAAGCTGGCTTCCATGTTGAGCGGTGTTGCCGCCGTGGCATCATTGAGAGAGCCTTGCAAGTTGATGGCATTCTCGCCATCAAGAATCAGGTCGGCGTCCACGCGTGTTACCGCCGTTGCCGGGTCAAAGTCAAAGTCGGCATTCAACTTCACATCGCCCTCTTCCTTGCCGTTATACACAAAATCCTTGATATCAATCACACCGTTACCATCAGCGTTGGTGCCGTCCCAGTTGAGATCGACAATGGCATTGACGGTGCCACTGGTCTTGTCGAGCATGGGCACGATGCGCGTCCATTCCTCTAGTTGCAGATTATTGATATTGAGCTGGACGTTCTCGGCATTGTCACCTGGCAATCGGTATGTCGCCAGTTCGATGCTGCTGCTGTCGCTGTAGAGCATCAGGTTGGCGTCAATCATGCGTGAGCGCAAATCAACATTCACAAAATTGTCATCGTTAAATTCCCAGTTACGGTAACCGATGACCGGGTCCTTGCCAAAGAGACGCATAACCAGCTCATCGTCGGTCAAACGGGCGTTGCAGCCCAAACGATAGCCTGTCTCACCCTTAATGTTCTGCTGATGCAGCATGAAGTCCACCGTCTGCCCCTTGATGCCGCCCTCGACATCGACCTTGGCAAACTCGTCCCATGTGCCCGGGCGGTTGCCCATGTGGGCGTTGAAGGCAAGGTACTTGTTGTTCAATTCATTGGCATGGATGGTCACGGTGTCGATATTGGTATCGCCGTAGCTGATACCATGTGCCCTGCCGTCGAGGAATAAAGTGGAATCGCGGCTCATCTCACAGCTGAAGTCACGGAAGTCTATCTCTTTCTGCTGCAGGTAGCGTTGCACGATACCATCGGTACCCATGTGCATATCGAAGTCGAACCAAGGCATGGGTTGTTTCAAGCGTTCAATGTCTATCCAGCGCTCATCCATTTGACGTTGTACCTCCTTGGCTGTATTCTGGAAATCCTCAATCAGCTCAGTAATATGGCTGGGAGAATTCAGGTGAGCGTAATTGGACTCGTTCTCGACAGTGATGCAGGTCACGTTGGGCGTGCTGTGAACCTGGGCATGGGCATCATCTGCGACAAGCAGAGTGCTGTCCAATTGCCAGTCGATGTCGTTGAGCGTGAGGTCAGCGTCCCAACGACGTGTGCGCAGGTTGATGTCGCCCTCGGCATGGAAGCGCGTCGAGCCGTTGCATATTCCGTCATACATGCCCAAACGGTTCAGGTCCACATCGCGCAGGTCACCGTCAGCGGTGAATACGTAATGGTCGTCACAGATGGTGCCATGGGCATCGGCGTCAAAGTCATTGCCCTTGCCACGACCTGCAGCATACACATCGGCATAGCCCCCACGCAGTTTTCCTCTAGCCCTGATGTTGCCATAGCGCGTGCCGTTATAGCGCACATTGCCCAGGTTGACGGTAGCATCGGTCCAAGTCGAACCGCAGTCGGTGAAGTCAAAGCCGTGGCCACGGGCGTTGACGCTTGCCGTGAGGTCATTGACATCATAATCGGGCAGGAACGACTTGACGGGGAAGTTGTTGAAAGTGGCATTCACATCGTAGTTCTCGTTGCACACGTCATAGTAACCGTCGCCACGCATCGTACCACCGCCTGTCGAGACACGCAAGTTGCGGGCAACCCATCGGCAGCCTTCCTTATTGATTTTTCCGCTCATCTTCATGGGCGGGAGTTTCACGCCATTCAGTCCGAGCATCTTGTTGAGGGCGCTCGGGTCGCGCAGGTCCACCTCGGTGTCAAGGTCGGCCTTCATGCGGTCCATATCGGTGGGATTGTAGATGGTACCCTTGCCCTTGATGCGGCCCAGGCCAGGCACGTCGGCATCCAGCGAATGGATGTCGAGGCGCTTGTCGTTGCCGCGGGCTTTTGCCTTGAGGCGCACCAGCTTGTTGTGCGGGAGGTCCTTGAGTGCCTTGCGGGCATCAGGCACCAGCTTTTCAACCTCGTTGAGGTCGATTTTGCTGTCGGTGTCAATGTTGGCCTTGCCGTTGGGCTTGCCGTCGAGCATATCCTGGTCCACATGGGCATCCATCTTGATGTCACTGCCCTTGGTCTTGAGTTTCACGTCATCGAGGTCCAGACCGTTCTTGTTCTTGGAAACAGTGCCGCTGGCGTCCTTGACTTGCAAGCCGCTGCGCTCCTTGCCCGAGAGGTGCTTGACGGGCACCTTGAGGTTGTCGCCATCATACTCAAAATTGTCGACGGCGGCATTCACGTCCTCGACTTCGATATGGTCAGTATCCAACGAGGTGCCGGGTTTGTTGGGTTTCTTCCCTGTCTGGGCGTATTTGCCCTTGCTGTTCGTCAGGCGCACCTTGTCGGCCTTGACTTTCCAGGGCTTATCGTCACCCTTGTCCTGGTTGGCATCTTTGGGCATCGGGTGGTCCTTGCGGTACTGCTTGGCGTCCTTCTCGCTGGGATACTCGTAGTTCACGTCGGCCTTGTCCACGTCGAGGCTGCCCACGTCAACGGTCTGTTTGCCGGTATCGACTTTGACATCCTTGGCCTCGGCATGGCCCACCTTGGCATCAAGTTTATCGACAGTGGGCTTCATGTCCATCTTGAAGTCCACATCGTCGGCTGTGACTTTCTTGGCATTGACTTTCCAGGGTTTGCTGGGCTCCTTGTTGGGCTCAGGTTTCTTCTTCTCGGGCTTATAGCTCATCTTGGCCTTACCACCCTTGAGTGAAGCGTTGCCCACATCGACCTTATTGCTGTTCAGGTCAACCGATGCGGCATCGATTTTGGCATCGTCCACATCTACGTCCAGGTCCATCGAGCCGTCTTCGGTTTTAATCTGGCTCTTGGCACCTTTGAGCGAGGCGTCCTCAACCTCGACTTTCTTGTCAAACAGTGGTTTTGGCTTCACGTTGGCTTTCACCTCATCGGCCTTGAAAAGGGTGTCTCCGTTTTGGTCGATAACCTGCACGTCGGTAGCCGAAACGTCAAGCGGGAATCCTATCTTCACATCGCCAACGCTGATGTCCATGCCGGTCTTCTTGCTGGCATACTCGGCAGCCATGTCGGCAGCTTTGTTTTGGACCCAAGGGATATAGGCGGCGAATGGCAACGCTGCTATAGCACTCACGATGCCTGTAGCGAGCCATTTCGTCACTCTGGAGAACATATTTCCCTTTTTGCCAAACATTTAGCTTGTCAGTTTTATCAAACAACCAGGACGACAATGCACAACATCAACAACCAAAATGGTGTTTTTGTCTTCTGCCCTAATTATTTATATAACTTGCAAAAATACTAAATTATCCGTAAAATCAAGGAAAAAATTACCATTTTTACGCAAAAAGACAAAAACAAGATAAAAAGTGATTCTTCACTTTTTTTGAATGATTAGTTGAAACGGCGTTGGCTCATCTGCTATAGGGATGCGGGGAAATGTTAACAAGATCATTAACTTGTCCTGTAAATAGCCCCATTAGGGGCGACCAGGTCATAGGCAGGGGTACAGCGAGGCGAAGACGAGCGCAACCCCTGCAAGAGGTCACACTCCCATTCAAGCCCCATCGGGGCGGCAGTAAGTCTTTGATGCACAAACTGTCACCCCTAACGGGGTTATTTTTTCTCTTCTTGTCCTTTCACAGGGGTTCCGCTTTGCTCCACCCCTGCCTATACCCTTGCAGCCCTACGGGCTTAGAAGTAAGCCCCCTTATGTAAAAATCATCATTACAACCTGTTATTCAACTACTTTTAGAGTTTAATCGAGTTTTTACTGGAATTTAATTTAACATTTTGTTAAATTCCTGATTTTAGACCAATCATGCGACATAATTAGAGTAAAAAGCTGCCCGAGAGGCTTTGAGGGTCTCTCGGGCAGCTGTTGATTCTTGTTGGAGGTTCTAATTTAGAACCACTTGAGATAGGCGAAGTCCTGACGGTGAGGCAGGTTGTCGTTCCAGGGGAATGCACGGTAGGCATAGCGGAAGATACCATTCTCACGGAAGGGAACTTTGCAGTTGTAAGTCAAGATGTTGCCGTCCTCGGCGATGACATCGAACAAGGCCTTGCGGTAGAACTTGGTCTGGCCGTCTTCCTCCTTGTAAACCACGAGTTCGAGCTTGATGTCACGTCCCAAACCGGCAGTGTCAAGACGCATGGTGACATTGATGTCCTCTACACCGAGAGAGATGGCGTCACGGTTGCCCATGATTTCGCCCACGAGGTGTACATCATCCCAACGATTAGCGACATTCTCCTTCCAAGCCACGATTTCGCGGGCAAGAGCATAATTCTTGGCCATAAGGCGATGGGCACGCTCAGCCTGGGGACGATAGAACTTGACAAAGTAGTCCTTCATCATGCGTGACATGGTGTAGTTGGGAGCGATGTGTACCATCGAGTTCTTGATGTACTGTACCCACTCGGGGGAATAGCCCTTGCTGTTCTTGGCGAAATACAGGGGGATAATCTCGTTCTCGAGCATCGAGTAGATGGTTGCCGAGTCGAGTTTATCCTGCTGGGACTGCTCGGTGTAAGTGCGCTTGCTGGTCAGAGCCCAGCCAGCACCCTCGCGGTAACCCTCATACCACCAGCCGTCGAGCACCGAGAAGTTGAGCAGACCGTTCATCTCGGCCTTCTCTCCCGATGTACCCGAAGCCTCCAGAGGACGCGTGGGGGTATTCAGCCACACGTCAACACCCGTGATGAGGCGCTTGGAAAGCGTCATGTCGTAGTTCTCGAGGAAGATGATCTTACCCAGGAACTCGGGCATCTTGCTGATTTCGATGATGCGCTTAATCAGGCCCTGACCGGCACCATCGGCGGGATGTGCCTTACCAGCGAAAATGAACTGAACGGGGAATTTCTCGTTGTTGACAATCTTCTTGAGACGCTCCAGGTCGTTGAAGATGAGGTGGGCACGCTTATAGGTGGCAAAACGACGGGCAAAACCGATGAGCAGCGCGTCGGGGTTGATTTTGTCCACGATATTGGCAATGCGGGTGGGATCGCCCTGGTTCTTGAGCCAGTTCTCCTTGAAGTCACGCTTAACGAAGCGGATGAACTTCTGCTTCAAAGTCATGCGCATCTCCCAAATCTTCTCATCAGGCACATTCATCAAGGGCGTCCAAGCCGATTCCAGTTCCTGGTGCTCCAGGAAATCATCGCCCAGCACCTTGTTGTAGAAGACTTTCCACTCACTGGCAGCCCAAGTGGGCATGTGAACGCCATTGGTAACAAAGCCCACATGTGACTCCTCGGGGGCATAGCCCTTCCAAATTCCAGCAAACATCTTCTTGGACACCTCGCCATGCAGCCAGCTAACGCCGTTGCTCTCCTGGGTGGTGTTCAAGGCGAAGGTACTCATGCAGAAGCGCTCATCGCTACCGGGGTTCTCGCGGCCCATGTCCATCAGTTCCTGCCAGGAGATGCCCAGACGTGAGGGGTATTCGCCCATGTATTTGCCGAAGAGTTCCTCGTCAAAATAGTCGTGGCCAGCAGGCACGGGGGTGTGAACGGTGTAGAGCGAGGTAGCACGGACAATTTCCATTGCCTCGTTAAACGACAAGCCATCACCCTGCACATAGTCCACGAGACGCTGCAGGTTGAGCAGCGCTGCGTGACCCTCGTTGCAGTGATAGATGTCGGCCTTGATGCCGAGTCGCTTGAGCAGCAGCACGCCGCCGATACCCAGCAGGTATTCCTGCTTGATACGGTTCTCCCAGTCGCCACCATAGAGCTTGTGGGTAATCTCGCGGTCATAGTCGCTGTTCTGGTCGATATCGGTGTCGAGCAGATAGAGTTTGACACGGCCCACGTTGGCCTGCCATACATTGACATAAATCGTGCGACCGGGATAAGGCACCTCATGCACCAGCTGATGGCCGTTCTCGTCAAGAACAGGCTCGATAGGCAGCTGGTTGAAGTTCTGGGCCTCGTAGTTGGCAATCTGCTGACCGTCCATCGAGAGGGTCTGGGTAAAGTATCCGTAACGATAGAGGAAGCCCACGGCGGTCATGTTGACGCAGCGGTCACTAGCCTCCTTGACATAGTCGCCGGCGAGGATACCCAAGCCACCCGAATAAATCTTGAGGGCGTTGCACAGGCCATATTCCATACAGAAGTAGGCTACCGAAGGCAGGTCTTTGCGCAACGGCTTCTTCATGTATTCCTTGTAGAGTTCGTAGGTGCTGTCGATGCGTGCCATCATGGCAGAGTCGGCCTGAATGGCGTCAATTTTCTCGTTGGAAAGACGCTGCAGCATCTTCACGGGGTTCTCACTGGTAGCGCGCCAGGTGTCACGGTCCAGGTCATGGAAAAGGGTCTTGCCCTCGGTGTTCCAAGCCCACCACAGGTTGCGTGACAGTTCATTGAGTTTCTGGAGTTTACCAGGTAATTCAGACTTCACAGTGATGTTTCTCCACTGCGGGTCATTGCTATTACTTACTTGAAATTTCATAATTGTATTTTGTAGTTATGATGTTTTGTTTGTTACTCTTTTTTCATGCGTTGAGCAGCCTTATCGAGGGCATGGTTGTAAGCCTCGTCATAGCTGGCGATGAAGTTGTCCCACGAAGCGGCCTTGCTGGTCGTGCGGTTGGCATTGCGAATGGCGCGGTTGTCCTTGTCGCTCATCACATACAGGTTCATCATGCTCATCGCGATGGCCCTGAAGGTCTCATCGTAGTTGCTATCGGTGCGGTGGAGCACCTTCACGCCGTAACGGTCGGAGTCATCACCAAAACGGTCAAGCACCCACTGGCCAAAGCCAGCCAGGTCGGTTGTGATGGTGGGAACGCCAAAAGCGGCACTCTCGAGCGGGGTGTAACCCCATGGCTCATAGTAGGACGGGAACACAGCGGCATCGAGGCCTGCCAGCAGGTCATAATAGGACATATTGAAGATGCCGTCGTTTCCGTTCAGGTAGCAAGGCACGTCAATGACGGTCACCTTGTCCTGAGGCTCATTGTGGAAGCCCAGCGCATTGATGCGGTTATAGATGGGATCAGTATCCTGATTGTGGAGGTGATGGGTGATTACCGGGTCGAACAGGCGGTGAGGCTTGTCGGCATGGAGATTCTCCATCAGGTCGGCACGGGGCGACTTCATCCAGGCGGGCACAAGCACCAGTGCAACCACCTTGCGGTCCATGCTCGACACAAATCGCAGGGAATTACGCAACGCCGAAACGGCATCCAGATAGACATCGATGCCCTTGTTACGCATCTCCAGTCGGCCCGAGGTGGCGACAATCAGCGTGTCGTTGTCATAACTTTGTCCTGTGAGGCAGGATGCCACCTGCAACATGCGCTGGCGGGCAGCGTTTCGCTTGGCGGTGAACTTGGCACCCTTGGGGACGTAGTTCTGTTCAAAGCCGTTGGGCGTTACCATGGGAAAACGCTCCAGCAGCTGGCTGCATTCGCGCGCCGTGACATCACTGACGGTGGTGAAGGCATCGGCAGCATGGGCTGCAGCCTTCTCCAGCGAGTGTTTGGATTGCATATTAAGTTCGGCTGCCATCTGGTCGCCGTTATAACCCTGCATGAAATCATACAGAGGCTTGCCATTGCCGCAGATGCTGCGACCGATGCTTGTGGCATGGGTAGTGAAAACCGTTGCCACCTGGGGCAGGTGCGACTTGACATAGAGCAGTCCCATGCCCGTCGTCCACTCGTCAAAATGGGCAACCACCCTCAACTTGGGGTTGTTTTTCCATTTGACGATACTCTCAATGACCAGGGCTGCGGCATAGGCGAACATACACGACTCGTCATAATCCCCATAGCCGTGAAGGGAATCCACGCGGTAGCGCTCCCACATCTCGGCATACAGGGCGTTCTTGTAGGTGTAGAGCGACCCAAAGGTCACAAGCAGCGCAATGGGCTTGCCGGGGATATCCCAGCGCCCTACCCTCACCCGCATTCCTTCGGGCAGCTTAGCCTTGCGAAGCCATGCGGTAAGCGGGGTACGTGTCTCGACAAAAGTCGGGGACAGATTATCTTCGGTCCAGATATCCGGGCCGATGAAAATCAGATTGTCTTTATATCGCTGATGGAGTGTCTTGGCCTTGGTCGACAGCACGGCATAAATGCCACCGACCTTATTGCACACCTCCCAACTGGTTTCAAACAGTAAGTCCAACATTACTTAGCAGTTAAATATTGAAAATTTGGGCACAAAGGTACAAAAAAATCCTCAAAATTACTGACTTTTAATACAATAATCATACTACACTCATGAATTACAAAAGATAACATGTTGATAATCAGTAAATTACTTGGAGCGTTGTTTTTGTTTAAAAAATTTCGGTTATCATCTGATTTTCAAGTATATATAATTTATGTAATCGTTTTCTTGCAATAATAGCCCCATCAGCACGCTCCAAATGCATGCCGACATAGGAAAAAGGGAAATCCCCAAAAAAAGTGGCGCGAAGCGATGATTGCTTCGCGCCACGAGTAATTAACTCTACTATTATGAATACATGTTTTTACTTCACTTCCTCGTAGGGGGTGTCCTCGACGTTGTCGCCGCCTTGGCTCTGGTTGCCGCCCTGCTGGGGACCGCCCTGGAAGCCGCCCATGTTATTGGGGTCGAAACCTGCACCGGGCTGGCCCTGTGCGCCACCAGCCTGCTGATACATCTTCTCGAAGAGTGAGTTCAGTTCAGCGGTTGCTGTGTCGATGGCAGCGAGGTCTTGGCTCTTGTGGGCATCCTTCAGTTTGCCCAGGGCGCCTTCAATCTGGCTCTTGATGTCGGCGGGCAACTTGTCGCCACTGTCCTTGAGCACCTTCTCGGTTTGGAAGATGAGGGCGTCGGCACCGTTAATCTTGTCGATGCGCTGCTTCTCGGCAGCATCGGCGGCAGCGTTGGCCTCGGCCTCGTCCTTCATGCGCTGGATTTCGGCGTCGCTCAAGCCGCTGGAAGCCTCGATGCGGATGCTCTGCTCCTTGCCGGTAGCCTTGTCCTTGGCGCTCACGTTCATGATACCGTTGGCATCGACCTCAAAGGTCACCTCAATCTGAGGAATGCCACGGGGAGCGGGAGCGATGCCATCCAAGTGGAAGCGACCGAGGGTCTTGCAGTCCTTAGCCATGGGACGCTCACCCTGCAGCACGTGGATTTCCACCTCGGGCTGGTTGTCGGCAGCGGTCGAGAAGACCTGGCTGCGACGGGCAGGAATCGTGGTGTTGGCCTCGATGAGCTTGGTCATCACGCCACCCAGCGTCTCGATGCCCACGCTCAGGGGCACTACGTCGAGCAGCAGCACGTCCTTGACATCACCGGTGAGCACACCGCCCTGGATTGCGGCACCCACAGCGACTACCTCGTCGGGGTTAACGCCCTTAGACGGAGCCTTGCCGAAGAATTTCTCGACAATCTGCTGTACGGCGGGGATACGGGTCGAGCCGCCCACGAGGATAACCTCGTTGATGTCGCTGGTGCTCAGGCCGGCATCGGCAAGCGCCTTGCGGCAGGGCTCGATGGTGCTCTGAATCAGGTCATCGCACAACTGCTCAAACTTGGCACGTGACAAGGTCTTTACCAGGTGCTTGGGCATACCGTCAAGCTGGGTGATATAGGGCAGGTTGATTTCGGTGCTGGTCGAGCTGGAGAGCTCAATCTTGGCCTTCTCGGCAGCCTCTTTCAGGCGCTGCAGAGCCATGGGGTCCTTGCGCAGGTCCATGTTGTTTTCCTGCTGGAATTCGTCGGCAAGCCAGGTAATGATGCGCTGGTCGAAGTCGTCACCACCCAGATGGGTGTCACCATTGGTGGACTTCACCTCGAACACGCCGTCGCCGAGTTCAAGAATCGAAATATCAAATGTACCGCCACCCAGGTCAAACACGGCAATGCGCTTGTCGCTGTTGTCCTTGTCCAGGCCGTATGCCAGAGCGGCAGCGGTGGGCTCGTTGACGATGCGCTGCACCTTGAGTCCGGCGATTTCACCGGCTTCCTTGGTGGCCTTACGCTGAGCGTCGTTGAAGTAGGCAGGCACGGTGATGACGGCCTCGTCAACGGTGGTGCCCAGGTAATCCTCGGCGGTCTTCTTCATCTTCTGGAGAATCATTGCCGAAATCTCTTGCGGGGTGTACTGACGGCCTGCAATCTCCACGCGGGGCTGGTTGCTGCCATTGTTCACCACCTTGTAGGGCATGCGCTCCACATCCTTCAGGACGTGGTCATACTGCTCGCCCATGAAACGCTTAATAGAAAATACGGTACCCGTGGGGTTCATGATGGCCTGACGCTTAGCGGGATCGCCCACGATGCGCTCACCACCATCCTTGAATGCAACTACCGAAGGCGTAGTGTTGCGGCCTTCGCTGTTGGGAATCACAACAGGCTTGGAGCCTTCAAGAACCGAAACACACGAGTTGGTTGTTCCTAAATCGATACCAATAATCTTACCCATAATAAAATCTCTCTTTCTTTTGTTTTTATGTTTTTTATTTGTTAATTATCACTGATTGCGAGGCGACCTGAATACACAGGTCACCGCCCACATTCTTGCAAACCATGTGCCAAAAGCGACAGGCTGACACATTGTCAGCAAAACTGACACTCAAAGGCCCGCAGCGCCCGCAAATCAGACAATATGTTTCCAGTGATTCGCGGGCGGACGGATGAAACGGGATTGCACGTGCATATATCAAAAAAGGAAAACAATAAATACCATAAGTACAATTATTTGATGCAGATGCCATTGTCTTTATTGTGCTTATTGTTTTCCTTTTAGATAATTACCAACTGCCGTTAAGCAGGTAGTCGATCAGGGCGGTGACGTCGCTGATGCTCATATCGTTGATGACGATTACGTCGCCACACAGGGTGGCCGCAAGCGGCCAAAAATCAAAACAAATCTTTAACAAATCATGACAAATTAAGAAAATGTGATTTGTTTGAATTTGTGAACGATTTGTTATGATTTTTCCGAGCGTAGCGAGGACCCATCCACGACAGGACGTGTACACGAACATCTCCACAACTCTTTCAAAATGAAGACAATAAGGACAATAAAGACAACAGCATCCGCACTCCAAAAATGACAGGATGCGGATGCCAATTCCTAATTCCTAACTTCTAATTCCTAATTCCAAGAGCCGTTGAGCAGGTAGTCAATCAGGACGGTGACGTCGCTGATGTTGATGCTGCTGTCCTGGTCTGTGTCGGCACCACTCATGTTGATGCCCGAAGCATTGCCGGTCAACAGGTAGTCAATCAGGGCGGTCACGTCGCTGATGCTCACGCTGCCGTCGCCGTTCACGTCGCCACGCTGGCCAGCGTTCTTCGCGGTGAAGTAGCCCGGGTTGCTGGGGCCGCCGTCGATGTGGGCATAGGTCTTGTCCTTCGGGTTCGATGAACTGTAGGTCGTGCCCTGGCCGCCCACCAGGCTGGAGCAGTAAGCGAACATAGACTCGGAATTCGTCACGGCCGCCGTGCTCCAACTACTGTCCACATAGATGGTCCGCAGATTGGTGCAGTTAGAGAGCATCCAGGATATTGTAGTCACCTTGGACGTATTGAAACTGCTCAAATCAAGACTCGTCAGGCTCTTGCAGCTAGGGAACATCGCGCCCATGTCGGTTACCTTGGACGTGTTGAAGTGACTCAAGTCAAGACTCGTCAAATTTTTACAGCCACCGAACATCCAAGCCATATTGGTCACCTCGCTGGTGTTCAGGTAACTCAGGCCCGTGATGGATTGAAGGTTCTCCATATTATAGAACCAATCGTAGGTGGTCGTCGGGCGGGCGCCTGCAAACGAGGGGTCAAAGACCGCCTTGGTCACACTGGCATTGGTGCCGTCACTCTCCCAACCGGGATGGGCGTATCCCTCGTTCAGGTCGTAGGTCGTGCCCGTGCGGCTGCTGCGCAACTTGTCAAAGTAGAACGTCAGCGTCGTGTTCGACGGCGTATAGCAGGCATAGGCTTCAGGCCCCTTCTCGGTGAAGTAGCCCGGGTTGCTCGGGCCGCCGTCGATGTGGGCATAGGTCTTGTCCGTCGGGTTGGATGAGTTCCAGGTCGTTCCCTGGCCGCCCACTAGGCTGGTGCAGTTATTGAACATATTCGTCGAGGACGTCACAGCCGCAGTGCTCCAGCCACTGCCCACATAGATGGTCCGCAGATTAGTGCTACCTTCGAACATTTTATTCATATAGGTTACCTTGGACGTGTTGAAGTGGCTTAAATCAAGGCTCGTTAAGCCAGTGCACTTTTGGAACATTTGATTCATATATATCACCTTGGACGTGTTGAAGTGGCTCAAATCAAGGCTTGTCAATTTATAACACTCCATGAACATCCATTTCATATTGGTCACCTCGCTGGTGTTCAGGTAACTCATGCCCGTGATGGATTCAAGGTTATACATACAATAGAACCAATCGCAGGTGGTCGTCGGGCGGGCGCCAGCGAACGAGGGGTCAAAAACCACCTTGGTCACATTGTATTTGGTGTCGTCGGTGTCCCAGCCGGTATCGTTGCTGCCCGTGTTCAGGTCGTAGGTCGTGCCCGTGCGGCTGCTGCGCTGGTTGTCGTAGTAGAACGTCAGCGTCGTGTTCGACGGCGTGTAGCAGGCATAGGCCACAGGCGCGTTCTTGTCGGTGAAGTAGCCCGGGTTGCTCGGGCCGCCGTCGATGTGGGCATAGGTCTTGTCCTTCGGGTTGGAATCGTTCCAGGTCGTGCCCTGGCCGCCCACCAGACTGGTGCAGCCAGTGAACATATCACTGGAGTACGTCACAGCAGCAGTGCTCCAACCATTGCCCACATAGATGGTCCGCAGATTATAGCAGCCATAGAACATGCAAGTCATTCTGTCCACATTCGACGTGTTGAAATTGCTTAAATCAAGACTCGTCAAATCATTACAGTGGGTAAACATCCAAGCCATATTGGTCACCTCACTGGTGTTCAGGTATTCCAGACCCGTGATGGATTGAAGATTTCCCATATTGGAGAACCATGACCAGGTGGTCGTCGGGCGGGCATTGGCGAACGAGGGATCAAAGACCACCTTGGTCACATTGACATTGGTGCCGTCGGTTTCCCATCCGGGATCGTTGCTGCCTGTGTTCAGGACGTAGCTCGTGCCCGTGCGGGAGCTGCGCTGGCTGTCGTAGTAGAACGTCAGCGTCGTGTTCGACGGCGTGTAGCAGGCATAGGCCTCAGGCCCCTTCTCGGTGAAGTAGCCCGGGTTGCTCGGGCCGCCGTCGATGTGGGCGTAGGTGGCATCGATATGATTGGCATCATAGGTCGTGCCCTTGCCGCCCACCAGGTTGGTGCAATCTTGGAACATGTAGTAGGAACTTGTCACGGCTGCTGTTGTCCAACCCGAACCCGCATAGACGGTCCTTAGACTGGTGCAGTTACTAAATATGTAATTCATATTAGTAAGCTTGGACGTATTGAAACTGCTCAAGTCAAGACTTGCCAGGCTACTGCAATCACGGAATATACCGTTTGCTTTAGTCACCTTGGACGTGTTGAAACTGCTCAAGTCAAGGCTCGTCAGATTTGTACAGCTCGCAAACATATAAGACATATTAGTCACCTCACTGGTGTTCAGGTAACTCAGGCCTGTGATGGACTGAAGGTTCTCCATTCTGTAAAACCAAAAATAGGTGGTCGTCGGGCGGGCATCGGCAAACGAGGAGTTAAAGACCACCTTGGTCACATTGGCATTGGTGCCGTCAGTGTACCAGCCGGGACTGTTGTTGAGCGTGTTCAGGTCGTAGGTCGTTCCCGAGCGGCTGCTGCGGTAGTTGTCGTAGTAGAACGTCAGCGTCGTGGTCGACGGCGTGTAGTTGGCATAGGCCTCGGCAGCAGCGGCGCCGAAGGCACACATCATGGCCGCCACCAGGACGGCAAAACGGAGAAGTAAATTCTTCTTTTTCATAGTAATTCGGTTTTAAAAGTTAATATCTGCCGCAAATATAATAAGAATTTCATGAAAATGCAAGCAACAAAAATGCTTTTATGCCGTTTTTTCTTGCCATTCCGCTCGGCTTGCTGTATCGTTCACTCGCCTGCGGCTCGTGCAAGATAGGCGGCGCCTCGGGAATGGCATGAAAAAAATTCGTTTTTTCTTGCCATTCCGCTCGGCTTGCACTATCTTTGCTTTCAGCGAAGATAGGCTGCGGTTCAACAATGCTCAAACAAAAAAATCGATTTTTGTTTGGCATTGTGTTCACCTTGCACTATCTTTGTCAGTTGGAATTGAGCCTAAGGGCGCGATTCGTTATCAATGTGTGACCTCTAAAATCAAGTTAATGTTATGATTATCATCGGTATAGCCGGCGGTACCGGCTCTGGAAAGACAACAGTGGTGCGTAAAATCATGGAACGCTTGCCCGAGGGCGAGGTGGGTGTGATTTCCCAAGATTCCTATTATAAGGACTCGAGCCATGTGCCACCCGAGGAGCGTCAGAACATCAACTTTGACGAGCCCGCCGCCTTTGACTGGAACCTGCTGCTCGAGCATGTCAAGATGCTCAAGAAGGGCGAATCCATCGAGATGCCCACCTACAGCTACCTGACCTGCTCCCGCCAGAAGGAAACGGTGCCCATGGGCCCGCATGACGTGGTGCTCATCGAGGGCATTATGGCGCTGAGCGACGCCCGCCTGAGGAAAATGATGGACATCAAGGTGTTTGTCGATGCCGACGGCGACGACCGCCTGATACGTGTCATCTCGCGTGACTGCATCGAGCGCGGCCGCACTGCCGAAGCCGTTATCGACCGTTATCAGCGCGTGCTCAAACCCATGCACCAGCTGCACATCGAGCCGACCAAGAAATTTGCCAATATCATCATCCCCGAGGGCGGCAATAACGAAGTCGCCATCAACCTGATTACCGACTATATCAAGGGCCGCCTGACCACCAACAAGAATAAATGAAACCGCCCTGGCAACACAACGGCAACCCTGACACGGGTGACAAGCCAGCGACCAAGCGCAATGACAAGGAAACCGCCGCCCAGCTGAACGCATCGGGCGAAGCGGGCACCCTCGTGCTGAGCACCGACAACCTGGTGAAGAAATACCGCCAGCGCACGGTGGTCAACCATGTGTCCATCAATGTGCATCAGGGAGAAATCGTCGGCCTGCTGGGCCCCAACGGTGCTGGCAAGACGACGACATTCTACATGACGACAGGACTTGTCACGCCCAACGAGGGGCGCGTGTTCCTCAACGATGTCGATATCACCACCCTACCCGTTTACAAACGCGCCAAACTGGGCATCGGCTACCTGCCGCAAGAGGCATCGGTGTTCCGCACGCTGAGTGTGGAGGACAACATCCGCACCGTGCTTGAGATGACCAACCTCACGCCCGCCGAGCAGAAGGACCGCCTAGAACAGCTCATCAGCGAGTTCCACCTGCAGAAGGTGCGCAAGAACCTGGGTAACCGCCTGTCGGGTGGTGAACGCCGCCGCACCGAGATTGCCCGCGGCCTTGCCATCAACCCGCGCTTCATCATGCTGGACGAGCCGTTTGCCGGTGTGGACCCCATCGCCGTGGAGGATATCCAGAGCATCGTGTATAGCCTGAAAGGTAAAAACATCGGCATCCTCATCACCGACCATAACGCGCCCGAGACGCTGAGCATTACCGACAGGGCCTATCTGCTGTTTGAAGGCAAAATCCTGTTCCAGGGCACCAGCGAAGAGTTGGCCGAGAACCCGACCGTGCGCGACAAATACCTGGGGCACAACTTCATCTTCAGGAGAAAGAAATTTGACTAACCCAACATATATACACCACGATACATTTAAATATTTAGACAATATCACGAAAACTACAATGACAAGAAAACTTTTACTTCTTGCCTTGCTTGTCACGCTATTAGGACTAAACGCGATGGCACAAGGCAACAACACCCGCATGGGTGGTGACGAGAACGACGATCAAGAGTCGCTCGCCGAGCGCATCTTTAAGCTGGAGAAAAAGACTGATGCCTTCAATTTCCACATCAACTTCGCCTCGAGCCTGGTTGCCGAAGATGCCAACCACGGTGAATGGGATTCCAAGTTCGTGTGCCGCGACCTGCGCCTCGACATCAAGGGAGACATCACACCCAAGGTGTTCTACCGCATACGTCACCGCTTCAACAGCAACCAGACCGCCAAAGGGCTTGACCGCTTTGCCAAGGCGACCGACATCATGATGGTGGGCTACCGTCCCAGCAGCAAAGTCGATATCGCCGCCGGTAAGCTGTGCCAGATTTGGGGCGGATTTGAATACGACCAGAACCCCATGGAAATCTACCGCTACAGCGACCTCATCGACATGATGGACATCTTCATGGCGGGCGCAATGGTGAGCTACCGTCCCGTGCCCACCCAGGAAGTCGCCTTCCAGATGACCAACAGCTATAACGGTGCCTTTACCGAGGACCTGGGCGAAGACCCGCAGATTGTCACCAGCGACCTGCAGCAGCCCGAGAAGCTGAGCCGCAGCCGCGCCCCGTTCACCTATATCGTGAACTGGAACGGCAATTTCCTGCAGGACCAGTTGCAGACCCGCTGGGCGTGGGGTATCCAAACCCAGGCCAAACACAAGTATTCGCGCATGATTACACTGGGCCAGCGGCTGAACCTGACGAATTACCAGCTGTATTTTGACTATTTCGGCGAGTGGGACGACGTGGACCGCCTGCACTATGCGACGACCGACCTGCAGAACATGATTGCCCCAGGCTCGACACACCTGGGCAAGGTTCACAGCCACACCTTCATCGCCAAGATGAACTGGCAGTTCGCTCCCAAATGGAACCTGATGCTCAAGGGCACCTACGAGACCACCAGCATCGCCAAAATCAAGGACCTGCACAACTACCGCAAGTCAATCGGCTATCTGGGCAGCATCGAGTACTGGCCGATGCCCAAAAAGCTGGACTTCCGCGTATTCCTTGCCTATCTGGGCCACAGGTATGACTTCAACAAGGCTTGTGGCCTTGAGAGCTACAACACCAACCGCGTGGAACTCGGTTTCATGTACCGAATCAAATGCTATTGAGGCTATTCCTTGAAGGCGGCAGTGCCGCCGCCCACGGGACAAGAATTGCCAAGAATACCTTAACTGTGACAAGGCTGTAACGCGAGTTTTTTACATCACATGACCACAAGGGGGCTATCGCGAGTGAGCGATGGCCCTTTTTGCAGATGTTTTAATAATTATTTTGAGTTATTATTTTATAATGTGGGGGATTTGGATTAACTTTGCAGTTGATTTAGAAAGACATGATGAAATACCTTAGTCTGCCTGACAACGCGACGCGCATTCTTCCGTTCTATTTGGCAATGGAGGAATTTGCGGCACGCATTATTGGAGAGGATGACATCTTCTTCATGTGGCAGGTGGAGCCGACGGTCATCTTCGGGCGCAACCAGGTGATTGCCAACGAGGTGAACGTGGAGTATTGCCGCAAGCACGGCATCGCCTTCTACCGTCGCCGCAGCGGTGGCGGATGCGTGTATGCCGACCGTGACAACATCATGTTCAGCTACATCACCCGCAGCGACGAGGTACAGACGACATTCACGGCCTATACCAGTGCCGTGGCAGCGATGTTGCGCGGCTTGGGGCTGAATGCCAGTGCCAGCGACCGCAACGACGTGCTGATTGACGGGCGCAAGGTGAGCGGCAACGCGTTCTACCACATCCCTGGCCGCAGCATTGTTCACGGCACGATGCTCTATGGCACCAATATGGAGCACATGCTCAATGCCATCACACCATCGCGTGAGAAGCTGACAAGCAAGGGGGTGGAATCGGTGCGCAGCCACATCACCACCCTGAGCGAGCACCTGTCGATAGACATCGAGGCCTTCAAGCAGCACGTGCGCGAGACGTTGTGCGACGGCGAGATAAGGCTCACCGCCGCCGATGTTGCCGAGATTGAGCAGATAACGCAGGCTTATCTGGAGCCATCGTTCCTGTGGGGCAACGATCCCCGCTGCGAGGTTACCCGTGGCGGCCGCATCGAGAGCGTGGGCAGCATCTACGCTGATGTGGAGCTCAAGGGCGGGGTGATTCACAGCCTGCACCTGACGGGCGATTTCCTGCCCCTGTGCGAAGACGCCGGCAAAGCCATGCTCGACAAGCTGCGTGGCATTAAACCCGAAGCCGATGACCTGCGGGCTGCTCTTGACGGCAGTGACGCGGGCCAATGGATACTGAACATGACAAACGAACAATTGATTAAGCTGTTAGCGATTAGCAATTAGCTGTTAGCAATTAGCTGTTAACGATTAGCTTTTAGAGATTGTACTTAAAACTTATAACTTAATATATTAACTGATTAAAACCATTTTAAACCGTGACTGAAGAAATCAAAATTACCTGTCTGCATGACAGGCACGTGGCGCAAGGCGCTCTCATGTCCCCCTTTGCTGGTTATGACATGCCCATCCAGTATGTAGATATTACCACCGAGCACAACGCTGTTCGCCAGAAGGTGGGTGTTTTTGACGTTTCTCACATGGGTGAGGTGGAAATCACCGGTCCCGAAGCCGCCAAGTTCACCAACTACATTTTCACCAACGACATCAACACCATCAAGAACGGCCAGATTCTGTACGGCATGATGCTTTATCCCGACGGCGGCACCGTTGACGACCTGCTGGTTTACCGTGTTGACGACAATGATTATTTCCTGGTTATCAACGCTGCCAACATCGACAAGGACGTGGCTTGGATTATGGAGCAGGCCAAGAACTTCGACGTGAAGGTTGACCACCAGAGTGAGCTTTACGGCCAGATTGCTGTTCAGGGTCCCGATGCCGAGAAGACCATGGGCGAGGTGCTGGGTATTGACACCACCGACTTGACGTTCTACACCTTCAAGAAGTTGGAATATGACGGCAAGACCATCATCGTGAGCCGCACGGGTTATACCGGTGAGGACGGCTTTGAGGTATATGCCGATCCCGCCATCATCTGCAAGATGTGGGACATGCTCATGGAGGCTGGCGTACAGCCCTGTGGCCTGGGTTGCCGCGACACGCTGCGCTTTGAGGCTGGTCTGCCCCTGTACGGCGACGAGCTGACTCCCGAGATTTCACCCATCGCTGCCACCTTTGGCATGTTCGTGAAGCTCGACAAGGAAGGCGGCTTCATCGGTCGCGATGCCTGCGCCCAGCAGAAAGCCGAAGGCACCCCCAAGAAACTCGTGGGCCTGGAGCTTGAAGGCAAGGCAATTCCCCGTCACGGCTATGACGTGCTCGACGGCGATAAAGTCGTGGGCTATATCACTACCGGCTACCACAGCATCACGCTGGACAAGAGCGTAGCATTTGCACTGGTTGACCGTGCTGTTGGCGCATTGGGCAACACGCTGAACGTGCAAATCCGCAAGAAAGTCTTCCCCGCTACCGTGGTGAAGAAACGCTTCTATACGCCGAACTACAAGAAATAATTCTCTAGATGAACTAGATACTCTAGATGCTCTAGACTATAAAATCAATCGATTTTTAACAAACCAAAATATTAACTAATTAATTTATAACAACAATGAGTAAGATTATCGACGGACTCTATTACAGCGAGTCACATGAGTATGTAAAGGTAGAAGGCGACTTCGGTTTTATTGGTATCACCGACTTTGCACAGCACGAGCTGGGCAACGTGGTTTATGTTGATATGCCCGAGGTTGACGATGAGGTAACCGCAGGTGAGGAATTTGGCGCCGTTGAGAGCGTTAAGGCCGCCAGCGACCTGATGTCACCCGTTAGCGGCACCGTTGTCGAGGTAAACGAAGCCCTCGAGGACGAGCCCGGCCTGATCAACAAGGATGCCTTTGAGAACTGGATCATCAAGGTTGAACTCAGCGACAAGAGCGAGCTCGACGGCCTGATGGATGCAGCTGCCTACAAGGACATGATTGGCGAGTAATTAGAGTTAGAAGTTAGAAGTTAGGAGTTAAACATTAACCGACAACTGAAAACCAATAAACAATGAGTTATAAATTTTTTCCGCACACCGACGAGGAGATGCGTGCCATGCTAGCCACGGCAGGCGTCAAGTCGCTGGACGACCTCTATCAGGACGTGCCCCAGGAGCTCCAACTCAAGAAGGAGTATGAGCTCCCTGAGTCGATGAGCGAGATTGAAGTGCGCCGCTTCTTTGACGAGCTGGGCATGTACAACATTCCCATGCGCAGCTTCCTGGGTGCCGGTTTCTATGACCACTACAGCCCCGCCGTCGTACAAGACATCTTGAAGCGCAGCGAGTTCCTCACCGCCTACACGCCCTATCAAGCCGAGATTTCGCAGGGTACCCTGCAGTATATCTTTGAGTACCAGAGCATGATGGCCGAGCTGACCGGCATGGAAGTAAGTAACGCCTCCATGTACGACGGCACGACCGCCACTGCCGAGGCCATGATGATGGCAGTCTCCAACGCCAAGAAGCGCAAACGCGTGCTGGTGAGCGAGACCATCAGCCCCTATGTGCTGCGCGTGGTGAAGACCTACGCCAAGTACCAGGGCATCCAGATTGACATGATTCCCGCCAAGGGTGGCGTGATGGACCATGACGCCCTGAAAGTAGAGCTCGAGAAGGACGATGTGGCTGGCGTTATCGTTGCCACGCCCAACTTCTACGGTATCCTCGAGGACTACACCGGTGTTGCCGAGATGTGCCACGAGCACAAGGCACTGCTCATCATGAACTGCGTGGCTACCGCCCTGAGCGTTGTCAAATCGCCCGCTGAATGGGGCGCCGACATCGCCGTGGGTGACGGCCAGAGCCTGGGTATCCCCCTAAACTATGGCGGTCCCTATGTAGGCTTCCTGTGCACGACCAAGAAGCTCATCCGCAAGATGCCGGGCCGCATCGTTGGTGCTACCAAGGATGCCGACGGCAAGCGCGCCTTCGTCCTCACCCTGCAAGCCCGTGAGCAGCACATCCGTCGTGAGAAGGCTACGAGCAACATCTGCTCCAACCAGAGCCTGATGGCGCTGTATGTGACCATCTACATGGGTCTGATGGGTGCCAAGGGCCTGAAGGAGGTGAACTCCATCAGCTACAGCAACGCCCACTACCTTGCCGAGAGTCTGGTGAATACCGGCCTGTTTGAGATGGCTTATCCTGACAAGCCCTTCCTCAACGAGTTTGCCGTGAAGACCAAGCTCAATATCGACGAGCTGCAGGAATACTGCAACGATGAGTATCTGCAGTGCGGTCTCAAGATTGCCGACGACACGTTGCTGATTGCCGTGACCGAGACCTACAGCCGCGAGGATTGTGACGACCTTGTTGACGCATGTGTAACCTTTAGCGAAGAAAAGGAGGGCAAGTAAATTATGAATAACACTTTTTACGGTAAACTCATATTTGAGTTGTCACAGAATGGCCGTCAGGGTTATTCCCTGCCCGAGAACAGGTGTGCCGAGTACAAGATGAGCGATCTGCCCAAGGGCCTGATGCGTGAAAACGCGCCCCTGCTGCCCGAGGTCGATGAGCTGAGCGTTGTGCGCCACTACACCAACATGAGCAACAACAACTTCGGTGTGGACACGGGTTTCTATCCCCTGGGTTCCTGCACGATGAAGTACAATCCCAAAATCAACGAGGAAATCGCTGCCCACCGCGAGTTCACGGGCCTGCACCCGCTGCAGAACCCCGAGACCACCCAGGGCGCCCTCGCTGTTTACTACTTGCTGCAGACCAGCCTCGCCGAGATTTCCGGTTTGAAGGAATTCACCTTGAATCCCTATGCCGGTGCCCATGGTGAGCTGACCGGTCTGATGATTTTGCGCGGCTACCACCTGGAGCGTGGCGACGTGAAGCGCACCAAGGTCATCATTCCCGACAGCGCCCACGGTACCAATCCCGCCAGCTCGGCCGTCTGCGGTCTTGACGTGGTGGTTGTTAAGAGCCGTCCCGACGGCACCGTCGATGTGGACGACCTGCGTCCCCTGCTCGACGACACCGTTGCCGGCATGATGATGACCAACCCCAACACGCTGGGTATCTTTGAGCAGAACATCGGTGTTATTGCCAAGGCTGTTCACGATGCCGGCGGCTTGATGTACTATGATGGCGCTAACCTCAACCCCATGCTGGGCAAGGTGCGTCCCGGTGACATCGGCTTTGACATCATGCACATCAACCTGCACAAGACCTTCTCAACGCCTCACGGCGGTGGTGGTCCTGGTAGCGGTCCCGTCGGTGTGCGTGAGGGCTTGGAGCACCTGCTCCCCAATCCCCGTGTCGTGAAAGTCGAGGAAGAGGACTACGAGTACTTCAAGCTCGAGTGCAGTGACAAGTCCATCGGTAGCATCAGCGGTCACCTGGGCAACTTCGGCGTGATGATGCGCGCCCTCGCCTATATCCGCACCCTGGGCCGTGACCAGCTCAAGTGGGTCGGTCCGCTGGCTACCCTCAACGCCAACTACATCAAGGAATCGTTGAAGGACGTGTATGAACTGCCCATCAGCGGCGTTTGCAAGCATGAGTTTGTCTATGACGGTTTGAAGGACAAGTCCACTGGCGTAACCACGCTCGACGTGGCTAAGCGTCTGCTGGATTATGGCTTCCATGCTCCTACCATCTACTTCCCCTTGCTGTTCCACGAGGCCCTCATGGTAGAGCCCACCGAGAACGAGAGCAAGCAGACCCTGGACGAGTTCATCCGCATCATGCGTGTGATTGCCCAGGAGGCTAAGGATGACCCCGAGATGGTAAAGACTGCTCCTCACAACACGCCCGTTCGTCGTCTCGACGACACCCAGGCCGCCCTGCATCCCATCGTGACCTGGCGCGAACTCGTTGCTGAAAACCAGTAATTATTGAAACTGCTATAGAAACTGCTCACGCTAAGTCGCTAAGACGCTAAGTTTTTTATTCTTTTTATGATTCTTAGCGACTTTGCGGCTTAGCGTGAGGGTTTGTTAAACTCATTTTGAAATCCATTCATCCAAAAGAATATGTTTGACATTATTATTATAGGTGCTGGTCCTGGCGGTTACGAGACCGCTGCCGACGCTGCCGCACATGGACTGAATGTCGCTATCGTGGAGCGTGACCAGATGGGCGGTACCTGCCTGAACCGCGGTTGCATCCCCACCAAGGCCCTGTGCCGCAATGCCGAGGTCATCAACCTGATGCGCGAGGCCGAGGTGTGGGGCGTGAAGACCGGTGAGTTGGCATTTGATTATGCACCCGTGTTTGAACGCAAGGAAGCCGTCGTCAAGCAGCTGCGCGAAGGCGTAGAGATGCTCATGGGCGCTCCCGGCATCACAGCCATCAAGGGCGAAGCCATCCTCAAGGACGCTAACACCGTTGTGGTGAACGGCGAGGAATACAGTGCCAAAAACATCATCATTGCCACCGGTTCAGCTCCCCGCGGGCTGCCCATCGAGGGTGCCGACCTGGCGATGACCAGCGACGACATCCTGGCGATGGAAACCCTGCCCAAGAGCCTGTGCATCGTGGGTGGCGGCGTCATCGGCATGGAGTTTGCCGCCGTGTTCTGCACGTTTGGCGTCGAGGTGACCGTTATCGAGTACTGCAAGGAAATCCTGCCGCCGTTTGACAAGGACGTGGCCAAGCGCCTGAAGACCGTCCTGAGCAAGCGTGGCATCAAAATCATCACCAGCGCTGCTGTCAACGGCATCACCCAGGGCGAGGACGGTTATACCGTATCCTATGAGCTCAAGGGCAAGCCCCAGAGCGTGACCTGCGAGAAGGTGCTCATGTCGGTTGGCCGCCAGCCCGTGCTGCCCCAAGGTCTTGACGCAGTGGGCGTCACCGTGGGCCGTCGCGGCATCGAGGTGGACGACAACATGATGACCAACGTGCCCGGCGTTTACGCCATCGGTGACGTGAACGGTCGCATGATGCTCGCCCACGCTGCCAGCGCCCAGGGACTGCGTGCCCTGCACGCTATCATGGGCAAGACCGACGACATCAAGCTCGACATCGTGCCCAGCGCCGTGTTCACCGTGCCCGAGTTGGCGATGGTGGGCCTCACCGAGGAGCAGTGCGCCGAGAAAGGCCTTGACGTGACGGTGAAGAAATCGTTCTTCCGCAGCAACGGTAAGGCTGTTGCCATGAACGAGACCGACGGCCTGCTCAAGATGATCGTCGACAACGCCACGCGCCAGATTGTGGGCTGCCACATCTGCGGTGCCCATGCCGCCGACCTGATTCAGGAAGTGGTTACCGCCATGAATGCCGGTGCAACCATTGACCTGCTGGCCCGCAGCATCCACGGCCACCCCACCCTGAGCGAGGTGTTGCTGACCGCCGCCCGCCAGTTCTAACCACTACATGCAGGCCTCAGGCTTGCAATACCGCAACACGCCACCCGCATCGATACCCCTTGATGCGGATGGCGCGTTACTTAAACCTGATGAATCCATCCGATTCAATGATTCATCATGATTAACCTTCTAACCATCAAACGATAACCGACTATGACAAAAAGTATTAAACTCTTATCAGCCATACTGCTGGCTATCGCGACACTCATGCCAGCCATGGCAAATGTGACAGTCACCCTGTATGGCGACACACATTTAAGCAACACCGCCCCCATCAATAACGTCTATCTTGATGAAGTGGGCACCCGTACACAAGTAATGTACCCTGCCAGTGACCTGGTCGAAATGACTGGCGAAGTCATCAATTCCATGACATTCTACACCGATAGCCCCATCACAGTGAGCGGAGGCAAGCTTCAGGTCTCCCTAGGAGAAACCGACAAGCCAAATTACACCGACATCAAGTTTGTTGAAGATATGACTCCGGTTGCAACAATTTCGATGGTCAATGGCGCTACCGAAGTGTTAATCACTTTTGACACCCCATATTACTACCGAGGCGGCAATCTGGTCTTTGAAACCATCGTTGAGGAAGTGGCATCGAGCTATTGCTATGTGACCTATCTCGGAGAACGCCCTTCCAACTACAATACCATCACCCGTCGTGAGATCGGGAAATTCCTGCCAATGACCACGTTCAACTACGGTACCGATGACTCCTATTCGGCTAAAGTGCTGCCTTTTGAATTGAATTTCAAGACCATCCGTGCCCATCGCCAAGACATTCAGACAGTCGTTGTCACAAATACCGGCTTGGAAGCATTCACCCCGACTTTCAGCACCGATGAACCGTTCCATGTGGCTACGCCCAATGCCGTGGTTCCTGCTGGAGGCACACTGGAAGTGCCTGTGACCTTCGCACCTACCGCCGTTGGAGACTATTCCGGCACGCTCAGCGTGGACTGTGGCGAGGCTGGTATCCACGAGGTTCTGCTGCATGGTAGCGCCATCGAGGCTGCTACCGACCTGGTTGTGGGTGACAGCACCGACTATGCCAGCTTTGTCCCCATTTATGGCCCCGATATTGACATCGTCGGGACTCAAGGGCAGATAATCTACCCGGAACAAATGTTGCAAGACATGATTGGCTGCCAGATTGTCGGTCTGCATTTCCACGTCAGGGACCAAGTGGAGATGGATGGCGGAAAGGTACAGCTTTCCCTCAAGGTGGTCGATGACAATCAATTCGCCACCCTCCAGCCCATTACAGATTTGACCACAGTAGCAACCATGACTCCAGTATTGAACAGCGATGAGTTTGTCTTCTACTTCGACGAGCCCTTTGTGTATCAAGGCGGTCATCTGCTTGTGGATTGCTTGGTCACCGAGGCAGGTATCACCAACTACCACCCCACCAACTTCTACGGCACGCCGGTTGATTATAACTGCAGCCTGTACAGAACGCGCTGGTACGATGAGTTCTACAACGACTTCGTGCCGTTTTTGCCTGCCGCTACCTTTGCCTACCAGAAAGTCGAAACGCTGCGCGGCGACGTGGATGGCAACGGAGAAGTCAGCATCGCCGACGTGACGTGCCTGATAGACCTGATGCTCAACGGTGACGAAGCGCCCGCTGCTGCCGATTGCAACCTCGACGGCACGACCAGCATTGCCGATGTCACTACAATTATCGATTACCTGCTGACCGGGGCGTGGTAATCATTTTTACAAGCCAGAGGCTTGCAATACACCGACACGCCACCCACAATAAACTGTCACACAACTCGGGATGCTATTCAGGCAACTCTCGATGATTTTGGCATGCTAGATATTGGGATTAAAAATTGTGCAAGTGGGCTTTTTTGATTATCTTTGCAGGTTAGTGTAAAAGTGAAGGACGATGGAGTATAGACTGCATAGCGAATATGAGCCGACGGGGGACCAACCGCAGGCGATTGCCGAACTGGCAGGGGGCGTGAATGACGGCGTGCCCTACCAGACGTTGCTGGGTGTGACGGGGTCAGGTAAGACCTTTACCATGGCCAACGTCATCGCGCGCACTGGGCGCCCTACCCTGGTCTTGTCGCACAACAAGACGCTGGCTGCGCAGCTGTATGCCGAGTTCAAGAGTTTCTTCCCCGAGAACGCGGTACATTACTTCGTGTCTTACTACGACTACTACCAGCCCGAGGCCTATATTCCCTCGACCGATAAGTATATCGAGAAAGACCTCGCCATCAACGACGAGATTGAGCGCCTGAGGCTATCGACAGTGACGGCACTGCTGAGTGGGCGCCGCGATATCGTGGTGGTGTCGAGTGTGTCGTGCCTCTACGGCATGGGCAATCCTGAGGACATCACCGCCAATGCCATCGAACTGAAAGTTGGTCAATTGATTGGTCGCGATGACCTGTTGCACCGCCTCGTGGATGCCCTGTACTCCCGCAGCGATACCGAACTGAGGATGGGCACGTTCCGCGTCAAGGGCGACACGGTTGACGTGTTCCTGAGCGATGAGGACATCATGCTGAGAATCATCTTTTGGGGCAACGAGATTGAACGCATCCAGATTCTTGACAGCGAGACCCAGTTGCCCACCGAGGACGTCGAGGGCTTCAAGATTTTCCCCGCCAATATCTTTGTCACGACCAAGGAACGCATGAAAGCCGCCATGGGCCAGATTGACCTGGACCGCGAGAACCAAGTGGCAGCATTCGCCCGCGAAAACCGCTTTGCCGAGGCCAAGCGGCTGAACGAACGCGTGACCTATGACATGGAGATGATGCGCGAGGTGGGTTACTGTTCGGGCATTGAGAACTACAGCCGTTATTTTGACGGACGCAGACCCGGCATGAGGCCATTCTGCCTGCTCGACTACTTCCCCGACGACTTCCTGACCATCATCGACGAGAGCCACGTCACCGTGCCTCAAATCCGTGCCATGTACGGCGGCGACCAGTCGCGCAAGACCAATCTCGTACACTATGGCTTCAGACTTGAGGCAGCACTGGATAACAGGCCTCTGAGATTTGAGGAATTTGAGAATTTAACACACCAGACCATCTATGTAAGTGCCACGCCTGCTGATTATGAGCTGAACAAGAGCGAGGGTATCATCACCGAGCAGCTGATTCGCCCGACGGGACTGCTCGACCCGCAAATCATCGTGCGTCCCTCGCAAGGTCAGGTCGATGACCTGGTCGAGGAGATACAGCTGCGCATCGAACGTGGCGAGCGCACCCTGGTCACAACACTGACCAAGCGCATGGCAGAGGAACTGAGCGACTACCTCAAGCGACTGGATATCCGCACCGCCTATATGCACAGCGACGTTGAGACAATGGAACGCATCGAAATCATCGACAACCTGCGCGCAGGAGCCATTGATGTGCTCGTGGGCGTGAACCTGTTGCGTGAGGGCCTTGACTTGCCCGAAGTGTCGCTTGTCGCCATCCTTGACGCCGACAAAGAGGGTTTCCTGCGCAGCCGCCGCTCATTGACACAGACTGCAGGCCGCGCAGCCCGCAACCTGAACGGTACCGTCATCATGTATGCCGACAACATCACCGACTCGATGCGGCAGACCATTGACGAGACCGAACGCCGCCGCACCCTGCAGCTCAAGTACAACGAGGAGCACAACATCACTCCCACCGCTATCATCAAGGCGCGCACAGCGATTATCGGCCAGGATACCGATATGCGGCACCCGACGACTCCCAGCCGCCACAATCAGGGCATGATGCCAGCCGCGCCTGCGCCCAACCTGCGTTATGCCGAGGAATTTGACGGCAGTGCGGGCGTTGCCGCCGATCCCGTTGTCGCCTACATGAGCAGCAAGGATATGCAGGCAGCCATCGACCGCCTGAAGACGCAGATGATTGAGGCTGCGAAGCGTATGGACTTCCTGGAGGCCGCCCAATACCGCGACGAAATCCTCAAACTCGAAGAAATGCTGAAGGAGAGGGAATAGAGGTTATAGTTTAAAGTTTAAAGGTTAAAGGTTAAAGGTTAAAGGTTAAAGATAACAGGTTAAAGGTTCGTGAAACAGGATAAGGGACATAGTGACCACCGCATCAAGGGACAGTGGTTGCCCACGACCAAGAAGGAAATGGAACACTTGGGGTGGGAACAAGCCGACGTCATCCTGTTCACCGGTGATGCCTACATCGACCACCCGTCGATGGGCACTGCTGTCATCGGTCGTGTGCTTGAAGCGCATGGCTACAAGGTGGCCATCGTGCCGCAACCCAACTGGCGTGACGACCTGCGCGACTTCAAGAAACTGGGCAAACCGCGACTTTTCTTCGGCGTGTCGGCCGGAGCCATGGACTCGATGGTAAACCACTATACCGCCGCCCGCCGCAAGCGCAGCGATGATGCCTACACAGCCGACGGACGTGCCGGAGCCCGTCCCGACTACCCCACCATCGTCTATAGCGAGATATTGAAGCGCCTGTTCCCTGACGTGCCTGTTGTGGCCGGGGGCATCGAAGTGTCACTGCGAAGGCTGGCACATTATGACTACTGGCAGGACAAGTTGCGCCCCTCTATCCTCATAGACTGCCCCGCCGACTTGCTGGTGTATGGCATGGGTGAGTTGCCCAACATCGCCATAGCCGAAGCCCTCGCCGCTAGCAAACGCATCGAAGAACTGACCGACATTCCACAGACGGTGGTGCGCCGCCCCCTGAGCGAACTGCCCGCCGCCAATAGCAATACCGACGTGGTGCTGCACAGCTATGAAGAGTGCCAACGGTCCAAAAAGGCTCAAGCCGAGAATTTCAAGGTCATTGAGGTCGAGAGCAACCTGTGGCACGGTCATAATGTGTGGCAAGCCACTGGCGACATTGCAGTGAAAGTCAACCGCACCAATCCGCCGATGACCACCGAGCAGATTGACGCCTCGTTTGACCTGCCCTATACCCGCCTACCCCACCCACGCTACCAGGGCAAGCGCATTCCCGCCTACGAGATGATACGGCACTCGGTGTGCATGCACCGCGGCTGCTTTGGCGGCTGCGCCTTCTGCACCATCAGCGCCCATCAGGGCAAATTCATCGCCTCACGCAGCAAGGAATCGATTTTGCGCGAAGTCAAGCAGGTGGTGCAGATGGAGGATTTCAAGGGCTACATCAGCGACCTGGGTGGCCCCAGCGCCAACATGTACGGCATGCATGGCAAGGACCTGGAGCGCTGCCAGCGTTGCCAACGCCCCTCGTGCCTGCATCCGCAACCCTGCAGCAACCTCAACACCGACCACAGCCAGTTGCTCGACATCTATCATGCCGTGGATGCCCTGCCCGAAGTGAAGAAATCGTTTATCGGCAGCGGTGTGCGCTATGACCTGTCGATGCACCGCACGGGCGACCCACGCGTCGATAAAATCAACGCCAGATATAACGAAGAACTGATACGCTTCCATGTCTCGGGCCGATTGAAGGTTGCGCCCGAGCACACCAGTGACGAGGTGCTGATGCTCATGCGCAAACCGTCGTTTGAGCTGTTCAAGCGCTTCAAGGCGCTGTTCGACCGCGTGAATGTGAAGTATAACCTGCGACAGCAACTTATCCCCTACTTCATTTCGTCCCACCCCGGCTGTCACGAAGCCGACATGGCCGAACTCGCCGCCATCACCAAGGAACTGGACTTCCGCTTGGAGCAGGTGCAGGACTTCACGCCCACGCCCATGACCATCTCAACTGAGACCTACTACACTGGGTTCCACCCCTACACGCTCAAGCCAGTCTATTGCGCCAAAACCCCGATGGAGAAGCAAGCCCAACGGCTGTTCTTCTTCTGGTATGACCGCAAGAACCGCGCTGCCATCACTGCAGCCCTGAAACGTATCCACCGCATCGACCTGTTGCGTAAACTTTATTAGTCGTAGATTATTATGAAGCGAATTTTGGTCCTCTTCTTAGCCATCATCGGCCTAACTGCCCATGCAGGGGATGATGGATTGCGGCACGCTACCGACGTGATGTGCCTCCTGCCCGATGCCACCGCCCTGGGTGTCACCATAGCCAAGCACGATACCGAAGGCATGAAACAACTGGCATTCAGTACCGCCACCTGCCTTGCCCTAAACTATGGGCTGGAATTGTGCATCCGCAAAGACCGCCCCGACGGCACGGGGCACCATGCCTTTCCCAGCACCCACACGGCAGTCGCTTTCAACGGCTCGACCTTCCTGATGAAGCGCTACGGCTGGAAATGGGGCGTTCCCGCCTACCTGGTATCAAGTTTTGTGGCTTGGGGACGCGTCAAGACCGACCGCCACGACTGGTGGGACGTGCTGGGCGGAGCCGCCATCGGAGCCGGCACTGCGTTCATCTTTACCAAGCCTTTTGTCAAGAATGTTGACGTGAGTATCAGCCCCACTGCGTTTGGCGACCAAGCATACGGCCTCACCGCGACAGTACAGTTCTAACAACGGATGATTAACAAAAACAGGAGACGTCCAGAGGAGTCTCCTGTTTTTATGTTATGAGGGTTAATCCTAATTACTTGACGAGGACTTTCCTTGCGGTGCCATCGCTCATCCTGACGATGTTGATGCCGTGGATGGGAGCATCCAACTTGTGACCCATCACGTCATAGTACTCAACGGGTACAGCATCGTCGGTAGCGAGAGTCTCCTCAATGCCACCGGGAATGTTGACCAGACGCACTTTCTCGGCATTATTCACCTGCATGTCGGTGATTTTGCCAGTGGCACCATTGGTAATAGGCCTGCTGACGAATGCCACCACATTCAGGTTATTCATGTTCCAATCATCAGGGATAGTGATAGTAAACTCATTGGAATAACCATCCTCGGTCATATTGAAGTCCACACCCTTGACTGAGCCCAGAGCACAACGGAACACGCCGTTATGCACATAGTTGGGAATCCATACACCATTGTTCACCTGGCGTGCCACAAGGCTATCCTCGGTGATGTAAACGGTGAGTTTGTTCCCTTCGCCCAGCAGGAGATCGATGTCGGGTGAAATATCACCATAAACCGTAATGACTGCCTCGCGGGTGTTGAGATCTACAACAGGATCAATATTGATGGCTGCAAAAGTGGGGTTATCCTCTGCCACCTTGTCAAAGAAAAGACCCAACTCGTCAGCCACCTCCTGATGATACTGCTCGTAGTAGCCGAGGGAGTTCACAAGCTGGTTAGGACTCTCCCATCCCGTAGCGCGGTCAAAGGCTCCCGAAGGATAGGAATCATTTCCCATATATGCCATAATCGAGTCAGCCTGATCAGACATATAGGGGTCCAAACCACCGTTCAACTCGCCATGGATACCCACCCAGATAACGTCATCGCGCTGGTTCGTGAGAATGGTCAGCATGGAGTTACCAAGCGGGCAGTAGGTGCAATAGGTCGAGGTGAATTGCTCCACGAGGTGCTTTTGACGGGGATAAACACCGTTCATCGTCACAAATGTTGCGCTCATCGGATAGACATAATCCAGCGATTCTTCACCAGCGGCTGCATTGCAGACGGTCAACGTGTGGCTACCGACAGCCAAATCACCAGTCTCGAGAACTTCCTGCATAGTATAGGTCGTAGCAGGGTCAATATCCTCAGGATTGCTGATTGTTGCCACTTTCTCGCCATCAAGCATCACGTCAAACGACAGTTCCCCAGCGTTCAGGGGCTTGATACCGCGATTTCTGATTTGGAACGTATACTGCAAATCATCGCCAATATTCACAAAGCGGGGAGCCTCAAGACCGTTGGCCTTGATGAGCACGCTGGGGAAATTATCCTTCTCAACGATGCACTGCACACACAGGTTACCCAATGACTTGAAGCCTGCGGTCGTCCATCGGTACATCTGGCCAGCCTTCTTGTAATAATAAGTGTCATAGATGTCACCCTCGGGGACCACAGCCAGCGGCTTATTGGTAGAAGTCTGCTCATACTCGAAACCGATAAGCAGTCTACCGCCATCGGTGGCT
This sequence comes from uncultured Bacteroidales bacterium, assembly GCA_902800715.1. Classification (GTDB taxonomy): domain Bacteria; phylum Bacteroidota; class Bacteroidia; order Bacteroidales; family Muribaculaceae; genus Sodaliphilus. The sequence goes on from CADCFN010000006.1 coordinate 84,604, forward strand.
TCCAGTTGATAAGGTGTGGGAAGAGTGATGACATTCCAACCTACCTCATCGACCTCACAGGGCCAAGAAACCATAGTTCCATAAGCGCCACCAGCCGAAACGGGCACCACAAAGACCTTGGTCACAGGCGTACTCTCGGCGAGTCCCACCCTGAAAGCCGTGATTTTGCCACCGATGAAAATGTCCAGTTCGTCGGATTCCAGGATGGTACCGATAGACACTTTTCCAGTGGTTTTCACTTTAGCACCTTCGGTAGTGATAGCATCACTATCAAAGTGGCCCATAATGCGTTGATTCTCGGAAAGCCCAATCTGTGCAGGAGCAGTCTTCGCCTGCATGGGCAATGACAGCAATACTGCCATCAAGATAAAGAGTGAATTTTTCTTCATACCATTATATTTTAGATTTAAAGTATTGTATATCAATCAAATAAATACATCGTCGTTATTGTGCAGATGCATTAAGGATAATGCCAATCACCTCATTGATATCGGCAATTCCAACCTCACCGTCACCATTCACGTCGGCGATAAGGATGTCCATACCCTCACGCGGCGAAACGATGCAACCGATGATGAAATTGACGTCACTCACGGTGACCTCGCCATCGCCATTCACGTCACCCTTAAGGGGAGTGGGCAAATCACCCTTGACAAACTTGAGCGTAAGCGTGGGACCATCAGCCTTGTGTACATAGGAGGGCGGGAACAAACCCTGCTTTGAGAGAATCTCGATGGTAAGCGTAACAACACAGGTGCCATCGGCCGTGGGGAACCACTCGCTCTGGATATCATGCAAATCGCCCATCAACTGTCCGGCACTAGTCTCGTAATAGCCGGGCTCGGTCTGGGAGTTACAAGTCGTTGGAAAACAGATTTGGTAGGTACCATTGTCAATCTGCTCAACCATATAGTGCATCTTAATGTAGTCAGTGGCTTCACCGCTCATGTTAAGCACCGAAATACCTGAATAAATCACTTCTCCCAGATACTCGTCAAACATTACGGTGTTGCGCACCACGGTGGCGCCATCTTCAAGAATCTCACCTTCCTCATCGACAAACACAAAGCTCATATCAGCGTCCTGAGCCTGGGTTACCAGAGGGCATACTGCCATCGACAGTCCAAATAAAAAAGTAAAGAATTTTTTCATTGTCAATATTGGTTTTTTAGTAGTCCATCAATTTTTTCTTTGTCACCTGCTTCACTCCATCTTCATCATAGAGGAAAACAACAAGCGAGCAATTCTCGAACACCCAAGCGGGGTCCAAAGCAAACTCATATTTCTTAGAAACCACTTCGCCGTGACTCACGGTCAAGTCATCACCCCAGGGGTCATTGATGCTGGCACGGAACACGTGCATGTGGTTATAGTGCTCCTCCCGGCTGCCGTTAGGCATCAGCTGGAAACTGTCGATGCTGTCCTCGACAAGCCACACCTGCAACTTGCCGCTTACTGGTTTTGAGTCCATACCGATGGTTTGTACATCAGCATAGCCCAGCTCTGTATCGAAATCATAGGCCGTGTTAACAATGATTGACACTACCGCCTTAGAATTGATAGAATCGGTGAGTTCATAGTTCACGGCACCACCCCAATCAGTGTAGTTCAACGGCATGCCAAAAAGCCTGTCCACCAAACCCACAGGCTGAGCCGAGAGCTTCCAATTCGAAAAATACTGGTCGCCCACCTCGGTATACAAAGGAGAGGTTCCGGCAGTTTTATCCTTAGAGAACGGTCCCGAGTGAATTGCCACAGCGATGACCACAGTATCACCATACTGCTCGATGAGCCGCTCAATCTCCTCGGTAGCGCGCGGACAATTCACGCAATACTGACCCGTGAAGTCCTCGATGAGGATGGCACGCGCTGCTTCGGGCGGCTCTATATAGGTCAGGCGCTTGTCGGTCGACACTTCATCACAGGCGATGAACGCCATTGCCATTACGGCCAATATAATGAGAGATATCTTTTTCATTGTTTAGAAGCTGTAATTATAGGACAACGTGAAGCCTCGTGTGGCGGGTACCCAGCGGCAGACACCACCCGAGCAGTTGAAGCCCGCACAGGTGCGGCCGTAGCCAGCCTGGATGCGGTGTGACTTGAGGTTATAGGTCACGAGCGCCTGATAATAGTGAACCTTGGTCTCGCCACAGTTCCACATATCACTGACGGTAAACATCCAGTGGGGAGCCCACGAGAGTTCGGCCAGTCCAAACGCCCAATCCCCGTCGTCACCCTTGCAGAACTGATACTGCAGCTCACAACGCAAGGTCAGTTTAGGAGAGAACTTGTACTTGCCGTCGGCAATCAGGATATTGCTCTTGATCATGCCACCATGTCCCTCGATAACGGTCATGTTGTAACGCTCATTCATATACATGAAAATCAGCGAGAAATCGCGTGTGAAGCGCTTCTCAATCTGCACGTCAATGTCCTGGTAATAGGTCTCGTCACCCATCTTGAAAAAGCTTGACTTGTAGCCGTCGCTGCCCATGATACGCCCCTCGGCAACGGGATTCTTGATTCCGTTCTCGTCGATGCCACGCACATGGGAGATGTTGAGTTTCAACTTGGTACCATACTTGCCACCAAGTGCCGTTCCTTTCTTGAACGTATAGCCAAACTCGCCCTGGAATGCCCACTCGCCGTTAGGATTGGTGGCGTATGGGTACTGCGCTGCAAGCGCATAAGTCTGGTCATGGGTGAAGGCCGGCAAGTGGTTGATGAAACTTGACGTTCCCACCATGCTGCGGCTGCTGCGGAAAGACATGCCCTGGCTGCGCTTTGCCTGCAGAAGCATACTAAAGCCCTTCTGGGAATAAGATGTGCTGAGCATCGCCACGCTTCCCTTGCCATAGTGATAGCTGTTGTCAAATGACGGGTCCTGAGTTTTTTGGGCATATTCCGCCAATACCGAAAAGCCCTTGTGCGTCAAGCTGACACGGGCATCCCAAGCATTAACATACTTAGGCAGATTAAGTTTATGGGTCACATCAAGGAAAATGGCATCTTTGTCGGTTTTCTCATACTTGTTCACCCATGAGCCGCCCAGCGTGATGTGAGTATCGTGAGCCTCGAGCGACTTGATGAACTGTTCCAGTCCCACTTCCAAATCAGCACCACTCACTAATGCGGAATTATGGTGCCAATAACGGCGCTGCTTTCCCGATAAAGCCTTTATCGTCACGCCATTGACAGGCTTATAGACAATGCGTCCACCACGCAGGGCATTATCGATACCCAACGAGCGTTCCTCATAGGTGCGGAGTACAAAGCCCGAGCCGAACTGCTCGTAGTAGTCACCGGCAGTAAGTTCCAAGTTCTTGTAATGGCCTTTCACATAGAAATGAGGAACACCCCACCCCTTGAAATCGGTCTCATACCCGGGCAACGGGTATTCCAAGAACTCAAATCGTGCACCAGCGTCCACATACTTGCTACCCAGGTTCAGGTCCACATAGGTATTGGTCAGCACCTTGTACTTAGAGTGCTCTGTCCCGATTTCCTCATCATCCTGCGGGACAAGGATGTCACTCTGGATGCTTCCACTGAGTGTCACCTGTGAAAAAGCAGGAAATGCTGCCAGCAGCATTGCCGGCAGCACTAATCTTATCAGGTTGAATCGATTCATTCTATAAGACAGGATGATTACTTAGCAATCAGTTTACGCACCTCCTCGAGCAACTCATTCTCGGCGCCATCGGTATAGCCGCTGTGCTTGCTGACGACATTGCCTTTACCATCAACCACAACGACAAAGGGAATCATCTGACCACCGAGGGCCTTAAGCAAATCGCTGTTGGTGTCGAGCAAGACTTCATATTCCCACTCATTCTGGTCGACGAGAGGTTTCACCTTGTGGATGTTCTGTGCTTGGTCGATGCTCACGGCGTAAATCTTGACACCGGTTTCCTCCTGCCACTCTTCATAGACATCGGCAATTGCCGACAGCTCACGGTTGCAGGGTTTGCACCATGTGGCAAAGAAATCGATGATGAACGGCTTGCCGTCGTTACTGAGGGTCTCGCTATTAACCGAAGTGCCGTCAAGGCTCTTTAACGTCACTGCTGGAAGTTGTGCCTGGGCCACACCGAAACCGGCAACCAGACATACAAACATAGTAACAAATAACTTTCTCATATACCTATCAATTTTGGATTTATAATTATGCTGCAAAGATAATCATTTTCTAAGAAAATCGCTCACAAAAACAGTAAAAAAACACTTAAATCTTTTCTTTTTTATGATATGTGCAAATATCGTGCTAACCTATTATAAAAACGCAAGCCTTGCGCACTCATGAATCATGCAGCAAGGCTTGATAAAAGTTAATGGAATGTCTTTTTCAGACAGCTAAAGCATCAGTTGCGAACCTTCTTGGAGGTGACGTTGCCGTTGGCATCGGTCATGCGAATGATGTAGATGCCATGCTCCATCTCGCTAACCTGCTTACCGTCGAGGGTAAAGATTTCGGTGCTAACAGGCTGTGCCACAGCATTCACCTCATTAACAGCCGAAGGAATCTCGTCAGCAATCTGTACGCACATCACGAACATACCACCCGAGCCGGGGATAACATTCCAGTTGTCATCGTACTGCTCCTCCTGGGTGTAGAAAATGTAAGCATAGTAATCGTCATAAACTACCGAGAAGCCGCTGGACTTGAAGTTGTCCTCGCAGATTTGCTTGGTCCACTCGATTTCGCCGATTTCGTCCATCTTCACTACCATGAAGTTAGCACCATTCCAGCTCTGCAGATTGCCATAGAGAAGTACCCAGCCATCTTCGCGCGGAATCGCCTTGACAGGAGTGAATCCCCACATTCCGTTCTCATCGATGGATTTACCGAACATCGCCTCATCGGGCCAGCAGAAGTCACCAGCGGCATCAAGCACATTGACATTCATGAAGTAGTTACCGAAATCATATTCCCAAGCCACCATTGCCAAGTCATCCTTCACGCCCATCGTAGCAGTTCCTGCATCACCATCGATTGAACCATTGCAACTCGGAGCCTCCTCGAAGGACAAGCCCTCGGGGGTCAGGTGGTTGAGAACCTGATAGCCGGTGAAGCTCTCCAGTACCCTGTAGGAGAGGAACAGACCGCCCTCAGGATCGTTCACAGCAAGGGGGGTAGGCATATAGCGACCATTGGAAACCTGCCTCGGCTCGACAGTGATGGGTACATCCCAGTTGTTCACCAGGTCCTCATCCAGCAACTCGCCATCGATACCCAGTTCGGCATTGTCATAAATGCAATAAACCATGCCCTCAGGAGCGGGCTTCATGACTAACACCTTGGAGGGGAAAGTCTTCACTACGGTAGGAGCAGTGGTGCCATCATCATTCAAGCGAATGAGCTCGAAGAGCGACTTATAAGTGGAGTACTCGGTCCTGACAACTGAAGCATAGATGTTGTTGCCACTGACACAGATAGCGGGGTTGACATCCTCGGGATAGGCCTCATTCTCAACAATCGGCCATGAGGGGAAGAGGATACCGTCGGCATCCCACACGGGCTCACCCTGCTGGTTATAGCGATAGAGGTATACCTCGGTCACTTCACCTTCTCCAGGATCGTTTCTCGAGTCATTATAAGCCAAGAGGATATCTCCATTGGGGGCCAGTGCCAGCGCATAATCGGTAGTCCAAGACCTGGTGGGCTTGTCACAAACCACGATGCCCTCATCGCCGAACTGCTCATTGCCTTCGGCATCAAACAATTGGAGATGCAGCGTGTAGGAGAACACATCATTCACTCTCTCAGGACGCAGCCAGCTGAGAATAATCTTACCGTCATCGGTGCGGATGGTTTTCATCTGCACCTGTCCGCTAGCACCCTCCTTGTCGAGTTTGGTAGCTTCCGTATCACTGGGCTGCCAGTTAGCCATTGCTGTTCCAACAGCTAAAGCTGCCATAAGAACTAAAGTAAACAATTTTTTCATACGCATGAAATTTAAATAAGTTGTACAAATAAATAACTATAAATAATTGGTTATCAGATTCTTAATATTAAAAGACGTAGTGACATGAACTAGACTTCAGACATAGCACAAAACGCTCTTATTTGCTTGCAAATATACTATTTTCCCTGCAAACAAGAAGAGAAATCAACAAAATTTTGACAAAAATCAACAAATCGACTGATTTCGATGACAAATCGCTATCTGGAGGCCTTGTAATAGAGGACTGCCGCAATAATGATATAGACAAAATTGGGAATCCACATCGCCACACGGGGGCTCGTATAGCCCGACACCGCAAAGGTCGAGGTCACGGTCATGAAGAGGATGTAGGAGAAACTGAGCAGCAATCCCAAACCGATGTTGAGACCGATGCCCCCCCTCACCTTGCGCGACGATAGCGACAGGCCAATGATGGTGAGGATAAAGGCGGCGGCAGTCATGGCGATGCGTCGCTCATACTCAATCTCGAAGTTCTTGATGTTGGCGACACCACGGGCCTTCTGCTTGTTGATATATTTCTTGAGTTCGGGCGAGGTCATGGTTTGCTCATCGTTCTTGGAGATGAGGAAGTCTCGGGGGTCGATGTTGAGCAGGGTATCCATCTGGGCGCCCTGCGTCATGGTTTCTTTCATTCCCTTGAAAGTGCGGATGGTGTACTGCTTCACCGTCCACAGACCCACCGAGTCATACTTGATGGTTTCGGCAGTAAGTCTTGACTTGAGGGTGTTGCCGTCAAATTCCTCGAGCGAGAAACGGAAACCGCTGCGCGTGGTGTTGTCATAGCGTGCCATATAGGCCATCACACCCGGCCTCACCTGCAGCTGGATGTTGTCACCATAGATAACCTCCTTGTTCTTCACCCACTTGTTGGTATAGGCAATGCGCTCGACATTGGCAGGCGGAATGATGTAGGCTGCCAGCAGATAACTGCCCAAAGCAATCACCGACGCCGAGAAGAGGTAAGGCAAGGTCAAGCGATGGAAACTGATGCCGTTGGAGAGCATGGCGATAATCTCGCTGCGGTCGGCCAGACGCGAGGTAAAGAAAATCACCGAGATAAAGGTGAACAACGGGCTGAACTGGCTGAGCACAAAGGGCAGGAAGTTCATGAAATACTGGAAGACAGTCGCCTTCCACGGCGCGGTGAGCACGGCATCAAGTTTCTCGTTGATGTCGAACATCACCACGATGGCAAACAGCAGCAGGATGGCGAAGAAGAAGGTGCCCAGGAAGTGCTTGATGATATAGCGGTCGAAGCGCTTGACATAGTACCACGGGTAGCGCTTGAGGGGCGCAGGAGAGGCGGGGGAAACGGATGGAACAGAATCTACGGAATCTACGGATTGGACGGCGTCGGTGGGAGACGCAAGATTTTGCGTCTCTACAGGCTGCTCCATATTTTTGAGATTCTCTTCCATCACTTCAGATTACAGGCGTTGCTGCACGTCGTGAAACATCTGCTTCTTCCAGGCGGGGAAGTCGCCATCGATGATGTGCTTGCGGGCCTCGCCCACGAGCCACAGGTAAAAGGCCAGGTTGTGGATGCTGGCAATCTGCATGGCAAGGATTTCCTGGGCGATAAACAGGTGGCGCACATAGGCCTTGCTGTAGATATGGTCAACAATCGAGGGACCGTCTTCCTGCAAGGGAGTAAAATCGTCGGCCCACTTCTTGTTGCGCATGTTCATGATGCCGTGGCGCGTGAACAGCATACCGTTACGACCGTTGCGGGTGGGCATCACGCAGTCCATCATATCGACACCGCGGTCGATGGCCTCGAGCATGTTGGCAGGCGTGCCCACGCCCATCAGATAGCGGGGACGGTCTTGTGGCAGGATATCGTTGACAATCTCAATCATCTCATACATCACCTCGGTGGGCTCGCCCACGGCAAGACCGCCGATGGCGTTGCCGTCAGCGCCCAGGTCGGCGACAAACTTGGACGATTCCTGACGCAGGTCTTTATAGACGCAACCCTGCACGATGGGGAAATAGGCCTGGCTGTGGCCATAACGGGGCTGGGTGTTCTTGAAATGTTTCCAGCCACGGGCGAGCCAGTTATGGGTCAGTGTCAACGACTTGCGGGCATAATTGTAGTCACTGGTGCCCGGCGGGCATTCGTCCAGTGCCATCATGATGTCGCTGCCAATGGTGCGCTCGATGTCCACCACCTTCTCGGGGGTGAACAGGTGCTTGCTGCCGTCGATGTGGCTGCGGAAGGTCACGCCCTCGTCAGTCAGTTTGCGGTTATCGGCAAGAGAGAACACCTGAAAGCCACCGCTGTCGGTAAGGATGGGACGGTCCCAACCATTGAACTTGTGCAATCCGCCTGCACGCTCGATGATATCCATACCGGGTCGTAGGTACAGGTGATAGGTGTTGCCCAGGATGATTTGCGCCTTGATATCTTCACGCAGTTCAGTCATGTGAACTGCCTTTACAGCTCCCACCGTGCCCACGGGCATGAAGATGGGGGTCTCGATCTGACCATGGTCGGTCGTGATGAGTCCAGCACGCGCATTGGTGCCCTCGGGTGTGGCTATGAGTTGATAATCCATTCAGTCATTATTCTAGAAAAATCGTGCAAAGGTACTAAAATAGTTAATAGTGAAGAGTTTTTAGTTAATAGTTTTTTCTACTAAACCATCATGAAATACGATAAAAAACGAATTTCGCTAATTTTAACGAAATTCACAAAGCATGCTTCGTGTCATTCGCTGAAATTAGCGAAATTCGTGTTAAAGTTGTCAAGAAAGGGAAATTATTTGTATTTCTCCATTTCCTTGCGGGCCTTCTCAAGATTCTCATCGGCCTTCTTCATGTTGTTGACAGCCTTCTCATAGTTCTTCTGGGCCTTGAGGTTGTCCTTGGCGACCTTCTCTTCAAACTTCTTTTGCTTGGTCTCCATCTTGAGGGCTTTCTCGGCGTTACCTTGAGCCTTGGCTATCTCCTCGTTGAGTTTCTGGCGCTCCTTGACCTGCTTCTCGGGCAGCTCGTTCATCTTCTTCTGAGCATCTGAAAGCTTATTCTGGGCGTCTTTCTGCTTGTCAACGGCCTTGTTGTACTTCTCGGTGGCCTTTTGGCGCTTCTCGACTAGCTGTTGCTGCTTTTTGGCCTCTTTCTCTTTCTTCTTAGCCTCTTTTTCTTGCTTCTCGGCAGCCTTCTTGGCTTCCTTGGCCTTCTTCTCCTGCTCCTTGTAAGCGTCTTTCTGCTTCTTAGCGGCCTCGGCCTGCTTCTTGGCTACATCAGCGTCCTTGGCATACTGATTCTGTTGCTGCTCAAGGTTTTGCGGAGTCTCATAATTCTGAGCCATAGCTGCGGGTGCTGCTGCAAAGCAGAACAACACTGCCATCAAAAATAATTTCTTCATAATCGTAGTATTTTAAATTAAACTTTGTTTTCTCACACAAAATTAATGCAAATATACGACTAAGACCTGAACTGACCAAAAAAGTTTAAAAAAATGCTTGGGTGCTAACATATCAATAAACAAAAAAGCCCATGAATGGGCCAAGAATCATCGGGAAAGACTTTAGCGGTTATGGGTGTTGAGAATCGCGGCGCTGGTAGGTGAACTCGTCGATGCGGGTGATGCCTATCGACTCAAGGTACTGCCGGCTGTGCCAGACGTCTTCATCGGTATTGTAGTCGGGGATGTGAGGCACACGCACGACGATGCGGTCGGCCATGCCGTCGTGGCTCAAGAGCCATCGTAGGTTGTCAAGCACACGTTGGTTGTCCTGGCCGGTGTAACGCCTGTAGACGTCAGGGTTCACGTCCTTGATGTCAATGAAGTATTCGTGAATGAGGGGCAACAGGCGCTCCAGGTGCCCACGGTCCACGTTAAGGGCGGTTTCCATCGTGAAATGCCACTCAGATGGCGCCAAGCGGCAGAAAGCCTCGATAAACTCGCTGCGAATGGCCGGTTCCCCGCCACCAAAGGTGATACCTCCGCCCGTGGCGAGGAAATAGAGGTTGTCGATCATCACCTCCTCGAGCAATTCGGCAGGGGTAATCGTCCTTGAGAACCCTTCGGACCTTAAGCATTGGGCATTCAGGCAGTATTGACAATGCAGCGTGCAGCCATGGAAGGCGACCAGCGTGGTCACCCCCTGCCCGTCCACCGCCAACCGATGACGAGCCACCCCGATAATCGGCACCCTATTTTTCTCTTCACTCATCTAATCTTTCGACATCCTCACCTTTACGAAAGTCTGTTGTATCAATTATCTCTTCAGATTTAATCCTCTCGTCGCCAATAATGCCATCCAAAGCACATGAATCCTCCACAAACACGACCTCGCCCCGGAGTTCATCATTGCCACCTTTTTTCAGTTGATTGCATGACGTGGCGGTAAAACTCATCAGGCCCAGGCTAACGCCAGCAATGAGGGCTGCCTTGCCGTTTGAGCGGCGTCGGGCGATTTCACGCTCCAAGTAGCGCATCTCACTCTCACATGCTGGACATGTGCCCGAGCAATCACCCTCGTGGTGACACTCGCGAGGGGCATAGACAATACCGTTGGCACGCGCAATGTCAAGACGAATCGCCTTGAGTGTGTTACAGATATGCTTTCCGTTTTTCATAGTCGTTTACTTTTGTTAGTCTTCAGTTAGTTCCAAATCGTTCTTATCTTCCAGTTTGAAGGAGATAGGCAGCGTTAACCACATCGCGGTCGACTTACCACCACGGCAGCCGGGAAAGAATTTGGGTAACGCCTTGCAGACGCGGACGGCTTCGTTGTCGAGCAATTCATGAACTGAACGGACAACCTTCACCTCACGGACCTCGCCATTCCTTTCGATGAGCAACTGCACGATTACACGGCCTTGGATGCTATCCTTGACGGCCTCAGGCGGGTATTTAACGTGCATCTGCAGGTATTCCATCAGCGCACGATTGCCTCCACGGAAATAGGGCATCTGTTCATGGATCATCCCGAAGACTTCCTCTCGCTGCGTCGTGTCACACACTTGGCTCTGACAGCCATTATTGGGCATCATGACCTCGCTTGGCGAAACACTGGTTGCCATAGCCGACAAGCTTGACAACGCCAGGCTCACACCAGCGACAAGGGCGGCCTTGCCGAGGGAACGCTTGCGAGCGATTTCCCACTCCAGGTAGCGCATCTCGCTCTCACAAGCGGGGCAGGTACCCGCACATTCACCCTGGTGGTCACACGCCTTGGGGGTATATTCGATTCCATTGGCACGCGCGATGTCAAGACGGACCGCCTTGAGCGCGTTACAGATATATTTGCCGTGTTCCATCATCACATTCATTTTAAGAGATGCAAATATAGTGCTTTTTATTATTCCATGAAAATCATTCCCCCTCTCCCCTTAGTCTGAAGGTCACGGGCAAAGTGTACCATACACTTACGGCTTGACCATTATGGCGACCTGGAATGAACTTGGGTAATGTCTTAACAATGCGAACAGCCTCCTCGTCTAGGTCCTTGTCCAGCGAGCGGAAAACCTTTACTTCACCTACCTTGCCAGTCTTGTCAACAACGAACTGCACAACGACGCGACCCTGGGCGCAGCCAGCCATGGGCGGCCACTGAATGTGACTGTCGATGTACTCCTTCAGCGCGGCCTCACCACCAGGGAATTGAGGCATTTGCTCTACTACCTTGAAGATTTCATCTTCACTTCGCTTAGGCCTTTCAACTACATTTTTACTTCGCTTAGGCCTTTCAACTGTTAAATCATGTCTACCAAGTACTGGTTTACGCTCCTCAAGAGGTTCTTTTATGGTCACTGGTTCACCAGTATCGTCGAAACAATAGGTGCCCATGAAGTAGATGGTTCCAGTACTATTTTCCATGATGTAATACACAAATGGACGTGTGGCGAAGAAGTACTCATAATAATGCATTCCTATACTTATGTCCATCTCGGCAACCGTTACGGCGGCGGCCTTTGTGCCCTCTTCGTTGACCTCGATTTTGGCCTTCTGCTTCATCATCGACACATACAGAGCGTCCTTGGGCTTTTGTATCATATTGGGGAACTCGGCAGTATCTCTTTTGAATGCCCGTGGCATGCCCATCGACGAGAGTATATCCTTAAGACGTGTCTCGCTTTCGGTAGTGAAGCGGGGCATTAGGACATCGACTTCCTCTGTCCTCATCTGTGACTTCCACTGCTTCAGTTTCTGTGCCGAGAGGTCCCGGATGATATCGTCGGTCGTCTTACCCTCGTTGGGGAGCAGCACAACCATGCTGTAGGCTTTGTTGCCGTAGGGCAGGCACAGCATTTTGCACAGGTCGTTCTTGCCGTAGACGGCCATACCATGGCGGTGCATCATCTTGCGCTTGACGGTTTTGCCGTCAAGCGTTATAAAGTCCAGGTCACGAGTGTTCCAGGGGTCAAATTGATCAGTCCAAGTGGCTTTGAAATAGATGGCGTTCAACAGATACATAACGGCTCGGGGTTTGAGTTCATCCTTCTTTAAGAGTTTTGGTATCATGCCGTCTGTGTGGGCCTTACTCCAACTGTTGATTTTGTTCACAATGTTGCTTGAATTGAAGTTAATCGTTTCAACATTGGCGTCATAATAGTTTTGCATGTCAGCTTTGAACAGCGGGTTGATTCTCATTCCCAATTTGAAGTAGATGCAGTTGGCGCTTTTTAATGTTACACTTGGGTCGACAGATTGGGCTTCATGCATCATCTTTTTGAAATACTCGTTGATCTCCTGCACCGAGCCGCCTAGCCCAAGAACATCGGTTATCTGCTGGCGTGTCTCACCGTCAGCACCTTCGTTGAGCATGCCCAGCAGATAACTCACGCTGATGGGCGACACGATGGTGCTACCCTTTTTCTGCTCGTTGATGGTGCGGAACAGCTTGCAGGCAAAATCATTGTTGTTATCAGCCATTTTGCCTTGAAGTGAAGTCGGTGCACTGACCTGGCCGAACATTAGTAGACCACTCATCAGCACCATGGCAACTATTGCTCCAGATTTCCAGTTTCGTTTCATATCAGTCATTCTTTTCAGGTTGATAAAAACGGTTTAACTCTCGGTTGCAAAGTTACAACCGATTATTTGAAAAACAACCAAAAACGGCTAACATTCGTTGGTCATTTTCAAGAAATACAAACAACTGATTTACAATTACTTATGAAATAAAAAAGTCATTTTGGGGTAATTTGCCGATTGGGGTACAAAAAAACGCCACCAAAATGCACATTTTTGGGCGAGGAAACGCAAATATCAACGATGATTTACTCGGTCTGGTGGATTAATGGGAATAGGATTTTTCGGAATTCGGCGCCAGCTGCAGTGAAGGTGGAAATGTCATAGTAGTTTCCACGGAAATACAATGAGGACTGGTCGTAATAGAACACGTTCTTTTTGCCATCTTTGAAATACAAGATAATCTTGCCTCGCGTGTCAAGATGGCCTTGAGTGAGTTTCGCCAAGCCACCCATAGCATTGACCATGTTCCTGATTTGCCATTTTCTCTTCATCAAGAGCGTCGTCCTGAATTGACGCAACTGCCCCGCATCGTAATCCGATGGAGTTATTGCTATCGGGGTATCGATATTCAGGTCACAGTAATCTATCGATATCGAATCAACGTCATGGATGTAGGACAGCAGATAGGAAATATCATTGTTGAGCTTGAAATTCACGGGAAGCGTGTACCACACGTTAACCGGTTTGCCCAAGCGGCTTCCTGGGACAAATCGGGGAAGCGACTGGACGACGCGAACTGCCTCGCGGTCGAGTTCGGCATCCACCGAACGTACAACCTTTACTTCCCCCACTTGGCCTGTAGTATCCACGACGAACTGTACAATGACCTTACCTTGAATATTCTTTTCTTCGGCTACGGATGGATAGGATATATTATCCCTGACATAGGTCATCAAGGCAGCCTCTCCACCAGGGAATACAGGCATCTTATCGACAGACATGAACACCTCATCATATTGACTCGATGAGCCACGCATGCCGTCAACGCCTCCATTTCCAGAGGCCGAAACCGCAAGACTTGCCATCATCAAACCCATAACAAGGGCTATTCCCGCAAGGATGCTCTTGCGGCGAGCACCAAGCCACCTATCCCTCATGAATTCTCCGTGTTTCATAACTGTCGTTGTTTTAGTTCGTCTCTCGATTGCAAAGATACAATTGTTTTTTGAAAATGGCAAAAAAACGCCTCTCTTTCTACAGTCATTTCGAAAAATGGTCACACTTGATTTTCAATGGGTTAAATGACAAAAATGCAATCTGCGGGAAAATTGTCATCCCTGACCGTTGAAGATGACTGAAAAAAGCCTTATTTTTGCAGTGAGAATCCCTCCCTCGAACACCAGATAACATAGACAACGATGACTAGTCATTATAAAATACTCTCCATTTTCCTATCATTGATAGTGTCACTGTTAATGATGAGCGGTTGCGGCCACAATGCTGATAACAGCCATCTCGCCCTCGTGGACTCGCTGCTGGCACAGGATAAAAGCGAGGAAGCCTTGCAGGTGCTCCAAGCCATCAACACCTCGACTTACAATAACAGCGACAAGGCTTATCATGCCCTGTTGACAACCCAAGCCCAACAGGAGTGCCATATCACTGCGACCAGCGACAGCGCCATCAACATGGCAGTGAAATACTATCAAGCGCACAATGACAAGGAGCGATTCGCCCGCGCGCTGCTCTACCAGGGCTGCGTCAACAAGGACTTGGGCCAACTGGACAAAGCCATCACCAGCCTGCGCCAAGCCGAAGACGTTGCCGCCAGCGATGACCTGAAGAACCGTGCGATGGCCAAGATGATGATAGGTGAACTGTACCAGAGCCAGGTTATCGGTGCCAAAACACTGGGCGCCAGCAAGTACCGTGAAGCACTCGACTTGTTCAAGGCACTGGACGACAAGCGCCACCAGATTATCTGCCTGAGTGAACTGGGTGGCCTGTACCGCATCAACAAAGAGAAGCAGGACAGTGCCATATACTATATCGATGCTGCCATCGACATGGCCAAGCATGAGTTCGAGCCGCTATTTGTGGTCGCCAACCTCTTCTCACGCGCCGAGTATCGTGCGTCTCTTGGGGACTACCAAGGTGCCAAGGATGATGCCGTCGAGGCCATCGATTGGTGCGGCAAGAAGAAAACCCACCCAAGAATCCATTATACCGCCGCCTCGGCTTACCTGCACCTGGGACGCGCCGATTCAGCACGCTATTACCTGCAACACGCGCCAGCGATGACAACCGTTGCCGACAGCATCATGCACTACCAACTGCTTGCCGACCTGGCACGTCATGACAATAAGATGGATGACGCCATCAACTACCTGAACATGACCCACCACCTCGCCGACTCGGTGGTAGTGAGCGGGATGAATAACAAACTGATTGAAGCCGAGAAGAAATACGACTCGCAACAAGCCGCACTCGAAAATGCGCTGCTGAGTTCGAAACTCATAGGCACCCTGCTGGGCCTGGCACTGCTGGCACTTGTCGCTGGAGCATTGGCGTTCCTCGTGTGGCGCTACCGCAACCGCCTGAAAATCCAGCAGACCGAATATGAGTTGCAAAAGGCCGACCTTGACCAGTCCATCACAAGTCTGAAACAGATGCAGGCGATGCTTAACGAAAGGGAGACCTCGCAAAAGCCGTCAGGCGAACTCAAAGCCATTGTTGACAGCCAGATACAGGTCGTTCACCAGTTGCTGCAGTGGTCCTACGAATGCAACGAGACGACCTTTGCCAAGCGATTCAACAAACTGATGACGATGCGCGGTCCCGACGAAGTGGGCGCCTCCTACTGGGACAACCTGCACTCGTTGGCCAACGAGCTGTATGACAACGTGTTGGTGAAGGCCCAAGAGGCTGCCGGCGGCACCCTGCGCGACGACGAAATCAACCTGATTGCCCTGCAATGCCACGGTTTCTCGAGGACGGTCATCATGATCTGCATGCGCTACAGGAACCTGAGAACGGTCTCCAACAAGAAAATCCAGATAGCCCACAAACTGCACGTCGCCACGCTCGACGAGTTCCTGCGGCCGTATTTGGGAGTCAAGAGTGATGATAAAAAATGAGGCGACCATAGGGTTTGTAAGGGAGCACCGCGAGGAAGACGTGAGGGCTCTGGCGCTGCAGGCACGGCGCGACAGCGATGTTGACCTGCCGTGGGCGCTGGATCAGATACAAGGCTGGCAGACGGCACGGCGCAAACTGCCGTCATGGGCAGCCATCGACGGCATCGTCTATCCGCCCCACCTGTCGATGGAACAATGCAGCAGCGAACAGACCGCTATATATAAATGTGGAATTGTGAGCCGTCTGCCCGAGAGAAGCCATGACTTGCTGATTGACTTGACGGGTGGATTCGGTGTTGATTTCGCTTTCATGTCGAAGTGCTTCGAGCGTGCCATGTATGTCGAACGCCAGGAGCACCTGTGCGAGACGGCGCGGCACAATTTCTCCTTGCTTGGTTTAGACCATGTGGAAATCGTCCATAGTGATGCCGAAGAGGTCTTAACTCATCTAGACGCCAATCCCTCCTCTACCCTGCTCTATCTTGACCCCGCGCGTCGTGACAGCAACAGCAGCCGTACCTATGCCATCGCCGACTGCACGCCCAACGTGCTGCAACTGCGTGACCGACTGTTCAAAGCTGCCGACTATATCTTGTTGAAGTTATCGCCGATGCTCGACTGGCACAAGGCTGTGAGTGACCTGGGCGAGCAAGTTGCCGAAGTCCATATCGTGAGCACGGGCAACGAGTGTAAAGAGTTGCTTATCCTCATGAATGCCGACCATCAGGGCGAGCCCGTCATCCACTGCGTGAACGACAGCCAATCGCTCATCTACTCGCCGTCAGAGGACACCGCAGTCCCGGTGCTTGCCGATGGAGAAAATGCCGCCTACCTGTATGAGCCCAATGCCTCTATCATGAAGGCAGGCTGCTTTGGACTATTGACGGAGCGCTTCCCTGTCAAGGCTCTGGCAACGGACAGCCACCTGTTCGTGTCAAGCGAGAGGATTGAGGATTTCCCTGGACGCCGATTTGCCGTCACCATAGTCACCTCGATGAACAAGAAGGAACTTGCACGAGCCCTGAAGGGTATCGACCGTGCCAACGTCGCCACACGCAACTTTCCCATGACAGCACAGCAACTGCGCCAGCGCCTCCGCCTACAAGACGGCGGCGACGGCTACATCTTCGGCACCACCGATGCCACGGGGCACCGGTGCCTCTTCATTTGCAAGAAATTGTAAAGCTGGGCTGCGGCAGGAGCCGCAGCATAGATAAACCCTGCCACAAACGGCCACGAATAGAAGACCTGCCACGAATAGGGAACACTACTACAAAACAAAAGCCCTCACCCGCGATTGGATGAAGGCTTTGTTTGGTAGAGAAACAGGGACTCGAACCCTGGTTTCCGCCGTGAGAGGGCGGCGTCCTAGACCGCTAGACGATATCTCCGTCGATAATTAAAGCCCTCGCTCAATTGGGTGAAGGCTTTGCTTGTAGAGAAACAGGGACTCGAACCCTGGTTTCCGCCGTGAGAGGGCGGCGTCCTAGACCACTAGACGATATCTCCGTAGAAAAGCGTTGCAAAATTACTGCCATTTTTGATACTGGCAAATTTTTTGAGCACTTTTTTTCTAAAAAAAACAAAAAAGCACCATTTTTGGCGGTTTTCGGCATTTTTTAGGATAAAAAAACGCACGGATAAGATAATTTTTGTACTTTAGCGCATTATTACTATCATTTGTATTAATCTTTATCATTATGGCAAGCAAACGACAAACTAAGAAAGCAATCCAGAATGCCTGTGGCGACATCGCAGGCGAGTGCATCTTTGCAGAATCCGCATTCGGCGGCGACAAGCGCGAGGAATGGGACAGCATCATCATCGACACTGCCCTTCTGCAACAAGAAGCCATCAACCGCGTGGGCAACAAGTTCGGCAAGAAAGTAAAGGAATTTGCCAACCGCAAGGAGTACAACAAGGCACGCCGTGCGTTCTTCAAGCAGTGCGAGAAGGAACTGAGCGAGTACTTCCGCAGCGAGGTGGAGAACATCGCCAAGCGCATGAACCAGCTCATGCCGTCCAAGAAATAAGAACAAGGCACTCTAGTCCCTGCCAAGAGGGACTAGAGTTATTTTTTTCGATATGAACCTCTCTGGTTGGATACTGAAGAAAGCCGGGTGGACCTTCAAGGTCAATCTGACGATGCCAGACAAGTGCATCATCGTCATCGCCCCACACACCAGCAACTGGGATTTCATCCTCGGTGAGCTGGGCATCCACTCTGTGGGCATGAAGGCAGGATTCCTGATGAAGGACACATGGTTTTTCTTCCCGTTGGGCTACTTGCTCAAGGGGCTGGGCGGCATACCCGTTAACCGCCGCCAGCGCGGCAACCTCACGCAGTCGATTGTCGAGGCATTCAACACCACGCCCAATCTCGCCATCGGTGTCACACCCGAGGGCACCCGCAGCCCCAATCCCAATTGGCACAAGGGCGCTATTTTCATGGCCCGCGATGCCCAGGTACCGCTGGTTCTCGCCTACTTTGACTACGATAACAAGGTGGTGTGCATCGATAAGGTGTTTGAACTGAGTGACGATGCCGAAGCCGACCTGGTGCGCATCAAGCAATATTTCAAACAGCACGGTAGCGGCAAGTATCCTGAGAAATTTGTCACAGGATTGGAATGAGTCAGGAATCAGGAGTTAGAAATTTCTTCTATCCTATTATTATCTATTAACTATTAACTTAACTGAAAAGTGATTTCACGCAACCTGCGCGTCACGCTCATCGAGGACGACATCGTCTGGGGTGACCGCGAAGCCAACATCAAACAACTGGAGCGCAACTTGCGCAATATGCCCGACGACACCGACCTGGTTATTCTGCCGGAGCTGTTTACCACAGGCTTTATGACCGGTGACCGCGAGCAGGCAGCCGCCGTTGCCGAGTGGAACAGCGGCGACACACTGCACCGTTTGCGCAAACTGGCAGCTGAGTACCATATTGGCATCATCGGCAGTTTCCTCGCCAACACGGCGGCACAACTCTATAACCGTGCCTTCTTCATCGAGCCCAACGGTGACGAGACCTACTACGACAAGCGCCACCTGTTCTCATTCGGTGGCGAGGACAAGGTGTTCAACCAGGGGTTGACCAAGGCGCCAATCGTGCGTTTCCGTGGCTTCAACATCAAGCTGGTTGTGTGCTATGACCTGAGGTTCCCCGTCTTCTGCCGCAACGAGAAGAACAACTACGACCTGCTGGTGGTCATCGCCAACTGGCCCAAGTCGCGTGAGAAGGTGTGGCGCACCCTGCTGGCCGCCCGTGCGATGGAGAACGAGTGCTATGTGTGCGGCGTAAATCGCTGCGGTACCGACCCGGCAGGCGTGGAATACCCCGAGGGCTCGTCGCTGGTCATCGACTTCAAGGGCAAAGTCATCGCCCAGCGCATGACCAGTCCCGTCATCACCGCCGACCTCTCCCCTGCCCAACTGGCTCAGTTCCGCGAGAAATTCCCCGCCTGGCGCGACGCCGACTCGTTCACCCTTAACATCTAGAGCCGATGCCCAACACTGCGGTCAAACCGCAGTCCACACAACCACTATGGCCAAACCCGCCTACATAGAACTGCTGGCGCCCGCCCGTGACGCCGACATCGCCATTGCCGCCATCGACCATGGCGCCGATGCGGTGTATATGGGTGCATCCCATCATGGCGCCCGCGCCGATGCCACCAACACGCTCGACGACGTGCGCCACGCCTGTGACTACGCCCACCAGTTTGGTGCCCGCATCTATGCTACGGTCAACACGCTCGTCTATGACGACGAGTTGAAGGAAGTGGAACACTTGGTCCATGACCTGTACCACATTGGGGTTGACGCGCTCATCGTGCAGGACATGGCACTCCTGCGGCTCGACCTGCCGCCCATCGCCTTACACGCCAGCACGCAATGTGACCTGCGCTCACCCGAAAAGGCGCGTTTCCTCGAGGCTTTGGGATTCTCTCAACTGGTCATGGCCAGGGAGTTGACACTCGACGAAATCGCTGCCATCCGCCGCGTGACCACGGTGCCGCTCGAGGCGTTTGTCCATGGTGCCCTCTGCGTGAGCTACAGTGGCCGCTGTGCTATCAGCCAGGTGCTGAAAGGCCGCAGCGCCAACCGTGGCGAGTGCGCCCAACTGTGCCGACTGCCTTATGACCTGGTGGACGGCAAGGGCCATGTCATCGTCGAAGGCAAGCACCTGCTGTCGCTGCGCGACATGGCACGACATGACCAGCTGGAGCAGATGATGACAGCTGGCGTCTCATCGTTCAAAATCGAGGGGCGCTTGAAAGACGTGGGCTATGTCAAGAACGTGGTTGCCTACTATCGCCGCGCCATCGACCAGATTATCAACCGCTATCCAGACCGCTACCGCCGTGCATCGTTCGGCAAAGAGGAATTCACCTTCGAGCCCGCATTGGAGAAGAGTTTTAACCGTGGATTCACACATTACTTCCTGGACGACAGGCGGCCACATGACGGCACATCGATGGCATCGATTGACACGCCCAAATCACAGGGCGAGCCTTTGGGCAAAGTCACCCGCTGCAGCGGCAACACGCTCACTATCAACACCCGAGCTGCCCTTGCCAACGGTGACGGCCTGAGTTACTATGACGCCCAAGGCGTTTTCACGGGCGCACGCGTCAACCGTGCTGTGGGAAGCGGCACCGTGCTATTGCGCGAACGCGCAGCCATTCCTCGCGGCACATTCATCTACCGCACCGCCGACAAAGCATTCAACGACCTGTTGGCCAAGTCGTCGGCAAGCCGCACTATCGCGGTGAACGCCGAGTTGCGTTACACGGGCGGCATGCTCTCGCTCACCCTTGATGACGAGCGCGGCAACCGTGTGACCCACACCCTGGAGTGTGACCTGCAAGCCGCCACCAAACCGCAAAACGACCGCCAAATCGCCGAATTAGGGAAACTGGGAGGGACCATCTATCGCCTTGATGAGGTACAGGTGCCAGGCGACATTTTCATCCCCGCCTCACTGCTGGCGCGCTTGCGCCGCGAGACCGTTGACCTGCTCGACCGCAACCACCGCATCACGCGCCATGTGGACAAGCGCCGTCCCGAGGACAGGTCATTCCCCTGCCCCACAAACCATTTAGAGCCAGCCGACAACGTCGCCAACAGTCTGGCAGAAAGGATCTACCGCGACCATGGCGTCATTGACATCGCACCCGCCCTCGAAACCGGAGCACCCGTCACAGCCACTACACCGTTGATGCACACCCGCTACTGCATCCGCCGCCAACTCGGCGCCTGCCTCAAGGGCAAAAACGCAACCCGCCTTCCCCGCGACCTTTACCTGAAGACGGGAACGACATTGCTGCGCATCACCTGCGACTGCAAGAACTGCGAAATGCTGCTCACCCATGCCAAGTAGAGCATAATTGCTCAAAAATTTGGCATTTCACTCGCTTTGCACTACTTTTGTAACTTGATATGAAAAAAGATACGATACAACTGATTGTGATACTGGTTGTGCTGGCGGCTGTAGCCGTTGGCATCCTGATGTACATGCCACACGACATCGTGACGATATACAACTGGTATAAGGAGCATCTCACCTATGGCACCATCCTGCTGCTGATGGCGATTGAGAGTTCGTTCATTCCCTTCCCCAGCGAGGTGGTTATTCCGCCCGCCGCCTATTTTGCTGCCCGCAACGGCGACATGAACATCATCATGATTGTCCTCATAGCGACGCTGGGTGCTCTCATCGGAGCCGTCATCAACTATGTGCTGTCGCTGCTCATCGGGCGTCCTGTGGTCTATGCGTTCGCCAACAGCCGCATCGGGCACATGTGCCTCATCGATGCCGAAAAGGTAGAGAAGGCCGAGGTCTATTTTGACCGCCACGGCGCCATCTCGACGTTTCTGGGCCGCCTGATTCCTGCCATTCGCCAGCTTATCTCCATTCCCGCCGGCCTGTCGCGCATGAACTTCGGCACATTCGTCCTGTTCACGTCGCTGGGCGCCGGCATCTGGAACGTGGTGCTGGCAGGCTTGGGATACTGGCTGAGTCTCAACTTCCCCGAAGAGGAACTGCTGGCACAACTCGAGCACTATAACCGCTACCTGTCGTGGGCGGGCTATGCCCTTGCCATCTTCATCGTCCTGTTCCTTGCCTACCAGGCTATCAAGAAGCGCCCAACCCGCAACCAAATAGGGACTAAAAACTAACTCCTAACTACTCACTCCTAACTTATAACTGTTATGAAAGTTTCTCCCTCCCTGTTGTCCGCCGACTTTGGCAACCTAGCCAAGGACATCGATATGATTAACCGCAGTGATGCCGACCTGCTGCATCTTGACGTGATGGACGGCGTATTCGTGCCCAACATCTCATTCGGTTTCCCCGTCATCAAGCACGTTCAGCGCCTGTGTAAAAAGCCTCTAGACGTACACCTGATGATTGTCGAGCCGCAAAAGTTCATCAACGAGGTGCGTGACTGCGGTGCCGCTATCATGACCGTCCATCAGGAAGCGTGCATCCACCTCAACCGCGTCGTGCAACAGATTCACGATGCCGGTATGCAAGCCGGAGTTTCGCTCAACCCCGCCACTCCTGTTTCCATGTTGCGCGACATCATCTGTGACGTAGACCTCGTGCTGCTGATGTCGGTCAACCCCGGTTTCGGTGGACAGAAATTCATCGTCCAAACGCTGAACAAAGTGCGCGAACTGCGCCAACTCATTGTCCTCAACGGCTCTAATGCCCAAATCGAAATCGATGGCGGCGTCAACGATATCACTGGCGCGCAACTCGCCGAAGCAGGAGCCGACATCCTTGTCGCCGGCAGCTACGTCTTTGGAGCCGATGACCCCATCAAAACCATCGAGGGACTGAAAAACCTCTAAAAATATTTTGTCAGGTCAAAAATTCACCCTATCTTTGCACCCGCTTTCGGAAATAAACCCGCAAGCTTGACTGGAAAGGTGCCGGAGTGGTCGATCGGGGCGGTCTCGAAAACCGTTGTACGCTTTGCGTACCGTGGGTTCGAATCCCTCCCTTTCCGCACAAATTCAATGAACGATTAAGACTTGCATCTTAATCGTTTCATTTTTTTGTGCGAGGGCTTGAGCTTGCTCAAAGCTCTTGTATAAAAAATGAAACAATAGACACGTCAGTGTCGTTCATTGAATTTGTTGTGCCCCCGCCGGGGCGCAGAGGGATGCACGAAGTGAATCCCGACCGTCCTTGATGCTTCCACCTCACCATAGATATAGACACAGGGTTTGCCATCGACCTTCAAGTCGCTTTCGAAGCGATAGCGGAGAAAGAAGCCATCCCTTTACGGGACGCTATGAGGACGAAAATCCACATAAACATAATATAAGAGGGTGTGTCATTTTGGCACACCCTCTTATGCCTAAAAAGACGGGCGTTAAGCTAATTCTGCGTCACTCGCACAGCGCGGACGGGATTTCCGTTACAACGCCCACTCATACCGCAGACCGCATGGCTTGAATCAAAGCCCAGGCTGAAAGATAGGTAGGAATAGTCCATGTAAAGCGTGCGCGACCAATATGTGCCGAAAGAGCCTGCACCGTCGAACAACTCCTTCCACCGGTAGCCGGTGGCGGGCAAGAAGATAGAGTTACCATTCTGACCTATCACAAGATAACCGTTCACACCGTTCTGTGTCGTCCAAGTCCATGTACATTGTTCTGCTAACTCTTTCTGTTGCTCATAAGAAGGCATGCGCCACGAAGGTCCCCAGTGTACATAGGCCACATCGTCTTCAGGTTCCAACTCGCCTTTGAAATCCATAAAGTTAATGTTATTGGCACCATAACTGTACTTATTTATACCTTCTATACTACCGTTGCACCACTTATAGGTAGTCCAGTCATAATAATCCTTGGAAAAGGTCTCGCCCCAGGCGAAGTAGTCGCCGTACTCCTCGGGGCTGTTGGCTCCCACGTTGCAGGTCGCCCACAGCGTTCCGCTGGGCAGCCCCAGATCCACCCAATCTATGGTGTTGACAGCTGGTTGCCCTTTCAAGATGATGTAAATAATGACATTGATGTCGGCGATACTGACCTCGCCATCGTTGTTCACATCAGCTCGAGTGCGAACATAATCACTAACGTCACTACCTAAAATGATGCTTATGAGGGCATTTATATCTGCAATATTGACCTCTCGATCACCGTTAATATCACCCCGAATGGGGAAAGACTTAACTTTGATTACATAGGTTTTACCGTAGGCCTTGCAAGAACCGTCAGCATTAGTAACCATATAGCGCAAATAATAGGTTCCCGCTTCCATGAAGGTATATTCTACTTCATCTTGGTCGAACCACTTGATGACGTTCTCAAAGTCAGCATCGGTGGCCATCTCCCAGGCTCTATAAACGACTGCGTCGGTGGGGTAACCTTTGAACACGATGCGGCAGGGAGCCCAGCCTCCCAATTCACTGTAAAAATCATTCGGCTCTACAGTTGAGCCGCAACTCACAGCCTGTGTTTGGAAATACTCGCTCAAGAAGTAAATCTCAATGCCCCATTCTTCCAGGAAGCGGTCCCCGGTCAACATAAAATCAGTGTCACACAACGGCGGCACAATCTCAACGTCCTGGTCCAATGCGGCAAAGGTCTCAACCATCCTTTGTTCCCACCAGTTAGCATCATCATCGTTCCAAATCAGTGTGTTGTAAGACAGTTTTATTTCCCTATCCAGCACTTGGCGGCGGCCATCGGTCGTGTAGTAGGGGATGGCGTCAGCGTGACCGTCAACATTGAATGAGAGCAGGTCGCACGAGGTTTGGGGGTTAAAATACATGTCGTTCAGTTCCAGATAATAGTCGGCATAGTTTACCACCCAAAAACAATAGCGCTGGTTGCCTTCCACGATAATATAACCCGAGTTGGGCAAGACCTGACTGAGTGAGGTCACTGAGCTGTCACAGCTAATGTCAGTAATCTCCTCGGCATAGTCGGCACCTCGTGAATCATAACTGAACCATACAGCCAGCTCACCAGACGACGAATGATAGGTCATACCAACCCCATTTGTGTTATATATTACATATATCTTATCCAACCCTGTGCCCATCGCTGGTGTAACCTCGATAACAGGGTATAGTCCCACACCAGTAAACGTCACTTGACCGCTAACTGTCAACAAGGACAGTATAGCCATAACAATTGAAATGATTCCTTTCTTCACGATATTTTGTTTTAATCAGTTAATACATTTACATATGGCAAATATAGGTTAAATAAGAACACCGTACAAGAAAAATAAGAGTTATTTGAACCAATTATGCATTTTTCCCTAAAAAGTGTCCAATAATTTTACATTTTCACTGCCAATATCTGTTATATACACTCACTTTATCTGCACTTTTGAACACGAGTTTCCAACAGAATTGCCATGCTTGCTAAACAGGCTGGGCTCACCATCAATGCCTTTATCCGCAAGACGCTTGAAGAAAAGGCAGAATCAGAAATGGTTGTATAATCATCAAACACCCTGCTGCCAGAAAATTTGATCATCATATGGTTCAAGGGGCACAGAGCCATAGGCATTCAAGCATTCATAGCCTTCTTTACAAAACAAATTGAAATTGGTAAAAACATTAAAAATGTACCAACCATCCTCACCTAAGTCATGGCTATGCTTTATACCAGCCAGGATAATGAGAATCACGCATGGGATAAGAGTCAACAATAAAATAAGACGTTCCTGGTTTTGCAGTGCATCTGAGTCAACCAGAGCACAAATAATGAAGGAAAGAACCCAGATAGCACACGCAATTAATACCGTAACCAAATATTGAGTGCGACCTATACGTCCCTTTGTACTAAAGAAATGACTAAAAAAACACTGTTGTCAATCGGTTTCAGATAATTTTCGCACGGATTAATCTCCTCTTGAGAATAAAACGGACAGCTCCACATCTATTGCATTGCTCAATTATTGCCATATTTAAAACATTTTGTGTTGTCCGTCATAATAATCCATCTATTCTCACTTTCTTTTATGAAAAGCGTCATGAGATGCTGGTACACGTCCTGCGCAATTGATTGCGACTTGCAATTTATATACGCATCATCGAATCAAACTGACACAAATCTTCTGGCCATGGTGGATGTAGATGCCAGGGGTGGTTGGCACAACCTTTCCCACTGGCTGACCCATCAGATTGTAGTAATTATCATCCATCGGCCGCGCCTTGTCAACCACAGCTTCGTTGATGCCGTCAAATCCATCTTCACGATAACGCATGCCCTTGTAGATGATTTTGCCATCCTTGACCACATGGCTCAGCCCCCACCAATCCTGATACTCGTCAGTGGGGTCTGGCTTACGGGTGAACGGCGTCAGCAGGTCTCCCATGTCACGACTGTCAAAGCCGATGCCTTCCACCACATAGGCCAGCGTGTCGCCATTCTCACCGATATAGGCGTAACGCTCACATTCGATGCCCTCAATGGTGATGGACTCTACTTCCATGAAGTTGTCACTAGTAAGAAAAGGCACCAAGCCATCACTGAGCAGTAAATAATAGTCATCGCATGAGTGGTCGCCTAATCTGTAGAGCAAAGTAGTCCCGCCATCATACCAAGCAATAAATGGCAACATTTTTCTTCCATCCCACGCAGCCTTCGTGAGAGCGTCATTTCTAAGACATGTGACAAAATCATTTCCATAAAGACCTTCTCGCAGACCCGCAATCAGGCTATCTCGCTCCACATCAAGATTATCACCAGTGTAGTAATAGAGGGCATGGTTGAATGTAAGCCAAAAAGAATCGTTACCTGAAAACTCATATTTGTAATAATAGCGGGTTGTATCACCGTTATTGACGATAACCTTCTCATTGACCCACTGTACGCCCTCACGGACAATGGGTAGATAATCTTCTCTCTGAGCTATCGCTTGAGTTATACCCAGTAACGCCAGCACTATAATAAGAAATGTCTTTTTCATAATAAAACCGAATTATATGATTATCGACAAATATATGGGATATCAGCATAAAAAACAAGTTATTATTCGTAAAAATGAATAATAACTCGACTTTTCACCAAAAAGTGTCCAAAATTTTTACATTTTCTCTGCCAATATCTGTCTTTAACACCGTTATTGCTTAGATTTTGGGAAATATGAGGCGCTAGTTATAATCCTGCTCCTATTTATTGATATCGCCTGTCATTGGTGCCCGCAGTGACTATGACCCGCCTATACAATACTGTTTAAAACAGGTCTGAATGAGTACCGGTGCTTGTGAAAAGTAATTTGTCCCCCTTAGATGGCACCATCACCGCAGAATTGTCCCATCAGCAGGATGGCACGGGTTGCCTCGTCATACACAAAGTACAAGAACGGATGATTGGCTATAAACTCGGGCATTATCGATATTAATACACACGAACCTTGCGTTACACTAAAGGCTTTTGTCCCTTTTTCGTTGACTTCTATACTGGTCTTGTGGTCGATTTCTTTAAGTTTGAGAGAATTGATGGGATCATCAACGATGGCATTAAAATAAACGTCCTCTTGGTTGAAAACACGTGGGAGCGATTTCTTTAACAATTTCATCATTGACAAGTTGCTTTCACACTTGAAACGGGGCAGATCTAATATGACTGTAACAGGCTCAGTTAACGAATCGAGAATTTCGTGGAATGATTCAAGAGTCATCGATTGACTGAATGTCGCCAGTTTTTCAGTCTTAGGCAAAACAATCAGCATTCTATAGCAACTGCCGTAATACGGTATAGAGACCGCCTGGAATTCTTCTCTGTCAACATATGGAAGATTTGCCTCACTGTTATGCATAATGGGAATCTTCAAATATTCTCCCCATGCGGTTTCAAAAGCCTTTAAATGGGTGTTTTCCTCTTTGAAAGGTGGCCATAACGCATTAAATTCAAGGGTGTTAATCAAGCAAAGTGACGATTCTGGGTCCAGTTTTTCAATGACTTTAATCTTTTCATCAAGTGATTGCTGGTGGAACCAGTCATTGATCTTATTGACGGTTTTCTTTTTGGAAAAATCGTGAATTTGGACACAGACATTGTAACTAGTGGAAACCGTTTGGGAGAAAGCGTCTAAGATGGGAGCATCTGTGTTGGCAGCCAGGTAATTTAATATTAGACAATCAGTATAGTCATTGTGAGGCAGGGCCGCCATATACTTCTTATAAAATGCATTGGCGTTGATAATCGGACCGAACACCTGCTCAAGACTGTCGCGTACTTCGCCCACTGCACCATTGGCTGCCACTGCAATCGCACTGGCCAGACTCAACGGGGCTACAACAAAGGAACTATCCTTGTCTATAGCTATCTGATGCAGTAACGTGAAGGCAAAATCATTGACTTTTTCGACACAAAGCCTATCGGCGCTATCCAGGGCAAGTGCTTCAAGATGCTTTTTCCCCAATAAAGCTGCCAGGACTTTATCAATTTTAATGGGCTTATCTGATGCGCTCTTGTTGCTGTTGATTGAATCACAACCAACCAATAGTCCCAGTAACAGTATAATTACTCCAATTAACGTTGTTCTCATCGCCATAAGATTTAATCATTTTTACAAAGATAGCTATAATTCACCATAAATACTCTAAATATCTAGGAAATAGATAATATTTGAATGAATTCACCAACTGCTGACTCTAAATCCCCTTCGCACCTAATGACAGCTTACTATTGAGGTAGACCAACCAGATAAGACGTGAAAGCTAAAAGTCTATTGTTTCTTAGTGCTGCTGGAAAGAGAAACGATCAAAAATGTCGCCTGCAGTTACAACAATCTCAACTCTTCGTGTAATCATCGACTCGCTAATCTTATCAAATGTGAAGATGATTTTTTTGTCAACAACCTTGACTTCAAGCCAATCGTTCTTATATCCTTTCCTATCCCATCCCGTATCCTGATACTCATCGTTGATAATCACTTCAGACAGCCATGGGTAGATAATCCTCGCTCTGAGCCATCGCTTGAGTTATACCCAGTAACGCCAGCACTATAATAAGAAATGTCTTTTTCATAATAAAACCGAATTTTATGATTACCGACAAATATATGGGATATCAGCATAAAAAACAAGTTATTATTCGTAAAAATGGATAATAACTCGACTTTTCACCAAAAAGTGTCCAAAATTTTTACGTTTTCACTGCCAACACCTATCCTTAACCCCTTTATTGCTTAGATTTCGGAATATATGAAGCGCTAGCACTAATCCTGCGCCTATTCTTTGATATCGCCTGTCATTGGTGCCCGCAGTGACTATTACCAGTCTATATAATACTGTTTAAAACAGATCTGAATGAGTGCCGGTGCCCGTGAAAAGTAATATTAATTCTGTATCATTCTGCTCCCAAATCATCAACCAATCAGCTTTCAAGTGACATTCCCAACACCCGCCATAGTTGCCAGACAACTTGTGGGGACGATATGATTCGGGGAGTTTGCCACTGGCTTCAAGTAAACGAATTGCCGTCTTGAGCAGTTCCATGTCGTAACCACGTTTGCGGCAACGTTCCGTATCCTTGCGGAACGTCTTGGTCATCCGAATCTTGTACATGCCTAGAT
This sequence comes from uncultured Bacteroidales bacterium, assembly GCA_902800715.1. GTDB lineage: Bacteria > Bacteroidota > Bacteroidia > Bacteroidales > Muribaculaceae > Sodaliphilus. Next base: position 114,202 of record CADCFN010000006.1, read on the forward strand.
TCCTAATGATTCAAACATCTCTTCGGACGAATCAAAAGATTCTACGCGGCCAGCCTTCTTGTCTTCTTGAGAACGAATATAGCTGCTCTTGGATTTTGAGGGAACACGTTGTACAATCACTCCTAATGCATGGAGATAGTTCATGAGAGCTTTACCCCATGATGAACGCTCATTCACTGTGATAGTATAGGTTGCCATTGTCTTTTTGTTTATTTGATTATTAGTGCAAAGTTAAACATATTTCTGTAATAATTGCAATTCGTATGCCACTATTTTGAAAACAGACCTAAAAATAGTACATTTGCAAACAGAATTATCTAAGAAATGCAGGAAATAAAGACTACATAAAGCGTTAAAATACGTTTATTCTCAAATAGTTAAGTGGTAATTAAAGTCGGACGTTTTTCGGACGATAGTAGTTAAATTCAGCACCTTTTCAAAATGCTAACTCACTGATTATCAATAGCCGTTACCGAACATTTTTTGGGGTTTTAATCCCTCCCTTTCCACTAGAAATGAAAAAGAAGTCCTTGATTGAGGACTTCTCTTTTGTCTTTATCTAAGTGAGATGCTTATGGGCGCTGTTCAAAATGGAACTGGTCGAAGATATCGCCAGCGGTTAACACTACTGTCAAATGGCGTGGTTTCGTCAAATCATCCATAGGAGCGAAGGAAACCGTAACGTCATTATTTTCACATGCCACTACAAACCATACACAATAAACGAGCGTGGGTGAATAGTGCGCCATCTGATAGTCACACTCACAATGGTCTATCCAAGGCTTGTAGTTCTTGCACCTGAAAGTATAGGACCCACCTGCTGCGGGAACAACATAGATGCCATTTTCTTTAGTCAAGCCACTCAGGTCGTCCCATTTCATTTTGTCCCATTTGCCGTCAGGTTCATCTCCGCAGGATGCGACCATCAAGATGATTGCAAACAGAAGCAGAATTATTCTTGCCAGCCGTTTCATTTTTCAAATTGTTCTTTCAACAATCTATAAACTATAAGATGCTTGAATCTTGCATGAAACGCCTGAGAAAAATCATTCCTGCGGGAGACGACGGAAGCCTTCGCCCAGAATCTCGCTGCTCTCCATGATGTTGACAAACGCGTGCGGGTCGATATGGTAGAGAACCGAACGCAACTTAATCATATCGGAGCGGTCGAGTGTGACATAGAGCATCTTGCGCTCGGTACCCTTGTATAGGCCCGTGCCAGCGATGAGCGTGCCGCCACGCTTGATGTCGTTGATGATGTAGTCGCGCACAGCTTCGGCCTCATCGGTAACGATGAACATGGTCTTGTAGGTCTTCATACCGTCGACCACGAGGTCGATGACCTTGCCCTCGATGAAGATGATGATAATCGAGTAGATGGGCAGGCGGATGTCACCAAAGGCGACAAGGGTGCTCAACGTGATGATGCCATCGACAATCATGACGAGAGTGCCCAAGGAAATCTTGGTGTATTTGTGCAGAATCATCGAGATGATATCCGAACCGCCGCTGGTAGCGCCCGAACGGAAAATGAGGCCGATGGCCACACCGTAGATGATACCGGCGACCACGGTATTAAGGAAGTAGTCGGGATGGAACCAGCCGCCGTGGTGGGGAATCTCGACCATCGACTTGACCATCGACGGGTCAACAGTTGCCGTGATACCTCCATCATGGATAACGGGGTTATAGCCCCACCAACTCTCGAGCACAAAGGTGAACAAGAAAATCAGCGCCGTCGAGACGATGGTCTTGATGCCGAACTTGGGACCCAGAATCCATGTGCCGATGAGCAGCAAGGGGATATCCATGCAGATGGCGTAGAGCGAAATCTTCCAGGGCCACAGCGTGTTGAACACGTTGGAAAGACCGTAGGTGCCACCAGGCGCCATCAGATAAGGGTTCACAAACATCACGTCGCCGATGGCGAACAGCAGGCTACCCACCGTGAGTAGGACATAAGCCAAAACTTCCTGCCACAATTTTCTCTTTGGATCAATCTTAATCATAGCTTATTCTCTGAATTTGGGCGCAAAGGTACTACTTATTTCCCGAACAGCAGCCCACATCAAAAGGAAAACCTAATATTTTTATTATCAAAAAAATACTCATGAATAACAGAAAAAAAACGCGTGAACATCATGAAATGTGAGGAAAACTTCGTACCTTTGCCTTCAATGTACCAAAAAACTAATCTAACATTGAATATTATGGCAGACAAAACTCCTACTCCGCACATCGGCGCCAAGTATGGCGAGATTGCACCCACAGTGATTATGGCAGGCGACCCCTTGCGCGCCAAGTTGATGGCAGAACGCTATCTTGAGAATCCCGTGCTCTACAACCAGGTGCGCGGAATGCTCGGTTACACAGGCATGTACAAGGGAAAACGCATTTCAGTGCAAGGCCACGGCATGGGTATTCCCTCGATTGGCATCTACAGCTATGAGTTGTTCAACTTCTATGACGTGAAGACTATCATCCGCGTGGGTTCCGCCGGCTCGATGCACCCCGACCTGCACATCGGCGACCTGGTGATGGCGATGGGTGCCTGCACCAACAGCGCCTATGCTATGCAGTTCCACCTGCCGGGCATCTATGCCCCGATTGCTGACTTCGACCTGTTGCGTTCAGCCGTTGAGAAAGCCGAGGAACTGGGTTACAACTACAAGGTGGGCAACGTCTATTCATCGGACACCTTCTACGATGACAGCCCCGACACCGACCAGTGGCAAAAGATGGGCGTTCTCGCCGTAGAGATGGAGGCCCCCGCCCTGTACATGAATGCCGCACGCAGCGGTGCCCGCGCCCTGTGCATCTGCACCATCAGCGACTCGCTGATAACCGGCGAGGTGACCACCGCCGAGGAGCGCCAGAACAGCTTCACCAAGATGATGGACGTAGCGTTCGGTATCATTTAATCACTGAGGTGCAGGAATTAGCATCTCCACAACCAGATTACAAGAATTATGGCAATGCTATCCAGGATCACCGAACTGTTTGAAATCGACTATCCCGTGATTTCAGGCGGTATGGTGTGGTGCAGCGGGTGGGAACTTGCTGCCGCCGTTAGTAACGCCGGAGGCCTAGGCCTGATCGGCGCCGGGTCGATGGAACCCGATGTACTGCGCGAGCACATCATCAAGTGCCGTGAAGCTACGCCCTACCCATTTGGCGTAAATGTGCCCCTGATGCGCCCTCAAGCCGCAGAGCTGATGGAAGTCATTGCCGAGCAGAAGGTTCGTGTCGTGTTCACTTCTGCCGGCAGCCCCAAGAAATGGACAAACTGGCTGCACGAACACAAAATCAAAGTGGTTCACGTGGTATCCTCGTCGGCCCAAGCGGTTAAATGCGAGGAAGCTGGTGTTGACGCCATTGTTGCTGAGGGCTTTGAAGCCGGTGGACACAACGGCAAGGAGGAAACCACAACCATGTGTCTGATTCCCGCCGTGCGCCGTGTTACCGATTTGCCGCTTATCGCCGCCGGAGGCATCGCCACTGGCGACGCCATGCTGGCCGCAGAGGCCATGGGTGCCGACGGCGTACAAATCGGCACCTTGTTTGCCCTCACCCAGGAGAGTTCAGCCCATGAGAACTTCAAGCGCCTGTGCCTCAACCTAGACGAGGGCAGCACCCTGCTCCACTTCAGGAAGCTCTCTCCCACCCGTCTTGTCAAAAACGGTTTCCAGCAAGCCGTTCAAGAAGCCGAGAATCGTGGTGCCAGCGAAGAAGAACTGCTTGATATCATCGGTATCGGTAAGACCAAAACAGGTATCTTTGAAGGCGACATCGAGAACGGAGAACTCGAAATCGGTCAAGCCGCCAGCCTGCTTAAAGGTCGCGAAATCGAACCCGTTGAGATTGTGATGGAACGGTTTGTGTATGAGTATTACTCAGCACGCAAACAGCTCATCAACCAAGCAATGGAGGAGCAAATCTCAAGAAGAACTTTAATGTAATAATCTGTTTGGTGCTGTGGCATTTTCCTGGCACCAAACAAAGATTAATGATTAAAGATTAGGGATAAAGAGATACAACTGGACAAGAAACAGCATTTTATTATTAACAAAATTTAAATAATAACTTTAAAATTATATCATCAAACAATTATGTCACAGTGGTTTGAATGCAAAGTAAAGTATGACCGCATGATGGAAAACGGCGTCATGAAAACCGTTTCAGAGCCTTATCTTGTTGACGCTCTGTCATTTACCGAAGCCGAGGCTCGCATTACCGATAAGATGCAGCCCTACATCAGCGGCGAATTCAATGTAGATGCCGTCAAGCGCGTGAATCTGAGCGACATTTTCTATAATGAGAGCGGCGACCGCTGGTATAAGGTCAAGACTAACTTTATTACTATCGACGAGAAAACCGCCGTCGAGAAGCGCACTGCCAGCTATCAGCTCGTGCAGGCCAGCGACTTCAAGGGCGCACTCGCTACATTCATGGAAGGCATGCACGATACGATGGCCGATTTTGAAATCGCATCGATTACCGAGACCCCTCTCATGGACGTATTCCCCGCCGACCTCGACGAGACACGCGCCGACCGTGAGGCACGCCAGAAAGCACAGAGCAAACAGAACGGCTAAACACAACATGGCAAGCATTCAAGAAAATCTCGATAAGGTAACATCGCAGCTGCCTCAAGGCGTGCGACTAATTGCCGTCTCAAAGTTCCACCCCGTCGAGGAACTCGCCGAGGCCTACGAGGCGGGCCAGCGCCTTTTCGGAGAGAACCGCGCCCAAGAACTTGTAGCCAAGGCTCCGCAGTTGCCTCAAGACATCTGCTGGCACTTCATCGGACACCTGCAGAAGAACAAAGTGCGCGCCATCATGCCTCACGTCAGTGTGATTGAGAGCGTGGACAGTGTGGAACTGTTGCGCCTCATCGAGAAAGAAGCCGCACGCATCGACCGCACCGTCGATGTGTTGCTGCAACTGCATGTGGCTCAAGAGGAGACCAAGAGCGGCTTCAGCGTCGAGGAGGTGCTGGAAGCAGGCGAGGCAGGAGAACTGACCGAGAATCTCCCGCACGTTCACGTGTGTGGTGTTATGGCCATGGCATCGCTTACCGACGACATGGAGCAGGTGGCAAAGGAGTTTGACCTCGTGCGCCGCACCTATATCACCCTGAAAGACGGTTGCTTTGACGAGAGCGAGTACTTCAACGAGCTGAGCATGGGCATGAGCGACGACTGGCAGGTCGCCGTCAAGTATGGCGCTACCCTAGTGCGCATCGGCACTGCCATTTTCGGCCCAAGAGAATACTGATTTTCAAGAAAAAATCATCCTTAATACGGCATTTTGGAAAAAATGTCGTATTTTTGCCAAAAATTATCACAAAACAAACATTTATAACCAATTTTTAGAACAAACATGACTAAAGAAAAGAAAAACGGAGCCTTGGTGTCAATTATCGCCATGATGTTCCTCTTCGCCATGATTTCATTTGTGACTAACATGGCAGCACCTTTCGGCACCATTTGGGATGACCATTACGATTGGGCCGGAATGATGGGTAACATGATGAACTTTGCCGCCTATTTGTTTATGGGTATTCCCGCCGGCATCCTCATCACCAAAATCGGATACAAGAAAACCGCTCTTGTCGCCTTGGCACTCGGTTTCATCGGCATGGCAATACAATACTTGTCAAGCACCATGACCCCCAGTGAAATCAGCACCTATGTCATCTATCTCATCGGTGCTTTCATCTGTGGTTTCTGCGTTTGTATCCTTAACACGGTGGTTAACCCCATGCTCAACCAGTTGGGCGGTGGCGGTAACCGTGGTAACCAGCTCATCCAGACTGGTGGCACGCTCAACTCCTTGGCAGCAACGCTGACGCCAATGTTTGTGGGCATGCTGATTGGAGAAACGACCGAGAAGACAACCATGGAGTCTGTTCAGCCGCTGCTGTTCATCGCTATGGGTATTTTCCTTATCTCGTTCGCTATCATCTACTTCACCAAACTTCAAGAGCCTGAGACTGAAGCCCAGAACGTGATGCAGGGTGTGAAAGGCGCACTCGGTTTCCGTCATCTGGTGCTGGGTATCATCGCCATCTTCTTCTATGTGGGCATCGAGATAGGTATTCCCGGACAGCTCCTGTTCTACCTCACTGAGCCTGTTGCTGAGGGTGGTGTTCTGGGCAGTGCACCCATTGCAGGCGCCATCGCTGGTATCTATTGGCTGCTCATGTTGGTTGGTCGCTTCAGCAGTTCTCTTATTTCAGGCAAGGTGTCACCACGAACACAGCTCACTTGCACGACAATCTTGGCCATCATTCTCTTATTGGTTGCCATCTTCATGCCCGAGGATGTCAAGATGACCCTGAAGGGTGCTGAGGTACCCGTCAAGGTGCTGTTCATCATCATGTGCGGCATCTGCACTTCAGTTATGTGGGGCGTTGTCTTCAACCTTGCCACCGAAGGCTTGGGCAAATACACCGCTGCCGCATCTGGTCTGTTCATGACGATGGTTGTGGGTGGTGGCGTGATGCCGCTCATCCAGAACTTCATGTCTGATGAAGTTGGCCATATCCAGAGCTACTGGCTAGTTATCGCCATGCTGGCCTACATGTTATTCTACGCGCTCGTCGGCAGCAAACCTTCAAAGAAAGCTGCAGAATAACCATTATCGACTGATAATCAATCACATCATTGTGGCCACGCCTCGCGGTGTGGCCACATTTTTTATTTTTGTTAATAAAAACATCGTACTGATTCTACCACATTTCAAAAAAAAGCCGTATTTTTGTAGTTTAATAAAAACCTCAAAAACTCAAGGATTATGATTGACTCCAAGTTGATGACTCGCGCAGCGGACAACATCCGCATTTTGGCTGCTTCGATGGTAGAACAGGCCAAGTCAGGACATCCCGGTGGCGCCATGGGTGGTGCCGACTTTGTGAACGTCCTGTTTTCCAAGTATCTCGTGACTGACCCCGACAACCCCTCGTGGTTTGCCCGTGACCGCTTCTTCCTAGATCCCGGCCACATGTCGCCGATGCTTTATAGCGTGCTGCACCTAGCAGGCCGCTACACGACCGACGACCTCAAGGCATTCCGCTCGTGGGGCAGCATCACGCCCGGCCATCCCGAATTGGACGTTGAGCATGGCGTGGAAAACACATCCGGTCCTCTGGGCCAAGGTCATGTGATGGCTGTGGGATGTGCCATTGCCGAGCGTTTTATCGCTACACACTATAGTGAGGTATTTGCCCACAAGACCTACGCCTTCATCAGCGACGGCGGCGTACAGGAGGGCATTTCCCAAGAGGCTGCACGCATTGCCGGCTACCTGGGACTGAATAACCTCATCATGTTCTATGACAGCAATACGGTACAGTTATCGACCGACTGCGATGCCGTGAGCAACGAGGATACCGCCATGAAGTACCGCGCATGGAACTGGAACGTCATCGAGTGTGACGGCACCGACCCTGCCGCACTCGCTGCCGCACTCGACAAGGCAATAGCCGAGACCGAGCGTCCCTCTATCATCATCGGACGCACCATCATGGGCCGCGGCTGCGTGACCGCCGAGGGCGAGAACTTTGAGGGCAAATGCAGCACTCACGGCAACCCCTTGAGCAAGTCGGGAGCCGACTACGGCAAGACCATCGAGCACCTGGGCGGCAATCCCGAGAATCCCTGGGTTGTGTTCCCCGAGGTGGCTGAACTGTATGCTCAGCGCGCAGCCGAGCAACGCGATATCGTCGCTAAACGCAAAAAAGACATCGAAGCATGGGCTCAGCAGAATCCCGAAGCCATGCAACGCCTGCAAGACTATATCGACGGCAAGGCGCCTCAAGTGGACTATGCCGCCATCGAGCACAAGCCCGGCATCGCCACCCGTGCTGCCAGCGCCAACGTGCTTGCCGCCCTTGCCAAGGACGTTGAGAATATGATTGTTTCATCGGCCGACCTTGCCAACAGTGACAAGACCGACGGATACCTCAAGGTGAGAGGTGCATTCAAACGCCACGACTTCACAGGCGCATTCCTGCATGCCGGCGTATCGGAACTTGCCATGGCAGCCATCATCAACGGTATGGTCCTGCATGGTGGAGTGATTGCCGCCTGCGGTACGTTCTTCGTGTTCAGCGACTACATCAAGCCTGCAGCCCGTCTGTCGGCGCTGATGGAGCTGCCCGTCAAGTTCATCTGGACCCACGACGCCTTCCGCGTAGGCGAGGACGGTCCCACTCATGAGCCCGTGGAACAGGAAGCCCAAATCCGCCTGATGGAAGAGTTGCAGAATCACCATGGCCGTAACAGCATGCTCGTGCTGCGTCCCGCCGATGCTGCCGAGACCTCTGTGGCATGGAAGATGGCGATGGAGAACAACCTGACGCCCACCGCACTGATTCTCTCGCGCCAGAATATCGACGACCTGCCCTCGGCAACGGGCAACCGCTATCAAGATGCCCTGGGCGCCGAGCGTGGCGGCTATGTTGTCATCAAGCAGGACAAGCCCGACGTAGTGCTTGTCGGCAATGGCTCTGAAGTAGCCACACTGGTTGCCGCCAATGCCATCATCAGCGAGCAAGGCATTAAAGCCCAAGTGGTTTCGGTTCCGTCCATCGGTCTTTTCCTCAATCAGGATGCCGATTACCGCAACCAAGTCATTCCCGCCGATGTTCCCGCATTTGGTCTGACCTCAGGACTGCCCAGCACCTTGAGGCGCGTGGTACCCACCGGCACCATTTACGGCCTCGACCACTTCGGAGCATCAGCACCCTATAAGGTACTTGATGAAAAATTCGGTTTCACTCCTCAAAATATTGCTGAGAAGATTATCGAATTCGTGAAATCATAAAAAACAACATGCGAAGAAAAAAATTAGCATTAAATTTCGCTAATAAAAATAAATGTCGTACTTTTGCACGATAAAACAACCATCTGTCAATAAAAATAGTTTAACAAAATAAAACGTAAGTTTATAATTATGAGGAAATTTACATTATTCTTGCTTCTGTGCGTATCATGCCTGCTGCCCTCGGTAACGAGTGCACAGGAAGTAACCTATGTTGAGGATCCGTCACAAGGCTACCTCTTCAACCGCATGAGGGACAACTGGTTCATCACTGCAGATGGAGGTATCGGCCTGATGATGTCATCTTACGACAGGCACGAGAAGTTTGGTCACCGTCTGGGTGCAAAAGCCGACTTCTTCATTGGTAAGTGGTTCTCCCCGCTTCTGGGTTTGCGCGGAGGTGTTGATTTCGAGCAGATTAAGGGTGCAACCTGGACCGGCAACTATGCCGCTCTCGGTTATCGTTCATGGCCCCGTATCCTCGACGGTGGCAGGTTCGTTCCCCAGCACTTCAACAACTTCGGTCTTGTTGGTGACGTTCTGTTCAATGTCTCGAACTGGTTGTGTGGTTACAAGCCCTACCGCTTCTACAACTGCATCTTCTACGTGGGTATGACTGTGAACTGGGTATATGCCCGTGATGGTGCCCGCCCCGTATCTGACGGCAAGTGGAAATATGGTGCAAACGATGACCCCGACCACAGCCGCAACTACAGTATGCAGACCGGTTTGCTCAACAGCTTTGCTATCACCAAGAGGCTTGACTTCAACATCGACCTTCGCTTCGACCTCATGCAGGAGCACATCGACGGTGCCGGTATGGGTTACAGGACCTGGAACGAGTATCCCGGTATCCTGCTGGGTATGACCTACAAGCTGGGCAAGAGCGAGTGGAACGCTCCCGTTACCGCCGTTTGCCCCGAGTGGAAATACACCGATGCCGAGGGTGATGCTCTGGTTGCCGACCTGAACAACGCCAACCGCCGCATCGCTGACCTTGAGGATCAGCTGCGCAAGTGCCTCGAGAAGAAGCCTGAGCCCGCTGCTCCCGAGTCTCCCCTTGCAACGATTTACTTCCCCATCAACCGCACTGAGGTTCTGGGTGTTCAGCGCAACGTGCTCGATGCTGTTGCCGAGGTCATGAAGAACGAAAACCGCAACTACCTGCTTACCGGTTGGGCCGACAACTACACTGGCAACGACCAGATCAACGTCCGCCTGCGTAAGGGTCGTGTTGCTACCGTCAAGAGCGAACTCGTGAAGAAGGGTGTTGCCGACAGCCGTCTCGAGACCGAGATCAACAATGGCGAGCTCACCAACTACGGTCCCAAGTGCGCTTCTCTCGACCGCGCCGTGACCATCCACCGCAAGTAATCACTTGACGAGGATTTAAAACAAAAAAAGGTGTTCCACTCTCTACTGGTGGAACATCTTTTTTAAATACCCTTCACATTTATATTATATAGGCACCCATGTCACCGCAGCCAGGCAAAGACTCATTGCTTCGTCTTATCCGTGATGGGCAACCGTTGTCACTCAAGCAACAGTTGCGCCTCACACTGGCATTGAGCATACCTGCCATTCTCGCCAACGCGTCGGCAGTCGTGATGCAATTCATCGACGCAGCCATGGTGGGACAGCTGGGTGCCGACGACTCGGCGTCGGTTGGGCTCATGGGTACGACCAACTGGCTGTTCGAGGGGGTATTGAGCGCCTTTGCCGCCGGTTATGCCGTGCAGGTAGCCCATCTGCTGGGAGCCAAGCGCAGTGTTGATGCGCGGCAAGTGGTGAGGCAAGCCATTGTGGTGTGTCTGATTTTCAGCCTGATGCTGGCGGGATTTGGGCTGATGATATGCCGTCCGTTGCCGGTTTGGCTTGGTGCCCAACCCCACATCCGTGCCCATGCGACCCTCTATTTCGGCACATTCATGCTTTTCGTGCCGTTTTTCATGCTCGACATCGTGGCAAGCTCGATGCTGCGGAGCAGCGGCAACATGCGCATTCCCAGCATGCTCAACATTCTGATGTGCGTGCTGGATGTGGTCTTCAACTTTTTCCTGATTTTCCCCACTCGCCAAGTCACCTTGCTGGACCACAGCATGACGATACCCGGTGCAGGCCTGGGTGTCGTGGGTGCAGCTCTGGGAACGGCATGCGCCGGCCTTGTGGTTGCCATGCTCATGATGTACTATCTTGTTTTCCGTTCCAGCGAGCTGCGGCTCACCATCGACCGGGGTACATTCAAACCCACTTGGAAGACGTTCAGGAAAGCCATCGGCATTTCCACCCCGATGGGCCTGCAACACATCATGATGTGCAGCGCTTCTATCGTCATCACAGGTATCGTCGCCCCGCTGGGCAGCATCGCCCTCGCCGCCAACTCGTTCGGCATTACCGCCGAGAGCCTCTGCTATATGTCGGGTTACGGCATCGCCGATGCCGCCACGACGCTCATCGGACAAAGCCTGGGCGCAGGCCGCAAACGTCTCACCCGCAGCTTTGCTTGGATTACCGTGTTCTTGGGCATGTTCATGATGGGAGTAATGGCAGTATTCATGTATGTGTTTGCGACCCAGCTGATGGGGCTCATGTCACCTGTTCCCGAGGTGGTTGATCTGGGAGCGCGGTGCCTGCGTGTCGAGGCTTGGTCCGAGCCTTTGTTCGCTGCCGCCATCATCTGCTACGGCGTGTTTGTGGGTGCCGGTTACACGCTGGTGCCCTGCGGCATCAACCTGGTGAGCATGTGGATGGTGAGACTTGGCTTATCGGCCCTCATGGTGACCACGATGGGACTCTACGGCGTGTGGATGGCTATGGCGATAGAATTGTGCTTCCGTGGCACGGTATATCTCTTGTGGCTGTCTTCCAAGCGCTGGATGAGAACCGTCATTGATTAGAGGGGTTGCGCTTGAATTTTTCGGCGATGACCACGCCCGCCAAGATGAGCGCGCAGCCGATATAGGCAATCACAGTTGTCCGCTCGCCAAACCATATAGCGGCTGCTATCATCGAAATAATCGGGCTCAAATAGAAATAATTGCTGGCTCGCACCGCACCGATACGCTTGACAGTGATACCCCAGATGAAGTAAGCCGCCATCGAGCAGATGAGTCCCAGATAGAGCAGATTGCCCCACACAGCGGGTTGACTGATCTTGTTCCAGTCCAGCTGTGAGTCTTCTAATGCCAACAGTGGCAACGCCGACAACACACCATAGAAGAACAGCTTGCGCGTGATGAACAGTGTCGTGTAGGTGCGGTTCAACCGCTTCAGCGCCATCGAATAGAACGCCCACACCAGCGCGGCGAGCAACGCCAACACATCACCCAGCACACTGTCGCCCCACACCAGTCCGTCCTTCAACGCCAGCATCACGGCACCGACAAAGGCAATGACCATGCCGAGTAACGTCAGCAGCGAGATTCGCTCGTCACGATAGAAGATGGCGCCCATAAGGGCTGTCGTCAACGGAGCGGTGCTCACCAATACGGCGACATCGCTAATCAGCGTCAATTCCAGCGCTGTGTTCTCGGCAATGAAGTAGGCAGAGCCACCCGCAACACCGCACACCACAAACAGCAACTCGTCACGCCAGCCAGTAAGCCGCACCTTGAAACGGCAAATGACCAGCAGCGAGAGGTAAGCGATGGTGAAACGCGCCACAAAAATCTCGGTAGGCGTTAATCCCGCGTCCAACAGCACACGCGTGTTGAGGAACGAGATACCCCACACCAAAATCATGGCGAATGCCGCCACATGATACCAGAAGTCGCTATTTCCCTTTGATTGTCCCATTAGAATTGATGGTACAAAAGTACAATATAGTTTTCAGTTGTCGGTTTCCTCTAGCCAGTTTTTTTCGCCGCCACGTCCATTTGTTGACCGATAGCAAAAAAAACACTACCTTTGCCACAGTGAAAGAGATGGAACTCATCCATAGTGTCTTGACCGACGAGGAGCACGAGATTCTCGCGCAACAGCCGGTGTTGGTGGCGCTGAGCGGCGGTGCCGACTCGGTGGCGCTGCTGCGGGTGCTGCTGGCAGCAGGATGTGACTGCCGCACGGCACACTGCAATTTTCACCTGCGTGGAGAGGAATCGATGCGCGATGAGCAGTTTGTGCGGGACCTGTGCCAACGGCTTGACGTGCCCCTGACCGTCAAGGATTTTGACGTCGCCGCTTATCAATGCGAACACGGCGGCTCGGTCGAGATGGCATGCCGCGAACTGCGCTATGCCTGGTTTGAGCAGGAACGGCAACGGCAAGGATGTACAGTCATCGCCATCGCCCATCATGCCGATGACCAGGTGGAGACCTTCTTCCTGAACCTGCTGCGCGGAACGGGCGTGAAAGGCCTGTCGGGCATGCAGCGGCTCAACGGCCACATTTGGCGCCCATTGCTCGGCGTGAGTCGCAATGACTTGTTGGAATACCTCTCATCACTCGGTCAAGACTATGTGACCGACAGCACCAACGCCCAGAATGACTACCGCCGTAACCGGCTGCGCAACATCGTCTTGCCCCTCATCGAGCAGCAATTCCCCAACAGCAGCCGTCGCATCCTCGACACCATGGGCAACCTGACAAGAGACCACGCCCTGCTCAACGCGCTGGTCAATGACATCCTGCCCGATGAGCGCCATTTCGACATCAAGACGTTGTGCGACACACCTCACGCCTCTACCCTGCTCTATCACCGCATCCGCCACCTGGGATTCAACCGTGAGCAATGCGTCAACACTATCGAGGCGGCACGCCAGGGACATTCAGGGCGGCAATTCAGCGCTAACGGCCATTTGCTCGTCATCAACAGGCAGACGATTGACATCGAGCCTCTCAACAAGCCTGACGATATCGAAATCCCGCTCGACTTGACATGCGCTCTGCAAAGCCCCGTTCACATCAGCATCGAGCGAGGTGATGCGCCCTTCTCGCCACACATGTGTGATGGCAAACACACCGTTGCGTTTAACACCAGTTTGCTTGACTGTCAGCACGTTGTGCTGCGACATTGGCGGCGTGGAGACCGCATCCGGCCCTTCGGCATGAACGGCAGCAAACTCGTCAGCGACCTGTTCAACGACCTCAAACTGAACCATGCCGACAGACAATCCGCATGGCTGTTAGAGGCTGACGGTGACATTCTGTGGGTGCTCGGTTACCGTGCCACAGCGCTCTACCCCGTCAAAAAAGAGTCACAAAATTACCTGATTTTAAGACAAATTTAATTCATCTTGAAGAAAAATCGGGCAAAAACTTGCACAAAAGCAAAAATGGCAGTACCTTTGCACCCCAAATGGGCAAGTTGCGTAGCGTGACTTGCTTTCGGAGAGATGGCAGAGTGGTCGATTGCGGCGGTCTTGAAAACCGTTGAGGCTAACTACCTCCAGGGGTTCGAATCCCTTTCTCTCCGCATTCTCAGTTGGATAGAGCAACAGCCTTCTAAGCTGTGGGTCTTGGGTTCGAATCCCAACAGGATCACGCTTCCAATTTAGGCGCTGGATTTCTGCGGTTTACCAAAGAAATTCAACGCCTTATTGTATTTGATACAATTCGTTTCCCTCGCTAAGAGTCAAGTAAGTTTTATCTCTCAACGGCTGCAAAAAATCCGATATGTCGGCGGTGCGTTTCACAGATTTGTATTACTTTTGCAGCGGCATAAAGCGGTAAGACGCGTTCCCCGCTGCAGTATAGCCATACACGCCCTAACCTCAGCGGAATTGGACCGCTGTTTGGGGCGTGATTTCTTTACAATATTCCCAATTCCATGAGTTCCTTGGTCATCTTGTCACTCGGATTGATAACCTTTGCATAGTTGGCGAAGTCCTGCGGACAGTCTGCTAGGGGCAGTTCAATCTCCATGCTATAGTCATCTGCATCGGTGAAGATGCGGTTCTTCGAAAATCAGTGCAAGCCGAATGCAAAGTAAAGCATGCTTTAACTTTGCCGAAGTGCCGCCTGATTCATACATACAAATTCTATCGAAGACCCCTTCTTCAGCGCTGCCTGTTTTGGATAAACTTGGCGGCGCCTCAGCGAATCGAACGAGTTCGTTTGCATTCAACTTGCACAAGCTTTCCGTTTATCGTCAGTATCATAAAGAATAGCGGTTGAATTACCGCAAAGGTAAATCAACCGATTAGACCTTGAAAAGATGCCACGATCATAATGCTTTTTTCAATTTTTCATGAAAGCGCCAAGTAATCAAAAATAAAATAGCAGCGATAGTGGAGCCTAGCGTCGCTAAGGCCATATCTTTTTGTGCATCAAACACATCGCCTTGCTGGCCATTGTATCCTTCGGCATCCTCGGGCGAGAGCACTAGTGTAAGCGCCCATTCAAACAATTCATAAATCAAGCTGCCTGCTTGCACCATCAGCCATGCCACAAGCACTGCCATCACCTGGCGAGACGTTATGCGATTCCGTGAGACTTCCAACAGTGCAGGGAACAAGAACAAACCGAAAAGCAGATGAACTAGGCGGTCGTAGTGGTTGCGCGTCGAATGCAGCCATTCCCAATCGCCTAAACATTGCAGCCACTCCTGATAAGGCACATAGGAATAGATGTACCTGGCACCAATCAGGTGAAGTACTGTGAAAAGTGCAATCCCAAGAAAAGCAAGATTACTGAACCAACGCTTTCGCAAGTCCGTTAGCATGAGTGCGACTAACAAAATGGTTCCTGCTTGCTGTAGGAATTGCTCTTGAGGAAAAACGGGATCGATATAGGTGATGATAGCCACGACTGCTAACACCACTAACATCATTATCTTAAATTTGTTACTCTGATTCTTTATCATTCTGCCATTAGGGAAGCGTTGTTCGGGTTAAACACTACTTTTCCTCGACGATGGTGAACCATTGTTCATGAGGCGCTGGTACTCGTCCTGACTCTTATAATTTTGGAAAAGTTGCTCAACCGATTTAGTTCTTCAAAGACGCTGCTTATCTCTTCTCAACGAGTTCTTGTAGCTGCTCTACGATCTTCGTTTCTTTGCGACTCAAATAGGAGCCGTTCTTGATGTAATAGATGATTGATCCTACCGTCGCGGCGAGAACAATCCAATAACCATTCTTCCAATCAGTTAAAATTGTGAAAGCGGCCATTATAATAAGGGTAGAAAACCCGAATAGATTCTCGTATCGTTTTTTCTTTTCATAGCAGTACAATAACTGATCAGGCGTTTCAATGGTGCCAATCATCTTTTTAAAGCGATAGTTGTACAGAAGTGACCATCCCTCCATGCAGCAAATCAGTATTATGAAAATGATGAAAGTAATCCCATCTTTGGTCTCTTGAACTGGCCAGAAGTAGTTCAAGCCCAAAAGGATGACTGCCAGTAATAGCACTATACTGTTTTGAAAGGAACTTGCTCTTGTTCTGCTCTTGTCCTTGAGCACCTCGAACAATTCATCCCTGCTAAGATTGTCTGATTCATTTGTTTCCATAATGTTTCATTTTAATTGTTAATTGGTTAATAACTTCACCCTTTAGACTCACGGGTGCTCTCAAAAAACACACAAAAGTGACGATTCTATTGAATTATTTTACCTGAATCTCATCAATGAAGAAGTAGCCGTCATAACCGACTCCGAAGTGCCAGTCGGGGCAGGCTCCGATAGTCTTTAGGTTCACCTTGACATAGCGGGCCGATACGGCTTGTGGCATGGTGACCGTCGCCCAGCGGTACTTGGGTGACATATCACGGTCCTCTTCAAAGTTGAAGGTACCGATGTCGGTAAAGTTCACGTTATCGCTCGAGATGGCATAGGATACGCTCTTGGGCAGGAAAATCCATGCGCCCAGGTTGTGCAGGCAGTCGGTTCGCACGGTCGTGAACTGTT
This sequence comes from uncultured Bacteroidales bacterium, assembly GCA_902800715.1. Lineage (GTDB taxonomy): Bacteria > Bacteroidota > Bacteroidia > Bacteroidales > Muribaculaceae > Sodaliphilus. The sequence goes on from CADCFN010000006.1 coordinate 130,875, forward strand.
TCTCGTCACCGAGGTCAACCACCAGCTCGGCATCTTCGCCGACCCAGCCGACCCAACTCTCTCCATAGGTCGAACCGCCGAAGAGTCCGTCGGTGAGCGCCGTCCCTGAGATGGGAACGAATCGGTGCTCAGGCAGGTTCTTGTAGTTGACTTGGGCTCCCAGGGCGAGGTTGTTGCTGATGCCAGGCAAGAAACGCTCCAGGTACAGGTCACAGTAATCATCCACCGAATTCTTGCGCTCGGTCAAGGACTTGATGCCGGCCTCATTGCCGCGTTGACGGAAGAGTTCCACCTCACGGATGCGCTCCTCGCGGTCGCCCTCGGTCGATGTGCGCTCGATTTCCAGCTTGCTGTACTGCTGCTGCAGCCGTGCCGCATGGACACGCTTGAGCAGCGTCTCGTCGCCGGCAACTGCCGCCTCGGCCTGGTCGAACAGTTCATCGTATTGCGCCAGCAGATAGGGCCGCAGCATGCCCTCCTTGTGCGACACAGGCGAGTCATAGATCCACAGGTCCTTGCCACTGCCCAACAAGGCCCCCTCGCGCATCTTGAGGTAACGGTACAGATAGGGGGCCGCTTTGCCGTAGTAGCCGTCCAGGAAGGTATGCATCAGGCTGTCGGTATCGGCATCGACATTCCACATCAGCTTGGAGAGCATATAGGTCCGCAACTCGCTGAAGTCCACGCCCCTGAAGCCAGCGACCTGTTCAAACAGCATCGTGGCATGGTTCTCCTTGAACAGTTTCATATTGGGCTGCAGCACATGGAAGTTTGGGAAAGGGGTGACCAGGTTGTCGAAGTTGATGCCGTAGTCCCAAACGAAGATATTGTCCGATATCCTCCCCCACCCCGTCAAGGCACGCACGAAGTCGCGCCCGCTGGCGTTCTCGGTCAAGGGGACTTCACGCTTGCTGTCGATGCTGCACAGCATGATGTTCACGTTGGGCAGCGGCTTGGTGTGCTTGGGTGGCTGCATGCTATAGAGATAGGCCAGCGTCGAGAATTCCTTGTCGGGGAAACGCTGGGCCAACTTGTTCATGAAGCGCACCAGGTTGCCCGATGGCGAGCCCTCATACTCGTCCACTGCTTTGCACTCGGGGCAGGCACATTGCGTGCCGTTGCCGTCGTTCTGGCTCACCGAGATGAGCTTCATGCCGGGGTTGGCCTTAAAGATACTGTCAATCTTGGCAGCAACCAGTTCAAACACCTCGGGATTGGTCAGGCACCACTGGCTGTGGGCGCCAGGGTGGCGCACGCCGTTGAAGAAGGAGTAATACTCGGGATGTGTTTTGCCATAGACCGCTGCAGGCAAGATCCGGTTAAAGGTGTGGACCCACATGTTGGCCGCAAAGATTTCTTTAGGCTCCTTGAGTCGGTAGAAGGCCACATAGTCGGGATCCTCGGTGCCATAGGACTGCGTCTGGCGATAGCGAAACGATGGCGTCTCGGCATGGTGCTGCCCAGCAATCGTGATGTCGGTGCGCTGCTCCACGGTCCATGCGCCAGCGGCATAGTAGCGCACGCCCAATTCGTTTTCGAGCAGCGTTGCCACACCATAGAGGGCACCCTTGCCGCCACCGCTCTTGATGTACAGGCGTCCGTCATGGCAATCGATGACAAAGCCGTCCTCGCCGACTTCGTCGGTCGTGCCGCCGATGAGGATAAGGTTTTTCTTGTCCTTAGATAGTGATATCGGCAACCTCACGCCGCTCATGCGCTCAACAAACTTGTTGAGCAGCATGGCCGCATCCCGGTTGACCTCACTCTCTTCAACGATGGCAATCGATGCACGCGGCTTGCCATTCTTCAGTACCTGCAACTGTGCTGACACTTGCATAGCCGCAAGTACCACGACAGCAAACAACAATAATCTTTTCATACGCGTCTGGTGGATTGATCTTCAATTTCAGGCAGTAAAGATACGACAAAAATGGGACATCATCACCATTTCGCACGACAGGGTTTCAAGCGATGGGGTTATTCCGATTTATTTTCTTTCATTTCTCTCTTGCTTGATTGACAGCGGATTATTGGGGGATACATTGTACCCCCCTTTTGTGGTATAACAGGGATTTTCAACGATTATTATGGGATGGCAATCACTCATAGATTGGATTGAAGACACAAAGCGTGGATTCTAAAGAGATTCAGGTGCATTTACCTGCGCATCAACAGTTAATTATTTGTTTTAATTTGCTGAGTTTACGGATTTTTAATTACTTTTGCCGTGGCTTTTTGGCAATGGTCCGCTTTCTTAGTGTGGTGGAGGAACGGCTGGAGACCTAATGTTGTTTGTAAAAGTACTAGTAATCAATATATTCAATTATATAACTACTAGTTGTTCTTAATGGTTCGCTGATGCTCGAGCTAATGATGACAACTAGACATATTTACCAAAATGATAACCGAACCATTGATCATGGAAGGTATGAGACTGAAGTCACTATTTTTGGGATGTTTGTTGGTGATGTTTTTGGTATCACCAACAACTCAAGCGCATGCCCAGCGGGTGTTAACACTCGATGAGTGCCGTGCCATGGCTCTGGAGAACAACAAGCAGATGCAGGTGTCGCGGGTTAAGCAGAGTATTGCTG
>CADCFN010000007.1 GCA_902800715.1 uncultured Bacteroidales bacterium
TGCTACCCCCGCGCTGCCCCTCGACTTGCATGTGTTAAGCCTGTCGCTAGCGTTCATCCTGAGCCAGGATCAAACTCTTCGTTGTTGTATTTTGTCTTTCTCTTTTGCAAGAATTAAATGAAAACGCAACACTCGACCGATATTGATGTCTGGCCCTTGATGTTCCTGCTCTATTGTGTTGTACTATGTTTTAGAATCAACGGAGACAATATTTGTCCCTGTTCTCTTGTACTACGTCAATGTTGTTGCAAACATGTCAAAGAACTCTTTTTTGAGTTACTTTCACGCCCCGTTTCGGGCGAAAAGCGGTGCAAAATTATAACCGATTTTGATACTGACCAAATTTTTTAGCAACTTTTTTTCATCGAAGTTATTAACAATCGAGCCATTTTGCTGTTAATAACGCATTTAAAGAACTAATAATCAATGAATTAAATCGCCGAAAAATATTTTAAAAAAAACAGAAAAAACTTTGACCAAAAAGCCAAAAACTGCTGTGTGGGGTATTACAAGCGCCAAAACCACACGAATCAACCATGAACAATGCAGGCGGCTCACTGAATCCAAATCAATGAGCCGCCCGTAGCCGAAATGTGTCTATTATATATAATGTATAGCCAACTAGATTTTAGAATCCCTGGCATTGACAAGGATATCAACCCCAGTTGCTTTACATATTATATTAAAGAGCTGAATCTCCATGTCATCGTCTTTGGCATCAGCGTCAATCACGCGAATGAGCAGTTGAGCAGTGACTATCTTCTGTATATCACTCATGTTCTTCATGATATTGATTGCCACCATACTGTTGAGGGAGCGTCCCAGATTGAAAATGTCCTCCCCTATCCCATATTCCACACATATTGTATCGAACACGGCGCATTCGCTGGGATCAACGACAGCGTCGGCATTGATCATCTCGATGAGCAGACTGACGATTGCAGCCTTCTGTGTTTCATTAAAATCAACGATTGGCATGATAATAACCTAATTAATCATTCTCTTCAAACGGTGGAGGCGTCACAGTTATGTTGTCATCGTTAAGAGATGCCTCCTCGTGCTTATCCTTAACAATCTCCTCGGTGCGTGATTTCCACTGACGCGGTCCGAATATACGCTCGGCGTCCTCGGTATAGATGACCTCGCGCTGCTGCAGCAAGTCAGCCAGTGCATGATGTCCAGCCTCATACTGGGAGAGGATAAGACGTGCGCGTTCATACTGGCTGTCGATAATTGCCTGGACCTCCTTGTCGATGGTCTGAGCGCGGTCCTCGCTGTAGGGCTTGGTAAAGCCGTAGGACTCGCCCGAAGTATCATAATAAGAGATGTTGGGCAACTTGTCGCTCATGCCGTAGTAGGTAACCATGGCATAGGCAATCTTGGTCGCACGCTCAAGGTCGTTGAGGGCACCGGTGTCGATGAAGCCCAGGAACATATCCTCAGCAACGCGTCCCGCCATCAGGGAGCAGATTTTATCGAGCAGAGCCTGCTTCGGCTCAATCTGGCGTTCTTCTGGCAGATACCATGCAGCACCGAGGGCCTTGCCACGGGGCACGATGGTAACCTTGATGAGCGGGTCTCCATAGCGCAGATGCCAGCTGACCGTCGCATGACCTGCCTCGTGAACGGCAATCGAATGCCGCTCCTCTTCGGTAATGACCTTGGAACGCTTCTCCAAACCGCCGACAATGCGGTCGATAGCATCCATGAAGTCCTGCCGTTGCACTGCCTGCTTCTTGTGTCGGGCAGCTATGAGTGCCGCCTCGTTGCAGACGTTGGCGATATCGGCACCCGAGAAACCGGGTGTCTGCCTTGCCAGGAGGTCCAGTTCAACCGACCCGTCGGTCTTGACATTGCGCAGGTGGACCTGGAAGATTTCCTTGCGGTCACTCAGTTCGGGCAGCTCGACATAAATCTGCCTGTCAAAACGTCCTGCACGCAACAATGCCTTGTCAAGGATATCGGCACGGTTAGTAGCAGCCAGGATGATGACACCGCTGTTGCTGCCGAAACCGTCCATCTCGGTAAGCAGCTGGTTGAGCGTGCTCTCGCGCTCATCATTGCCACCCAAGTTAGACTTGTTGCCACGGGCACGGCCCACGGCATCAATCTCGTCGATGAATACGATACAGGGGGCCTTTTCCTTGGCTTGACGGAAGAGGTCACGCACTCGCGAAGCACCAACACCGACAAACATCTCGACGAAGTCGGAACCCGACATCGAGAAGAAAGGCACATCAGCCTCGCCAGCCACAGCCTTAGCAAGCAACGTCTTACCTGTTCCCGGAGGTCCCACAAGCAGGGCGCCCTTGGGAATCTTACCACCCAGTTCAGTGTAATGCTTAGGATTCTTGAGGAAGTCGACAATCTCGGCAATCTCCACTTTAGCCTCGGCAAGTCCTGCCACATCCTGGAAGGTCACCTTATGGTCATTATCCTTGTCAAAGAGGCGCGCCTTGGATTTACCGACGCTGAAGATGCCGCCACCAGCTCCTCCCCCACTCATGCGACGATACATCAGGAAGTATAACGCCACCAGCAGGATAATGGGACCGAAGGACCAAAGCAACATCGAGTAGTCATCGGCTTTGTCGTATTTTATCTCGCCCGTGAAAGCGCCAGATTGGTTCCACTCCTCGGCCTTGTCCGAGAACTTGTCTGGACTTGGAATCTGGGCCGAGACCTTGTTGGTAGGACGCGTTTCGGCTAACAAGGGTGAATCTGCAGGTTTAGGCTGCTTAGTCAACGCCTTAGCCGCTGAATCGGTCAAGACCGCCTCCAGGTAATCCTTGTTGGTATATACCGTAATCGACTGGACGCCATGATCATTGACGATTTTCTCAAACTGAGTCCATGAGACTTCCTGCGCAACGTCAGCGTCACGCGTCATCCAGTACATGGAAAGCAAAAACAGCGCCATGAGTCCATACATCCAGAAGAAGTTGAACTTGGGCATCTTGCGTTGGTTATTGTCACTAGCCATTATTTTTTCCTCAATCGAAAATTAATCTAAACCATCAAATCAGTCCAAGTCGGGAATCTTGTTGATACGCGCATCGGCCCAGAGTTGCTCCAGGTTGTAGCGTTCACGGAAGTCAGGGACAAAGATGTGAACAAAGATGCTGCCGTAGTCAATGATTACCCATTGAGCATTCTGATATCCATCATAGTTGAAAGGTCGCTGGCCGGCGTTTTTCTCAACATACTCGCGAACGCTGTCGGCCACGGCGCCAACCTGCATGGGTGTGCTTCCAGTTGCAATGACAAACCCCTGAGCTGCAGCGGTTTCAATACCCGAAAGGTCTACATGGACGATATCACGTCCTTTCTTTTCCTGAATTGCTTCGATAATTGCTTGAATTAATTTCTCGTTTTCGTTCATAGATTATGATATTATTCCAATTTGCAAAGGTAATCAAAGTTTTAAACATTGATGCGGGAAAAGTGGTAATTTATTTTAAAGGGGGATAAAAGACACAGGAAACCAGCAGTCACCAGCACTGGGAGAGCAGTTGCTTTCCCCCAACAATCGAGCCTGGATGAGGAAAGAGCATTCCGCTGGAGGTGTTCAGAGTAAAAAAACTCAGGCAGGTTGCCAAAGCAACAACCTGCCTGATGTCCGATAGTCGGTTAGTTAAGCAATCCTTCAAGCGGGATTAGATAATACCCTGCTCGAGCATAGCCTGAGCAACCTTCATGAAGCCGGCGATGTTAGCGCCCTTCACGTAGTCGATAGTGCCGTCGGCCTGAGTACCGTACTTCACGCACTGCTCGTGGATGTTCTCCATGATCCAGTGGAGCTTCTCGTCAACTTCCTTAGCTGACCAGCTGAGGTGAGCAGCGTTCTGGGTCATCTCGAGACCAGAGGTAGCTACGCCACCAGCGTTGACAGCCTTACCAGGAGCGAACAGAACACCGTTCTTCTGGAAGAAGTGGATAGCGCCGGGCTGGCAACCCATGTTAGAAACCTCGCAGCAGCACCAGCAGCCGTTAGCCTTCAGTTCCTTAGCGTCGTCCTCGCTGAGCTCATTCTGGAATGCGCAGGGGAGAGCGATGTCGGTGGGAACGCTCCAAGCCTTCTTGCCGGCGGTGAACTTAGCCTGTCCGGGGAACTTGGTTGCCATATCCTCAACCTTGTTGCGGTTAGAAGCACGCATGTCGAGCATGTAGTCGATCATCTCCTTGGTGATGCCCTCGGGGATCTCGCATACGCCGTCGGGGCCAGAGATGGCAACGACCTTAGCGCCGAGTTCAACAGCCTTGGTTGCAGCACCCCAAGCTACGTTACCGAAGCCAGAGAGAGTAACCTTCTTGCCCTTGATGTCCTTACCAGCGGTGCGGAGCACGTGCTCAACAAAGTAGAGAGCACCGAAACCAGTAGCCTCGGGACGGAGGATAGAACCACCCCAGGTCATGCCCTTACCGGTGAGAACGCCAGTGTGATACTGACGAGCGAGTTTCTGATACATACCATTGAGGAAGCCAATCTCACGGCCACCAACGCCAACGTCACCAGCGGGAACGTCCTGGTCGGGACCGATGTTGTGACGGAGCTCAAGCATGAAGGCCTGGCAGAAACGCATGATTTCAGCGTCGCTCTTGCCAACGGGGTCGAAGTCAGAGCCACCCTTACCACCGCCCATGGGCAGAGTGGTGAGAGCGTTCTTGAAGGTCTGCTCGAAACCTAAGAACTTCAGCATTGAGGGAGTAACGGCCTTGTGGAAACGCAAACCACCCTTGTACGGGCCAATAGCGCTGTTGAACTGTACACGATAACCAAGGTTGGTCTGAACCTCACCCTTGTCGTCGATCCAGGTTACACGGAAAGTGAAGATGCGCTCGGGCTCAACCATGCGCTCAACGATCTTAGCCTTCTCAAACTCAGGATGCTGGTTATAAACCTCCTCGATGGACTCAAGGACTTCGCGTACAGCCTGCAGATACTCGGATTCGCCTGGGTGTTTAGCCTCCAGGTCGGCCATAATTTTCTCAACGTTCATGATAATAATACAAAAAGTTGTTAATTAGAAAAAAATATAAAAAGTAAATAATCTTCTTCAATTATCAGACGCTGTGAACAAGGTCACAGCATCTTCTAAAAGCGTCACAAATTTACGGCTTTTTTTCCAATTCCAAATAATTTTTGAGATGATTTTCAGTTTTTTTTCATCGACTGTGAAAAAAGTAAAAAAGCACGAAAAAAAATTTTGCCACGAAAAACGCGAAGAATATACAAATTGTCACAAAAAGGTTAATTTCCATCACAAAAGGCACCACAGAATCAGTAGATTACCCTACAAATTGACAAAACGCTAAAAAAGGCTAAAATTCACGAGGTATTGCGCCAATGAAAAAAAAGCCGTATCTTTGTCACAGTCAAAAACCGACATTAAAGCGAGACACTACATTATCTTTTATAATAACTTCTAATTTCAATTAACAGCATTATGAAGAAACATAATTTTTATGCTGGACCGTCAATCCTGAGCCAGTACACTCTGGACAAGTGCGTTGACGCCATTCGTGACTTTGCAGGCACCGGCCTGTCCATTCTTGAGATTTCACACCGCAGCAAGGAGTTCCAGGCTGTCGTTGACGAGGCCGAGGCTCTGTTCAAGGAGCTGCTCGACATCCCCGATGGCTACAAGGTTCTGTTCCTGGGCGGTGGTGCCAGCACCCAGTTCTATATGGTTCCCGCAAACCTGCTGAAAACCAAGGCCGCTTACCTCGACACGGGTACGTGGGCAAACAAGGCCATCAAGGAGGCCAAGCTGTTTGGTGAGGTTAACGTAGTGGGCTCTTCCAAGGAGGACAACTACACCTATATCCCCAAGGGCTACGAGATTCCCACCGATGTTGACTACTTCCACATCACGACCAATAACACCATCTACGGTACCGAGATCCGCGAGGACTATGACGTGCCCGTTCGCATGGTAGCCGATATGTCGTCTGACATCTTCTCACGTCCCGTTGACGTGTCGAAGTATGACCTCATCTACGGTGGTGCACAGAAGAACATCGCTCCCGCCGGCGTTACCTTCGTTATCGTTAAGGAAGACGTCCTGGGCCAGGTTGACCGCGTGCTGCCCACGATGATGAACTACAAGACCCATGTTGACAAGGGTTCGATGTTCAACACGCCCCCCGTATTCCCCATCTACGCAGCCCTGCAGACCCTGAAGTGGTACAAGGAGCTGGGTGGTGTTAAGGAGCTGCAGCGCATCGACGAGGAGAAGGCTGCTTATCTGTATGACGCCATCGACTCGAGCAAGATGTTTGTGGGTACCGTTAAGCCCGAGGACCGCTCAATCATGAACGTATGCTTCGTGATGAAGCCTGAGTACAAGGAACTGGAGAAGGACTTCCTGGACTTCGCAACCAGCAAGGGCATCGTCGGCATCAAGGGTCACCGCTCGGTGGGTGGTTACCGCGCATCTCTGTACAACGCCCTTCCCCTCGAGAGCGTGAAGGTGCTTGTTGAGGCCATGAAGGAGTTTGAGAAGAATCATTAATTTCAATAGACTAATATCTAAACGCAAATCATGAAGATTTTAGTTGCAACCGAGAAGCCCTTTGCTCCCGTAGCTGTTCAGGGCATCCGTGAGGTGATTGAAGGTGCAGGTCATGAGCTCGTACTCGTTGAGAAAGGCACCCGTCAGGACATGATTAACGCTATTGCCGACTGCGCTGGTCTGATCGTGCGCAGCGACAAGGTGGACAAGGAAGTATTTGACGCCGCTCCCCAGCTGAAGGTGGTTGTTCGCGCCGGTGCAGGTTATGACAACATCGACCTGGCCGAGGCTACCGCCCACGGCGTATGCGTGATGAACACTCCCGGCCAGAACAGCAACGCTGTTGCCGAGCTGGTAATGGGTATGCTGGTTACCTTGATTCGTAACCGCTATAACGGCACCTCGGGCACCGAGCTGCTGGGCAAGACGCTGGGTATCCATGCCTATGGCGCCGTTGGTCGCTGCGTAGCACGCATCGCTAAAGGCTTCGGCATGAAGATCAGCGCTCTCGACCCCTGGGTGAAGGACGAAGTGATGGAGGCCGACGGCATCCACCCCGTTCACAGCGTCGAGGAGCTGTACAGCGAGAACCAGTATGTGAGCCTACACATCCCCGCTACCGACGAGACCCGCGGTTCAGTAGGCAAGCGCCTCATCGAGATGCTGCCCAAGAACGGTGTGCTCATCAATGCTGCCCGCAAGGAGGTTATTGACGAGGCTGGTCTGGCTGAGGCCATGGAGAGCCGTCCCGACTTCCGCTATGTAGCTGACGTGAAGCCCGCTAACGCCGATGAGCTGGAGGCCAAGTATCCCGAGCGCGTACTGTTCACCCCCAAGAAGATGGGTGCCCAGACCGCCGAGGCCAACATCAACGCTGGTCTGGCAGCCGCCAACCAGGTTGTTGCCCACCTGAAGGATGGCTGGAACCGCTTCCAGGTAAACAAGTAAGCACAGGAGGCTTCTTAATTGAAACAAACCTGTGGTCCAAGTATCGGGCCACAGGTTTTTTCATTGCTTTTTGGGAAAGATATCGTAATTATTTGTTATTTTTGCGATTGATAATCCATTAAAAAGAAAAAGATATGAAACTAGCCGAAGCATTAAGCATCCGCAAGGACCTGCAGACACGCATCAGCCAACTGTCAACGCGTCTGCTGAGCAATGTGAGAATACAGGAAGGTGATGAGCCAGCCGAGGACCCCAAGGACCTGCTCAAGGAACTGGACAGCTGCCTGAAGCAACTGGAGGAATACATCTACCGCATCAACCTGACCAACATGCGTACCATGAGCGGTGAGAAATCACTCACCCAGTTGTTGGCCGAACGCGACGTGCTCACCAAGCGCGTGAGCGTGTTGCAGGAGGTATTCAAACAGGCATCATCATCCAGCGAACGCTACTCTCGCAGCGAAATCAAGTTTGTGACAACCGTTGACGTCAAAGCGCTGCGCAAACAGATAGACAAGTTGTCGGCACAACTGCGACAACTGGACATCGAAATCCAGTCCATCAACTTCTCTACCGAATTAATATAGAAAGCTTATAGGAATTGTAGGTTGTGGATAGTGGGGCGAACTGAAAACCATCATTGAGGCACTGCAAGGGACTGCAGTTTTCCCGGGAACGGGTCATCACGGAGCAAGTCCAGCACGCCAGTACGTTGCACAGCGCATTCATCCAGCACGTAGCACTACCGCCAGTTGACCACTGGCCACAACCGAGGGTGGGACGAGGGAATCTGGGACACGCATCCCATATTGACACATTAAAAACGGCACCGCAAAATGCGATGCCGTTTTAATGTTTGGATTATCCCGAATTACCTATTAGTTGATACCTTGGAGCTTGAACTGGACGGGCAGCGTGAACCATACCGGTACGGCTTGTCCATTCTGGCGCCCAGGGATGAACTTGGGCAGCGCCTTGCAGACGCGGACGGCCTCACGGTCGAGGTCCTTGTCCACCGAGCGGACAACCTTCACTTCACCCACTTTACCAGTCTTATCAACAACGAACTGCACAATAACCTTACCCTGAACATTGTTCTCGGCTGCCATGGGCGGGTAGTTGATGTGAGAAGCAAGATACTTCCTCAGAGCATCTTCACCACCAGGGAACTGGGGCATCTGCTCTACTGCAGTGAAGACTTGTTCCACAACCTCTTTGGGCCGTTCAACCTTTTCTTCGACCACAACCTCGTTCTTGGCTTCTTGGGTGACCATTTTATCATTTGTACCTTTATCGAAATCAGTACTGCCAGCTGAATGCTCAGACTCTAACTGTTCTTCTATAGTTTTGATTTCGTCCTCCTTACTGACCTTATCGTCATCGACGATGGCGAGTTCGGTAACTTTAATAGTGTTCAGGACCTCCTCGGGGAGAACCTCAGGCTTCTCCTGTTCGATACGTTCCTGTTCGGGTTCGGGCTCTTCGGCATCTTGAGACATGTCGATGAGCACTTCCTGCTGTTCACCTTGTGCGGCAAGCCTTCTCTCCTCAATGTACTGGTTGGCCTTTACAAAACCAAAGGTAATCAGTCCGAAGATGATGGTACCAATGACGGTGAAAAAAACAGCTTTGTTGTGACGCTTGGATGAATCAGTGCGAATGACATAAGCACCGAAGTCCTTATTCTTGCCTTCAAACACCAGGTCACACCATTCACGCGATGAAAGATCAACTGATTGTGCCATAATAATTCAATTTTAAAAGTTTAACAAATGTCCATTAACCAGTATTTATTCAATCGTGATACCTTGTCAGATACTCAAGCCTATCTGTTTTAAATCGATTTCACGAACAGTAACCATAATAAATCAAAACATTATTTTGGTTAATAAAACGGGCTAACTCTCGCTTGCAAAGTTACTATGGATCATAGAAAAACAGCGAGCATTCGATGGTCATACTTTAAAACACAACACATTGTGCACCAATACTTTATAAAACAAAAAGGTCATTTGGAGGTAATTCGGAATTTTAGGCATTGATGATGACGCCTTTTTATTGATTTTAGAATTGATTTTGAGATTGGTTGCCAAGAAAGCAAAGTCCATGGTGACCATGTCTTTTAACTAAGTGGAGGAAGCGATTGATGGTGATGGTGTCCGGCTTCTCGTAGCCCGCAAGTCAGATGTAGTGAATGTTGCGGCGCCGCGCATATCATTCAACCTACCTGACTATAGCGGACATCAACGGTAGTGTATTTGCACTCGAAAGTATTACTTTGCAGACGTGTTTTTCTATTGGTGTCCGGTAAAGATTTTCAACATCGACATAATTCACTATATATGAGCCCAATAATCATTTCAGCTATATCATAGGCTTGGCTTTTGCCTCGTAGAGGAGGGTCGAAGACTCGACTTCTATGGAAAACACCATGCAAGCTCATCGAAGATGAGCGCAGCTTGGTGGTTGCCATATCAAGTGGAAAGTGCGTCGTAGACGAACTTCCACCTCCGCCAAAAGCCTGTCAATCACAAAGTTCCTCTTCGAGGCACTTGCAAGCTCATGGACCAAGCTGCGAACCTCTACGAGGTTCTTGCATGGTCTTACTTATTGAAATCGGTTCTTCGAACCGCTAACATCTACGATGTTTCCCCGGACACTAATAATTTTTTATTTAAAGATATTATTGCCAAAAAGTGAAGCCCTAGTGTACGGAGTTGATTGCTCTTTGGGGGTCAATCCTTTCCTTGCTACAACAAAGGTAAAGATAATCACAAAAATCCAATTTGATATTAATTTCTCTAATTTGACAATGCAAAGTTAGGGTGTCCGGCAAAATGCGAATAATTCAGGCCGAAGGTCTGCACAAAGCCAGAAGTCGCTGTCGTGGTTCTCGACCACATTGGCCCCACCTTTTATCGGGTGAGACAGAACAAAGCCTCAGCTTTCCCTTGCAGAGGCTTTGTTATACGTTTTACAGCATGTTACAAAAAGAGGATGTGCCAGAATTTTGACACACCCTCTTTTACTATACGGGATTAACCGAATATTCGATTAGTTAGCACCCTGGAGCTTGAACTGGACGGGCAGCGTGTACCATACGCGCACAGCCTGACCATTCTGACGACCCGGTGTGAACTTGGGCAGAGTCTTGCAGACGCGAACTGCCTCACGGTCGAGGTCCTTGTCCACAGAACGGATAACCTTCACTTCACCAACCTTACCGTCCTTCTCGACAACGAATTGTACAACGACCTTACCTTGAACATTGTTCTCAGCGGCCATGGGCGGATAATTGATGTGTGAACTCAGATACTTCATCAGTGCCTGATCGCCACCAGGGAACTGGGGCATCTGCTCTACTGAACGGAAGATCTCCTCCTTCACCTCCTTGGGTTTCTCAACAGGTTTCTCAACGACTACCTCTTCCTTCAGAGTACGGGTAACATTACGGTCCTCAGTACCTTCCTTGTTATCCTTCTGACCGAAAGCGGTCTCGGTCTCCTTCAGCTCATCCTGAGTCTTGATCTCGTCTTCCTTCCTTACTTTGTCGTCTTCGACGATCTGGAGCTCAGTTACCTTTACCGACTTGAGCACCTCCTCGGGAAGCACTTCGGGCTTCTCGGGTTCTACGCGCTGCTGTTCGGGTTCTTGTTCTTCAGCTTCCTGATTCATGTCGATGAGCACCTCTTCCAGGTCCTGCTGATTGGCAAGACGCCTTTGCTCAAGGACATTGAGACCCTGAACTAAACCGAAGATGAGCAGACATAAGAGCGCTGCACCGATAAAAGTATAAAGAACAGCTTTATTATGACGCTTGGTAGATTCTGTACGGATTACATAAGCACCGAAGTCCTTATTCTTTCCTTCAAACACCAGGTCACACCATTCACGCGATGAAAGATCAACTTCTTTTGCCATAATTGAATTCTTTTTTAAAGATTAAACAAATTCATTAATCCAACATCACTTCTTAAGGTTCTTAGCCTGCAGCATGATCATCATCGCCGAGTCAACCTCATTCATGCGGTCAATCTGATAGCGGTTGATGTCATTGATTTGCATCTCGTCGAGCACGCTAACGACGTTAGCATAGCTGGCGTGAGGCGTAGCCTTAATAATTACAACCGGACGCTTCAAGGTCGAGTCGTTCATGACTTTCTTACGCTCGGCATTGTAGATGGAGTCGTTCAACTTATCGTCTTTAGCGAATCCGTTCTCCTTCCACTTCTTCTTCAAGTCGTTCACCTTCAGAACAACTTCCTTGTTGCGTTCTTGTAGAATCCCGCGGATGGCGTCATAAGCACCTTGCTTTGAGCCGAACTCGGCCTGCTTCATGTTGCTTTCGCCTTGAGCGAGATTAGCGGTCTCGGGCTTACCTTCATAGTAGTAAAGCATACCCTCTTCAGGCAAAGCCTTACCAGACTTTTCATCGACTTTACCGTCGATAATGATGGTGATAGCCTCTGACTCCTTAACCTTGTTCTGTTGCTCTTTCTCGACCTTCTCGTTGGTAGGCAACGCAATCTGGAGCGTTTGGCTCTTGATCATGGTGGTACACAACATAAAGAAGGTAATCAAAAGCATGTTCATATCAACCATAGGAGTGAAGTCGATACGGGTATCGAACTTTTTCTGACGACTTTTTGTTTTAATTGCCATATCTTATTCCTCCTCTGATTTAAGGGCCGTCATCAGCGTGAACTTGTTAAACTTGATGGTCTGGAGGTTATCCATGACCACATTCACGACGCTATAAGGCGTTGACTGGTCGGCCTTGATTGCAATACCTGTACCTTTCGTAATAGATTCCTGGAGTTCGTCGTCAATGGAGTTATAGGCAGCCTTAACCCACAACTGGAACTCATTGGGTCTGTTAGGATCTTCATTCATGTCGATTGGAATACCCGCATCTTTCTGCTGGAGGACTTTATCACGCTCCTCGGTATCCATATTCAACCATTTCTTCATAAAAGTAATGGGTACACCAAATGCATTCAACTTGGAGAACGTAGCCAACTCTTCATTGGTGAAGGAAATGTTAGCACCCGGATGAAGGGCATTGTACTGTTCAGCCATGTATTGAAGCATGTGCGCGCGAACATTCTCACTACCTTTTCTCTTATTGTCGGTTGAGTCTTGACTACCCAGAACCTCGAGGAAAACCTGGCCTTCGGGACTGACAAGAACTGACAACAGGTTAGAAATAGGAACCTTCTCCTCCGATACTGATGGAGGTGTGATTACTTGAAGGGGTTCCTTCTGAAGGAATGTAGAAGTCAACATGAAGAAAGTCAACAGAAGAACGGTCACATCGGACATAGCGGTCATGTCGATGCGTGTCTCTTTCTTTTTGATTTTGACTTTTCCCATATTTCTAGATTACCTTAATCTGTTTGTTTAAAAAAGGTTACTTAAACAGTTGCTAACCCAGAAATTAGTGAGTAGCGGAGAATGTAGAAACGATCGAGAAGCCGAGCTCATCGATAGCGTAGGTCATGTTATCAATCTTGTTGGTGTAGAAGTTGTAACCAATCAGAGCGAGGGCTGCAGTTGCGATACCGAGAGCGGTGTTCACAAGTGCCTCAGAAATACCGGTTGACAGCTCGGTCGAGTCAGGAGCACCCGAAGCAGACAGTGCCTGGAACGACTTGATCATACCCAACACAGTTCCGAACAGACCGATCAGGGTACCCAGAGTGGTCAGGGTTGCAAGAACGGGGAGGTTCTGCTGCAGAGCGGGCATCTCAAGAGCGGTAGCCTCCTCGAGGGTTCCCTGGATAGCAGCGAGTTTCTGCTCCTTGCTCATCACGTTTTCCTTCTCCATCTCTTTGTACTTCTGGAGGGTTGCAAAAACAACAGCGCCTACAGTACCCTTCTGATTGCGGCAGAGGTCCTCAGCCTTGGCGAGGTCATGGTTACGCAGAGCGGCCTTAACATCCTCGACAAACTTAGTGGTGTTGCCTTTACCTTTAGCCTTAGCCAGAGCAATCCAGCGCTCAGCGCAGAGAACGAGCACAGTGAGGAAGCAGGTGATCAGCACGGGCACAACCACACCACCCTTAAACACGGTACCAGCCAGGTTCATGGGACCTTCCTTGTCCAAGCTCAAGAGACCCGGAGATGTCTTGAAGTTACCGGGAGCACCCAGAACGAACAAGAAGAACAGTACTGCGATGATAAAGCAAACGAGAATGACGAGCGATGCGCTCTTGATACCACTAACATTGCTGCTCACGTCTTTCTTGGCAGCGGTCTGTGGCTTCTGAATGTTTGTTTGTTCAGCCATAATAAAAAAAGTTTTTAAAATGAATTAATAAAATTAGTTATTTAGTTATTAAAGTTCTTGTTCTCAAATCAAGGTTATTGCCCACACATCGGCCTGTGAGGTCAATGTACAAGCCATTGAAACACAACAAATTTCGAAACAAACGGCGGCCGTTTGGGCTCTTTCTAGAAGCCATTTTGCTTAAAAAATTAACGCAAATTTATCACAATTATTTGAAAACACCACACAATTGAAGAACTTTTTTTCATTATTTTTTATTAACAATTGCGTTTTGCTATTCTGTGGCACCATAACACCAGCAAAAGCGTTAACCCGTTTTAAATGCAGTTTCCACGCATCTTGACTTTTGCAGGCATTGGCAGCGGGGTGCAAGAACACTATTTTTTAGCACTAGAAAGAGAATTTAGTGCCAATGAGTTAGGATTTTTCACATTATTTTGTATCTTTGTGCCCACATTATATATAATATAACCCTAGACATAATAGTACAAACATGGCAACTGTAAGACTCAAGAAAGGGTTCGACATCCACTTGCTGGGCGCCATCACCGACAATGCTATTGTCGATGCAGCCAAGCCCAACACTGTGGCGGTCATTCCCGACGATTTCCATGGGGTCATTCCCCGCATGGAAAAGAAAGAGGGCGAGCATGTAGCTGCAGGCGAACCCCTCTATCACGACAAGAATTATGAGGCCATCAAGGTTGTATCGCCAGTGAGCGGTACCGTCAAGGAGGTGCGCCGCGGTGAACGGCGGCACATCGACGCCATTGTCATCGCCCCCGACGGCGGCAGCGAGACCGTCACCCACAACATCATGGGTGATGCCGAGCAAGTGCTGCTGTTGTCCGGCCTGTGGGTGATGATGCGTCAACGTCCTTACGACGTGGTACCCGTGCCCGGCGTGAAACCTAGAGATGTTTTTGTGACCGCTTTTGACTCGGCACCCTTGGCACCAGACCTGGATGTGGTGCTTGGCGCCAAGCGGCAGTTCATCGGCAAGGGAATCGAAGTGCTCAACTCGCTCACCGACGGCAAAGTTTACATCGGCGTGCGTGAGGGCCAAAGCATTGAAGCCCCCAGTGCTGAAGTGACTACCTTTGTCGGTCCCCACCCTGCCGGCAACGCTGGTGTGCAGGCTGCCAATACCGTTCCCGTCAACAAGGGTGACACGGTATGGACCATGGACATCATCACGCTGGCACGTATCGGCGAACTATTCACAACCGGCAAAGTGAACCACGAGACTGTTACAGCCATTACCGGTGAGATGGTACAGCAACCGCATTACATCAAGACCGTGATGGGTGCCGACCTCGAGAGCACCCTCAAGGGTGAACTGACTGATGTCGACGGTAGCCGCATCATCTGCGGCAACGTGCTGACCGGCGAGAAAACCGAGTCCAACCAATGGCTGCGTGCTCCCTATCGCCACATCACCGTCATCCCCGAGAACAACAAGCCCGACGAGTTCATGGGATGGGCATCGCTGTGTCCCAGCCGCTTCTCGATTTACCGCACCTTTACCTCCTGGCTGCGCGGCCTTGGGAAGCCCGTGAGCATGGACAGCCGCATCAAGGGCGGAGAACGTGCTATCGTGCGCACCGGCGAGTATGATGCCATGCTGCCGATGGACATTTACGGCGAGTTCCTCATCAAAGCCATCATCAGCGGCGACATCGACAAGATGGAACAGCTGGGCATCTATGAGATTGCGCCCGAAGACTTCGCGCTGGCAGAGTTTGCCGACACCAGCAAGCTGGAACTGCAGCGCATCGTGCGCGAGGGTCTGGACCGGTTGCGTGCCGAGATGTCTTGACACACCTTGTTATATTTTAAAGTCAACTAAAATCGCTATTCAACAATATCATTGATATGAAAGCTTTAAGGAAATTCATGGACAAGATACAGCCATCTTTCCGTCCCGGCGGCAAGCTCGCAAAGCTGGAGTCGGTATATGACGGTATGGAGACTTTCTTGTTCACGCCCAACGCCACATCGCGTTCGGGTGCCCACATCCACGACGGCAATGACCTGAAGCGCACCATGATTACTGTGGTCGTCGCGCTGATTCCCGCATTGCTGTTCGGCATGTACAACATCGGCTATCAGCATTACCTGGCCATCGGACAACCCGATGCCGGCTGGTTCACGATGTTCCTCTTCGGTCTGCTGGCATTGCTGCCCGTCATCGTGGTGAGCTATGCCGTGGGTCTGGGTATCGAGTTTATCGGCGCACAGATTCATCACAAGGAGATTCAGGAGGGATTCCTGGTAACGGGTATCCTTATCCCCCTGATTGTTCCCATCAACACGCCGCTGTGGATGACGGCTATTGCCACGGCATTCGCGGTCATCTTTGCCAAGGAGGTTTTTGGCGGCACGGGCATGAACATCTTCAATGTCGCTCTGATTACCCGCGCGTTCCTCTTCTTTGCCTATCCCTCTCGCATGAGTGGTGACGAGGCTTTTGTCAAGGTGGACAGCGCCTTCGGTATGGGAGACGGTTCGATGATTGACACCTTTACAGGTGCAACGCCGCTGGGTCAGATTGCCACCAACGTGGGCGACAGCCTGCAGATGACCAACATCCTAGGCGAGCCCATCAGTTGCTTGGACGCCTTCATCGGTCTCATTCCCGGTTCGCCTGGCGAGACCTCGATGATTGCCATCCTGCTGGGCGCAGCCCTGTTGCTGATTACAGGCATCGCCTCGTGGCGCATCATGTGCTCGGTATTCGTTGGCGGTCTGGCCATGAGTGCCCTGGTTCATGTATTGCCCAGCGCCACCTACCCTGCCTCGATGCTTGACCCCTGGACTCAGCTGTGCCTGGGCGGCTTTGCTTTCGGTGCCGTGTTCATGGCTACCGACCCCGTGACGGGAGCGCGTACCAATGTGGGCCAGTACATCTACGGTTTCCTGATTGGTGTGTTTGCCATCCTGATTCGTGTTTACAACAGTGGTTACCCCGAGGGCATGATGCTCGCCATCCTGCTGATGAACGCCTTTGCACCGCTCATCGACCACTGCGTGGTTTCGTCTAACATCAAGCGCCGCGCCCGTCGCGCCGCTACTAAAGAATAAGGAGGGATAAGCTATGAACAAGAACAGTAATACTTATCAGATCCTGTATGCTGCCGTGATGGTGCTGCTCGTGGGTACAGTGCTGGCGTTCATCTACATGGCGCTCAAGCCCAAGCAGAACGAGAACATCGCCAACGACACGCGCAAGCAAATCCTGAGCGCCCTGCACATCGGTGCCGATGATGACGCCAAGATTAAAGAGACCTACGAGAAATATATCATCCAAGATTTGCTCGTGGACCTTGAAGGCAACATCGTGGACAGCGCCCAGAATGTCGCTTTTGATGTGCCGATGAAGAAAAACGTGAAATTGCCCAAAGAGGAGCGCTTGTTGCCCGTGATGAAGTGCAAACTGGATGACGGCAGTATCAAGTATGTGCTGCCCGTCTATGGCGCAGGTTTGTGGGGTCCCATCTGGGGCTACATCGCCGTGAATGCAGACGGCAACTCCATCTACGGTGCCAACTTCTCTCATGAGGGTGAGACTCCGGGTCTGGGTGCCCGCATCACCGAGCAGGCCTTCCAGGACTTGTTCGTGGACAAACATCTGTTTGTTGAGGGCGAGTTCAAGAGCGTGGCTGTGCTCAAGAAGGGCCAGAAGACCACCAACGGTGCCGAACAAATCGACGCCCTGACCGGTGCTACCATCACCAGCCGTGGCGTGAGCGACATGATGGCCGACTGCCTGGCTCCCTATGAGGCATTCCTGAAGAAACTCGGTGGCGACGGTGGCGCACAGTGCACCGCTGATGCCGTCGAGAGTGAAACCAACGACAATCAACCCGAATAAAACCATCTGCGATTATGTTATCCAAGAAAAACAAAGAAGCTTTTTTCAACCCGCTGTCCAAAGACAATCCCGTCTTGGTGCAGATTCTGGGTATCTGCTCCGCGCTAGCCGTCACCGCCAGTCTGGAGCCCGCCATCGTGATGGGCATCTCGGTGATTGCCGTGCTGGCGTTCAGTAACGTGATTATTTCGTTCCTTCGCAAAACCGTTCCCACCAACATCCGCATCATTGTGCAGCTGGTAGTGGTTGCTGCGTTGGTTATCATTGTTCAACAGATCCTCATCGCCTACAACTATGACGTGAGCAAGAAATTGTCGGTGTTCATCGGTCTGATTATCACCAACTGTATCTTGATGGGACGTCTTGAAGCGTTTGCGATGCACAACAGCCCATGGCCGTCGTTCCTTGATGGTATCGGCAACGGATTGGGCTATACCATCGTCCTGCTGATTGTCGCTTTCTTCCGCGAGTTACTCGGCTCAGGAACGCTGTTCGGCTATCATGTGATTCCGCAGTGGTGCTACGAACACGGCTACATGGACAATGGTCTGATGATTTTGCCTCCCATGGCGCTGATTACTGTGGGCTGCATTATCTGGGTACACCGTTCCCGCAACAAGGAACTGCAGGAGAACTAATGAGCATGTTTAACCATTCAAATCACTAGAGACAATGGAAGAACTTAATCTGTTTATCAAGTCGATATTCATCGACAACATGATATTTGCCTACTTCCTGGGCATGTGCTCGTTCCTGGCAGTTTCCAAGAATGTCAAGACGGCCTTCGGACTGGGTATCGCGGTCACCTTCATGCTGGTGGTGACCCTGCCCATCAACTACCTGCTCAACAAGTACGTCCTGCAAGAGGGCGCACTGCAGTGGCTCAGCCCCGAGCTGACAGGTGTGGACCTGAGTTTCCTCGGCCTGATTCTCTTCATCGCCGTGATTGCTTCGGCAACCCAGCTGGTCGAGATGGCGGTAGAGAAATTCTCGCCCTCGCTCTATGCCTCGTTGGGCATCTTCTTGCCGTTGATTGCTGTGAACTGCGCCATCCTGGGTGCCTCGCTGTTCATGCAGCAGCGTGACTTCGGGTCGGCTGGTACGGCAATGATTTATGGCGCCGGGTCGGGTATCGGCTGGCTGCTCGCCATCGTGGGCATTGCCGCCATCCGTGAGAAATTGGCTTACAGCGACATTCCCAAGCCCCTGCGCGGCGTGGGCATCGCATTCATCATTACTGGTCTCATGGGCATCGCCTTCATGAGTTTCCTGGGCATTAAATTAGGATAAGGAGGACTTGCAACTATGATACTGATTATGAATTCAACCGGATTAACGGTATTTTCGAGCGCACTGGTGTTCCTGGTGCTCACCTTGTTGCTCGTCATCCTGCTGCTCGTCGCTAAGCACTATCTGGTGCCGTCGGGCAAAGTGAAAATCAACATCAATAACGGTACCAAGGAACTGGAGGTTGCCAGTGGCAACACCCTGCTCAACACCCTGCACGAGAACGGCGTCATGCTCTCGAGTGCCTGCGGTGGCAAGGGCAGCTGCGGCCAGTGCAAGGTGCAGGTAATCGAGGGCGGCGGCCAGATTCTACCCACCGAGGTGCCCCACTTCTCGCGCAAGGAGCAGATGGACCATTGGCGTCTGGGCTGCCAGGTCAAGGTCAAGGACAGCATGTCTATCCAGGTGCCTGACAGCGTCTTGTCGGTCAAGGAATATGAATGCACCGTCGTGAGCAACAAGCTCGTGTCGTCGTTTATCAAGGAATTCATCGTTGCCCTGCCTCCTGGCGAGCATATGGACTTCATCCCCGGCAGCTACGCCCAAATCAGGATTCCCGAATACGAGATGGACTACGACAAGGACATCGACAAGGAATCGCTGGGCGAGTATCTGCCCACATGGGAAAAGTTCGGTCTGTTCAGCCTCAAGTGCCGCAACGATGAGGCTACCGTGCGCGCCTACTCGATGGCAAACTATCCTGCCGAGGGCGACCGCTTCATGCTCACCGTGCGCATCGCCACACCGCCGTTCAAACCCAAACCCGCCACAGGTTTCATGGATGTGATGCCTGGTATCGCATCGAGCTACATCTTCACCCTGAAGCCCGGTGACAAGGTCATCATGAGCGGCCCCTATGGCGACTTCCACCCCATCTTCGACAGCAAGAAGGAGATGATCTGGGTGGGCGGTGGCGCCGGTATGGCTCCCCTGCGCGCACAGATTCTGCACATGACACGCACCCTCAACTGCCGTGACCGCGAGATGCACTACTTCTACGGCGCACGCTCGTTGAGCGAGGTCTTCTACCTCGAGGACTTCCTGCAGCTGGAAAAGGACTTCCCCAACTTCCACTTCCACCTGGCACTGGACCGTCCCGACCCCGTTGCCGACGAAGCTGGCGTGAAATACACCGCAGGTTTTGTTGCTCCCGTGATGCGCGACACCTATCTCGCCAACCACGAGGCTCCCGAGGACTGCGAGTACTACATGTGCGGTCCCGGCATGATGAGCCAGACGGTCAACGAGGTGCTCGACTCCCTGGGCGTCGATCCCTCGTCCATCCACTACGACAACTTCGGGTAATCTCCACTACCCTATCCGACAAAAAGCGGGCGACCCGATATGGGCCGCCCGCTTAATTGTATTAGAGGTTGCTTGTTTACTTGAGGGTTTCTACCCAAGCCTTGAGGCTGTCAACGGGAGGATTGCCGTTGAGGACCTTGCCAGGGAGAATCCAGTTGGCATTGGGGGCGCTGGCCTTCTTCAGGTCCTCACCGCTCTTGCCGATTTCGCTGCCACCCGAGGTAGCAAACGGGATAATGGTCTTGCCTGTCAAGTCATATTGCTCCAGGAAAGTGTTGATGATGCGGGGGGCAGTGTACCACCAGATGGGGAAGCCCACATAGATGGTGGTGTACTGGTCCATGTTCTCGACCTTGGCAGCAATCTCGGGGCGTGCGGTGCTGTCCTTCATCTCGATGGTGGAACGGCTCTGCTCGTCCTGCCAGTCGAGGTCCTCGGTGGTATAGGCCAGAGCGGGAACAATCTCAAACAGGTCGGCATCGGTAGCTTCGGCAAGGTTCTTGGCAACGCGCTCGGTGTTGCGCAGCTCACTGGCGGTAAAATAGGCAACCAGTGTGGTCTTGGCAGTGCTGTCATTAGCATTGCCATCACCCTCAGTGGTGTTCTGGTTGTTCTGGCAGGCACCCAACATCAGAGCCATTGCCACAACAAATAATGCGGAGAATTTCTTCATCATAATAAAATGATTTTGTAAAAGGATTTAACGATAAAAAAACTGTCTGCCGCATGATGACATTTCATCAATCATGAGCAGACAGTTCACCCATATAAACTTATTAATTATGAAAAACTATAATCTTATTTCTTGAGGTCAACCTGACCAGGGGTTGCGGGCTTCTCGGCACTTACAGTGGGAGCAGCGGGCTTGGCGGGAGTCGTCTCGGCGGGCTTGGCAGCAGCAGGCTTGGACGAGCCACCAACCTTGTTGTAACGCTTGTTCAGACCCTCAATCACCTCGTCGGTCACGTCATACTTCTCGTCGATGTAGAGCGTAGCGCTCTTGCGCAGCACCATGTCAAAGCCTTTCTTCTTAGCATAATCCTTCATGAAGTTGTCGATAGAGTCCAACAACTGAATCTGGCTCTGGTTCAACTCGTTCTGGATGCTCTGCTGCAGGCTGGCAAGGTAGTTCTCGGCATCGGCCTGCATCTTCTGCAACTTGGCTTGGTCGGCGTTGAAGGCCTCTTCGCTCAGGTATTGGTTATTCTGGTACTTCTGCTGCATAGCATTGCCAAACTTGCTGATTTCGTTGCCACGCTGCTTCTGTGCGGCATCAAACTGGTTCTGACGGCGAAGCATGGCCTCGTTGATGTCCTTGGCAAGGTTGTAGTTCGCCATGATGGAATCCTCGTCAATATAACGGATCTTAAGATTCTCGAGTGCAGTACCGCCAGCGGTCTTGGGAGCTTCGGCAGGCTTATTGTTGCATGAGGTTGCAGCCATGAGCAAAACAACGGCCAGCACGGCAAGCTTGGTGTAATGTTTAATGAAGTTCATTTCAAACGGTTTTTGACTTTTCTTTTTATTGTTGTTAGTTTTTGTTATTCAAAAAAATCCTTGTCCCTTGCACACTTGATGCCTCGCTTGCGCATCTCGGGATTGTCGTGGATGTGGGTGTTGGGGAATCGTCCTCCCTTAACGAAGAAAATCTTCACCCCCAGCAGCAGTACTGCCAGTCCGACAATCGCCAGTGTCAATAGTAACGTAGCCATCATTTAGCAAAAAGACCCGCAAAGTTAGTGATACTTTGCGACTTGAGAGCCGTTAATTGACAATTATTTTGCCCAAAATGCCACAGCAAGCCCCCAATTTAACTATTTTTTAAACCCCTAAAGATTAACTAACACTTCCACCCCACCCCCGACCGCAGCTCCAACAGGGAAAATGAGTAACTTTGTCGTCCAGTATGTTGCGTTGTCAACGCAACATACAATACAAGAAACAACACAAGACAACGCAAGACGATGAAAAAAGAGACCTACAAAGCACAACAGCCCTTTGCAGGAGAGAAAAAGCCCTCCATGCTGCGCCGTTGTGTGGGTCATGACTATGCAAGCCGACAGATGTACATGATCACGATGGTCACCGAAGGACGGCGCCCGTTATTTGGACAAGTGGTGGGCAGGAGCGATGCGACGTCAGGCAGTGGCAATCAGCCACACATCGATTTGTCAGCACTTGGCCAACGCGTCAGCGACGAGTGGTGGGCCACCTCTCAGCACCACCCCGAGGTGAGGGTCCTCGCCTTGCAGATGATGCCCGACCACCTTCACGGCATCCTTTTCGTCACCCAACAGATGGAAAAACCCCTGGGCATGCTCCTGCGCGGCTTCAAGCAGAGCTGCAACCGCCACTACCGCGAGCTGGTGCTCGGCATCGCCCCCGTCCCGTCTGTTGCGTTGACAACGCAGCAAACAAAACACAAACAGGATCGCCGCAACGAGGACCGCTCCCACGGCATGCTGTTTGCCCGCGGCTATAACGACAAACTGCTGCTGCGTGAAGGCCAACTGGAAACCTGGATTCATTACCTCAACGACAATCCCCGCCGCTTGTTGATGAAACGCGAGCATCCCGACCTGTTCCGTGTCCAGCGCAACGTCGAGGCCGCCGGAATGACCTTCTCGGCCATCGGCAACCGCTTCCTGCTCGACCGCCCCGTGCGCCTGCAAGTGCAATGCTCACGCCGCCTGAGTGAAGCCGAAATCCAGGAGCAGGTCGCACACTTCCTGACAGAGGCCCGACAAGGATCCGTTCTCGTGTCGCCCGCCATATCGCCTGGCGAGAAAGCCGTCATGCGGGCCGCATTCAACGAGGGTCTCCCGCTCATCTACCTACAGGAGAACGGTTTCACCGACCTGGCAAAGCCCGGCGGCACAAGAATGGAAGCCTGTGCCCGCGGCCAACCGCTCATCCTCGCCCCATGGGAACACCACAACGAGCAACTCACCATCAGCCGCAGCCAATGCCTAAAACACAACGACATCGCAAGCCTGCTAACGGCTATTCCTTGATTTATCGAAAAAAATCGCCATTGCCATGCAGTCTTTTCGTCAAATATGGCATCATAACAATAAAGGACAACTTTATTGGATGGACATGGAGCGTGTCATCGGGGCAGCTCTGGTTGGTGACCAACAGGCTATCGCCAAGCTCTATAATGCGTATTCCCACAAGGTGTTGGGGATATGCTATAATATTGTGGGCAACCGTGCAGTAGCCGAGGAACTGGCCCATGATGCCTTTGTGCTGGCCTTCTCCAAACTGGATCACTTGCACAACCCTAACCGTTTTGACGCTTGGTTGTCAAGCATTGCGGCCAACGTGGCATTGCGCTACAAGCAGCGCCATCATGTGCTGGCCACTGTTCCTGTAGATGACATGCCAGATGAGACTTGGATTGAAGATGAGCCCTCGGACATGCCGACGATGGACGAAATCATAGCTGCCGTGAACGCCCTGCCCAACGGTTACGGAAAGGTATTCAAGATGGCGGTCATGCAGGATATGTCGCATAAGGAGATCGGCGAAATCCTGGGTATTGCCGCCCACTCCTCATCATCACAACTGGCACGCGCCAAAAAGATGTTGCAGCAATCGTTGGCCAAGTATTGGGCAATCGTCCTGCTTGCGCTGCTCACACCCCTGGCTTTGCTACTCCTGCGCCAACCCAAGACCATCGACGAGCAACAGCCAAGGACGGCTGAGACGAACGAGCCCACAGTCACCGATGACAATCCACAAGTGACCAAGCCAGACAAACAGCAACGCAAAGAAAGTCGCAACATGGCCATTACTGTCCCCGAGAGATATGAGCAGCCAAATGTGAGCATCGCAGACTCAGTTCGGCATGAGGAGACCACAAGAGAGGCTATTGACACAACAAAGGTTCCTGCAGAAAACATGCTGCCTCACCTGAAACTGAATGGCGACATCCACTTTGCAAACGTCAGTCATGGCCCCACTATCCAGCCAAAGAAAGACAGCTTCAAGCGCTGGTCGGCTGATTTGGCTTATACTGGTCAACCCTCACCAGAGGCAGATCGGATGGTGCCTCACAACTTCATTGTTCCTGATTATATTGCGCCATCAGTTCCTGGCGAACCTGATCCAACAATGTCGATTGATAACTGGAGCGATTATATCGCTTATCTTGAGGTAAAGAGTGACATCACGAGTGGACTGTCTGAAGATGATCGCATCATGCGACAGATTGCCAAGAGCAACGAGCCGCTCAACAATGGCCAAATCGTGCGCAAGACTCACCACAGCCTGCCACTGACCTATTTGTTGTCGTTGAGGTATCAAGCCAACAAGAGATTCGGCTTGGAGAGCGGCCTCCAGTACACAAGACTCAACTCGTTGTTCCAAACGGGTGAGGGGATCAACCGCATCGATGAGAAACAGCGCATTGATTATCTGGGTGTGCCGTTCAAGGTCTCTTATCGCATTTGGAGCGGCAAGCATGTGGGCATCTATACCTCGGCGAGCGTGACGTTGGAGATTCCAGTCAAATCAACAGTCAAGACAGATTATATCTTGAACAACCAGCCACAACTGCGCGACAGCCGTCATCTGGATGTGCCGTTGCAGTGGTCAACAGGCATTGGCATCGGTGTTCAGTACAATATCACGCCCACCATCGGCATCTTTGCAGAGCCTGGCGTGCAGTACTATATCCCTGACGGCAGCGGCTTTGAAACCTACCGCACACAGCATCCGTTCACCATCACCATTCCCGCCGGCTTGCGATTCACGTGGTAGTTAAAATCAACAAAAATGATGCAGTCATTATTCGGTTTGTGGTATCATAACCATAGAATCATATAAAACATTATTATGAAGATTTGGATTCTTGCTTTAGCAATGCTAGCAGCCTATTCCACTGCAATAGCGCAAAATCAACTGTTTCACTCTCTCGGATTAGGTTTTGAAGGTGGTGAACGGCAGGGTAGCTGCTCACATCCTCGGATGCACATCGAGGGAGACAGGCTTTACATCTGCACCTGCCAGGGGCTTTACACCAAAGACTTGACAGCAGAAAATTGCGCATGGCAATTAGTCGGCTTCGAGGGCATTCCGCTACAGGACTACGCCCGACGTGGCAACGACATTCTTGTCTTGCGCTACAATGAGGGCGGCAGTTTCCTGCTCCTCTCGCACGATGGCGGGCAGACATACGAAGACGTAACGCCCGAAATCTTCCGAGGGAAGAATCACGGGAGACTACCCAGCCTCGTCCAACACCCTACAGACCCTAACACGCTATTGGTATCTTCTACGTATTGGGGCTTGTTACTCTCTACGGACTTTGGACAGACTTGGGAGTGCCTGACGGAATCCGTTTATGGAAACCCAGCCGCATCTTTCATCGGTTTTCATCCTTCACGTCCAAACATCGTCTACAATAGTGGAGAAGGAATGGTCTACGAAGGACATATCAAAATCAGTTACGACAGCGGTCAGACGTGGAACGACCACGGCAATTCGCTCGGCTTCCCCGGTGACAACTGCGTACACCAGCCGACATTCCATCCCACCAATCCCGACCGTTGGCTGGCTGGCGGCGAAGGATGCGTATTCCTCTCAGATGACAACGGCCAGACATGGAGTTGCCAGAATTATTGGGGCGATGAATCCCGCACGGCCTACTGGTACTTCTCTGCATTTGACAACGAACATCCCGACACAGTGTATATGGCGGGATGTCTGGGGCGAAACGGCCAGGAGGGAGCTTGCATTAAACTGATGTGCTCCACTGACGGCGGACGCTCGTGGCATCCCTCGCACGTAATGACATTTGAGAAGGACTTTGAGCGGGTAAACGACCTGCAACAATATGGCGATCGCCTTCTCATTTACTCCGAATCGGATGTCTATGAGATTTCTAAAGATGATCTTGTTAGACAGAGTACTACATCAATTCAATCAATAAGGGCGGACAAATCACAAGATGGAATTATCTATGATTTACAAGGCCGTCGTGTGAATCAGACGAGCAAGGGCATATTTATAAAGAATGGCAAAAAATACTACATCAAATGAAAATTTAGAGAGCTCTTTATATAACTACTATGTGATTTTTAGGAGAGACAGAGCGAGATAACGTCTTTGATGTTGTGCATCTGGCAGGAGCTGAACACGCTGTCGAGTGTCATCAACACGGCGCACTGCTAGCATTGCCCAAGGCATTGCCGTTGTACGCTGACGGTCGCTTCTTCGAGGTCGGATGTGCCCAGTCCTTCCTCAATTACGGCCTGTGGCAAGACTACGGCACGGGGCGCTGGTTCACCATCACAATTCTCGCCGGATTGCGATTCACCTGATAAAAAACCTTGTCACTGGCATGCAGTCCTTGATGGATTGGAAGCATCTACACTTGTAGAAAACCAAACCATCATGGACTTAAAATGTACAAACTGACTGACTACCTCTACAACGGGTTATTGTATCTCAACAATATGTCCCGACCACAGCACAAGCGGTTAAGCCAACTGATGCTCTATGCCACAACAGTTTGCCAGTCACATTGCAAGCACTGCAACATCTGGCAGAAAAAACGGGAACACCTGTCGCTCGATGACATAAGGCGCGTCATGCAGAGCCGTTGCATCACGAGCAGGACGACCATCGGGCTCGAAGGAGGCGAATTCATCCTGCATCCGCAAGTCAATGAGATATTGGCATGGTTTCATCTGCACCACCCTAATTACACGCTGCTGACTAATGGCCTCGCTCCTCAACGGGTTATCGATGCTGTTAGGCACTACCGTCCACACCACCTTTATGTCTCACTCGATGGGGACAAGGAAACCTACAAGAGGATGCGCGGCTGCGATGGCTACGACAAGGTGATTGAGGTCGTTGAGACATTAAAGGACGAAGTGCCGCTGTCGCTCATGTTCTGCCTGTCGCCGTGGAACTCGTTCAAGGACATGGAGCATGTCATCAATGTGGCCTTGCATTACGGCATTGACGTGCGCATCGGCATATATGGCACGATGGCGTTCTTCGACACCACGAGCGAGTTGCTCAAGATAAGCGACTACATGAACCAAATACCGGACAATATCCACAAAACCCAGGAGAATTATGATTTTGTGGCGCTCTATGACCAGTGGCGACGTGGCACTTTGCAGCTACGATGCCAGAGCATCATGAGCAGCCTGGTCATACACAGCAACGGGGACGTGCCGCTGTGTCAGAATCTTAACGTCAAGTTGGGCAACATCCACAATCAGTCGCTGGATGATATTTTCAACGGCAATCAGGCCTGTGAAACCCAATGCCGGTATTCCACGCAGTGCAACGGATGCTGGATTAACTTCCATCGCAAATATGACATCATCCTAATGCGCAACCTCGAGCGACTTTTGCCCAAACGGCTCATTGAACGATTTTATGGCCCGTATCAATGGACTGACGACACAAAAATGACCTATCATAAACTGTTGAAATCATGATACAACAACTCATCAACCGCTATAAGCGAATGCGCACCGAGCGCTATCTCAACGAGACCTACCGTTGTCAATACGCCTTCGTCGGTATGGGTCAACACAGCTTGACCAACCTTTATCCTGTGCTTCACTACCTGCAAGTGCCGTTGAAATACATCTGCGTGACCAGTGAACGCAAGGCACGGCTCATCGAACGCAAATTTAAAGGGATAAAAGCCACGACCAGGCTTGATGACGTCCTTAATGATGAAGACGTGAAAAGTGTGCTGGTTGCCGCATCGCCCGGTGCTCATTTCTCTATTGCCTCCCGTGTTTTGCAGAGTGGCAAGTCACTGTTTATCGAGAAACCGCCTTGCCAATCAGTCGCACAACTCAAGGCACTCACCGCCATGCAGCAGGCCAGCGGATCTCGGATAGCGATAGTGGGGTTGCAGCAGCGTTATGCGCCAGCTGTCCAGATACTCAAGCACCGATTAAAGGGTGAACGACTACTCAACTATGACCTGCACTATCTCACGGGGGCTTATCCCGAGGGCGATGCCCTACTCGACTTGTACATCCACCCGATAGACCTGGCCACATGGCTGTTTGGAAAGGCCGAAATCGTTTCCTATTTAGAGATTGATGAACATTCCTATATCCTGATGCTTCGGCACCAACACATTGTCGGCACGATAGAGTTGTCCACCTGCCACTGCTGGCAAGACGCGCGACAGTCACTCACTGTCCACGCAGGCGTTCCCATCGAGAAACTTCTTACTTGCCGCCAATCGGTTGAATACCTGTACCGTCACAACAGTTTCTCCCCTACCATTGCCAACAATTCCATCTACACCCAAGGCTTTTTTCAAGAGGTTTCCACCTTTGTCAACGCCGTTGAGGGAAAGAGGGCGAATGTCCTTACCGACCTTCAGTCCGTTGAACCGACACTAAAACTGATTGACAAGATTATGGGATAATGGCTTATCGTCAATCTGTGGATTAGTCCAGGATGCGGGGTTCGGGGATTTCCTGGCCGCGGCAGAAACGGACTGCGATGTGGCGGTCGTCGCCGACGTAGATGAAGCGTTCGAGGCGTTGGGTCAGCGTGTAGTTGTCGTGGTTGAGGTCGCTGTCGTCAATAACGAGGGCATCAAACTCGTAGCCAGGCTCAAAGCTGCCCACGCGTCCAAAGAAGCTGCCTGCCGACTTGGTGGCAATCCAGAATGCCTCGGACAGCGAGAGGAAGTGCTTGCCCTTATACTTCTGGTGGTAAAGTTTGCTTTCCTGAATGGCATAGACCATCACACGCATGATGCTCATGTCATGGCCTCCGCTGATGTCGCTGCCCAGACCCACCTTTATACCCATATCGAGGAAGGTGCGGATGGGCGCGATGCCGGTTATCAGATTGATGTTCGACGTGGGGCAATGCGCCACCATCACGTTGCGACGGCTCATCAGTTCCAGCTCTTCGCCTTCACTGAAGACGCAGTGTGCCATGATGGTTGGTGTCTGCCCGAACAGGCCGTAGCGGTCGTAGGCGTCGCCATAGAAGCGGCTCTCGGGCTCCAACTCACGCACCAGGGCGATTTCACCCAGGTTCTCGGACAGGTGAGACTGCACGGGCACCTGGTACTTTTGTGCCTGTTCGCCGCAAACACGTAGCATGGCTGACGAG
Organism: uncultured Bacteroidales bacterium; assembly: GCA_902800715.1. GTDB lineage: Bacteria > Bacteroidota > Bacteroidia > Bacteroidales > Muribaculaceae > Sodaliphilus. Next base: position 29,339 of record CADCFN010000007.1, read on the forward strand.
CATGAGGGTATGAAACGTGGCGTGAGGATGGGCCTGACGAGAGCGTCGGGGTCGTTCCACTCGGCGATGAGCGCCTCGTTGGCAGCTGCGGCCTCATCGACAGTTTCCAGCAGGGCGTCGATGGAGTTGCGGTCCATATTTACCTTGCCGACCAATGCACCCATGCCAGCCTCGCGGAACAGTTCCATGAGCAGGCGCGTGCTCTCAAGATGCGTGGTGGCGAAGGTCGCGGTACGCATCGTGCCATAGCGCCACAGGTCGTGCACAAAACGGCTGTACATGCGCCTTGCGTAGCTCGTGTCGCTGTATTTGGCCTCCTCGGGGAAGGTGTAATTGTTGAGCCATTCCAGCAGTGCCAAGTCCATGGAGATGCCCTGGTTGCGGTACTGCCCCGCATGCACATGCATGTCGTTCATGGCTGGAATGAGCAGACAGTCACCGTAGTCAATCACCTCTTCGACCTGTTGGCCAAAAGCATCAGCACTGCTTGCCACATCCACGACGCGACCGTTCTCGACGCCCACATAGCCGTTTTCCACAACCTCAAACCGGTCCTTATCGCGAGTAAATATGATGTTAGCCTTGTACAGTTTCATAGGACATATATGAATTTAGATATTGATGAATTGCTTTTGTGCAAAGATAGTCAAAATTATTATTCCATGGATTTTTTTATTAACAATTGAGTGAGGATTCAAGAAAAAGTAGTAACTTAGCGGGTCAAAACAAGCTTCAATAAGCACAAGTTTATAAACCATAATATTAACTAACATTTAACCGTAATTTTTACAATGCAAGTAAAAGATCTGAATCCGCAGGCAGTATGGTCAATCTTTGACGAGATCACCAAGGTGCCCCGTCCCAGTGGCAATGAAGAAGGCAAGTTAGACAAGATCCGCGCATGGCTCGTGGACTTCGCCAAGAAACACAATCTGGAGTACAAAATCGACAAGACCGGTAACGTGGCGATCTTCAGGCCCGCCGCTCCCGGCTACGAGAAGTGCAAGGGCATCGTGCTGCAAGGTCACATGGATATGGTCGCCGAGAAAGGTCCCGGCTCGACCCACGGGCGCCGACGACGGTATGGGCCTGGCAATCGCTCTGGCTGCCGTTATCGAGCCCTCGCTGCAGTGCGGTCCCCTGGAGGCTCTCGCCACCGTTGACGAGGAGACCGGCTTGACCGGTGCCAGCAACATCGAGGCCGACATGCTCGTGGGTGACTACCTGCTCAACCTCGATGAGGAGGAGGACGGCGTCATCACCATGGGTTGCGCCGGTGGTCTGGTAAGCCTCTTCAAGTTCAACTACAAGCCCGAGCCCGCTCCCAAGGATCGCACCTACTTCGAAATCAAGTTTGAGCATCTGCACGGCGGTCACAGCGGTGCCGACATCCACATGGGCTTCGCCACCACGACCAAGCTGAGCAGCCGTCTGCTGTGGAACATCGGCGAGGAGATGGACTATGTGCTCGCCAAGATTGACGCTGGTAACCTGCACAACGCCATCGCACATGCCGCTACCCTCGTTATCGGTATCAAGCCCGAGGACAAGGAGAAGCTGAGCGTCGTGCTCAACACCTTCATCGCCGAGGTGAAGAACGAGTACAAGCGCACCGAGCCCAAGATGGAGATTACCTGCAATAGCGTTGACGCTCCCGAGACCATCATCGACACCGACACCGCCCGCCGCGTTGTCAACGCCGTTTATGTAGCTCCTCACGGTATCGACGCCATGAGCATGGAGATTCCCGGTCTCGTTGAGACCTCGACCAACCTCGCCAGCGTGAAGATGCGCCCGGGCAACCAGATTGTTGTCGAGATGTTCCACCGCTCGTCGCTCGAGAGTGGCAAGTATGACCTGACCCACAGGTGCGAGGCTATCTTCCGCATGGCTGGTGCCAACGAAATCATCAGCGAGGGCGGCTACCAGGGATGGGAGCCCATCAGCGACAGCCACCTGCTCTCGGTTGCCAAGGACTCGTGGGAGAAGCTCTTCGGCGTTCGTCCCGAGGTTCGCGCCATCCACGCTGGTCTGGAGTGCGGTCTGTTCCTGAAGGCACGTCCCGACATGGAGATGATCAGCTTCGGTCCCACCCTGCGCGACGTTCACTCGCCCGCCGAGCGCTGCCACATCCCCGCTGTAGAAAAGGCTTGGAAGCAAGTGCAGAACATCCTCAAGGTCATTGCCGAGGAGAGCAAGTAAATTAAATAGTTTTCAGTTTTCAGTCGTCAGTTGTCAGCGTCATCCGCTCTCAACTGAAAACTGAAAACTGAGAACTGAAAACTGAGAAGAAAATGGACATTAAAGGTAAGATTATCCAGAAGATGGAGCCCGTGGGCGGTGTTTCCAAAGCTGGCAACCAGTGGAAGAAACAGGAATATGTCCTCGAGACGCTCGACAGCTATCCCAAGAAGGTAAAATTTGACTTCTTTGGCGACCGTGCTGACCAATATCCCCTTGAGGTGGGTGATGTCATCACGCTGAGCTATGATATCGAGAGCCGCGAGTTCAACGGCCGCTGGTACACCGACATCCGTGGTTTCAAGGCTGTGAAGGAAGACGCTGCCGCAGCTGCTGCCGCAGCTCCAGCACCCTATCCCGCTGCAGGGGCACCAGCCCCCGAGCCCGGTGCCGACGGTATGCCCACCCCGCCGCCTCCTGCTACCCCCTTTGAACAAGGTGGTGACACAGGCGACGACCTGCCCTTCTAATCAAGAGATTAGCATTTTACATCAATAAAAACGTGAGCCGCTGGAGTTTCAATGATTCCAGCGGCTTTTATATGATATGCTCGCAGTTTAGAATTTAGAAGGATTACGCAATCAGAATTGTATTTATTTGCCTTTCCTGTGCTCGGATAAAACGGACGAAATGGGGACGGAATGGACGAAATCAATCGCCCACGATGAGGCATTGACCGTCGTGGTACTTCAGGGAGACGACGCCCATGCTGTGCAGGGCTGTCACGATGCGGGTGGCGCTCTCCTCGCTGATGTGAGCCAGTTTCATGTAGCCGTCAAGGGTGATTCCGCCGTGGTTGCGCAGGTAATCGAGCAGCACCTGTTCGCGCTCGCTGTAGCTGATGGTCTCGGCGGTGCGTGTCTCCTCGATTTCGGTCTCCTTGCTCAGGATGCGCTCATGCAGCCGGCTGGCGAGCACATTCTCGTCGGCAACACGGTAATAGACGTGCCAATTGCCGTTGTCATCGGGCGCCTCAACGGGCTTTTCCACGGCTTCGGCAATATCCGCCTTGACCACCGACTTGCCGTTGATATTAAAGACCTTGAACGCCACATGCTGTTCCGGGCGACAGTACATCTGGGCAGCCGTCTCAATCATGTAGATTTCCTCATCGCTGCGCACACCGGCAATATTTCCGTTGTCCTTCACGCCGATAAGCAAGTGGCCCCCGCTGTTGTTGGCAAAGGCGGCTATCGAACGGGCAATCTTTCGGGCATCGGTAATCTGGTATTTGAAGTCCTGATGCTCATGCTCGCCCTCAGCAATCAGGTCCTGTATATAATGGCTCTTCTTCATTAGAACAATGAATAATGCGAGTTAGTACAATGCTCTCTACGTCAAAAAAACAGCGACGCCGCTCTAAAGACTGAGTTCACGCGTCATATACCCTTCTTTCACAATATAGTCACCTTGAGGGAGAGAATTCAACTCGATTCCATAACGGGACTGAACCTTTTCACTGGGTAAATCAATGACAAGACGGCCACTGTGGTCATAGACTTTAATTCCATTGACATACAGGCTGGTCCCATTGAGCAAAGCATCGATGAGCGCAGTCACATCGGCTATCGTCACCACTCCATCAGCATCACAATCAGCAGCATCGACAACAATTGAAGAGGAATTGCCCGAAATGAGATAATCAACCAAGGCTGTCACGTCATTGATTGACAATGCACCATCACCATCCACATCACCCGGAACAACAGGATGAACCACAGTGGTGGTGAGTTCGATATAGGAGCCTTGATTCTGCTCATAATAGTAAGCCTTGACCGTATAAGTCTTGCCAGTCAAGTCTACAACCGAAGATGGAACCAAGACATCAAAATCTACGTCGCAACCGCCATAAATGGCACTTCTCACATCATAGTTATACTGATTGCTACCCACTTTGATAGTAATACGGATATCATTCTCAAAGTTGTTCTGAGACGGGTTTTTCAACGCAAGCCTGAAGGCTGTTCCAGGGGCGGTGCTTTGGAATGAATTTTCGACTTTGCGTATCGATTCTCTCAAGTATAAGTAGGTTTCACGGGTGAAATCAGGAGCCAGAACCACATTAGCCTGTCCATTGCTAACGGTCATGTTCATGTGATTAGGCGCATTGTCCCATACGGGCTCCCATGATGCTCCATCATCAGGAGAAGAGACAAGTTTCAGCTCATAGCGACCATTCTGCAGATTGCTAGGCAAGGTGGTATAATTCAAACGACTGCCGACCAAACCGCCACCATTGAAAGAAATGGTAGGACGATTGCTGTCCCTCAAGACCTGCAGCAGCACCCCATTACGATAGATGCCCAAACCAAAGGGCACTGCTCCACCCGTGAGACTACAGTCACGGATATCCATTTTGAGTTTCAATTGACTACCTAAGGATATGGTCTTGCTGTGTGCAGTCAAATCGTTTGCAAAATGGATATTGCTGGACAGTATGAAAGAATGTGGGCTGAAATCCTTATCGGTCAGACCATCTACAGGATAGAAATCGGTAATCATCGACTGCTCCACATTATAGCAGACTGAACGACCGCCAGGATGATCATACTGATTGGTATAATTCAGGACATTCAAGTCAACATATTTATTGTTAGATGCCCCATGACCGAAATTCGCATGATATTTACCGTCTGATTTCCTAAAACCGTCAATCACAAAAATATGGGCAACCGACTGGTCATCATAGTTCCACTGTCCTCGATAATAGACGGGGCGACCAGCCTGTAGCTCACGATAAAGCATCTCTATCCATTCGGGAGTGGAATAGTAAACGCGACGACGATAACGGCTATCAGGATTCATGTGCAAATAATGATGAAGACCCCACATCATCTGCCCCATATTCTTCGGGGCGCTGGAAGTATAATATGACATCTGCATCGCTGCACCCACTTGATAGACAATGGAAGCAACTGCCTTTTCCGACGCTGTTCCACTATATGAAGCGGAATAACTATCCTTCACCTTAGACCATTCCATGGTCATCTGTGAGTAATCTACATCGGTCATAATGCCTGTCTTGGTATTCTGGTAGTAACTGTGTCCATAACCATGGGCAGGTTTTTTATACTTTGTCAGAATCTGGGCAACAGCAATGGCACCGCAGCCAGCGGCCGAGTGTACGTTACCGCCAGCCTGGGTCATCGGACAATATTGATTATAAGGTGTACTCTGATTCCAACTGGTGGTCAACAACGGTCCAACAGATGACTGAGAGAAAGCCAATAATGATGTGCTTAACAGTGTGACTACTAAACAGGCTCCTTTTTTCAGCGATGATTGATAATAATTCTTGGTCTTCATGTTCTTCTCATTAAACTACTAAATACACAAATTAAGCGAATCTCTGATTAAATCAGTTCAATTCGCGTAATTCGTAGTTAAACTCTAGCGGGGGTCGTTGACGCCGGGTTCCTGCGGGATGGGAGTGCCATCGAGGACAGCGCGCAGGTAAGGCTCGAGTTTCTGGGCATACCACCAGAAGCCGATGTCGGTCAGGTGGATACCGTCAACGGTGCCCTCGTTATTGGGGCCGTACAAGTCCTTACAGGTGATGTAGTAGAGGTTATTGGGATTGTCGGCCTTGAGCTTCAGGTAATTCTTGTGGTACTCGTTATTCTTGGCAGGCAGGTACTCGCTGTAAAAGCCGCTGTACTTGGCATAGCTGTACATCTGGCCCTCGACCATAAAGATGGGCACCTCGGGGCGCAGGGTGCGCAGGATGTTGACGAAGCCGTAGGTCACCGTGTCGCACATGTCCTTGGTGCAATTGGGGATAGGGTCAAGGATATAGGCAGCGACATCGGGAATCGTCGCCATCGCCTGAGCCATACAGGAGTCCATCTTGCCCTCGCCGCTGAAACCCAGGTTCACGCATTCCACATCCAGGTCACGCTGGATGATGCTGGTTGCCACCATGCCGGGACGGCAAGCACAACCGCCTTGCAGGATGCTGGTACCGTAGAATACGAACTTCTTGCCTTCCCTCGGGGAATCCATCATGGGCTGCATGATGACGGCACTGCTGTCCACACCAATCTCAATCCAGCGCACTCCGTCATACAAGGGCAGATAAATCATGTATTCGTGCATCTTGCCGTCCAAGCGGTCCACATACACCTTGCTCTGAATCGAGTCCTGGCGGGGACGGATATCATTGTCGATGCGCACGGGACGGTTGCAGTTCACAAACTGCCAGCTCTCGGTGTCCTTGTCCCAGATGTAGAGGTCAGTGCCCTTGATGCCCGTGTCGGCCATGTGCATCATGTGCATATTGGTCAATAGGTTGTAGCGCACGGCTACGGCACGCGAATTGGTGGCAAAACGGATAGCCTTGCCACTGGTACACGAGGCACGATCCCACAACGTGGGGCGCACGTTGCCGTAAAACTCCAGGGGAATGCGTGACTTCAGCGTGCGGTCAAACGCCCAGTTGATGAGCCTGTAATGCATGCCGTCCACATAACGCAACGTATCTTTATCGGTAAAATCCTGCGCCTGCAGGACGCTGGGCAGCAGAGCGATAACCAACATCGCCAACCCTATCATCTTGGATTTCAGTCTTTTCATGTCAATTCAATAATTATTGTTTTGCCGTATAATCGCTCAAGAAACCAAGCAAAACCTGGATGAATATTATACTCGATTAAATCCCTATTAAAGTGTCAATTAACACATCGGTTAGTGACCGATTGATAATCAACACCTTACATTACATTCAGGAGCTTAATGGCTTCCAGGCGACCGTTATTGAGCAGCGTGGGATAATGGGCATCGCTGTTGACCACGACAGGTGCGTTGAAGCGCTTGAGCATCCCGAAGTATTTGAGATTGGGATAGAATCGGTTGCGCTGCAGCCAAGCCTTGGTATTAATCTCTATAGTGAGATGATGGTCCATGATGTTCTCAAACAGGTCAATCACAAGCTTGTCATACCACGGTTCCTCGTCGATGCCATCGAGATACTGGCTGGCATTGAAGCCGATTTTATCCATGTGACCGACAATGTCAAAGCCACCCTCCTCGACCATCGCCATCATCTGGGAGAAGAACGTCCTGATAACATACTCGATATCGTTGTTGAAGTACTGTCCCATTCGTGTCTTGAATGCAGGATATTTACCGTCGATATCCACCATTTCGCTTGGATTGTCAATGGCAGGAATGAAATGCACCGAACCGATGCGGTAGTCCAAGGGCAACGACTTGAAATAGTCGCTGGCAGGCCCGTCACCCACGCTCACATAGTCAATCTCCATCGCGGTATAGAGCTGGATGCGGTCACCATAAGCTTTGCGCAAACGCATCATCTCGTTAAAGTAAATCGCCACATCGTCTTTCGTCATATTGCAAGGACTCTCTACCGAGATAGGGGAATGAGGCGTGAAACCCAGATGGGTAAAGCCCTGGGCGACAGCTTCGACCACAAACTCCTCCATCGATGCATGACCATCGCAGAACTGCGTGTGAGTGTGCAGGTTATATAAATCGGTCTCTTTGGTAATCTTCTTGAAGTCAAACATAATCTCAGAGATTAAAACATTTTGGTTATTTGCTCCATCGGGATGACGTTGATGATGGTCTTACCGTCGGGCGTATAATTGGGCTCCGGCAACAGCAACAAGTCAGCCACCAGTTTCTCCATCTCCTCCTGCATGAGCACTTTCCCGGCAGGGATTGCCGCCGAGCGTGCCACAGTGAGCGACAGATGGTCATGAAGCCGCTTTTTCAACGGCATACCTCCATTGTCCACCGATTCAATAATCTGGTGTATCATCGTAGACACGTCAACGCTGTCAAGACCTGAGGGCACAGCGCTCACTGACCAGTCGTTGCCACTGAGTTGTGACATCGAGAAGCCCATTTTTTCCATCTCGGGCTGCAATCCCTCGAGAATCACGCTCTGAGCGGCACTCAGGTGCAATACCTCGGGGAAAAGCATCGCTTGAGAGGACATACCGCCCTCTTTCATTTGTGAACTGTATCGGTCAAACAGGATGCGGATGTGGGCACGGTGCTGATCGATGACCATCAAGCCTGATTTAGCTTGAGAAAGGATGTAACGTCCTTTAAGCTGCAGATAAGCCGACTGCAATTCAGCAGGCAGCAAGGTGCTTGCTGGCTGAAGCGAATCGGAATCAGACATGAGCGTGTCGGCAGCAGGCTGTTCGGTACCTTGTTCCTGGCCTTCGCGCTTCTTGCGTTCAAAATTGGCAAACAGTTCGTCCCAGTTGCTCACCGCCTGTTGATGAGAACGTCCGGCAGACGGTGTCTGATGTGACGACTTGAATGGATTGTAGCTGCTATCCACTTCTATTTCAGGATGATGAAGTTCAACATGACTTTCATAGGCGGGAATTTTGGGTGTATCTTGGGTGTCAAAGTCGATAGTGGGCACCTCGATAAAGCGACCCAGCGTCTCCTTGACGCCAGCAGCCAAAATCTGCCAGATGGGAATCTCATCCTCAAACTTGATTTCGGTCTTGGTAGGATGGATGTTCACGTCAATCGACTGCGGGTCAACAGTGAAACGGAGAAAATAGTTGGGCTGCTCGCCTTCGGGTATCAATTGCTCGTAGGCCGACATGACCGCCTTGTGGAAGTAGGGGTGGCGCATATACCGGCCGTTGACGAACATGAACTGGATGAAATTGCGCTTGCGGGCATTTTCGGGTTTACCGATATAGCCCTGTATCTTAACGAGAGAGGTATCCACACTGAGTGGCAACAACTGCTGGTCCAGACTATTGCCCATGAGGGCAGTAATGCGCTGGCGGAAAGTGCCCTTCATCAGTTTGTACATCACGTTGCCATTGTGCATGAATGTAAATTCCACCTCGTTGTTTACTAGCGCCAATTTCTCAAATTCCTTTACGATGTTGCTCAATTCCACCTGATTGGACTTGAGGAACTTGCGGCGGGCAGGAACATTAAAGAAGATGTTCTTAATCATGAAATTGCTGCCCACGGGACACATGTCAGGCTCCTGACTCTCGCACTGCGAGGCATTAATCACCAGGCGCGTGCCCAACTGGGCATCATGGCGACGGGTGCGCAATTCCACCTGAGAAATGGCGGCGATGGAAGCCAGGGCCTCACCACGAAAGCCCATCGTGTGCAACGAGAACAGGTCATCGGCTGTGCGTATTTTGCTCGTGCTGTGGCGCTCAAACGCCAGTCGGGCATCGGTATCACTCATCCCCACCCCATCATCGATAATCTGGATAAGCGTACGTCCCGCATCCTTAAGGATAATCTGGATATGGGTAGCCTGGGCGTCGATGGCGTTCTCCACCAGCTCCTTGATGACACTGGCAGGGCGTTGAATCACCTCACCGGCAGCAATCTGGTTGGCAACAGAATCGGGCAGCAGTTTTATCACGTCACTCATGGCTCAATCGGGGTTTTGGGGGCCGTTTCGACCGTATTAACTTGATCACTCACCACAGCAGCCTCAACATTGGCATTGCTGCCTGAACGGCGGCGGGGGCCGCCCTCTATCGACTGCATGAGGCTCTTGAGGTCATCGCTCACATCATAGATGTCAGCGGGTGACTTGGGGCGCAATTCATCATACCACTTGAACTGTGGCAGGAACATATCTGACTTTTTGGCTAAAAACAGCGGAATCACCTGGCCCGACACCTCTGGCCACATGGTGATACGGTCCACCTCCTGCTTGGCTTTGAGGTTGAGGCGCAAATAACTCGACTCGGCGTTCACCATCTTGTTGTAAGTAGAATCCTTCTCCTGAGGGAACATGATGACCTGCACATTGCCGTCAACATCCAAGCGCCGCAGTTCCTTGTTCTCAAACCACGCTTTCATCTTCTTGCCGCTCAACTGGTCATAGCAGTTCTCGCCCAGGTGCTCGGCCATGAAACCTCCTGTAGGCAAGGTAGCCCAGTCGGCGGTACTGTCGTTGAGGTGGACATTGATTTCGTCGCCGAAAATCTGGCGTTCCAGGTTCCACACCACGGCATGGCGGTACATGTTGATAATCGTGTCGGCCTCGCTCAACTGCAACGAGTCACAGATGCCCTGGACATCGCTGCGATAGAAACGCACCTGGTTGAATGCCCGCAGCACCCGCACCGAGTCGTTGACCGAGTCTTTTACCACATGGTTGATGAGCGTACACAGCGTGTCGGCATGCAGGTGGATGGTATCCTTCTGGGAGAACTCGCGGGCACGGGCGTGGCCGGTCACATAGCTGTAATGGGCGTTATCGTCATGGTAGCCGTAGTCGCCGTCGAGGATGACCTTGTTGCTCGGGTCGGTAATCACAACGCTGCCTCGCGCCTCACCATAGTTGCGCTTGCGGTTATAATAGACCGTATCGCCCAGCAGCGTCTTGCCGTCCTTGGCGGTAATGAGCGAGCGCTCATAGAGCGTCGCGTCATCGGCACTGGTGTTGTACCAGCCGTTAGTCGTGTTGATGGTATTGCTGTCGCTCACGATTAGCGTCTCGCTCGAGATATGGGCGATGTGTGACTGTGTATTGTAGTCGAGCAGCTCGGTAAACATCTCGTAGCGGTCGTTGACCAGATGCACGTTGCGCGAGAACTCGGCCTGCTTGGTGTCCAGCTCGTAACGACCGTATTGGGAACTGAGCTCGGTATTGTTGCGATTGTCCACAATCATACCACCGTCAAAATAGTAACCCACGTTGGAGTTGATTTCATAGTCTAGTGCATCGGTCAGCAACGTAGTGCTGCGGTTTTCAAGACGCACGTTGCTGCGGAGCTCTGCCACACCCTGCTCTCCATAGTAATGCAGCACATCGCTATAGACCCACAGCGTGTCGCCCTGGGTCATACGCACGTGACCGAAGGCGTCGAGCGAACTCGTCTCAGGGTAAAAATAGGCGCTGTCACAGAACATATACATGTCACCACGCCTGAAACGCACGTTGCCTTTCAGCACCTGATAATCGCGGCTGATAGCTTCATCAGCTTTAAGCAAGTCGGCATTCTCCAAAAACACCTTGTTCGTCTGATTGCGGTTTGCTTTGGGAATCTGAGGCGTGATGCGCTGCACATTCTTACCCTTGGCACCCTTGCGGGCGGCCTGGACGGGTTGGGGATTGCTGGGACGCTTTGTGTTAGACATCGGCTTGACGATGGTGCGGTTCTGCACGCCTCGACGAGGCTGCTGACCCCACATCACCGGAGCAATCATCAATGCTATCACGCAAAACACCGCCACTAGATGACGCCAATTGGCAGTGCCGTTATTGGCATTGCCATTGACTGGAGTCTGGTGACGCTGATTGCGCGAAACGGACATCGCTCTAATGGATTACTGAGGATTACTGTTGCTTGTCTTTCTTGAGCCAGTCATACTTGAACTCACAGTTGCGCCAGCCCTCCTCGATATAGACATAGACGTTCTTCTGCTTCTGGATGACCCAGTCGCGGATGATATCCTCCTTAGACTTGGCCTCACACATCTCCTTGATAATCATGTAGTCCTCGGCAAGGTCGGCCTTGTGACCGTCGATACGCTTGACGAGCTTGACGATAGCCACCTGTTCACGACGCGTCTTGGGGTTAATCATGATGAACGGCTCGCTGATGTCACCGGGCTGCATGGTATAGACTTTCTTTCCCACCTCGGCAGGCAGGTCGGCCATCTCAAAACGACCGCTCTGGTTCTTCTCGTTGAGCATGTGGCCGTTATTGTTGCGGGAGTCCTTGTCCTGTGAGATATACAGTGCCATCTGGTCAAATGTGTTCTTGCCCGACTGGATGTCGCTGCGCACCGAGTCCAGCATGGTCATGGCATCGGTCAAGTCCTTGTCGCTCACTTTGGGACGCAACAGGATGTGACGCGTATTGATGCGGTCACCGCGCTTCTCGATGAGCTGGATGAGGTGGTAACCGTCATCGGTCTCGACAATGTTCGACACGCGTTTGGTGTCGTTGAGATTAAAGGCTGCTGTCGCATACTCAGGCAGCAGTGTCGTTCTGCTCTGGAAACCGGTCTCACCGCCATAGACAGCAGTCGCCTGGTCCTGACTGTAGAGAATTGCCAGCGTCGAGAACTCGCGCTCTCCGCTGTTTACCTGGTTGGCATAGTCACGCAGACGGGCTTTTACCTCATCGATTTCCTGCTGTGGGATGACGGGATTGACGGTGATAATCTGTACTTCGACCTGCATCGGGATAAAGGGTAACGAATCCTTTGACAGGCTATTGTAGAAACGGCGGACCTCGGCGGGTGTAGCCTTTACATTCTTGGTCAAATCACTCTGCACCTGCTGGATACAGTAGCGGTCGCTGTACATCTCGCTGAGTTTCTCGCGAAGTCGAGGCATCGGCATACGGAAATACTCCTCCACCTTCTCCTTGGAGCCCAAGTTGGCAATCAGGTAGTTGATTTGGCCTTCAACCTCGTTGGAGATAGTTGATGGCTGCACCTCGACGGTATCGATGCGCGCCTGGTCCAGAAACAGTTTGTCGACTGCCATCTGCTCGGGTATCACACAGTAGGGATTTCCGTCAATCGAGATGCGCTCAATGAGCATCTGCTGGTACTGGTCCTCGACGTCACTCTTGAAGATAGGCTCACTGCCGATAACCCATACGACCTCCTCGGCCACGTTATTCTGGCCCATCATGCCCAAAGCGGTCACCACCAGCGCCAGTGCGGTAAAAAATCTAAGTTTCACTTCTATATTCGTTTTAGTTCATTTCAAACTGCAAAGGTACTGAAAACCGAACACAACGCCAAATTTATTTGGACATTGTTGAGGTGCAGCACCCCTTTGTCATTAAGTGGCAAATTTCCCCATTTTTCCTGACGTGACAAAACCAATAGACAAAATCTTTGTTAAAAGCCACGCCAGCTTTCAGCTTTTGTATTAAAAGTGCTGAAAGCTGACGCCTTATTGTTATTTCTTGGCCACCTTGGTCTTGTAGATATCGTCTTTCTTGACCTTGACGATGGTGCCGTATTGCTCGAGCGCCTTCATGTCGAGTTTCTTGATGTTACCGACAATCATCAGCTGATAAGGCTGCCCCTTGATGTGCTGACGGTAGAAGGCCTCGATGTCGGCTCTAGTCATCGTGGGCAGTAGCTCAACCATTGGGGTGTTCATATCGGCAGTGAAGCCGTAGCGTTCTGACAAGGCAACCATCAAGGGCTTGCCGCGGAAGGTGGGATAGGTGTTGTTGATGTCGTTAAGCAGGCTCTGACGCGCCACTTCTAGGTTCTCGGCGTTGACAGGCATGTCGTTGATGAGCGAGTCGAGCAGCGCGATTGCCTGCATCGACTTGTCGGCTTGCGTGGCGACAAACGCCATATAGCCCGACGGACTACTGGAATGTGCCAGATCGGGGGTCAGCGCCATGTCTTGAGCGGCATAGGCCATGGAACGGAACTCACGCACCTCTTGGAACAATACCGACGACATGCTGCCGCCGAAGTACTCACCCCACATCTCCAAGCACGCCTTGTCACGGTCACTCACCACGTCGGCAAGCGGACGGTAAAGGCCAATGACTGTCTGGCGCGATTTGGGCATGTCAAAGACATAGACAGTTCTCGTCGGCGGGCACAGCAGGTTTTTTTCTTGAATTGCATTCTCCTGTGAACCACACAGTTGCGGCAACTGTCGGGAAATCATTTCAGCGACCTGGGTAGCGGGCAGATTGCCGCTGTAGCTGATGTCGCATCGGCAATCATACAGTCCTTTGAACGAACTGATGAGCGCAGCGGCTTTCTGTTTCTTCAATTCCTTGGCTGTCAATCGATTGAGATATGATGAGCGTTCACCGCGGACAACCTTCTCGGCCAAAGCCCTAAATACATCGGTATTCTCTTCCCAGAAGGATTTCTCGGATGGACCTGCGGCATCCTTGATAGATTCCAGTTTATCCTCATCGGCCTGCATGCGGTCAAGGAAGTGGCCCAACAGGCTGAGCGTCTCTTCCATGTGCCCGTCATCACCCTTGAGGACGAGCATCGTCATCTGCTCATCGGCAGTCACTTCCAACTGTGCTCCCAGGCGTTGCATGGCAGCGCCAAACGCCTTGACATCCAGCGAATCGGTACCCAGTTCAAGAACATAGTCAGCAGCGGCTTCAAGCAGTTTATCCTGCATCGTCCCCTTGTGGAAATTGACAATAAGGCTGCAATTGTTATTTAACGGATTGGGACCCGCGAATAGACGACTGCCACCAGGCAAATTCACCTTGACGGCATCGTGATTGAAGTCCAGCAGGCGGGGCGCCACGTCCTTGACGGGAATCTGCTCCAAACGCTGGGCAAACGCCGATTTGTCAGCGGCATGCTGCGGCCTGACTGGGGTATATTCGGGGTTGGCAATCTGCTCGGCAGGAACACGACCGTTCTTCTTGTGGAAACGGTAGAAGTTGTCGGTGAAATACTTGCGGGCGACACGCATGACATCGTCACGGCTGATGCTGGCAATGCTCGACGACAGCTTCATGCAGTAGTCCCACGACACGCCTGCCGACATGGCAGCCACCATCTGTTCACTGCGCTTGGAGATGCTTTCCAGCCCAATCTCGTTGTCACGGGCAATCATCTGCTTGACCGACTGCAGCTGCTCATCGGTGAAGTCGCCGTTTTTCAGTTTCTCAAGCTGTTCCAGACACAGATTCTCGGCAGTTTTCACCTTGCACAATAGTTTGGGCACAACCATCACGGCAAGGCCTGATGCCTGGTTCATGGCCATGTTCATCGCCATCGAGAGATAAACACGGTTTTTGTTGGTCAACTCGTCGAGCAGGCCAGTCTTGTTGTCGTTGTTCAGCAACGCCAGCGCCACCTTCATGGCAGGAGCGTCGGCATCATAGTCGGTGGGACCGCGAAAGACCATCGCACTCATGCCGATAATCGGCACCGGGAAAAGGAACTTCTCGACGGGCTGTCCGACGATAGCAGGCGTCACAATCTTTTCACGCACGGGCTTAACGCCACGTTCCAGCTGGCCGAAAGTGCGCTCGAGCACTGGCAACAGCGTTTCAGGGTCAATGTCGCCCGAGAGAATCAGTCCCATGTTGGATGCCACATAATATTTCTTGTAGAAGGCTTCCATGTCAGACTGACGCGGATTCTTCAGGTTCTCGGTGCTGCCGATGATGGGATAGGCATAAGGAGTGCCGGCAAGGAATTTGCTTGATATCTGCTCCAGCATCATCGAGGCGGGATCGTCGGCATACATGTTTTTTTCCTCATAGACGGTCTCCAATTCGCCCTGGAACAGGCGGAAGACGGGATGCACGAGGCGATGGCTGTTCAGCACACACCACTGCTCGATGAATTGAGGAGAAAAAGTGTTGTGATAGTAAGTGAAGTCATAGGAGGTGCCCGCATTCAGGTCCGAACCGCCATACTTGGTAATCAAGCGGTTGAACTCGTTGGGAATGGCATACTGCGAGGCCTTGACATTCAATTGGTTGATGTCGTGCTGGATGGCTTTGCGCTGCTTGGCATCGGTAGTGCGCGCCAACTCGTCATATTTCATCGAGATGGAGTCAAGATACACCCGCTCGGCGGCATAGTCAACGGTGCCCAACTCATCAGTGCCCTTAAACATGATATGTTCAAAATAGTGGGCAATACCCGTATCGGGGCAATCCACAGCGCCAGCATTCACGACCACGGCTCCAAACACCTTCGGCTGACTGTGGTCCACATTGAGCCACACTTTCATGCCATTACTCAGTTCCAGTTCCTGCACCTGTAGTGCCGGATTGAGCTGACCTGTGGCAATCATCGCTGCAAACAAGCAGGATATTCCTAATAATAACATTCGTCTCATATCACTTCACTCGCTTAAGATTGTCTGTAATCTTTATCTTTTTAGCTATCCAAAAAAGGAAACCTGCGTGGGCAAATTGACTCATGCAGGTTTCCTTGTTATCTCGAAGATGAATTTACTTCACCTGTTTGAGGACATTCTTGTTAATCTTGGCAGGATATTTCTGAACAAGTTCCTCTTTCCAGCGTCGCTCAAGCACGTCCTGATAGTCGCTGGCTACTGCACCACGAACGTCAGATACATCCTCGGGCTGGTCAATCACACCACCCTCAAGAATCATCATGGCGGGATAAGCCTTGCGTTCGGGCTTTTCACCAACGTGGAAGGCGAGGTAGTCGGCATACTCATTCTCACCCTTCTTGACCACCATGCGCTCCATGCGGATGTCGGCACCATACTTGTTGTGCAGGGCGTCGGTCAGCGTGTCGGCACCAAAGGTACGCATGTCAGCTTTCACCAGGTTCAGGATGCTGTCACTCTTGGCACTGATGATGATGCCCTTGAAGTGGGGCTCGTCCCAGTTATAGCGGGCGCGGTTTGCAGCATAGAAGTTCTCCAGACCAACGGTGTCCTTATTGGCAGCTTTCCACACGCGGCGGTTGCTGATTTCGAACAGCAGCATGCCGTCACGGTACTCATTGATGAGGTTGCGGTACTCGGGGTTATTGTTCATCAGTTCACGGGCATTGCACTCGGTGAGCACACCGTCGGTAACGGTTTCTACCTTCGACATGATGAACTCCCTAACTTGGTCTACATCGACCAACGGCTTCTGGGGAATGAGTTGTGATGCAAGCTGGCTTACAGGAACAGAATTCTTGACATTGTAGAAGAACAACGGCATCTTGTTGTCCTTGATATAGGTGGCAACAAAGGCCGAGTCAAGCAATGCATGCTCAACGAGAGCCTTGTCAAGCAACGCGGTGAATTCGGGGTTCAGGTTGTAGTTGAACTTATTCTTCAAGTCGTTGATGCGGCGCTGCCCAATCAGTTTTGAGCGCTCATCGCGACTGATAGCCCTATCGATAAGGGGACGCATCTCATCCAGTGAGGGCGCACCGTGAGCCACCTTCTTGATGATATGGTAGCCAAACTTGGTAGCGAACGGCTCGCTGATTTCTCCATCGGCAAGGTCAAAGGCGATGTCTTCAAAGGGCTGCACCATGCGACCGCGACCGAACCATCCCAGGTCACCGCCACGCTGAGCACTGCCGTCCTGAGACTCGGTCCTGGCAAGTTCCTCAAAATTGGCGCCAGCCTTCAGCAATGCATAGATGGAATCAATCTGTGCCTTGCACTGAGCCTTCTGCTCCTCGGTTGCCTCCCTCGGGAAGAGTTTGAGGATGTGCTTGGCATGAACGTCGCTGCGCGGACGCTCATTGTTCACGCGAATCATGTGCACACCAAACTGAGTCGTGAACGGCTTGGAAACCGAGCCCACGGGAGTGTTGTACATCTGATTCTCAAAATCATAGGGGAATGTGCAGGCGCTCACAAAGCCATAGTGGCCATGATTGCGGGCCTTGGAGGGATCGCTAGAGAATTTGTCGGCAAGGTCTTCCCACTTCTCACCATTCAGAATACAGGTGCGGATACTGTCCATTCGGGCCAACATTCTGTCTGTCTCGAAGGAATTGCTACCGAGGGGCAGCATGAAATGGTCAATGTCGATTTCCTTCTGGCTGCGCTGGTATGCCTCATTGATGAACTGCCAGCGGTAAGTAGTGTCCTCGGCCATAAACGGAGCAGAGAGGTCTTTCTGGTAGCCCTCAAACTCCTTGATAAACAGGTCGGTAGTGTCAATACCGGCAGCCTCGGCGTCAGCCACCTTCTGCTTGTAGAGCACAAAGCGGTCCAAATACTGCTCAAGGGTCTCTTTCTCGACCTGTTGCTGATTGTTCTTGTGATAAAGGTACTCAAACTCCGAGAGTTTGATGTCTTTGCCGTTAATGGTCATGAGGACAGGATCCTTAACCTTTGCAAAGGCGAGGATCGCAGTTCCCAACAGCAATGAAGAAATCAAAAGTTTTGCTTTCATCTTCTTTAGGTTGGTTTGAATCTATATTTTACGTTTTTTCATTCTTTATTACTAATGTATAACGCACGCACACGCGAAAAATTATATCTCCACCTGATTTTTTTTTGACATATATGACGTAAAAGCCCCACAATCAACAATAATTCCCGAGCCAACAACAATAAGAACACCCCAATACACAGCC
The DNA here is from genome assembly GCA_902800715.1 of uncultured Bacteroidales bacterium. Lineage (GTDB taxonomy): Bacteria > Bacteroidota > Bacteroidia > Bacteroidales > Muribaculaceae > Sodaliphilus. The sequence continues at coordinate 47,597 of CADCFN010000007.1, forward strand.
ACCCTGAGCCAGAATCAGGCCTTTGACCTGACCAGGCTTGAAGGCCCGTGCGACCGGGGACATGAGGCAAAAAGAAGCCTTCAAAGAGGACCACTCACAACGACTCATGCATCACAGTTTCCACGGGCATACAAAAAAAATGGCAACAGGAAAACCCTGCTGCCATTTGCTCCTTAATTATCACCTTCTATCAATTGCCCATCTCGCTGAGGAACTTAATGCGGACGAGGCGAATTTCCTCCTCGGTGTAGTCGTCGCCCAGTTCCTGCATAGCGGTCTCGATATCGTCGGTATCGCTCTCCTTGAAGTAGTCGAAGATGTCCTCCTCGATATCCTGGTCGATGGTTTCCTCAATGAAATAAGACACGTTGATTTTGGTACCGCTATAGACAATAGCTTCCAGTTCGTCAAGCAACTCGCTGAATTCCATGTCCTTGCTCTCGGCAAGCGCATCGAGCGACACCTTACGGTCGATAGCAGTAATCAGCTCAATTTTGTTCTTGCTCCTGTTGGCTACCGTGCGAACACGCATATCCTCGGGGCGCTCAATCTCGTTCTCATCGACATATTTCTTGATAAGGTCGATAAACTCCTGACCGTAGCGTTTGGCCTTTCCTGGACCCACACCGGGTATGTTCTGCAACTCTTCAATCGAGATAGGATAAGTCGTCGCCATCGCGTCAAGTGACGGTTCCTGGAAGATGACATAGGTGGGCAGTCCGTGCTGTTTGGCAATCTTGCGGCGCAGGTCCTTCAAGATGCTGAACAGCTGCGAGTCAACGGCACCGCTGCCGCCGCCACGCAATTCCTCGTCGAGCATCTCGGTATACTCGTTATCCTCGACAATCCAGAATTTCTCACGGCTGTTAAGGAAGTTTTTGCCCTCCTTGGTCACCTTGATGACACCATAGTTCTCAATATCCTTAGCCAGGTAGTCGGCAAACACACCCTGCCTGATGACAGCCATCAGGAATTTCTCGTCACGCTCGTTGGCACAGCCGAACACTTCCAGCTCGTTGTGCTTGTAACCCTTGATTTCGTTGGTCGCGTCACCCATCATAACATGAGCGATATATTCAGGCTTGAAGCGTTCGCGCAGTGTGAGAATGGTCTCGATTGCAGCACGCAGTTCCTCGCTCGCCTCGACACGTTTCTTGGGCTTGAGACAGTTGTCACAATTACCGCAATTGTCACGGTCATAGGTCTCGCCGAAGTAGTGCAGCAGCGAACGGCGACGGCACACCGATGACTCGGCATAGTCGCGCGTCTCGAGCAGCAACTGCTTGCCGATTTCCTGCTCGGCGATGGGTTTGCCCTGCATGAATTTCTCGAGTTTGTCCAGGTCCTTGCGGGAATAGAAGGTGATACACTTACCCTCGCCGCCGTCACGACCGGCACGGCCCGTTTCCTGATAATAGCCCTCCAGACTCTTGGGAATGTCATAGTGGATGACAAACCTCACGTCGGGCTTGTCGATACCCATACCGAAGGCGATTGTCGCCACGATAACATCTACATCCTCGCTCAAGAAAGCATCCTGGTTGGCACTGCGCACGGCACTGTCCATACCGGCATGATAAGGCAACGCCTTGATGTCGTTGAGACGCAGCACCTCGGCAAGTTCTTCCACCTTCTTGCGGCTCAGGCAGTAAATGATGCCCGACTTGCCCTCGTTGGCCTTGATGAACTTGATGATTTCGCGGTCCACGTCCTTTGACTTGGGACGTACCTCATAATAGAGGTTGGGACGGTTGAACGATGACTTGAACACGGCGGCAACGGTCATGCCTAAGTTCTTCTGGATATCATGCTGCACCTTGGGCGTCGCCGTCGCCGTCAAAGCGATGATAGGACGTACCCCGATGCGGTTGATAATAGGACGTATATTGCGGTACTCAGGGCGGAAATCATGTCCCCACTCCGAGATACAGTGAGCCTCGTCAATGGCATAGAAGGAGATGGGCACATCCTTGAGGAAGGCGACATTCTCCTCCTTGGTGAGAGATTCGGGAGCGACATACAGCAGTTTGGTGCGGCCCTCCCGCACATCGTTTTTCACAGCTTCGATTGCCTGCTTGGTAAGCGACGAGTTCATGAAGTGGGCAATCCCGTCCTCCTCGCTGTAGCTACGCATGGCATCAACCTGATTCTTCATCAGTGCGATAAGCGGTGAGATGACAATCGCGGTACCCTCCATGAGGCGGGCAGGCAGCTGGTAGCACAACGATTTGCCGCCTCCTGTGGGCATGAGCACGAAGGTGTCACGCTCGGCCAGCAGGTTCTCGATGATGGCCTCCTGGTTGCCCTTGAACATCTCAAAACCGAAGTACTCCTTCAATGCCGATATCAACTTATTGTTTTTCGCCATATTAACAGGTTTAGGGTTAGAACGATTTCACAAATATAGAACGATTTTGTGAACTGCACAACTATTTTTGGAAAATTATTTTTCCATTTATTTCGGCGCCACCTGTTTTTACAGGTAGCTCAGCGCTGTCAACGCTTTAAAAACATGAACAGTTTAAAGGCTTTTCCCTAAAATCTCAAAACTGGACTTTTCCAATTGACGACGTGCAAACTCACGGGTGAGTACAAAGCGCTTCTCGTTCATACTCGGAGCCTGATACATCACGTCTATCATGATGGTCTCGAACAGGCTGCGCAACCCGCGGGCACCCAATTTATATTCAATCGATTTGTCCACTATATAGCCCAACACGTCTTCCTCGATGACGAGTTCTACACCATCCATCTCAAGCAACTTCTTGTACTGTCGCACAATGGCGTTCTTGGGCTCGGTCAGGATGCGTATCAAGGCGTCACGGTCAAGCGGCTCCAGATTGGTGAGAATGGGCAGACGGCCGATGATTTCGGGAATCAGACCATAGCTGCGCAAGTCCTGGGGTGCCACGAAATGCAACAGTTTGTCGCGGTCGCTCTTGCTCACGTGGCTCTCGACGCCAAATCCCACTACCTGGGTATTGAGGCGCTGAGCAATCTTGCGTTCGATGCCCTCAAAGGCACCGCCACAGATGAACAGGATATCCTTGGTGTCAACGGCAATCATCTTCTGCTCGGGGTGCTTGCGGCCGCCTTGAGGCGGCACATTGACTACCGAGCCTTCGAGCAGTTTCAAGAGTCCCTGCTGCACGCCCTCGCCACTCACATCACGCGTAATCGACGGGTTGTCGCCCTTGCGTGCAATCTTGTCGATTTCATCAATGAAGACGATACCACGCTGAGCCTCCTCGACGTTATAGTCACACGCTGCCAGCAGCCTGGTCAACAGGCTCTCGATGTCCTCGCCCACATAGCCAGCCTCAGTCAGCACCGTGGCGTCAACGATGGCAAAGGGAACTTTCAGCATGCGTGCGATGGTCTTGGCGAGCAAGGTTTTGCCCGTTCCAGTCGGTCCCACGATGATGATGTTGCTCTTCTCGATATCGATGTCATCGTCACGCTTCTGGTTCAAGCGCTTGTAGTGGTTATAGACGGCAACCGAGAGATAACGCTTGGCTGTTTCCTGACCGATGACATACTGATCCAGATAAGCCTTGATTTCGTCAGGCTTGGGCAGGGTTTCCATGTCGAGGTCTGTCAGCTGCGACTTGGCCATCTGGCGCAGGTACTCATGAGACAGTTCGACGGCACGTTCGGCACACTCATTGCAGATGCAGCCGTTCATGCCCGGCAGCATCAGTTCCACCTCGCGGTCACTGCGACCGCAGAAGCTGCAATACAGTGTGCTGCTATCCTTCTTTTTCGCCATAGCTTATTTCTCCTCGGTTGATTTCTCGGCCGAATCGGTAGCGGGCGTTTCGCGGATGAGCACCTTGTCAATCATACCGTATTCCTTGGCCTCGGCAGCAGTCATCCAGTAATCACGGTCACTGTCGGCATACACCTTGTCGTAGGGCTGGCCCGAGTGGTCGCTGATGATGGTGTACAATTCCTGCTTGAGCTTGAGAATCTCACGAGAAGTAATCTCGATATCCGATGCCTGACCACTGATACCGCCCATCGGCTGGTGAATCATCACGCGGCTGTGCTTGAGGGCAAAGCGCTTGTCCTTCTGGCCTGCAACGAGCAATACGGCTGCCATCGAGGCTGCCATACCGGTGCAGATGGTAGATACGTCGCTCTGGATGTACTGCATCGTGTCATAGATGCCCAGACCGGCATACACCGATCCGCCAGGCGAGTTAATATATAATGAGATATCCTTGCCGGGGTCAGCGCTGTCAAGATAGAGCAGCTGAGCCTGGATGACATTGGCGGTATAGTCATCGACCTGGGTGCCCAGGAAGATGATGCGGTCCATCATCAGGCGCGAGAACACGTCGAGCTGGGTAACATTCAGCTTGCGCTCCTCCATGATGGTGGGGGAAATATAGTTGTTGGACACGCTGCTAGCAAACTGGTCCAAAGCCAGTCCGTTCATACCAAGATGATGTACTGCAAATTTTCTGAAATCGTTTTCCATAAATTTAAAATTAGGTGTTTAAACGGTGTATTATCTTTATTTTGTGTTCAAAGATACAATTTTTTTCTCATTCCAACGACAGATGCCGTCATTTTTTTTCATCTTTATTTTTTTTATGATACTTCAGCCTAAGCAAAAAACGAGCCAACCGACATTTTGTCACCTTTTTTATAGAAAGAGGCAGGGTCGGCATTACTGCCTACCCTGCCCCATTGTTTCATGATGTGAATCGAATTACTTCTCCTCAGCCTCGTAGAGCTTGCGGAAATCCTCTACACTGATGGTCTTCTCGTTCACCTTCACAGCCTCCTTGACGGCGGCATAGAACTTGTTGTCGATGGCGTGCTCATGAATCATCTCGCGGGTGCGGTCATCCTGCATGAAGCGCTCGGCCTGCTGACGCACGAGGTCCTCGGGAGCGTTGTAGATACCATACTGTGACAACTGCTGCTGGGCGAAGATGAAGGCGGCGGTATCAACATCCTCCTGCTCAATCTTGATGCCCAGTTCCTGTGCCAGGTGGTCCTTGACGAGTTGCCAGCGCAGCTGAGCGAACATGTCCTTAGCCTCCTCGTCGGTAACCTCGGTGTTCTGCTTCTCGTCCTGCTCGCGACGCAGCTTCAGGAAGCGCTTCAGGAACTCCTCGGGCAAGGGCAGCTCACCAGCCTTCTCGGTGAGGATGCGCTTGGCATCAACGGTGAAGCGGTAGTTGCTCTCAGGCACGTTGGCACGCTGAATCATCTCACGGACAGCCTCGCGGAAGGCAGCCTCGTCCTTGACCTCGGTCTCGGTGCCGAGGACGCCCTTGAAGAACTCCTCGTTCATCTCGGCCTCCTGGTTGACCTTGATTTCCTCGATGGTCACACGGAAGTCGCTCTTCACGTCGGCCTTGCTGCGGTCAACATTCAACAGGGCAGCCAACTCAGCGATGTTGCCGTTGTTGGCCTTGTAGGGATTGAAGACAAAGGTGTCACCCACCTTGATGCCGACAAACTTGGCGGCCTCTTCCTCGTCAACGAGATAGCGGGGCGAAATCACGGTGCGCTCCACGCTGATGCCGTCTTCCTTGTCGTTACCCTGCTCATCGAGCTCGATCATCGAGCCGCGCAGCATCGACTCCTTGTCGCTGACCTCACCGTCAACGAGGGTGCCCAGGCGCTTGCGGTCGTGGGCAATGGCGTCATCGACCATCTGGTCGGTCACCTCGATATTATAATAGGGCACATTGATGCGCTTGTTCAACTTCAGCTCAATGGCAGGAGCCATACCCAAGTCGAACTTGAAAGCCATCTCCTCATCGTTCATGAGGTCCACCTTGGTGTCCTCGTTGGGCAGAGGCTCGCCCAGGACGTGGAGGTTATTCTCGCGGATATAGTCATACATGGCCTTGCCTACCTTGCGGTCAACGACATCGGCAGTCACGCTGGGACCGTAAAACTTCATCAGCAGGCTCTTGGGAGCCTTACCGGGGCGGAAGCCCTTCAACGGGTGACGCACGCCCATCTGTGCCACTTCCTTGTTCACATCAGCGGCAAAATCTTCTCTCTTAATGTCAACGGTGAGCAGTCCGTTCACCGCATCAATCTGTTCAAAACTTACGTTCATTACTTGCTTTTTATTGTCTGTTAAATGTTTAATTCTCAAAAAACGGCTGCAAAGGTACTACTTTTAACACGATAAGCAAAATTTCGCCGCCACTTTTTTAATAAAGAGAACAATAAATACAATAAAATACAACTATTATCTGACAGCCAGACAATTGTATTTTATTGTACTTACTGCTCTGTGAATTGATGCTCCTGTCGGCAAACGGGCTTACAGTGTCAGCACGATGTTGTGCTCCTCGGCCATGCGGCGCATGTTCAGGATGGCATAGCGCATACGGCCCAGGGCGGTGTTGATGCTCACGCCCGTGCTGTCGGCTATCTCCTTAAAGCTCATGTTCTTGTAGTAACGCATCACGAGAACCTCACGCTGGTTGTCGGGCAACGCCTTCACCAGGCGGCGCACATCGTCATGAATCTGAGAAACCACAATGTTGTCTTCGGTCGTGCGTTCCGACAATTCCTTGCGGTTGAGGATGTTGACCTCTTCATCATCGGTCGATTGCAGGTTTTCAGCCTTGGTCTGCCTGAAGTAGTCGATGACAAGGTTATGGGCTATGCGCGTAATCCATGCCGAGAAGTGTCCGTTCTCGACATAGCGGCCCTGCTTGATGGTTGTGATGACTTTGACGAAAGTATCTTGGAAAATGTCGTCGGCATGCTCAGCGTTTTTCACCGAGTGGTATATATACATGTAAACGCGGTCCTTGTGACGCTCCAGGAGCTCATCAAAGGCCTCATTCTTGCCATCGACATACAGCGATATCAGTTGCTCATCGCTCTTGTCCTTGTATATCTTCATTACTATCTAGTATTGGTCAATAATAGGTAATGTTTGTCGATAGGCAGTATTTCTTTTTAGTTATTTATTATCATTAAAATTATAAACTCTCGTGACGAAATCGTTTGATTTCGGGCTGCAAATATAGGAAAAATCAAAAATACAACAATTTTTTTTCAAAAAAAAATCACTTTTTTCCTTAAAAAAGGCAATAAAACCACCCAAAATAGCGTTATCGCGCGTCAACGACGGCGACGACGACGGTTGTTGCGCAGGCCCAGCAGCCACCGGGCAACCCTGAAGCCCAACAGCACATAGTCGGCAGTTTTCAAGTGGGTGAGCGTCTCGGCGTTGAACATGAGCGCACGCACGCCGTTATTGGCGACATTGCTCTTCACGCCCTCGATATTGTACTGGATGGTCGCACGACCCACCTCGCGCCTCACCAGCGCTTTGCCACGGGCACGTCGCAACTCGTCAAGCGTCATGCCGCGCCAGTTTTTGGGCGCGTCAGGTGTAGCGACAGGCAACTGTTGCTGCGACGCCGTCTGAGTATTGAGGTTATCGCTAGTATTACTCATTGTCTTCGGGTTTTAAGAACAACTTGCTGATAAAGCGTGCCACGGGGTCCACGATAAGCTGCCTCTTGAACGCAAACACGACAAGCAGCAGGACCAGCAACACGGCGGCAGCAATCAGATGGGCACCCCATGCACAACCCATGGCCTCGGCGAGCACGCCCACCAGTGCAGTGAACAGATGGTGAAGCACAAAGGTGCAGATGATGATGACCACTGCAACAAACGCCACTGCCGACAACAGCACGGCGAGTTTCTCGACTGCAGTGAGCTTGGTGTAGTCCCACTCCAGAGAGAAATACTTGCGCGCCTCGCTAAACAGTTTTTTATAGTCTATCTCGTTCATACATTGATTTTCAAGCACGCATGGCGCGTCCTTGACGGTTTGAGGTTAGATTTTAGCGGTAGAGTCGTCCTCTATCTCTTTTTCAGGCTCACCCCGACAACAACACACTTGACCGCAGGCGGTGCCGCACATGACACCGCCTGTCAGTCACAGTGTTATTTTGTCAGTCCTCAATCTGGGCGCTGATCTGCTTCACCAGCTGCTCAACCTCGTCGTCGCTGAAGTCGATGCCGTTCTTCTTCAACATCTCCTTGATGCGGGTACGCAGGTCAGATCCCTTCTCGGGGGCGAAAAGGATAGCTGCCGATGCACCAACCAGGGCACCACCCAGGAATGCGTATAATAAACTTAATCCTTTCATTGTATTACATGTTGTTTATCAGGTTATTAATCCATCTTGTCTTTAATCTCCTCGGCGATGTCGTTAACGAGATCATCGAGTTTTGAGCCTTTCAGCTTCACGCCTTGTTCACGCAGGGCATCAGCGATGCGTTTGCGGGTGTCATCACCTTTCTCGGGCGCAAAAAGCAAACCCACTGCAGCGCCGGCGATTGCGCCGCCCACGACTGCCATTACAATGTTAATCGGTTTCATATCTGTCTGTTAATTTAATAATTAATAATGACTTAGTAATGTTAAACCAAGCAAAAATCATGCCAGACAAGTGACATACTGCTTGATTTTGGGCAATAAAATTACTATTTCTTTTCCAACCAAGCAATTTTTTTTCAAAAAAAGTAAAAAAACAACAGCTATTTTATAAATCCACACACCAATCAGATTACGCTGATTTAACGAATCGGCTACAGCGTTCCACTGTGAAAAAAACATCCGCAAACCCATAGCGGGAATGCGGATGTCCATTATACATTAACCAGCGGACGCTGGAGATGAAATCACCATACCCCGTTCAAGATATAGTCGATCATGGAGGTCACGTCGGCGATGCTCACATTGGAGTCATTGTTGCAGTCGGCAACAGACAGATCAAGTGAGTCGGGATCGGCTACGCCGAGCAAGTAGTCGATGAGCGAAGTTGCGTCGGCAACGCTTACAATGCCGTCACCGCTCACATCACCAATCTCGTTTTCCACCTTCTCGCTGAAGTAGCCAGGATTCTCGGGGCCACCGTCGAGGTGGGCATACTCTGCATCGATGTGGTCAGCATCATAGGTCGTGCCCATACCACCCACCAAGCTCGTGCAGTTGGTGAACATGTTAGCGCCGCCGGGATTGTAAGTAGAAGTTGACAATTGGTCTGTGGACCAGTCTTCGCCAGCATAGATTGTTGTCAGTTTTGTGCAGCCATAGAACATACTACTCATGCTCGTCACTTTAGAGGTATTGAAATTGCTCAAATCAAGGGTTGTCAACTGTGAGCAGTCTTTGAACATGGTACTCATGTACGTCACTTTAGAGGTATTGAAATTGCTTACATCAATGGTCGTCAGCTTTGAGCAGCCTTCGAACACGCTACCCATGCCCGTCACATTAGAGGTGTCGAAATTACTCACATCAAGGGTTGTCAGACTTGAGCAGTTTTTGAACATACCACTCATGTTTGTCAAGCTCGGGGTAACAAAATTGCTTATGTTAAGGTTTGCCAGCTTTGTGCAGCCAGAGAACATACTACCCGCGTTCTTCAGTTTAGGAGTGTAGAAACTGTTCAAGTTAAGGGTCGTAAGCTGTGAGCAGTACATGAACATATTCGTCATGTCAGTCACTTTAGTGGTGTTGAAATTGCTCACATTAACAGTTTTCAGATTCTTGCAACTTTGGAACATATAACTCATGTCCGTCACATTAGAGGTATTGAAATTGCTCAAGTTAGCTGAACCCAGCCTCTCGCAGTTGCAGAACAGGGAACCCATATTCGTCACGTTAGAGGTGTCAAATTTGCTCAAGTCAACACTTGTCATATTGTAGCAATTCCAGAACATACTATTCATGTTCTTCAGTTTAGTACTGTTCAAATTATTGCCCCACCAAACATAGAAAGAGGTGCCTTCGCAACCGTAGAACATATAACTCATATCCGTCACGTTAGACAGGTCAAAACTACTCAAGTTTATGGATTGCAGCATTTTGCATTCGTAGAACATCCTTCTCATAGTCGTCACATTAGAGGTGTTGAAACTGCTCACATCAAGGGTTGAATTATTTTTGCAACCATAGAACATCTCACTCATGTCCGTCACGTTGGACGTGTCAAAATTGCTCATATCAGGATGAAACAGCATTGAGCAGCCATAGAACATTTGACTCATATCCGTCACGGCAGAGGTGTTCAGATTGGCTAGTGTCGGAATTTTGTTGAGTGCCCAGAAATTATAGAACCATTTATATGTTGTCGTAGGTCTTGCATCAACAAACGTAGAATCAAATTCAACGGTGATGATATAGCCATTCCATTGAAGCCATTCCGGCGAGTTTGTGCCTGTATTCAAATCATAAGTGTAGCCTTCCCTTGAATCCCTCTGGTCATCATAGCAGAAGGTCAAGGTGTGACCACCATTACCAGGATACCAAACGTATGCCTCCTGACTCCAAGCTTTCATTGGCAGCAGCGACAGCAGTGCCATGCCAAATAATAATGCAGATAATTTCTTCATGATCATGTGATAATTGAGTAAATATTAGTAATAAGTTGAATAATGCTGCGAAATTACTAAAAACCATTAAAATCGACCACTAAAAAACTATTAAAATAGGTTAATATATAGAACTTTCCTAGCAAAAAGATGAAAAGTGATTGTCTGATGTAAATTCGCGAGTTGCAACCACAATGTTTCCTAAACATGGTAATTTGCTATTCTCATGAATTATTCGTACCTTTGCGGGCTCAATTTACCGGCAATGGCTACCAGAGGAGACATCATCATCAAGGGGGCTCGCGTCAACAACCTCAAGAATGTTGACGTGACGATACCGCGAGGCAAGTTTGTCGTCGTGACGGGCTTGTCAGGCTCCGGCAAGTCGTCACTCGCCTTCGACACGCTCTATGCCGAGGGGCAACGGCGCTATGTCGAGAGTCTGTCGTCCTATGCCCGCCAGTTCCTGGGCCGCATGACCAAGCCAGACTGTGATTTCATCCGCGGACTGCCACCTGCCATTGCTGTCGAGCAGCGCACCGTCACGCGCAATTCACGCAGCACGGTCGGCACGAGCACCGAGATTTATGACTACCTGCGGCTGTTGTTCGCTCGTGTAGGCAAGACCTTTTCCCCGATTTCGGGCGAGATGGTCAAGAAACACACCGCTGCCGATGTCATCAACTGCATCAACACCTACCCCGACGGGACACGCCTGGCACTGCTCACCGACATCATCGTGCCCGAGGGGCGTGACCTGCACACGCAGCTCGACATCCTCATCAAGGGCGGCTACTCCCGCCTGATGACCAGCGACGGCAGGTTCGTCGACATCGCACAGGTGATGGCAACCGACGGCGACCTCGACCCGGCCAACTACCGTCTGCTCATCGACCGCATGGCAGTGACACATCAAAAGGACGACGAGATGCGCCTTCTGGACTCGTTGCAGACTGCCTTCTACGAGGGAAAAGATGAATGCATCGTCGTCATGTGGCAACAGGACGGCTCGATGCATGAGCACCGTTTCTCAAAACGCTTTGAACTGGACGGCATGACCTTCGAAGAGCCCAGCGACCTGATGTTCAACTTCAACAACCCGCTGGGTGCCTGCCCGACGTGTGAGGGTTTCGGTAACGTCATCGGCATCGACGAGAGCCTGGTGGTACCTGACCGCAGCCGGTCAGTCTATGACGACGCCGTCATGTGCTGGAGAGGACAGGTGATGGGCGAGTGGAAACGCGAGTTCATCCATGTGGCAGCACGCCATGATTTCCCCATTCACAAGCCATACAACGACCTCACCCGCGAGCAGCTCGACTTGCTGTGGCACGGCACCGAGGACGGCACCTGGAAAGGCATCGACGGCTTCTTTGAGTGGGTAAAAAGCAAATCCTACGCCATACAGTTCCGCGTGCTGCTTGCACGCTACCGCGGACGCACCGTCTGCCCCACCTGCCACGGTACGAGGCTCAAGCCACAGGCTGAATATGTCAAGGTGGGCGGCATGGCCATCAGCGAACTGGTGAGAATGCCCGTCAAAGACCTGTTGCAGTGGTTCAAGGAACTGCGGCTCGACGAGACCGAAACGCAGATTGCCAAGCGACTGCTCACCGAAATCAACAACCGCCTGGAATACCTGTGCGATGTGGGAGTGGGTTACCTCACACTGGACCGCACCTCGGCAACGCTGTCGGGCGGCGAGAGCCAGCGCATCAACCTCGCTACCGCTCTGGGCAGCTCGCTCGTGGGGTCGGTATATATCCTCGACGAGCCCTCAATCGGACTGCATCCGCGTGATACCCATCGCCTGATTCATGTGCTGCGCATGCTGCAGCAACTGGGCAACACCGTGGTCGTCGTGGAGCACGACGAGGACATCATCAACAGTTCAGACTACCTCATCGACGTGGGACCCGATGCGGGGCGCAATGGCGGACGCATCGTCTATCAAGGGCCCATCGGCGACATTGCACAAGCCACCGACAGTTACACGGCACAATACCTCACGCGGCAGTTCACTATTCCTGTGCCCAAGCGTCGCCGTTCATGGAGTCAGTATATCGAGGTGAAGGGCGCTTGCCAGAACAACCTCAAGAACCTCGATGTCAAGTTCCCATTAGGCGTGATGACTGTCGTTACCGGCGTCAGCGGCTCGGGCAAGTCCACCCTGGTGGGCAGAATTCTCTACCCCGCCCTGGCACGTAACTATGACCAGACCGCCGACGCTCCGGGCAGCCACAGCGGCATCGGTGGCGACCTGGGAAGGCTGCAAGCCGTCGAATTTATCGACCAGGGACCTATCGGCAAGAGCACACGCAGCAATCCAGCTACCTACCTCAAGGCCTTCGACGAGATACGCCAACTGTTCGCACAGCAGCAACTGTCCAAGCAGATGGGCTACAATGCCGGTTTCTTCTCGTTCAACTCGCCTGGCGGCAGATGCGAGGAGTGCAAGGGCGAAGGCACCATCACCATCGAGATGCAGTTCATGGCCGACATTACCCTCACTTGCGAAGCATGCCACGGCAAGCGATTCAGCCGCAACGCCCTCGATGTGACCTTCAGGGACAAGACCATCAGCGATGTTCTCGACATGACGGTCAATCAGGCTATCGAGTTCTTTAGCGAATCCAACACCTATAACGAGTACAAAATCGTGCGACGCCTCAAGCCGTTGCAGGACGTGGGACTGGGTTACATCAAACTCGGGCAGTCGTCATCGACGCTGTCGGGCGGCGAGAACCAGCGCGTCAAGCTCGCCTACTACCTGAGCGGCGAGCGGCAAGGCAACACGCTGTTCATCTTCGACGAGCCGACGACGGGACTCCACTTCCATGACATCAACACGCTGATGAAATCATTTGACCAACTCATCGGCAACGGACACACCGTGGTCATCATCGAGCACAACCTTGATGTCATCAAGTGTGCCGACCACATCATCGACCTGGGACCCGAGGGCGGAGAAGACGGCGGCAACATCGTCGTCACCGGTACCCCCGAGGAGGTCGCCCGATGCAAGGAAAGCTACACCGGCCGTTTCCTCGCCGAGAAACTGAAACAATAATCAACCCAATGGACATGGATAGAGCACAAGAGAGTATCAAGGAGATACGCAAGGAATTTTTCGCTTTCCGCAACGGCATCGTTGCCGACAAGTTGAGAAAAGCTGGCGACCCGCACAGCATCATCATGGGATGCCTGCTGGTGGACATTCAAGGTATTGCCTCCAGATTCCGCGAGTCAATCAACGACAACGAGCAAATCGCCTCTGTAGCCAGTGAGTTGTGGAGCGACACCAATTCCCGCGAATGCCGCCTGGCAGCCCCCATGCTCTACCCCGCCGAGCTGATGACCTTGGAACTAGCCCAACAGTGGTGCCAGACCGTCGAGACCATCGAAGTGGCAGACAACCTGTGCCACAAACTGTTGCGCCACATCGACGGCAGCGATGAACTGTTCAGACAACTCATCAGCGACGACAATCCCCTCATCAAGTACACCGGCTACCGCCTTCTTCTTAACCTAATGCTCATCGGCAAAGTACAAGCCACCGCCCAGTTGCAACTCATCATCAGCAACGAGGCACAGCACGCCCAGGGTACCCTCGCAGCACTACTACAGGACATTCTCGAAGAATTCCAATAAAAAATCCTATTTTTCTGCTTTTTGACATTGCGCAACGCAATTCCACTGGTTACCTTTGCACTACATGTGATAAGGATAAATGCGTTGTCAAGTACACAACGATAACATCACTGCCACCACCATCAGGGTCCCACTATGCCGTGGCTCCCGCCACGGCAACTCCAGCAGCAATGTCACATGGGCGGCGGCTATGCCCCTGTCAATCCACAACAATATACTTTAAATCAAAAATAAAACCATGAGTAACAAAATTTTTCATTACCGTGTCGACGGTACCCACGACGAATGCGCAGCCGATAACCCTTGGAGCCAGTGTCTTATCAACCACGAGACCAACTCCGACGAGTTCACAATCAATCACCTCGTCACCATTGGTGGCCAGCCCATCATCTCACAGCACCGTGCCACCTATCTCACCGGCACCGACACATGCCATGCACACCATTTCGCCAAGATGCTCGCTGGTACAATCCTGTCCGGCAGTTATCAGTACGCCCCTTCGCTCACCACATCACCCACTAAGCCTGTCACAATCGAGCTGTATAATGGGCTTGGACCAAATGGAACAACACGCCACCACACCACATCAGCAACACCAGGAACAGTACTTTGGATTGACACGATTCACAGTCCCTATGACTGCGCACAACTTTACAGCGAGATGAAAGAGAACTTCCATTTCGACGACGGTAACTTCAATCTCGTTTGTCTCGACATGCTCGGCGTCTTCCGTGAGGACTATTACTGTGTCATCAACCGCATCGAGTCACATATCAGCGAACTCAAACCTGCACTCATCGTCATTGACGATATCGACCACTTCTTGCCACACTGCGGCATCAACGTCGCTTCAACATTCAACCACATCGTCCGCGACACTCTCAACCACACCGAGAGCGCATTCCTCTTCATCGGATATAACCACCTGGGCAAACGTGCATCGACAACGGGTGATCTCGGCAAATTCCTCTTCCCAAGTTCCAATAGCGTCTTCTCAGTCAACACACAGAATGGCATTTCACACGTTCGCATCGTCAAAGCATTCCAATACACCAATAACGACACACCTGAATTCATTTTCTCCATCGGTGAAGGCAATCTCCCACACGAAATGGTCAAGACAATCCCATCTGGCACAATACCCTCTACAATCGTTGAGCACTCCACACTACAGGACATCATCAGCGAGGTCATCGAGCCAGACGAGAAACTCTCCACCGAGGAACTTGCCATCCGCATTAGCAAGCGGCAAACCCAACTCAATCGCATCAACAAGGCACGCACCATCATCTCCCAAGCCCTCACCTACGGTCTAATAAAAAAACAAAACGGCAGCAACACCTACATCCTCTGCTCCAACAAGTTAGATTCTCCCATTAACACTCAATTAACACTTCCGCCCACCCTGTCAGCCACACCAACTGAAAGTTCCCAAGAACGAGTTGTTGAAGTATTACGAGCTGCCAGCTCGTAAAAAAAAGAAAACAAGAAAGTAAAAGAACAACTTCACAACACCGCTTTCAGCAATGACCCATCACTGAGATTCCACCATCAGGGTCCCGCTATGCCGTGGCTCCCGCCACGGCCACTCCAGCAGCAATGTCACGTGGGCGGCGGCTCTGCCGCCGTCAATCCATCCGTCTTATCCGTCACCCATCCCACATGAGGTCACGGATGATACTGTCGCTGAGCATGATGCCGTCGCGGGTCAACACATAGCGGACATCCTCGGTCACGCGCAAATGGCCGGCGGCAATGTGGGGCTTGGCCTCACGTGTGAAGTGCTGCCATGCCGTTTCTCCGAAGTCATGGCGCAGACGGTCAGCATCCACGCCGCGAGCAGTGCGCAAGCCGAGCATCACCCGCTCATCGTATCGTTCCATTTGGGTCAATTCTTCTTGCTCAAAGGCCGGCTCACCCGCCGTGACTTTGTCAATGTACTCCTGCAAGTTGGCAGGGTTGCTGCGCCTCACCTCACCATCATAGCTGTGGGCACCTGCCCCAAGTCCCAGGTAGGGCGTGTCGTTCCAGTACGAGGAGTTATGGCGGGAGTGGTATCCCGGCAAGGCGAAGTTGGAAATTTCATAATGCTCATAGCCGGCACGCTGCAATGACTGGACCAAGATGCGGTACATCTCCAGGCACTGTTCCTCAGGCACTTCGGTAACCTCGCCGCGCTCACGCTGCCACCACAACCGCGTGCCTTCCTCATAAGTCAGCCCATAGGCCGAGATGTGCTGCGGAGTGAGTGCCAACGCGCGCTCAACCGAGTCAGTCCATGACGTTATCGTCTGTCCCGGCAAGCCATAGATAAGGTCAATGCTGATGTTATCGATACCCGTATCACGCAGTCGTGCGACAGCCTCCTCCACCTGGCTAGCCGTGTGGCGGCGTCCTATCAGTCGCAGTATATCGTCCTCAAACGTCTGAATACCCATGCTCACGCGATTCACGCCCAGCGGCGGCAACGCCTCACACCATGCAGCAGTCACATCGTCGGGATTCGCCTCGACAGTGAACTCCTCAACACCGCTCAGGTCAAAGCATTCGCCCAAACCGGCTGCCAGCCGTGAAAGCAGCGGCAACGGCAACTGCGACGGTGTGCCACCTCCCAGATAAAGCGTGCGCACAGTCTCGCCATGCAGTTCCTCTCGACGCAGCTGCGCCTCGGCAAGCACAGCCTCAACATAGTCAGCGCCTGTCTGCTCCAACTGCAACGTCGAGAAAAAGTCACAGTAACTGCAACGACTCGCACAAAACGGTATGTGAACATAAACACCAGCCATAACGCTGCAAAGTTACAACTTTCACACTAAACCACAAAACGGGACACGGGGACGGTTCTTTTGTCCCATTTTGAAGCAAAAGTGGGACAAAAGAACCGTCCCCGTGTCCCAGTCACCGTGTCCCAAGAGGGTAAAATCAGGATTGTTGATAAATTTCTTTTTAATAATGTTGTTATTACCGCCAAAAATTACTAATTTTGCAGGCTGTTTAGCGACATTAAACAACAATTCACTATATAACAACCATTTAACAACAAAACTAATGAAGGTTTACAAAACTAACGAGATCAAGAACATCTCTCTGGTCGGTGGCAAGGGCGCCGGTAAGACCACTCTCACCGAGTCCATCCTACTTGAAGGCGGCACCATCAGCCGCAGGGGCACCGTCGATGGCGGTAACACCGTGAGCGACAACTCCCCTGTTGAGAAAGAGTACGGTTACTCTGTTTCTTCTTGCGTCTTCTACGCTGAGAAGGATGGCAAGAAGCTCAACTTCTTTGACTGCCCGGGCAGTGATGACTTCGTAGGCAATGCCGTAACTGCACTGAACGTGACTGACACTGCCGCGCTGGTAGTGGACGGACGCAACGGCGTCGAGGTAGGTACCCAGAACAACTTCCGCACCGTCGAGCGCATTGGCAAGCCCCTGATGTTTGTCATCAACCGCCTCGAAGACGAGAAATGCGACTTTGACAACGTATATAACCAGCTGCGCGAGACCTTCGGCAACAAGGTCGTTGCCCTCCAGTTCCCCGTGAACGCAGGTCCCGGCTTCAACAGCGTAGTGGACGTGCTCGCCATGAAGCAGTACACTTGGCCCAAGGACGGTGGCAAGGCTACCGCCAGCGACATTGACGGCGCACACGCCGACAAGGCTGAGGAGTACCGCATGGCACTGCTCGAGATGGCAGCCGAGAACGACGAGGAACTCATGATGAAGTTCCTTGACGAGATGACGCTGACCGACGAGGAGGCCATGAAGGGTATCCGCATGGGTATGGTAGACCGCAGCATCTTCCCCGTGGTTCTGGTAAGTGCCGAGAAGAACATCGGTACCGACCGCATGCTCGAAATCATGAGCGCCATCGTGCCCGACGTGACCGACATGCCCGCTCCCAAGACCACTAACGGTGACGAGGTTCCCGCCGACGAGAACGGCCCCGTGAGCGTTTACTTCTTCAAAACCTCGGTAGAGACCCACATCGGTGAGGTTTCCTACTTCAAGGTAATGAGCGGTGTCCTCAAGGCTGGTGCCGACCTGACCAACATGAACCGCGGCAGCAAGGAGCGTCTTGCTCAGATCAACGTGGTTTGTGGTCAGAACAAGACCCCGATCGACGAGATTCACGCTGGCGACATCGGCGCCGCTGTGAAGCTGAAAGACGTGCGCTGCGGCAACACCCTCAACGAGAAGGGCTGCGAGTACATCTTTGACTTCATCGAGTATCCCGCTCCCAAGTTCCAGCGCGCCATCCGCGCCCTCAACGAGAGCGAGACCGAGAAGCTCGGTGCCGTCCTCAACCGCATGCACGAGGAGGATCCCACCCTGTTGATCGAGCAGAGCAAGGAGTTGCGTCAGACCATCGTTTCAGGTCAGGGCGAATTCCACCTGCGCACCCTCAAGTGGAACATCGAGAACAACGACAAGATCCAGATCGAGTATCAGGAGCCCCGCATCCCCTACCGCGAGACCATTACTAAGGCCGCTCGTGCCGAGTATCGTCACAAGAAGCAGTCTGGTGGTTCAGGCCAGTTCGGTGAGGTACACCTGATCGTGGAGCCTTACCGCGAGGGCATGCCCGAACCCGACACCTACAAGTTCGGCAACCAGGAGTACAAGATGAACATCAAGGACAAGCAGGAAATCCCCATGGAATGGGGCGGTATGCTGGTTGTCTATAACTGTATCGTGTTAAGGGTATCATGGACCGCATGGAGCAGGGCCCGTTGACCGGTAGCTACGCTCGTGACGTGCGCGTCTGCATCTACGATGGTAAGATGCACCCGGTTGACAGTAATGAAATCTCCTTCCGTCTGGCAGCTCGTAACGCCTTCTCCACCGCATTCCGCGATGCTAACCCCAAGGTGCTTGAGCCCGTCTATGACGTTGAGATTCTGCTGCCCGCCGACTGCATGGGTGGTGTACAGAGCGACCTGCAGGGCCGCCGCGGCATCATGATGGATATGTCGAGCGCCAATGGTCTGGAGCGCGTTAAGGCACGCATCCCCCTGAAGGAGATGTCGAGCTACAGCACCTCCCTGAGCTCCATCTCGGGTGGTCGCGCTTCGTTCAGCATGAAGTTCTCGAGCTACGAGCTCGTGCCCGCCGACGTGCAGGCTCAGCTGCTCAAGGAGTACGAGGAGAGCAAGCAGGACGAGGATTAATCCCCAGTTCTACACATTATATAATAATGGGCGACCCATTGCGGGTTGCCCATTATTTTTTCATACCTGTTCACCTTATCCCCATTTTGGTCCAATTAGACACTAAAGTGGGCGTTTTAACATTTGGCGTTAATTTTTTCAGCAAAAAGTGAAAGAAAATTTTGGTTTTTCACAATAAAGTGTTAATTTTGCCGTTGATTGTTAAAAACAAGACATTAAATAGACAACGAAACTCTCATGAAGAGATGGACGATATGGATATTGACGATTGTGATGGCGATAGCCCTGCTGGGACTGCTCGCCATGCAGATCGTGTATATGGAGAAGATGGTTGACATGCGCAACAGCCAGTTCAGTGAGATTGTGATGCGCAGCCTCTACAGTGTGTCAACCATGCTGGAACAGAACGAGACCAAATACTTCCTTGACAAGGATTTGGCCGAAGCCGAACAGACCTACTCGGGCAATTTTGACTTCAACAGCATCAACGATGCTACTATCGACACGACATTAAACACCGATGCCACTGCCAACGTGCGGCCTGCCAACCTGAAAACGCTCAAGGACCTGAACGACAGCTACCAGCACAAGCAGGAAATCCTCAAGGGCCAGTACCTTTACCAGAAGAGTCTGCTCAACGAGGTCATCCTCACCATCCTGAACCACTCCAGCGACCGCCCCATCCAGGAGCGCGCCGACAGTGCCACGGTTTCCAACTACCTGCGCTCTGAACTGGAATTCAACGGGCTGACGTTGCCCTTTGAGTTCGCCATTGTGAGCCGCAGCAGCGGTGTCGTTTACAAGACCAGCGGCTACTCGCCCATGTCACAACAGGACGTTTACAGCCAGGTGCTGTTCCCTAACGACCCGAAGAGCAAGCAATATTCGCTGAACGCGACGTTCCCCAACAAGAGCGACTACATCTTCTCGTCGGTGAAGTTCCTGGTGCCCTCGCTGATGTTCACTTTCCTGCTGCTGGCAGTGTTCCTGTACACCATCTCGGTGGCTTTCAAGCAGAAGAAGTTGAGCGAAATCAAGAACGACTTCATCAACAACATGACGCACGAGTTCAAGACACCCATCTCGTCAATCTCAATCGCTGCACAGATGTTGAACGACGACAGCGTGCGCAAGAGTCCCGAGATGCTCAAGCACGTCTCTGGCGTCATCAACGACGAGACCAAGCGCTTGCGCTTCCAGGTCGAGAAAGTGCTGCAGTTGTCGCTGTTCGACCGCAAGAACGCCACCATGCGACTCGAGGAAGAGGACGCCAACGCCAATATCTACAGCGTCATCAACACCTTCAAACTGAAAGTCGAGAAATACGGCGGCCACATCAATGCCAACCTCGATGCCGAGGACCCCATCATCAATGTGGACAGGATGCATTTCACCAACGTGATTTTCAACCTGCTGGACAATGCCGTCAAGTACCGCCGCGAGGACGTGCCTCCCGAACTGACCGTGACCACTGTCAATCCCGATGACGACCACATCCAGATTACCGTCCAGGACAACGGCATCGGCATGAAACGCGAGGACCTGAAGAAAATCTTCGAGAAATTCTACCGCGTGTCCACCGGCAACCTGCATGACGTGAAAGGCTTCGGACTGGGTCTGGCCTACGTCCATAAGATGATTGACCTGTTCGGTGGCTCTATCCGCGCCGAGAGCGAAATCAACAAAGGATCGAAATTCATAATCACATTACCGCTATACAAGTAATTCAAGTTTTTAAAGCTGTAAAGCCGCTTTAAAAACTTGAGGATAAGAGTAAAGGTTAATGTTAAATGAGATTATTCATAACATCAACATATAATAAAATTTAAAGAATACAATTATGGAAGACAAACTGAGAATTCTGTTATGCGAAGATGACGAGAACCTGGGTACCCTCACCCGTGAGTACCTGGAGGACAAGGGCTACAAAGCCGAACTGTTTGCCGACGGTGAAGCCGGTTACAAGGCTTTCCTAAAGGGCAAGTACGACATCTGCCTGCTCGACGTGATGATGCCCAAGAAGGACGGCTACCAGCTGGCACAGGAAATCCGCGCCGTCAACAACGACGTGCCCATCATTTTCCTCACCGCCAAGGCGCTCAAGGAAGACATCCTCGAGGGTTTCAAGATTGGTGCCGATGACTACATCACCAAGCCCTTCTCGATGGAAGAGCTCGTGCTGCGCATCGAAGCTATCCTGCGCCGTGTCAAGGGCAAGAAAGGCAAGGAAGTGACCGTTTACAAAATCGGCAAATTCACCTTCGACACCCAGCGCCAAGTGCTGTTCACCGACGACCGCAGCGACAACCTCACGACCAAGGAGAGCGAGCTGCTGAGCCTGCTTTGCGCCCACATGAACGAGATTCTGGAGCGCAACTTCGCCCTCAAGACCATCTGGATTGATGACAACTACTTCAACGCCCGCTCGATGGACGTTTACATCACCAAGCTGCGCAAGAAACTCAAAGACGATCCCAGCATCGAAATCATCAACATCCACGGCAAGGGCTACAAGCTCATCGCTCCCGAAACCGAGGCAAAGTAAACCGCAACGGTTCACCACGACTACCGACAACCGTCCTCAGCCCCGCAACGGGCTCTGGATGGTTGTTGTTATCCTAAATTGCGTTAAATATCAGTTTTTATCAGTATCCCATGGCGACAAGTCTTGCAACATTGTATCTAAAACAGTAACTTTGCACCACAAAACGACATACGATAGCTATAGCAGCATAGCTTAATAAAAACCTGATTGATAGAAAAATGATATATCTCTACCGCATCTACCAGTGGTGCATCGCGGCACCCATCATGCTGGTTTACAGCATCATCACCGCATTGATAACCATCGTGGGATGCATGTTCAACCAAGACTATTGGGGTTACTTCCCTGCCAAGTGGTGGGCACGGGTGTGGTGCTGGATTCACCTGGTGCGTGTCAAAGTTATTGGCCGCGAACTCATCGACCACGAGACGAGCTACGTGTTTGTCGCCAACCACCAGGGTGCTTACGACATCTTCTCGATTTACGGTTTCCTGGGGCACAACTTCAAGTGGATGATGCGCAAGGGCATCACCAACATCCCCATCATCGGCACGGCTTGCCGCATGGCGGGCCACATCCTGGTCGACACACACACTGCCCAAGGACTGCGCAACACGATGGCGGCTGCCAAAAAGAAACTGCACGGCGGCATGTCGATTGTCGTTTTTCCTGAAGGCCGACGCACCGACACCGGCAAGATGGGGCAATTCAAAAACGGCGCCTTCAAACTCGCTCTCGAGTTCGGATTGCCTGTCGTTCCCATCACCATCGACGGCAGCTACAAGGTCATGCCACGCAGCACGTTCAATGTCACCCCGGGCACCATCACACTCACCTTCCACAAACCTATCCAACACACCGGTGGCAATGATATCGCCCAAGTGAGCCATGCCTGCCGCGCAATCATCCAGCAGGACTTGCCCGAAGACATGCGTGACGAGCCCGATGACAAGAACAAACCTGAGCCAGATACAGGCAACGAAAATCCAAGATAACCCGATTAGGGCAGATGATATAGAAATCAACCCAAATGCAATGTTCTGTGCATTTGGGTTGATTGGCTATTGCAATAGCACAAAAAAGAAGGGCCTCAGGCTATTATGCCCAAGGCCCAAATATCATGAAATAAAAACGAATGGCAGATATAACCTGCTGGTTAAGGAATAATCATGTCATTCTTGACAGTGGATGCGATTTCCGGTCCCAGCTTCTTCCACTCCTTGGAGTTGATATAGTCCATAATGATGTGGGCATGCTTGACGTTGTGCATGTCACTGCCCAGGTAGTCAATCATGCCATGGCGGGCAAACCACAAGGCACTTTCACGAGCTTCCTCACCAAAGTAGCCGGTGAAGGACAGGATATTGACTTGGAAACGGGCTCCGGCATTGTGCAGCTGCTCATAACGCTTGCGCCGGCGGGAATAATAGGTGTAGCGCTCGGGGTGAGCCAGAATGGTCTTGTAGCCCTTGACCTGCATGTCAAACAGCAAATCGTCAAGATTCATCAGTTCCTGCTGGAAGGAATTCTCCAACAGAATGTAATTACCGGGGAATGGCATCAGGTGATCGGCGGCATATTCCTTGTCAAAGTACTCATCCATGCGGTACTCGGCACTGAGGTACAAATCGATTTCCATACCAGCGTCGGTGACAGCATCCTTGAGCTTGAGAAATGCATCCATGAGGCTCTCACGAGTGTTTTCGAACGTCATAGCGGTCACGTGTGACGTGAGGACAACTCGGTCAATGCCCATCTGCAACTCGGCCTCCAGCATATCCAGAGACTGCTCGATGGATTGAGAGCCATGGTCCACACCAGGAAGGATATGGCTATGAATATCGGTATGATAGAAGAGCTTTACTTGCTCTCGATTGCGCTTAAACAGTTTGCCAAACATATATTAAAGTGCTCGTAATTTTCTAAAAATCTTAAACGACCTGCAAAGTTACACTTTTTTTTTATATTACAACATGTCTATTCCATTTTTCTTATTTACAATTCATCCATGCAAGTTCAGAAAATCATGAGAAATAGTAATAAACCAGTTAAAAATGCATAACTGAGATACAAAAAAAACGCCATAATGTCTTGAAAAGTAAAATAATCTATACCTTTGCCCGCAACAATCATCACTCCACCCATAACCTCAATTCAGTTCAGTCATGAAAGTAATCATCATAGGAGCTGGAGCCATCGGCGCTCATCTCGCCGACCTGTTCTCCAAAATTAATCAGGACATCATCATTATTGATGAGGATGAAGAAAAGTTAGAGCGCATCCAAGCCGACTGCGACCTGATGACCATCCATGCCTCGGCAAACACGCCCATCCAGGCACTCAGGGAGGCCGGGGTGAGCCGTGCCGACCTGTTTATTGCTGTCACACCCGACGAGAACCTGAACTTGAGCCTCTGCGTGCTGGCAAAGTCACTTGGCGCACGGCAGACCGTTGCAAAGGTTGAAAATGTCGAGTTCACCGACACCAAGATTACCGAGGCCTTCAAGGCGGCAGGCATCTCATCAATCATCTATCCCGACAACCTGGCAGCCATTGACATCATCAACGGCCTGCAACTGACATGGGCACGCCAGCGTTGGGAAGTGCATGGAGGACTGCTCACCCTATTGGGCATCAAGGTGAGGAGCGGCTGTGAGATTCTCAACCAGCCCTTCAAAGACATTTTCAAACCCGATTCACCCTATCATGTGGTCGCCATCAAACGCGGCAGCAATACCATCATCCCCTCGGGCAACGATATGCTACTGGATGGTGATTTCGTCTACTTCATGACTACGAAGGAGTTTGTGCCCAGCATGAAACAGATTATGGGCAAGAGCCATTATCCCGATGTGAAGAGCGTCATCATCGTGGGCGGTGGCAAGACGGCTGTCAGGGTTGCCAACATGTTGCCCAATGGCGTACACGCAAAAATATTTGAGAGCAACGCCCATCGTTGTGAGGAACTCATCGAGTTGATTGACACTGACCGCGTGATGGTCATCAATGCCGACGGGCGCTCGGTTGCCAACCTGCTCGAAGAGAACATCAAGAAGACACAAGCTTTCATCGCCCTGACAGGCAACGCCGAGGCCAACATCCTCGCCTGTCTGACCGCCAAAGAACTGGGCGTGAGCAAGACCATCGCCATGATTGACAACATGGACTATGTGGGCATCGCCGGCAACGTGGATATCGGCACCATCATCAACAAACAGGCCTTGACGGCAAGCCACATTTACCAATTGCTGCTCAACGGCGACGTGCGCAACATCCGCAACCTGATGACCGTCAATGCCGATGTTGCCGAGTTCACCGCACATCCCAACTCACGCATCACGCGCAAAAAAGTGCGCGACCTGGATTTCCCGCGCGAAGCAGAGCTGGGTGGCTTGGTGAGGAGTGGAAAGGGTATGCTCGTCAACGGCGAGACCCAAATCGAGCCTGGTGACATCGTGGTCGTATTCTGCCACGGGACCGAAATCAGCAAGATAGAGAAATTCTTCATTTAGTTCTAGCAAGATGTTCAACTGGCGATTAATCTTCAAGATATTGGGCACGCTGCTATGGATTGAAGCAGCATTCATGACGCTGTGCCTCATCTTTGCCCTTTACCATGCTGAAAGCGACATTATGCCTTTCACTATCACCGTGGGCATCACCTTACTTGCAGGCTTGGTGCTGAGGCTGCTGGGCAGGCATTCCACCAACAGTTTGAGCCGACGCGATGCTTATCTGCTGGTCTCGATTGTATGGATTGTATTCGCGAGCTTCGGCATGCTGCCGTTCCTCATCGGCGGATACATCAGTCATGTGACCGACGCTTTCTTTGAGACCATGTCAGGCTTGACGACCACAGGCGCCACAATTATCGACCAAGTAGAAGGCTTGCCCCATGGCATACTCTTCTGGCGCTCGTTGACTCAGTGGATTGGAGGTCTGGGAATTGTGTTCTTTACGATTGCCATCATCCCGTCGTTTGTGGGCGGTTCCATCAAGGTGTTTGCCGCCGAGGTTACGGGCCCCATCAAGAGCAAACTGCACCCGCGGCTGACGACCACAGCCAAGGCCCTGTGGGGCGTATATCTGCTATTGACTGTAGCGTGCGCATTCTGCTTCTTCCTGTTCGGCATGAGTCCGTTTGATGCCGTCAATTATTCGATGACCATCACCGCGACAGGCGGCTTTGCTACCCACGATGCAAGTACGGGTTACTTTCATAATCCGGCTATCGACTACACAGCCATTATCTTCATGTTCCTCTCGGGCGTAAGCTTTGCCCTACTCTATGCGGCCCTGTTCAAGGGCAAGGTGAAGCATTTGCTCAAGAATGCTGAGTTCCGCCTCTATTCGGCTCTGGTACTGGCATCCACTGCCCTTATCATCTATTTCCTGCTGAGGTATAATGATTACGATGTCAGTGACGCCATCCGTGTCGCCCTGTTCCAGGTCGTGTCATTCATCACCACTACCGGTATGTTCAATGAGGATGCAGCACAGTGGCACCATATCACCTGGGTTATTCTAAGCCTGTGCATGTTCTTCGGCGGGTGTGCCGGCAGCACGGCGGGCGGTTTCAAGTGTGCACGTGGCGTGATTGCCCTGAAAGTCCTGCGAAACGAGATTCGCCGCATGCTTCATCCCAAAGCATTGCTGCCTCTAAAGGTCAATGATTCGACAGTACACAGCCCTGCACAAATCACGTTGATGGCCTTCTTCATCGCTTATATCACCCTGTGTTTCACCGCCTATTTCATCATGATTCTAGCCGGTGTGGACAGCACCAACTCCATCACCATTGCCCTGAGTTGCGGCAGCAACGTGGGCCCCACCCTGGGACTAGAAATCGGGCCGACGATGTCGTGGAGCATCCTGCCGACCATGGTCAAGTGGATTCTGTCGGCGTTGATGCTCATGGGACGTCTTGAAATCTTCACCGTGCTGGTCATTTTCACGCCCTGGTTCTGGAAAAGCCACTGATAATCAAAAACATTATCAAAAAAAGCAGAAAAAATTTTTCCAGTTCAAAAAATGGTTGTACCTTTGCACGCCATTACAAAAAAGAGGCGTTTACCACCGCCAAAATATTGTAAGTTTAACATTTAAAGATATATCTAAAAAAATGAAGAAAGATATCCATCCCAGCAACTATCGCGAGGTTGCTTTCAAGGACATGTCTAACGAGGAGGTTTTCATCACTCGCAGCACTGTTAACACCAAGGAGACCATCGACATCGACGGTAAGACATATCCCCTGGTGAAGCTCGAGATCACCAACACCTCTCACCCGTTCTTCACCGGTAAGCAGAAGCTCGTCGACACCGCAGGTCGCGTGGACAAGTTCATGCAGCGCTACGGCAACCGCAAGAAGAAATAAGACAGAAAAATGGCATTACCGCCGTGAGCGCTCACGGCAGTTACTACAAGACACAGCGACGCGCCCTTCCCGTCAAACAGGAGGGCGCGCCACTTGTTTTATCCAGGCTCCTTTAACGTGAGTTAGATGGAATTACACTCCAGATATCAACGAGTTGGTCTGCGGACACATTGGATATCAGCACTTTAGATTAATTGAACTAAAGTTATTATACGAGTCTCTTTAGGCGATAATATTTATATAGGACTGAACCAGACCGGTTACTGCTCCGTCAACACCCATTCGATAGCAGGCGAAACCCGTCAGCAATGCCCCCGCGGCAATCAATAACGGGCGCTTGAATGCCTGCCACCCGAGCTCACGCCACGACTTGCGGTTAATCACACCGACGATTTCGGCCAGCAACCACATGAGCATCAGCACATCGGCAATAATCATTAAGTCTTGCCAGAATTCCATCACCATATCACCCGGCTCAACGAGAAGGCTATTGACCGCATAGAAAATCCTCACCATCAGCCTGTAAATCAAGACACCGAAGGGTATAATCATCAGCACGCGCCAAAAGGTTCCCCACCAGCCATAGCCGAACAGTTGCTTATAATTGATTAACAGCATGATAGGAACAACAACAGTTACGGTGGAGCCTATAATGATATCGACACCAAGCGAGAAGAGCACGGCTATCGGCTCAAGTAAAAATGTTCCTATCAGAAGGAACTGAGTAGCCGAAAACACCTGAATGAAAAATCCTTGCGGCAGGTTGTGACCGGGATAAGCCGGAGCACTACGGAACAATATCCATATGGGAATGATACAATAGGAAAAGGCGACTAAGGTAACCCATTCAATGTGATTTAACAGCCAAGTGGTCACCAAATCCCAATAGTAAATCAGTCCTGTCGATGTGATAGGATCGGCAGCGGACTGAGAGTTGGCGTCAGTCATCCAGTTGTCGGCCAACATCGCAATCAGCCCCACAATGACCATCATCTTGACGGGCGGGAAACTGACCTGACGCTTGCCACTGATGTAGTCACGAATCAAGTAACCCGGACGCCACAACAGTTGCCACAACGTGTAGGGCAACGAGCGTGTGCCCACGCCCCACACATCCATGATGCCCTGCCACACGCTGCGCCAAGTGATAGGGCCATGGACCGCCTTCTGGCCGCAACGTGGACAATAGTTGTTCTCGCTCTCTGCACCGCAGTTGCAACAGCCGTGATGTATGTGGCTGTCATGGTACTCAAACGGGTTCTCCTGCCATGCCTTGAAACGACGATAGAGTTTTTTGAGGTCAGATAACATCGTCGGTGTGTTGAATTTGCTCCACGGCAGTTGTTGTATTACGGCGTACACGGCGCTCGGCAAGGTACTCCTGGAGGCTGGTGAAGTTGAACAGCAGCAGGCAGATGCCAGTGATGAGCACAACAGTAGAGACATTCTCACGCAAGGACGGCACCGTGAGCGACAAGATGCCACACAATACCACGATTAATGGACACACATGATACCAGCCCTTGATGTCCAAGCTACTGCGTGATAGCAACAAGTAGACGACATGAAATAGCCCCAGCACCACCAGCAGAACGCCCATGAGCAACTGCAGGATTTCATCAAACTTATCGGGTTTAATCATCATGACCAAACCGAAGCACAGACCACCCACTGCAGGCAACACACCCAAGTAATCGGCACTAGTGCGGGCATCGGCATGACGCACAGCTACCATAATGAGATAGGCGACTGCCGGCAAGAGGAACATGGCCCCAATGATGCGTGAGCCCCAAATCAAGACATTGGGCACACTGTGAAAAATAATGAGGATAATGCCTGCAAGCAGCAAAATCACGTTAGTAAGAAGGTTAATACTTACTTTTTTCATTGATTTCTGTAAGGTGAAATATTAATTGTTAATAATTTTTCCACAAAAATAAGATAAAAACGACTATCTTCAAAAAATATTACTCAAAAAGTTGTATCTTTGTGAGTGAATATGACAAAGCGCAGGCACATACTCGCTATCATCAACCCTGTGTCGGGAACCGGCAGCAAGGACAAGATTCCGCGTCTCATTGACACAGTGGTTGACCAAGAAAAGAATGACGTGAGCATTGTCATGAGCGAATATGCCGGTCATGCCCGCGAAATTGCAACCCAAGCCGTGAATGACGGCATCGAAATCGTGATTGCCATCGGCGGTGACGGCACAGTCAACGAGGTGGGCAGTGCCCTGTGTGGAACAGACACCGCCCTTGCCATCGTGCCCAGCGGGTCGGGCAACGGCTTGGCACGCCACCTGCGCATTTCGATGAATGCCAGCCGCGCGCTCCAAGTGCTCAACAACGGAGTTGTGGGACAATTTGACTACTGCAGGATAAACGATAAGCCATTCTTCTGCACCTGCGGCATGGGCTTTGATGCAGCAGTAAGCTATAAGTTTTCCAACGAGGGCACCCGTGGTTTCATCACCTATATCAAGACGGCGCTGAGCGAATACATCAAATACCAGCCTCAAGATTACGTCATCAACATTGACGGCACCGAGTTAAAGGAAAAAGCCTTTGTCATCGCATGCTGCAATGCGGCTCAATATGGCAACAACGCCTACATTGCGCCTCGCGCCACCATGCAGGACGGCTTGATTGATGTAACCGTGATGCACCCGTTCAACATGATTGAGAGTCCGCTCATCGGTGCCCGCCTGTTCCTGCGCCAGCTCAATCATGATAACCACGTGAGCATCTATCGTGGTAAGCACGTCATCATTGAGCGAAATCAAGACGACATCGTCCATATTGACGGCGACCCGCGGGTGATGCCGGCTCGGGTAGAGATTGAGAACGTCAGCCGCGGCATCCACATTCTGGTTCCGCCGTCCTTGCCCGATGATGTCTAGCTTTCCTCTATCCTGAAAATGATACATTACCATGACTTTAATTGAAAAATAAGTATAACCATAAATAATAATGAGATGAGTTATCTGAAATTTGATAAAAACCTGATGATCAACCTGCAGCAGTCGCTGCCCAAGGAGATGCTGCGCACCAACCAGTCGGGCGCCTATCACTGCACGACTATTGTGGGCTGCAACACCCGCAAGCAGCACGGTCTGCTGGTCATTCCGGTGCCAGAACTTGACGACAACAACCATGTGTTGCTGTCGACGCTCGACGAGACCGTCATCCAACACGGAGCTCCGTTCAACCTGGGTCTGCACCGCTACAAGGGGGACACCTACAACCCCAATGGTCACAAGTACATCCGCGAGTATGATTGCGAGCGCGTACCGACGACAACCTACCGTGTGGGTGGCGTTATTCTCAAGAAAGAGAAGATTTTCATTACCCACGAGAACCGCATCCTGATCCGTTACACACTGGTGGATGCCCACTCTGCAACGACACTGCAATTCAGGCCCTTCCTGGCGTTCCGCAACGCCAACGACCTGTGTGTAGAGAATGCAGTTGCCAGCCGTGAATACCAAGAGGTGTCGAACGGTATTGCCACATGCATGTACAACGGTTATCCTACCTTGTATATGCAGATGAACCACAAGCCCCGCTTCGTGTTTGACCCGCACTGGTACAAGAATATCGAGTATATCAAGGACCAGGAGCGCGGCATCCCCTACAGCGAGGACCTGTATGTGCCCGGCTATTTCGAGGTCGATATCAAGAAAGGCGAGCCTCTCATCTTCTCGGCCGGTGTCGAGGAGGTAAACACCCGCACCCTTACCAAGATGTATGAGGACGAAATCAAGCCTCGCACGCCTCGCACAAGCTTCTATAACTGCATGAAGAACAGCGCCAAGCAGTTCTACATCACCAACAAAGAGGGACATTACCTGCTGGCAGGATATCCCTGGTTCAAAATCCGTGCCCGTGACGAGTTCATTGCTCTGCCGGGCTGCACACTGTCGGTACACCACCGCCAGGACTTTGAGCTCATCATGGATACCGCCCAGCGCGCTCTCAACGACTGGATGCGCGATGGCACGCTTGACAAGCACCTCGACGGCCTGGAACTGCCCGATATCCCCTTGTGGGCTATCTGGACAGTACAGCGCTATGCCCATGACCTGAATGCCGATGCTGCCCGCGAGCGCTACGGCCAGCTGGTCAAGGACCTCATCAATTTCATTGCCGACGGCCGTCATCCCAACCTCAAACTCGAGCCTAACGGCCTGGTTGCCACCGACGGCACCAAGCATCCCGTTTCGTGGATGAACAGTACCCACCCTGACGGCACTCCGCTCATTCCCCGCACGGGTTATCTTGTGGAATTCAATGCCTTGTGGTACAACGCCCTGCGCTTTGCTACCGAGGAACTGTTCAACGGTCGAGAGGAGGAGAAAGAATTCATTGAACGCTGCAATGAGATTGCCGACAAGTGCAAACCCGCCTTCATTGAGACGTTCATGACCGATTACGGCTACCTGTATGACTATGTGAACGGCAGCTACACTGAATTGAGCGTGCGTCCCAATATGATTATTGCCGCCGCTACCGACTACAGCCCACTAGACCGTCGTCAGCGCAAACGCGTGCTTGACATTACTACCCGTGAGTTGCTGACGCCCAAGGGCTTGCGCACCTTGAGCCCCAACAGCTACGGCTACATACCCTGGTACCTGGGAACTCCCGAGGAGCGCCAGACAGCCTACTATGCCGGCAGTGCCCGTCCCTGGCTGATGGACTTCTACAGCAAGGCCTACATCCGCGTGTTCGGCCTGAACAGCATCTCGTTCATCGAGCGCATGATGATTGGCTTTGAGGATGAGATGAAGGAAGGCTGCATCGGTTCACTGAGTGAACTCTACGACGGCAACCCGCCCTTTACAGGCCGTGGTGCTGTGAGCTTCGCCCCCAACGTAGGCGGTATCCTGCGCGTCCTGCGCACATTCAAGAACCTCCACATTATTGACGAATAAAACTTCAAGAGATATGAAAGCATTAATGTTTGGCTGGGAATTTCCGCCTCACATCCTGGGAGGTCTGGGAACAGCGAGTTACGGACTCACCAAGGGCATGTGGGAGAACGGTGATATGGACATCACCTTTGTCATTCCCAAGCCCTGGGGTGACGAGCCCAAGGATTTCGCCAACATCATCGGTGCCAACAGCACGCCGGTGGCTTGGCGCGACGTGAACTGGGACTATGTGCAGAGTCGCATCGGCAAAGTAATGGACCCGCAGTTGTATTTCAAACTGCGCGACCACATCTACAGCGACTTCAACTACATGAGCACCAACGATTTAGGGTGTATTGAATTTTCTGGTCGTTATCCTGAGAACCTGTTGGAGGAAATCAACAACTACAGCATCGTGGCAGGCGTCATTGCCCGTACGGTCGAGTGTGATGTCATCCATAGCCATGACTGGCTCACCTACCCTGCCGGCATCCACGCCAAGCAGGTGACTGGCAAGCCCCTTGTCATCCATGTACACGCCACCGACTTTGACCGCTCTCGTGGCAATGTCAACCCGACAGTGTTCAGCATCGAGAAAGACGGTATGAACAATGCTGACCACATCATTACCGTGAGCAACCTGACGCGCCGCACTGTTATCGAGAAATACGGCATCAGCCCTGACAAGGTGACCACCGTCCACAACGCTGTGGAGCCCCTGAGCGAGGAACTGCTTAATCTTGAAGCGCCCCCGGGCAAGACGAGCAAAGTCATCACTTTCCTGGGCCGCATCACGATGCAGAAGGGTCCTGAATACTTTGTTGAAGCTGCCGCACAGGTGCTGCACAAGGTCAACAATGCCCAGTTTGTCATGGCTGGCAGCGGCGACATGATGGACAAGATGATTCGTCTAGCCGCCAAGCGCGACATTGCCGACCGTTTCCATTTCACGGGCTTCCTGAAAGGCAAACAGGTGTATGAGATGCTTGCAGCCAGCGACGTTTATATCATGCCGTCGGTGAGCGAGCCCTTCGGTATTTCGCCCCTGGAGGCGATGCAGATGGGTGTTCCCTCTATCATCAGCAAGCAGAGTGGTTGTGCCGAGATTTTGGACAACGTCATCAAAATTGACTACTGGGACACCAACGCCATGGCCGATGCCATCTACAGCATCATCAAGTATCCCGCCATGTACAACGAGTTGCGCGAGCAGGGACTTGCCGAGGTCAACCAGATTACCTGGGACAAAGCCGGTGCCAAGGTCATTAACATCTACCGCAACCTGATCAACCGCTAGTAGTCACCGCCTAGAATCTCCAGATTTTCTAGAAGAAGAAAAAACAAAGAAAACAAACAATAAAACGACAATACAGATATGAAAGCGATTTGTTTTTATTTCCAAATTCATCAGCCGTTCCGTCTGAAACACTACCGTTTCTTTGACATCGGTAACGACCACTACTATTATGATGACTTTGCCGATGATGACATCATCACGCGCATCGCCCAGCGGTCTTATCTGCCCGCTAACGAGATGCTGCTTGACATGATCAAGCAGAACGGCAAGAAGTTCAAGGTGGCATTCTCAATCAGCGGTACCGCACTCGAGCAGTTGGAGCAGTATGTTCCCGAGTTCATCGACTCAATGAAGGAGCTGGCAGCTACAGGTTGCGTTGAGTTCCTGAGCGAGACCTATGCCCACAGCTTGTCGTCGCTTTACGATCCCGACGAGTTTGTTGCCCAGGTCAAGGCTCACGACGAGAAGATTTTCCAACTTTTCGGACAGAAACCCAAGGTGTTCCGCAACACCGAGTTAATCTACGATGACGACATCGCCTCGATGGTCTATGCCATGGGCTTCAAGGCCGCCATCACTGCCGATGCCAAGCACGTGCTGGGCTGGCGTTCACCCAATTTCTTGTACAGCAGTGCCTCGGCGCCCAAGCTCAAACTGTTGTTGAAGAACGGCAAATTGAGCGATGACATCTCGTTCCGCTTCAGCAATCCCGAGTGGGCATCCTATCCCCTCACTGCCGACAAGTACATCAACTGGATTAACGAGTTGCCCCAGGAAGAGCAGCTGATTAACCTGTTCATGAACTACGATGCACTGGGCGAGCTGCAGCCTCGCGAGAGCGGCATCTTTGAGTTCATCAAGGCACTGCCCCGCTTCGCTGCCGAACATGATATCCAATTCTGGACTCCGAGCGAGGTTGTTTCCAAGTTCAAACCCGTAGCCGAACTCGCTGTGCCCTACCCCATGTCCTGGACCGACGAGGCTCGCGATACCAGCGCTTGGCTTGGTAACACGCTGCAGCATGAGGCTGTCAAGAAACTGTACAGCATCGGTGAGCGCGTACGCCTGTGCACCGACCGCCGCATCAAGCAGGACTGGAACTACCTGCAGGCCAGCGACCACTTCTTCTACATGTCCACTAAGCACAACGATGACGGCTCGGTACACTCGCACTACAGCCCTTATGACTCGCCCTACACTGCGTTCACCAACTACATGAACGTGTTGAGCGACTTCATGACGCGCGTCGAGGAGCAGTATCCTGCCAGCATCGACAATGAGGAGCTGAACTCGCTGCTGCTAACCATCCGCAACCAGGAGCAGGAAATCGAGAGGCTGCACCGCGAGGTCGAGATGATGCGCAACAACATCGTCCAAGACACTACCGGCGACTTCCCCATCGACGAGCCAGAGCCCGCCCCCGTACAGGAGGAAAAGCCCGAGCCCGAGCCTGAAAAGAAGCCCGCTCCCAAGAAGAAAGCGCCGGCTAAAAAGCCTGCAGCAAAAAAGGCACCTGCCAAGAAAGCAGAACCCAAGAAGCCTGCAGCTAAGAAAACGCCAGCTAAGAAGTAATCATTAACAAATGAGGGTGAGCAAAACAAAATTTGTTCACCCTCACTTTTTTAACAACAACACGCCTCTAAAAAAGGAAATAAATACAATAAGTAATTTCTTTTTTTAAATATCACAATCAAGTATTTATTTTTATTGCTTTGTTGTTTTCCTTATATGTTTTGTTCTGCGCTCAACTTTCACTAATTGTAGATAAATCAGGAGGCGTCTCGGCATAAAAAACAAAAAAGAACTTTTTGTTTTGTTCTGCGCTCGACTTTCACTAATTGTGGATAAATTAGGAGGCGTCTCGGCATAAAAAACAAAAAAGAATTTTTTGTTTTGTTCTGCGCTCGACTTTCACTAATTGTGGATAAATTAGGAGGCGTCTCGGCATAAAAAACAAAAAAAGAATTTTTTGTTTTGTTCTGCGCTCGACTTTCACTAATTTTGTGGGTTAAAAGCAAACGAAAACTCAACTTACAAATCATACTATTATGGCAAGACTTCGCAACTTCATTTTTCTGTGCCTGTGCGCACTGGTGATGGTGCCTTCACTTCAAGCCGAGCACCTGATGATTATCGCTGTTAATGACACCCACAGTCAGATTGACCCTGCCAGCGACGGCATGGGCGGTGTGGCACGTCGCCGCGCCATCTATGACCAGTTGCGCGCCGACAATCCTAACACGGTCTTCATCCACGCCGGCGACGC
The DNA here is from genome assembly GCA_902800715.1 of uncultured Bacteroidales bacterium. Lineage (GTDB taxonomy): Bacteria > Bacteroidota > Bacteroidia > Bacteroidales > Muribaculaceae > Sodaliphilus. The sequence goes on from CADCFN010000007.1 coordinate 83,202, forward strand.
CGTTCAAGGCACGCTGTTCTTCTCGCTCTACCGTGGCGAGGTTGAATTTGCGCTGATGGACAGCCTACGCTATGACGCCATCATTTTGGGCAACCATGAGTTTGACAACGGCATGGAAGAACTTGCAGCCCACTACCACAATGTCGATGCCGTAAAAATCAGTACCAACTACGACGTCAGCGCCACCCCGCTTAATGGTCTGTTCCAGCCTTATTGGATTAAGGCCGTAGGCGACAAGCGCATTGCTTTTATCGGCATCAATGTCAACCCCGAGGGTTTGATTGCCGATATGAACTGCCGTGGTCTGCGCTACCGCTATGCGCCGAGTGTTGCCGACGCTACGGCACGCTACCTCAAGGAGATTCTTGGCGTAGATTATGTCGTGATGGTGTCGCACATTGGCTACAGCAGCTACGAGCCCACTGAGCCTAACGACGCGCTCATCATCGGCCAGAGCCACTACATTGACTTGGTCATCAGTTCCCACTCCCACACCACCATCAAGCCCGGCAGTGGAATGGACCGCGTCGCTAATGCCGATGGCAAGATGATTCCCATCGGCCAGAACGGCAAAAGCGGCAAGATGGTTGCGACCTATGACCTCGACCTTGACAATGGCAACGTCGTCTATAACCATATTCCCGTTGACGCGACCTGGGACCAAGCAGCCAGCCGCTACACCGCTATGAACGAGTGGCTCGACCACTACCGCCATGGCGTGGACAGCATCATGAACAATCCCGTCGCCACCAGCGCACGCTTCATGAAGAATTCCAGCAACGCTGCCCAGAACTGGGTGAGTGATGCCGCCATGGTCATCGTCAAGGAACTGACCGGTTTCAAGAACATTGACTGCGCCATCATGAACAAGGGCGGCATCCGCACCGATATGCCCCAGGGCACCGTTACCGAAGGCGTCATCGGCTCAATGTTCCCGTTTGACAACCGTTTTGTCGTGCTGGAGATGCCCGGCAACGAACTCATCGAGAGCATCAAGCTCATGTGTGGACGCGGCGGCGATGCCGTGAGCAAGGAACTCAAGGCAGTCTACAATGAAAAGGGCGAACTCATCAAGGCTACCTTGAAAGGTAAGAAAATCGACCCCAAGAAGACCTACATCGTCGCCACCATCGACTACCTGGCCAACGGCGGTGACTACATGACACCCATGACACGTTGCAAGCGCCTGTTTGTCGATACCCAAAAGTACGGCAACCACATCTTGGAGTATGTCAAGAAGCTCGAAGCTGCCGGCAAGAAAATCGAGGCTAAGGACGAGGTGAGAATTCAGAAAAAATAGACTTTAGACTTTAGGCTCTAGACTCCAGGTGTTAGATTTTAAGGTTTTTTAAGAATTTTAAGGAAGGATATAAATAATGACCAGATTCAATCGCTTTTTGTTGTCAGCCATTGCCGTGGTACTCTCGATAGGTGCCACAGCACGCAGCACCAATGATTTGCCCAGCCTGTTTAACGATGTAAACCAGGTTGAGATGAACCAATGGGTAGACAGTGTTTTCAACACCATGTCGCCCGAGGCACGCATCGGCCAACTCATCATCGCTTCTGTGACGCCATCGTCCCAGGATGCCACCAAGCAACTCGTGGAACGTCTGGTAAAACAGAACATGGTGGGCGGTCTCATCTATGAGGGAAGCACCGTTGCCGACCAAGCCTATGTCACCAATCTGGCCCAGTCGCTGGCTACCATTCCCCTGATGATTACCATCGACGGCGAATGGGGCCTGGGAATGCGCCTGAAAGAAGTTCCCGATTTCCAGCGCAACCTCATCCTGGGAGCTATCGATGATGACATGTTGTTGTATGAGTATGGCCGCGAAGTGGCACGCCAGTGCCGCCGCATGGGCATCCAAGTGAATTTCGCCCCCGTACTCGACGTGAACGACAACCCCAAGAATCCCATTATCGGCACCCGATCCTTCGGCGAGAATCCCGACCTAGTGGCAAGACATGCCATCGCCTTTGCCCGTGGTCTCGAAGACGGCGGTGTGATGGCAGTGGGCAAACATTTCCCTGGCCACGGTTCCTCGAACGGGGATTCCCACAAGATGCTGCCCGTCATCAACAAGACGATGCAGGAAATCAACACCTGTGAACTGGTGCCCTTCCGCCGATTCATTGACGCGGGTCTGAGCGGTATCCTCACAGCCCACCTGCTGGTGCCCGCCATCGATGGCGGAAAAGCCCCCACGAGCCTCTCGCCGGAATGCATCAACAATGTGCTGCGCGAACAGTTGGACTTCAGGGGCCTGATTTTCACCGATGCCCTCAACATGAAAGGCGCTAACTCGCTACTCAAGGGCTCGGTGTGTGTCAATGCGCTGCTTGCCGGCAACGACGTGCTGCTTATGCCCGAGAACATCAGTGACGAGATTGCTGCCATCAAAGAGGCAGTCAAGAACGGCAAACTGAGCCAGAGCATCATTGACGAGCGCTGCAAGAGAATCCTTCGCTACAAGTATGCCCTTGACCTGACCAACCGTCAGCACGTCAACACCGCGAACCTGCTGAACGAAATCAACTCCCAGCAGGCCACCGTCATCAAGCGCAAACTCACCGCAGGCAGCATCACTGTCATCAAGAACAACGACGATATCCTGCCCATCCACAACCTGCAGAGCCGCCACATCGCTGTCGCCACCATCGGCAACGAGAAAGGCACGGCATCCAAGTTCACACGCCGCTGCGCCGACTATGCCCAGATTTCCAGATTTGACCTCAACAAAGCGGGCTCGGCAAACGCACTGGCTGAACAGCTGCATGAAGGTCACTTCAACACCATCATCGTTGAGGTGGGCGACGACAATGACGAGAACCGTGCTGCCCTTAATGCCGTGGTCAAGAAGTGCAAAAACGTGATTCTGGTGCTGACTTGCAAACCCTACGACATCCAGCAATACGGCGCTGCCATCACCAACAAGCACGTCAAGGCCGTCGTGCTCACCTATGAGAACTCGACCCTGACCGAGGACTATGCTGCGCAGACCATCTTCGGCGGCAATGCAGCCGGTGGCAACCTGCCCATCTCACTCGCGTTCGACGGCAAGAAGACACGTTATGAGGCAGGCGACGGCATCCATTACGATGCCAACCGCTTGGGTTATACCATCCCTGCCGAAGTGGGACTCGACAACCGCCTGACGGCACAAATCGACTCGGTATGCCGCCTGGGTGTGCAACAGCACGCTTTCCCCGGCTGCCAGGTGATTGTTGCCCGCCACGGCAAGGTCGTGTATAAGAACTCGTTTGGCGCCATCGACTACGACAACCCCAACAAGGTGGATGACAACACCCTGTTCGGTCTGGCATCAGTTTCCAAGGCCACCGGTACCATCAGTGGCGTGATGAAAGCCTTCGACGACGGCAAGTTCCGCCTTGACGACAGAGCCAGTGATTATATTCCTGGACTGCGCGGTGGCGATAAAGAAGACATCACCTTCCGCGACCTGCTGTATCACGAGACAGGAATGCCGGCATCGCTCGACATGTGGAAAATGATGATGGACCCCAGCACCTATAGCGGCACTCTCATCGCGGGAGCCGAGGATGCCACCCATACCATCAAGATTATGAACGGAGCCTGGGGACACAAGGATGCCAAGATGCGCACCGACATTCTCTCGCCCGTCAAGACCGACCGCTTCAACATCGCGATTGCCGACGGGCTGTGGGGCGGACGTGTGACCTATGACTCCATCATGAACCGCATGTACCACGCTAAGTTGGGCAAGAAGAAATACCTGTACAGCTGCTGCAACTTCTCGTTGCTTGCCGATGCCGTGCAGCGCATGACCCACTCGCCGCTCAACTACTATGTGAACAACTACATCTTCGCCCCGCTGGGTGCCTATCACACGATGTACCGCCCGTTGAGCAAATTCTCGCGTGACGAAATCGCCTATACCGAAAAGGATACTTACCTGCGTCGCCAGCACATCCACGGCTATGTCCATGACGAGCTTGCAGCATTCTCGGGCGGCGTTCAGGGCAATGCGGGCCTGTTCAGCAACGCCAACGACCTTGCCAAACTGTTCCAAATGTGGCTGAACGGCGGCACCTACGGCGGCGTGCGTCTGTTAAAGGCCTCGACCATCGAGACCTTCACGACCCAGAAGAGTCCCAACAGCCACCGCGGACTGGGCTTTGACAAACCCGTTGTGGGCAATCCTGACGCCAGCAACACCTGTGCCGAAGCCACACCCGAGACGTTCGGCCACACGGGCTTCACGGGCACATGTTTCTGGGTGGACCCCAAGAACGACATGTTCTACATCTTCTTGAGCAACCGTGTGTGCCCCACGAGGAACAATCCCAACTTCGGTCGCATCAGTGCCCGCAGCCACATCCAGTCGCTCATCTACCGTGCCATCAAAGATGAGGAATAACCATCCTCACAATCTGAGTTTTCTAGACAACAAATAACTAAAAGACAAGGATTATATGAAGAAGTTTGCTTTTATTTTTAGCGCCTTGTTGCTGCTCGCTTCGTGCAGCAAGGGCTACAAGGTGACCGTTACTTTCCCTGACGAGAGTACCAACGGCGAGACCGCCTTCCTGACCAACTATGACACGGGCGACACCCTGTTGAGCGCCACCGTCGAGAACCAGGCCTGCACTTTTGAGGGCGCTGCCAACAAGGGCTTCTTCGCCCGCTTACTCGTGGGTGGCAGCCGCTACGGCTTCATTGTCGAGCCTGGCGAGGTGAAACTCAATATTGCCGAAGGTACCGCCATCAGCCCGCTCAACGACAAAATGACGGCTTGGAGCAAGAAGATGCAAGAAATTGCTGACGACACCACCATCACCGAAGCCGAGAGCGATGCACGCTATGCCGAGGGCTTAAAGAAGTTCTACGAGGAGAACAAGGACAACGCCATTGGACCATGGGCTTTCAGCAACTACCTGATGTACAAAGACTTCACCGAGGCTGATATCGACGCTCTGCTCAAAAGCGCTCCCGCCGAGTATGCCCAGTTGAAGCGCGTAGAGAAGGCTAAAAAAGCCGCACATCAGATTACCGTTACCGCCGTAGGCAAGAAGTTCACCGACTTTGAGGTGCCAGTGGGCGACGGAACGATGCAGAAACTGTCTGACCATGTGGGCAAGGGCAAAGTCGTTGTTGTTGACTTCTGGGCCAGCTGATGCCCACCCTGCCGTGCCGAGATTCCCAAGCTGCAGGCACTGAAGAAGAAATACGGCGACAAATTTGACGTGCTTGGCGTTGCCGTGTGGGACAACCCCGAAGACACCCGCAAGGCGATGACCGAACTTGAAATTACCTGGCCCGTCATCATCGGCACGCAGCAGCTCAACGAGCCAACCGACCTGTACGGTATCAAGGGCATTCCCCACATTATCGTATTCGGCCCTGACGGCACGATTCTTGCACGTGGCCTGACTGGCGACGACCTCGCCAACAAACTTGCCGAGGTGCTGAAGTAACTTCTTCTGTCGGCGAATTACGCAAATTAAAGCAATAAGGCATCCGTGAACGGATGCCTTATTTTTTCAGTTGTTTCTCAGTTACTTGCTGTTGAGCAAGTTGTCGATGAGAGAGGTCACGTCGCCGATATCCAGGTTGCAAATCAGCATCGCGCCTCTATTCCCTTATTTCAGTTGCCTGATCAGGTATTCCGACACTATGTCGGTGGTTCGATACATATTCTGAGTGAAACCGTGGTCGTAGTATTCCTGAATGACCAATTCGCTATTGGGCCAGATTTCGTGGAAGCGCTCGCCGTAGGTGTAAGGAACCACGCGGTCAGCATTGCCGTGGATGATGAGAGCTGAACCCTGATACTTTGCCGCCGTTTCATAAATGGGCAGGCTAAATGCCGTGCGGATGAATTCGGCGCCAAGTTTCAAGCCACCCCACAACTCCACATATTCACCAGGATTAAAGGGGTCATATTGTTTTCCCATGGTAGAGCCGCGAATGGCGTCGTCGCGCAGAACTGCGGCAGGAGCCATCAATGCTACAGCCTTGAAAGCGGGCCTACCCAACTCCTCGCTCAGTTTACCTGCCAACATCGAAGCCACTACGCCACCTTGTGAATGGCCTGCAATGGCCAGGCCGCTCACGTAGCTCAGATTGCTCACATACTCTACAACCTTCTTGGCATCCTCAATCTCGTTGGGGACGGTCATGTCCACGAATTCGCCCTCGCTCTCGCCGTGACCGTTGAAGTCAAAGCGGATGCTGGCTATGCCGTGTGCCTGCAAGGTATCTGCCACCAGTTCGAACAGCGGGCCTTCCTTCCTGCCACTGAATCCATGACAGAAAACAACCATCGGACACTTCTCACCCGGCTGTAACTCCGGCTTTTGGATGATTGCCTTCAAACGTCCGTGATCACCATCGATAAAGAGCGACTCGCCTTTCTGCTTTGGCTGATAAGCACCCGTTGTAAGTTCCTTCAGGTATTTATCCACCTTATACGACAGCACGGTAGAGAGTTTCACCTGCCCGTCAGGACCGATAACCACCATTGATGGTATCCAGTTTACACCGTAGGCCTTGGCAATGTCTGTTTCCTTGAACTTCTTCAACTCGCTCACCTGCGGGTAGGTGATGCCAAACTGCCCAATTGCCTTCTTCCATGCTTCAACATCGGTATCCATCGAAATGCCGATGAACTCGATGCCATGCTGGCGGTATTTCTCATACATCCGGACTACCTCGGGGGCATCCTTACGGCAATCACGGCACCACGATGCCCAGAAGTCGAGCACTACAGTCTTGCCTTTAGCAAATTTTGAGAGTTGGAGGGTCTTACCTTCGGGAGTCTTCATCTTGAAATCAGGCGCTGCAGTTCCAACCTTCACCAATTCGGTTGCATACTTATTGTCTAAGTCCTGCTGAATGAACTGTGCCCTTGCCGCTATCGCTCCTAAACTGAGCAACACGAAAAACAATAAAACCTTTTTCATCATAGTTCTTTATTATTGCCTTTTTAAACAACGGTGGAGCCTAATGGGGTCCCACCGTTGCTATATTAAAATATGTCTATAGACACGATTACTCGGCCTCTACTGCTGCCTGGGCGGCTGCAAGACGTGCGATGGGCACGCGATAGGGCGAGCAGGATACGTAGTCAAGGTTGAGCTTGTTGCAGAACTTCACGCTCTTAGGCTCACCACCGTGCTCACCGCAGATGCCGACGTTGAGGTCGGGGTTAGCGGCGCGGCCCTTGCGGGTAGCCATCTCAACGAGCTGACCGACACCCTCCTGGTCGAGAACCTGGAACGGATCCTCCTTGAGGATACCCAAGTTCTTGTAGATGGCGAGGAACTTGCCAGCGTCATCACGTGAGTAACCGAAGGTCATCTGAGTCAAGTCGTTGGTTCCGAATGAGAAGAAGTCAACAACCTGAGCAATCTGGTCGGCAACGAGGGCTGCACGCGGAATCTCAATCATGGTACCAACCTTGTAGGCTACGGTCTCGCCACGCTCGGCGAACACCTTCTTAGCGGTCTCGTTGATGATGTCGGCCTGCATCTGAATCTCGGGCTTCACACCAATCAGGGGAACCATGATCTTGGGATGAACGTCAACACCCTTAGCCTTGACGTTGAGGGCAGCCTCGATGATGGCGCGAGCCTGCATCTCGGTGATTTCGGGATAGGTGTTGCCCAGACGGCAGCCACGGTGACCCAGCATGGGGTTGAACTCCTCAAGGCCGTCACAGATGAGCTTCACCTCCTCGAGCTTGCGACCGGTCTCTTCGGCCAGTTCACGCATGGTCTCGAGCTGGTGGGGTACGAACTCGTGCAAGGGAGGATCGAGCAGACGGATAGTCACCTCATAGCCGTCCATAGCCTCGAAGATGCCTTCGAAGTCGCCACGCTGCAGCGGGAGCAGCTTGGCCAGAGCGACACGGCGTGATTCCTCATCGGGAGCGATAATCATCTCGCGCATGGCTTTGATGCGGTCACCCTCGAAGAACATGTGCTCGGTGCGGCACAGACCGATACCATGAGCGCCCAGTTCACGAGCCTTCAAGGCGTCGCGGGGCGAGTCGGCATTGGTATAAACGTCCATCTTGCTGTACTTCTCGGCAAGCGCCATAACAGCAGCGTAGTCGCCGCCCAGGTCGGGATCTACAGTTGCAACGGCACCGTCGTAAACCTCGCCAGTGCTACCGTTGATTGAAATCCAGTCACCCTCATTGTAGGTCTTACCACCCATCTCGACGGTGCGGGCCTTGTAGTCCACCTTGATGGTACCGGCACCCGAAACGCAGCACTTACCCATACCACGAGCCACAACAGCAGCGTGTGAGGTCATACCGCCACGTGCGGTGAGGATACCCTGAGCAACGCTCATACCGCGCAGGTCCTCGGGAGAGGTCTCGATGCGGACCATGATGACTTTCTTCTTGCGCGAAGCCCATTCCTCGGCGTCGTCGGCAAAGAATACGATTTGACCGGTAGCGGCACCGGGGCTTGCGGGCAGACCCTTGGCCATCACCTTGGCGCTCTTCACGGCAGCCTTGTCAAATACGGGGTGCAGCAGCTCATCGAGCTTACCGGGCTCCATGCGCTTGATGACGGTCTTCTCGTCGATAGCGCCCTCGCGCAGCAGATCCATGGCAATCTTCACCATAGCAGCGCCGGTGCGCTTACCGTTACGGGTCTGGAGCAGCCAGAGCTTGCCGTCCTGGATGGTGAACTCCATATCCTGCATGTCGTGATAGTGCTCCTCGAGGTTGTGCTGAATCTTGACAAGCTCAGCAGCGCACTCGGGCATCGACTCCTCGAGGGAGGGATACTTGGCGGCACGCTCTTCCTCGCTGATGCCCTGCATCTCGGCCCAACGGCGGCTGCCGATGGTCATGATCTGTTGCGGGGTGCGAACACCAGCCACAACATCCTCGCCCTGAGCATTGATGAGGTACTCACCGTTGAACAGGTTCTCACCAGTACCGGCGTCACGCGAGAAGCAAACACCAGTAGCACTGTTGTTACCCATGTTACCATAGACCATGGCCTGCACGTTAACTGCCGTACCATACTCCTCGGGAATCTGGTTCATGCGGCGGTACAGGATAGCGCGCTCGTTGTTCCAGCTGTCAAACACAGCGTAGATGGCGCCCCAGAGCTGGTCGTAAGCGTCGGTGGGGAAGTCCTTACCAGTATTCTCTTTTACAGCGGCCTTGAAGCGAACCACCAGTTCCTTGAGGTCATCGACATCAAGCTCGGTGTCAAACTTCACGCCCTTCTTCTCCTTCAGTTCCTCGATAATAGCCTCGAAGGGGTCGATGTCGGTCTTGTTGGTCGGCTTCATGCCCAGCACAACGTCACCATACATCTGCACGAAACGGCGGTAGCTGTCCCATGCGAAGCGGGGGTTGCCCGACTTCTTGGCAAGCGTCTCGGCCACCTCATCGTTGATACCCAGGTTGAGGACGGTGTCCATCATACCAGGCATCGACACGGGAGCACCCGAGCGAACCGATACCAGCTGGGGGTTGCTGGGATCATTGAACTTGTTACCAGTCAGATTCTCGATGTGAGCAACAGATTTCATCACATCGTCCTTGATTAAAGCTACAACAGCCTCACGACCTTTCTCGTTGTAGAGGCGGCAAACTTCGGTAGTGATAGTGAAACCCGGGGGAACGGGCACACCAATCAAGTTCATTTCGGCAAGGTTTGCACCTTTACCACCCAGCAGATCCTTCATGTCGGCACGGCCTTCTGCTTGACCGTTACCAAAAGTGTAAATCGTCTTCATTTACTAAACTTGTTGTTATGAATATATTGCAAATATTTATAAATTTCTTTTTTGCGGTGCAAAGGTAGTCATTTTAGTTCAAAAATCCCAGAAATAACCCTAAAAAACACATTATTTTATTTTAAAGACGTTAAAAAAGAAAATCTTTAACAATCCGTAATATTTTCACGCAAAATCAGTGACAAATCATAGGCAACATTATACCATCCAAACCCTTGGCATCTGATAGTCCCAACAAATAAAGGGTTCAAGTGGCATTACACATTATTATATCAAGGTCAGAAAACGGGAGCAATCAGATTTTTCTTGTGAAAAAAGTGGGGTTAATGAAAAAAACATTAACTTTGCGGGTTGAAAACAAACCACATTACTAAATTAGTATGGACGACATTACAAAGAAAATGCTGGAAAACGACTCTAACGGGTTGTTGACCTATGAATACATTGCCAACAACATGGGCAGCATCGACGAAGACATGCCCGAACTGGTGGACAATATGATTATGAAAGACCGAACCGGTCAGTTCGTAGTAAGTACTGCCAGATACCTCAACGCTATCGACCGCGACAAATATGCCAGCAGCATCGACCTGCTGGTAAAAGCTGCTATCGCCAAGGACCGCGACCATGTGTATCTCGCCTACCTCGCCTCATCGCTGTGGGGAGCCGACTACAAGGACCGCGCCGCTGAGCTGAGTGCAACCGACGACAACTTCAGGCGCATCTTCAAGCGCTTGTATCCGGTGGGAATATAGTTGGCAGTTAATAGTTAATAGTTAACTGTTGATGGTTGGAGAACTGAGAACAAACTTAATAACAATAACAATGAAGAAGAGTTTATTTTTATCAATCTTGATGGTGGCGTTCACCCTGATGTCATGCTCAGCCAACAATGCTGACAGCGAGAGCCAGAGCAGCGCTTCCCAAAAAGGCAAAACAGAAAAGATGACAAAAGTTGAACTTGAGACCTCGTTGGGCAAAATCGTGGTTGAACTCTACAACGAGACGCCCCAACACCGTGACAACTTCATCAAACTGGTGAAGGAAGGTTATTATGACGGCGTGCTGTTTCACCGTGTGATTAAGGACTTCATGATTCAGACTGGTGACGGCAACTCAAAAACCGCTGGCCCCGAGACCTCGCTGGGCGACGGTGACCCCGGCTACACGATTGAGGCCGAATTTGTATATCCCAAGTATTTCCACAAGCGTGGCGCCCTCGCAGCCGCACGCACCGGCGACCAGGTGAACCCCGAGCGTCGCAGCAGTGGCAGCCAGTTCTATATCGTGACCGGCAAGGTTTACAGCAGCGACGAGTTGCAGATGATGACCAAGCGCATGAACGATGTCAAGAAGCAGGATATCTTCCGCCGCCTGATTACCGAGAACAGCGCCAAGATTGACGAACTGCAGAATAACCACGACAGCGAAGGCATCAAAACGCTGCAGAATGAGCTGATTCAGAAGACCGAGGCCGAAGCCGCCGAGAATCCCTTCAAAATGACCGATGAGCAGCTCAACGCCTATACCAGCATCGGTGGCACCCCCCACCTGGATGGCCAGTACACCGTGTTTGGCGAGGTTGTTGAGGGAATGGACGTCGTGGACAAGATTCAGAACACCACTACGGGCCGTCTGGACCGTCCCACTATCGACATCCGCATCATCAAAGCCAAAATCGTGAAATAAGCATCAACTGCAATCATTTTCCCGGGCTTATAAGGTATAATGTACTTTATAAGCCCTATTTTTTAAGAAAATTCAAGCAAATTTGAAAAAAAACGGAAAAATGGCTTTGCGATTGGAAAATAATGAGTAAATTTGGAGTTTGAATTAAACAAGGAGGGTCATTAGGCACTCTACTAAAATTTTGTTATTATGATGGAACCGCGTGAACAATCTGAATCGATGAACAATCTCGAGAAGGATCAAATCTTGAGCACTGAGCCTCAGAACGAGCCTCAGGAAGTTGTGAGTGAAGAAGTAAAAGTTGTAGAAACCGCTCCCGTTGAAGAGACGCCCGCCGAGGTCGCTGCACCCGTTGAGGAAGCACCTGCCGAGCCTGTTGACGAAGCGCCCGCAGAGCCTGCTGCTCCTGTCGAAGAGACGCCGAAACTGGATTTGGCAAACAAGAGCAAGAGCGAACTTGTGGAGATGATGCGCCAAATGGCAGCCCGTCCCATCGAGGAGGTGAAGGACGAGGTGCAAGCCATCAAGGCCGCATTCTTTGCCCTGCGCCACGAGGAGATTTCCAAGGAAAAGGAGGAATTCCTTGCCAATGGCAACGAGGAGAGCGATTTCACAGCCAAGGAGGACGCCGAAGAGAACGTCCTGAAAGAACTGCTCAATGTGCTCAAGGAGCGCCGCTCCGAGTATAACGCCGCCCAAGAGGCCAACCGTGAAGCCAACCTCGAAAAGAAGCGCCAGATTATTGCGCTTATCAACGAGATTGCCAACGACCCCGATAACATCAACCGCCAGTTCAACCGCGTGAAGCAGTTGCAACAGGAGTTCAAGGATACCGGTGAAGTGCCCGCCACTGCCGACACCGAGGTGTGGAAGGAATTCCAGCGTGCCACCGAGCGCTTCTATGACGTGCTCAAGGTGAATCGTGAGCTGCGTGACTACGACTTCAAGAAGAACCTGGAGTTGAAGCAGCAATTGTGTGAGGAAGCCGAAGCCCTGGACGAGGAAGCCGACATCGTTGCCGCCTTCAGGAAGTTGCAGGAACTGCACACCAACTGGCGTGAAATCGGTCCCGTTGCCAAGGAACTGCGCGAGGAACTGTGGGCCCGCTTCAAGGCCGCTTCGAGCGCCATCAACAAGAAATACCAGACATTCTTTGAGGACCGCAAGAGCAAGGAGAAAGAGAACGCCGATGCCAAGACCGCATTGTGCGAACAGATTGAGCAAATCTCTACCGACAACCTCAAGACCTACGCCCAGTGGGATGAGGTGACCAAGCAGATTATCGCCCTGCAAGAGGACTGGAAGAAATTGGGTTATGCGTCGCGCAAGGCCAACGCTGCCCTGTTTGCACGTTTCCGCAAGTCGTGTGACGAATTCTTCGCCAAGAAGGCCGAGTTCTTCAAGTCGATGAAGGAAGAGTTGAGCGCCAACCTCGCCAAGAAGACCGAGCTGTGTGAACGCGCCGAAGCCCTGATGGACTCCACCGACTGGAAGGAAGCTAGCGAAAAGTTCGTCGAGATGCAGAAGGAGTGGAAGACCATCGGTCCCGTTGTGAAAAAATACAGCGACACCGTGTGGAAACGCTTCATTGCCGCATGTGACCACTTCTTTGACCAGAAGAAGAAACAGAATGTCAACATCCACGCCGTGGAGCATGACAACCTCAAGGCAAAGAAAGAAATCATCGCTACCCTCAAAGAGACCATCGAGAATGGCGGAGAAGAAGCTGCACAGAAGGTGCGCGAGCTGATGGACCGCTGGCAGGGAATCGGTCATGTCCCCTTCAAGGAGAAAGACAAAGTGTATGCCCAGTACAAAGAGTTGATTGACAAGGCATTTGATACGCTCAACATGCGCGGCAGCCGCCCCAGTGGCGACGGCGGTTCGCGTGGCGGACGTCAGTCATTCAACGAGCGCGGCCTGAGCGAGCGTGACCGTCTGGTTCGCACATACGAGCAGCGCACTAGCGAGTTGAAGACCTTTGAGAACAACATGGGCTTCCTTACCGCCAACACCAAGAGCGGTAACTCGCTGGTTCAGGAGATGGAGCGCCGCATCGCCCGTCTTAAAGAAGAACTTGCCGAGCTGGAACAGAAGATTCGTGACATCGACAATGCCTAATCCCGCGTTGTGAACGTGTCCACTATCTTTTAACACATGATAACCGCGCAGGAGGGGGAACGCGACAGCCGCAAATATCCCTCCTGCGTTACCCATTAACCATAGAGTCACTACCAGACAAGCACGAATGAAGAGTAAAGGCCGATACGGACAATTCATCAGATCGATATTCAGCATCATCGACGTGCTGATTGTCAATCTTGTTTTCTTCTCCACCATGCTGTGGCATCGCGATACCATCCCCATGTCCGATGCCCTATATTCACGCCCCGTGTGGCTGGTGCTCAACGTGGCGATGGTGGTGTGCCTTTACTTCTACAGCAACGTGCATGTGAGGCGCGTCTTCTATGCCGAGAAAGTCGTTGGTCAAGCGCTCAAGCTGGTGCTGACACATGCCGGTATATTTGTCACGCTCACCACGTTCCTCAGTCCTGAAGAACTGCCGTGGCAGCGCATCCTGCTCTTCTACATCGTCTTTTTCCTGGTGCTTTCCATGTGGTGGGTGCTGTCGCGACAGATGCTGAAGTCGTACCGCAACCAAGGCTTCAACTTCAAGCGCATCATCGTCATCGGCGGCGGCACCGTGGGTGTCCGCCTGATTAACGAGATGATTGGCGACCAGGGCTACGGCTACCACATCGTGGGTTTCTTTGACAACAACCCTAAGGCAAAATCCGTCTCGGCTGCCTATCAAGGCACCCTTGACGACGTGGAGCAATTCGTCAAGACACATCAGGTTGACGAGATGTTCTGTGCCGTGCCCGACATTGAAGACAACCAGAATGTGGCACGCATGATACGTATCGCCGACAATAACGCGATTGACTTCTACTATGTGCCGCAGTTCGGCCGCACTGTAACGCGCCAGTTCGAGTTGCAGTCGGTGGGCGATGTACCCATCCTTGCCGTGCACCCCTACCCCTTGAAAAATCCCATTAACCGCATGGTTAAGCGAGCATTTGACCTGTTCGTATCGACGTTGGTGCTCATCTTTTCTCCCCTTGTCATCATCCCCGTCGCCATCGGCATTAAACTGTCGTCGCCCGGACCGATTTTCTTTGTACAGAAACGCACCGGTTACCGCGGTCATGCCTTCAACTGCTACAAGTTCCGCACCATGCGCATCAATGCCGACAGCGATACCCGTCAGGCCACCAAGGATGACCCACGCGTGACCAAGTTCGGCAACTTCCTGCGCCGCACGAGCATCGATGAACTGCCTCAATTCTATAATGTGTGGCGTGGTGAGATGAGTATCGTCGGTCCCCGTCCCCACATGGTCGCCCAGACCGAGATGTACAGTGAACTGATTGACAAGTACATGTTGCGCCACACCATCAAGCCGGGCATCACAGGCTGGGCTCAAGTGCGTGGCTACCGCGGCCAGACCGAGGAGTTGTGGCAGATGGAAAAACGCGTCGAGTTTGACGTGTGGTACGCTGAGAACTGGACATTCCTGATGGACCTGAAAATCATCATCCGCACGATTCTGAACGCCCTTAAGGGCGAAGATAATGCTTATTGAGTTTTCAGTTGGCAGTTGGCAGTTTTCAGTTGTACTGCCGTTGTTCTGTACTCTTTTATTCCTAACTTTTACTCGTAGCCAAGATACATGATACGGCAGGAATACGCTTTGGCGCTACTCAGGAGCTGTTATGGATATGACAGCTTCAGGGGGCAGCAGTGGGACATCATCAACCATACACTCGACGGCGGTGACAGCATCGTGCTCATGCCGACGGGAGGCGGCAAGTCGCTGTGCTACCAGATTCCCGGCCTGATGAGCGAACAGGGTTTTGCCATCGTCATTTCTCCCCTACTCGCGTTGATGAACGACCAGATTGACGCACTGCAGC
The DNA here is from genome assembly GCA_902800715.1 of uncultured Bacteroidales bacterium. Classification (GTDB taxonomy): domain Bacteria; phylum Bacteroidota; class Bacteroidia; order Bacteroidales; family Muribaculaceae; genus Sodaliphilus. Next base: position 98,625 of record CADCFN010000007.1, read on the forward strand.
AGAACGGCGTGCCTGCGCTGGCGCTCAACAGCGAGAAGAGCGACAGCGAGAACCGCAACACCGTCGAACTGCTCATGCAGGGCAAAGTGAAGCTGCTCTATATTTCTCCCGAGAAGCTACTCAGCGAAATCGACCGCTGGTCCAGCGCGATTACCGACCGCATCTGCCTGTTTGCCGTTGATGAGGCTCATTGCATCTCGCAATGGGGCCACGACTTCCGTCCCGAGTACACCCAACTGGGGGCGCTCAAGCGACGCTTTCCCGCGATACCCGTAATGGCGCTCACCGCCACTGCCGACCGCATCACACGCGATGATATTGCCCAGCAACTGGGCATCCCCGACGCCCGGTTGTTCATCAGCTCGTTTGACCGTCCCAACATCTCGCTCAACGTGGTACAAGGCTCCACAGGCAGGGTGAAATTCCGCCAGATTGTGCAATTCATCAACCTGCACCGCGACGAGAGCGGCATCATCTACTGCCTGCGCCGCAAGGACACCGAGAAGATGGCCGCCGACCTGACGCGCTTGGGCATCAAGGCTGAGCCGTTCCATGCCGCCATGAGCGTGAGCGAGAAACAGCGCATCCAGCGCGATTTCATCAACGATGACCTGAAGGTGGTGTGCGCTACCATCGCCTTTGGTATGGGCATCGACAAGAGCAACGTGAGGTATGTCATTCACAGCAATATGCCTCGCAACATTGAGAGCTACTATCAGGAAATCGGACGTGCGGGCCGTGACGGTCTGCCAGCCGATGCCCTACTGTTCTACAACTACGGCGATATGGTCACACTGCAGCACTTCGCCCAACAGTCGGGCCAAGTCCAGGTCAACATGGACAAATTGAAGCGGATGCAGCAATTTGCCGAGAGCGGAGTGTGCCGCCGTCGCATCCTGCTCAACTACTTCAACGAGCGCTTTGACCACGACTGCCACAACTGTGACGTGTGTGACAATCCGCCCGAGCGCTTTGACGGCACCCGATTGGCACAGATGGCCCTCAGTGCCATCAAGCGCACCGATGAAGAGGCTAGCATGTACACCGTGACCGATATCCTGCGCGGCTGGCGCAAGGCCGACATCATCGAGAAAGGTTATGACAGGCTGAAGACCTTCGGCGTGGGACATGACTTGTCTACCCCCGAGTGGAACGCTTATCTGCTGCAAATGCTGCAGATGGGCCTGTTTGAAGTAGCCTATAACGAAAACAACCACCTGAAAATCACCGAGTTCGGCAACGAGGTGCTTTACGGCAGGCAGACGATACAGCTAAATCGCTTTGAACGCCGCAACCTCAAGAGTGCAAAACGTGAAGCCGAGGCTCCCGTCATTCCCGACACGCCTACTCCCGCCAAGCAGATGGATAAAGCGCTGTTTGAACGGCTGCGCGACGTGCGTAAAGCCCTCGCCCAAGCCAGCCACATTGCGCCCTATATGGTCTTCAGCGACAAGTCTTTGCATGCCATGGCGACCGAAAAGCCGACGACTCAGGCCGAGTTCGGTATCATCTACGGCGTGGGCGAAATGAAGTGCCAGAAGTACTGGCGACCTTTTACTGCCGCCATCCGCGACTACCTTGAGGAACGCCAATAACCAGGAGACGAACTGTATTTACAAGCCAACGGCTTGCAAGTCAGCGACATGCTTGACACTGGCGACAGACAGGCAGTGCGGGGCTTGTCGCTATCTAATTGCTTAGATGATGCCCGTGAGGTAGAGGAAAATGAAGATAATCGAGACCGGAGCGACGTAACGGAGGCAGAAAATGAGATAAGGCTCCACGACAGTAGCCTTGAGGCGCCCGCCATTGGTCAACTGGTCGTGTACCACCTTGCGGTCGAGAATCCACCCGACATAGACTGCCGTAAACAAGCCACCGATGAGCATGAAGATGTTGCTGGCGGCATAGTCCATTGCATCAAAGATGCTCTTGCCAAACAACACGACATCGTCAAGCACATTGAATGACAGCGCTGCCAACACGGCAAGAATCAAGGATAACAAGGCTGTCCACAATATAGCTACGCGACGCGACAACTTGTGCTCCTCGATCAAGAAGGTGATGGGAATCTCGCTCAAAGAAATCGTGGATGTCAGCGAGGCGAAGAACACCAACAGGAAGAACAGCAACGCCCAGATATAGCCGCCTGTCATCTGCTGGAAAATACTTGGCAACACCTCAAAGATGAGTCGCGGTCCTGCCGTAGGCTCCAAACCGAACGAGAATACAGCGGGAAATATCATCACACCCGACAGGATGGCGACCAGGGTGTCGAGTACGCCGACAGTGGCGGCATCCATGGAGAGCGATGTGTCGTCCTTGAAATAGGAACCGTAGGTTACCAGGCACGAGATACCGATGGAAAGCGAAAGGAATGCCTGACCGAAGGCGTCGAGCACTCCGCGCATCGTCAGCTCAGAGAAGTCAGGATAGAAGAGGAATTCCAGTCCCTTAGAGGCACCAGGCAAGAGCAACGAGTTGACACAGAAGACAATAAGGATGACAAACAGCAGCGGCATCATGATGCTGGCAACGCGCTCAATACCCTTATGGATGCCACGGCTCATGACCAAGAAATTGAGGATGAGGAAGATGACTGTCCATCCCACACAACGCCAAGGGTTGGAAACGAGTCCCATGAAAATCGCCTCATATTCCTGTGGTGTGTGGCCGTGCAGGTTGCCCAGTGCCGCCTGATAGAGGTACTCGATAATCCACCCGCACACTACACTATAGAAACCGATGACGACAAAACTGCCCAGGATGCACAGGTAGGTGAACAGGTAATACTTCTTGCCCGGCGACAACTGCCGGAGTGCTGATTTCATATTGCTGTGGGTAGAGCGCCCGATGATGAACTCACTCAATATCACCGGAATTCCCATCACAATGATGCAACCGATGTATACCAGAATAAAGGCACCTCCACCATTAGCGCCAGCCTCGTAAGGGAAACGCCAGATGTTACCCAAACCTACCGCCGAGCCTACCGCTGCAGCGATAGCCCCTAAACGCGTTGCAAATCCTGCTCGTTTTGCCATAATATCTATCGTTGTTGAGATTTTTTTACAAAAGTAGCATATTCGTCTGAAATATTCAAAAGAATGCAAGTTTTTACAGTATTTTTTTCAGTAATCCACTTCAGAACTGAGGCACAGGGTCCATGCGACGTGGAGCCGGCTTGGATGGTTTCGGTTTATCGTTAGACTTATGTTTCTTGCCGTGGCGATGCTGGGAACGGCGGGACGAATCGCTGGAAGTTCGAGGAAAACGAGCCGCAGGAAATGAGAGCGTATCGGTCTCATTATCAAACCGTTCTAAATCACCGGATTGAGTCTCTACGATGGGGACATCCTGTCGACATGAGCGCACGGCCACACTGCCCGCCAGCAAGAATGCGATGAGCACAAGCACGACGATTGTTCCTCGCCGCTCGTTTCTCGTCATCGTAAAAAAGTCCTTTATACCACTCATTGTGACGTCGCATTCATCGGTATAGCATTAATCAGCCAAAAGTAATAAAACATCATTGAGCAGCGAAGCAAAACCGAAAAAAATTAAAGAATAACACTAAAAAATCAGGCTAAAGGGGCCAAGTAATTATAAATTTGATTAATTTTGCAGGCTGAAAAATTTAGCACATATAAAAAGACAGTATGAAATCATTCTTATTAGCTATACCCAAAGGAATTCCTTCAATCATAGCAATAGTGATTACTCTATATTGCACATTTGCAAGAAACCCCTTTGGAATCAACGCATTAAAAGTATTCCCGTATGCAGAACAGGTGGGACACTTCATTCTGTATTTCTTTGTAGCCCTCACGTTCATCCTTGACTATGCCAAGGCACGATTGCCGCATCACAGCAAGATCAATCAGGAAATCGTACTTGCAGCAACAACATCGGTACTCGCATTGCTCATGGAGCTGGCTCTGATGTTTTACACCTATGGCTACAACTATGACCTTGCTAACTGGGCTGCCGCCAGTGCCGGCGCTATCCTGGCGTTCCTGTTCTACCACTTCTGGCTGCTGCACCCCATGCGCCACTACCTGTACCACTCGATACAGCACCACTGGCGTTATCAGCGTCGCCGCAAGAAGAATCATTGATGCCGACGTAGCTGCTAAAGATCAAGCCTTAAGCTTGACGAGATATCATTTTTTAGGCGTTATTTTTGTGAGATTCAAAAATAACGCCTAAATTTGTCAAATTCTAGCAACTACATCACTGCCATTATGATATTCTCGGACAAAATCAAACAATTGCGCATTGAGAGCGGCAAACGCCAGAAAGACCTCGCCAAGGCCATTGGCGTAGATGTCCCTGCCTATAGCCGCTATGAGCATGGAGAACGCCGTCCCAAGCGCGAACAGGTGCTGAGGTTGGCACGCATCTTCAAGACAGACCCCGATGAACTGGTTGCCATGTGGCTTGCCGACGAGGCCTATTCCCACATCGCCCACGACAAGATGGCGACTCGTGCCGCTACACTGCTGACAGGATTATTTAACTCGGAGAGTTCTGAAGCATCGGAGCATACCGAAGTCCCTGAGAAGCCTGAAGTGCCAGCCAATCGTAACATGGTGTCCCGTATGGGACGTTCGCTGCTGCCCCACCTGGAGGAAGGCGATGCCACAACCGTGATGCAGCATATCGAGGATGAGAGCATCGACTGCATTGTCACCACCCCCCCCTACTGGAGACGCCGCAGCCAGGGCACCGAAAGCATCACTGCCGACACCGCCCAGGACTTCATCAACGAACTGCTGCAAACCATGGCGCAGGCATGGCGAGTGCTCAAGCCCCAAGGCTCGCTGTGGCTCAATATGGGAGATGACACCACAGGAGGTTTTGTTCAAGGCATACCCTGGCGCGTTGTGATTGCCATGATTGACACACAACACTGGCATCTGGTCAACGAGGTTGTGTGGAACAAAATCACCACTTCGCCACAAGGCAGCCAAGACCACCTGCGCAAGGTGCATGAATTCATGTTCCATCTTGTCAAGAACGACGACTTCTACTATAATGACGAGGAACTGCGTCGCACCTATGCCCTTATTATGCGCAATCAGGTCGAGAAAAACCGCAAGAAATCGGCTAAAGTCAAGGACACCTACCTCCAGCCCGAAGAATTGCATGGGATGGTGCCTGGCGACGTGTGGACCATCGGCGTGCAACGCTCAGGCATCGCCCACTACTGTGTCGCCCCCGACATGCTCTACCGCCTGCCGATGGTGGCGACCTGTCCCCGTGGCGGCATCGTGCTGGACCCCTATTGCGGAACGGGCACTTCGTGCCGAATCGCCTATGAGCTGAATCGCCGCAGCATTGGCATTGACATCAACGGCAAGTACATCAACCAGGCACGCGCCAGCATCGAGCAGAAGCCGTTGAGCCTATTCTAGAGCTGGAGGAAACAGAGTAACTTAATTTACAAGATTAACCGGGCTTTCTAGAGGTTATCGAATCTCTAGGGATTCCAGATTGTGGGATTTTTTGTAATTTTGTGGCCAAAATTGCAATTCAAGCATGATTTCAATTCAAGGACTCAAGGTGGAATTCGGCAGCCAAGTGCTGTTCGAGAATATCAGCTACGTCATCAACAAGCGTGACAAAATCGCTCTTGTCGGCAAGAACGGTGCCGGCAAAACCACGATGCTAAGAATCATCACTGGTGAGCAGATGCCCACCAGTGGCAGCGTTGCACGCCAATCGGACCTCACCATCGGCTACCTGCCACAGCAGATGCAGCTCAAGGACGAACTCACCGTCAAACAGGAAGCCCAGCGCGCATTTGAGCACCTGCAGCAGATGGATGCCGCTATCGACCACATGAACCAGGAACTCGCCGAACGTACCGACTATGACAGCGAGGACTACCAGGAACTCATCGAGCGCGTGGCTCAGAAGACCGAGCTGCGTGCGCTGATGCAGAGCGAGAACATCGAGGCCGAAGTCGAGAAGACACTGATGGGCCTGGGATTTGAGCGCAGCGACTTTGACCGTCCCACGAGCGAATTCAGCGGCGGCTGGCGCATGCGCATCGAGTTGGCAAAACTGCTGCTGCGCCGTCCTGACGTGCTGTTGCTCGACGAGCCGACCAACCACTTGGACATCGAGTCCATCCAGTGGCTGGAAACCTTCTTGAACAACCGCAACGGTGCCCTGCTGCTTGTTTCCCATGACCGTGCGTTTATTGACAATGTAACCAATCGCACCATAGAGATTTCGCTGGGCAAAATCTACGATTACAAGGTAAGTTACAGCGAGTTTGTGGAACTACGCAAGGAGCGAGTGGAGCAACAGATGCGCGCCTATGAGAACCAGCAGAAACTCATTCACGATACCGAGGACTTTATTGAGCGTTTCCGCTACAAGGCTACCAAGGCGGTGCAGGTGCAAAGCCGCATCAAGATGCTTGAGAAACTCGAGCGCATCGAGGTGGATGAGGTGGACCGTTCACGCATGAGGCTGAAATTCCCGCCCGCCCCCCGCAGCGGTGACTACCCCATCATCGCCGAGGACCTGCGCAAGGACTACGGTAACCTGAACGTGTTTCGCGATGTGACCTTCACCATCAAGCGCGGCGAGAAAGTCGCCTTTGTGGGCAAGAACGGCGCCGGCAAGACAACACTGGTCAAATGCATCATGGGGCAGATACCCTTCGATGGAAAACTGCAAATCGGGCACAATGTTAAAATCGGTTATTTCGCGCAAAACCAGGCGCAACTGCTCGATGAGACGCTGACTGTTCACGACACCATCGACTATGTGGCTGTGGGCGACATCCGCACCCGCATCAACGACATCCTGGGAGCCTTCATGTTTGGCGGCAAGAACGCCGACAAGAAAGTCAAGGTATTGAGCGGAGGAGAAAAGAGCCGTCTGGCGATGATACGCTTGCTGCTGCAACCCGTCAACCTGCTCATCCTCGATGAGCCGACCAACCATCTGGACATGCCCAGCAAGGACGTGCTGAAAGAGGCACTACAGGCTTTTGAGGGCACTGTCATCGTCGTGTCCCACGACCGCGACTTCCTGAACGGCATCGTCAATAAGGTGTATGAATTTGGCGAACATCGTGTGCGTGAACACTTGGGCGGCATCTATGACTTCCTGCAAAAGAAGAAGTTAGATTCCCTCCAACAACTTGAAATCAAGAACACCCCGACCACGGCCGTGGCCGAAGAAGCTGCAGAACCCGTCGCCAGCCAGGGCAAGATGGACTATCAAAAGCAGAAAGAGCGCGAGCGCCGCATCCGCCAGGCAGAGAAAAAGGTGAAGACCTACGAGGCCAAAATTGCTGAGCTCGAGCAGCAACTCGCCGAAATCGAGGAACAACTGTCTACCGCCACAAGCGAGAACCTGGACATCTACTATTCCCACTCCAAAATCTCCCGCGAGCTCGAGGAGGTCATGGCAAAATGGGAAGAAGCCGGGGAAGAGCTGGAGAGGGTTAGGAGTTAGGAGTTAGGAGTTAGGAGTTAATAGTTAATAGTTGGTGATGAGGGCGGTTGAGATCAATAGCGGGAAGGCGGGGGATGAGGAGTTGAGACGGCTGTATGAGACGGCGTTTCCTGTTGGAGAACAGATTCCTTACGATGACCTCATCTATCTGATGGATGTCATGGACATCGACTATACCACCTATTATGAAGGTGAGATGCTTGTGGGATTCATGATAGTGCTACGCTTGCCGAAATATAATTGGGGATGGTACTTTGCCGTACGGGAGGTATTGCGTGGCAAAGGCTATGGGCAGGGTATCTTGAGTGACACACTCGACAAATACCGCAACAAAAACCCATATATCATTGACATTGAGTCACCCCTGCAGACCGATGCGCCCAACCCCGAGCAACGCAAGAGGCGCCACGCATTTTACCTGCGCAACGGCATGAAAGACACGGGCGCTTACCGCACTTATAACGGCATCACTTTCACTATCCTGTCAAGCAGCGATGAGCCGTTTACCGCGCAAGACTATGAATACATCGTTGCGGCCCTGCGTGCCGCTTGGGGCAAAATTCCCAGTGAGCAAAGTAAGTAATAAGACTATTTAACTTTTCCCGTTTGCCGATGTACGCGAGCTTGCATTATCTTTGCAGGCATGAAGCGGGTAATTTCCATAGTCATGGCGCTGAGCGTCCTCATCGGGGTCGCCCAGGAGAATCAGGGCATCAAACTGAAGTTTGACCAATCCAAGATCAGCCCTCAGTTCACCATGCCCGAACTGCCCGCAATCACTCCCGCCACCAACATCAAGCCCACTTTCAACGCCAACCTGCCCACGGCCACCGACCTGCATCTGGATTTTAATACCGACAGGCTATCTGACTCATTGGCCATTTACCAGCAGGATTGGAACGGTAATCGCCAGACTCCCCTGCCCCGCTTCAGCTACGATACCAGCCCCTACAGCCGCGACTGGTCGTCGGGGGGCGTCATTGCCCGCATGGGTGGCGGTTACCTCATGGGTTCGGGGTCACACACGACCTACCTAGGCATGGGTAACACCGCAAATGCCAGCGTCGCATTCACCATGCCGGTGGGTGAGCGTTTCCAGGTTACTGCAGGCTTGACGGGCAGCAAGTATCACTTTGACCGCACGGCATGGAACGACTATGGCGTGTTCGGCAATGCGTCGTTCCGTCTCAATGACCGGCTGTCGCTCAACGCTTTCGGTCAATATTATTTCAATCAGAAGTTCCACTCGGTAGCTGTGATGCCGTTCTTGGGCAGTTCATCCTATGGCGGCACCCTGGGTTGGCGCGCCAGCGACAATTTTTCTCTTGACGTGGGCGCCCGCCGAATCTATGACCCTTATACCGGCCGATGGCTCACCATGCCCATCGTCCAGCCCACCATCAACCTGTTTGGCGCTCCCATCTCGTTTGACGCCGGTCCACTGCTTTATCAACTGCTGGATGGTCTGTTCGGCAGCGGCAAGAAGAGTCGCGACTGGGGCGACCCGCGCTACCGCCCCGTCATTGCTCCCGGCGCCATCAACAATCAGCCCGGCTTCAACCCCAACAGCCCCGTTTCAATCCCCGACGCTTTACGCCGTTAGGATTCCGGCAATCCCCGGCAGCAAGGTGTCCTGTAGCGATGAGGACGCCCCTACGTCATCACCTTAATGAGGAAATCAACCTGCTAAAATCAATCCTGTAAGCCATTTATCACCTGTAATCCGTTTCAATCACACTAAACCTTGCGATTTAGTGTTTTTTAGGCTTGTGGATTTTGGCAGGTGGGAAAATGTGAGTAACTTTGCACGTTAAACCCTTTGTATCGGGTTTATCGTGTATTGTAATGGTAAAAAAGAGTACAATAGAGGATATCATACGAGAGGATTTGGCCGATATTTGGTCTATCTTGAATAGCGAGGAGAAACATCTTATCGCCAATAATTTCGTCATCCATACCTACCGCAAGGGCCAAATCATCTATGCTGAGAAGGACGAGCCACAATACCTGTGGTGCCTGATTAAAGGCAAGGTGAAACGGTTCAAGAACGGTGTGGGCAACAAGCAGCAAATCCTGCGCTTGTACCGTCCCATCCAGTACTTCGGCTATCGAGCCTGGTTTGCCCAGGAGCCCTATGTTGCGAGTACGATGGCGATAGAGCCTTCTCAGGTAGGAACGATACCCATGACGGTGGTGAAAAAGCTCATCGACGGCAACATGAAACTGGCATGGTTCTTTATCCACGAGTTGTCCAAGCACCTGGGCGGCAGCGACGCCAAGGTGGTAACCCTTACCCAGAAGCACATCCGCGGCCGCTTGGCCGAGGCGTTGTGTATGCTGGTCGACAACTACGGCTATGAGGACGACGGCACAACATTGAAAATCTATATGGCGCGGGAAGACCTCGCCAACCTGTCGAACATGACCACCGCCAATGCTATCCGCACCCTCTCGACCTTTGCCCAGGAACGCATCATCACCGTTGACGGTCGCCGAATCCGAGTCGTTGACGAGCCCACCTTGCGCAACATCAGCCGCTTCGGATAACCCCACGAGACTATGATTATCGCCCAACAGAAACGTCAAGAGAACATCGCCGAGTATCTCCTCTACCTGTGGCAGGTCGAGGACTTGCTGCGCGCCTGCCATCTGGACATCGACATGGTGGACAAAGTCATCATCTCGCGCTATGACGTTGACGAGGAGAAGCGCCACGAGATCAGGGAATGGTACGAGTCAATCATCAAGATGATGGAACTGGAGGACGTGCGTGAGCGTGGCCACATCCGCGTGTGCCACAACGTGCTCATCCGCCTGAACGACCTGCACCAGCAACTGCTTGCCGACCAGGACCGTTTTCCCGATTACCACGCCGACTACTACCGTACCCTGCCCCACATCGTGCAGCTGCGCGCCAAGTTGCCCGAGGAACAACGCCCCGGCGAACTGGAAACCTGTTTCAACGCCTTGTATGGCGTGATGATGCTGCACCTGCAGGGCAAAGAGATTTCCCAAGATACTGCCGCTGCCATCAGTCAGATATCACACTTCATCGGTCTGCTTGCCGCCTATTACAAGCGGGATGAGGAAAAGCCGCTGTTTGGCGACGAACAAATCGAACAATAACGCAATGAAGACCCAAAACATACTTATCACGGGCGCTAACGGCCAGTTGGGCCACGAGATGCGCAATGTGCTGGCAGAAAATCAGCGTTTTAACGCCATTTTCACAGATGTTGCCGGTGATGACATTGTTTCACTCGACATCACCGACGAAGCCGCTGTTGAGAAGATGGTCACCGACGAAGCCATCGACTTCATCGTCAACTGTGCCGCTTATACCGCCGTTGATGCTGCTGAGGACAACGAGCCACTGGCAGCCCGACTCAACGGCGATGCCGTGGGTATCCTTGCCCGCGTTGCCAAGCGCCACGGCGCCCGCATGGTCCATGTCTCGACCGACTACGTCTTTGACGGCAAGGGCTGCATCCCTTACACCGAGGATACGCCCACCTGTCCCAAATCGGCCTATGGCCGTACCAAACTTGACGGCGAGCGCCAGCTGATTGACGCACTGGGTGACGATGCTGTTATCCTGCGCACCGCATGGCTTTATTCGCCCTACGGCAAAAACTTCGTCAAGACGATGCTCATGCTGGGTAAGGACAAACCCGCGTTGAAGGTCGTATTCGACCAGGTCGGTTCCCCCACCTGTGCCCGTGACCTTGCCAATGCCATCGTCACAGTAATGACTGCTGAGCAATGGCATGGCGGTATTTACCACTTCAGCAACGAGGGCGTCATCTCATGGTATGACTTCACCAAGGCGATTCACCGTCTGGCAGGCATCACGACCTGTGACGTGCAACCCTGCCACAGCGACGAATTTCCCGCCAAAGCCAACCGTCCCAGTTACAGTGTACTGGACAAGACCAAATTCAAAGCCACCTTTGGGGTGACCGTCCCCTACTGGCTTGACAGCCTGGAGACCACCATCAATCAATTATTAACTGTTAACTCTTAACTATTCACTAAGAATAATGTCACTGACAACCGAAATCACCCGCCGCCGCACGTTTGCCATCATCTCCCACCCTGATGCCGGCAAGACCACGCTCACCGAGAAGCTGCTGCTCTTTGGTGGCGCAATCCATGTGGCCGGCGCCGTGAAATCCAATAAAATCAAGAAAACCGCCACCAGCGACTGGATGGAGATTGAGAAGCAACGCGGCATCTCGGTTGCCACCTCGGTCATGGGATTCAACTACGGCGACTACAAAATCAACATCCTTGACACCCCTGGCCACCAGGACTTTGCCGAGGACACTTACCGCACCCTTACCGCCGTTGACAGCGTTATCATCGTCGTCGATGTCGCCAAGGGTGTCGAGACACAGACGCGCAAGCTGATGGAGGTGTGCCGCATGCGCAACACGCCCGTCATCATCTTTGTCAACAAGCTCGACCGTGAGGGTCGCGACCCGTTTGACATCCTCGACGAACTTGAGCAGGAACTGAAGATTGACGTGCGCCCCTTGAGCTGGCCCATCAACATCGGTGCCCACTTCAAGGGTGTGTACAACATCTATGAGCACAACATCAGCCTGTTCAAACCTGACAAACAGCATGTTACCGACCGCGTGGATATCAATGACATCAACGACCCAGCCATCGATGCTGCAGTCGGTAAAGCCGATGCCGAGAAACTGCGTGCCGACATCGAACTCATCGATGGCGTGTATCCCGATTTTAACACACTCGACTACCTGGATGCCAAGGTAGCACCCGTATTCTTCGGCTCGGCACTGAACACCTTCGGCGTGAAGGAGCTGCTGGACTGCTTCGTGCGTATTGCACCGTCGCCCCGTCCCGTGACGGCCATCGAGCGCACGGTAGAACCTGGTGAGGAAAAATTCACGGGCTTTGTGTTCAAGATTCACGCCAACATGGATCCGAACCACCGCAGCTGCATCGCCTTTGTCAAGGTGTGCTCCGGTGTGTTCCAGCGCAACGGCAACTACAAGCACGTGCGCAGCGGTAAGAGCTACCGCTTCAGTGCCCCGACGGCGTTCATGGCACAGAAAAAGGAAATCATCGACGAGGTATATCCCGGTGACATCGTGGGTCTGCCTGACAACGGCATCTTCAAAATCGGCGACACATTGACCGAGGGCGAAGAACTCCATTTCAAGGGTTTGCCCAGCTTCTCGCCCGAGATGTTCAAATACATCGAGAACTCTGACCCGATGAAGACCAAGCAGCTCAACAAGGGTCTGGAACAGCTGATGGACGAGGGCGTTGCCCAGATGTTTATCAACCAGTTCAACAACCGCAAAATCATCGGCACCGTGGGCCAACTGCAGTTTGAGGTCATCCAGTACCGCCTGCTGCACGAGTATGGCGCACAATGCCGTTGGGAGCCCATCCACCTGTACAAGGCCTGCTGGATTGAGAGCGATGACGAGGATGCCCTCGATGCTTTCAAGAAGCGTAAACACCAGTTCATGGCGCTCGACATGGAGGGCCGCGACGTGTTCCTGGCTGACTCCAACTATGTGTTGCAGATGGCCCAACAGGACTTCCCCAAGATTACCTTCCACTTTACTAGCGAATTCTAATATCATAAAATGCCATAACACGATTAGATTTATGGAAAGACTTATTGAATTATACAAGATTTTTGTCGGCAGTGAGCCGAGCGAAGTCAAACTCATGGAGAAATCAGGTTCTAACCGCCAGTATTACCGCCTGACAGGCAACCCCTCTATTGTGGGTGTCATCGGCGAGTCACGCGAGGAGAACGAGGCATTCATCTATATGGCAGACCACTTCCGCAAACAGGGGCTGCCGGTACCCGAGGTCTATGGCGTGAGCGATGACCACATGGCATACATCCAGGAAGACTTGGGCAAGAAACCCGAGAATATCCTGTGGAACAAAATACGCCGCAGCGCCATGACGCATGCGTTCACCAGCGACGAGAAGGCACTGCTGCGCCGTGCCATGTGTGACCTGGTGGACATCCAGTTCCGTGGTGCCAAGGATTTTGACTACAGCCACTGCTACCCCGCTGAGTGCTTTGACGAGCGCTCCATCAAGTGGGACCTGAACTATTTCAAATACTGTTTCCTCAAGGCCACCGGTGTGGTGTTCAACGAGGAAAAACTGGAAAATGACTTCGAGCAGCTGACAAGCGACCTGCTGACCGTGCCCAGCGAGACATTCATGTACCGCGACTTCCAGTCACGCAACGTCATGCTGGTGGGCGATGCCGAGCACCCCGATAACTGCAAGTTGGCTTATATCGACTTCCAGGGCGGCAGGCGCGGCCCGTACTACTACGATGTAGCCTCATTTGTGTGGCAGTCACGCGCCAAGTACCCCGAGGCACTGAAACAGGAACTCGTAAAGACCTATCTCACCAAACTCAAGGAATACAAGCCCGATGTTGACGAGAAAGAGTTCTACACCAACCTGCGCCTGTTTGTGCTCTTCCGCACGCTGCAGGTGCTGGGTGCCTACGGTTTCCGCGGCTACTTCGAGAAAAAGCCCGATTTCATGAAGAACAGCATCGTTCCCACGATTGCCAACCTGCGCCACATGATAGCCGACGGTCCGTTTGAGCGCTATCCTTACCTGAGCCACATCATCAACGAATTGGTCAACCTCAAGGATTTCTCAAGCGAGGACAAAGGTCTCACTGTCAGGGTAATGAGTTTCGCCTACAAAAAGGGTATTCCCCATGACCCCTCGGGCAACGGAGGTGGCTTTGTGTTTGATTGCCGTGCCTTGAACAATCCCGGCAAATATGACAGGTATAAAGCGTTTACCGGCTTAGACAAAAACGTTATCGACTTCCTCAAGAAAGAGAGTACCATTGACAAATGGCTGGAACACGTCTATGCCCTGGTTGACGAGTCGGTAGAGCGTTATGTGAAACGCAATTTCACCGACCTAATGGTGTGCTTTGGCTGTACGGGCGGTCAGCACCGCTCGGTCTATGCCGCCGAACGCTTAGCCGAACACATTCACGAGAAATTCAACGTGCGTGTTGAGCTGTCCCACCGCGAGCAGCCCGATCACGAGCGCACCTTTAATCCCGTTGACAAACTATGAAAGCGCTGATTTTTGCGGCAGGTCTGGGCACCCGCCTCAGGCCCTTGACCAATGACCGTCCGAAGGCGATGGTCGAGATTGCAGGCAAGCCGATGTTGCAGCACGTCATCGAACGTCTGGCTGCAGCAGGATTTGACGATATCACCATCAACATCCACCACTTCGGCCAGATGATTATCGACTTCCTGGAGAAGAACGGCAACTTCGGGCTCAACCTGCACATCAGCGACGAGCGCGGCTTGCTGCTCGACACGGGCGGTGGCATCCTCAAGGCACGCCAGTGGCTGGACGGCGACGAGCCATTTCTGGTACACAATACCGATATCATCAGCACATTGGACCTGAAAGCATTCTACGACTACCACGTCGATCACGACGCCTTGGCAACGATTCTGGTCAAGGAACGCAAAACACAGCGCTACTTCCTGTTTGACGAGAACGACCGCCTGTGCGGCTGGACCAACAAGGCGACGGGCGAAGTAAAACCCGACCCCGAGAAATTGCGTGGACGCGACCTGCGAGAATTGGCATTTGGCGGATTGCACATCATCTCGCCGCGCATCTTCCCTGAATTGGAACGATTCCACAGGAAAAATGGTGAGGACAAATTCTCTATCGTCCCGTTCTACATCAACATGTGCGGCCATCACCTCATCCACGGTTATCATCCCGACAGCGACTACCAGTGGCTTGACATCGGCAAACCAGAGACGCTTGCCCTAGCCCAGGAGTTACTCACATCCTGACGCCCTCCCTCACGCTAAGGCGCTAAGGCGCTAAGGTTTAGAGTTGGCATCCGCATTGCCTCACGCTAAGGCGCTAAGGTTTTTATTAAACTTTTTGAAGATTCTTCCATCTAAAGTAAGAATAGGATATAAAGCAAGAGATATGAAAAAAACATTAATCATTGCAGCCATCATGCTGCTCGTTGCAGGCACTGCATCGCTCGATGCCCGCACCAAGAAGTCGGCAAAGAGCCGTAAGGCCACAGCCAGCACTACCCAGGTCATCTATACTGGCGACATCGCCAAGAAAGTGATTGGATACAACGGCACTACCCCGCTCAACATCAAAATTAAGAACGGTGTGATTGAGGACATCGAAGTGCTTCAAAACCAGGAGTCACCCGGCTATCTGAAGCGTGCCACCCAGAAGGTGTTACCGCAGTACATCGGCAAGACTGTCGCCGAAGCCAAGAAGCTCAAACCAGACATCGCCACCGGTGCTACCTACACCAGCGAGGCCCTCATCAAGAACATCCAGATGGGTCTTGACCAGGCGAAGTCCACATCCAGCAGCAACAAAAAAGCCGCCACGACAAAGAAGGCTGCCAAGAAACGTCGCTAAGAATTAGGCTTCAACGACCTGACTCATGAAGATAAGAGCCTTTGCATTCTTATTGACCCTTATAGCAACCCTTACCGTCTCAGGGCAAGGGTTGTTTTTGGCATGGCATGACCACGCCTATCTGTTCAAGGATGCGCCGATTAAGTCGTGTCATGCCTCAACGATAGCCGAGACCGATAATGGCGACCTAGTAGTGGCTTGCTTTGGGGGCAGCTACGAGGGTTGTGAAGATGTGTGCATTTGGGTGACCCGTTTGCCCAAGGGCGAATTCACGTGGACTGAGCCTTTTATTGCTGCTGATGGTGTCCTAAGCGATACCTTGCGCAAGGCCTGCTACAACCCGGTGCTGCAACAGATGCCTAATGGCGAGCTGTGGCTCTTCTTCAAGATTGGTTCCTGCGTTGCCGACTGGACAGGATGGCTCACTAAATCGCGTGACGGCGGCAAGACCTGGTCGCCGCGTGAACCGCTACCCGAGGGTTTCCTTGGACCCATCAAGAACAAACCTTTATTGTTGGGCGACAGGCTCTTGTGTCCCTCAAGCACCGAGAAAGACGGCTGGCGCATTCATTTTGAGATATTGGACCTGAGTACCAACGAGTGGCACAAGGTGGGTCCCGTCAAGGCCGCCAAAGCGCTCACCACGATGGACATGGACAAGCGTGATGCTAGTCCCAAGGAAATCATGTGCATCCAGCCTGCGCTGCTCCAAATGTCCGACGGCTCGCTCAAAGCGCTGTGCCGCACCAAGAACGGCCGCATCGCGACAACCACCAGCCATGACGGAGGTGAGACCTGGAGTGAGGTCACGCTAACCGACCTGCCTAACAACAATAGCGGTATCGACGCTGTCACCCTTAACGACGGTCGACACGTCCTGATTTATAACCCTGTTTCGGTCAAAGCTGGAGAAGAGATGGGGCCGCGCACACCTCTGGCCATCGCAATGAGCAATGATGGTGAGAACTGGTATGAGATTACAGAAATAGACGAAACCAGCGATTCTAAAGCGGAATTATCTTATCCTGCCATTATCCAAGGCTCTAACGGCCATCTGTACTGTGCTTATACCTGGCTTCGTCAAGACATCTTTTTCATGGAATTCTCCCTTAAAGAAACACCGACCAAATTACTCAAATCCCACGTATTTTAAGATTACCACGTCACGATGGCATTCTTGGATTTCGCTCCTGGCAATGTGAATTTGATACCAGGATTGAACGAAATTCTTGACGAGGCCGTGGCCTCACCATCACGCTTGACAAACTCGACGTTTTTTCTTTTTTTTCTGCCAACGAATGCAAGATTGTGGGTACCTTAATGTTTAAGTATTGAAAGAGAAAACGCCAAGTGACCGAACAAGAGATTGTCAACGGAGTCAAAAACAGGGACCGGAAGGCCATGCGCGCAATGTATGACCTGCTGGCAGGCTCGGCTATGGCCACTGCGCGGCGTTATCTTGGCGAGGACGACAGGTGCCGCGACGTGTTGCAGGACTGCTTCCTGAAAGCATTTACCCGAATCAGCGACTTTGACTATCGAGGTGACGGTTCCCTGCGAGCCTGGATGACGCGGATTGTCGCCAACGAGTCCATCAACCAGTTGAAACGGCAGACCAAAATGACCTTCCTCGAAGAGAATGACATGGACATTGCTGATGAGGAGCCACCCAATCTATCCGGTATTCCACCCGAGGAAATCAACCGCATGATAGCCTCGTTGCCCACGGGATACCGCATGGTGTTCAACCAATACGTGTTTGAGCACAAGAGCCACAAGGAAATCGCCCAATCGCTGGGCATCAAGGAGAATTCCTCGGCGTCACAACTGCTGAGAGCCAAGCGACTGCTGGCCAAGATGATTCACCAATATCAACAAGACCACGATGACTGACAACGACTGGATAAAACAGCTGCAAGCCATGATGGACAGGCACCAAGAGCCCGTCCCTGACGACCTGTGGCAGGACATCGAGAAGCATTTGCCCGAACAGCAGGCAAGGCGTCGCCCGATGACGGCATGGCCGCGATATGCAGCCGCAGCCGCATTGGTGCTGGCAGTCATCGGTATCGGCAGCCTATTGTGGCACAACGACAACACGCTAGAAGGTCCAGCCACATCATCAACAGAAACAACAGGCAACACCCACGAGCCTGAAATCACTCATGAACTGCTGGCTCAAAACGAGGAAGCAGATTGTGTAATTGATGAGCCGGCAACCACAACTCGAGCATCACAACCGGCTGCAGCCTTGAAATCGTCGCCAACTGCCGATGACAGAAATGTCATTGCCCAAGCTGCCGAAAACGAGAAGAAAGAGCAGATTGTTCAAGAGGCAAGCGAGACAACACCTGTCGAGCCACCGACAGAACAAGCCCGACAACCTATTGAACGACGCAACGGAAGTCACGTCAAGGAGTCTCCAACCACTAATGTGCCGCATCAGTCTATCCTGCCGAAGTTCAAAAAGGCGGGCATTACTGTGGGCCTGTATGCGTCAAATAGCGTCAAGCCGAATTGGCCGTCCAGCAAGGACTATGCCTACGAGTATGAAGCGATAGGCTATCCCAAAGCAGATTATTCGGACGACATTTATTATTCCGAGGATATCTATAGTGCTAACCATCATGCGCCGATGTCCATGGGACTGAGTGTGCGTCTGCCGCTGACCAACCGCCTGGCGTTGACAAGCGGCCTGGTCTATACGCGGCTCAAATCGGATTTTAACTCATCGCGCAAGCATCGTGAACAGACCTTGCACTATCTGGGTATCCCGCTTGGTGCTACCTATACCATCTGGGGGTACAAACGATTCAGCGTCTATGCCGTCGGTGGTGTGCAAGCCGACTTCAACGTCAAGGCAACGCTTAAAGAGTCCACCCAAACCAACGCCCTGAGTATCGGGAAAGACCACGTTCAATTCTCGGCACTAATAGGTCCTGGCATTCAACTCGACCTAGTGCATGGCTTAGGCATCTATGTGGAGCCCACAGCCCGCTACTACTTCAACAACGGGAGCGATGTCGCCAATTATTACAAGGAGCATCAGTGGAACATTAACTTCAATGGCGGATTGAGGTTCACACTGGAGTAGTATTTCCAGTTTTCTGAGAAAAAGGCTATCTTTGCCATTGATTGGGTGCAAGGCTATCATAATTTATCTCGCCTAGCCATGCAAGATTATAGCATGATGGCAGTTTAAATGGCAGAAGCACCTAATTACAACGATTAATTAATTGACAAGACTATGAAGTATTTCTGGAAACCTATCCTGATGGCGTGCATGCTGCTGGGCGTGCTCACGTCATGCAGCGACAATGGGGAGGACGTGGTTGACATGCTCCCCAAGTTAAGACCTATCACCCTCACTGTCGAGCAGCAGCAGATGAGGGATAACAACAACGAGTTTGCATGCCGATTGTTCCGCACCATCAACGAGCAGAAAGACGGTAACGGCAGCATCATTGTGTCGCCCATCAGCGTGACCTACGTGCTAGGTATGCTCAACACGGGTGCTGACGGCCAGACGCGCCAGCAAATCACCGACGTCCTGGGGCTGGGCAGCTCCGTCCAGGAAATCAACGAGTATTGCAAGAAGATGATTGACGAGGCTCCACTGGTTGACCCCAGCGTGACCGTCCAGATTGCCAACTGCATCGACGTGAACTCGGCCCTGGGACTCACCCTCGTGCCGCGGTTCAAGACCGACATGCAGAATTACTACGATGCCCAAATCGAGGCGTTGGACTTCAACAAGAGCAGCAGCCTGGACAAAATCAACAGCTGGTGCAAGAAGAACACCGACGGCATGATACCCACCATCCTTGACGAGCTCAATGCCGATGCCGCGATGTATCTGTTGAACGCCATCTACTTCAAGGCGACGTGGACCGAGAAATTTGACCCCAAGGACACCCGCGACATGGACTTCACCATGACCGACGGCACGACATACAAGCGCAAACAAATGCATCGCAAAGCGCTGGCTGCCTATGGCAAGAACGACCTGTGCGAGATGCTTTGCCTGCCCTACGGAAGCAATGGTTACAGCATGTATGTCCTACTGCCAGTCGAGGGGAAGACCGTGGACGACGTCATCCAGGGTATCTCGGCCGACGCAGTCCAGCAGCAACTGTTCGTCATGAATCCCCATGAGGTGGATATCCTGATGCCACGCTTCACCACTAGCAGCGAGACCATGCTCGACAAGGTGCTCCCGGCGATGGGTATGATTCGGGCCTTCAATCCCTATTATGCCGAATTTCCCAATATGGCCCAGGTCGCCTACGGTTTTGCCGAGGACCCCAATATGGAACTTAACCGCAACCTCTATGTGTCGATGATGAAGCAGAAGGCCAAAATCGAGGTCAACGAGGAGGGTACCAAGGCATCGGCTGTAACCATCGCCCAAATGGGTGAGGCTGCTGCTCCCCCCCCTCCACAATACCAGCAAGTGGACTTCCACGCCACGCGTCCCTTTGTCTATTACATTGTCGAGAACAGCACCCGCTCCATTTTCTTCATGGGCACCTACTGCGGCGAGTGATTCACAGCCAGAGAATTAACATTACATCTATTAAAGCCATATCAGATAGCCCCTTCATCCTCATCAATGGATGATGAAAGGGCTATCATTTGTTTTGCCATTGCCATTTGACAACTCGGGCAATGGTAGTCATCGTTCTTGTTGCCGTACAAAAATAGAACTGAGTACACCAAACCTTCATATTTTTCCTTTTTTTAATTGATTATTGCTGGTTTTGCAAAAAAAACCTATATTTGCTGCCGTATTCATAACCGTATTATAGCACAATAAGTTATCAACATCATATTTATTACTAATTATGAAAAAACTGCTATTTTTAAGGACATGCTTTGCCCTGCTGCTGGCATTCTTAGCGCTCAGCTATGCAGAGGCGAGCGTGACGCTCAACTCGACAAACTTCCCTGACAACAATTTCAGGGCAGCGTTGGAGCCTTACGCTCAAAATGGAGTGATTGACGAGACTACTCTCACCACACTCGATGTCTCAGGCAAAGACATCACCGAACTTACAGGCTTGCAGCTATTGACAGGCCTCACTACCCTTGACATCAGCGACAACCCCACACTGGCGACTGGAGCCAACCTGACCACATTGAGGGCGCTGACAACGCTCAAGGCCAGCAACTGCAACCTGATTACGCTGGCGGCTACAACAGGCACCAGCAACGTGACAAATGTGTCAGGTCCCGGTATTGTTATTAATAACAATAACGCCAACATCACTTATCTGGACATTTCCAGGAATGCCAATTTCTATGGCAGCGCCAATCTTCAAAACCTGACCAACCTGGAAACACTGGTCATGCACCACTGCACCAACTTCGACTATTGGGGCACCCCTGGCAACTATATGTCAAGCCTCAAGTACGTTGATGTGAGCTATTGCACCAACATGGACCGCATCTTCCTGCCAGCGGCTGCCAACCTCGAGGTGCTTAAAGCAGCAGGCCTGCCCAAACTCAAAGGTTTCCGTTCAAAGAGCAGTCTGACGAGTTCCCAACAATACCGCATCGTGCTGAAACACAACCTGACAACGCTCAAATGGCTTGACGTGAGCGGGTGTACACAACTGTCCAACATTTATCTGCGTTATTGTACCAATTTGCAACACCTGGATGCGTCGGGCACTCATTTGACCGGTTTCTCGGCCTACGCAGGTTTGAATGACGGTGACCCCACCGATGGCTACATCCAGTTGCCCACCGATTTGGCGACGCTGCGTTATCTTAACTTGGCTGACTGCTCGTCAATGACATCGCTCCGTGCCCTAAAGGACACCTACCACGTCACCTGTCTGGACACTTTGATTCTGACCAATGACACCCATCTGGGATGGTCCAACGACGGAATTGAAGCCCAGGCAAACATGACCTATCTGGATGTGACCAATTGCAACATCTCGACTGCCGGTCCGAATTATGTCCCCAAATTTGACAACCTGAAAAATCTGAAGACATTACTCTACGGCGAGAATCCTGATGTGGGTTATCTGAGAATTACTAACAACAGCAGCCTGCAAACACTGGACCTGCACGATAACACAGGAATGACCATGCTCGCCCTGGTCAACTGCTCACTGCCTCGCACCGACCTCAGCATCGACGCCACCAACTGCCCTGCCCTCACCGGCTTGAAACTGAACAACAACGGCTATGGCTCGGTGAGCGAGGCTCTGGACAATGCCACCGCTTGGGGACTTGACAACATCAAGTTCCTCTATCTGGAGAAAAACAGCGGTTTCACGGGTGGCCCATTAACCCTCAATGAGAGTGATTGTGCCGGACTGACTGGTCTAGACCTGAGCGACAACGGCTTTACCAGCTTCAACGCACCCAGCCTGCCCGATGGACTCACAGCGCTCATGATTGGTAAAAATCCCAACATGACCCGCCTGGAAATGCATCACAACCCCGGCATCACCACCATGGCTGCCGATACCGTGATGCGTGACGGCAGCGGACTGTACCTGCTGGGCAACACAGCGCTGACCTATATGGACATCAGCGGCACCGCCGAGCAACCCAACTATTTCCAGCGCATCGGCAACAACAGTTCGCTCAACGGTGTGCCCATCGACACGATAAAGGGAAGCTACAACAAGTTCTACACTTTCAGGAACCTGACCCAGGTGGCTGGTGGTGTCACCGAGTACTGCACCCTGATTAAGATACAGGACAATCCGACAAAATACAAAGCCGTTTACTCACTAACAGAGCCTCAAAACTACAATTATAAGGCTTATTGGCCCACGATGGCAGCAATGCCCGACAGCGCCTCGCTGGAGCAGTTGCCCAACCTAAAATACCTTGACTTGAGCTACTGCCAGTTGAAGGATTCTGTCTATCTGCACAAGAATCCCGAGCTGCGTTACCTTGACGTGAGCCACAACCGCACGATTAAGCGCTACACCACGTCGCAAGACAAGGGTAAAGCCTACAGAGAATCGATTCCTGCCAACAACTCCTTCAACCGCGAATTCCCTGACTACAAGAAATACCTGTGGTTAGTAGAGCTCACGCCCAAGTACCCTGGCAGGCAGGAGGCTTACGACCAGGAATACTACACCCTGGACTACAATGACACGACCGGCCTCTACATTCTTGACCTGCTCGACAACAACAAGCTGGAATATCTTGATTTCAGTTATACTGGTATCGAACAGACAGCGTTGACCCATTGCCACGTTTCCAATGCCCGCTATATCTGGATTCAGGATTTGCCTGAACTCAAGTACTTATATGCCAACTACAATGGCATGCGCTCGATGGGTATCGGCACCCAGTACGGCAAGAAGAAACGTGATGGCGAGGTGTTGACCGACGCACTCAAGTCACTGGAGCGACTTTCCATCATCGGAATGCGCGGAGCCGATGTGACCACTATGCAGGGTTCGATTAACTTCTTGACCAATACGCTATGCACCAAGCTGCACTACGTCAATCTGTCCTACTCTGATTTTGACTCTATCGGCGTTTATTCGCCCCATATTGATACCCTTATCGTCAAGGGCAACCCGATTCACCATGTCAATGTTCAGACCGTTGACAACATCACCTATATCGATGCCACCGAATGCGCCTTCAAGCAACGCGGCTTTGACCCGGAAACGGGCAATACCGTCGGCATCCCAGCTACTGTCCGTCAAAGATACTATGACACCAGCTCCGGCCAGACCAAAGAGAAAACCATTACAATGAACGGAGCCCGAAAAGGCGGTGTCTATACCGGTGCGGAGACTACACCGTGGAGCGGTCTGCGCAGCATCCGCGCCCACAACAGGCCAGAACTGACAACCGTATTGCTTGACAACAGCAACGCGCTGACCGAGGTCTATTGCCACCATGACCCAAAACTGCCCGAAATCCGCGGCTTTGACAACCTGGCTTACAGCAAACCCGCTGTCGATAGCGAATTCGGCTTCCCCACCGATGCCGACTCGCTGCGCCTCGTCTGGGTCAACGATAATGATGTGTTCAACAAGCTGGACTTGAGCCATAACGTCAAGCTCAACTACCTGCACGCCTATAACGACAAAGCGCTGGGCGATGCTCTGGGAGACGACGGCATGTGCCTCAATAACAACCCCGAGCTGATTTCGGCATGGGTATCCAACTCCAACCTACGGGTATTCACCAATAATGCCACCACTCATCTCGACACGCTCAAGATTTGGCAGAATCCCCAATTGGATGCGCTCAATGTGACGGCGAACACCGGGCTCAAGTGGTTTGACCTGCGCAACTGCATGATTCGAGACCTTGATATGAGCAAGAACACCCAGCTCACCTATTTCGATTGCAGTAACATGGACAGCATCTCAGCCGGATGGAACACCTTCAACAACTACGGCTTCGAGATGCCGCGACAGGTGCCTACCAGCATGAGTGAGCCCGGCAAGAACAGTATTGCCGACCTGCATTTCGGCAGCAATGCGCTGCAAGTCGTCAGGGCCGACAACAATGACCTGTACTGCATGGACGGCCTGAATGACAATGACGGCCTGCACACCCTCACCTACAGCTATAACCACATCAACGGCATCGACCTGAACGGTTGCCCGAACATAACGGAGTACAACTGCTACCACAACGTCAGGGGTGTGTTCATGGGCGAGCTGTCGCGATGGAAGGGACTTGATGAAGATAAAAATATCATCACCTGCTCGATGTATTATCTGCAACTGGTGAAGAATGCAGGTGATGCACTTAACGGCAATGACACCTTCCTTGGCCACAAGTGCGGACAAGACACCATTGCGGGTACCAACAGCAATGGTTACATGAGGCAGCTTGAGGACGATGGTTTTGACCCCGAAAAGGTCATCAGCTTCACCGTCAACGCTGCAGGTCCCTATGTGAGCACGCGTGACAGCGACCAGGGTAACCATGCTCCCAGGAGGGCTGATATCGTCTATGGGCCCGACGCTGAGATTGACACCGACAAGATTTATGGCAAGGTTGCGGTCATCAAGATGTATGACTCAGAACGCAACTACATCGAGTACCTGTATGATGACGGCCGTCCAAATTCAACGCGAGACGGCGGGTCAGCTTTCGGTTTGGCATGGCAACCACCCGGTGAACCCACTTCGATAGAAGAGACGCAAGCCGATGCTTTGGGAGCACCCATTGTTGTGAGCGAGCGCTACTACGATGCCAGCGGAGCTGAGCACAGCTCACCAATATCGGGCCTGAACATCATCGTTCGTCAGATGAGCGACGGTTCGACGCGAACCAGCAAGGAAATCAGGAAGTAACCTTGAGTACAGGTTAAGTCCGTTCCTTTGCTATCGTTAAGAATCAAACAGCAAACTTTTGTCCGTAATAACGGGGGCGATGTCGCCCCCGTTTTATCATAACCAAGAAGTTGTGTCAAGATTAATCATCCCGCGTGTCAAGAGGGATAGAAAGGCCCACCAGGACATTGCAGCACTTGGTGTTCTTGCCCATGAACATATAATCGGTCCCTACAAACAAAGGACCCAGTTTCATGGCCAGTCCAAATGAATTACCGCCACACATAACGGGCGAGTAGCTGACAGCAAAGTCGAGCAAGCTCGAAGGATGTACACCCACCGAGAAGGTCAGTTCGCTATCATTGTCGGGCTTGTTGAAGCGATTGGTGAACAAGGCTCCCAAACTCAACTTGTCATTTACAAGGCGGTATTCGGCACCCAAGGCAAGCGTGGATGCCAGCATGCTCTGCCTCGACTTGATGTCGGTGTTATCAGGAACGAGCCTGACCATGTCCAGATTCAATGCCTTGCTCGACCCCACGACATTGGCAAATCGCTCGATATCGCCAGGATTGCTGCTGTCGTAATTCAGGTCCGAAGTGTTGGAATGCGCCTTCTGGGTAGAGCCTTTGGTCCACTTGATGAAACCCAAATCGGTGATAGCAGCCGACAACGAGAATTCATCTGTGACTTTCATTGCAACACCCAAATCAAATGCAGCACCAAAACCAGCGATACCCATCTTGTTGGTATTGTATTTGATTTTATCAATATATCCGTCAGTGTTGGTTTTCAGTTCCAAACCGTGACAGGAAGCCACCAAATCGGCATCCACATCGATTTGAGCAGTGCCCGTTGCATCAAGAAGCTCATCGGGCTCGGCGGCCGACCAGTTGAAGTCAGGACCGACGCCTTGCAAATTGGTCTTGACTGACGCGTTGTTGATTTTGAATTTCACATTGCCCAGTCCCAGCAAACCTTTTACACGGCCGCCGACGCTAAGCCTATCGCCTATCAAGCGTGTATAACCCACGCCGACCTCGGAATAGGCATTGAAGTTGAGTTCCTCGCCTTGCAAATGACGCGCATAGTCGGCATAGTCGTTGCTGTTAATGCCCTTCATGTCACGCATGAAACTGAACAGTTCCCTGGAAACGGTCATATTGCCGTCAACCCTCAAACCGATGTTGACCGAGATAAATCCATTGCCATGCCACTTGCCAACGGCGAACAGGTCTGTACCAGTGCTGGCATTGGCCTTATTATATTCTTTCAGCTTATTGAAGAATTTGTCGGTGGTAAAGAAATCGGCATCATCGGCATTCTTGAACAGATTGTAGATATCTTCAGCCCCGAGTGCATTGGAACGCAGCGAGGCGTCAGCACGGCTCACACCGGGCAGATGAATGTAACCGCGCGTGGGCGCCAATGCGGGGTTCAACTGCAAGCGGTATTGCGCACCGTCCATGAAATAGGAAGTGCGCACGAATTGTGCGTTGCCCACCCCGAAAGAGCAGGCAAGCAGTAATATCATGACGATGCGCAGTCGTGCGCAGCATAACTGATTAGTCATTGAAGGTTTCTTTATTAATAACAAGCGTTTTGTCGCATTCTCGGCCACAAAAGTATAAAAAAATATCATGCTATACACGTTAATGGCCATAAACTTGCAAGTCGAGCAAACTAAAAAAACAATCAAAAGTGCATCATGAGTAGCAACTTTTTACTACTTTTGTCGTTTATAACTGAAACTACTAATAAAAAAAGATACAAATCACACAATATGAGCGAAGAAAACAATAAACGTCTCAAAGTGGGAATTACACTGGGTGACACCAATGGCATCGGCATAGAAGTGGCTCTGAAAGCAGTAGGTGTTCCTGAAATGATGGACCTGTGTATCCCCGTGCTGTATGGCTCAAGCAAGACGGTCAGCTACCACCGCAACGCATGCAATCTGCCCGGCTTCCAAATCAACCACACCAAAAGCGCCAAAAGCATTAAAGACAACATGCCCAATCTGGTGGATTGCATCGACCAGGATATAAAGATTGAACTGGGTCAGCCCAGCAAGCAAGCCGGCTTAGCCGCTTTTCTGGCACTTGAAGCCGCAGTGCGAGATCTCAAGTCAGGACTCATCGACGTGCTTGTCACCGCACCCATCAGCAAGGAGAACATCCAGAGCGACCAATTCCACTTCCCTGGACATACCGAATACCTCGAAAGTGCTGCCGGAGATGGCGAGAAAGCATTGATGTTAATGTGTACAGGCAATCTGCGTGTAGCACTCGTGACGACCCACTTGCAGATGACTCAAGTTCCCGCCGCCATCACCATTGACGGCATTCTCGAGAAACTGCGCCTGCTCAACATGTCGCTCAAGCGCGACTTCAACATCGACGGTCCCCGCATCGCTGTCCTGTCGCTCAACCCCCATGCTGGCGAGAACGGCATCCTGGGCAATGAAGAACGCGACATCATTATACCTGCCATCCAGCAAGCGCTCGACGAGGACGGCATTCAGTGTTTCGGCCCCTACGCTGCCGACGGCTTCTTCGGTGCGCGCCAGTACCGCCGTTTCGATGCCGTGCTTGCCATGTACCATGACCAGGGTTTGGCTCCGTTCAAAACCATCGCTATGGATGAGGGCGTAAACTTCACCGCCGGACTGCCCATCGTGCGTACCAGCCCGGACCACGGCACAGGCTATGACATTGCCGGACAAGGCATCGCCAACGAGTCTTCGATGCGTCATGCCATCTACACCGCCATCGATGTGTACCGCAACCGCATCCGCTATGACGAAGCCCGCCAGAACCCGCTGCCCAAACTCTTCCAGGACCGTGGCCGCGACAACGTGAAACTCGACCTCACCAAGGGCGAATAATTCAGTTAGGAGTTAGAAGTTAGGAGTTAGGAGTTCGACTGACCATCTATAATATAAAAATGATAAAAGGAATCATCTTTGATTACGGCGGGACGCTCGACAGCCGCGGAGTTCACTGGAGTGAAGTGCTGTGGCAAGGCTATCAACAGGCCGGTGTCCCGATTGACAAGCAGACTTTCCGCACCGCTTATGTCGAGGGAGAACGCTCCCTGGCACGTGAGCGCATCATCCTGCCTCAGGATGATTTCCATGTCCTGTTGCTGAAAAAGGTAGCTATTGAAATCAGCTACCTGCCTCAACAACCTGATGAGACGACCCGCGACCGTTGGGTGAAAGAGATTGCTGCCTATTGTGACAATGCAGCCCGTGGATGCATCGACGAAGCCCGTCCCATGCTGGAAGAACTTCACGAGAAATATCCCATGATGCTCGTCAGCAACTTCTATGGCAATATTGACGAAGTGCTGCGAAACTATGGCATCCGCCATCTGTTCAAGGGCATTATCGAGAGTGCTGTGGTCGGAATACGCAAACCCAACCCTACCCTATTCCGTCTGGGCGTCGACGCGCTTGAATTGAATCCCGAAGAAGTGCTCGTCGTGGGCGACAGCCTGCGCAAGGATATCGAGCCAGCCGAGCAAATTGGATGCCACGTTTTGTGGCTCAAAGGCAAGGGCTGGACTGACGAGGAGGACCAGCAGACACATCCACACACCATTACGCGGGTTACCCAGGTGCTGGATTGGCTGAATTCTTTATAAAAGTCTTCCATATTTTGAATCAACACAAACAACTATAGATTACACATTATATAAAACTCTGATTTTTCAAATGAATTATGCGATAATAGCTGCAGGAGAAGGTTCACGTCTGGCACAGGAAGGCGTTGCCAAGCCCAAGCCGTTGGTTGAACTACAGGGCGAGCCCATGATTGGGCGCCTGATCAACATCATGCTTCGCTCCAATGCTGAAAGCATCAGCATCATCGTCAACGAGCACATGACCGAGGTGCGCGAGTACCTTGAGAGCCTTGAATTGCCGGTTCCATTGAACCTTGTCGTTAAAACCACGCCCAGCTCGATGCACAGCCTGTGGCACTTGAGCCGCGTGATACCCAAAGGCAAATTCTGTCTCACCACTGTGGATACCATCTTCCGTGAGGAAGACTTCAGGGGGTACATCGAGGCATTTGAAGACGATGAACAGCATGACGGCATGTGGGCAGTTACACCATTTGTCGATGACGAGAAGCCCCTCTGGGTTGACGTTGATGAAGAGATGGGCATCACCGCATTCCGTGACAAACCTTGGCATGGCTCCAAATATGTGTCAGGTGGCATCTATGCGATGACCGACAAAGCCTTTGTAGTGCTCGACAAGTGCATTGAGCAAGGTATCAGCCGCATGCGCAATTTCCAGCGTGCCCTCGTTGAAGCAGATTTCAACCTGCAGGCATACAGCATCGACAAAATCGTGGATGTCGACCATGCCGACGACATTGCTACCGCCGAAGCCTTTCTCGCATCTTGAGCAACCGCTGTAACGCAAAAAAATGTTATTAGAGCCCATGACGGGTGATAAGAGCAAAAAAATTGACCAATATACGGCAATTCACGTCAAGGGTAGCATTATATTTCATTAACACAATCTACCAATTCGTCGGCAAAAATCTACATTTTTTATGAAATAAGGCCGATTATTAAAGATTTTAAACTTAATTTACAAACTCTTTTATTTTTCAATTCAAAAAAAGGCTGTAATTTAGCGCCGTTTTTGTCACGGGCAACTCCCGTCAATAACAATGTCCAAGGTTTGGGCATCAGTTTTTTAAATTTAGAAAACAAGTAACATTAACTGTAATAAAACATTATGGCAAAAGAAATTGTTAAGCCCGCTACCGGCAAGTTAGGTATTATGGTAGTAGGATTAGGTGCCGTGAGCACCACGTTCATGACTGGTGTGATGATGGCTCGCAAGGGTCTTGCAAAGCCCGTCGGCAGCATGACACAGTACGACAAGATTCGCATTGGTAAAGGCGAGAACAAAAAGTACTTACATTACAAAGATATCGTCTCGATGCCCACCCTCGATGACCTGGTATTTGCAGCATGGGATGTGTTCCCCGCTAACGCTTATGAGAGCGCTATCAACGCCGAGGTTCTGAAAGAGAAGGACATTGAGCCCGTTAAGGACGAGTTGCTGAAGATTAAGCCCATGAAGGCTGCCTTCGACAAGAACTATGCAAAGCGTCTGGACGGTGACAACGTGAAGCAGTGCAAGGACCGCTGGGATATGACCGAGCAGGTTCGCGAGGACATCCGCAACTTCAAGAAGGAGACCGGTGTTGACCGCGTTGTAGTTCTGTGGGCCGCTTCGACCGAGATTTATGTCGAGCCCGACATGAAGTATCATGGCACTGTAGCTGCCCTGGAGCAGGCTATGAAGGACAATGTTGTTGACAAGATTGCCCCCTCGATGTGCTATGCTTATGCAGCGCTGACCGAAGGATGCCCCTTCATCATGGGTGCTCCCAATACCACCGTTGACATTCCCGCCATGTGGGAACTCGCTGAGAAGACCCAAATGCCGATTGCCGGTAAGGACTTCAAGACTGGCCAGACCCTGGTTAAGAGCGGTTTCGCTCCTATCATTGGCGCCCGCATGCTCGGCCTGAGCGGTTGGTTCTCAACCAACATCCTGGGTAACCGTGACGGTCTCGTGCTCGATGAGCCCGCCAACTTCCGCACCAAGGAGGTCAGCAAGCTCTCGACCCTCGAGTCCATCCTCGTTGCTGACGATCAGCCAGACCTGTACAACGACTACTTCCACAAGGTACGCATCAACTACTACCCGCCCCGCAACGACAACAAGGAGGGCTGGGACAACATCGACATCTTTGGCTGGATGGGCTATCCCATGCAGATCAAGATCAACTTCCTGTGCCGCGACTCTATCCTTGCAGCACCCTTGTGCCTTGACCTGTGTCTGCTCATCGACCTGGCTCGTCGCGCCGGCCGCTATGGCACTCAGCGCTTCCTGAGCTTCTTCCTCAAGAGCCCGATGCACGACTACACTAAGAACGAGATTCCCGTTAACCACCTCTTCCAGCAGCACGTGATGCTCAAGAACGCCATCCGCGAGATGGGCGGTTATGAGGCAGACGAGGAAATCGACTGATTTTCTACACTTTACTACCTTAGACACATCAGGGCGGTCGCTATGGCGACCGCCCATTTTGTGCAACGGCATGCATTTCATCTTTCGTTAGGGAAAAAAGATTAATATTTTTTATCCAATTATCATTTGCCGATTCGGCTGATTTACACTAAATTTGCAGCAAATTATGCATCATCGGGAACAGTGCTTTATTGTAATAAGCCTGTTCTTCCAAAACACAGAACAAATATTAGCTTAATATGCAACAAATAATTCAAGAAGATTTGGCCGCCAAAAAGGCTGCCGAAGAGAAAAAGAAAAAACGTGCGCGCACTGGTATTAAGTGGGACCGACTGTTCATGGCGTGTGCCTACAACTGGTATTGGTTCATTCTGTCCATGATTGTATGTGCATGTATCGCATATCTTTATGCGATGACACAGCCTCAGTTCTATTTGTCAAAGTGTTCAATCCTAATCAGGTCTAAAGACAGTGCCCAAGGTACTCCCTCAATGACATTTAGCGACCTGGGACTGAATACCGTCAACTACATCCCCAATGAGCCCTATAAGCTCAAGTCAACAAGGGTGATGGAAATTGTCGTGAACTCACTAGGCCTAAATGTGCAGTATTTCGGTCATCAGTTCCTGCGTGACGTGAACATCTACAAGAACACTCCCGTTCAAGTCACCCCGCTCAGGGAAGTGGAGAGCGCTTTTTCTCTTACCATTGTGCCTAAGAGCGCTGATGATTATGAGTTCAAGGTAAACAACGGACCATGGAAGAAAGCCCATTTCGGCAAGAATGTAAATACCGAATATGGACCTATTGCCATTGCCAAAACTGATAAATTCAGTGAGAGCTACATTGATAACTCTGTCATCGTACAAGTTACCAATCCGACCTCGATGGCAAGGTCTCTTGCTGCAAATATTGTAGTCGAGATGGCAGACTCCCATAGCGATATTCTCAATCTTGCTACAAGAGGTCAGAACGCTGAAATGTGTGCCGATATCTTGAACGCCTTGGTTATCGCCTACAACCAAGAGGGTATCAATGACATGAACCAGGTTGCACGTAGCACAGAGGCCTTCATTGCCGAACGTGTGGCTGACCTTTCAAAGGACCTTAGCGGTGTGGATAATGAGGTGGCTGTCTTGACAGCCAGTTCAGCCAACTCTATTATGCTTGGTAGTCCCGGCCATACCATGTCACAGATTAGTCAAACTGAAGACGTAGGTCTAGAGATGACATTGGTTTCTCAGATTCGCCACTTTATCTCCACGATGAGCAATGGAGAGCTTATTCCTGCTAACCCAGGCATGAACAATGCTGGTATAGCCGGTCAGATTAATCAATACAACCAAGCTATACAAGAGTATCAGAAAATCGCTACCACCTCGAGTGCTGAGAATCCCGTCATGAAAGAACTCGAGAAATCACTGTCTATCCAGAAGAAGCACATACTCAATAGTTTGGATAACTACTTGACCACCCTGCGCACGAGGCAAAACCAAGCCCAGCGTTTGCAGAGCCAGGCTCAATCCAGCATGACGGCCAACCCTCAACATGAAAAAGCCATTACTGAGGTTACTCGTCAACAGAAGATTAAAGAGCAACTTTATCTGTATCTTCTTAACAAACGTGAGGAAAATGCGTTGCAGATGGCCATCACCGAGCCGAACGCAAAGGTCATGGAACCTGCTATTCCCCGATATGCACCAATTACGGCACCATTGTCACGTATCGTGCTGACGGGTATGATTATCGGTCTGCTGATTCCCGCATTTGTGCTCTACGGTGTATTCTGGTACTTCTCACTCGACAAGACCATCCATACCCGTCGAGAAGTTGAAGAGGTATGTGACATTCCCATCTTGGGTGAGCTGCCTGCCAAGAAAGCCAATATCACAGGCGAGATTGTAGTTAACGAGACATCCAATGACCGCATGAACGAGGCATTCCGTATCCTGCGTAACAACCTAGACTTCGTCACGTCGCAGAATAAGTCCGGACTCGGAACTGTTATTCAGTTCACCTCAACCATGTCCGGTGAGGGTAAGAGTTTCGTGGCTGTGAACCTCGCATTGGCTTACACCTTTGTGAATAAGAAGGTGATTGTAGTCGACCTTGACTTGCGTAAAGGTAAGTTCTCTGAGTACGTGGGTGTTCAAAGCGGTAAGGGTGTTTCTGCCTACCTGTCTGGCAAGGAAACCGACTTGAACAAGATTATCGACCGTGGAACGCTGCATGAAGGATTTGACATCATCAGTGTTGGTGCCATCCCGCCCAACCCCACTGCACTGCTCCTGAGTGACAACATGGTAAACATGATTGAGCAGCTCAAGAAAGAGTACGACTACGTGATTCTCGATACCGTGCCTTACAACCTGATTGCCGATGCTGCAGTAGCCAACCGCTTTGCAGACCTCACAATCTATGTCATTCGTGACGGCAGGGTTGAGCAACAATACATGTATGAGTTGGAGCGCCTGTCTGATGAGCACAAGATCAATAACCTGACCATCCTTGTCAACGACATCAAGGTGAGCAAGACCCGTTACAACTACTCTTACGCTTATGGTTACGGTAAGGGCTACGGCTATGGTTACGGCTACGGCTACGGTTATGGCTATGGCGGCAACAGCGGTGGCTACTATGTCGATGATTCACCCAAGGATCGCGAGAAGCCAAACAAAGGTTAATATCCATACACTTCTATAACCAATGAAAATTGCAGTTGTAGGAACTGGATACGTCGGATTAGTCACGGGCACCTGTTTCAGTGAAATGGGTGTCCATGTGACATGTGTGGACGTTGACCAACAGAAAATCGAGGGCCTGAAACAAGGCATCATCCCCATTTACGAGCCGGGATTGGAAACTCTGGTCCGTAAAAACACCCGTTCAGGACGCTTACAGTTCACCACTAGGCTTGAGGATATTCTCAACAGTGTCGATATCGTTTTCAGCGCTGTCGGCACACCGCCTGATGAGGACGGAAGCGCAGACCTGAAATATGTGCTGGAAGTCGCTCGCACTATTGGCAAGCACTTGAACAAATATATTGTGGTGGTCACCAAGAGTACCGTGCCTGTCGGTACGGCACGCAAGGTCCAGGAGGTCATTCGTCAAGAGTTGCAGCTCAGGGGCGTCAACGTTGATTTTGACGTCGCCAGCAATCCCGAGTTCCTCAAGGAAGGCAATGCTGTCAAGGACTTTATGAGCCCTGACCGTGTGGTCGTCGGTGTGGAAAGTGAACGTGCCCGCAAACTCATGGCAAGGCTTTATAAACCTTTCATGATAATGAATGACCGTCTCATTTTCACCGACATCCCCTCTGCCGAGATGATTAAGTATGCCGCTAATTCAATGCTGGCTACCCGCATCAGCTTCATGAACGACATTGCCAATCTGTGCGAACTCGTTGGCGCTGATGTGAACATGGTGCGCAAAGGCATTGGCAGCGACACCCGAATCGGCAAGAAATTCCTCTATGCTGGCTGCGGTTACGGAGGTTCATGCTTCCCCAAGGATGTCAAAGCCCTCATCAAGACAGCCTCTGATTATGGCTATCCCATGCGCGTACTGCAAGCGGTCGAGAGCGTAAATGCTGACCAAAAACTGATTTTATACAACAAATTAGTCAACTACTACGGTGGAGATGAAAGTCAGTTGCTGGGCAAGACCGTTGCCATGTGGGGCCTCGCATTCAAGCCTGAAACCGACGACATGCGCGAAGCTCCGTCATTAGTGCTTATTGACCTGCTGCTCAAGGCGGGTGTCAATGTCAAGGTTTATGACCCTGTAGCGATGTACGAATGCCGCAGACGCATCGGTGACACCGTTTACTATGCCAAAAACATGTACGATGCGGCAACCGATGCCGACGCGCTTATGCTGGTGACCGAGTGGAAGGAATTCCGTATTCCCAACACGGAAACCCTATCCCAAAAGATGCGTGGACGCCTCATCCTTGACGGCCGCAACATCCTCGATGCCGAGGAACTGAATCAGGCAGGGTTTGAATACCACTGCATCGGCAAGTAACCGAACAAGAACAAAACAATAACCGCACGGCAGTTAAGTCGTGCGGTTATTGTTTATATACCTGTTTCAGATTTTCACTTCACGACAACCTTGCGGGACATATCGTCGGTTGCGACTACATAAATTCCTGCAGCCAATTCCACAGCGCCTTCACCTGTTACGGTAGCGATGCAATCACCATCCAAGTTATAGATTTCGATGAACTCGCCAACGGGATTTTCAATGAGGATGCCACCCATAGTGGGCATAGCGTCCCACTGTTTCAACACGGCTGCAGCAGACGGATTCAACAGCATGTCAATCAAGGCCGTAACGTCACCAATGGAGATGGTTTCATCCTGATTAACATCGGCTGCGACAGCATCAAACTGGATGATATCGCCACTCAGCATATAGTCAACCAATGTGGTGACATCGCCGATGCTCACCTCACCATCCATGTTCACGTCGCCAAGCATCACAGGCTTCTCATTAACAATGCCTTCCACATCGGCATACGCACTCACTCGGCTGGTCTTAGCCTCGACAGTACCCTCATATTCCCCTGCGGTGGCGGTGTTTGCCAGACGCACATAGAACACTTCGCCCGACGGATCAAGCTGTAAAGTCGTGGACCAAACTGTTTTATTAAGACTAATCTGGAAATTACCATCCACCTCCAGGGTGATGTTCTCGTTGTTATTCTCTGAAGTCACAGTAGCCCTTACAATGCTCGACCCCCCACCCTGTTCAGCTTCAATCAAGTCGATTGCCGAAATAGAAATTGTAGGATCGGGCTCGGGGACGACATTGCTGGTAATGGCGATATCATCAATATTCAGACGCGAGCCTGCGGTCTGATTGATTTTGAAACGCACGTTGCCAGTCACATTCAGGTTAAAGATATACTGCTGCCAGGTTCCATTGGGAGTACAGGTACCCACGGCAGTCCATGTGCTGCCACCATTGGTGCTGTACAATACTTGAAGCGTAGGAGTAGCGTCACTGCCCCACTTGGCTGCATAGAAAGAAATCTTGCTGGCGCCATCGGTGACGTCCTCGGCCATCTCAATATAGGAAGCCGCCGTCTTGCCGAAACGGCAGCTCTGTGTACCATTGGCATTGGCATCACCGCTCCAGATGCCTACATCTGAAGTGTTCCACTTGAAAGCGTGGCCCTGAATAAAGGTCGTCGTATAACTCTGATAAGTCGAGATGCCTTCCCAGGTCTCAATGGTCTCTGTACCGCCACTGCCGCCAGTGTTATAAGTTGCCGTCAACGTCACATTGCTGCTCACCTCGCTGCTGCTGATGGACAAGCGACCAGTAGCATTGGCTGCCGTGCCGTTGTAGGTAACGGTAATTGTTGTACCAGCGTTGACGGCAGCTGCCGTGAGCGTCGTCGGTGTAACGCTGAATCCAGTACCCGTTACTGATACAGTCACAGCTTTGGTCAGATAAACACCCTTGACGGTAATCGCCTTGCTCACGCCATCGCCAGTGTTGGTGCCTACATTAATGGTCGAGCCGTTTGAAGGCGAAGAAATCACCGGGGTATTGGTACTGCTGCCAGTCCATGCGTTGCCCGTCATATTACCCCACAGGTATTCTGCAAGCTCTGGATGGTCAATAAACGGATTGCGGTTGTGCTGGATACCATATACTGCCTCGTTGCGGTTAGACTCAAGTGTGCTCACCGGGTCGTTGCGGTGCCATTCCAGCAACTGGCTGATTGCCCACGGGGTCAAGTGCTTATAGCTGCTGTTGGTGAACACGACACTTCCTTTATCTTGAGTCCATGAGCCCACACGGTCCATGTAACGCACTACCATATAGAAATAGGTGCGCGCAAAGTCACCCTTGTACTCATCGGCGACTTCAAACACCGTGCCCGAGTAGCCGCTATGGGTGCAAGTGCCCAGTTTTCCGGTACCTCTAGGGCTACCGTTGGCACAATCGCCAAAGGGATAATTACCGCGTTCGGCATTCACCCATCCGTCAACGGGATACATGTGATAAAGGTCAGAGTACATCGTGTCTTGTGCGGCACCCCACCAACTGTTGGGAACCGAGTGTTCACGGTTATAGCACTGCCCTATCCCACTATATTGGCCACACTGGTTCTCGCTGTAAGTAAACTGAGAATTGGAGTAACGGTCAATGATGATGTTTCCGTTACAGTCAGTCGTTTTAAACTTTTCCCAAAGTTTACTGTAATAAATCATGTAGTGACCACGCACGATCTTGTGCAAGGAGGACATCAGTTCTTGGTCATTCTTGCCAAGGGCGCTGTTGTAATAGTTGTTAGGAATAGCAGCTGTAGCCTGCAATGCCAACACAGCTACCAACAGCAGCATTAGAGATTGTAGATTTTTTTTCATTATGTCAATAATATATAAATGGTGAATATTAATCGTGATGAACTGGTGTTTTGTGGAGGCCATATATCAGTACAGCAGGCGGGCAATTTGTGCCGAGCCTCGCTTGCCCGCAACGATGCGGGCAAACAAGCGACGCGTTACCGGGTCAACAAGCCAGCGCCAGCGCCGATTATTGCGGTAACTCTCGCGCAACGCCTTGTGAGCCTCACGGCATAAAGGCACCGAGAGTTCCCTGTGGCCTTCTCGTTCATACTGCGCCGCCAGCACCATGCGACGGTATTCCAGCAAACGCTCATAACGGAGTTTATACTCAGGTTTGAGCAGCGAACACCGCACTTCATTAATCATGATGTCGATGACGTGTTCCCATTGCCCATGGCGGCTGTGGAATTCAGTACCCGTTATCGAGTCGGCACCATTGTGGTTGACATCAACCCGCGACTTGCCACCCATATAGGCGACATGAGGCCGTGCCAACAACAGCCGCAATCCCAGTTCCCAGTCATTCCAACCCGGAAGATTAATGTTCCAGCCGTCGGTTGATGCAAAGAACTCACGCCTCACGGCATAGCGCTGCGTTGCCAACTGGGCATGGAGGATGTGCTGGGCAAACAAGTCTCGCTTGCTGAACGGTGTTTCACGCTGACTGCCATCGGGAAACACGAGAGTAGAACGCGTACTGATTAAATCCAGCTCACGCCCTTCTTCAACAGCCTTGTTGATGATGCCGACATAGGATGATACCAAATCCTCCTTCATAAGGTCGTCACTGTCAAAAAACAGCACCCACTCGCCTGTTGCCTGTTCAAAGCCTTTATTGCGCGCTGCTCCCGCCGTGCGGTGAGCTTCACGGGTGACAATCACCTTGAAATCGTCATTCTCGTTGTCACGCATGAAGTCTTCAAGCACCTGTAGGGTGTTATCGGTGCTGTAGTTGTCCACCAGCACCACCTGCAGTGGCCTGTATGTTTGGTTCAGCACACTGCTCAATGTAGCAGGCACCACGCCGGCACGGTTATACACGGGTATAATGATTGAGACCTCCATGACAGATTTCGGTAATCTTGATAAATCGGTGTAAAGGTACTGCAATTTTTGATAACTCACAAAAAAACGCCTAATTTTGAATAAATTAGGTTCTGCCCCAAGAAAAACTAATATTTATTTTCTTTTGATTTCTGCTTGCATAAATCTTGAATCGATCAGGCGTCGCATTGGGATTGCTCAAATAAAAATGACTTTTTATTTGGCACTCCACTCGGCTTGCACTAATTGTGAATAAATCAGGCGTCGCCTCGGGATTGCTCAAATAAAAATGACTTTTTATTTGGCACTCCACTCGGCTTGCACTAATTTTGCATCCGCTATGAAGATACTATTTGCAGGAGATGCCAGCAATATGCATAATTGCCTCGCCCAACAATTGCGTAACATGGGGCACGAGGCGACAGTAGCATCCGACGGTTCCCGTTGGATGGACACACACCGTGATATCAACCTGTTTCGCCAGCCAGGCCTGTTGGGTGCATTACGTTACCTGAGGGACATCAAGCGGGCTTTACCTCTGATGACTGGATATGACATCGTCGAGATAGCTTCACCCATTTTCCTGAGGCTCAAGCCGCACCGCGTCGCCAAGGTCTTTGACTACCTCAAGGCCAACAACCGCCGTGTCGTGCTGTCGGCGATGGCTACCGATGTCGCCTATTATGATGCTTGCCATGACGGACATACCTACCGATACAGCGACTACATGCTGGGCAATGAGCCTTCTCCCTACGTCAATTCGGCTGAATACATCGCGCAACATCAGGATAACTGGAAACAGCCTTTTATGCGGCAGCACTGCGACCACATCCTTCAGGGAATTGATGGCGCTGTGGCATGCCTGTATGAGTACTATGCCGCTTACAGGCCTTTGTTGGGAAACTGTGTAGCCTATGCCGGCATCCCCATCGACACCGAAGCCCTCAAATACCGTCCATTGGAGCAGGAGCCTGACAAGGTGCGGCTTTTCATCGGTATCCAGCGAGACCGGCACGTCATCAAGGGCACCGACCGCCTCCTGGCAGCAATGAAACGCATCCATGACCGTTATCCCGGTATCACCGAGCTTGAAGTCGTTGAGAATCTCCCCTACGATGAGTATACCCGCCGCATGCGAGAATCACACATCATCCTCGACCAGCTTTACAGCTACACACCCGGCACCAACGCATTAATCGCCATGGCCCAAGGACTGGTTGCCGTCTCGGGCGCCGAGCCTGAATACTACGACCTCATCGGTGAAACCGCCAACAAGCCCATTGTTAATGTTTCACCGCTCATCGAGGGTGACATCGATGAAAAACTCTCATGGCTAGTCGAGCATCGTGACCAGCTGCCTCAGATGGCACGAGCCAGCCGCATCTTTGTCGAGAAGCACAATGCAGCACCCGTCGTTGCCCAGCGTTACCTTGACTTCTGGAACACTTTGCTGTAAAGGCTATCAAGCAAACGACACAAATAGGACATAAACGATGAGCCCCAAAAGTTTGATAAGAAACTTTTGGGGCTCATCTTATGATTCCTTATGGCATCGGCCTGTTGATTACATGTATTTTGCCACTGCGGCCTTGAGTTTGGTGGCATCCTCAACACGCTCGACGATTTCGCTGTTACGGATGATGAATGTGGTCGGAATACCATTCACGTTATAAGCACTCAAGTTATTGGACTGGACGCTCATCGGGTCATACACGGTAATCCAAGGCAGGTGTTTGGCAGCCTCGCGCCAAGTCACATTATCGTCATCAAGGCTCACCTGATAGATAGTCAAACCCCTTGAGTGATAAGCCTGATAGATATCGTTGAGCAACTTGTTGAGTTGAGGGGATACCTCAAGCGCATAAGCGGTGAAGTCCAGCAGCACCACGTTGTGTTCTTTAGCCACCTGTGACAGTTTGTGCTCCTTACCAGTATAGTCCTGGAGTGAGATATCAAGCAGTGTGGTGACATCGGCATATAGGGTATCGGTTGCCGCTGTCATACCGCGACGACGGCGCTGGCCATCCAACAACAGGTTCACCAGGTACTGGGTGCGCGGGTCATTGGGACGGAACGAGTTGAACGCGTTGGCAACTGCACCGATAAAACGCAGGTCGCTGTCGTTCATCGGGTCGAACAACGGTTTACCGTCGATGTATTTATTAATAAGGTAGTAGGCTACAATACCGTTAGGATCGGCAGCAATCTGGCGTGCTTGCTTGTCCTTCCATGCTTTGAGTTCTGCTTCTGTGCCCTTGCCGCCAGCAAACTGCATCGCTTCCTGGTCAATCTTCATTATCTGCTCGGCATGCTCACTGCCGCTCACACTGTAATCGCGGGCAAAATTGGGCAACTTGGCGTTGATGGTCAAGTGGTCCAGACTGTCAATGGGGAAGCAGATGGTCTGATTGCCCCACCTCAACTGGTAAATGCTG
This sequence comes from uncultured Bacteroidales bacterium, assembly GCA_902800715.1. Lineage (GTDB taxonomy): Bacteria > Bacteroidota > Bacteroidia > Bacteroidales > Muribaculaceae > Sodaliphilus. Next base: position 139,762 of record CADCFN010000007.1, read on the forward strand.
GGTACCTCAGGAGGATCAGCACTCACACTGTACTTGCCGTTCTTACCCACCTTGATGCTGTCAACGATAAACCACTCACCATTGCTGGACTGCTCCAGCACCAGGGTAGTCGTGTCACCGGCGCCCTCGATTGTGCCGTCGATGTGGAACTTGTTGCCGTTACAAGCCGTCAAACCGATGAGGACGGCAATCATCAATAATATCTTCTTCATTGTGTCTAACTAGTGTATTCTTTCTAAAAAACGTGCGAAATTACACTTTTTTCCTCACCCAGCCAAATCGATTGTTGTCCCATTGAAAAATAATCACAATTTTTACCGTATCGGTCATCAAATATTGATTGGAGCTCAACAGATGATAGTTGTGGAAATGAAGGGGTTGTCCATTCCATGAAAACCCAGAAGAAAACTAAAAGGACTCGTCTCCCGACGAGTCCTTTTCAATCTCCTGAATCTTTACCTTATGAAAAAAATTATTACCTTGTTTTTGCGGGTGCAAAGTTATAATCAATCTATTTCATGGCAATGACTTTTTTTGTTAAAAAAGGTAAAATATTCATTTTTTACATTTCCACTTCCCTTTTGGAACACTTTTTATCTCAACTGGTATAGTTTTGACTCTCAAGCGTTCATGAAATGAGGATATCGATAAGGGTTGTTACATCGGCCACACTCAGTTCCAAGTCGTTGTTGAGGTCACCGATTTGAATCAATTCATCATCATAATCGCCACTGACCAATATGTCGATGAGGGTAGTCACATCGGCAACCGAGAGTTCTCCGTCACGATTCACATCACCACGCACATAAGCAAACTGGTCGGTGATGTCGGCGACCGTGTATTTGTTGGTCGTCGAGGTAATCTCAAGATAGATATCCTTGTTGATTCCCGTCACGTCAACACTCTGGTGGGCATTGTCGCCCTGACTGAGCACGACATTGAAACTGTAGTCAGCACTGGTCACATTGAAGGTGCGGTAATAGAATCGCTGCCCTTGGATGACCTTGGTGGCAGTCACTTTTACACCGGGCCAGCTGTCACTGATGGCACCTGTATTGTCCCATGCATAGATATAAACGCTCCCCCAGTTGTTGGGTGCCACGGTAGGATCTTTGACATAAACCGTTGCAGTGTAAGGAACAAAGCCGTGGAAGATGTACTCGCGCTGCACCACATTACGCACCTTACCCTCATAGAGAACGCCTGCCGTGAGCACGGTGTTGTCGGTAAACGTGAGGCGTACCTGGCCTATTGCCTGACGGCTGCTAGATGTGGGCATGCTGCCATCGGTGGTATATACTATAACCGCATCACTGCTGCTGGCGGTTACGTTGACAGTCACACTGCCCTGATACTGACCGCTCTCCTTGTCGATGGTCAGGGTGGGTGCAGGTGAGGTGTAGTTGGTCACCGTGTGATGCCAATTGCCGTCGATGTAGTAACCATGGTTGCGGAAGGTCAGGTCGCTCGTCTGGGTGCCGTCGGTGACAAAGATGATGCCTGTGGGGTCGCTGGTGTTGCTGCCCTCGTAAATCCATTTCCAAATCTTGCGCATGCCATCGGCCGTCGTGCCCATCAGCGCCATTGCCTGGCCCGGCCAGTTACCGCCCGTGAAGTTGCTGCTGCTGTTCCACACCCAGGTGGTCACGCTGCTCACGCTTGCCGATGTTTCCAGAAAGACGCTCATGTCATCCTCTTCGCAACTGGGCTCATAAACATCAATCGGTGTTACTGGGCTGGTTCCGTTTCCCTCGCCGTCGTTGCTTGAGAGTTCCTCCTGGGTTCCGTCATAGCTCAGCACGGTGCCCGAGTTGGCGCTGCTGGTGTACAGATAAGGTCCGTCTGTGCCGATTTTGCCGGGTGCAGGCGTAAGCGAGGTTGAGAGGACATAGATGCGCATGTTACCCTTGCCGCTGCACGAGGTGGTGGTGAGGGTGCCGTTGGTCACGGTTTTGACGTCACCCGTGATACAGTCGGTATAGGTGCCGTTGAGCACGCCACTGAAGGTGGCGGGTCCGTTAATCGTCACGAGAACATAACTGTCGGTCGTGCTGTCGGTATAACGGCGCTTAAAAGCATAGCCACCGCTAGACGAACAGCCGCTGGTGCTGTACTGGCCCTTGCGCAGGGCGGGAACAGCCTGACGGATACGGTTCAGTCGCTGCAGATGCTTGACCAGCGGCTTGCTCAGCGTTGCAGCCAGGTTGCCCGAGGCGTCGTTGGCAACACCGAAGTCTGTAGCGGTTACGTTACCCTTGATGTAGCCACCGTAGTAGGCACGTCCACTGTCCTTGAGGGGACCATTGCCTCCCGGGTCAATGGTTTTGCCTGCCTTGAACTCGATTTCACTACCATAGTACAGGCAAGGGATGCCGCGGAAGGTGAACATCAGTGACAGGTTCTCTGCCCACTGGTTTGTACCCTCGTTGAAGCGGATGTTGTCGTTGGGACCGGGACTATAGTCGTGGCTATCGACATAAACCACGTTGTAAGTGGCGTCGTTGTAATATTTGTCACCATTGATGGCAAGGTCCCACACGCTGGCGATGTTGTGGAAGGAATAGTGGACAGGAAAGTCAATGACATTCAGTCCCGAAGCACGGCTCACGTCAGGGGTATGGTAAGTGTTGCCGTTAAGCACGGCGTTATTCGATGTGGGCATGGCGCTTGCCGTCTCATGGCAGTTGTCGTTGTACATCTGCTGGCACGAGCCGATGTTCGCCAGCGAATTCAAGTCAGTGCTCTCATAGATGGCGATGCCGTCCCAATAGGCGGGGTCATCGTTCCAGCTGTAGTTCTTGCTCTCGGTCCAGGTGTAGAAGTAGGGCGACAGAGCGGGCTGGTTGCGGTAGGTGACACTGCCCTGATAGCGGGCACATACCTCGGTACACATGAAGAAATCCGCACCATTCAGGCGCTTGCTGCGGTACTGCTCGCCCAGTGCCTTGAATGCTGGGATATAGATTTTGTTGAACGTCAGACGCGCGATATGGCCGCCCGTATCGATGCGGAAACCGTCAACGCCCATCTTGATGAACGAGCCATAGCAGTTGATGAGGTATTCTGCCACAGCGGGATTCTCGGTATTCAAATCAACGCAGTCACCGGCAATCTGCGCCCACCAGCGCGTGTTGTCGTCCCAGTTGAACTGGCCGAAGTGGTGCCAACGGTTGTGATTGTCGTGGTTCTGGTTGTCGGTATTCTTCATCTGCTTCAGGCGCGCGTCATATTGCTGGCCCGAAGGCAGACTGTTGTAGTTGGTCGGCAACAGACCGCCCACCGAGTCGGTGGTATAGGGTTTCATACACTCATTAATCTTGAACTGGTTGGCATTCCAGTCGCGGGTGAACAGTTTACACAGGTGTTCCTCGCCGAAGTTGCCCGTGTGATTGAGCACCACATCGAGCAACACCTTCATGCCACGGGCATGCGCCTCGTCGATGAGCGTCTGGAACGTCGTGTCACCGCTTTCGTAGCGGTGGTCCACACGGCTGAAGTTGCGGGCATGATAACCGTGGTAGTCCAGGCCCGAGGCGTTCTCAACGATGGGCGTTACCCACACGGCGGTGAAACCCAGCGCCTTGATATAGTCCAGTTTTTCAATCAGGCCCTTGAAATCACCACGCCAGCAGGGGTCGCCATGGTTGGCAGCGCCACCATCCCAACACTGGGCGTTGTTACCGGGATCGCCGTCATAGAAACGGGTGGTAATCACAAAATAGATGCTCTCGTCGCGGAAATCGTTGCGGGGACCGACAAATGCCGCCCACGCCTGCTGGGTTACAGCCAGAGTGAGCAACAGGACCAAAGCCAGCAACTTGAAATGGTTATTTCGAGGTGTAAACATATTAAAAAAGTTAAAAAAGTGATAAAAAAAACTGTTAATTACTGCAAATTTAAACTTAATGGGCGCATAAACAAAAGAATTCGTCGAAATATCCATTAAAATTCGTATGCAATCGTTTGCATCTATAAAAATCACTAATAACAAAAAAAGCCCGCCGTTTTTACTCAGCGGGCAGTGCTTTTTAATTCACTTCATTAACCATTAACCAAATTTTATCTCAGATAGCCAGCTACAACGTATACCGTTCCACGGCGGGAGGGAATCATTCGGTAGAGTACTCCGCCAGCAGTCCACATGCGTCCACGGTTGACGATGATGAGCTTGCCTTTAGCGGGTCGGTGTGAGAAGCGTGTGCCGATGGCCGGACGATGAGCGATGTGCATTCGGTGCTCGATGCGGGCCTTGGGCCTTGCCTCATGACGATGCTTGTGATTACTTGCCATAGCTGTGCTGGGCAGGAGTAACGTGATAGTCGCAATAGCGCTCAATAAAAATTTCGTTTTCATAATCTTCTCTGTTTTGTGTCAAGGTCACCGAGGTGGCCTCGACTGGTGAAACAATACCGATTTTGTTTTTTTGTTTGTTGTCTCTTTGACTCACCCCGGAGGCGAAAGTTAAAAGCGTTGAAGGCCATTATCGACACAGGCTCGTTTTTCTACGATAAACCAAAGATTCTTCAAGACCAATCTTTCAGGCAAAAACAGCCCCAGACTGCACTTTGCAACCCGGTTGCACGGGATTGTGTGTACCTTTGCCCGCAGTAGAACGATAAACAGACATCAATATGAAATCAACGAACGAACACGAGGAGCATTGCCACAGTCATGGCTGCAGTTGCTGCGACGGTGGTCATGACCACAAGGAACATCATGAGGAAATGAGCTGGTGGAAACCCGCGCTGTCGCTCGCGATGCTGCTTGCCGGCATCGTGATGGATGCGATGGAGGTGCAGTGGTTCCAGCACGGCTGGCTGAGGCTCGCCTGGTATGCCGCAGCATGGCTGCCTACCGGGCTGGGCGTGCTGCGTGAGGCCATCGAGGAAGCCCGCGAGGGAGAAATCTTCAGCGAATTCCTGTTGATGACGGTAGCAAGCCTCGGCGCATTCGCTATCGGGGAATACCCTGAGGCCATAGCGGTAATGGCCCTGTATTGCATCGGCGAGGCGCTGCAGGACCGCGCCGTGAGCCGTGCACGCGGCAACATCCAGTCGCTGATTGCCTTCCGCCCCGACCATGCCGTGCTCATCAAGGGTAACGAGCGCGTCACTGTGGACCCTGCCGACGTCAAGGTGGGCGACATCATCGAGGTCAAGCCCGGCGAGCGGGTGCCTGTCGACGGCACGCTCATGGGCGAGGCTGCGGCATTCGACACCGCTGCGCTTACTGGCGAGAGTGTACCGCGCATCATCGAGCGGGGAAACGAGGTGCTTGCAGGCATGATAGCCAGTGAGAGCACCGTGCAGCTCAAGGCAGTGCGCACCGCCAGCGAGAGCGCCGTTTCACGCATCCTCCACCTTGTCGAGGACGCCACCGAGCGCAAAGCTCCCGCCGAACTGTTCATCCGTCGCTTTGCACGCATCTACACGCCTGTTGTCATCGGATTGGCGGCACTGGTCATCGTAGCCCCGTGGCTCTATTCACTGGCAGTGCCCGCATTCAGTTTCAACTTCGCGACCTGGCTGCACCGTGCACTCATTTTCCTGGTCATTTCATGTCCGTGCGCGCTGGTCATCAGCATCCCGCTGAGTTATTTCGCCGGCATCGGCGCCGCATCGCGCCGTGGCATCCTGTTCAAGGGCAGCAACTACCTGGACGAGATGTCGAGGATAACGGCTGTGGTGTTTGACAAAACCGGGACGCTGACCACGGGAGAATTTACTGTGAGCGAGGTCAAAGGGCTCACCGACGAACAACTCGGTGCCTTGGCAGCCATTGAGCAGGATAGTCCCCACCCCATCGCCCGAGCCATCATCGACCATCATGCGCCTGCAGAGGTCAAAATCGAGAACTTAAAAAACATTGCAGGCTTAGGCATATCCGCTACTATCAACAGCCAAACGTGGCTGGTAGGGACCTCACGCCTGCTGGAACAAGAGAACATCGCTTATCCCGCCGCGCTCAAGGATATCAAGGATACGATGGTTGCCGTTGCCATTGCAGGTGAATATGCGGGGCATGTCCTGTTGAGCGACAAGCCCAAAGAAGACAGCGCTGCCGCCATCGACGCATTGCACCGCCAGGGAATCGAGACGGTAATGTTGTCGGGCGACAGGCAGGCTCTGACCGACAGTGTTGCACAGCACCTGGGCATCAACGAAGCGCATGGCGACCTGCTGCCGCAAGGCAAGGTAGAACACATCGAACGCTTGCAACACATGGGCAAACAAGTGGCATTTGTGGGCGACGGCATCAATGATGCGCCTGTGCTGGCACTGAGCGATGTGGGTATCGCCATGGGTGCCCTGGGCAGTGACATGGCCATCGAGACCGCCGATGTCGTCATCCAAACCGACCAGCCCTCACGCGTGGCCGAGGCCGTCACCCTGGGCAAGCGCACGCGCCACATTGTGACACAGAACATCGCTTTTGCCATCGCCATCAAGGTGCTGGTGATGATTTTGGGCGTCCTCGGCATCGCCACCATGTGGCAGGCTGTATTTGCCGACGTAGGCGTCGCCCTGCTCTGCGTCCTCAATGCCCTGCGCCTCGCCTCACTCACCAAGCCCCACGCTAAGGTTTAATGCTCGCTGCGCTCGCAGTTTAGAGTTTAGAGTTTAGAGGGGCATCCGCATCGTGCTGCCCCACGCTAAGGCGCTAAGTCGCCAAGAATCTTTGAAAACAATAAATACGATGTGTTAGCTTTTAGTTGTTAGCGGGCATCCGCATCGTACTGCCCCACGCTAAGGCGTTAAGAATTTGAAAATAAATACAAGAAATACAATGTATTGATTATCAAAATAATATAATATTGTCTTGGTTGTCTTTATTGTCTTCTAAAAAACGTAAAGAATATAGGCATCTGCTTCCAATATATGGAATGCAGATGCCTAATTGCTTGTTGTCTAGGTTATTCTAGACGTTGTCCTAGTTGTCTGAAAAGGACTTATTTCAGGCCACGGTTGCGGAGCAGTGCGTCAGAGGTCGGAGCCTGACCACGGTACTGCTTGTAGAGCTCCATGGGATCCATGGTGTCACCTGACTCGAGCAGTTTGCGGAAAGCGTCGGCAGTTGCCTTGTCAAAGCAACCGGCCTTCTCGAAGGGCAGATAACCGTCAGCCTCAAGCACCTGAGCCCACAGGTAGGTGTAGTAACCGCAAGCATACTGGTCATCAGCAAAGATGTGCTTGAAGTAGGGGCTGCGATAGCGGAACTCGACCAGTGCGGGCATATTGAGCTGGTTCTTCACATCCTGCTCAAAGGCCTTCACGTCAATAGCCTTCACTTCCTCGGGGGTCCAGGCTTTCTTGTGCCAGTACATATCCAGCAGGGCGGCACCCACCAGCTCGGTGGTCATAAAGCCCATATTGAACTGTGCGCTCTCGTTGAGCTTCTGCACGAGGCTGTCGGGAATCACCTCACCAGTCTTGTAGTGACGGGCGTAGTTCTTCAATACCTCAGGCTCAAATGCCCAGTGCTCGTTGATTTGAGAGGGCATCTCGACAAGGTCGCGGTCGGTGTTGGTACCGGCCAGGCCACGATACTGCACGCGGGTGAGCATGCCGTGGAGGGCATGGCCGAACTCGTGGAAGACGGTCTGTACCTCGTCCCAGGTGAGCAGCGAGGGGGTGTCGCCTGAGGGAGGCGTCATGCTTGCCACGTTGTAGATGATGGGACGGATGTTCTCGCCACCATAGTTGTAGGCCTCCTGCATGGCTTCCATCCAGGCACCCTGAGCCTTAACGGGACGGGGCAGATAGTCGGTCATGAAGACGGCGAGGTGCTTGCCCTCGGCATCCTTCACGTCATAGACCTTAACCTCGGGATGATACTTGGGAGCATCGGGCATCTCCTCGAAGGTGAGGCCGTAGAGCTTGTTGGCAGCAAAGAAGATACCGTTCTTCACCACGCTGTCGAGAGCGAAATAGGGGCGCACGTCGTCCTCGCTGAAGTTGAATTTCTCCTTCTTCACCTTCTCGGCATAGTAGTAATAGTCACAAGCCTCGAACTCGGCAGTGTCGCCATGAGCGGCAGCATAGGCCTTCATATCGGCAACTTCCTCGTCAACCTTCTTGGTGGCGGGGCGGAAGAGCGACATCAGCAGGTCCTCGGCAGCCTTGGGAGTCTTGGCCATGTAGGGGTCAACGGCATAGTCGGCATAGGTGTTGAAACCGAGCAGGTTAGCCTTCTGCTGGCGGAGCAAGAGGATGTTGCGGATGTTCTCGCTGTTGTCCCACTTGTCACCGTGGCTGGCGGTGGTGGTGTAGGTCTCATACATCTTGCGGCGCAGGTCGCGGCTGTCGGCATAGGTCAGCACGGCCAGACGGGTCGAAGCGGTAGCGGTGAATGCCCACTGTCCCTTCTTGCCTTTCTCGGCAGCGAGCTTGGCGGCATTGTCGATGATGTTCTGGGGCAGACCCTTGAGGTCCTCTTCCTTCTCGATGAAGAAGACGCAGTTGTCCATGTCGTGCATCACGTTGTTACCGAAGTTGAGCTTGAACTTACCCAGCTTGCTGTTGATTTCCTTCAAGGAGTCCTTCTGGGCAGCGGTGAGCAGGGCACCGTTGCGCACAAACTCCTTGTAGTACTTCTCGGTGAGGCGCTTCTGGATGGGATCCAAGCCCAGGCTGTCGGCGTTGTCATAGACGGCCTTTACCTTGGCAAAGAGGCTGTCGTTCATGTACATGCCGTCGCTCTGTTTGGTGAGCATGGGCAGCAGATCCTCGGAGAGTTTCTGCATCTCCTCGGTGTTGTCACTGCTACTGAGAGCATTGAACACTCTCGACACCTTGTCCAGGATGCGGCCGCTGTTGTCCAGGGCCAGGATGGTGTTCTCGAAGTTGGGGACTGCCGTGTTCTTGATGATGGAATCAATCTCGGCGTTCTGCTCAGCAATACCGGCCTCGACGGCGGGCATGTAGTCACCGTAGGTGATCTTGTCAAACGGCGGGATGCCGTACTCGTTGGCGTACTCCGACATAAACGGATTGTTCTCGTTGGATTTCTTGTCACAGCTGCTCACCAGCACGAGTGCAGCGAGCGCCAGGACGGTGAATAAAACTTTCTTCATTTTTTCTGATTTGGTTAGTTATGATTAATATTAGTACAATTCATTCTTGAACTGTCTTGGAATGGCGGCTTGACACGTCAATGTCAAAGGTCACCATCAAGGGATAATGGTCGCTGCTACCGCCCGTGAAGCGTTCAGCCTCGAGCGCCCGCACATCGCCACGATACATCACATGGTCGATGCGGTAACGCAACTGATGGCGGTTATAGGTATAGGAATATCCCACGCCCACATCACACCAGGCATCACGCATATCCTTTCCACTGATGACACGGTAAACATAGGATGCCGTCACATCGTTCATGTCACCGCAGGCAATCACGTTGGCTGGTGATGCGTCAATCGCTTGCCTCAGGTTCATGGCATCATGACCACGCTGGGCAAACGAGCGCTTCATGCGGTCCAGCGGCGAGGGCTTGACTTCGGGTGATACACGCACGTGCTTTGTCTGCCCGAAACTCAAGTTATAGGACTGCAGCCTGAAATTAATCAGACGCAGCTGTTTGCCATAAGGCAGTTCCAAATCATAGGCGCGAGCGATATAGGACATCTGATTGCGGTTATATCCTAAGGGAGAACGCACGATGTAAGGCTCGCCGATGGGTGTGGTCGTGAACGGATATTTTGACATGATTGACAATCCGTCGGCAGACGAGTAGTGATAGGGATACTTCTTATCAATCTGTGCCTTATAGGGCAACACCGAAGGCATGTCAATCCAGTCCAAACCGCCCGCCGTGCCTTCCTGCAGCAGGACGACGTCGGGACCGACATCCAGGATGAGGCGCATCGATGCCGAGGGTGTCGAGTTCAATGAGGGGTCATTGAAATTGAACGCCAGCACATTATAGGTCATCACCTTGAGCACCATTTGACGGTCGGCAGGCGTGGGCAAGGCAGTCTCAGACGTATTGAAAGGTATATACTTCTTGGTAATGGGCAACACCACGAGCAAAGCCACAATGAGCACCAGCATCGAAAGCCATCGACGCCACAGCAGCACTCCTAACAACAATATCACCGTCAGGATAAACATGGGCATGAACGCCAGCATGAGGAAGGGTGCCGGGAAGAACTTCTCGGGATTGATACTGCCAGCATAGGCACAGCATACCAGCAAAACAGCTACTACCAGCGACACGATTTCGATGGTGTAGTTGGGTTTCTTTTTGCGGTATCTGATATATTTTGGAGTTTTATTCGACATATTCTTAATAATAATGTGTATGTCAAGGTGTTCGACGTCGCGACACCTTAAACAGTTTGTCTCTCTCTTCGTCGGTCAATGCGTCATAGCCCGAGGTCTTGATTTTGGCAAGGATAGTGTCCAGTTCCTCCTCGCTCACAGTGTCGGCAGGGCGGTGGGCACCAGAATTGGTTGACGCTGTGCCACTACCGTGTTGCGCTCCAGCCGCCGATTTGCCTTTTTGGGACGCGGGACGCTTGAATTTAGGCAATTCTATTTTACGGCCGTTGAAGAGTCCCACAAAGGCATCGATAGCGATGTTCAGCGGACGTGTGATGTCGTGACCTTGCTTGATACGGACACCGAACCACACACCCATAAGGATGCCGCCGATGTGGGCGATATTGCCTGCGATATTCGTCTCAAAACCTACCAGTTCGATAACAATGACTACTGCCACGACCCACTTGAGTGGCACTTCGCCCAAGAACAGAAGGCCAATCTTGTAATCCGGAGCATACAACGCTGTAGCCACGACAATTGCCATCACCGAAGCCGATGCACCCACCAGATAAATCATGTTACCAGCAAACGCAGGCAACAGATTGAAGGCCAGCAGGAACAGCAGGGCACCGCCCCACCCTCCCAACAGGTACAGTCCCGTGAGTTGCTTAGGTGAGAAAAACTCCATGAAAATGCGGCCCAGCCAGTAGAGCCACAACATGTTGAACAGGATGTGCCACAAGTTGTAATGGGCAAACATGTAGGTCACAAGCGTCCAGGGACGCCTCAACAGCAGCCACAGGTCGCTTGGCAATTCCACCCAGGACAACACCTCGTCGCCAGGCACCTTGAACAGCATAGCGCCAAAAACCGCCAAATGCAGCACTATAAACACGCCAATGTTGATGAGAACCAGTCTCATCAACATCGACCCTTGCAAGTAGGTTCGCTTGATATCGTCAATAAATGCCATTGCGTGGCAGCTTTCCGGTTTTCTTCCAGTACAATATCAGGATAATGCCGAAGATCATTCCACCCAAGTGAGCGTAGTGTGCCACATCGGCCACTTCACCAGTGATGCCGAAGTAGAGCTCAAGCAGACCATAGCCGAGCACTACCCATTTGGCCTTGATGGGAAACGGGAACGGAATGATGAACATTTTCATATTGGGGAACAGCATACCGAACGCCAACAGGATGCCAAACACAGCACCCGAGGCTCCCAAGGTAATACCATAGAAATTCAAACCTGAAAGATGCCACGTGAGTTCCTGAATCAATCCTGCCCCAATTCCACAGACGAGATAATAAGTCAGGAATCTCTTGGAACCCATCACCCGCTCCAACAGACTGCCGAACATCCACAGCGAGAACATGTTGAAGAAGATGTGCATGAAATTGGCATGCAGGAACATGTAGGTGACCAGTTGCACTAGATTGAAATCCGGTGATTGCCAGAAGTGCAAGGCAAGCCATTGGTTCAAATCAATGACTCTTGCCTGAATGAACACTATCGTTGCCAGCCACACTAAGAAATTGATAACCAGCAGATGCTTGGTTACCGGCATAATCGATGATAAAAAAGACCTGTTATTTAATTGCATCTTATCTCATTTGGTTTATGCTGCAAAAGTAGCTAAAAACTCCCTAATTAGAGCGTTTTAGAGCCTAAAAAAGGAGTTTTTCGGCTTTTTTCTTGAAAAATAGGCATTTTTTTTTGATTTTTTTTTGCAGAAAATGTTGTTTGACTTATATTTGCGGATAGAAATCAATTCTTTAGTTATTCACAATACAAATTATTAATTTTTACTTACACTATGAACAAGACTGAATTAGTACAAGCAATGGCCGAAAAGGCTAATCTCAACAAGACTCAGGCTAAGGCTGCTCTCGATGCTGCTATCGAGGCTGTAGAAGGCGCTCTCAAGAAGGGTGACAAGGTTGCCCTCATCGGCTTTGGTACCTTCCAGGTGATCAAGAAGGATGCTCGTGAAGGCATCAACCCCGCCACCAAGGCTAAGATCAAAATTCCCGCAAAGAAGGTCGTTAAGTTCAAAGCTGGTGCCGACCTGGCAGCCAAGGTGAACAAGAAATAAGTTACGACTAGGAACTAGATCCAACTTTAAAAACGCTTACAGGCCTGTTGCCTCTCACAACGATGAGTGGCGACAGGCTCTTTTTTGCACCCCACTCCACCTCGCGCCATGTGAAAGGCTGCAATCCAATAGTTTTCAAGAAAAAAAAATCGCTTTCGGGATGCACCAATGAAAAGAATTAGTATATTTGTGGTTTGAAACGATTACATTCAATCAACATCAATTAATAACCAACTAACAATTCATGCTTATGAGAAAAAAGTTTACCCGACAGACATGGCTGCAGCGCATGTGGCTGTTCATGGGATGCCTTGCTGCGATGACGGCAGCACAGGCTGCTAGCATCACGGTTGACGGTATCAACTACACGACCTCGGGCGCCAAGGCCACTGTCGCCAAGTACACCATCGACAAGTCGGTGAGTCCCGCCGACAGTCTATTCTACAAGGGCGACATCGTCATCCCCGAGAAGTTCACCTACGAAGGCACGGAATATACCGTGGTTGCCACTGCCGCCAAGTGCTTTGAGAACTGTAGGGAAATTACCAGCATTACGCTGCCCGAGACCTGCACTAACATTGCCCGATTCTCATTCACCGGCTGTACTGCACTGAAAATCAGCCCGATTCCCGCTACAGCCACTACAATCGGCAGCGGTGTATTCAAGGGTTGTACCAACCTTGAAGAAGTCACCATCGTGCCGGGTTGGAACAAGCCCATCAGCGAGGAATTTTCCGGCTGTCCTAACCTGAAGCGACTGATTATTGCTGACGGTCCTGACCCTGTTGAGATGAAAATCAACATGTTCGGCAACAGTTCTGATGCCAGAGGCGCCATCAACAGCATTGAGTACATTTATATGGGCCGCAATGTTGACGCCAGCAAATATCAGAACAACGAACAGCCCTTCCACAACATGGGCGCTCTCAAGACCCTGGTCATCGGTGGCCAGACCACAACCATCCAGGGCACCACGTTCCAAGGCTGTACCGCACTGACAACCGTCACCTTTACCGAGGGCAACATCATGTCGAGCATTGGCATCAGTGCCTTTGCTAGCTGCACCTCGCTGACTGGTATCGACCTTCCCGCCGGCATTACCGTCATCGAGCAGGGCGTGTTCAACGGTTGCCACAACTTGAGGAGTGTGACTATGAGCGATGCTGTAACCAGCATCAGTTCCATCGCCTTCTACAACACCGGACTGACGACCATCACTTTCCCGAGTTCGCTGACGTCAATCGGCCAGAGCGCATTTGAGAACAGCAAACTCAGCGGTAACATCGTGTTGCCCGGCAACCTGACCTCTGTCGGTGCCCAGGCTTTCTCGAGCACACTGATTTCCAGCATCAGCATTCCCGCCAGCGTGACCAGCATCGGCAACGGCGCGTTGGCCCCCATCCCCACCCTCACCAGCATCAACCTTGACGAGGGTAACACCTCCTTCAAGATTGACAACGGCGTGCTGCTCAATGCCAGCGGCAGCAGACTGATCGCCAATGCTCACGACCCCAGCTTCGGCACCACCTACAGCAACGCCACTGTGACGAGCATCGACAACTTCGGTATGGCTTACGCGCCCTTTACCAGTATTGACCTGCCCGCTCTTGCCAACGTCGGCAATTACGGCTTCGCTTACAGCAACATCGAGGCCTTTACGCTGGAGAACAACGTGACTGTGGGCATGAATCTGTTCTCAGGCTCGGCATTGAAGTCTATTGTCATCGCTGAGGGCCGCCACGAGATTCCCCAGGGTCTGTGTGCACAGTGCCCGCAGCTCACCAGCGTGGTACTGCCCAGCACTACGACCAACATGATGCGCAACTGCTTTGAGGGCTGCACCGCGCTCGAAGAGATGGAAATTCCCACCAACGCCAACTACCTGGAGCCCGGTTCTATACCCGCCACCATCAAGCGCCTGCGCGTGCTCAATGTCAGCGTGCCTGTGCTTGCCGACGGCGTGTTCAACCCCTCTCAGAGCAATGTCGAGTGTAAAGTTGCCGTTACCTCGGTCGACAAATACAAGGAGGCTCCCCAATGGCAATATCTGAACATCGAGGGCGACCCCACCATCAGCGGCAATGCAGCCCAGTTGGGTTGCCCCACGGGCCTGTACTTCGCCACCAAGGGCGGCAAGCTCATGTATCGTGACGAGAACGGCAATGTCATCGACACTGAATTTGCCACTGGCGACCATGCCTTTAACCTGGCCAGCTACAAGAACCGCATCTATGTGGGTGTAGCAGGTAAGAACTTCCGCTATCAGGATGCCGCAGCCCAAGCCAATGGCGGTGACGGTGAGGTATTCTACGTGAACAACACCGACGGCATCTTCTACCGCGTGACCGTGCTCAACAACGTGGGCTACAAGGCATTTGAGGATCCCTTCTCGCTGTCGATTCTCGAGGACGAGAACAAGATTGTGATTGCCGACCGCAACGTGGGTGTGCATGAGATGGACGCCGATGCAGTAGGTCTGTATGGTTCACAGCCGTTCCTGGTGCAGAATAACCAGCTGAAGTATTATGCCAACCAGACCGCCGGCATGATGTATGGCGGCATCGGTTGCGGCTTCTACAAAGTGAATGGCGTGTACTGGATGGGCAAGAAGTTCAACGGCTTCGGTATCTTCCGCTTCCGCAAGAGCGACATCGCTGTTGACAATGCCGGCAATCCGACAGCTGCAAACCCTGGCGAAGACCCGTTCAAGATTATCCTGCCTTATGTACAGATGACCCAATTCTATGTAGACCAGGCCAACGGCCAGATTTATTTCTACATGCAGGAAAACAAGAATTCTAGTGGTCCCAAGACCCCTGGCGTCTATCGCTTGCCGATGAGTGCCGTCGAGGCTCATGATGCCGCTGGCGAGGACACGCCCATCAACGAAGCCATCCTCATCGATGATTCACCCGTACTGAAAGAGGGCGAAACCGATGAGTGCGTAGGTATCACCCAGTTTACCAGTGACGGTGAGCATGTATATTGGAGCTACATCGCATCGCCCAGCGATGACAAGTCGATGCCCAACAGCGTGCCTGTAGACCTCACCAATCCGTTGCACCACAGCGGTATCAAATGCATTGCTGCCAAGCCCAACGAGGACGGCACCATGCCCACCGCCATCACCTTTGCAGTAGAGGGCGTTGAGGCCTACGGCGTTTGCGGCGCAACCTATATCGCTCCCGTGGAACCCGAGCCCGTTCTCAAGGGTGATGTGAACGGTGACGGCGAAATCACCGTAGCCGATGTCAACGCCATCATCACCATCATCCTGGGCAACACGGGTAACATGGACGGCGACGTGAATGGTGACGGCGAAATCACTGTAGCCGACATCAACACCGTTATCGGTATCATCTTGGGCGCATAATCGCTCCCGAGCGATTTGCGACCATCACAACAACAAACGCGGGCACGACGAGTGTCCGCGTTTTTGTTATCTCTCTGGAACGATATAGAAGTTGCCCCATAAAGTATTATAATACGAATTTAATGAAACGAGTATCAAGCCCCGGAGGAACTGGACCGGCTGCTGTTTCATGGCCTTCTCTTTTTGCCCAAAACCGTTCATAATAGGGCAAAAAAAATGGATTAACCATTCTATCAATCACGACAGTAAGTTAATCCGAAACTCTTTGATAAATCAAATGATTTTTCCCTTTATGCGCTACAAAGATAATATGAATTTCACACATACAAAACTTTTTGGCTTTTTTTTCCAAAAAAAATCTTTCAATCACATGAAAAAATATGATATATCATGCTAAAATCTAATAATCTATGCAATCATCACTGCATCAATGATTTTTCCGCATAAATCATTACTGGCAATACATGGAATCCACGTCCGGATTACCTGAATTAACCCCTTGCCGACACGCTAGCGGGTTATCGTTCGCCCTTACTGTAAATGGTATCAACAACCATGGCTATAGCACCATCGCCAGTCACGTTGCAAGCGGTGCCAAAACTGTCCATCGTGATGTATAACGCAATCATTATCGCCTGCTGTTCGGGGGTGAAACCCAATATCGACTGCAACACACCAAGAGCTGCCATGATGGCACCGCCAGGCACACCAGGAGCGGCAACCATCATTACGCCCAGCATGAGGATAAAACCTGTGAAATGGGCGATATCAATAGCTCCGCCCTGCATGATGAGCAGCGCCACGGCACATGCGGTGATTTTCATCGCACTGCCCGACAGGTGGATTGTAGCGCAGAGCGGCACGACGAATCCGCCGATGCCGTCGCTCACTCCGTTTTTCTTTACCTGCTTGAGAGTCACGGGAATCGTCGCTGCCGACGATGATGTACCAAGGGCGGTGAAGTAAGCCGGAAGCATATTATACAGCGCCTTGAACGGATTGCGCGACGAGATGCCACCGGCAATGCAATACTGCAGCACGAGCAGGAGGATGTGCATCACAAAGATGACTCCGATGATGGCGACAAACACGCTGATAATGCGCCATGCTTGACCTGAATAGGACATATTCAGGAAGATGGAGAAGATGTAGATGGGCAGTACGGGAATGAGCGCCACCTCAATGGTTTTGGCGATGATGTCACGGAACTCGTCAAACCCTCTCTTCAGTACTGAGGACTGATAGAAGGAAATGCCCAGACCCATGACGAAGGCTGCAATCAGTGCACTCATCACATCGAGCAGCGGCGGTATCTCGATGGTGAAGAAAGGCTTCAGTTCCTCGACCGTGGCAACGGCTTGTGCGGCCTGGCTGCGGTCAATCAACGACGGGAAAATGCCGGTACTCACAAAATAGCTCATAAAACCCGAAAAAACTGTGTCGCCATAGGCAATGAGCGCCGTAATCAAGAGCAGTTTGCCTGCCCCCTTGCCGATGTCGGCAATGGCAGGTGTCACCAGTCCCACAATGATGAGCGGAATCAGGAACGACAGGAAATGGCTGAACACGCTGTTGAAGGTGACAAAGCACCTCACAGCCCACTCGGGGAAAAAGGTTCCGCAAGCAACGCCCAGGATGATGGCGATGATGATGCGCGGCAGCAAGCCTATTTTGGATAATTTCATGAGTCAAAAAACTGATTATTGTTGATTTTTGCGCAAAGGTAATATTTTTTGGCGTAAATTTGCGTTTTATTTATGAGTGAGTGTTGGCATGTGTAACACTCCACGTTTTCAATCAAAGATTTACACATTAATATTAAATTATAATTATTTCTGACAGATGGTGGAAATCATCAGATATGACGCCACAATGGCAGCACAATGGAACGAGTTGGCACGGCTATGCCGCAACAGCACGTTCCAGCACCAGCGCGGTTACATGGATTACCACAGCGACAGGTTTACCGACTGCTCGCTCATCGCCTTGCACAACGGCAAGCCGCGTGCCCTGTTACCCGCCAATGTTGACGGCGACACCCTGTGGTCACATCGCGGACTCACCTTCGGCAGCTGGCTGGTGCCGCCCAAGCACTTTGACGTCACCGTCATGATTGAGGTCATGGATGCCACCATCGCCTGGATGAAGGACAATGGCCTCAAGCGGTTGGTTTACAAGGCTGTGCCCCACATCTACCACCGCTACCCGTGTGAGGAGGACCTGTATGCCCTGTTCAGGCACCATGCGTCACTCATCGAGACCAACATCTCCACCACCATCGACCTGTCGTGCCCCCTACCGCTGGACCGCGGCAACAAGAGCGGAGCCAATGCAGCCCGCAAAGCCGGCATCACCGTTGGACCCAGCGAGGACTGGCAGCAGTACTGGCACCTGCTCTCGTCGCTGCTCGATGAGCGCTATGATACCCGCCCCGTCCACACACTCGACGAGATACTGCTGCTGCAAAGCCGTTTCCCCGACGACATCCGCCTCTACACCGCTACGCTCGACGGCGAACTGCTGGCTGGCGTGGTGATGTATCTGTCGGCACCGGTTGCACACTGCCAGTACATCGGTGCATCGCCCCGGGGCAAGGAGAGCAAGGCGCTCACCCTGCTGTTTGACTACCTGATTCAGGAGAGCACGCGCCTCGGGTACCGCTATTTTGACTTCGGTATCTCCAACGAGGACCACGGGCGCTACCTCAACGAGGGGCTTGTGCAGCAGAAATCCCGTCTGGGAGGCCGCGGCATCGTCTATAACACCTTCGAAATCACATTATAGTTGGGCAAGCAAGGCAACATATCACGCATGGCGATGAAGGCGATGGGCATCTTTGGCGGTGTCCAGGTGATGGGCATCATCTGTTCCATCATCCGCACCAAGCTAGTCGCCATGTGGATCGGTCCTGTCGGCACGGGACTGTTCGCCTTGTTCAACAACGCCCTCGAGATGATATCCACGGGCACCAACCTGGGCATCCGTTCCAGCAGCGTGCGCGACATCTCACAAGCCGCCGACGAGCGCGACACCAGCCTGATTGCCCGCATGGTGACCGTCGTGCGCAAGTGGTCGTTGTGGCTCGGTTTGGCTGGCGCCTTGCTCACCCTGTCGTTGGCCCCTGTGCTGAGCCAGCTCACCTTTGGCGACACGACCCACATCTGGGGATTTGTCGCCCTGAGCGTCGCTGTGCTGCTGCAAGCGCTCACCAATGGCGAATATGCCGTGTTGCAGGGCACCGCCCACCTCAAGCGCTTGGCGAGCGTCACGCTTTGGGGCACCATCGTGGGACTGGCGGTGTCTGTGCCGCTGTTCTATCTGCTGCGTGAGCGCAGCATCGTGCCGTCGATCATCGCCTATGCGGTCGCGCTGGCAGCCTTCGCCTGGGTGTTCCGCAACCGCGAGTATCCTGCCGTGGCGATGACCCGCAGCGAGACGTTTGACATGGGCAAGGGCTTCGTTAGACTCGGCATCTACATGACACTGGGCAACTTTGCCGCACAACTCGCCACTTACGCCTTCACCGCCTGGCTCAACGTCAAGGCAGGAACTGCCGAGGTGGGTTTCTATCAAGCCGGCTACACCCTCATCAACAAATACACGGGGCTGATTCTCACCGCCCTGGGCATGGAATACTATCCCCGCCTTGCCAAGGTGGTACACAGCCGCTTGAGGCTGCGTGCCTTCATCTCCCAGGAAATTAACGTCGCCATCACCGTGATGGCGCCCATCGTAGCAGCATTCATCCTGCTGAGGGAATTGGCGGTGTGGATTCTCTACACGCCCGAATACAACGTCATCCTCACCTTTGTCTCGTGGGGTATGGTCGGCACCGTGCTGCGCACCCTCTCGTGGTGCCTGGCATTCACCATCCTCGCCAAGGGCGACGGCAAGACCTATCTGTGGACCGAGGTGACGAGCGCGGTCATCAACCTGGTGCTCAACATCCTGTTCTACCAGTGGTGGGGACTCACGGGCCTGGGTATTGCCTTCCTTGTCTCCTATCTGCTCTACACCCTCATTGTCGCTGTCGTCTATTTCAAGATTTACCGCCTGAGCGTGTCGCCCGCCAGCCTATATAACCTGCTGTGGACGCTCGCCGTGGCATCGGCAGTAATGGTTGCCATGGAAACCGGACACACCGTCATCGCCGCCCTCATCACCGTCGTTAGCACCGCCTTCGCCATCCGTCAAATCATCGCCCTCTGGAAACGATAAAACGCACTATGCTCGCTGCGCTCGCAGTTTAGAGTTTAGGGTTTAGAGTTTAGAGAGGCTCCGCATCCGATTTGCCGCACTCGATTTGCCTCACGCTAAGGCGCTAAGACGCTAAGATTTATATTTGGCATCCGATTTGTATTTGTTGTATTTGTTTTCTATATTATAAAACTTTGCGGCTTCGCGGCTTGGCGAGGGAAGGGATTCTATAGGATTGGGGCTAGAACACCACGGTCATCGGTTAAATTTTAATAAAAAGCGGTGTTTTTATTAACATTGTGTTGTTCTATTTCAAATAAAATATATACCTTTGCATTGTTAAACCAAAGTATTAACCTTGAGGGATCTCAACAATGACATTGAGATTCTTCTAATTTTTTGAATCTTAAAAATTTAGAAACACAGTATTTAGCATGGCTATTACTTACATGACACAGGAAGGCTACGACAAGAAGATGGCCGAACTCGCCCATCTCGAAAACGTAGAACGCCCCGAGGTTGTCCGCGCCATTGTTGAGGCTCGTGACAAGGGTGACCTTTCAGAGAACGCAGAATATGATGCCGCCAAGGAGCGCCAGGGTATGCTGGAGGCTAAGATTGCCGAGCTTAAGACTTTGATTGCTTCGGCCCGCATCATCGATGAGAGCAAAATCACTACCGACGAAGTGCAGCTGCTCAACAAAGTGACTATCAAGAACGTCAAGTCGAAGGCACAAATGACCTACACGCTCGTTACCGAGACCGAGGCCAACCTGCGTGAAGGCAAGATTTCCATCACCACCCCGATTGCCAAGGGCCTGCTGGGCCACAAGGTGGGCGACATCGTTGACGTACAGGTTCCTGCCGGATTGATGAAGTTTGAAATCCTCAAAATCGAAGTATAACATCATGGCAACTATTTTCAGCAAAATCGCCGCTGGCGAGATTCCCTGTTACAAGGTAGCCGAGGACGAGCACTACTTTGCATTCCTCGACATCAACCCCATGGCCAAGGGCCACACTCTGGTGATTCCCAAGCACGAGGTGAACTACATGTTTGACCTCGACGAGGAGGAATATGCAGGACTGTGGGCGTTTGCCCGCAAGGTGGCTATGGCACTCGAGCAGGCTGTGCCCTGCAAGCGCATCGGTGTAGCCGTGCTGGGTATGGAAGTTCCCCACTGCCACATCCACCTGGTGCCACTGCAGACCGAGAAGGACATGAAGTTTGGCAACAAGGTGAGCGTTCCCGCCGAGGAGATGCAGGCCATTGCCGACGCTATCGCAGCCAAGATGTAAGGCTGACGCCTTCAAGTTAGCTCTACAGGGTGCTTGTCTGATTATTCAGACAGGCACCTTGGTTTACTTCATGGATTTGTAGTACCTTTGCGGGAACTTTTAATAAAACCGACAGACGATGAACACGATTTGGATTGTATTGCCCATTCTCACACTGCTGATGTTTGAGTTGGGCCTAAACCTTAAGATTGAAGATTTCAAACTGTTTAAAACACGCCCCAAGCCCGTTTTGGCAGGACTTATCGGGCAAATCATCATCCTGCCTATTCTGGCATGGTTGATTGGCAAGGCCTTCGGTCTGGAGGCTATTTTCCTCATTGGTTTTGTGCTGATTGCCTGCTGTCCCGGCGGCAGCTCGTCGAACGTGTTCTCGATGCTCGCCAAGGGCGACGTCGCCCTGTCGGTGTCGCTGACGGCGTGCAGCAGCATCATCACACTGGTGACTGTGCCCTTCATCATGGAATGGGTCACCACGTCGGTGGGCAGTGCCGTGCAGGTACATCTGCCTGTCGGCAAGCTGGTGATGCAGAACCTCGTGCTCATGTTCTTGCCTATCGCGGTGGGTATCGCAGTGAAAAAGAAATGGGCTACGGCAGCCGACAAAATGCACAATTTCCTGTCGCGCATCGCCTTCCCGGCGCTTATCTTCCTTGCCACCGTGTTCTTTATCCAGAACCGTGACGCCATCATCGACAGTTTCGGCCAGCTTGGCTTGAGCATCAGCGTGCTCATCCTGCTTGCCATGGGCAGTGGCGCGCTCTTGTGCCGCACCATGCGACTGACAGGCACGGAACGTCGCACTATCGTCATCGAAGTGGGCATGCAGAACGCCGCCCAAGCCATTGCCATCGCCAGCAGCCCGCTGGTGTTCAACAATGACGTCATCGCCATCCCAGCCATCATCTACGCCCTGATGATGAACGTCATCCTCATCACCTATGTCGCCATCGTCAAGCGCCGCTAAACCGCCAAAACGCCTATGCAAAGCTACATAGAAATCAAAGTGCCCATCCGATGGGAAGAGCCCTGGTTTGAAGACCTCAGGGATATGCTAGACGGCGTCAACATCAGGTGGCAACGTGGCTATTACCACATCACGATGGCGTTCTTGGATGATTCACCCCGCGGTGTTGACCTGATTACTGGCCTCAACAACAGGCTACATCAGACCACAGCACCCACGATTACCTTTGACAAGCTGGATGCCTTTGCCACGGGCGGTGGACGCCGCCAGGTCATCCACCTGACCACCACCAAAGCCCCTGCCGGCTTCCTCGCTCTCGTCGAGGACATCCGCAGTCACTTCAAGGCCAAGGGCTGCACCATCCAGTCAGCCTTCCGCCTGCATGTCACCTTAGGGCGCGTTGATGACCCCAGGATGAACGTCCGCAAGCTGCTTGATATCATCAGCGAGGTGGATTTACCTGCCACAACGCTCACCCTGCGCGATGTGGAGTTCCGCATCTTCCGTGGCAAGACACTCGCCACCTGGAAACTCCCCCACTCCAACGCGTGAGCAAGGGAAAAGCCTAAAACTTTTTATCTGGAGAGACGACCTTACTAGTTCTTGAACCAGAGGTCATAGTAGTGGGATTCCTCTTTGGCAAAATTGCCGCCGCCCTTGGTGCGGTGGTGCCATGCCGCCTCGTTATCCCACATTGAGGAAGCGACTTCGTTGTTTCCTTTTTTTATAGATGAAATATACCTCCAAGCGTGAACCAGCCGTTCCTCGCGGTAAAGGCCGCTCCAAGTCTTAGAGATTCTCAACATCTGATTGGGAGGCAAAATGGCGACAAGGCAGCTGTCAGCGCTATAATGGGTAGTAACGCTATCGCTTTCGATGATGTCATAACCCTGATAGGACGAAGCCATGATTTCCTTGTAGAACGTGACTGTCACGGTATCGCTGGTGATGTTGTGGATATTGTATTCCACCGACGACATCGTGTCACACGACACGAGCCCCAAAAAGATGACAGCGGCACCTAGCCACAAGGATATGTTGAAAAATCTCATATTTGTTTTATGATAGTTACATCATTATAAACGGACACACTACCCGAAATCTTGCCTCAACCACAGAAATTCAGTGCTTACTTTATCTAACCGGCATGCTGCAGAAGGCCGAAATCGTTAATAAACCTTATTGTTGAGGAGGATGGCATGGGAATTGCGGGAAAATTTGTATCTTTGCAAGTTAAAAAACGCAGATATTACAACTGAAAGAATGTCACAAGACAAAGAGAATCCAATCATAGAGGAACCCGCCGTGGATGCGGGCCAACAGCAGGCGAGCGACTTTGGCGGATATGAGAAGCTGATTACGCTCTCGCCGCGCGAACACATCCGTCAGCGCCCCGGTATGTACATCGGCAAGCTGGGCGACGGCTCACAGAACGATGACGGTGTCTATGTCCTCATCAAGGAGGTCATCGACAACAGCATTGACGAGTTCAACACGGGCTACGCCAAGCCTACCATCGACATTGACGTGGTAGATGGCACAGTGACCATCCGCGACTACGGACGCGGCATTCCCCTGGACCAGGTCAAGGCGGCATCGTCCAAGATGAACACCGGTGCCAAGTATGACACGCAGACCTACAAGCGTTCCGTCGGCCTGAACGGTGTGGGCATCAAGGCGGTGAACGCCCTGTCCACCGAGTTCTACATCCGCAGTGTGCGCGACGGGCAGTGCTCATCGGTCACCTATCGCGAGGGCGTTGCCAAGGAGGAGAGCGGCATCGTCCCCGCCAACGAAGGCGAAGAGAACGGTACGCTCGTGCGCTTCAAGCCCGACAACACCATCTTTAAGAACTATGAGTTCCGCGAGGAAATCATCGAGCAGATGGTGAAAAACTACTCATACCTGAACACGGGCTTGACGCTCATGTTCAACGGCAAGAAGTATCACTCGCGCAACGGTCTGAGCGACCTGGTGAAGGAGAACATGACCAACGACCCGCTGTACCCGCTGATGCACTTCACAGGCGACGACATCGAGGTGGTCATCACCCATGCCGCCCAGTTGGGCGAGGAGTTCTACTCCTTTGTCAACGGTCAGCACACGACTCAGGGCGGTACCCACCAGAGTGCTTTCCGCGAGGCGCTGTCGAGGACCATCAAGGAATTCTATGGCAAGAACTTCGAGTACAGTGACATCCGCAACGGCATCGTCGCTGCTATCAGCATCAAGGTCGAGGAACCCGTCTTCGAGTCCCAGACCAAGATTAAGCTGGGCAGCAGCATCATGTGGAAAGACGGTCCCACCATCTACAAGTTCATCAACGACTTCATCAAGCGTGAACTGGACAACTACCTGCACAAGGCGCCCGAGACCGCCGAAGTGCTGTTGAAGAAAATCCAGGACAACGAGCGCGAGCGCAAGGCGATTGCCGGCGTGAGCAAGCAGGTGCGCGAGAACGTCAAGAAGGCTGCGCTGCACAACGACAAACTGCGTGACTGCCGCGTCCACTTCAACGATGCCCGTGCTCCCAAGGACAATGATCGCCGCGGCGACAGCTCGATTTTCATCACCGAGGGTCTGTCGGCGAGTGGCTCCATTACCAAAATCCGCGACGTGGAAACCCAGGCCGTGTTCTCGCTGCGAGGCAAGCCGCTGAACACCTTCGGTCTTGACCCCAAGAAAGTCATCACCAACACCGAGTTTGCCCTGCTGCAAGCAGCACTCAATATCGAGGACGGCATCGATGGCCTGCGTTACAACAAGGTCATCATCGCTACTGATGCCGATGTTGACGGCATGCACATCCGCCTGCTGCTGTTGACCTACTTCCTGCAGTTCTGCCCCGAACTCATCAAGACGGGTCACCTGTACATCCTGCAGACACCGCTGTTCCGCGTGCTCAACAAGAAAGATGCCAAGCGCAAGACCCGCACTACCAAGCGCGAAGCCAAACCGCAGAAGGTAGAAACCTACTACTGCTACAGTGACGAGGAACGTCTGGCTGCCCTCGACAAACTTGGCGAAAACGCCGAAATCACGCGATTCAAAGGTCTTGGTGAGATTTCGCCTGACGAGTTCAAGGACTTTATCGGTCCCGAGATGCGTCTCGACCGCGTGCAGCTGCGCAAGGAAGACTCAGTGAAGCAGATGCTTGCCTTCTTCATGGGCAAGAATACCATGGAGCGCCAGGCATTCATTATTGACAATCTAGTGAACGAGGACGATGAAGACATCACAGTGCATTGACAACGAGGGAAAACGCATAGCGTTGTTCCCCGGCTCGTTTGACCCCTTCACCCGCGGCCACGAGTCCATCGTGAGAAGGGCGTTACCCCTGTTTGACAAATTTGTTATCGCCATCGGCGTGAACGCCGACAAACGGTCGTTCATGTCCATGGAACAGCGCAAGGCGTTGATTGAGGACGTCTTCAAGGATGACCCGCGCATCGAGGTCATTTCCTACAGTGGGCTAACCGTGGACGTGGCGCGTGAGGTGGGCGCAAAGTTCATCGTACGCGGCGTGCGCCTTATCCAGGACTTTGAGAACGAGAAGCACCTGGCTGAGGTGAACCGAGATATCTCGGGCATCGAGACCATCCTGCTCTATACCCTGCCCGAGTATAGCCACATCAGCAGCAGCATCGTGCGCGAGCTGTATCGTTACGGCCAGGACGTGAGTGTCTACCTGCCTGAGGGGGTTAAGCTAGAGAAAATTTAATCGCAAAAGAAAGATATTATTGAAGATTTAGAAACCATAAAAGCAATAGCTGCAATAGAATACATTTTATATAGGGTTTTATCATGAGAAAGATATTATTTGTTGCCGGGTTATCGCTGGCGCTGACAATCACTGTTTCGGCACAGCGTTCAATGCCTCAGGCACTGCAGAAGCTGTTGAATGCCGAGTATGCCATCTCGACGCTCTATGTGGACACGATTAACGAGGACAAACTCGTCGAGGAAGCCATCAAGGGTATGCTCGAGAGTCTGGACCCGCACTCGTCCTATACCGACGCCAAGGAGACCAAGGAACTTGAAGAGCCCCTGCAAGGCGAATTCAGCGGCGTGGGCATCCAGTTCAACATGAACAAGGATACCCTCTACGTCATTCAGACGATACCCGGTGGTCCCAGCGAGCGCGTAGGTGTGCTGGCAGGTGACCGCATCATCTATGTGAACGACACGACCATCGCCGGCGTGAAGATGAAGAACAGCGATATCCAGAAGCGCCTGCGCGGCAAAAAGGGTACCAACGTCACCATCAAGGTGAAGCGTCCCGGCGTGAAAGACCTGATCACCTTCCGCATCA
Source organism: uncultured Bacteroidales bacterium (assembly GCA_902800715.1). Lineage (GTDB taxonomy): Bacteria > Bacteroidota > Bacteroidia > Bacteroidales > Muribaculaceae > Sodaliphilus. The sequence continues at coordinate 166,265 of CADCFN010000007.1, forward strand.
CACGCGACAACATCCCCCTGCACAGCATCGATGCAAAATACATGCTCGATGAGCGCACGGGCTATCTGCGCATCTCTCGCTTTGGTGCTAAAACCCATGAAGAGATGATGGATGCCCTGAAGGAACTCAAGAAGCAGGGCATGACACAACTCATCATGGACTTGAACGATAACGGAGGCGGATACCTGAATGCCGCCATCGACATGTGCAACGAGTTCCTGGACCACGGTCAGCTCATGGTTTATACCGAGGGCGAGAACTCACCCCGCAACGAGGCTAACGCCAACGGTTGGGGCAACTACAAGACCCTGCCCATGGTCGTGATGGTTAACCAGTACTCGGCATCGGCAGCCGAAATCTTTGCCGGCGCCATGCAGGACTGGGACCGTGCCGTGGTGGTCGGCAGACGCACCTTCGGCAAGGGACTGGTACAGAGGCCATTCAAGTTTGATGACGGTTCGATGATGCGACTGACCGTCGCACGCTACTACACCCCGAGCGGACGCTGCATCCAAAAGCCCTACAGCCGCGGCGACAAGAAGGCCTACGAGAAAGAGCTGCTCGACCGTTACAACGAGGGTGAGTACTACAGCCTGGACAGCATCCAGTTCAACGACTCATTGCGTTACACGACCCGCATCAATGGCCGTACCATCTACGGCGGTGGCGGCGTGATGCCCGACATCTTTGTACCCGTTGACACTACCGAGTATTCCACCTACTACCGCGACATGACCGCCAAGGGCATCCTCAACCAGTATGCCATCAAGTATGTGGACAAGAACCGCAAAGCCATCAGCAAGCAGTTCAAGACCGTGAAGGACTTTGACAACGGTTTTACCGTGACTGACGAGATGATGCGTGACTTCATCGCCATGGGCGAACAGGACAGCGTGAAGTATGACGAGGAGAAATACCGCACCAGCGAACAGTTACTCAAGGACATCATCAAGGGACTGATTGCCCGTGACGTCTATGGTGACCAAAGCGCTTACAGTGTCATCATCAACCACCGCAACCGCGACTTGCAGGCTGCTATCGCAGTGCTTAACGACCCCGAGCGTTTCCAGCGTCTGCTGCGCGAAGGCAACCCTGAGTATGAGCGGCTGGTGAAGAAAAGCGAGAAATAATCATTCTAGATAACCTAGAGATTCTAGATGGGCTAGAATTTCTAGAGATTTTAAAGAAAACGCCCCTCTGGCATCAAGCCAGGGGGGTGTTGTTATTGTCGTTGTCGCTAGGGGGAAAAGGCGGTGGCATTAACGGACCTTGACCCGGGATGGGTGGAGGTGTCATGCGCGCCCGGTCATGACGGGAAAGGTCCGAAATGCGACGCATGGTGCTCTTGTACAGGTACAAGATGAGCAGGACAAACAAGATGTTGATGACAACCGACAACGCGGGCAACACACCCTCGCTGAACGCCAGCGCATCCCACGTCCAGTGGATAAGGATGGGCACTGCCAGGATGCAGACGGCTGTAAGAGACCGACGGTCGCCAAAATGGCGCTTGCTGTAGAAATAGCCCATAGCACATGCCATCGCAAAATGGGCAGGCACCGCTGTCACGCTGCGCACGATACCGGTGAGCACCCAATCCTCGCTCTGCAGGAGGTAAAGGATGTTCTCGGCACCTGCAAAGCCCAGCCCCACACAAGCGGCATAGACGATGCCGTCGAAATACTCATCATAATACCGGTTATTGCGCAAGAAGAGCCACAACATCGCCAATTTGGCACACTCCTCGGGGACGGCAGCAGCCAACAAAGCAGTGGATACCGCCCCACGAAAGGTTTCCATGTCAACGACAAGAATCCCCATGGCTCCCAACAGTCCCGAAATCAGCAACGACACGAACGTGGAGCCCACACCATAGAAGAATGCCTTATAGAGCATACCCAATGGCTCGGGACGCAGTGAGTCCTTCTTGTAAATCCACCAGCCCAGAATCAGCACGGGCAGCAAGGCGGTAATAATGATGATCAGTACCATCGGTTATCAATTGTGTTGAGGGTTGTTTACAAAATGCACCCGACGTGAGAGCATCGGGTGCATTGATTCTCATCTAATTGCCTTGAGGAGAACTAGTCATCACATGGCAAGGCGCAGACCAATGGTGTAGATGCGCATACCCGGTGATTCATAATTGCGGGCAGCCGAACGGCAATCCAGAGGCACACTGAACCAGCAGCCACCACGAATCACATAACGGCCAAGGCTTGCTCCACCTTCGGGATCCACTCCGGTGTAGGGTGCATACTCATCGGCGCACCACTCGTGTACGTTACCGCTCATGTCATAGATACCCAGCTCATTGCTGTGCTTGGTGCCGACGGCATGGGTGCCGTAGTCAGCGCTTTCAGGACCTACGATATAGCTGTTGGTGTAGTACCATGCCACATCCTCCAGATTGTCGCTACCTGAATACAGAGTGCCACCGGCCTTGTTTCCGCCACGGGCAGCAAATTCCCATTCAGCCTCGGTGGGCAGACGGAAGTTCTTGCCAGTGAGAGCGTTGAGGCGTGCAATGAACGTCTGACAGTCGGACCAGCTTACCTGCTCAACAGGACGGTTCAGGTCACCGGTGAAGCTGCTCGGGTTGGTGCCCATGACAGCCTGCCACAGTTCCTGAGTCACCTCGGTCTGACCGATGCTATAAGGCTCCAAGGTCACCTCGTGAGCGGGAAGCTCATCGGCCTCGGCAACGCCATTCTCGACCATAATCGAGTCAACGCCCATAGTGAAGGTGCCACCCTCAACGGGTACCATCTGGAACGATACGCCATTGACAGTGAACATGCCAGGAATGGTGTTATAGTTCAACATGCGGTCGATAAATGCATTGGCTGAGAGTTTCAGATCGTCAAAGTTCTCGTTCATCACCGAGCTGCAATCCATCAGGAGCATCACCAGTGCGCTCGAGTAGGTACTCTCCACATCGGGCAGGCGGTCGGTAGTGAACTCGGTGCTGGCCTCCCAATCATTCTGGTCCTCAACCCAGTACCACTCCTGAATTTTCTTCTTCTCGATGCGCTCCTCGCTGTCAAGCTGGATGCCATCGAAAACCAACGACACGAACATACCGTCAACGCTCGAAGCGACAACGCTGTCGCCTGACGTGCAGGTCAAGCCCTTGTAAACGATATTGGAGAGGCTGCGGGTCCTCAGTGAGAAGGTACCCTCGATGTAAACCTGTGATTCGTTGACAGTGGCTTCGGTCACGTCATCCAGGGTGAAACGGATACGCGTTCCGGTACCCACACCGGGGAATACCAGCGTCAAGGTCTCGGACATGTTGCGGCGAACCAACTCATCGGCAATAGCCTGGAAACTGCTGTTGGCCTCAGCCATCGAGCTCACTTCCATTGCCTTTGTCGAGTCGCTGGCAAGGGCATACAGGTTGCTGCGGAACTGGTTAGCATCCTTCACGTTTTCGTTCATCAGACCAACGCTGTAGGCCTTGATGGGACGACCGTAAACACGCTCGTTGAGGATGCGGTTGTGCAGTGCCTGAGCATACTCGGCCTCGGTGTCATACTTGTCGGTCATCATCAGCGAACCCTGGTCAATACCCTCGGTGAAGGTCACGACAGCGACATTCTGCAGGTGCTGGGGATGGGGTGCGGTGTTGAGGGCGTCAAGCGCGTTGTCCACCGAGTAGTAGAGCAAGCGGCCAGGCTGTGTGGTCAAATCGTTCACAAAGCCATAGAAATCATTCACCGTTGTCGAGTCAAGGTACGAGATTTCCTTGGTCATGAGCGTCTGGTTGAAACCGATAACACCCATGTACATACCCGTATCAACCAACGGAATCACCGGACCGTTCAAGATGATGTCAATCACCTTGTTGATATCGGCAACATTGATCTCACCATCATTGTTGAGGTCACACTTGAGGTCGCCAGTGGTATTCACAATGGCATAAATCACCGCATTGATGTCTGCAATGTTGACCTCGCCGTCGGCATTCACATCGCCCACGATGTTACTCGTATATTGGCGCGGGCCAGCAAATGCCATCACAGTTGATAAAACAATCAACGTCAAAAAAGTAGTTAGTTTCATGTACTTGTATAATAAAAATTAGTTAATATTTCCATAATTAATCGCATGCAACGAACCAAGCACGCAGTTAACAACTTACAAAAGTACTGCTAATTTGTCCAAAAAACAAATCTTTATCATGAATAGTTATCAACAAATTTCCCTTTTTGGTCAATTTTTGCAGTATCTTTGCACCCAAAGTAATCAAAAATCGATATGGTTTCGGTAATTCACCTCATTGGAGTCCTATTGACTATCGCCCTATTGCTTCTAGTGAGTTGGCTCTCAGGACGCAAAGTCAAGGACGCACGCAGTTTCACCACCGGCGGCACAAGCGGCAGCTGGATGGTGTGCGGTGCGCTGCTGGGAACGCTTGCCGGCGGACAGTCCACCATCGGCACGGCCCAGTTGGCGTTCTATTATGGCGTGTCGGCCTGGTGGTTCACTATCGGGGCTGGCTTGGGATCACTGGTGATGGGGTTGGTTTACGCCGGTCCATTGCGGCGCAGCGGTTGCTCGACGTTGCTCGAAATCGTCAGCCGCGAGTATGGCCACAAAGCCGAAACTGTAGGGTCTATCCTGTTCCTCATCGGCATTTTCATCAGCATCGTGTCCCAGGTGCTGTCATCGTCAGCGATGATTACCAGCCTGTTCGGCATTCATCTGGTGTGGGCGGCTCTCGCCAGTGCTGTGCTCATCATGCTGTTGGTGCTTTTTGGCGGCATACGCAGTGCAGGTGCCGGTGGCATCGTCAAGCTGGTTTTGCTATATGTCAGTTCGCTGGTGGCAGGCATCGTGGTGTGGCGCATTGCGGGCGGTTTTTCGGGTTTGAGCGATGCTATCGAAACCGTATATCAAACTCCTGCCCTTGCCCAAACCAACGGTCTGACAGACATTGAAAGCATCCATGAGCGCTATGCGAGCCCCTTTGCCCGTGGTTTCTTTAAAGACACGGGAGGCTGCTTGTCGCTCATTCTGGGCGTGGTGTCCACCCAGACCTACGCTCAGTGCATCTGGTCGGCTGCCTCGACGCGAAAAGCACGGCGCGGTGCGGTGCTGTGTTCGGTATTCATGCCCATTATCGGTGCAGCCTGCACACTGGTGGGACTGTATATGCGCGGCCATTATATTACATACCATGAACTGTCCATGTTGCAGCAGTTGGGCGAGCAAGTGCCCGAAGGACTGGGCGTCATCGATGGATCGGCACTGGCGTTTCCTGTTTTTGTGCTAGAGCATCTGCCGGCTTGGTTGGGCGGCCTGCTGCTGGGTACGATGCTCATCAATATCCTGGGGTGCGGCAGCGGATTGTCGCTGGGTGCCTCGACTATCCTCGTCCGTGACGTGTATGGCAATTTCAAGCGCCGCATGGGCATGCAAGCCTCTCCCCTATCCCAACTGTCACAGACGCGCCTGTCCATTGTTGGAATCCTGATGATGGCATTTATCGTGGCTGTTATGTTCAACGGCACCTTCATCAACGACCTGGGATTCCTGTCGTTGGGCCTGCGCGCCGTCGCCATTCTGTTCCCGCTGAGCTTCGCCTTGTGGTGCCCGGGGCGTTTCCAGCCCCGTCGCGTCCTGCTGTCGATGCCCATCGGTGTCGCCGCGATGCTCCTCGCTAAATTCACGTCCCTACCCGGCGACGCTGTCTATTACGGCCTCGCCGCCTCACTTCTCACCATCCTCACTAACGTGCCCCACGCTACCCCACGCTAAGACGCTAAGGTTTAATGCTCGCGTTGCTCGCAGTTTAGAGTTTAGGGTTTAGAGTTTAGAGAGGCATCCGCGCTCTCTTGCATCACGCTAAGACGCTAAGTTTTTCAAACAAGACGGGCGACTGATTATTTGGCATCCGCGTTCCTTGGGATTCTCGTCTAATGAGCAGAGATATCCAGTGCTATTATTTCAGGATTAGGGCGATGACAGCGTTGATGTCGGCGATGGTGACTTCGTTGTCGCTGTTGACGTCACAGCGGGGATTTCCTGTGCCGCCGCTAATGATGACCGTGATGATGGCGTTGACATCGGCGATGCTGATTTCCCAGTCACCGTTGACATCGCCTGCTACAGGCTGAGCGGAACTGCAATAGACGAAACTGATGATTGGGCCGTAAGCCGTGGTGTGGCTGATGCCGTCAAAGTCCAAGTAACTGGTCTTGCAACGGGCATAGTAGGTCGTGCCGTCTTCCATAAGTTTGCCGTCAACCTTGATTTGCTCGGCGGTCAGTGTAGTCTCGTGCTGGCCGTTTTTCAGCGTCTCGATGAAGCGTGAACGGCCCCAGGTATTCTCCTTGCTCGACACCTCAATGACATAGGACGTTGCCCACGCCTGGGGCCTGAGGGTAATGTGCTCGCCAGCATAGAGCGTGCCGCCGTCAACGGGCTGGGCAAAACGCGCTGCTGCATGAGCCACCGAGAAACGCACCGTGTTGCTGGTCATCGTCTCGCCGTCGACGGTGAGCATGACACGCATGAAATAGGTGTTACCAGGTTCCAGCAATTCATCGGGAATTTCAAGTTCGCCTGTCGTAGAAGCGCCCTTAAACACCTGTGCCGTGAAAGCGTCATCGCTTGCTACCTCGACGGTTGCAGGCTGGCTGCTGCCACAGGTGTACCACTGAGCCACAACGGGCAGTGCGAGTTCCTCGCTGCCGTCGGCAGGATAAGTGACGGTGAGCAACATGGGCGTGAAAGCAAGCACCTCGCTCACACCACTGTAGCAGCTATCGGCACACGACTGCACGCGCCAGTATTGAGTTTTGCCGTGGGTGAGCTTGTTAAAAAGCAGCGCGCTGGCCTCGGTGCCAGTGACTCTTACGCTCTCCAGCACGGAACTGAAATCAGGGCTGTTGGACAGTTCGACCAAAAAACTGGTCGCACCGAGTACCGGATGCCATGTGAAATAGAAGGGAGCGTCCACTGTCGCGCCATCACTGGGACTGATGGGCACGGGATTATCGAGCTGGTCGAGTTCCACACTCAGGAAGGCGGGAGACCACTCGTTGCCCACGCGGTCCAGCACGCACACGGCATACTGGTAACCCTGCTGATACTCGGCCGGAATCTCAAATGCCGGCTCATAGGTCATGCCCAGCAGATAGTCGATTTGTCCCGCGAATGTGTTCTTGTTCATCGTGATGGGGAAGGCATAGACCGAATAACGCACATTGTCATAGCCGTCCCACTGGAGCCGGTTGCTCAGGCGCTCCAGATTCTGCACCTCACCGGGGTTATACCCTTCCTTCCACGGCATGGCAGGCGGCAGAGCCGGCTTGGTGAACACGGTATTCTTGAGGTAATGCCCCAGGGGGTTGCTGCTGAGGGCATACAGGTACTTGCAAGAGTAGAAGATGGCACCGGGATTGCCGTCAAGCGATGACGTGCGGTTGAACTCCACCTCGTCGGCATATTCCTTGTACTGCACCGCAGTAGATGAACTCGTCAGTCCCGAAATCGATGAGGAAATATAGACCTGGCGGCCGAAATGGGCGGCAATTTTGCCCCACCACTCAGTAATCAAGCCATAGTCGTTGGTGCTGTGCCCGAAAGGCCAATAGACCTGAGGCGACATATAGTCGATGCTCTGCGACTCGTACCATGCCAGCGGATCGCTGAAGATGCTGTTATACTGCCAGTCGCTGCCAGTGGGGCACGGCTCCACGCCATGCTTGCCTGCCACCGCCGAGCTCGATGCAGCGACGCCAGCGGGCGAAACGCCGTAACGCACCTCGGGCCTGGTTTCCTGAATCATGTCATACACGGCCTTCACCATGCGGTTGACGTTGTCGCGGCGCCAATCGCCAAACGAGAGCGACGTGCCGGATGCCTGCCACTCGCCGTAATCCTGAGCGCTAGCATCGGTGGGAATACCGCTGGGATAGAAGTAGTCGTCATAGAGGATGCCGTCCACATCATATTTGGTGATGATTTCCTTGCACACTGCCACGATGCGGTCGATGGTGCGCTGCTGACCCGGGTCAAGGATGATGGTAGCGCCATGGGAGAGCAGCCAGCCGTCCTCCTTGAGTTCGCGGTCATAGGCGGTATTCCAGTCAGTTCCTGTGCTCCAGCGGTAGGGATTTACCCACGCATGGCACTCCATGCCGCGCTTGTGGCAGCCCTCAACGACATACTGCAAGGGGTCAAAGCCAGGGTCCTGGCCACGGGTACCCGTCAGGTAACTCGACCAAGGCTCGATGCTCGACTGGTACATCGCGTCACACATCGAACGCACCTGAAAATTGACCGCATTGAAGCGGTTGACCTGCAGCGAGTCGAGCAAGCGGTCCATCTGTGCTTTCTGCTTAGCGGCTCCAGCACCCTGCGAGGGCCAGTCCAGGCACCACACGGTGGCAATCCATGCCGAACGGAACTCACGTTTGGGCTGAGTATAGGCCCATGCCTGCATCATCAGCCCCGAGAACAACAACACAAGAGCGACAGTAGAGAAATATCGTTTCATATACTAAAGATTTGTGGTTAATTCTTAAAAAATATTATTTCCCACAAAGGTAAAACAAAAAAGCGCAACCACAAGCGATTGCGCTAATCCTTATAAATATTTAACGATTATTCTCTCAAGCAAGGTGCTCTAGAAGAACTAGAATAACTAGAGAAACTAGAAGAACTAGATTTATCTAGAGGTACCAGAATTGCCGGGAGCTTGGGCGATTGCCCTGTTACAGTCTATCGAAGGGGATGCGGGCTAGCAGTTCGCCGAATCGGTTAGCGCCCTCGACAAGCTGACCCTCGACCATCTTGCGCATGAAGAAAGGCAATTTCAATTGCAATTCTGCCGTGCTCATGGTGGTGCCGTCGTCCTGCGGTTCCAGGTTGATGACCATATTGATGGGCACCGGTGACGACGAAGCGGTATAAACCACCTTTTCGTCCTCGATGCTATTCTCACGGTCGAGCGACAACGTCACCTCACCCATCGGCGACTGGATGGCAATGGAATCTTCGCCAAACTTCACCGCCTCGAGGTGTTGCAATGCCGAGGCATCCATTTGGTCGGCATGGGCTTCAATCTGCCGTTTAATGAGGGAGGGGTCAGTCAGCTTGCTATAAATTGTGGCGGCATCACATGCGATGCCATGAGGGGTACTCTTGAATGATTCCATGTCAGAATTCGATAAAATGAATTAAAGTAAAATATGACAGTAAAGCCTAAGGCCTGAAACTAATCAATCGTGTCAAAGCCCATCGGGGTCCAGTTCTCGGGGTCGTTGTGCCACTGCTGCAGCACATCGATAACGGGCTGTCCTATCGACTTGTCGTCCTCGGCGACATCCACCATCGTATCAAAATTGGTGAGCGTGATGATGGGCAGTTTGGCACGCTTGAGCGCCTTGGAGGCGAGTGAGAACTGGTAATCGAAGATAACCACTACACCCAGCACGATACCGCCCGCCTCACGCACGGTATTGAGACACTTCATGCAGTTGTTGCCCGTGGACAGCTGGTCCTCGATGAGGACCACCTTCTGACCCGGCTTGATATCACCCTCGATGAGGTTTTCCAGGCCATGGTCCTTGGGGGTTGAGCGCACATACACGAAAGGCTTAGCCAGCGAATCGGCAACCAGGGCGCCATGAGCAATAGCACCCGTGGCGATACCAGCAATCACCTCGGCTTCTCCAAAATTTTCCATGATTAATCTCGCCATTTCCACCTTGATGAGGTTACGCACCTCGGGATAGGACAAGGTCATACGCAAGTCGGTATAAATGGGTGACTGCCATCCTGTTGCCCATGCAAAGGGGCTGTCGGGCTGCAACTTGATGGCATTGATCTGCATCAGTTTCTCGGCAAGCAATGTATCTAATTTCTTCATTTTGGTCATTACAAGGTTAAAAGACGGGCGAAATTAGCAAAAATCTTGCGGTTGACCATCATTTAGGCACAAGAAAATGTCAACTTAGTGTCATAAATCTTGTTAAGGCGGTTTTGGGGAACAAGAAATTCTATGTAAATTTGCAGTGAAAACCAAAACTACTATCATTTATGGCAACAGGCAAAACGGGAATCGTGCTAGAGGGTGGCGGCATGCGCGGCATGTACACCTGCGGCATTCTCGATGTGCTCATGGAGAAGCACATCTATGTTGACGGCATGGTCGGCGTGTCGGCAGGCATTGCATTCGGCTGTAACTACAAGTCTCATCAGGCGGGGCGTGCGCTACGTTACAATGTGCGCTTTGCCCGTGACAAGCGATACAGCGGCCTCATGTCGCTGCTAAAAACCGGCAACTACTACAACGCCCATTTTGCCTACAAGCTGGTGCCCACCCACTACGATGTATTTGATTACAACGTGTTTGACAGCTCCCCAATGGAATGCTATGCGGTGTGCTTTGATGTGAACACGGGCGAGGGCGTTTACCAGCGGTTGACCCATGTAAATGACGATTTCTTTGAGTGGATACGCGCCTCGGCATCAATGCCCGTGGTGGCACAGCCAGTCGAGGTCGGCGGGCGTTTCCTGCTTGACGGCGGACTTGCCGACTCTATCCCGCTGGAATTCATGATGAGTAAAGGATATGACCGGAATATAGTCATACTCACCCGTGAGGAAGGATACCGCAAGACTGCCGAACACGGGATGTGGCTGATGAAACACCTGTTGCGCAAGTATCCTAAAGTGATTGAAGCACTTAAAAGCCGTCCCGCCCACTACAACAAGCAACTGCAAGTCGTGCGAGAGCAGGAACGCAAGGGCAACGCCTTTGTCTTCCGCCCCATGAAGCCTCTTGACGTGAGCCGCACCACCCATGACGCTGCCGAGATGAACCGCGTCTATCAGCAAGGACGCGAGGAGGCGCTGCAACGCCTTGATGAACTGAAAAAGTTCCTTGCCAACGAGCAAGCGCCCACTCCCACCCCATCAACAGATGAACAGCCCTAAGAAGCCCCTATCCCCAGCCCAGGCCATGAACCGTGCCGCGGCCTTGTGTGCCCGCAGCGAGCAGGCGCCACAGGACATCCGCGAGAAGCTCGTCAAATGGGGTTTGGGGAGCCATGACGCGAGCGCAATCCTACAGCAACTGTGCGAGCAGGGCTTCATCGACGAGGCGCGCTTTGCCAAAGCATTTGTCAAGGACCGTTTCGCCTTCAACGGTTGGGGAAAAATCAAAATTGCCCACCAGTTGCGCCTGAAAGGCATTTCGGCTGATATAATCGGCGATGCAATGGGCGTCCTTGACGAAGATGTGTATCGCCAGCGCCTGATTGAACTGCTGCATGCCAAATGGCGGACCGTGCAAAACCGCGAACCCCGTGCCGCTTGGGCGGCGATGATGCGTTTTGCCGCCTCAAGGGGATTTGAGACTGTACTGGCAGGCGAATGTGTCAAAACCGTTACCCGGCTCGATGTGGAAGACAATTAAACAATGGTTGAGTGCTGCGGCCGACGTCGCGATGCCGCGTGTGTGCCCCGTGTGCGGTAAGGCGCTCGACAACGACGAGCAGTGGCTGTGCCGCAAGTGCCTCGCTGCCCTGCCCCGCACCCGGTATGAGGAAACGGATTTTAACACCATGGAACAGCACTTTGCCGGCAAGGTGCCGATTGAACGCGCCACCGCTTATTTCTTCTATGAGAAAGGTTCCCCCTATGCCAGCATATTGCACGACATCAAGTACCACTCATTGCCCAAAATGGGATATTGGCTCGCCTCACGCGCCGTAACCGAGATGGCGGGAAGCCATTTCTTTGAGGGCATCGACGTGGTGACGGCAGTACCGCTGCACCGCAGCAAGCTCGCCCACCGTGGCTACAACCAGAGCGAATACCTTGCCCGTGGCATCGCCGACCGACTGGGCATCCCCTATGTCGAAGCCCTGAACGCTGTCAAGCCCCACTCCACTCAGACCCACAAGGGCGCCCTGGAACGCTGGCAAAATATCCAGGGCAACTATGCCCTGAAAAACGACGCCTGTCATCTGTCGGGCAAACACATCCTGCTCGTTGACGACGTCATCACCACGGGCTCCACACTCACCGTGTGTGCCAGCCTATTAAAAAGCATCCCCGGAGCCACCATATCCCTATTCACCCTTGCCGCCGCCCGCCTCGAGTGAGTTTTCCAGACAATCACCGAGATATTAACCCGTAGGGCGATATCATCATTAGGTCACCTGATTTTGTGTCTTTATTATCAGGGCTTGCCATACAAGCGCAAATTTAAAAAAACATGGCATTTTAGTGAAAATTTATTTGTTTTTTTCTTTGATGTTTAGCAAAATTCTCATATATTTGCACCATGTGCTTTTAAATATCAAAAGCGCCCTTGTGCAGATACCTTAATTATTCACCTAAAACAGTTGACTTATGAAAAAGATACTTTTACTCTTGTTGAGTGCGGCAGTCGCCGTTAGTGCTTCCGCCGGCGTGAATCCGCCGTCAAAGCGTGTAGTTCAAGACAAGTCCCGCGGCATACCGCTAGTGGACAAGAATGTGAACAAGGATGTGAAGGAGAAACGTAAGGCTGTGGACGACAGGATGATGGCATCTCCCATGCGACAGGCCTTTAACGCTACCGATGACGGCCGGCCCGAGGGAAATCTGAAGCGTTATACACGTTCAGGCAAAGCCGTGATACTAACCGACGGTACTTATCAAAGTTTCAATCAGTCCGATACAATGGATATCGTCTATGGATTAGACGGCACCACGGTT
>CADCFN010000008.1 GCA_902800715.1 uncultured Bacteroidales bacterium
ATCCAATAGTCAGCGGCGAAGATGCGCCAGTTCTTGTTTTGCCAAAAAATTTGTAGGTGAGATTTGTTCTCGCCGGCATCCAGTGTGGATCCATTGAGGCGTTTTGACACGATGTTCCCTACATAGGAGGCTCCCCAGTTGCCCTTCCGGAACTGAATGGCATAGTAGAGCGGTGCCCACGTATGATGGTAGTGTCCGATAATGGGGCTACTGACCGTTTGACGAGAGACGTAGCCCCGAATGGTCACCGTCAGCACCTGACTCTTAAAGGGGCTAATGACCAACATGTATGACCCACCCAAATCACTGCTATAGTTGGCATTTTCGTTCGTGCCCACAATATATTGCAGGCCGTTAATCTCTTGCTGGGTATAATAGCGGTTGATAGGAGAATCGGAATATGAATAGTATAGTCCAACTTGGGTCTGTAGCCAGCTAAGGTTCCACTTGTGGATAAATTCTGACCGATAAGTGTTATAACTTTTCAGATACGGGTTGCCAATTCTCAGCACTCCAGGAATGACGAGGCTGGCATTGTTGCTGAGTTGTGAGATAGCGGGCGTATTCGATTTTGACGAGGTAACCCACTGAAGGCTCATCGTCTTTGATAGATTAGTACTCAGGATGAGTTTTGGTGTGAAGAGCCAATGAGAGTCGTGAGCATCAGTATTGTCTTGGGTCACTTGTGTGGCTCCTGCACCGATACGGTACATCAATTTTCCGAGATTGCCACTATACTCGGCATACATGTAGTGCTGATAGCTGGCTGATGAGTATTCATAGTCCTTATAGTCGGAAAGCACATTACTTATGGTGGCGTTCGAACGCCCAAACGATCCACGATAGCCCAGGCTTAGGTTTCCCTTTTCCCACTTCTTCGTATAAGCCAATTCACCAATAAAGGAGTACTTGTTGTTTTGCTGCTCTTGGTTGTCTGACAGCCATACCTCACCATCGTTGACAGCAACCTCCTCAGCCCAGTTCTTGCTGCTGTTGTGATAATAGGTGCCCACGAGGTCGATCGACAGTTCTTGATTTTTAGGCAGCTTTTTTTGGACATACATGTTCAGGTCTGGACCAAATGTGTTCATGCGGCTGCCAAATTCGCCTTTCCCCGCAACTGAGGTGTTAAGTGTTGATGTGTTATGGATATCACTCTGTCCATCGCTATGCCTGTGGCTGAAGTGGGGCGTTGCCACAATCTGTACCGCTATGTCGTCAGATTTGTTGTAGGTGTACTTGATGACGGGGTCGTTCCAAGTATAGCCAAATTTGTCGTGGGTCTTTTTTTGATAGTTGTAATGAACAGGATACGCTGGTGCTGCGTCGTCGGGAAGGTACCTTTGCAGTGTATAGTCGTAAGTCTGCTCACCAAAGCGCTTTGAATAGTCTCTCATGTTGAACAAATAAGAGAGTGAAAACTGATGGTTGCCCGAAGTCAGGTTCAGGTAGGCCGCATCGTTTGTAAAGCCCGTCGTGAAGGCTGTACTTGCCTCGATGCCTGCATTGATGCCAGTCTCCATCCGCTTGGTAATCACGTTGATGAGTGTTCCGGCTTCGGCATAGCGGGCTGGTGGAATGTTGTAATATTCTACCCTTGAGATCTTGTCTGCAGGAATGCCTTTTAAGTCAATGTCTGATGCTGCTACGCCATTGATCAGTATCTTCACGCTGCCGCCGTCCATTCGCTGAATCTTATTGCTCATGGACTGACTTATCCACATAGTTCATGATACGGGTGCCCTCTACTGTCACACCGTTGATGATATACTCAGCAGGCCGCATCTGGATTGTGCCAATATCGCCAACCTCGCAATTACGATAGTCGGTGCGATAGCCGACAAAACTGCACTTTACGACGACACGTTTGGCCTCAGTAGGAATCACAAAGCGGCCGCTCTCATTGCTGACGCCTCCTGAGAGCAGCGTTGAGTCGGCAGGGTTAAGAATAGCAATGGTTGCATATGCCAATGGCTGGCCTTGTTCATCGACGATGGTCCCCTTCAAGTGGTGCTCGGTCTTGTTGATGCACTCTACATAGATTTCGCCGTTCTCGCCCTGAGTCATGCGGATGGGGTAGAAGCCTATCATCTGGCGGATAGCCTCGGGAACGGGTTTGTTCTTGACGTGGGTGGTAATAGTGAAGTCCTCCAACTCGTTATAGAGGAAATAGATGGTGTAATCGCGGGATTCTTCTGCCAGCTGGCGCAGCGCGTCGCTCATCGACACGTCGCGGTAGTTGCGGGTCACACGTTGGGCCTGTGCTGCGACAAGGGTCATGCAGCACACAAGGAAAATGATGGCTTTTCTCATGGTCTTACTGCACGATTAATCGGTTATCTGTTTGCTCAATGGTTACGCTCTCAAAATGGCTCATGTCCTCCAGCACCTTTTCCAGGCCGTCGCCCTTGTTCCACACGAAGTGGAAACGCAGGTTGCGGGCCTCCTCGTTCTGGAACTCGGCCGTGATGCCGTAGTAGGTCGCTATCTCGCCGAGCATCTGCTCCAGCGGGGTGTTGTCAAACACCACAGGCGCTTCGTTCTCGGTCGCTGACGTGTCGGCCACGCCAAGGCGAGGCCCTACAGCATCCGCTTCGGCTTGGGCAGGTGTGGTGATATTTTCAGTCGTTTGTTTTGATTTGTCAGTAGCGGTGAAATGGCGCACGGTGTAAACCGTTGCCCATGCGATGCCCGACATCATCAGCACGCCAATCACTGTCGCTGCCACTCTTTGCCACAGGCGTCCGTGCTTTTGCGTTGCCAGATGCGTTTGCTCGAATTGCTGCCAGGCCTTGTCCACGTCCACGGGTAGGGGCAGGCTGCGCTGGCTGCCGCGGGCTCGGGCGGCCTGGGTGAGACTGCGGTAGAACTCGCGCGTCTCGTCGTCATGGTTGACGGTATCCATGATTTCTTGTTCGCTGTAACGCTCGGGATGATCCAGCATTGCCAGCAGACGGTCGATGTTGTTGTTCGTTTCCATTGCGGTTGGTGTCATTAGATTAAACTCTTGATGCGATTGATACACTGACGCAAGTACTTATAGACGGCGCCCACGCTTATGTCAAGACGTGTGGCGATTTCCTGGAAGGTCAATTCCTCGTCAAAGCGCAGGCGGAAGATGGTGCGTTGCGGCTCCTCAATCTCGCCATCTACGATGGCGTTAATCCGGTTGAGGTCGGTCAGCACTTCATCGATAGGGCGCGAGTCATCCGCCTCGTCCAGTGGATGGAGATGCTTAAAGCGTTCCCGCAACTGCATTTTCCTGATTTGGTTCAGGCAGCCGTTGCGCACGGCGCTCATCAAGTAGGCCTCAGTCTTATTGCCCGTCATCTGGTACTCATTTTCCAGCAGGCGGGCAAACACGTCTTGGACCACGTCCTGGGCCTCGGCATCATCGTGCAGCAAGGTTCTGGCCAGATGTATCATCTTGCCGTAATGTTGCCTGAACAGGCCCTCAAGTATGCTCTCACACTCACGTGAGACTTTTTTCATGGCAAAAGTACCCAAAATCCAATGCTCCACAATCCTCAGAATGGTGTTTTTCAGCAAGAATAAGGTATTTGTGGCAAAAAAAGGAGGTGTATCATAATTGAAACTGGTATCATTCATTGAGCTTCGCTCGAGAAATCTAACAAAATTATATTTTATTTTTCGGCCGTTAGGCCGATTAAAAACCAGAGACGCAATCGCTGAGAAATCAGTGGTTGCGTCTCTTTATCTCTTGTGTTGGGAGATTACATCTCGCGGATGGTGATGCCGAAGCCGCCTGAGCGTGCCATGCGCAGCTTCATGACGGTCTTGGCGGTGACCTTTTTGCGGGTGATGGTATAGGCCTGCGGATTGGTCTCGTAGTCTGCGTCCTTGGCGTCGGCATAGATGGTGGCCTCATACTTGACGCCAGGTTTCAGGAAGTCGAGCTTGAACGATACCTCGCGTGCATCTTCGCCGTTGATGCCGCCCACGTACCACACGTCCCTCGGCTTGGCGTTCCTGAGGTCTGCGGCAGTGGCTCCGTCGGGCAGGGCATAGATGAACTTGGTCACGCTGTTAACCACATCCTTCTTGCCATCGGGCAGTTTGGCGACGCCTTCAGATGCCTTGTTGAGTGTGGAGAGCTTGGGATGGCGTGCGGTGACCATATATTCTCCTGGCTCGGCCATCAGGTAGATGCTCTTGTCCCAATCCACTGCCACGTCCTTGATGAACTGGAAGGCGTCCATAAAGCGGGCATAGTTCTCGGGCAGGTCGGCAGCCATCTGCAGGGGAGAGTAGAAAGTGACATAGAGTCCCAACTGATTGCAGATGGTGTGACGCATCTTGTCGGCCCAACCGCTGACTTTCTCCAGGTCCATCTCGAAGATGCCGGGCGTGAAGTCCATGGGTCCTCCCTGCAGGCGGGTAAAGGGATAGACGGTGGTCTGGCCCGGGTCGATGCCGGTCCGGAATTCGTTGCCCATGGCGCTCTCGTTGCCAATCATGTTGGGCCAGGTGCGGCACAGTCCCGTGGGACGCACTGCCTCATGGGCGTTGACCATGATGCGGTGCTTGGCAGCCTCGGTGATGGCGTAGTGGTAGTGGTTGATGAGCGGCTGGCTGTAGTGGTACTCGCCGTAGGGGATGATTTTGCCCACATAGCCGCTCTTGACAGCGTCATAGCCATACTTGTTCATCAAGTCGTAGGCTTGTTCCATCCAGCGCTCATAGTTGACCGTCGATGATGAACTCTCGTGGTGCATGATGAGGCGGATGCCCTTCTTGTGGGCATAGGCGTTGAGGGCAGGCAGGTCAAAGTCGGGATAAGGGGTGATGAAGTCGAAGACAAAATCCTTCTGCTTGCCGTACCAGTCTTCCCATCCTTCGTTCCAGCCCTCGATGAGGAGGGCGTCAAAACCGTTCTCGGCGGCAAAATCAATGTAGCGGCGCACGTTCTCGTTGTTGGCACCGTGCTTGCCATGAGGGGTTGAGTGGGCATAATCGGTCTTGCCCAGTTGCACCGAGGGGTAGTCATTGGTGTAGGACCACTGGCTCTTGCCGCTAATCATCTCCCACCACACACCCATATACTTGGTGGGGTGAATCCATGACACGTCCTTGATGGCGCAAGGCTCATTGAGGTTCAAGATGAGACGTGATGCGAGGACATCGGTGGCACTGCGGCGAACCATGATTGAGCGCCACGGTGTCTTGCAGGGAGCCTGCATGCGGCCCTTGACGCCCTCAGCATCGGGAGTGAGCCAAGTGCGTAATACGAAGTTCTTGTCGTCCAGGTCGAGGTTGGTCGTGGGATAGTCCAGCACTGCGGCCTCGTGGATGTTGATGTAGAGCCCTTGGTCGGTCTTCATCTGCAAGGCAGTCTGGACGCCTGTGGGTGAGAAGGCTGTGTTGGGCCATCCGCAGCCCACACGGACTTTGGGCGTCAACTCTCTCACTTGCGACAGGCGGGAGCGGGTGGGTCTGAATTCCTGGGTGGAATAGTCGCCGGGAATCCACCACGCGATGTGGTCGCCCGTGAGCGCAAACTGCGTCATTTCTTCCTGAATCATGAAATAGGTCAACGCATTTTCCATCGGGAACTCGTAGCGGAAGCCCATGCCGTCATCATACAAGCGGAAGCGCACGTGCATGGCAACAGGTTTTTCTCCGTCACGAGCAGATGGCTGTTGCAGTTTTACCAGCAACTCGTTGTAGTGGTTGCGGATGGAGGCTTCCTCGCCCCACACCGGTTCCCACGTCTCGTCAAACGAGGACCGCTCTTGGTCAACGAAGACAAAGCCGCCTGTGAGCTGATGGCTGCCCTTGAGTTCGAAGCCGAGCCGTGATGGCAGGATGACCGCCTGACCGCCGAAATCCAGCGAATAGGTGGGGACACCGTCTGTCAGAGCAAACTTCATGACCAAATTCCCGTCGGGACTCGTCAAAGTGATTGCATCGCCAAGTTGGGCTGCACACGGAAGGGTTGCCAGAGCGACAATCGCCGCTATCAAAATGGTTTTGAATGGTTTCATCATAGTGGTTATATTTTTGTGAGTATCTTGTTTCTATAAACGGTCTAATCAATCGGGCCTTATCATTAATCTTTGCAAAGTTACGACATTTGTGTGGCAAATGCAATACCTTAACCACATGTTAATGTATCGTCCCCCTTTTAGTTTGTTCTTTACGGGTACTATCGACACGTTCTTTTGATTGGCAAAGCTATTGTTTTCTGTTGTTGATTTTGCAAGCTGGAAGCTTGCAATACTTCGACGAGAGGGTGGGGCGGAAATGTTAATGAAATGTTAACAGTAATTCTCGTCCTCCACCGCACAAAGTTAAAACACCTGCCCCAAACCCTCAAGCACAAAAAGCTCAAAAGCAGAAAATCACATCAAAAAAACCGTCCCTATTTTACCTGATGTCCGTTAGAATAAGGTGTAAATGGCATGAAAAAAGTCATCAACGGGAGGTCCTGTTGATGACTTTAATGTATTGTGGACAGTTGGTTTATTTCTTGCGGTGGGCGATGAGGTATTGGCCGATTTGGACGGCGTTGAGGGCTGCGCCTTTCTTGATTTGGTCGCCGCAGAGCCAGAAGGTCAGGCCGTTGTCGCTGCTGGTGTCCTCGCGGATGCGCCCCACATAGACGGGATCCTTGCCCGAGCAGTCGATGGGCATGGGGTAGCGGTTGCTGCGCGGGTCATCCACGACAACGACGCCGGGAGCCAGTTGCAGGGCAGCGCGGGCCTCTTCGGGGGTGATGGGGTTCTCGCATTCAATCCACACGGCCTCGCTGTGGGCACGCATGACAGGCACGCGCACGCAGGTGGCACTCACGCGGATGTCGCTGTGCATGATTTTGCAGGTCTCCTTGACCATCTTCATCTCCTCGCGGGTATAGTCGTTGTCCATAAAGATGTCGATGTGAGGAATGACGTTGTATGCCAGTTCGTGCTGGAAGTGGCGCACGGTCAGCTCGTCTTTGCCGACAGCGATTTCGCTGGTCTGCAGTGCCAATTCATACATGGCTTCCATGCCGGCACCGCTGGCAGCCTGATAGGTAGCCACCTGCACATTCTTGATGTGCGAGAGGTTGTCGAGCGGCTTGAGGGCAACGACCATGATGATGGTCGAGCAGTTGGGATTGGCGATGATGTTGCGCGGGGTGTTGAGGGCATCCTCGCCATTCACTTCGGGCACCACCAGGGGCACATCGTCGTCCATGCGGAAAGCGCTGCTGTTGTCAATCATGATGCAGCCGTGCTTGGTGATGGTGGTGGCGAACTCGCGTGCGGGCCCTGCTCCCATTGCCACGAAGGCGATGTCGATGTCCTTGAAGTCATCGTTGTGCTGGAGTAGTTTTACCACATAGTCCTTGCCACGGAACGTGAAAATGCGTCCTGCACTGCGCTCCGAGCCGAAGAGGACGAGTTCAGTCACGGGGAAATTTTGCTCATCGAGGACACGCATGAATTCCTGTCCCACAGCGCCGCTGGCGCCAACAATCGCAACCTTCATTTGTTTAGTTTCTTGTTTAAAATGGGTTAATACTCAATATGTTGTTGAAGTTCGTCTTCGACGCACTCTTTTTCTGTTTGTGGGCACCAAGCTGCGCAGGTCTTCGACCTGCTTGCATGGTGTTTCTCATTGAAGCCGGGTCTTCGACCCGTCATGCCTTTTCAAGGCTGTCTGCTGGTGGTCCTTCGCTCCGTTGTGCCTTTTCAAGGCTGTCTGCTGGTGGGTCTTCGACCCGTCGCGCCTTTTCAAGGCTGTCTGCTGGTGGATCATCGACCCGTCGTGCCTTTTCAAGGCTATTTGTTGGCGGGTCATCGACCCGTCGTGGGCTTGGTGGTGCAAATCTCGTGCCAATCGGTTATGACTGGATGTGCGTGCCCTTGTTGGGATTACCCAGTTGTGACGGGCAGGTGATATAGACGTCTTTCACGCCGTGTTCGAGTGCGGTAAAGGCGTTGTCCAGTTTATTGTTGAACCAGTCTTTGATGATATCCATGTCGCGCAGGTTTTTGTACTGGGTGCGACGCAGGTTGGCAATCACGCTGTCGGGGTCGTCGGTATTGAGCAGCACACCTTTTCTCACAAAGCAGTAAATGAGCGTGATGTCATAACGCAGTGCCAGTGCGCGGGCTATCTCGGCAGCCATGGCATCGGTCTCGTTGAACAGCAGGTTGCCGCGACCGTCATGGGTGATGGGCGCGAGCACGGGCACGATGCCGTTGTCGAGCAGGCGCGCAATACCCTCGGTATTGACATGACGCACCTGGCCCGTATCGCCCAGCTTGCCGTCGGGCAGACGGACACTGGTGACGAGGTTCATATCGGCACCGGTAACACCCAGGGCGTTGACCTTGTTGCCCTGCAGCAAGGACACGAAGAGTCGGCTGACCAGTCCACCATAGACCATGGTGAGCAGTTTGAGTGTTCCTGCGTCCACTACTGGTCGGTCATTGATGAGTTTTGTCTTGATGCCCATTTTGTTCCCGATTTCCTGAGCCATCATGTTGCCGCTGAAGATGAGCATCTTTTTACCCTTGATGGCGGCAAACGCCTTGACAAAGGTGCGCAGTTCGTCGGCTTTCTCGACAATTTTTCCGCTGACTTTGACGATGGTGAATTTCTCGTTCATATTATTGTTTTTTAGTTTCTAGTCCCTAGTCCCTAGTTTCTAGTTTCTAGTAATGGGTTGTTCTAAAATGATGTGCCTTGGAATAAGGCTGGTGGTAGTGCCTCAGGCTCAGCCCTCGGCAAACTCCATGAGGTAGGCCTTGATGAAGTCGTCCAGGTCGCCGTCCATCACACCACCCACATCGCTGGTCTGGTGGTTGGTGCGGTGGTCCTTCACGCGGCGGTCGTCAAAGACGTAGCTGCGAATCTGGCTGCCCCATTCAATCTTCTTCTTGCTATCCTCGACCTTGCGCTGCTCCTCGCGACGATGCTCCAGCTCCTTGTTGTAGAGGATTGAACGCAGATTACGCAGTGCGTTCTCGCGGTTCTTGGGCTGGTCGCGTGTCTCGGTGTTCTCGACGAGGATTTCCTCTTCCTCGCCCGTGTAGGGGTCCTTATACTGGTAACGTACACGCACACCCGATTCCACCTTGTTCACGTTCTGTCCGCCGGCGCCACCGCTGCGGAAGGTGTCCCATGAGATGCGTGCAGGGTCAAGGGTGATTTCGATGGTGTCGTCGACAAGCGGGGTGACGAAAACCGAAGCAAACGAGGTCATGCGCTTGCCTTGTGCATTATAGGGTGAGACGCGCACCAGTCGATGCACGCCGTTCTCGCTCTTGAGGTAACCGTAGGCAAAGTCGCCCTCGATGCTGATGGTGACGCTCTTGATTCCCGCCTCGTCACCGTCGATGAGGTGCTCGATGGCAGTCTTGTAGCCGTGGCGCTCACACCAGCGCAGATACATGCGCATGAGCATCGATGCCCAGTCCTGGCTCTCGGTGCCACCGGCACCCGAGTTGATTTTCAGGATGGCGTCCATCTTGTCCTCGTCGTGACGCAGCATGTTGCGCAGTTCGAGCTTCTCGAGCATGGCGAGCGCCTTGGTATAGAGCGCATCGACCTCACTTTCCTCAACGAGCCCTTCCTTGACGAAGTCAAATCCCGTGACGACCTCGTCAACGGCGAGTTCCACTTCCTCGCAGCCGTTAATCCAGTTGCGTAGAGACTTGATTTTCTTCATCTGTGCCTCGGCGGCTTTCTGGTCCTGCCAGAAGTCGGGCACATGGGTGCGCAGTTCTTCTTCCTCAACCTCGATTTTCTTGCCATCGATGTCCAGGTAGTGTTTGAGATCGTCTTTGCGTTGTTGCAGTTCCTTGAGTTGTTCTTGTGTAATCATTATTTTTAGTTTCTAGTCTCTAGTCTCTAGTCCCTAGTTTCTAGTTTTTAGTTTCTAGTTTTTAGTTGTTTGTGGGTTCGTTTTTGTCTTTCTTCTTGCGGTAGTCGGCGGCATACATTGCGTCAATCAGCGGGCGGTAGCGCTTGTTGATGACGGCACGCTTGATTTTGAGGGTGTTGGTCAATTCTCCACTCTCCATCGTGAAGGGCTTGGGCAGCAGAACGAATTTCTTGATTTGCTCATAGGAGGCAAGGCCTTTCTGATAGTCGTTGATGCGGTCCTCAATCATCTTGTGGATTTCGGGGTTGTTGACCAGTTCCTCGATGGAATGGTGCTCGATGTGCTTCTTGTCGGCATAGGCTGCGAGCTCCTCGAAGTCGGGAACGATGAGCGCCGACACATATTTGCGTCCGTCACCGATGACCGTTACCTGCTCGATGTATTTGTCCTGTCCCAGCATCGTTTCCAGCACCTGCGGAGCGATGTATTTGCCATTGCTGGTCTTATAGAGGTCCTTGAGGCGCTCGGTGAGGATGATTTCGCCTGTCGGTGCCAGTTCGCCGCAGTCGCCGGTGTGGAACCAGCCGTCGGCATCGATGGCCTTGGCGGTTTCCTCGGGCTTGTTGTAGTAACCCTGCATGATGGTGGGACCCTTGACGAGAATCTCGTTTTGGTCGCCAATCTTCACCTGGATGCTCGAGATGGGCAGTCCTACAGTGCCGATGGTCCAGTTGGGCGGGGTGAAGAAGCTTACCGAGGCGTTGGTCTCGCTCAGTCCGTAGCCGATGCAGATGTTGATGCCCACGGCATGCAGGAACTCGGTAATGTTGTCGCTGAGCATGGCTCCTGCAGTGGGGAACATCTTGCTGTCGGTCACGCCGATGGCACCGCGCAGCTTCTGGAAGACTTTTTTCTCAAAGTACTGGTACTGCTTCTCGATGAGTGCAGGCGCTTTCTTGCCCACGCGTGCATACTTCAGGTTGCGCGTCTTGCCCACGCGGATAGCCTGCTTGACCATCATGCGGACCACGGGTTTGGCGCTCTGCAGGTTGTCGTTGATGGCGGTATAGACCTTCTCCCAGAATCGGGGCACGCTGCACATGTAATTGGGTTGCACCTCCTTGACTGCGCGCTGGATTTCCCTCGGGTCGTAGTTGATGGCGACGCGAATGCCGGTACACAGGCAGACCATCGTCCATCCCAGTTCAAACACATGGCTGAAGGGCAGGAAACTCAACGAAACATCCGTCTTATCGTCGATGAAACCGAAGCGTTCGATGTGAGCATCCATCGCGGCATTCATGTTGCTGTGTGCCAGCATGACGCCCTTGGGGACACCTGTGGTGCCTGAGGTGTAAATCAGGTACATGATGTCGGTTTCCACGCCCTCTTGTTTGCGTTTCTCGATTTGTGCCATCACATCCTTACCGAGTTTGTCACCCGTAGTGAGAAATTCATCCCAAGTGAGTGAGGTCTTGTCGTCGGCATCATGCTTCACGTCGGGATGCAAGGTGACGATGAACTTGAGGGTGGGGCACTCACCGATGACCTGGCGGGCAATGTCATATTGCCGCTGGTCGCCAGCAAACAGGATAGTGGCACCCGAATCATTGACGATATAGGCGACCTCGTCCTTGCTGCTCGTGGCGTAGATGGGCACGGGGATAGCACGGTTATAGAAAGCGCCGAAGTGGGTAATCAATATCTCGGGGCAGTTTTGGGTAAAGATGCACACGCGTCCCTGCGGCTCCACGCCTCCCATGTAGAGGGCTCCTGCTGCTCGGTCTATCAATTGGCTGAAGTCTTGCCATGTGATAGAAGACCACACCTGGGTCTCGTAATCACGAAAACGCAACGCTTCTCGCTCGCCATACTTGGCGCACTGCTGTGGAATCAGTTCAACAAATCTGTTCATAAGCCATCTTGCTTTTTGATTTTCAAATGGCAAAGTTACGAAAAATCTATGTAACTTTTATAAAAGAATCCCAAAAGAGACAGATTTTCTTGCGATAAAAAATGGTCTTGCAAGAAAGAAATATTGCTGAAATGAGCGATTAATGCGTTTTCGGGTCATTAAAGTCAGTTTGATTTTTTAATCATATAAATTGGACTAAAATGATGGATTTCAGTTGTTTGTTGTTTTGAAACAGTTAGATTTTTGGTTTGATGTACGAAACGTAATAAGATTTATGTGTACCTTTGTAAAAAACAATATTAATCTAAATGCAAACCAAAGTGAGACGTTTATTTTCTTTTTCCATCCTGATGATGGTGGCGCTGGTATCGCTGGCGGCAGTTTATGAGCCGACGCTGACGAGTGACAGCGAGGTATGTGTGTTCTTTGAGGCTAACGGTACCGTGACTGATGCTCCCAAAGTTTGGGTGTGGGCAGGCAACACCGACGGCCGTAACTATGTGGGTACTGAGTGGCCCGGCGCTGCCATGACCTATATGGGCGATACCCAGACAGGCAATAAAATCTATAAATGGACCTATACGGGCACATTGGCGATGCCCACAGGATTGATTTTCACTTGGAATAATCAGGGTGGCCGTGTGGACGGCTCCTTCACCAATCACGGCTACTATGTGATGGGTGAACTGACCAAGATTGTCGGGGCAGGAGAGAGTACCTTTGTTCCTAACCAGAACGTCATCTATGAGCTTGACCTGTACAACTTTACGAGCCAGGGCACACTTGCAGCCGCACAACAGCGCCTGGACTACCTGAAGGACCTGGGCGTTGACATCATCTGGCTCATGCCGATTCATCCCCGTGGCATCCAGGGCCGTATCGGTTCGCTGGGCAGCCCCTACGCCCCGCGCGACTATCATGCCGTGAACAGCGACTTCGGCACCATAGCCGACCTGAAAGCATTTGTCACCGCAGCCCATCAGCGCGGCATGCAGGTGTGGCTCGACTGGGTCGCCAACCATACCGCTAAAGATAATGTGTGGATTACCCAGCACCGTGACTACTATAACTCGACGCTCACCAGCCCCAACGGCTATGGCGACGTGTATCAGCTCGATTACAGCAAGGAAGCCACCCAACTGGCGATGATTGAGGCGATGCAGTACTGGATTGACCAGGTGGACATCGACGGCTACCGCTGCGACTACATCAGCAGTAACACCATTCCCACGTCTTTCTGGACGCGTGCCATCAAGGCGTTGAAGGAGTACAAGCCGGGCAAGACCATCACCATGCTGGGCGAGGGTGATATGGCTAACAGTGTACCACGCCTGCTCGTGTGTGGCTGGGACTATGACTATGCATGGGGATTCCAGTCGGGTCTGGTCAACAACAAGAACAATCCCACCGGTGTGCTCAACCAGTGCAAGAATTTGGTGAAGGATCTGCGTTTTGTCGATATCAGCCGCATGGTTTACCTCACCAACCACGACCAGAACTACAACAGTTCGATGACGACACAGTATGGCAACAACGCCTATGCCTTCACCGTGCTGACGTTTACGCTCTATGGTATGCCGATGCTCTACAACGGTCAGGAAACTGGCTATCTGATGTCACGCAAGCTTGACTACTTCAACCGCACGCCCATCAACTGGAACAGTGTGGACAATAAGATGCTCAACACCGTCAAGGCGCTCACTGCTTTGAAACACAGCTGTGACGCGCTCATCGATAACGGCGACCGCGCTGCCGAGGTCACCTTCCTCAATACCGGTAACAATAATGTGATGGCATATACCCGTCACCACAACGAGCAGACGGCACTTGTGGTGCTCAATCTGGGCACCAGCTCTGTCAGCACCGTTGTTTCGGGACTGGAAGCCGGCAGCTGGAAACGTGCCATCGATGTCAGCAATATTGACCAGGGCCTTACTGATATTCCCGTAACCCTAAACGCCACCCAGAGTTTCACAATTCCCGCAGGCGGTTATCAGGTGTATGTCAAGGGCGAGCCCCAGAGTGACTATATCCCTGGTGACGTCAATAATGACGGTGAGGTCAGTGTGGCTGACGTGACAAGAATTATCGATATCATCACAGGTGACGAAGCGGATGATGCAACACTGAAACGTGCCGATGTCAATCAAGATAATGAAATCACCGTTGCCGACGTGATTAGGGTCATTGATATCATTATTGGGCTAGCTTAACACGTTGTTGTTGAGTAGTTAATGAATAACTGGAAAAACGAAATGAGAAGGCGTTGGTTATGGTTGATGATTATGCTCATTGGGGCTGTCGGGACTGCGGCAGCCTCCGATAAGGGCAGGTTTCAACGACTGGACAGCCTGATAGCCGAGCAGCCGCGGATTATCGCCGAAAAAGAGGAGCGTCTGTCGCACATCAAGGCTGACTTGGGAAAAACTGCCGATTCCAACGGGCGCTATGCAGTGCTGAAGCGACTGTATGACGAATATTCCGCTTATCAGTATGATTCAGCCTATGCCTACGTCACCGAAAGCTTGAAATTGGCCCAATCGATGGGCAATGAACGCTTGGTGAATGAGAGCCGCCTGAATTTGGCACATATCCTGTCCACTGCCTGCCTGATGGACCAGGCGGTCTTGACGCTGAGTCAAATAGACACCGCCCGCTTGACCACTGACCAACTTTTCCAGTATTATCGCATCAAGACAAATCTGCTCATCTACGAGGCTGAGTACATGCAAGGCACGCAGTATGCTGATGAGTATGTGAATCAGCTGATTGACATGCGGCGCTTAGTAGCGGGCATCGACATGCCGCATGACGACGTGAACTATCAGCTCACCCTTGCCGAGAATCTTGCCGACAGCCGCCAGCACAGTCAAGCCATCGACCTGCTCACCCGACTGATGTCGCAGTACAAGAGCGGTGACCGCATGTACTCTATCATTGCCAGCACCATGTCGTTCCATTACAGTCAGATGGGGGACAAGGACAAGCAGATGCAATACCTCATCAAAAGCGCCGAGAGCGACCTGGAAGGTTGCATCCGAGAGAATACCGCCCTGCGAACGATAGCCGACCGCCTGTTTGACGAAGGCGACATCGACCGTGCCTACCGCTACATGCGCGTGGCGGTTGATGACGCCAACTTTTACGGCACCCGCCTGCGCAATATCCAGTCATCACGCATCGTGCCCAAAATCCTGAATGCCTATCAGACCAAGCAGGAACGCAACCACCGCAACATGATGTGGCTGCTGGGCATCATTTCGCTGATAGCCTTGTTGCTCGTCGTGGGCGTCATCGCCATCTACCAGTTGTTGAAGCGCTACCGTCGCTTGAATGAGCAGAAAAAGGCGATTAACGAGCAATTGCGCACAGTCAATGCCCAATTGGGCGACACCGTAGAACAGCTGCACGAGAGCAACGGCCTGCTGCAAGAACGCGAAAAGCTCAAGGAAGAGTATATTGCCCGTTTTCTCGCTCTCTCCAGCAAATTCATTGACCGGGGCGAGGAGCAGCGCAAGGCGCTCTATCGCCTGTATCGTGACCGCAAGACAGAGGAACTCGCCCGTGAGCTCAAGAGCACCCATTCGGGCAATGAGAACGCCCAATTGTTCTACGAGAACTTTGACAACGCGTTTCTGAACATTTACCCCAACTTTGTCGATGAGGTGAACAAACTCCTTCAGGAAGATGGCAAGATTGAAGTCAAGCAGGGCAAGCGCCTCACCACCGAGGCGCGTGTGCTGGCGCTCATCCGCATCGGCATCACCGACAACCAGAGCATTGCCAACATCCTGCGGGCTAGCCTGACGACCATCTACACATACCGCTCCAAACTCAAAGCCCGCGCCCTCAACAAAGACGATTTTGAGGCTCAGGTTAAGGCCATCGAAAGCTGAAAAACTGCTGTTTGCCGCCCCTCCCTTGAAGTTGTTTTTGAGTTTAAAATCAGTTAGATTTTCTTGTTGTTTCTAGTCATGCATATTACTGAAATTCAGTGATTTAATTTAAATTCTAATTTAGATTTTTGTTTGATGCTATTTGTGCGGTCATGCATGCATGCTAATTTTGCAATGCTTGACAGCGGATGACCTGTTATTGATGACGACAAAACTTATTACCAAAATCAATTTATATTAACTTAATTTTATTGACAATGAAGAAATGTAAAACAGGATTGTTGCATCGTACACTGATGGTGTGCGCTGCGCTGATGTTTGCCCTGGGCATTTCGGCACAGACCTTGACGGTCACTGGTCACATCGTGGATGAGACCGGTGAAGACCTGATTGGTGCCAGTGTCGCCGTCAAGGGTACAACAAACGGAAGCGTCACTGATTTCGATGGCCGATTCACCATCGAGAACGCTCCCAGTAACGGAACCCTGGTGGTATCTTACATCGGTTTTGAGACCCAGGAAGTGGCTATCAATGGCCAAAGCCATCTTGAAATCACCCTCAATGAGGAGCGTTCACAGCTTAATGAGGTAGTGGTTGTGGGCTACGGTTCACT
Organism: uncultured Bacteroidales bacterium; assembly: GCA_902800715.1. GTDB lineage: Bacteria > Bacteroidota > Bacteroidia > Bacteroidales > Muribaculaceae > Sodaliphilus. The sequence continues at coordinate 16,263 of CADCFN010000008.1, forward strand.
GGCCAAGAAGGAAATTTCGAGTTCGGTTGTGCAAATCGACAAGAAGCAGTTCAACCAGGGTGTTGCCAGTGATCCTCTGGCACTCGTGGCTGGTAAGGTGGCTGGTCTGAACGTGAGCACCGCTGCTGCTGCCAATCCCAACTCGATGACCGATTTCCAGGTGCGTGGTGCCGGTTCGCTCACCGCCTCCAATGGCCCGCTCATCGTTATTGACGGTATCGCTGGCGGTGACCTGCGTAACATTGCTACCCAGGACGTTGAGAGCATCACCGTTCTTAAGGATGCAGGTTCGGCCGCTATCTATGGTACCCGTGGTGCTAACGGTGTTATCCTCGTGACCACCAAGAAGGGTGCTGGTGCCCCTGGTGTGACCACAGTAACCTATGACAGCTACATTGCTGCCAACTTTGCAAAGCCCAAGCCCCGCATCTTGACGACCGATGAATTCCGTCGTTCACGTCGTGGCCAGGACTATGGCGGTGACACCAACTGGTGGGATGAGATTACCCGCCCCATGAGCTACAACCTCAACCAGTACCTGTCGATTGACAGTTCGACCAAGAACGGCTATTTTGGCGCCTCGATTAACTACAAGCGCGGTAACGGTCTCGACATCGTGTCGGGCCGCGAGGAGTATGGCGCCCGCTTCGTTGGTGAACAGCGTGTGCTGGACAATTTCCTGCAGTTCAACGCATCGCTCTCGGGCCGCAAGGTGCATGAGAAATGGGGTAACGACGGCTTGTTTGACACAGCGCTGACGATGAACCCCACCATCCCCGTGTTTAACGAGGACGATACCTATTACCAGCCCAATAGTCCCACCGACATCCACAATCCGGTGAATGACTTGAAGAATAACGTGAGCAACGGTGACCGCGTTTATCTGCTGGGTAATGGTGACGTTAAGGTCAACCTGATCCAGACTGATAAGCACTACCTCAACACCTCGTTGAGCTACGCTTTGCAATACAATGACCTGAAGTCCAACTTCTACACTCCCAGCACATCGAGCGAAAGCTACTGGAACGGTTATGCTGGCCGTGCTAACATCAACTACCAGAAGTGGTGGACTAACCGACTGGAGTGGCTGGGCAACTACACCCTGACGCTCGACGACCATCAGCTGAAGGCTGTTGTGGGCTACTCTTGGGAGCGCACCCGCTGGGAGAAGAGCGGAAACGAGAACATGGGCTTTGTGTATGACAGCATGAGTTACCATGGTATCGCCAACGGTACTTACCTGCGCGACGGCAAGGCCAACATGTGGGCTGGCTCGTCGGAATCTACCCTGATCGGTTTCTTTGGCCGTTTGAACTATAATTATAAGGATATGTTGTTTGCTGCCGTTTCGATGCGTCATGAGGGCAGCACCAAATTTGGTGCCAATAAGAAGTGGGGTAACTTCCCCTCGGCATCATTGGCTTGGGAAATTATCCGCACTCCCTTTGCCGAAGGTCTTTCCCGTACCTTCCAGAGCCTGAAGCCCCGTATCTCCTACGGTGTGACTGGCCGCAGTGACTTCAACGCTTACCAGTCTCTCTCGACCTACAGCGGTTATGGTGCTTACTATATGGACGGCGAGTGGATTAACGGCTATGCCCCCTCGGTGAACGCCAACCCTGACCTGGCATGGGAGAAATCGACTGCCTTTAACGTGGGCGTTGACTTTGTGGCATTTGACAGCCGCCTGCGCGGAAGTGTCGAGTACTACGACCGCCGCAGCCAAGACCTGCTTTACAACTACACCGCTCCGCAGCCCCCGTTCATCTACAACTCGATTCTCGTGAACGTGGGAACCACCAAGAATACAGGTGTCGAGGTTGTGCTTGACTATGATGTGCTCACCAAGGGCGCCTTCAAGTGGACCACTGGCATCAACTGGAGCACTGGCAAGACCAAGCTCACCAAGCTCTCGAGCGACGTCTATCAGATGAGTTATCTGGACCTGTACCGCAAGCCTGGCGTGGGAACGAGCGAGTACTTCTTCCGTGTGGCAGAAGGCGGTCTCATCGGCCAGTATTACGGCTTTGAACATGCGGGTCTCGACGAGCATGGCCTGTTCATGGTCTATGACAACGACGGTAATGCTGTTCCCGCTGCCCAAGCCGATCCCTCATGGAAGCGCAACATCGGTAACGGTGCACCCAAGCATTTCCTCTCGTGGACCAACTCGTTCACTTGGCATAATTGGGACCTGAGCACGTTGATGCGTGGCGCCTTTGGCTATAAGATCTTCAACATGCGCCGTTACGGCATGGGTCTTAAGGGTTGCGGTACCGACAATGTATTGGCCAGCGCTTATACCGACTATGCTGACGTCAATGCAGGCGGTAGTATCATTTCGAGCTACTTCCTTGAGAAGGGTGATTACTTCAAGCTCGACAATGTGACCCTGGGTTACACCTTCATGCCCAAGACACGCAACCTGTTGGAGAGCCTGCGCGTCTATGTGTCGGCAAAGAACCTGTTCACCCTCACGGGCTACAAGGGCAACGATCCCTCGATTGTCACTTCAACCGGCATCACTCCCGGTATTGACTCTAACAGTGCCTATCCTCAGGCCTTCCAGTTCACACTGGGCGTAACCGTACGTTTCCACTAATCAATAAACAGACAAATGATTATGAAAGATTTCAAATATATCATCTTAGCGATAGCAGTGAGCGTGTTGGGGCTCTCATCGTGTACCGACCTGGACGAGAAAGTCAATGACCGTATCGACGCCACTGTGTATTACCAGAACGAAGCCAGTGTCAAGGGTGCTGTTGCCGCCATCTATAATCAGACGTCATCGACCCTCGCCGGCGAGAACTTCTTCCACTTGAGCGAGTATCCCTCCGACCAGCTTACCTGGCGCGTGTGGAACGGCGGCCAGTGGGGATGGGACGAGGCCATGAAGACGGTGCTCTCGTGGCACAACTGGAACAGTGAGTCCACCATCATCCAGAACGCTTGGTCTGGCGCTTGGACAGCTGTAGGTCTTGCCAATCTGTTGCTGAACGACCTTGAGGGTCTGAATGCTGCAGACCTGGGTATGGATCAAGTCAAACTCAACCGGTATGTGGCTGAGGTGCGCACTATCCGCGCTTGGAACTACTATTGCCTGTTTGAGCTCTGGGGTGGCGCGCTGCCCTTGAACGTCAAGGCTGGTAGTGAGGTGCCCGGCACCGCAGATCCCGACTGGAACGTTTCATGTAAGAAAATCTATGACATTATCGCTACCGAGCTTGACGAGACCTACATGCAACTCGCCAAGGAGGATGGTAACCGTAGCACCGTCAATCGTGCCAACCAGGCCATGAACCGCCTGTTGAAGGCCCGTCTGCTGCTCAATGCCGAGGTCTTCATCAAGGAGGCCCATTATGATGAGTGCGAGGCTTTGTCCAAGCAGATCATCAATGGCGACTTTGGTTCATATCGTCTTGCCGACAATTATCGTGACCTGTACAGCATCGACAACGTGAAGTGCCCCGAGGTCATCTTTGCCCTCGCTGCTGAGGACGGTCAGGGTGCCGCCAACGCCATCAGTAACGTGCGCACGATGGTGGGTATGTGGTACGGCTATGCCGACTATTTTGGTCAGTCCTACGACGGCATCGGTGCCTGGAACTGCGTTTGCCTCGTGCCCAGCTACGACAACTCGGGTACGGTATTGCCCACGGGTGGCACCGAAGGCGCCAAGTGCTTCCTGGAAGCTCCCTACAACGACAAGTTGGGTGCCCCTTACGAGCGCTTTGATGACCGCGACATCCGCAAGCAGAATTATGTGTATAACGTGACGACCAAGACCCATGGTCCCGGTATGTTCCTCAAGGGCGTGATGCGTGCCAACTTCGGCACCGGCGATGTCCTCAAGGCTGATGCAGACCGCGATGGCCAAGATCTGGTGTATGTTGATCAGGTGGGAACCTTCCTCAATCAGGGCCGTACCTTGGAGACCGTCATGAGCCCCCGCTGGGGTGAGACCAACTCGGGCGTTCGCTTGGTGAAGTATCCCCTTTATCCCAACGATGATGCCGGTGGCTTCAAGTCGATTGATGACGTTCAGTTCCGTCTGGCCGAGGCCTATTACAATGTTGCCGAGTGCGAGATGCGCAAGGGCAACAGTGGCGAGGCCAAGAACTATGTGGATGCCGTGCGCCAGCGCTATTTCACCGCTGCCAACCGTGCCGCTGCCCTCGCTGTTGCAGGTCCTGGCTTCACCAGCTTTGATATGGACTGGATGTTGAGTGAGTGGGGTAAGGAATACCTGGGCGAAGGCAACCGCCGCCGCACCGACCTGCGCCGCTTCAATAAGTTTACCCAAGGCACCTGGTGGTTCTGGGGCCGTGCTACCGAGGCTGGCATCGACCTGCCTGCCACACGTAGTGAGAAATACGAGTGGTACCCTCTGCCTCAGTCGGCATTGACGGTTAATCCCGGTCTTATCCAGAATCCCAAATATTAATTGTTATCACACCGTAATAATAAGACATAGATATGAAAACAAGGAATATATACAGTCTGATAGTGGCACTGCTGGCCGTCATGAGCGTGATGACCAGTTGCTCCAAGGATGAGGACATCATCTTTGACCACGAGCGCCAACAGTTTGAGACGCGCGCCGACCGCATCCTGCTTGAGTTTATTGCCCCCTATGGCACGGCAGTGGATGAGGAAATCTACATCATGGGCGCCTTCAATGGCGACAGCGCTTCGATGGGAAAGGAGCAGTGGAAACTCATGAAGGCTCCAGGCAGCGATATCAAGTGGGGTATCTACTTGGACCCCTCTACCTTTGAATCGGGCAAGACGCTTGCCGACGGTTTCCGCTTCTACAGCGCAACCCAGGGCACTGAATTCACCGTGAAGGGTGAAATGGCCAACCACACCGACAATCCTGGAGTAGGCACCTTCACCAACGTGTGGGGTGAGCGCTGGGAGAGCTATTACTGGAGTGGTGACGGTCCCGAGATTGAGCATGACGGCTTTGTAGTCTATGTGCTCGACGAGACGGGCTGGAACAATCTGAACCTATACATGTGGGGCGATGTGAACGACCTGAATGGTGGTTGGCCTGGCATGACGCCTACTGGCAAGCAGACGATTGCTGGCACCGAGTTCACCTACTTCGACATGGGCGAGGCCAACACCGGCTTGAACGAGAACCTCATCTTCAACAACGGTGAGGGTAGCCAGTTGGCCGACTTCAACTTCACCATCGACCGCGACATCTACCTGCGTGTCACCACGAGCGGTGTCGAGGAAATGGATGAACCCGTGGCTGTGGAGCACGACGGCTATGCGCTGTTCGTACTCAATGAGTCGAGCCAGACCGACCTTGCCCTCTATGCCTGGGGTGACGCTGAAGCATTTGGTGGATGGCCGGGCATGGCTCCCACGGGCACACAGACCATCAACGGACTGGAGTACACCTACTTTGATTTGGGTGAGGCTAACACTGGTCTCAGCCTCCACCTGATTCCGAACAACAATAACAATGGCGTACAATGGGAAGGTGACGACCTATTCTTCACCATCGACCACGATATCTACGTCCGCATCTTCGACGGTGGCTACGAAGTCATCAGCAAGGACTATCAGGGCGGTGGAATTACTCCTGAACCTCAGCTGCATTACATCTACATCGACAACCAGACGGGTTGGGATGCCATCACACTGTATGCCTGGGGCGACAAGGAGTTCTTCGGCGGCTGGCCTGGCGCTGCGCCCACGGGCAACAAGACCGTAGACGGCGTGGACTACCTCTATTGGGAGTTCACCAGCGCTGGCGAGACCGAGCACCTCATCTTCAACAACAGCGGTGCCGGCGTGCAGGCGCCCGACTTTGACGTCGTCCTGGACCGTGACTACTACCTCACGGTGACGGCCGATGGCGTGACACCCAAGTAAATCCTATTACCCCATGTCAGGGCAGAGCGTTTTGCCTGCTTCACTTGTTCTGCCCTGATTAATACTTGAATGGGGCTGTGTCATCATTGATTTCGACGAGCTGACGGTTAATGTCTCAAAGTTAAATCGCACTAAGCGAAATTCTTAATCCAACAATGACACATCCCCATTTTTTTTATGAAAAAGACTTCAAGTTTATGGGCAAGGAGTGGCGCTAATCAGGAAAAAAAGCGCTATATTTGCATTTGTAAATATAAAATTAACAAATGAAACTCAAAATTTTATGAGAAGAACACTTTTTTCAGCCTTGATATGCCTGTGTGTCAGTGTGTTGGCAATGGGTAAGGACGCGAAGGTGAGTTCGCCTGACGGTGCGTTGACCGTGACCGTGGGCGTTGACGGTGGTAAGGCCTGGTATCAGGTGATGCGTGGCGGTGAGACTGTCATTGGCCGCTCGGCGCTGGGCCTGGTGCTCAAGGACGGTGACTTCAAGGACAATTTCAAGATGGGTAAGGTGACGCGTTCATCGCTCGACGAGACGTGGAGCCAGCCCTGGGGCGAGGACGCCCAGGTGCGCAACCACTACAACGAGATGAAGGTGACTCTGCAGGAGAAGGGCGGCCAGAAACGTCAGCTGGGTGTGGTGTTCCGCGCCTTTGACGACGGTGTGGCCTTCCGCTACGAGTTCCCTCGCCAGCGCGGCCTTCAAGACTTCGTGATTATGGACGAGGCGACCGAGTTTGCCCTGACCACCGATGCCCAAGCGTGGTCGATTCCCGCGCTGACGGCCTACTACGAAGGCATCTATACCCGTGAGCCGCTGAGCAAAAAGGGAAAGATGTCGGGTCCCGTGGCGCTGGAAGTGAATGACTCGCTCTACATGGCTATTATGGACGCCAATCTAACCGATTATTCGACGATGAATTTCGCGCCTAACGGCACGACGCTCACCGCCGACCTCGTGCCCTGGAAGAATGGTGATAAAGTGAGGGTGGGGGACACACGTGTCTCGCCGTGGCGTGCCATTATCATTGGTCGCAAGGCTGCTGACATCCTGCTCTCGCGCATGGCGTTGAACCTCAACGACCCGTGCAAGATTGAAGACACGTCATGGCTGAAGCCCACCAAGTATGTGGGCATCTGGTGGGCGTTGCAGAAGCAGCGCTGGACCTGGTCCCAGGGCGAGAAACACGGTGCCACGACCGAGAATACCAAGCGTTACATCGACTTTGCTGCAAAGCATGGCTTGGGTGGCGTATTGGTCGAGGGTTGGAACTACGGCTGGGACACCGACTGGACCAAGCACGGTGACGGCTTCTCGTTTACCAAGGCTTATCCCGACTATGACCTGAAGGGCCTGTGCCACTATGCTGCCGAGCGTGGCGTGCGCATCATCGCCCACAACGAGACGGGTGGCGCTGCCCAGAACTACGAGAACCAGCTTGAGGACGCTTACCGCCTCTATGAGTCGCTGGGCATCAACACGGTCAAGACGGGCTATGTCAATTCTCATTTCTACAATGGTGAGCTGCAGCACTCGCAGTGGGGTGTGCAGCACTTCCGCAAGGTCATCGAGACCGCTGCCCGCTATCATCTGATGATTGTCAACCACGAGGGCGCCATGCCCAGTGGCATCCAGCGCACGTGGCCCAACCTGATTGCTACCGAGAGTATGCGTGGCCAGGAATACAACGCCTTTGACCGCAGGGGCGGCAACCCGCCTTACCACGAGTGCATCCTGCCGTTCACGCGCGGCTTGGGCGGCCCGATGGACTTCACGCCCGGCATCTTTGAGTACCGCAACGACGCGGTGCCCGGCACGCGTCCACAGAACACGCTGGCGCATCAGTTGGCCGAGTATATCGTGATTTACAGCCCGGGTCACATGGCTGCCGACGAGATTGAGAACTATGAGCATCAGCCTGCCTTCAAGTTCATCGAGGAAGTGCCCACCAACTGGGAGCGTACGCTCGTGCCGCACGCTGCAATGGGTAAATTTGTGACCTATGCCCGTCAGGAGCGCGGTACCGACAACTGGTATGTGGGCAGTGTGACCGACGGTGAGGCACGCGACCTGGAGCTGGCGCTGGATTTCTTGTGCGACGGCAAATATCAGGCGATTATCTATGAGGATGGTCCTGATGCCGACTACCGCACTAATCCTTATCCGATGACGATTCGTCGCCTTGATGTGGACCGCACGACGGTGCTGCACCTGCATCTGGCACCTGGCGGCGGCTGCGCTATTCAGTTACTCGCAGATTAATGCTCGCTGCGCTCGCAGTTTAGAGTTTAGTGTTTAGAGTTTAGAGGGGCATCCGCATCCCTTTGCCTCATGCCCTCATGCATCGCTTTGCCTCACGCTAAGGCGCTAAGGCGCGAAGTTTTTTGGAGGACTGCGTATTTCATTTAATAAGTCTGACAAGTAATAAAGCAGGCGGCCTGGTTGGGTCGCCTGCTTTACTTATTGGGGGTGACAGCTATTGGTTACTTGATCACCTTGGTAGTGGCGATGGTGCCGTTGCTGTAGCGTGTCACGATGATGTTCAGGCCGTCGAAAGGCTTGTCGGAGGTCTGTCCCATGACATTGACATACTTCACCTCGACGGGCCACATGTCGTTCCAGTTCTCGACAATGGCTGTCACGGTAGCATCGCTTTGACAGGGATAGACGGCATAACCACCTTCGCTGGCGCCGTCACGGTTACCGCTTGTGTAGCGCACGATGGCGTGGAAGTCATAGGTCAAGCCAGGTACGAAATCAGTTTCAACATTGCCGGGATAGAGGCTCCAGTTCACATTGAAGCTGCCCCGCAACGCTGCCTCGTTGCTGTTGTCCTGGTTGTTGGGGGCACTGAAGTGATTGCCGCCGTCATACATTGCCCAGTTGATGTAGACATACTCCTGAGGCTTGGGCTGGATAAAGAAGTAATCCTTATCCGATACCGAACTATGCTGAACCTGCGTGTCCATGAAGTTGGCGGTCACATAGTTGTTAGCCGTATAACTGGTCATCTGTTCGGGAACTTGATAGCCAGTGACTTGCATCGTGGGGTTCTGTTTGTCGGTCAAGACGCCGGTGAGCGTTGCGCCACTGATGACGCCATTGGCAAACTGGCTGGCATCGACATTGGAGTCAAATTCCAGCAGAACCCAGTTGCTCTGGTCCCAGTCGCCCGATTGCAGATTTGCTACGTCCATGACATAGTCAATCTGTTCGCCAGTGGCGACCACGGGATTGCGGTAGAGGCCCAAATCCTTGGCATAGACCTTGTTGGGCTCTTTTTCTGCGATATAGACGCCCAGAATGTCATCTGAGATGACGTAAGTGCAGCCCACTTCACCGTCATTGACAATGTCGGCAAGGGTCATCACCTTAGTGATGGTGAAGGTGTTGTTGTTGGCATTCACAGTGATGGTGTAGGTGCCAGCCTGATCCTGCGGGAACTTGATGGGACAATACTTGTTGTTGTGGGTCGGAGTCAGTTCAAGATTTCCGCCATCATAGGCGCCGGTATATACCCAATCGCCACCATCGGTTGATGCACCGAAGAAGTACCTGTTGCCACCGTTGCCCTGATCGTTCCAGTCGTAGGTTTCTCCCGTCTTCCTGGCGAACATGATGTAGCTGTCGCCGTTTGCGGGAATCGTAATGGTGGTGGTGTAGATGCCATCGTCCTCACTCATATTGGTACCATTGGCGTAGTTCCAGCCACTACCGCCATAATTACCAATCAAATACAAGTCGGGCTTGTAAGTCACATTGACCGATGTACTGGTCAGGTCGTTGGCAGCATTGATGGTGGTTGTCGCGTTCAGTTCACGGCCTTGGTATGTCACGTCAACAGAGCCGTTCAAAGAACCGCCATTGGGCGTGTAATACCAGTTCGAAGCGTTGTTGGTGGCTGTACCCGTAGTAGCCGAAAGTGATGGAACGAAATCGTTGTTTGTGCGTGTCACACCCACGTTATCGGTACCCAAGTATTGACCTTGGACTGAGAAGGTGTTGTCTTGTCCACTGTCATCGATGGTCAGCGACTTGGGCTCAGCATTCAGTTCGGGAATCTGAATGGTATAAGTGGCCTCAGCGGTTGGACTGTTGTTCCATCCGTCCATAACGGCGATGGCCTTGATGGTCGTTGTCTCGCTTACGGTAATAGCCGAGCTGAATACGGGGCTATCGGCCGTAGGCTCAGAGCCGTCGGTGGTGTAGTGGATGGTAGCACCATCGGTTTCACACTCAATGGTCACATTCTGCGTGCTATTATAGGTTCCTGCAGCAGGTGTGAACGTCGGTGTGGCCACGGTCTGGATAAACGTGTAAGTGGCTTCGGCTGTTTCGCTGTTGAACCATCCTTCCTTGACGGCAATGGCCTTGATGGTCGTGGTTTCACTCACGGTAATAGCCGAGCTGAAAACGGGGCTATCGGTCGTAGGCTCAGAGCCGTCGGTAGTGTAGTGGATGGTAGCACCATCGGTCTCACACTGGATGGTCACATTCTGCGTGCTACTATAGGTTCCTGCAGCGGGTGTGAACGTCGGTGTGGCCACCATCTCAACCTTTCTGGTGATTGTGAATGGATAATAGCTGAGGTTGGTGTTTATCGTGATGATGTATTCTCCAGCGTATGGCAACTTAATAGGATTATCGTCATTCACGTCGAGGATTCCACCCTTATAAGTTACATCCGAGGGCATCACCCAGTCACCAGAGCCTGACGGGCCAAAGACGTAACGGGTACCCCAGCGCTCATTGCTTTCCAGACTTGCCTTCCTAGAGAACAGGATGAACGTGTTGTCAGATGGCGCGATAAAGGTCGCAGTAAAGATGCCTGAATTGTTTGTCATCTCAATACCATTGAAGTTCCATTGGCCTTGGACTCCGTTATCGGTGACAATGTAGATATCTGATTCGTAACTTGCTATAGCGGTTGTTGTCAGATTGGTACCTCTGTAAACCAATTTAATGGTGCTGTTGTCTCTCAGTTCACGACCATTATAGGTGACAGTGATTTTACCAGTTAGCGATCCGCTAGATGGTTTGAATATATTAGTGGAATTATTTGCTGACCCTGTAGTGGCAGAAAGCGAGGTGCTGAATAGACTGTTTGAATTAGTGAAAGCTACGTCATTAGTTCCAAACCAACCAGCCTTGTTCAGCGTGTAACCATATACGTTAAAATTACGTGTTTCGCCCTCTTTCAGAGTCAGTAGCGGAGGAGTCACAATGAGACTTGTAGTTGATGTATCGTAAACCCTTGTGGCTATATCACTGACAGTTAATCCCGTCAAGAACGCTCTGGCCTTGATGGTGACGGCACTGTTGACTGTAAATGGTCCAGTGTATTCAGGACTAGAAGCAGTGGGGGTTGAGCCGTCGGTTGTGTAACGAATGGTAGCCCCGACGGTAGAACAGGTAATGGTAACAGTCTTGGTAGCGCTTGTCCCATCAAGTGTGATAACAGGTGTTGCCACCTTAAATGTGTAAGTCTGGGATGCTATGGAACTCGTATTACTGCCCAAGATGGCGATAGCCTTGATGGTCACATTATTACTTACAGTAATGGGGTCACTATAAACAGGACTGTTTGCTGAAGGCGTTGTGCCGTTAGTAGTATAATGAATAACAGCGCCAGGGGTTGCACAGCTAAGGCTTATGCTCAAAGGTATATGGTCGTAAGCGCCTCCAACCAGGGAAAATGTTGGTATTGCAACTTCGGGAGCAAATTCAGCCTGCTCCTCCATCCACACTTTGTTGGCAGGCATGTTTTGTGTAGCCGTTTTGAAGCCAAATTGACCAGATTCGCTAAATCCCAATACGTATTTTTGTGGATTTGTTGGGGGGGTATAATGGTTGCCGTTAATATAACTTGTGCCACCATTTGCATTGGCTATATAAGTTACGTTACCGTCTGTATTGCAGTAGTAAGTGCCATACAACATGTTTAAACCGGTATAGTAAGATGCCTCATCGGCTGCGGGTGGCTCCTGGTTATCGATTGATGCTGGCGAGAACTTAGGAACACCAATGGGAGTTAATTTGCAGTCAAGTGGATTGTTGGAACTACATTCCAAGATAACGGGTGTGCCTTCAGGAACTGTACCGGTGATTTCTTGCTGTTGCAGAATGCCATTGGTGGCATCGGTAATCACATAGATCTTCTCCACGCTGCTGTTAGAGGCAATCTGCCATTGGAACGGCACCTTGAGTGTGGTGTACCACTTGCCGTTATACTCAATCTCGGGTACCACATTAAAGTAGGTCACGGGCTCAAGATACCAATAAGCTGCTTCTGTGATGTTTTCTTCTGTGCAGACACGAAAGGTCGGTGTGCCGTATGTTGTATTGTCGTCGTAAAAATACAATGAACCTAAATCGCCAGTACCAACTCCTGAATCATTCTTTAGCCTAACCGATGCCCTGTATTTTGCATTATCACCGGTACCGCTGACTTTTTCAATTTGAATCCATTTATCGAACCCGACTTGTCCAGCGTTTCCACCATAGAAACTACCTGTTGCGATGGTGCGGAGGCTGGTTCCCTGGGCAATCATATTATAGTCTTTATTCGATGAAGAGCTGCTTTTCGCCATGATATAGATCAAGGACCGTGCGCTAATAAACTCAGTATCTTGAACTATGTGAGCATCATTCCTCAGATAAGCCTCAGCAAAGTTGATTTTGTAAGGCTTAGTTTCGTCTGTCACAGATGATACGGAACCAATAATTTTCTGATAGTTAAACTGATTATTGGCGATGGTGATATAGTCTGTGGGATACTGTGAATTGCGAATTCGGTAGAAACCGTTCTTATTGGCTCCAATCTGTGCTAAAGCAGGCATGCTGCACAATGCCATCAAGAAGACGGCTCCGATGAGATGTAACTTTGTTTTCATCTAAAAAGAATCTTGATGTGTTTGTTGATTAAAAAGCGTGAGCAATTCACGCACATGAAATCATGTCATGAATTGCTCACGAAAATAGGATTGATCAATTAGTTGTCATAGACAATGTCATCGTCGTCGGTAGTACCGTTGCCACCCTCAATACCGTTGTCCAAGAGGTAGTCGATGAGTTCGGTCAGATCCTTAATCTTGATCTCACCACTCTCGTCGAAGTCGGCAGCCTCATAGTCATATTGGTCGGTGAAAGGAGTGTCAGGCAAGTAGAGCATGATGTCGATCAGGGCAGTAACATCAGCGATGTTAGCCTTGCCGTTGCGGTCGATATCACCCTTGATCATAATCTTGATGGGATCGTAGGTGTCGTTCACGAGGAATGCCTTGTTGGAGCTGACAATACCATTGTTATAGAAGGCGGCATCGTCACCCTCGGTGGGCTCCAGACTGCGAACAACACACTCAACCTGATCATATTCATTGGTGGTACCGCAAGCAGCAACGTCCTCCTCAGAGAGGCCGAAGAAGTACTTGTTCTTAACATTGCCGGCATAGCGGAGCATCAGGTGCTCATAGTCGAGCATGTAATTGTTGTAGATTTCCTCACCGAAGAGAGACTTCACGAGGTTGAATACCTTCTCTACGGTCGGGCTCTTGAGCTGGTACTGACCAATCAGGTAGTCCGGGCCCTTGAGCTGGTTGTCGGCGTGAGCCTTGCCGTCGTTGTTGTTCAACGTCAGGGTCAGGTCGCCAGCGGTCTTGGAAATCAGCAGAACGGGCATCTGAGCGGGGATGGTACCGTCGATAGCCTTGATCTGAGCATAAGCATCATCGTTGATACCGACAACCTTGTAAGCGATAACGCCCTCGGGCAGGTCATAAGCGAAGTCGGTGTACAGAGTGGTCACATACTTGTTGAAGTAGGTAGCCTCCTCGGGTACATTGACAACGAACTCGGTGCGCGGTTCAACGCTCCAGATGGTGCGCGGTGCATTGTTCTTGATGTCGGTATTGCCCTCGCTGATGAAGTCGGGCTTGTCGTTCTTCTGGACGATGTAGTACTTGAAGTTGGGACGAACATTCTCAATCTTGTCGAGATACTCGGCGAACTCACCCAGCTGAGGCTTGATTTCGTTCTCATACCTGGGGTGATTCTTCAGGTTGGTCCAGTAGATCATAGCGGTCTCATAAGCGAAATCCCAAACGAAGTCCTTGTTCATCAGAACCTGGTGGTAGAATGCCATGGTTGAAGCATCGTCAACAGGCTCGGTCAGGTAAGGATTGTTCATCTTCTCCCAGATGGTGTGCAGGCTGAAGTGCTCCAGGATGCTGGCACCACTGCCATTGGTCTTCTCGAGAATCTTGTCGATGGCATTGTTGATAGCCTCCTCAAGCATCGGCAACTTAGCGTCGCACTTAGCCTGGTTCTCACGGTAGAAGTCAACCACGTGCTGCATGCTCGGGGTCTTGCCATAGATGCGGTAACCGCCATCGGCAGGCTCTACATACAGGTGGTGGTCGAATGCCTCGTTGAACTTGTCGAGGATAGCGTCAACGCCGGTCTCACCGAAGAGCTGACCAACGCCTTCGAGCTCGAGCTTGTCGGCTACGAGGTGAACGAATTCGGGAACATAGTTCATGGCCTTGTTGGCGTAACCCTGGAGGTCACAGGCCTGTGAACGCAGCGAGATTACTTGACCGTGCTCGTCGGTCTTGAGGCGGATAACGGTACCAGCCTTGTCCTCGGGAGCGTCGGTGAAGCGGAGGGTCTTGCGACCAAGAACGTTGGCATACTGCTCGTTGCCCAGGTTCTTCACATAGAAGTATCCGTCGAACGGTTCCATGTCGATAGGAGCAACGGGGAACTCGAACGAGTAAACAGCGTTGGCAACGGTCTCGACATCACCCACAACAGCCTTGGCCATGAGGGTCATGTCCTCGTTAACGGTAACGGTATTACCCTCGGTCCAGGACTCGCCACCGTCGGTGCTGTAGTAAACCACAGCGTCCTCGGTCGTGCAAGCGATGGTCACGGTCTGTGCCTCGGTGTAAGAACCGGGCTCAGGAGTGAAGGTGGGAGCGGCAACCACAACAGGAACGGGGATGTTGATGGTGTAAGTTGCGCTAGCAATCTCACTGTCGGTCATGCCTTCCTTCATGGCGATGGCCTTGATGGTCATGGTCTCGCCAACAGCGATAGCCTCGTCGTAAACAGGGCTCTCGGCGGTGGGCTCGGTACCATCGGTGGTGTAGTGGATGGTAGCATCCTCGGTCTCACAAGCGATGGTCACGTTCTGAGCCTCGGTGTAAGTACCCTCCTCGGGATCGAAGGTCGGAGTAGCAACCTGCTCGGGTTCGGGAGTAACCTCTTCCTTCTCAACGTAGATCCAACCATACACAGAGTTGTCGTCAGTGGTTGAGTAGTTACCGAAGCGGTTGTAACCGGCTGCGTACCTTACGGCACGGTTATAATCAGCATGCTTTACACGGTAGCCGTCAAGCGTGCCATTATAGTCAGCGATAGCCCATTCGGTAGAGTTGTCGAAGTCCAGACTAGTGGTGTTAGCAGCGTGCAGATAGGTATCGCCCAGTGCGAGGGTGTAGTGGCCCAGAGTTCCATCCAAGGTCATGATTGCAACACCTTCGTCGCTAATTGTAACCTCGTCACCAGCAGTAACGTCGATAGCTGTGAGGAAGTTGCCAGTGGGGGTAGTACCCAAAGCCTTGTTGCCACTAACGATGATGTACTTCTTACCAGCAACGAGCTGGTCGGCAGCCGTTACCTTAACGAAGGTCTTGCCCTCGACAGGAACGGGGATGTTGATGGTGTAGGTTGCGCTAGCAATCTCACTATTGGTCATGCCTTCCTTCATGGCGATGGCCTTGATGGTCATGGTCTCGCCAACAGCGATAGCCTCGCTGTAAACAGGGCTCTCGGCGGTGGGCTCGGTACCATCGGTGGTGTAGTGGATGGTAGCATCCTCGGTCTCACAAGCGATGGTCACGTTCTGAGCCTCAGTGTACTCGCCCTGTGCAGGATTGAACGTCGGCGTAGCAACCTGCTGAGTCGGTTGAGTGTTAGCATCGTGGGTCAGGACAATCTCATCAAGGAAGAAGCGTGCCTTACTTACTTGAACTCCAGAGAATGTGATTGTAGCGATTTCATCAGTAGCAGTGAAAGTCAGTGTATAGTTATTCCAGCTACCACTGTTAAGAGTAACGGATGACTGGCTCAAATTGCCACCTGTTGCTGAAATGTTAAGTGTGTTCTGGTCGCCTACCCATGCACCTGCATTGAAAGTCAATGTATAGGTAATTCCAGGGGTAACGGCAATGTTAGGTGTTGTAGCAGAGCCTTGCTTGCTGCCTGTTCCTAACTTAATACATTCATTGGCAGCATTTCCTGATACCAATGCCCAGCCAGCATTATCTGCCTTGCTGTCATTGAAAGCACTGGAGGCAATATTTCCAGACCATGAGCCATCGTTACCTCCAGTACCATCACAGTCGGTAAATGTCTCCTTGAAATCAGTAATGATTCCAGTAGCGGCTTCCTTGGTGTAGGTAGCTTGAACAACCTCGCTCTCAACGTCACCCAGGACAGCCTTGGCGTAGATGGTAGCGGTCTCATCGATTACGATGGGAGCCTCGTAGTCGGTGAAGTACTCGCCATTGTAGCTGTACTGGATGGTAGCACCAGCGGTAGCGCAGGTCAAGGTAACCGAGAGGTTCTCCTCAAAGGTAGTGCCATCCTCAGGATCAAAGACGGGAGCATCAACCGTGACAACGGGCGTTTCGCCGCTGTCCTCAATATTGAAGGTTATCTTGGGCAGGAAGTCGTAATTATATGCATTGCTATTGTATTGGTAATAGCTCTGATAACCAGCCGTTTCAATACCAGTGAAATAGGTGCCGCCATAAGAACCCTTGACGGTGTTTACTTCAAGCAGCAGGTCACCACCGGTATAGGTGAAGGGATTATCAAAAGTGATTTTCCATTCGGTGATAGCAGCAGCTTCGGCTTGGCCAGGCATTGTAATGGTTGTCTCGGCAGTGAAATTAGCGTCCTTATGGTACGGTTGGCTAGTAAAGAGCGGAGTGTTTGCGTCCATGTTGGCCAACTTGAAGGTTACAGTAGCGGTATTACCATTGCGGTAGAACTTCAAGCCATCGGGAGCGTAGAATGTCATTGATTTGATATCCTTGCCAACAAGACCCGTCAGCATATCTTGTGAATACAGCATCTGGTTAATCTGGTAATCGGCATCAAACCAGTTTCCGTAAACAGGGAGATGACCATCGGTTGTTGTGCCATCGGCTACGGTGATTTCATTGGCGCATGTACCAGACACAATGACCTCTACAGGGTCGATATTGCCATCTGCATCACCCACATTGAACAAGCAATCGAATTCACCGGTTGTTGTCGGGTTATACACGATGGGAATGGTTGCGGTTTCATTATTAGCGATGGCAGCCGGTGTATAAGTGGTGCTGAAGGGAGCAGTGAGGCCCGTTACCACAGGGGTAATGGGGTTTGAACCCTTATTGGTAACCGTCACATTTTTAGTGATGGAAGTATTGGGGGTTGTCTTGCCAAAGTCAATGCTAGTGGGGTCTACTTTGATTTTGTAAGGCTCAAGAGTCCCGGGCTCATAAGAGATAGCCACCTTGGGCAAGAAGGTTCGGGCACCTCCATAACCATAGCCGGTGTTTGTTGATTGATTCTGACCATAGAAATACAATGATGCGTAGTAGGGATAGAGGTTTTCATTAATATAAAACTCTATGACCAAATTACCGCCTTGGTATTCATAGTCATTATCAAAATTGACGACAAACTCAGTTCCGCCTGTTTCCGGAGCTCGATGGTTTACAACAGTAGTCAAACCAGAAACAAGATTCGAACCTGAGTAAGAAGTTTGTGAGGTCTCACCAATCAAGACATTGAATGTGCCCTGATTGCACATAATGGATTGCTGTGTATAGAAAGTAAGACCTTTAATCGTGCCACCGTCCAAATCCGCTAAAAGTTCAGCAGGATAAATCATTTGGTGACGAGGATAGTTTTCTCCGTAAGCTCCAGCATAAGCAATCGGCAGATAACCGCTGGTTGCTGTGCCGTCGCATACGAGCAACGACTCTTCGGCTCCAACTGGCGGTATTGCCGCAGCTAGGGCTAGGAGTACCATCAGAAATTTGAATTTGAAGTACTTCATAAGCATAGAGATTAAAATTAGTTAATAAAAAAATAAAAGTTTATAGTTTGCAATTTATAGTTTATAGTCTATAGTTATTGCTTTATTTTCGGTTTGTTTGATAATAGAAGTACATTTACATCAGTTACATGAATACGCATCATATTGCCTTGCAGCCAATTCTGAAATACATATTTGGCACAAAGATAAACACTTTATTTTGAATATGTACTAAAAAACATTATTTTTTTTAATAGGTGTATCAAGAAATCTGCAAGAATATAAATACATCCCATTGGCGGGATTAATTGTATATAAGTAGAGTGGACGTGAAAATGCGTAGGTGTGTGTCCATGGCAAAACGCCCAAAGGGCATCCTTCGGGTGTCAATTGACTGGCAAATTAATCGACTCTATCATTCCGCCAACGGGAAATATCACCCGTGGACAAAGGCCACGATGCGAATCGTGTCAATATAGGTAAATTCCACTGAATGCCCGTTAAAATGCTAGCAGAAGAAACGGCAAGCCCTATGTTTGCACTATTAATGTCAAACATAGGGCTTGCCGTTGATTATTCTAACCTCGGCGGGGTGGCGTGAGGTGTGGCACAGGCCTGATAATTAGGACTTGCGCGTCATGATGTCAAGAACCATCTGGTCGGTGGCGCACATGGCGTCGGCACCGATGACGGTGAGGTTGTGGATGGAGCGGTCCACGTCCTTGTCAATGATGCCCTCGGCGCTGGTGACATGGCGGCCCTCCATGGCGAGGACGGCACTCAGCAGGGCGGTGGATACGCCCGAGGCAATCTTCAGCGCGCAGCTGGGCTTGGCGCCGTCACAAATCATGCCCGTCAGGTTGGCAATCATGTTCTTCACGGCGTGGCAGATGCGTTCAAAGTCGCCGCCCATCAGGTAGGTGATGCCGCACGAGCTGCCGATGGAAGCCACGACGCAGCCGCACAGGGCGCTGAGTTTGCCGAGGCTCTGCTTGATGTAGATGGCTGTGAGGTGGCTCAGGGTGAGGGCGCGGATGAGTTCCTCCTCGGTGTTCTCGTTCTCCATCGCATAAACGGCGACGGGATTGGTGGCGCAGATGCCCTGGTTGCCCGAGCCGCTGTTGCTCATCACGGGAATCACGGCGCCGCCCATGCGTGCGTCGGTCGCTAGCGCGGTCTTGGAGAGGATGCGCGAGAAGATGGTGTTGCCGAAGATGCCGTGACTCAGCGGTCTGTCCATCGTCTTGCCCAGGCAATGGCCATAGTTGCCCTTGAGAGACTCGTGAGCAGCCTTGAGGTTGTAGTCGCGGGTCTCGAGGATGAACTTGATTTCATTGACTGGAGCCTGCATGGCGAAGTCATAGACCAGTCGCAGGTTGAGTGCAATGTCGCCGCTGTCGTCGATGTCGCTGCTGCCCGCTTGCTCGTCGAGGAGCACCTCGTTGTCGCGGGTGACGCGCACGAAGTGGGTGTGCGACCCGCTGATGATGGCGCTGGAGGTGTGAGTGCCTCCATGGCAGATGACTTCGACATAGAGTTTGTCGCAGCAATCCTGCTTGAGCTGGATGTCGATGCGTCCCTGGTCGATGTAGCGCTTGCCTTGCTCGATGGCCTCGGGGCACACGTCCTTGATGACCTCGAGCTGGTACTCACTCTTGCCGATGATAGCTCCCAGGGCGATGGCGATGGGCAGGCCTATCATGCCTGTGCCCGGGATGCCCACGCCCATGGCGTTCTTGAGAATATTGGCGCTCAGCAGGGCGGTGATTTTCTCGGGTCGGCAGCCGAGTGCCTCGGTGGCGCGGCTCACACACAATGCCACTGCCATGGGCTCGGTACAGCCCACAGCGGGGACGACTTCGCGCTTCATCAACGCGATAATCTGTTCTCTAATCTTCGCTTCAATCATATCTTTTTAGCTTTTAGTTCTCAGCTCAATTTTGATCGCCCTGCGGGCGAGAAATCAAAAAAAATATTATTCTTTTTGGATTCTGATTTGTTCCATCTCTCCATTCTGATGTCGATGATACCATTCGGAATAGAGCCCTTTTGGACTGAAGTTAATCAACATTCCATAGGGCATGTGAGTTAGGTTCAGGTAGTTCCACAACTGTTTGCGATGCTCAAAGCCTGTAAAGGTCATTGCCTTGAGTTCTATAATAACTTCATGATTGACAACCAAATCCATTCGGTAATTTTGGTCAAGCTTGATGTCTTTCCAGTAAATAGGCAGGAATACTTGCCTCTCGACATGATAGCCGTCTTGTGCTAGTAGGTAAGTTAAGGCTGCTTCATAAGCTGACTCCAATAACCCACCATGATACTCGGAATGAACTTGCATGGCTTTCCCGGTGATATCCTGGAAAAAGGCGTATCGTTGGTTGTATTCTTTGGCTGTCATTAAAAATTTTTAGATTTCTCGTGCGAAGCACGATAAAAATTATTCTTTGAATTTGGTGAGGCCGCCGTCCAGGAAGTCGAGGAAGGCGGGGACGTCCTCCTTGTAGCTGAACGAGCCGCTCAGGGCCTTGCCCTGCGGGTCGACGCAGACATAGAAGGGCTGGGTGTTGCTGCCGAACTTGTAGCGCTGCAGGTAGCTCCACTTGTCGCCGATGGTGCGCAGGGTGCGCTTCTCGCCAGTGGCCTCGGTGACCTCGATGGGCTCGGGCAGCGGGCGCTTGTCATCGACGAAGAGCGAGATGAGCACATAGTCCTTGTTGAGTTTGTCGGCCACACTGGGGTCGGTCCACACGGCAGCCTCCATCTTGCGGCAGTTCACGCAGCCGAAGCCGGTGAAGTCCAGAAAGACGGGTTTGCCCGAGGCGGCAGCGGCTGCCATACCTTGCTCGTAGTCGGTGTAGGCGGCACGCACCTCCTTGGTGTTGAGGTTGAAGTCCTGGGTGTTCATGGGCGGTGCAAAGGCACTTACGGCCTTGCAAGGTGCGCCCCACAGTCCCGGAATCATATAAATGGCGAAAGCCAGCGATATCAGTCCGCCCATGATGCAGATAACGGGCATAGGCTTGGTTTCGTCACCAGGCATGACAATATCGCTTTGGAATTTGAGTTTGCCGATGAGGTAGAGGCCCAACAGGCCGAAGATGGCAATCCACAGGCAGAGGAAGACCTCACGGTCCATAAGGTGCCAGCCGTAGGCGAGGTCGGCCACCGAGAAAAACTTGCAGGCAAACGCCAGCTCGATGAAGCCGAGGGTGACCTTGAGGATGTTCATCCAGCCGCCCGACTTGGGTGCCGACTTGAGCCACGAGGGGAAGAGGGCAAACAGCGTGAACGGCAGCGCCAGTGCCAATGCAAAGCCCAGCATGCCGATGGCAGGACCCCAGAAATTGCCGCTGGTGGCGAAGTCCACGAGCAGGAAACCGATGATGGGACCCGTGCAAGAGAAGGATACCAGTGCCAGCGTGAATGCCATCAGGAAGATGGACAGCAGGCCGCTGGTGCTGCTGGCCTTGTTGTCGACGGCGTTGGACCACTTGCTGGGCAGCTTGATTTCGAACATGCCGAAGAACGACAGCGCGAATACCACCAGCAACAGGCACAGGAAGATGTTGAATACCGCATTGGTCGAGAGGGCATTCAGGGCGCTGGGACCGAAAATGGCGGTCACGATGAGGCCCAAAGCCAGATAGATGACGACAATCGAGATGCCATAGGTGATGGCGTCCTTGATGCCTTTTTTCTTGTCATTCTTGGCGCGCTTGAGGAAGAAGCTCACTGTCATGGGAATGATGGGCCACACGCAGGGCGTGAACAGCGCTACCAGACCGCCCAGCAAACCAAGCAGGAAGATGTACCACAGCGAACGGCTGCCACTGCCGCCATCGGTGCCGTCGATGCGCTGGATGTCGCCCACCACGGGTTTCCACAGCGCGTCATGGTCCAGGGCAGCGAGTGCTGCACTATCGACGGGAGCTCCCATCGCAGCACTGTCGGCAGCGGCGGCTGCCAGGGCTGCGAGCGAGTCGGCTTTGGCTTTGGCAAGTGCCTCGGCATCAGCCTTTTCCTGTTCCTCCTTGTTCTTGTCGGCCTCACCGTCAACGGCAGGCGACTTGCCGGCCTTCTTCAGGCTCACGCTCGACGGTGGCAGGCACGACTGGTCGTTGCACGCGCCATACTCCAGGTCGCAGTCGATATCGTAGTTGGGTTTGGTGAACTTCACCTTCTGCACAAACTGCACGTTGTTCTCAAAGTAGCGCAGCTTGGCGCCGAACATCTCGTCAAATTGCGAGATTTCCTTACCCACGGGTTTGAGTTTGCCCACAGGCTCCACGCCGTCCTTCTTGTGGAACGTGATGCTGGCCTCGGTGGGGCCTGCATCGCCCAGGTTGGTGGAATACACGTGCCAGCCCTTGTCGATCTTGCCTGTGAAGACAATCTCGCCCTCGCTGGAGCCATTGGTCGTCTTAAGTTGGGAAGTAAACGTGACGGGATTGGCCATCTGGGCTGCTGCAAGCAGTGCCACGGTAGCCAACGTCAGCAAAGTCGCGATCTTTTTCATCATAATATAATGGTTTTGGTTATACGGTTGCAAAATTAATTAATTTTTTCATTTCTTTGTCAATTATACGTCACAATAAGGGGTAGGGGTACACATTTTTAGTCCTGCCCATGTTTGAATATGCGATGGAGACGGGCGTTTTTAAATATTCAAGCAGTCAATATCGTGGATTTATAAAAAAATGATTACTTTTGTAATTGTACATTGTATTAATAGAGCGCAGAATGACTATTGGGGAAACCATGACGGTTCAAGAATATGAGCAGCTGTTCAAGCATAATTATGAGCGGCTCTACTATCATTCCCTCGACATAGTCCACGACGAGGACGTTGCACGCGACGTGGTGAGCGACGTGTACGTCAACGTGTGGCGGCTGCGCGAGACGATAGCCTCGGATACTGCCTTGTCCTATCTCTATACTAGTGTGCGCAACCGCAGTCTGGACCAGCTGCGCCACCATAGCCGTCACGTGCCGCTGATAGAGGAAGTAATACAAGAGTTGGAGCATTTTAGCGATACCGACTGGGAAGAGTACGAAACCCGAATCAGGGCGCTCAAAGCGGAACTGGACCGTCAGCCCGAGCGTGTCAGGCGCGTGCTGTACATGCGGTTCTATGAGCAAAAGAGCAACCAGGAGGTTGCCGAACAGCTGGGTATCACCGTTGATGGCGTGAAGAAGATTATCCAGCGCTCCTTTGCCCAGATGCGGGTATCTCTAGGTAAAAAAATGTTAAAGTTTGTACCACTGCTGCTATTTGCGTGTATGAATTAGCGAAATGGAACAAGATAATAAGCATATTGAAGGACAGGAGCCGATGTCACCGCTGGAGCAGTGGGAATTGCAGAGCGCTTTAAATCGTGAGCACGCCAGTGCGCCCGATGTCGAGGCCGCGTGGGCTGATGTGTGCCAGCGACTGGACTTGCCTGCTACCGACGTAGCCGAGGAGACCCCTCAACAGGCCCCTGCGGCGCTGTGGCCCAGGATGCGTCCCTTTGTCCGCTGGGCTGCTGGCATTGCTGCCGTGGTAGCCCTGGTGCTGGGCTATCGTTACTGGTCTGCCTCCCAAATGGCCGTTCCCGTCAATGTCAATGCCGACTCATTTGCCATTCATGTCCCCGATAGCGTCGATGCCGTGACCATCACCACAGCCGATGGACATGCCCGTCAGGCCGAGGAGGAGCTGGCCCTTGACAAGTCTGTCGATGCCATCACCCCTGCCCAGCTAATGGCTCTGTCCATTCCCCGTGGGCACGACTACCACCTGACGCTTGCCGACGGCACCCAGGTGTGGCTCAATGCCGAAAGCCGCCTGGAGTTCCCCGACCGTTTCAATGGAAACACGCGTGAGGTGCGTCTCGAGGGCGAGGCCTATTTTGAGGTCAAGCGCGATGCCAAGCGTCCCTTCATCGTGCACACCGATTACCTGACGACGCGCGTGCTAGGCACTGCGTTCAACGTGCGTGCCCGTTCCCGCCGCGATGCATCGGTGACGCTGGTTTCTGGCCGTGTGCAGGTTGGTGCAGGCGACTTGGCAAAGGTGCTGTCGCCAGGCGAACAGGCAGCGCTCTCCGGCTCACAGCTGGCCGTCAAGAGTGTGGACACCTATCCCATCATCCAGTGGAAAGAGGGTTTCTTCTACTTTGACAACCAGTCGCTGTTCTTTATCATGCAGGAATTGGCCAGGTGGTATGGCGTGAATGTCTCGTTTGATGACACGAGCAAGATGCAGGTGAGGTTGCACTTCGTTGTCGAGCGCAGCAAGAGCCTGCGTGAGGCCATCGCCAACCTCAATGCTCTGGGCGTTGTCCATGCCGAGATAGAGGGCAATATGGTCATCATCAATTAAAAAATGTTAAAATTCTGAATACTAAGCGGAGTCTTGTACCCCGCTTATTTTTTCTCAGTATTAGAAACAGAATAAGTTAAATCTTAAACTAAATCTGTATTTCAAATGAACAAGAGAAAACTCATCGCGTTGTTGTGCCTGCTGATACTGCCGCTGGCAGTGCTGGCACAGGGGCAGAAGGTGACACTCAAGGTCAGCCAGACCCCGTTGCCCAACGCTTTCAGACAAGTGGAGCAACAATCAGGTTACTTCAAGATCAATTATCCTTACGAGGCTGTCAAGGATTACAAGGTGACCGCCGATGTGTCTAACGCCACGGCACCCGATGCAGTCAAGGCGCTCATCAAGGGCCTGCCGCTGACCAGCACCGTTGACGGCCGTTTCATCCAGGTTTCCAAGAGCACCGTCCGTGCCGAGTCCGGCGCTTCCAAGCGCACGGTCAAGGGGCAGGTGGTGGATGCCGACGGTGAGCCGCTCATCGGTGTCACCGTGCGCGTCTCGGGCACCGACATCGGCACTGTGACCGACATCGACGGTAACTATGTGCTGGAGGGGGTAGACCCTAACAGCACGCTCGTGTATTCCTACATCGGCAAGAAGACCGTCGAGCGCAAGGCCACTTCCAGCAACAGTGTTCTCATTCTCGAGGACAATGCCAATGTCATGGACGATGTGGTGGTCACCGGTTATCAGCAGATTTCCAAGGAGCGTGCCACTGGTTCGTTTGCCAAGGTGACCGCCGACAATCTCTTGTCCAAGCGTTATGACAACCTGACTCAACTGCTTGAGGGCGAGGTGGCCGGTTTCAACTCCCAGAGCAACCTCATTCGTGGTACCACGACCATGAACGGTGTTACCAATCCGTTGTATGTCATCGATGGATTCCCCGTAGAATCTACCCGCTATGATGAGTATGGCAGGCTGAACGAGAGCGTGCCCAATCTCGATGTCAATGAGATTGAGAGCATAACTGTACTCAAGGACGCTGCTGCTGCCAGCATCTATGGTGCCCGTGCTGCCAACGGTGTCGTTGTCATTGTGACCAAGAAAGCTAAGGGCAAGCGCACCAATGTGTCATTCAGCACGTCGCTGACCTGGCACCCTTATTCATTTAATAAGAGCCGCTTGACCGATGCTGCCGACATCATCGACCTGGAGCGTGAGTGGGCTGCCGCTAACCCCAATTTGCAGGGGGCAGACGCTGCCGACTATGCCCGCTCAATCATCAATGACAAGGTCTATACGTCACAGGGCATTCAGGCCATTGCCAACTATTATGCCGGCAATATCTCCCAGAGTGAGATGGAAAGCCGCCTTAATCAGCTGGCTGCTCAAGGCTACCGCTACTTTGACGATGTGGCCAAGTATGCCAAGCGTGACGCCTTCTACCAGCAGTATCACCTGAGCGTGGGCCGTGCAAGTGACAATAACAACTTCCGTGCTGCTGTCACCTACCGCAACAACAAGATGAACGACAAGTTCACCAACGACAATTCGTGGGATATCGACCTGCGTGACCAACTGGACATTACCGACTGGCTGACGCTGAACGTCGGAACTTATACTTATTACAAGAAGAGTAACCTGCAAGCCTATGATCCCATGACCCCTGGTTACTCCTATATGCCTTATGACCGTCTGCGCAACGATGACGGCACCAATTTCACTTCCACTCAGGAGTCTCGCCTCGGTGAGTCTGACCTTGCGATTCTCACGAGTTATGGCCTTCCTGATTACAACATCACGCCACTGGATGAAATTGGCCGCAATGTCCGCGTCAATAATGAGTTCATCAGCCGAAATTACGGCAAACTGGATATTGACTTGCCCTTGAACTTCAACTATAATGTGATGTTCCAGTATGAGTATGCCTACGACAGAACACGTCAACTCTATGACAAGAGCAGTTACCATGTCCGTAATCTGGTCGGTCAGTATGCCAGCGATGACTACGGCACTGGCGAGGCAACGCTGAATGTGCCCCTGGGCAACATTTTCTTTCGCGCTAACCAGACGTCCAAGGCCTACACCTTCCGCCAGCAGTTGAACTATGAGAACACCTTTGCCGGCAAGCACAATCTGGTGGCCTTGTTAGGTCACGAGGTGCGCAAGACGGTCATCGACTATGACAACAACACGCTCTACAACTATGACCCCGATATGCTCACCTTCTCACTGGTGGACCAGAATGTGCTGTATAACACTTATGGCCTGATGGGAGGCTATGGGCTGAATCCCAGCGATTTCGCCTCGCTGCGCAATATCGACAACCGCTTCGTGTCTCTGTTTGCCAATGCGGCCTATACCTATGACAACAAGTACATGTTCTCGGCAAGCATCCGTTGGGACCGCTCCAACTTGTGGGGAACGGGTTCCAAGTACCAGAACAAGCCCATCTGGAGCGTTGGTGCCGGTTGGAACATCGACCGCGAGCCGTGGTTCCATATCGACTGGGTAAACCGCCTCAAACTGCGTGCTTCTTATGGTATTGCCGGTAACATTGCCAAGGATGCTGCTCCCTACATGACCGCCAGTTATTACAACAACTCCAATGTGGGCGGCGTCTATGGCTCGGTGAACACCCGACCCAATCCCACCCTGCGTTGGGAGAAGACCACCACGACCAACATCGGTCTGGATTTTGCAATGTTCAACAATCGCCTGAACGGTAGCATCGAGTACTACAACAAGATGGGAACCGACTTGCTGGCCAACACGATGGGCGTCCCGACCGAGGGCTTCGGCTACACGACCTATTGCATCAATAACGGCAAGATGCGCAACCGTGGTGTGGAAGTCAGCCTGAATGGCCAGATTGTTCGCACAGCCGACTTCAACTTTGATGCTACGGTTGCCTACAGTTATAACAAGAACAAGGTGGTCTACGTCAATGTGGAGGCTCCGGTTTATTTCCTCCAACTTGACTATCCCGATGCTTATCCCATCGTGGGCAATCCTTACAATGCCATCTATGCCTATAAGTGGGCCGGCTTGAGTGCCGACGGTCTGCCCCAAGTGCTGGATGCTGCTGGCGAAGCTGTCACCAATAACCCCTCGGACCTGGCCGCCATCATCTATGCGGGCAGTACCGAGCCGATGCATCTGGCATCGCTTAATCTCCACCTGGGTTACAAGCAGTTTGACCTGTCATGCATGTGGCTATTCCAGGGTGGTCACAAGATGCGCAACACCGACCTGCCCATGCTCAACTCGGCCTATAACTACACGTTGTGGAGCTATGTGACTGAGCTGGGGGCCGTCAACAAGGGTATTACCAACCGATGGCGCCACCCCGGTGATGAGACCAAGACCGACATACCCGCCGCCATCTTCGGTGAGAATCCCCTGTTCAGTGACGCATCACGCACGATTTACGGCTATGCCGACAATAATGTCATCAGCGCGACCAACCTGCGCCTTGCCAACGTTTCGCTGGCCTATAACATCCCCACCGCTTGGCTGCGCAACATCAGCCTGAGCCGTGCGCGCCTCCAGCTCAACGTTGAGAATGCTGTGACCTTTGCCAAGAGCACCTCGGCCAAGTACCTGTTGGGTGGCTACAATGCTCCCAACTATGTCTTCGGCCTCTATCTGGACTTCTAAAAAACGTGATATCAATAACTAACGACAATAATATAGAGAGATATGAAAACCAAGATAAATAGACTGCTTTTAGGCTCCTGCCTGGTGCTGCTTGCATGCTTGTGCAGTTGTGATGATTATCTGAGCAATGTGCCCAAGGGACAGAAGATTCCCACCACGCTCAACGACTTCTCGGTTATGCTTGCTGATGAGTACACCAATTGCCGTGAAGATGTGACACAAGCGCTCCTGCTGCTCAACGACCGCTTTGTCTCGGATGGCAACCTGTCCTATTATGAGTTGTGGAACGCCAACTATTTCTGGGATGAGAGTGCCGATCGTGTCGCTATGAACAAGAGTGACGAGACGACCTATTACAATGGATATGCCGGAATCTCCACAGCCAACCTGATCATCGAGAATGCGCCCACAGCAACCGAAGCCACCGATGCTGAGCGTGGTCAGGCCATTGCACAGGCCAGGATCTTGAGGGCTATGAAGTATTTCACTCTTGTGAACTATTATGCCAAGACCTATAACGCAGCGACAGCGGCTACCGATGGCGGTGTGCCCCTGATTACCAGTGCCGAGGTGGGCGCTGCCTACACGCAGCCTTCGGTCCAGGGAATCTATGATTTCATTCTTCAGGATATCAACGAAGCATTGCCTGCCCTGCCTGAGAAGGCTTTAAACGTGCTCTATGCCGACAAGGCCGCAGCCTACGCACTGGCTGCTCGCGTCAATTTGCAGATGGGCAATTACCAGGAGGCTCTGGCAAGTGCCGGTGAGGCGCTGAAGCGCAACAATGCCCTGTTTGACTGGGTGGAGTTTTATAATGACAATGCCGCCGTGTTGAGTGCACCTGATGTCTATCAGAGCATCACCTCGCCCATGGGTTTCGACTATGTGGAGAACTATATCTTCTGCCATGGCAACAATTCCTATTCGGGCAATGACCTGCAGATGCGTGAGGATCGTGGCTCCCGCTTTGAACAGGGCGATGCCCACTTCATGAGCCGATGGAAAATCCGCACCATGGCTGGTGCCACCTATTATAATCCCAACTTGGGCGGTTACTTCAACCGTGGCGGCTTGACAACGACCGAGGTATACCTCATTCAGGCCGAGTGCATGGCCCGCACGGGCAATGTCGCTGGTGCCATGGAGGTGCTCAACAAGGTGCGCCAGAAACGCATCCTCCCCGAGTACTACCAGGCGCTGACCGCTACCAATGCCGATGCTGCCATCGACCTGATTGCCAAGGTTAAAGGAGATGCGCTGGTGCAAACGATTATCCCCTTTTGCGACACTCGCCGCTTGAACCTGGAGCCGGCACATGCCCGCACGTTGACCAAGGTAGAGAATGGCCAGCACTACTCGCTCTCGCCCGATAGCCACATGTGGGTGATGCCGTTCCCCATGGGCGCTGTGACTAACTCCGGTAATGGCACTGTAACTCAGAATGTTGAACGCTAAATGAATGATAGAGCAATGAAGAACGTATTATTGGCATGCCTGTTGTGCATGCTCGTGTGCAGTTGTAATTCCCGCCAGTATAAGGTCGAGGGTAACGTGACCGGGCTTGATGATGGCACCGTGGTGCAACTCGTGCCTATGAGTCACGACAATGAATCGCCTATTGCCGAGGCTACAGTCAATGGCGGTAAATTTACCTTCAAGGGTGAAATTGGCGACAGCCTGCCGATGCCCATCTGCGTCAATCTCATGGTCAAGGACGCCTTCGGGGCCGAGACCTTCATGCTTGACAAGGGCAATATCACTATCGACGGCAAGGTCACCAAGGAAGGTCCTAACCAGGACGGGGTGTACAATTACAATTGGGACGTGACCGTCAAGGGGTCACCACTGACCGACAAATTAAATGGCTATAAGCAACGCCGTGATGAACTCGACAAACTGTTTAATGACTATCATGAGCAGCATGCCCAAGTGCTCCAGCAGCTCAACGAAGCCCGTCAGGCAAAGGATGCTGCCCGTGAGCAGCAGATCATGGCAACCGAGGAGTTCAAGGCCTTTGACAAGGCCGAGAAGGACTTCTTTGCCAAGGTGGAGGAGACTTACAAGGGCATCGTCGATGAGAACAAGGATACCTATTGGGGCCCGATGATGGCCATCTACCTGTGGACCTACTTCAGTGCCGCCGACAAGCCCTTGTACGACTCGCTGTCGCCCGAGGCTCAGCAGAGCTGGTATGGCAAGAAGATGCTTGACGAGATAATGCCAGCAGGCGATACGGGCCAAAAGGCCAAGACGCTGACCGTGAAAGGCGATGACGGCAAGGAACTGGCGCTTGAAGATCTGGCCAAGGGCAAGAAATTGCTGCTTATCGACTTCTGGGCTTCGTGGTGCGGACCGTGCCGCAAAGAGATTCCCAATGTCAAGAAGCAGTACGAGCTCTACAAGGACAAGGGCTTTGAGGTGGTGAGCATCAGTATCGACAAGAACGAGGCCGCTTGGCGCAAAGCCGTGGAGCAAGAGCAACTGCAGTGGCCCAATTTCCTGGACACCATGGGCGCCGCCGATGCTTACAAGGTGCGTTCCATCCCTGCCATGTTCCTGCTTGATGCCGAGAACCTGACCGTGATAGCTTCAGGCGAGGATGCCCGTGGCGAAGCGCTCGCCCAGAAACTGGCTGAACTCCTCGGCAAGTAATTCATGCAGTATTCCTAAAATTCAAGTTATGTTCTTTGGTTCGGGTGACTGTTAACCAGCCACCCGAATCTTGAATAAGGATAGCTGTTAGTTTTCTTGAAAGATTTTGTATTTCAGTGTGATTATTATTACCTTTGCCACGGTAAATCATTCAAAAAGATAATCATTACGATGATGAAGAAGTTTTTATTGTCCATGCTTGCGGGCATGATGGCGCTGGGCGTGATGGCCCAGAGTGGTAAATTAACGGTGAGCGGCGCTTACAAGGGGTTGGGTGACTCGGTACGGGTCTTTCTCGTTGATGCCAGCGGTGAAATGCTGGTTCAAGAGAGCCGTGCTGTCGCTGGTGACCAGCTTGACATGACGTTTGACCTGGATGATGCAGCGATGCTCTATGTGTTCGGTCTGAAAGATGGCCAATTGAGTCTTGAAAATGGGTTTGCCATTCCAGCTTTGCCTGATGAGCATGCGGTCATCGAGGGCGAGGGCGAAGATTACACCATGGGCGGCTCACAGTTCTATCGCGACTACAATGAGGCCTCCAATCTGATTAAGGCTCCTCAAGAGGCTGCTCGTGCCTTCGTGAAGGAATGCCAAAACAAGTTTATTCAAGGAGTCCCCAAAGAGGAGATAGACAAAGAGTATGAGGAGAAATATCCCGCTCTGGAACAGGCTCTTGCCGATGCTGTACTGGGCTATGTCAAGGCTCATCCCGATGCTGACGCATCGGCTATGCTGCTCTCCGATTTGGGCGAAGATGCCGACCACATCAAGGAAGGGGCAGCCTTGCTGACCGAGCGTGCCCGTGGCAGCGTTGCCGCCAACATGTACAAGGGCATTCTTGCCGCTATCGAGAAGGAAAAAGCCAATCAGGCGGTCCAAGAGGGACTAGAGGGAAATTTGGCCCCCGACTTCACGCTCAATGACATCAACGGCAAGCCGCTGGCACTGAGTTCGCTGCGAGGCAAGTGGGTGATTCTCGACTTCTGGGGCTCATGGTGCAGCTGGTGCATCAAGGGTATGCCCAAAATGAAGGAGTACTATGCCAAATATCAGGACAAACTGGAGATTCTGGGTGTGGACTGCAACGACACGGTTGAGAAGTGGAAAAATGCTGTCGCCAAGCACGAGATACCCTGGTTGCATGTATATTGGGACAAGGAAAAGGGTGACAACCCCGTGGAATTGTACGCTGTGCGTGGCTTCCCCACCAAGGTCATCATCAACCCCGAGGGAAAGGTGGTCAAAACCATCGTGGGCGAGGATCCTGCCTTCTATGGGTACCTGGACGAGGTGCTGAAATAGTTAGGAGTTAGAAGTTGATAGTTGGACGCTATTGTGTGAAAACTGAGAACTGAAGATGAACGTCAAAGTCAGAATGCCCAAGTTCGGCAAGAAGATTCAATCAAAAAAGTATTGGGTGAAGGAGTTGCTGATGACGATTCTCGCCACGAGCATCTCGATTGTGCTCACGTTTGGCACAGCCTATCTGATAGAGCAGCATCAAAAGAAGAAATCTCAGCACCGGATGGCATTGATGATTATCCATGACATCGATGAGACCATTCAGCGAATGGAGAAGGTCGATAGCATCATTAAGGCTTTCGGTGACTTGCAACTCACGATATTCGAAGGAAAGTATGACAGTCCTATAGAGCTCGCAAATATTGAACTGACAAGCATGGACCCCGATGAAGTGAAATTTGCCGAAACGACCGAGCGCATCTTCACTACCAACGTGGATACTTGGAGCACGATTGGCAGGGTGGACTTCATCGACAATGTGAGCGGTTGTTATATCATTCGTGCCGAGTACCAGGAGGAGGTTATTGATGCTCTACACAAGAGGATTAGTCCCAATGAAAAAATTGATTTTCGGCCACTGGATGACTTGCTTCAGATTGACATCGACTATTATTTGACTTGTTCGGCTGTAATCATCAATCGTCTAAAGACTGCCAATGAGTTGAATAAGCGTATCATGGGGATTTCAGACAAGGAACTTGAAAAGTTTAATTCCAAAATGGAAATGGTCGGTATTGACCAAGAGGATTTAGACTCCCTGTACGAGGTTATAGATGATGAGCATTCGCGGAATATGTTCAAGAGACTTGAGGCAATGGACAAATACTATAGTAAAAAAGCAGCCTCCATTAAGAAGAAAAACAATAAACGTAACAAGAATAAAAAATAACAGTATTTTAAAATAATAAAACAAAATGAACCATACACAGTGTTTGATTATCGGCTCCGGTCCTGCCGGATATACCGCAGCGATATACTTGGTGCGCTCGGCCATCGACTGCCTGCTCGTCGAGGGCCTGCAGGTGGGTGGCCAGCTGACCCAGACGACCACGATTGAGAATTTTCCGGGCTTCCCCGAGGGCGTTGACGGCTTCCAGCTGATGGAGAATATGCGCCAACAGGCGGTGAATCTGGGTGCCAAGATGAAATCGGGTCTCGTGGCTGCCATCGATATGAGGCAGCGTCCCTTCCTCGTTACCCTCGACGGTGGCGAGCAGATGACAGCCGACACCATCATCGTGGCTACGGGTGCCACTGCCAAGTATCTGGGTCTGCCTGATGAGACGAAGTATGCGGGACAGGGCGTTTCGGCATGTGCGACTTGCGACGGCTTTTTCTACCGCAAGAAGGTCGTGGCTGTCGTGGGTGGCGGTGATACCGCCTGTGAAGAGGCCGATTACCTGAGCCACCTCGCCAGCAAGGTCTATCTCATCGTGCGCAAGGACTACCTGCGTGCCAGCGAGGCGATGCAGCAACGCGTCAAGGAGAACGAGAAGATAGAAATCCTGTTCAATACCAACACCGTGGGCCTCTTTGGCGAAAACGGCGTGGAGGGTGCCCATCTGGTGCGCTTCAAGGGCACTGACAAGGAGGAACTGTTTGACATCGCTATCGACGGCTTCTTCCTCGCCATCGGCCATCGTCCCAACACCGACTTCCTGGGCGGACAGGTTGACCTCGACGAGCAGGGCTACATTAAGCTCACGGGCCACAACACCGCAACCAATGTCGAGGGCGTATTCGCTGCCGGTGACGTTGCCGACCCGCACTATCGCCAGGCCATCGTTGCCGCCGCCGGAGGCTGCCGCGCCGCCATAGACGTGAAACAGTTTCTGTCCTAAAAAATGCCAGTATGGACACGATAGAGATTATCATGTTATCGACAGTTACCCTGCTGATGGTCGTGCTGGCTGTCGTTATCTTGACGGGCCATGGAGATGGGCTGATAGCTGGTTACAACACGGCGAAGGAAGAAGAGCGCAAACAGTTCAACATGAAGCGATTGAGGGCGGTTGTCGCTGCCATGGTATTGTTTACTACGGCATTTATCTGGTTTGCGGTTCTGATTGGTGACAGTGCGGTCATTTCGCTGGCAGGACTGCCTGTCCTGCTCATTGGCTGTGTTGCAGGCATCATCATCGCCAACACCTGGTGCAAGAAGTCTTGACCGGGAGTGACTTTGTAGCTTGGGGCCGCGGCGGGAGCCGCGGCATAGTTGACCCTGTCGCACGGTGGCTGTGTAGCTTGGAGCCGCGGTATAGTTGACCCTGTCGCGGGAATAACTTGGAATAACTGGGAATAACCAGGAGCTATTGCTCTTGGGGGACGTCGATGTTGTGGCTCATTACCAGGTCGTGGGTGCGCTGCATGAAGCGGGTGAATTCTCCCTTGCTGTCAGGCCGCAGGAGGTCGGGACGCGCCTCGGGGATGATGACGTAGTTTTGTCCTCGGCTGACGGGTTTCTGGACGAAGAAAAGCTTGTAACGCGGTTCCACGACAACTGCACGTCCGTTTTCCATCCGTAACGACACTTTGACCATGGCGCCGCCTCGGCAGTCGATGTCGCTCTGGTTGCTGATGAAGTTGCCCATGCTGTACACGAGCAGCACCTTTTTGTCATATTCCTTGCTGTAACGCATCTCCATCGGCTCTACCACATGGGGATGCCCGCCGATGATGAGATCCACGCCTTGGGATACGAGCCAGTCGGCTAGGGTGCGCTGTGAGGCGACAGGCTTGAGCTGGTACTCAATGCCCCAATGCAGGTTCACGCAGATGGCGTGTGCCCCGCGTTCCCGCGCCCGTGCGATATCATCGGCAATCAGTTGCTGGTCAATGAAATCGACGATGACGTTGCCCTGGATGGGAATGCCGTTGGTGCCGTAGGTGTAGTCTAGAAATGCGATTTTCATGCCCTTGACATTAATAATGTAAGGAATGCGTTGGTCGCGCTCATGCTGGTTGCGGTAGGTGCCGATGTGGCTAACGCCTAGCGAGTCCAGCGTCTGGCAAGTGCGCGCCAATCCCTTGTCACGGCGGTCCAGACAGTGGTTGTTGGCGGTAAGGAACAGGTCGAAGCCTACGTCTTTCAGGCGCTGGGCGTAGCTGTCGGGGGCGCTGAAGCAGGGATAGCCCGTAAAGGGCCTGCCGCCCAACGGACATTCCAGATTGACTACAGCGAGATCGGCCCAGGTGATGTCATCGGCCAGGTATTGGAAACACGGTGTGTAGTCGTAAGTGCCATCAGGCTGTTGCGCTGCCGTGATTTGGGGAGCGTGCTGCATGGCGTCGCCGACAAACATCAGGTTGACCGTGTGGTTGCTCTGGAGCAGCGACACGATTGAGAGCATCAGTATCGACAACAGATTCATGATTCTTGATATCTTGACCCCACGCTAAGCCGCGAAGTCGCTAAGATGTATGATAATAAAAACAATACTTTGCGTCTTAGCGCCTTAGCGTGAGGTGGATTGGCGATGATTAGCGTCCGCGCTTGGCGGCTTTGGCTTGAGCCTTAGCCGAGCGCATCATCTGCATGGGATTGGTCGATACCTGGTGCATCACCTTGCGCATCGACAGGAACTGTTTCATCAGTCGGTTGACCTCCTCAACGCTGGTGCCACTGCCCGCAGCGATGCGTTTGCGGCGGCTGGCGTCGATGATGTCGGGATTGGAACGCTCCTGAGGAGTCATCGAGCCGATAATGGCCTCCACGCCCTTGAAAGCGTCGTCGGGGATATCGATGTCCTTGATGGCTTTGCCCACGCCGGGAATCATCGATGCCAGGCTCTTGAGGTTACCCATCTTCTTGATTTGCTTGATTTGCTTCATGAAGTCGTCGAAGTCAAACTTGTTCTGCTTGATTTTCTTCTCGAGTTTCTCGGCTTCGGCCTCATCATACTGCTGCTGCATGCGGTCCACGAACGACACGATGTCGCCCATGCCCAGGATGCGGTCGGCCATACCTGCGGGACGGAACGGGTCAAGGTCGGTCATCTTCTCGCCGATACCCACGAACTTGATGGGCTTGTCAACGACGGCACGGATTGACAGGGCGGCACCGCCACGGGTATCACCGTCGAGCTTGGTGAGCACTACGCCGTCAAAGTCCAGACGGTCGTTAAAGGCCTTAGCGGTGTTTACGGCATCCTGACCAGTCATCGAGTCGACAACAAACAACGTCTCGTTGGGGTGGATGGCGTCCTTGATGGCCTTAATCTCAACCATCATCGCCTCGTCAACGGCGAGACGACCGGCGGTATCGACAATCACCAGGTCGTAGCCCTGCTGCTTGGCATGCTCAATGGCGTGCAGCGCGATGGCGACGGGGTCTTTGCTCTCGGGCTCGCTATAGACGGGCACCTCGATTTGCTCGGCGATGGTCTTCAGCTGCTCGATAGCGGCGGGACGGTAAACGTCACATGCGACGAGCAACGGTTTGCGTTTTTCCTTGCCGTTTTTCAGGCGGTTGGCGAGTTTTCCGGTGAAAGTGGTTTTACCGGAACCTTGCAGACCCGACATCAGGATGACGGCAGGGTTGCCCTCGACGCTGAAAGAGGCTTCTTGTCCACCCATGAGCTCTGCCAGCTCGTCATGGACGATTTTCACCATCAACTGGCTGGGGTTGACGGCATTGATGACGTTCTGGCCCATAGCCTTGGCCTTGACGTCGTCGACAAACTTCTTGGCGACAGGATAGCTCACGTCGGCGTCAACGAGCGCACGGCGCACTTCCTTGAGGGTAGATGCTACATTGATTTCGGTGATGCGGCCTTGTCCTTTCAGGACTTTAAATGACCGTTCGAGTTTCTCTGATAAATTATCAAACATTATAATTGAGGTTTTTATTATTTCGCAGATGACATTCCTGAGGTGGAGCGGGAATGTTAAAATATATTATTTCTTTTTCTTAATCAGCTTGTTGGTCGCCGTGTCGGGGAAGACGATTTGAGGCTTGAACTCGCGTCCCTCCTCGGGGGTGACGATGGCATAAGCCATGATGATGACGATGTCGCCCACTTCGACCTTGCGTGCCGCAGCGCCGTTCAGGCAGATGGTGCCGCTGCCTCGCTCCCCGGCGATGGTATATGTGTCCAGACGTTCACCGTTGTTCACGTCAACGATATACACGCGCTCGCCCTCAATGATGCCGGCGGCATCCATGAGGTCCTGATCAATGGTGATGCTACCGATATAGTTGAGGTTGGCATCGGTCACCGTGACACGGTGAATCTTGGATTTCATGACCTGGATGTACATATCTTCAGTTTTTAGTTGTCAGTTATCAGTTGTCAGCTAAAGCCTAAAAGCCTAAAATACTCCTAAAGTATTTTTGTAGGTGATGTTGTCAATCTCGCGCACGTCGCCGCAATAGACGGTGATGCAGCCAACGATGTAGTTGCTCTCGTTCCAATCGGTGACGGGCTGCAGCGTGATGCCGTCGCAGATGGAGAAGTACTCGGTTTCCATCTCGGGCCAAGCGTCGATGGTGGCGACTACCCAGTCGTGAGTCTGCTCGACGGTATGGCTCTTGGCAAACTCGAGGCTGCGCTGCAGGGTGGCGTAAATCTGCGGGGCGACCTTGCGCACCTCGGGGGTGAGGCGCACGTTGCGGCTGCTCTTGGCAAGACCGTCGTCCTCGCGAATGCAGGGGCACTGCACGATATCAATATCAAATTCCAGTTGCTTAATCATCGCGCGGATGACGGCAATCTGCTGGAAGTCTTTCTCGCCGAAGTAGGCACGGTCGGGCATCACCCACGAGAAAAGTTTGCTCACAATCTGGCACACGCCGTTGAAGTGACCGGGGCGCATGGCGCCTTCCATCACCTGCTGGACGGGGCCGAGGTCAAACACGCGGGTATCGGGCTCGGGATAGATTTCCTCGACGGTGGGCATGAAGGCCACGTCAACACCACAGGCCTCAAGCATGGCGGCATCGCGCTCGGCGGTGCGGGGATAGGTGCGCAGGTCCTCCTTGTTGTTGAACTGCGTGGGGTTGAGGAAACAACTCACCACGAGGGCGTCGTTCTCCTTGCGGGCACGCTCGATGAGCGACTTGTGACCCTCGTGCAGGGCGCCCATTGTGGGCACCAGACCTACTGACTTACCTGCCTGGCGAAAGGCCTGAACGGCCTCGCACAACTCATTGACCTTGCTGATAATCTTCATTTTTCTTTAATTATAAGATGTGAATTCAAACTGCAAAATTAGTACTCTTCACCCACATTGGCAAATTGCGTGCCAACTTTTTCATTTTCGATGCGTTTTAGATGGCAATGGAAACTCATACGATTTTCCGAAAAGTTTTTTTATTTTTGTGTGATTTTTTTGTGAGTTGTGCGTCTAACGGGCAAAAAGAAAGTTTTAAAACGCTAGAAAATGAACGAACTGGAAAGCAAATTTGCACAGACCATCAAGCAGAACAAGAGCACCATCTACACCGTGTGCTACATGTTCTCGAAAGATGCCGACGAGGTGAACGACCTCTTTCAAGAGGCGGTCATCAACCTGTGGCGGGGCTTTGAGGGATTCGAGAACCGCAGCAATGTGAAAACGTGGATTTACCGCGTGGCGCTGAACACCTGCATCTCGCAGGAGCGCAAGAAGCGTCGCACTGAAACCGAACCGCTGTCGATGAACATCAACCTGTTTGAGGACCACGACGAGGATACCCGTCAGGTGGACATGCTTCACAAGCGCATCAGCCGCTTGCAGCCCTTTGACCGCGCTATTGTGCTGTTATGGCTGGAGAACATGCCCTACGAGGAAATCGGGCAAGTTGTCGGTATCTCGACGACTGCAGTGGCTACCCGCCTTTTCCGTATCAAAGAACAACTCAAAAAAATGAACGATTAAAAAAGATTTTAAGATTATGGACAACGAACTTGAAGAAATGCGCCAGCAAATGGCGATATTGAAAGATAAACTCGAGAGCCAGACGATTGTGAACGACCGCTTCATCCGCCGCTCCATCAAGCGGGGTGTAAGTACCATCAACAGGCGCTATCTTGTTTTGGGGATTATTGCTCTGGTGATGATACCTTATGGCTACTGGGCCTTTGTGATGCTGAATGGGCTCTCTGTGGGCTTGTGGCTCGCCATGTGTGCTCTGATGCTCATAGTAGTGGGGTTCATGTACTATAACAGCCGTGACCTGCGCGATGATGACTTGATGGGTGGTAACCTGGTGGAGGTGAAGCGCAAACTGGCTCTTGCCAAGAAGCGCGATGGCAACTGGCCGTGGTTCGGTATTCCTGTGGCATTGGCTTGGGCCTCATGGGCTGTCTATGAGATGGCACAGCAGACAGGAGGCAGCGAGTATTTAGTGCCTTGTTGCATCGTGGGCATCCTTATTGGCGCTTTGGTTGGCCTGAAAGTGCACTTCAAGACCCAGCGCCATTACCGCGACGTCCTTGAGCAACTCGAGGATTTGGAAGATACCAAGTGACCTTATAACATATCAGTGAGCGACCTAAAAGCCCCGTTAGAGGGCGCCTAGGTTATAGGCAGGGGTGTAACGAGGCAAAGCCGAGTGGAACCCCTGCAATAGTGAACGGTCAATCTAGCCCCAAAGGGGCGGCAGTGTCCTTGAGAACAATCTGCCGCCCCTATGGGGCTATTATTTGGGTGTGTCATCTACACAGGGGTTCCGCTTTGCTCCACCCCTGCCTATAACCTGTCAGCCTTACAGGCTTAAGGCCAGGTGCCGCTCAGCAGGTAGTCGATGAGGACGGTGACGTCGGCGATGGTAATTTCTCCGTTGAGGTCACAATCGGCATTGTCGATATTGATGTCGTTGCTGCTATTCAGCAGGTAGTCGATGAGAACGGTGGCGTCAGAGATGTTGATGTCGCCACTCTCGTCGGCATCGCCGCGCAGGATGCCGCCTTCCTTGACCAGGCTCCAGACGGTGATGTGGCCGCCGGGGTAGTACTGGTAAATCGTCACATGGCGGCGGTCAACGACCTCGGCGTTGAGCCAGTTGGCCTGGAAACTGTTGGCATTGACCGAGACGGTCTGCTCAGCATAGGCAAGAGGCTCGGTTGCATTGGCTTGGGCGATGGCAAAACCATCCAGATAGTTGGCGGGGGTAGGATAGACCACCAACTCCTTGCCGTCCCAGATGAATGGGAATGCACCGTTGCAGTTGCCCTTATTGGGCAGGTCGATGGTGACGGCGTCAAAGTTGTCGCCGTTGGGCATCAGTTTCTTCACCGTGCTGGAACGGTTGACATACAGGATGGCATCCTCGCCGTTCAGGTCGGTGTAGGCGTTCAGCAAGGTGCCTGTCGTTGCTGCCACCCCGTCGCAGTTGGCAAGGTAGGTGTTGTCGGTGTCCAGTTCGCCATCGGTGATGGTGATGCGGCTGATGGTTGTGCCGCTGTTGCCGCCCACAATGAAGAATTCGCCGTTCTCCAACAGGTTGCCCCGTGCAAAGCCCAAAAGGTCGCTGCGTCCGAAGTCGGTAACGTCGGCGGGAAGCGTGTAAGTCACCGCTTCGCCGGTTGCACGGTCGATGACCTTGATTTCGGGACGTGACCACGGGTCGGGGAAGATGGCGTTGCCCACCACGAGGTTGCCTGCCTCGTCACGGGTGAGGCCCACGTTGGCGCCACCCTCAAAAGTCTCGCCCGTCAAGCCGTTCTGGTCCACAACGAGGATGGTGCTGGTGCCCTTGTCGTTGATGTAGAACTTGCCGTCCATGCCGAAGCCCTGACGTGCATCGGCGGTATTAAGGAAGCTGAGGTCGTTGATTTCCCAAACTTTCTCGAGTTTGTAGGTCACGGGTGTGGGCGGGTTATCGATAACGCCCAGATAGGCTGGTTCGCTCTCGTTGCCATAGCCGTCGATGACACACACGGCATACCAGTAACCGCTGCGGTAGTCGCTAGGCAGGATGTATTCGGGCTTGTAGGTCACGCCGAGCAGATAGTCGCTCTTGATGCCGTCGAAGGCGGTGCTGGTGGCATTCTCGACAGTGACGTCAATGGGGACTGCATAGACCGAGTACTTGACCAGTGTGCCCTCTTGGATGTCCCACGTTAATCGGTCCTCGTCTTGGGCGAGATTGGCAGGTGCACCATAACCAGGGGCGGTCTTCCATGTCAGGGCAGGAATCATGGCAGGATGCTGGAAGACGTTGGCAAGCAAGTAATTGCCTAGACCGCTGACACCGCCATTGTTGCCGTTGATGTTCTTGGCGCTATAGAGCACGACGCCAGGGGAGTTGTCCTCGGTATACTGGCGTGAGAAGTTGATTTGCTTGGTGATTTCGGCCCAGTCGCTGGTCGTGTTGCTCGACGAAGCGAGGAATGAGATGCTGTGGCTCGCATAGTGATGGCGGCCGAAGTGGTGAGCGCAGTAGCTCCACCATTTGGTAAGAGGACCGAACGGGTTGGTCGCGTGGGTGGTCTTCCAGTAGAGCTGTGGTGAGATGTAGTCGATGGTACCCTCCTCGAGCCATGCCAACGGGTCGCTGAAGATGCCGTTGTACTGCCAGTCGCTGCCAGTGGGGCAAGGAGTGACGCCATGCTGATAGGCCGAAGTGCTGGCTGTGCCTGCCACACCAGCGGGGCTGATGCCGAAGCGCACCTCGGGCTTCACCTCCTGAATCATGTTATAGACATCCCTGACCATCATGTTGACGTTGTTGCGGCGCCAGTCGGCAAAGGTCATGTCCACTGCCGAATTGTTCCACAAGTCATAGTCTTCGGCCTTGTTGGTGGTGGGAATGCCGTTGGGATAGAAGTAGTCGTCGAAGACGATGCCATCCACATCATAGTTGGTGATGATTTCCCTGATGACGTTGCAGATGCGCTCTCGTGTCTCGGGCAGACCAGGATTGAGGATGGTGGTCGTTGTGGAGCCGTTGGTGTAAGAGAGCAACATGCCAGAGTTTTTCAGTTGTTGGTCTTGTGGCGTGTTCCAGTCCGAGCCTGTACTCCAGCGGTATGGGTTAATCCAGGCATGGCACTGGATGCCGCGTGCATGGCACTGGGCGACGGCATACTCCAGCGGGTCATAGCCCGGGTCTTTGCCGCGCGTGCCGGTCAGATAACTCGACCAGGGCTCGTAACTCGAATGATAGAAGGCGTCACACATCGTGCGCACCTGCAGGAAAACCGTGTTGATGTTTTGAGCTTGGAATTGGTCCAGATAGGCGTTGAATTCGTTTTTCTGGGCGGTTGCATTGTCCACAGAGGTTGGCCAGTCGATGCGATAGACCGTAGCAATCCAGGCGGCACGCATCTCGCGCTTTTGTGCCTCGTCAGCGTTGATGCCGATGCCAATAGATAAGGCAAAGGCAACGATCAAGAGAAAGAATCTTTTCATCATAGCGAAGATTTTTTAGAAGTTTTTACTGCTATTTTGGTTAATTGCCACAAAGTTAGCGGTTTTTTCTAAAAAATTTTTCATCTTTGTGCAACTTTTTTTCAATCAAAGATGCTGCGATGGCCTCGAAGAGGTCAATCGGGTCGATGACCCGATTTCAATGAGAAACACCATGCAAGCGCATCGGGGATGCGCGCCGCTTGGTGTCAAGACGATGTCGGAGGAAAGTGCGTCGAAGACGAACTTCATCCCAGGGGATATTTTGGACAAAATAGTTATTTTCGTTACCTTTGCAATTCATTCAGCCCTAATAATCAGGCTATTTATGAGTTGATTCGAAAATTTTTTTTCATCTTTGTGCAACTTTTTTGAGTCACTGGTGCGTCTAATGCATGAAAAGAGCTTTTAGCGCTTTAACTCTAAGATGTTAGCAATTACAAAAACAACTAAAACAATAAGACAATGAAAAAGACGATTTTAACACTGGCGATGATGCTGATGCTGGCAATTACTGCCACAGCCGTACCGACTGTCACGGCACAGCCCACCAGCAAAACACATGTGGCATTAAAGGGAGACTCGATTGTCGTGACCGATGGCGACGAAGAAATCACCGTGAGCGGAATTCCCCAGAAAGTGCGCGACCGTATCAACGAGGCGCTTGACGACACCTTGACCTCTGGCTCTGGTACCACCGTGGAATTTGGTGACCAAAGGGGCGAACTCGCTCCCGAAGACATTAAGGAGATCAGCAACCAGTGGGCAAGTGTGGCCAAACAATGGGCCATCAGCGGTTCTTTCTGTTTGCTTGGACTGGTAGCGCTGGTACTGTTCTTCCGCTTCTTGAACCGTCGCAACAGGTACCGCGTCATCGAGAAAGCTATCGAGAACAACTATCCACTTAACGAACTGTCACTCAATGATGTGAAGCGCAGTGCCATCTATGTGCAGCAGCCTGTCATTACCGCTGCTCCCCCTGTGCAGCCCGGTCAGGTGCCCATAGGTGCGCCTCTCGAGGGCGCAACGCCCCAGCAGCCTGTCATCATGACCGATATGGTTAACTGGCGCGCCTTGATGCCTGCTGTCAAATGGATGGGCTGGGGTGTATTGCTGATACTCTTCAGCGTGGCGATTGGTGAATTCGATAATCCGTTCTGGCCCGTCGGCTTGGCACTGATGTTCGTGGGAGCTTGCAAGGGATATATCCTCTACAAGGAGCAAAAGGCCCTACAGGAGGCTTGGAAGCGCGGCCAGCAGATGCCACCTCGTGAGCCCATGCGTCAAGGCACCCCCGTGCCTCCCGCCTTTGACCAGGATTACAAGGAGGACGACAACTCACCCTTCCAACCCTATTAATTCCGAGTGTCTAACATGAATCTTCGCGCCTTAGCGGCTTAGCGTGAGGCCAATAGAAGATAAAGTAACAAAACAATGCTATCCAAGCTTGATGAAATAAGACTGCTGTCGCAATGCGCCCTGGCTGATAACC
Organism: uncultured Bacteroidales bacterium; assembly: GCA_902800715.1. GTDB lineage: Bacteria > Bacteroidota > Bacteroidia > Bacteroidales > Muribaculaceae > Sodaliphilus. Next base: position 60,004 of record CADCFN010000008.1, read on the forward strand.
GGGACGCATTCGGCAGGCTCGTCGAGGCCTATCAGCCGCGCGTGCGTCGGTTCTTGCTGAACCTGACCATGGGCGATGAGATGCTGACCGACGACCTGGCGCAGGAGACATTCATCAAGGCTTACGTGGGCATACGCGGTTTCAAGGGGCTTTCGTCTTTTGGTACCTGGTTGTACCGCATTGCCTACAACGAATTCTACTCCCACACCCGTCGCCATCAAGAGGAGCATGTCGAGGATATTGCCCGCTTGGGTGACGTCAGCACTGCAACCGCTGACGCTATCGACGCGTCGATGACGGTGCAGGAGGCTCTGGCATGCCTCAACGACAACGAGCGCGTTGCTGTCACCCTGTTCTATATCGAGGACCAGCCCATCAAACAAGTGGCAAAAATCATGCAGATGCCCGAAGGCTCGGTGAAATCGTTCATACACCGCGCCAAAGGCAAAATGAAGCATTTTATTAACAGTTAATAGTTAATAGAGAATAGTTAAAAGTTGCTTTTCAATTAAGAATCCAAGAAGATATGAATACCAACGAAGAAGACAAGAAACTGGCGCAGATACTCAAGCAAGGCGCGCATGATCCGGGGGAGAATCCCTGGTTCACCCGCCGTGTGCTCAACAAGCTGCCCGAGAAGCGACCTCGCGGGTCGTGGGCCACGACGGTGGTCTATGCCATTGCCCTTGTGGCTTGTGTAGTGTGCTGGCTGATGATGTGGCGCGGCCAGGACTGGGGCGCTATCACCGTGCGCGACGTGCTCTACAATGTGATGATGGGTGTCGCCACCCTCACTGTCCTGTGGCAGACCATCGCCTCACTGCTCCACGAAGCCGATGTGTAGCCAGGAAGCGGATGTGACGGATATTACGGATTTAACGGATAAAACGGAGATGACGGGTTGATTTGAGACCGTCATCTCCGTTATTATGGTTATTTCTATCGGGAATTAGAGTCCCAGTAGTTTCTTGCTGCGAGTGAAGACCTGTTGGTCCTTGATTCTCTTTAACTGGTCAAGCAGCCACTCGGTGCTCACCTCCTTATAACCAACCACCATGCCTTTTGTCAACTGGCTGTCAGGGTGTTCACAGCACCACCGCATGAATCTATCGGTGTCACGGTAGAAGAATACATCTACCAGTATGGTGAAATCGCCAAGCAGTTGCTTGGGTTCGGTGATGGTGCCTTTAGCCCCTTCAAGAAAAGCGTTCAAGCGGTCATACACGGTAGTGTCGCTCAATGGAGTCCATGAGAACACTTCCAGTTGTCGCTTGTCGCGCCAGTAGTTGGTCAGCAGTGTCGTGTCGGCACTAAAGACGGTGCCGATTTTGCCGATGGTGAAGATGCCATCATTACCGATTGTGACGGGTATCTCGTTGTGGATAAACCACAGGGTGGAGTCGGCGTCCACGCCGTCGCGCTGCACATTGTAGGAAACCCAACGGCTGATGTTGATGGGTTTGCCCCACTTGTCGGGCATGACCATACGCATCGAGTCGATACCCATGTGGCGCGTATGCTCGTCGACGTCGTCCCAGTAGGACAGGTTCACTGCACCGCCGCACTCACCCAGGCGCATGAAGTCAATCAAGCCGTCCTTGCCGTATGTTGCCAGCCAACCTGTGCGCATGTCGCTGTAAGACGTATGTCCCAACAGCAGAGTAATGCCCTTGTCAGGGTAGTCCTTCATGCCCCACACACTTACAATTGTGTTCATTGTGTCCACATACATCATCTTGTCAATGCCAATGGCCTCACAGGTGGCCAGGTCGAGAAACATGTGGGGAAAATTCTCGCCATCGTTGTCATAGCGGAGGTCATTGCTGCTAAGCATCAGCGAGTCGTCGCAGATGCCCGCATTGCACAAGAAGTCGTGACCGTTGTTGATGCTGTCGCCCGGTTGCCACTTGTTCGTGCAAGAAACAATGGCTAATGCCAGGATAATTAAAACAAAATGTCTCATATTCGATGATATTGGTTTTCAGTTTTCAGTTTTCAGTTTTCAGTTGTCAGTTGTCAGTTTTCAGTTTTCAGTTGTCAGTTTTTAGCGGATGCCAACTATCAACTATTAACTATTAACTATTAACTATTCTCTTTTAACTATTAACTGTCAAGTTTCCTGTAGCGAACGCGGGTGGGCTCTTCCTTGCCCAGGCGCTTGAGTTTGTGCTCCTCATATTCGCTGTAACTGCCCTCGTAGAAATAGACGTTGCTATTGCCTTCAAAGGCGAGGATGTGGGTGCAGATGCGGTCCAGGAACCAGCGGTCGTGGCTGATGACTACAGCACAGCCGGCGAAGTCTTCAAGACCTTCCTCCAGGGCTCGCAGGGTGTTCACGTCGATGTCGTTGGTGGGCTCATCGAGCAACAGGACGTTGCCTTCCTCTTTGAGTGCCAATGCCAGTTGCAGGCGGTTGCGCTCACCACCCGAGAGCACGCCACACTTCTTCTGCTGGTCTACGCCGCTGAAGTTGAAGCGTGACAGGTAGGCGCGGGCGTTCACGTCACGTCCGCCCATGCGCAGCAGTTCCACGCCACCCGAAATGACCTCATAGACGGTCTTGTCGGGGTCGATGCTGGTGTGCTGCTGATCAACATAGACAGCCTTGACGGTCTCGCCGACCTCGAACACGCCACTGTCGGGCTTCTCCAGGCCCATAATCAGGCGGAACAGGGTGGTCTTACCGGCGCCGTTGGGACCGATAACACCCACGATGCCGTTGGGGGGCAATGTGAAGTTGAGTTCGTCGAACAGCAGTTTGTCGCCATAGGCCTTAGCCACGTGCTGTGCCTCGATGACCTTGTTGCCCAGACGGGGACCGTTGGGGATGAAGATTTCGAGTTTTTCCTCTTTCTCCTTGACGGTCTCGTTCAACAGCTTGTCGTAACTGTTCAAGCGCGCTTTTCCTTTGGCCTGACGGGCCTTGGGAGCCATGCGTACCCACTCGAGCTCGCGTTGCAGGGTCTTCTGGCGCTTGCTCTCGGTTTTCTCTTCCTGGGCAAGTCGTTGGGTCTTCTGTTCCAGCCAGCTGCTGTAGTTGCCTTTCCAGGGAATGCCCTCGCCGCGGTCAAGTTCCAGAATCCAGCCAGCCACGTTGTCGAGGAAGTAGCGGTCGTGAGTCACGGCGATGACCGTGCCCTCGTATTGCTGCAGGTGCTGTTCCAGCCAGTCGATGGACTCGGCATCAAGGTGGTTGGTCGGCTCATCGAGCAGCAGGACGTCGGGTTTCTGCAACAGCAGGCGGCACAGCGCCACGCGGCGACGCTCACCACCGCTCAGGTGCTCTGTCAACTGGTCGCCCTCGGGGCAGCGCAGCGCGTCCATAGCGCGTTCCAGCCGATTGTCCAGGTTCCACGCGTCGGTAGCATCGATGATGTCCTGTAATTCGGCTTGACGGGCAAATAGTTTGTCCATCTTTTCGGGATCCTCATAGTACTCGGGCATGCCGAACTTGAGGTTGATTTCCTCAAACTCCTTCAACGTGTCCACCACGTGCTGCACACCTTCCTGCACGACCTCCTTGACGGTCTTGGTCGGGTCGAGCTGCGGGTCCTGGGGCAGATAGCCCACGGTATAACCTGGGGCGAAAACCACCTGGCCTTGATATTGCGTTTCCAGACCAGCGATGATTTTCATCAGCGTAGATTTACCCGCACCGTTCAAACCGATGATACCGATTTTGGCACCATAGTAGAACGAGAGGTAAATGTTCTTGAGAATCTGTTTCTGGTTCTGCTGGATGGTTTTGCTCACGCCCACCATCGAGAAGATGATTTTTTTATCGTCAACTGTTGCCATAATAGTTGTTATATAATTGAGTTTTCCTTATTTGAGTTCTGTATCGATTACAAGTGCTTGGTCAAGGGGGTATCGTCCCATGAACCGACTATGGTGGTGAACCACAGGCGTGCGTCGGGGTCTTGCAGACGGTTGATTTCCTCGAGCAGGGCGGGACGCTCGTCACGGGGGACCTTGAAATAGGGCAGGAGGCGGTTGTCACTGTTGCCGGGCGCTGAAATCCATCTGAGGAAACGCTGGGGGTTGATGTTATAGAGTTTCAACACGTCCAGCGGGAAGGGGTTGTAGGTGTACTCGGGACCGTAGGCCTCGACAACACGTGGTTCAAATTCGTTCCAGAAATTCATGATGCTGGGGTCATGTAGCGAGCAGGCAAGAAGGTCCCAGCACTTGAAGTCCATGGCTGCAAAGTAATCGACCTGTCCTTTCTCCATCACCACTTGTTGCCGTTGCATCACAAAGTGACCTTTATCGTTGATGATGTAGCTCTGTTCCCATGCCTGTTGCCATTTAGGGGCACCCTTGAGGCCCTCGTCATAATCCATGACGCAGGCACCCATAAGGCGATGAAGTGTCAAGCTGTTTTTGTTTTCAAAGGTGACTCGGCTGTCGAGCGTAAAGGCATTGTTGTCCTCGGGATCCTGGAGATTGACGCGCCACAGCATGTGCAGTTCTCGCAGGTTGATGGCATCGAGCAGTTTGCCTTGCTGGTCATAGGTCATCAGGTCCACACAGTAACCGATGCTGCTGCCGGCATAGTACGCCGCAAGCGTGTTGCCGTGTCCCACATCGCGCACACCCAACAGAACCCATTTGCTCATGACATCAGTAAAGTCGATGCCAGCGGGCCCGATGAGCGCGTGATACTGTTCGGCGGACAGCTCTTTGCCCTCGACCTCGTTGTCATCCTGGTTGGAGTCGCCACAGTAGATGTCGTTCATGACGATGCTGTCGCCCAGCATCAGATTGTCATTGACATGAATACCCAGACGATTCAGGAAACCGAATTGCCCATCTGACTGGTGGCTGCAGCCGTAACTAGCCGTCAGCAGGAGTGCCGTGAATAGTAGAATAGTGGATGAATATAGGGCTTTCATAAGTTCTGAGTTATTTTCCCTGCAAATATAAGCATAAAAAACGAGTTGGTGTGCATTTTAGTCAATTTGGTATTGTTGTTGGCTGAAATATCGGGAAAAAACCAGTATCTTTGCACGGCAATGGAAGCGAATAATCATATCGATATCCAACATCCCGAAGCATGGGAACTGCTTGTCGCCATCGACGACAAGCGCGTGGACTATATCCTTTACACGCCCACTGTCGCCAATTCGCTGATTACAGGGCAGATGAAGCTGACTGATGAGTCATTGCAGGCGCTTGAAGATACGGTCTATAACACACCCGAGCTGTTGAACGATTACCAGCGGGTGAGGGTGATGGTCCGTTCCCACCACTTCGTGCTGTTTCCCGATGTGACCAGTGACGAAGACTGCATGTCGCTGGTGCGTCAGGCGTTCCCTGATGATGACGGCGACGTTGCGGTGTGCCACATGCCGCAGAATGGCGTGAAAAGCGCTTTTGTGATGCCACGAGGAATGCAGGCGTTTCTGGGACGCACATTCAATTACCCCGTGGTGTATCACTACCTGATGCCGCTGTGTGAATACTTCAAGAGTCAGTCCACCGGCAATGAGATTTCCCGAATGTTCCTCCACCTGACGGAGAATCGCATGGATATGGTCATCTACCGTGACGGGGCGTTGATGTGTGCCAACAGCTACCCGTTTACCAATGCCGATGACATGGCCTACTTCGCCCTCAATGCCTGGACAACCTACGACATGGACCAGCTGACCGATGAACTGCAACTGGCAGGCGATGGTGAGCAGCGTGCCGCCATGTCGCCCGTCTTGAGAAAATTTGTTAAATTTGTGATGCCTGCCGTCTATCCCGCTGCAGCTATGCGACTGGGCCGCAATGCGATGCAGACACCATTGGACTTGATACTGCTTGCCCTATGCGAATAATCAGCGGAAAATATGGGCGTCGTCGCTTTGATGTGCCCACCAATATCACCGCGCGCCCCACGACCGACATGGCGCGCGAGAACCTGTTCAATGTGTTGGGCAACATCATCGACCTGGAAGACAAGACGGTCCTTGACCTGTTTGCTGGAACCGGGGCGATGAGTTTTGAATTCCTCTCGCGTGGTTGTGCCCATGTCACATCGGTGGAAAAAGCCCGTACTCAGGCCGAATTCATCAAGAAAGTGCAAAACCAGTTGGGTGACCCGAATCTGACGCTGGTGCGTGGTGATGTGTTCAAGTTCCTCGCCACCTGCCGGCAGTCATTTGACATCATCTTTGCAGACCCGCCTTACGATTTGCCCCGATTCGGAGAAATTCCCAAGTTGGTGCTGGAATCGCCGTTGGTGCATGAGGGCACGCTGTTCATCATGGAGCACCCGCGTGAGCATGACTTCAGCGCGCTGCCCCATTTCTCGCAGCAACGCGTCTATGGCAAGGTGAACTTTTCCCTGTTTGAAATCGGCGATATCAATCCAGAATCATGAGAATCCCTTTATACTTGAGATTGATAGCCATTGCGGGACTGATGGCTGCGGGAGAGCCCATGGCATCCCAGACATTCATGCCCGCAGATAGCGCTACCCGTGTGATGTCACCCACCGTGGTCACCGCCGAGCAAGTGAGCCAGCAACAGGTGACAAATCCTTTGGAAGCCATCAATGGACGTGTTGCAGGTGTGACCATCCAGAAAAGCAACAACGGCGCCGCCGCGATGAATGCCGTGCGTGTGCGCGGTACCACATCGGTCACGGGTGGCAACGACCCGTTGATTATCGTTGACGGCGTGTTCGGCGACTTGAGCACACTATCATCGATTTATCCGTCGGATATCGAGAGTTTCACGATTCTCAAGGATGCCAGTGAAATTGCCCAGTATGGTTCACGTGGTGCATCGGGTGTCATCGAGGTCGTCACCAAGAAGGGCGCTGCCCATCGGGCCACCGTCACCTATAATGGCCAGGTGGGCCTCACCCACGTGAGCAAAAACCTCAAGATGCTCAACGCTGACGGTTACCGCGATGCCATCAGAGCCCAGGGCAACATGCTCATCGACAAGGGATTCAACACCGATTGGCAGAAAGCTATCCAGCAAACCGCCTTCATTCAAGATCATCATGTGGCTTTCATGGGCGGTGGCGATCACTCGGGCTACCGCGTGTCGCTCGGATATATGGACCATGACGGGGTCATCCTGCACGAAAAGTTACGCAACTTGACGAGCAACATGAACATGTACCAACGTATGTTTAGCGACCTGCTGACTATCGAGGTGGGTATGTTCGGCAATGTGCAGAGAGAACTCACGGCTGTTTACGATGAGCAGAAGACCTTCTACTCGGCGCAAGCATGGAATCCCACCTTCGGGACCGAGCGAAACAGTGCCGGAGGTTGGGACGGCTTCACCTACGCCAACCAGATTAATCATCCGCTGGCACTGATGGACAGCCGCACCCAGGACAAGACAACCCACCTGAGTACCCATGCCAAACTCATATTCAACCTGACGCCCAACTGGACACTTTCGTTCTTCGGTGCTTACAGCCACAACGAGGTCGAGACGGCGCAATTCCTGCCGACAAGCATCTGGAGCGGCGGCAAAGGCTACCGCCGTACCGCCAAGACCGAGTCTTGGCTCGGCAATGCCATCGTGAAATGGAACAAGACGCTGGGTCGCAACCACTTCAACGTGATGGGGCTTGCCGAAGTTGAGCGCAACATCCACACGGGATTCTTCACCACCACAACAGGTTTCTCTAGCAACGATATCGGCATTGACGCCATCCAATCGGGTGCCGTGACACTATGGGAAGGCACCGGCAGTTACCGCAAAGCACCGTCGCTTGTTTCCTTCATGGCACGAGTCAACTATGACTACGACAACCGTTATCTATTGACCGTCGCGGCCCGTACCGACGGCTCGTCAAAGTTTGCCAGACGCAACCAATGGGGTTTCTTCCCCTCGGTCTCGGCAACATGGAATATCGGTAAAGAGTCATTTCTGAGCGATGCCCGTTGGCTTGATGACCTGAAGTGGAACATCGGCTATGGTCTGGCGGGAAATCAGGGCGCCGTGGACAGTTACATGGCGCAAAATGTGCTCACTCCTGCGGGCATCGCTCCCGTGGGCCAAAACATGGCAGTAACGCTCGATGTCCTGCTCAATGCCAACCCAGACCTCAAATGGGAAGTGAAGCATAGTTTCAACACTGGCTTGAGCGCTGCTTTTTTGGGCAACCGCATCATCACCTCGCTTGATTTCTATGTTTCCAAGACGACCGACATGCTCTACCTCTATAATGTGGGCGTGCCGCCTTTCAGTTACAACAAGCTGCTCGACAATCTGGGTTCGATGCGCAACAGCGGTGTCGAGTTGGCACTGGGCTTCTCGCCTCTGATTTCACGCGATATGGAATTGAATATCAACGCCAATATCGCCTATCAGTACAACAAACTGCTCTCTTTGAGCGGCTATTACCAGGATTACTGGCTGGAGGCTCCCAGCGAGGTGGCCCTGGTCAGCCTGAACGGAGCAGGTTTCCACGGTGGCAGCAATCAAATTGTCTATCAGATAGTGGGACAGCCCCTGGGCGTGTTCTACCTGCCGCATTGCACGGGTCTGAAGAGTGACGGACGTGGTGGCTATGAGTATGAAATCGTCGACCTTGACAATACTGGTGACATCAACATCTCCAATGGCATGGACCGCCGCGTGTGTGGTCAGGCGATGCCTAAGGTGTTGCTGGGCAGTAACATCAATTACCGTTTCAAGCAGTGGGATGTGACCTTGCAGATTAATGGAGCCTTTGGACACAAGATTTACAACGGCACAGCCTTGACCTACATGAATATGTCCAATTTGCCGGGTTATAATGTTTTGGCCGATGCCCCCTCTCGCGCTATCAATGACCAGACTGCAACAGACTACTGGCTGGAACGCGGCGACTATATAGACTTTGACTACCTCACTCTAGGCTGGAACGTGCCCTTGGGCAAGAAGCTGATGCGCACCATCAGTCGCCTGCGATTGGCGCTCACAATAAATGACCTGGGCACCATCACGGGTTACTCGGGTCTGACACCCATCATCAACAGTTCATCGGTCAACAGCACCTTGGGCGTCGATGACAAAAACATCTATCCCGTTACCCGTTCTTATCATCTGGGAGTTACCTTAACCTTCTAATTTTTAGATTATCATGAAACGATATATCACTTATAGCCTGCTGATAGTCGCTGCCGCATTGATGCTGGCTTCATGTGACAAGTTCCTTGAGGATAACCCCACCGACCGTCTGCCTGAGGACGAGGCTTATAACACGGTTGCTGACCTGTGGAATAATGCCTTGAGCAGTATCTACCTCAACATTGGCGGTAGCGCCCCTTCCCAGGGATTGCAAGGCACTGCACGTGGCGTGTGGGACCTGAACACCTTCTCGACCGACGAGGCGATGATTCCCACAAGAGGTACCGACTGGTATGATGGCGGCACCTGGCAGAACCTGTTCCTGCATTGCTTTGGCAGTGTCGATTTCACGGGTGGCACATGGAATTACATCTTCAAGGAGGTACTCGCCTGCAACCGGGCCATTGAGCGCATTGATGCGTTTGAAAAGGCACATCCTAACGAGGATGTCAAGGAATTGCGCGCCGAGGCTCGTGCCCTGCGTGCGATGTTCTTGTTCTATGCCATGGACCTTTATGGACGTGTGCCTGTTTTCATGAGTTCCACCCCCACGGTTCAGGAGATAAAACTGCAGAACCGTTCGGTAACATTCAAGCACATTGTAAGCGAGCTGCAAGCTGCCGAGTGTGACCTTTCCCCCGCGCAGAGTCGCAAGTTGGGAGAGTACTACGGTCGCATGACGTCCTCTGTAGCGCAGTTCCTCTTGGCGAAGGTGCTGTTGAATGCCGAAATCTATGCTGATGATGATTGGACCGATGCCCGGCACCCTGATGCCTCGACGATGATGTGGGACGTCTATGGCAAGACACTGAACACCTGGCAGGCGGTGGAGCGATACTGTGATGCTATCTCGAGCAACGGTTTCGAACTGGCGGCCAATTTCAAGGACAACTTCGACATCAGCAACGAGGAGTCCCCCGAGTTGATATTCACCATACCGATGGACATCTACAACTATACTAACCGCTTCAGTCAGCAGTTCCGCTCGTTGCATTACAACCATGCGTCGGCACTGGGCCTGAATGGAGAGAACGGCCCGTGTGCCACGGTTGAGGCGATGAAGACATTCGGCTATGGCAAAGGTGATGATACCGATAAACGCCTGAACTTGACGTACTATTATGACCAGGTCTATCATGACCTGACTGGTGAACCCGTCACGCTCGATGACGGAACGCAGTTGGTTTACTACCCGATGGCGGTGAAACTCGACCTCACAAATGACCCGTATGAGAAGACGGCTGGCGCAAGAATGAGAAAATATGAGATTGACCTGGCAGCGATGAGTGATGGACAACTGCGACGCAACGACATTGTGCTGTTCCGTTATGCCGACGTGCTGTTGATGCAGTGCGAGGCCATGCTGCGGGATGGCAGAGCTGGTGCCCAAGCCGATGCCTTGCTCAATCGGGTGCGTCAACGTGTCGACATGGCTTGGCGCCCCGCCACGCTTGACAATATACTCGAGGAACGCATGCTGGAACTGGCTTGGGAGGGATGGCGCCGCAACGACCTCATCCGCTTCGGCATGTTCACGCGACCTTACACCGACCGTCCGCAAACCGAAGCCGACCGTATGGGCTACACCCTCGTGTTCCCCATTCCCGGCGTGACGCTCAGTGCCTGCGGCAGCGCACAGAATCCAGGATATTGAAGAAGAAATGTAAGATGACAGACGAATCAAAATATATCACCCGCTTGGAACAGCATGACGTGAAGCCCACGGCGTTGCGCATCCTGCTCTTGCGCACGATGATGGCGCACGATGACGCATTCTCGCTTCAAAGCCTTGAAGATGAGCTGGATACTGTCGATAAATCGACCATTTACCGCACCATCACCCTGTTCCTGACCCACCATCTCATCCATGCCATCGACGATGGCACAGGCATGTTCAAGTATGCCGTGTGCAGCCCCGACTGCCATTGTGGTGAGGATGACGGTACCATCGACCACATGCACGCCCACTTCAACTGCGAGAAGTGTGGCCGCACCTTCTGCCTGCAGACAACCCAGGTGCCGCTAGTCGCCCTTCCCGGCAATTTTCAGGTGCACAGCATCAACTATGTGCTCAAGGGCCTTTGCCCCGACTGCGCTGTTAATCAACGAACTAGATAATAAAAATAATAGGAAAAACAGGTATGAAGATAGTAACTCGCTGGTTGCGTAACATATTGATTTTCTTTTTCACCTCGACGATATTGGCCGTGGTGATATTGAAGTATATCCCCGTTTATATCACGCCACTGATGCTTATCCGCTGCGTGGAGCAGATGATTGACGGCGAGGCGCCGCAAATCAATCACCGCTGGGTGCCATTGGAAAAGATTAGTCACAATCTGGCTCAGGCGGCAATGGCTAGTGAGGACAACCTGTTCCTCCAGCACAAGGGATTTGACTTGGAGCAGATTCAGAAAGCGCAAATCGATGCCCAGAAGGGCAAACGCCAACGTGGTGCGAGCACCATCAGCCAGCAGACCGCCCGCAATGTGTTCTTGTGGCAGCACCGCTCATGGCTGCGCAAGGGACTGGAAGCTTATTTCACGTTCCTGATTGAAGCTATTTGGGGCAAGGAGCGCATCATGGAGGTCTATCTCAACTCCATTGAGATGGGCAAGGGTATCTATGGCGCTGATGCCGTGGCACGTATCAACTTCAACACCACTCCCGACAAACTGACCAGGTCCCAAAGTGCTTATATCGCCGTCTCGCTGCCCAACCCGTTGCAGCGTGACAGTGCCCATCCCACATCCAAGATGAAGAAGATGCAACGCACCATTCTCAAGCGCATGAATCAGATTGAGCAGTTCCCCGAAGAAGTTTGCGCCCAGTAACCCCTCATCAGACAACTTTTTTCAAACAACTTGAACAACATCAACAACAATAATGAGGTTGTTCTTGTTGTTCCATGTTGTTATTGTTGTTTGAAAAATAGTTGTTTGAAAAAATGGTTGTTTGATAAAGTTATAGGGTGCAGAAGAAGGTGACCAGGAAAGGCACCGAGAAATCCACCAGGAAACCGTGGAATAGCGAGATCAGCACGAAGTTCTCGCCACTGTATCGTGTGATGATGGGTAGGGTGGTGTCCATTGTCGTGGCACCGCCGCACGAGATAGGCGCCAAAGGGCCGAAGAACTTGACCAACAAGGGCGCTCCAAGCAATGTGAAAATCTCGCGGATGATATTTGCCAGCAGAGCCACGGTGCCCAGTTCGGGACCATTATACTGCGTGATGAGGATGCTCGACAGGGAATAGTAGCCGAAGCCCGAGCCCACGGCGAGGCACTCCGTCAGGCTGCGGCCGGGCATGCCCAGCGAAGCGATGGCTGTAGCCGCGAGTGTGCCGGTGATGGTCATCAGGGGCAACAGCATCAGTCGCGGGTCCAATTTGGTGAATGATTTCAGCAGGGTTGTGTTGTTGCCTACCGTCATGCCCACACAGAAAAGCAATGCACACAAGGTGAGGAAACTCACGTTGCCATAAGCATTCAGGTCTGGCAGCCAGTGCATCACGCCACAGACGACGCCCAGAATGAAAAAGCCGACGATAATGAGGCTGCCTTTCATTTGCCTTCACCTCCTTTCTGCCTTGACACCCATTTCCACAGCGCCCACGAGAACGCTATCGTGCCGACTAGCCCTGAAAGTGACAGCCACAGCGCTTCAACTCCCAGATGGCTGATGCCCTGGATGACTTGCGGATTTTGGCCGACTTCCACACCCAGGAAGAACAACAGCAGCCAGATGAGCACCGTCACCGCATGAGGCACCACCCGCAGCCGCCGTTTCCTCAACAGGAACCCGACCGCCATTCCACACAACATGATGGCAACAACCTTCAACATAACGCCCACAAAGATACGAATTAGTTTCAAGATTCAAGTTTTTGGGGTATTGTTTTTGGGTTTTGGTTTTTAGTTGCTAACTTTGCAAGAATTAATTCCGGATAATTATGAGAACCGTAAAAAGAATTCTTCTATTGGCAGTGGCTGTTGTTGTGTTGGGGGCTTGCTCGTCGCGTGGCGCTGTCGTGAAAAGTAGCGGAGAGAGTGACCATGATGGTCTTGATACCGCATCGGTGGTAGAGCGTGTGCAGGAAATCTACGGCGCTGTTTTCAAGGTATATAACGAGGCGGATTCGCTGCGCAATCTGGATATAGACTCCATGAATGATGTGTATGAGCGACGTGCCGATTTTGAAGCCAACTACTGCAGCAGCGAATGGAACACGCTCATGAAAAAAGTCAATGAGATTGACAGCCTCTATCATCAAAATGAGATGGGTTTCTGGGATTTCGACTACTGGATTATGGGTCAGGACTGGCATAAGTTGTCGATCAGCGACGTGAAGGTTGTCGAGAGGATCGGCCCCTGGGCGACCGTCGAGTTGAAACTGCACAATTTTGACAATGTCACCCCGCTGTGCCTGACGATGAAGCTGGAAGACGGCACATGGCGCATCGATGATTTTGTGGACATGGCATCTGGCACCGGCTTCAAGCAGGCCATGCAGGAGTACATCGCCAACGAGACCGCCGAAGCCAAGAAAAAATGAAAAGAATACTACTTGCAATAATCATAGCCGCCGCTGCCTGCCTGATGGCGCTGGCTGTGCCTGCCAAGTCCATTCCTTTCACTCATGTCCAGAGCGATGGCTCGACGGTGACGCTGGTGATGCAAGGCGGCGAGTTCAACCACTCGCTGATGACTCTCGACGGGCTGACTGTTGCCCAGAATTCCCAGGGCGATTACTGCTACACTGCGGGGGGCTCGTTGAGCGACGTATTGGCCCACGACACAGGCGCCCGTAGCCTGCGCGAGGTGGCGTTTATCAAGGCTTATCACGACCAGATGACGCTGGACGCAATACCCCGTCGCACCCCTCGCCGCGAGGAGAACAACGACAACCCCCAGGTGCCCACGAAGGGTTCGCCGCGCATCCCTATCATTCTTGCCAACTACACCGATGTGAAATTTATCGACACTGACCCTCAGGCCACTTTCCAGAACCAGTTCAACCTGATGGATAAAAGTTGCCTGCACTATTTCCAGTCTCAGTCACGAGGTGCCTTTTCACCGCAGTTCGACATCTTGGGTCCCGTGGAACTGCCACATGAGCGTGCTTTCTATGGCGCAAACAAGTACATTTATAACACTGAGGTGGATGTGCAGTTGGGCACGATGATTTATGACGCATGCACGGGCTTGAAGAATGTGAATTTCTCTAACTATGACAACGACGGTGACGGGCTGGTTGACGTTGTTGTGGTGCTCTACGCCGGTGTGGGCGAGGCACAGGCTTGGCGTACGGTGCCTGAGTCGATTTGGCCCTGCCAGTGGGACATGCAGGAATCCCTGTCATGGGGATGCAGCGAAGTTGGCCCCTTTGAACTCAATGGCGTGACCATCGACAAGTATGCTGTGTTCAATGAGTTGGAGGGCAGCAGCAACTACAGCACCTCCATCGACGGCATTGGCACTTTCTGCCACGAGTTCAGCCACTGCCTGGGCCTGCCTGACTTTTATCCGACCAACGGCGGCTCGGCCTATGGCATGAGCAACTGGTCTCTGATGGATCATGGCTGCTATTTGAATAACGGCTACACGCCATGCGGCTACACCTCCTATGAGCGCCATTTCATGGGCTGGATGGACCTTATCAATCCTGTTGAGGACACCCAGTATATCCTTTCACCCCTCAATACCGACGAGGGCACCGCTGTGAAAGTCACCAATGATGCCAACACCGATGAATACTATCTGCTGGAATACCGTACAAAGACCGATTGGGACGCGTACCTTCCTGCCGATGGTATCCTTGTCTTGCATGTGGACTATAACAAGTCGGCTTGGGACAACAACACCCCCAATAACAACAAATCTCACCCGCGCATGACCATCATTCCCGCCGACAATGTTTTGTCGGGTTTTTCCAACACGACCGACACTTGGCCACAGGGTGATGTCAATGCGCTCACCGATACCTCTACACCGGCTGCTTCAGTCTATTTGGGTGGTTTTATGCACAAACCCATCACCGAGATGGCTGTAGATAGCGAGAAACGGTTGGCGTTGTTCTGGTATATGAAGGCCCAGGAGCCTCTGCCTGGCGATGTGAATGGTGACGGCGAGGTTACTGTTGCCGACGTCAATGCCGTTATCAGTTGCATTCTTGAGGGCGAGGATAATCTGGTTTGTGATGTCAACGGTGACGGCGAAGTGACCGTTGCCGATGCCAATGCCGTTATCCACATCATCCTCAGCATGTTCAACTAGAATAACCAGGCTTTTTTGCTAGACAGCAGGTTTATTGTTCATTTGTTGTTTTATTTGATGCTTTGTTATATATTTGCAGCAATCTTGAGGATGGATTCAGAAATTGGTTGCTAATTATTATAAAAAAAGAAAAATTATGAGTTACATGAAATCTATTTTGGTGGCTGTACTCGTCCTGCTGTGTATTGCTGACGGGTTTGCAGCCGATGTCGGCGCCGAGGCTGCTCGGACGTTGGCGATGGGTTTTCTCCGCTCACAGAATTCGGGGAAGTTGATGGCACGAGGCATTACCAACTTGCAGCTGGTTTATACCGAGCCGTCATCGACTCGTGATGGCAGTGCCGATTACTATGTGTTTGACGCTGATGGCAAAGCCTTTGTCATTGTGGCTGGCGATGACCGCGCAGAGGGCATTCTGGGTTATGGCGATGGAACCATCGACATGACTGACGTGCCGTGCAACATGCAGTGGCTGCTGAACTCCTACAAGGAGCAGATAGAGTGGCTGCATGCCAACCCCAAGGCTATTGTCAAGCGCGAGGCGCCATACCACGACGTTTCTGTTGCTCCGATGCTGACGTGTGACTGGAGCCAGAGAGCTCCCTACAATAACCAGTGTCCTGAATATAACGGAGAGCGCAGTGTTACCGGTTGTGTAGCCACGGCGATGGCCCAGGTGATGTACTACTGGCGTTACCCCTATTGGGCACCCGCATTGTCGGGATATACGACGCGTGAACACGGAATCGCATTGCCTCAATTGCCGGGCAAAAAGCTGGATTGGGACAACATGATTGACAACTACGCTGTGGTCCAGTACACCGCGGAACAGGCCAATGCCGTTGCCACGCTGATGCGCTATTGCGGGCAGTCTTGCCAAATGGATTATAGCCCTGACGGCAGTGGCGCATACGTTTACCAACAGGCGCAGGGCATGCGCGCACACGGCTACCACAGCACGAAGATGGTGGAGCGGTCTTCTTACAATGTGGAAGACTGGGATGACATGATGCAGCGTGAAATCCTGGCATCCCGTCCGATTCTTTACTCTGGCAACGATGCCCTTTCAGGAGGACATGCGTTTGTGCTTGACGGCTATTATGGCGGCAAGTATCACATCAATTGGGGTTGGGCAGGTACAGGTAACGGCTACTTTGCGCTGGATGCGTTCTATGTTGAGGGCTACGGCTTCAATGGTTATCAACAGATGCTGATTAACGTCTATCCCGATGATGATATTGAACCTGAGGATGGCTACGACTTTGAACAGGATGGTGTCTATTATATGTATAGTGATGACAACAGCAGTTTCTATGTCACCTATCGGGACACAAAGTATGACTGCTATAGCGGTGAGGTGACAATTCCCTCCCAGGTTACCTATGACGGAGAAACGCTGCCCGTCACGGGCATCGGTCGCAGTGCTTTCAGGAACTGTACGAACCTGACCGCTGTGACTTTACCGCCCACTTTAACCGTTATTGAGGATTATGCCTTCAGGAACTGTATCTCCCTGTCACGGGTGACTTTACCCGAGGGTGTGACTACCATCTGTCCCCAGGTGTTTGCCAACTGCTTGAACCTGGAATGGATTGAGCTCCCCGCCAGCCTCACTTCAATCGGCGATAGAGCATTTGAGGATTGCAATGCGTTGTCACATGTTGAGATTCCTACGATTGAAGCATGGCTGGGCATTAAATTTACCAAATCAGCATCCAATCCCTTGTATTATGCACATCACTTGACTGTGGCGGGAGCAGAGGTTCATGACCTGGTGGTGCCCGCTTCGGTAGATACGGTTTCCCCCTATGCGTTTGTCGGTTTTGAGGAATTGACGTCGCTCACGCTTGAGGAAGGCGTTACTGCAGTCGGAGTGGCATCCTTTGCCTACTGCACAGGATTGTCGTCCCTGTCGTTGCCCTCAACGCTCATGACAATTGATGACCAGGTGTTCTATGGTTGCACGGCGTTGGAGAATGTCATCTTGCCCAATGGCCTTTCTCATCTGAATTATGCTGCTTTTGCAACGTGTAAGGGACTGAAAACGGTCAGCATATCCTCAGGATTGACGGCTATCGATGATTACGCCTTTTACCAATGCGCGAACCTGAAATCAGTGGACCTCCCGGCATCGATAACCTCGATTGGGAGTAATTCGTTCAACGGTTGTACTGCGTTGACCCATGTTTCGATGCCTGCCGGCTTGAAGACGATGGGAGATTATGCCTTTGCCTACTGCGAGAACTTGCAAGAAGTGAATCTGCCTGACTCGCTCTTGACCATCGGCAAATCCGCCTTTATAGAGTGCTTTGGATTGACGTCACTGGTCATCCCCAACAAGGTAACCGCTATCAGCCAGAGTACGTTCTTCAAGTGTGTTTATCTGAAAACACTGACGCTGGGAGAAGCCGTGGAAACGATTGCTGACCGCGCTTTTGATAACAATCCCCGCTTGACCAGCATCACTTGCTTGGCATCGACACCTCCTAAATTGGCAGCCCCCAGTTGCTTCATGCATAGCATCTATGACAAGGCGGTGCTCTATGTCCCGGCAGGCCTGCAGCAGACCTACAAGCACTCGGGCGTTTGGGGGTGGTTTGCCAAAATTGAGCCCATCCTCACCACGGTTGCTGCCGACGTGAACCGTGACGGCGAGATTACCGTTGCCGATGTTAATGCCGTCATTTCGACCATCACGACTGGCATTGGCGACTTGACGCGCGACGTGAACGGCGACGGCGAGGTATCCATTGCCGATGCCAACGCTGTCATCAGTATCATTCTTCGCTCAGAACCCTAGATGATATAGGCTTCTCACATCGAAGCGGCTGTGCCATCGTTCTTTTATTGCTTTTCTTATCGCCCGTTGCGTTAAGGAAAATGAAATAAAAGAATGATGGCATAGTTCTTTTTTGTGGGGTGATAATCTGGTCCAAATTGTCAAAATTTTTGACAATTTTCGGAAATTTTTCAGCAATAACGGCAATTTGTTGTAAAATGGCTTGTTTTTGTGGCTTTTTATAGATAAGTTTGCAGCATTCCAAGGAAAAAAGGAATCAAGTTGTTATTACTAATTATTATAAGCATTTGTGCAAACCGAACATCATGAAAGTTTACTTTCCAGGATTGAGGTGATGCCAAATAAATCTAAATTTTGGATGATTATGAATTACATGAAGTCTCTATTGACGGTTGTGCTAGTCCTGTTGATGACAGCGAGTATGGCAGCAGCCGATGTGGATGCCGATGTCGCTAGGGCGTCGGCGATGAATTTTATCCAATCCCAAGCGCGGGGAAAGAGGTTTAGAAACAGCAAGACGGAATTGCGTCTGGTTCATACCGAACTGTCGACTGCCCGTGCGGGGCATGCCGATTATTATGTGTTCAATACCGAAGATGATAATGCCTTTATCATCGTGGCAGGTGATGACCGTGCTGAACGGATTCTCGCCTACGGTGACCATGCCTTTGACGTGTCAAGTATTCCTGCCAATGTACAGTGGTGGCTGGACCAGTACAAGGCTCAAATCGAATGGTTGGCAACTCATGCCGCCGAGGAGGATGGCGTTGCCAAGCCGCCTCGACTGCGTGCTCCTGCTCGCAATGGCACGATAGAGCCGTTGGTTACAGCCAAGTGGAGCCAGGACGCTCCCTATTACAACCAGTGTCCGGTCTATGATGGCGAGTACTGTGCGACGGGATGCGTCGCTACGGCGATGGCCCAGGTGATGTATTACTGGCATTATCCTGACTCGGTGCCCGCTTTGCCTGGATATAGGACTGATTACCTTGGCTTCTGGATAGATGAATTGCCGGCAGCGCAACTGGATTGGGACAATATGATTGATACCTATAATAGAGGGTCTTACACCACCGCTCAGGGTGATGCCGTTGCTAAGCTGATGCGCTATTGCGGACAGGGCTGTTTTATGGACTATACCCCTGAGGGCAGCGGGGCGTATGAGATGGAGCAGCTTGCCGCGATGATTCAGTTCGGTTACAACTCCGATGCCGCTTGTCTGTATCGTGACGATATGGATGATGAGCAGTGGAACAACATGCTGCTGGAGGATTTGTCGGCAGGACGCCCAATTTTGTATTGTGGTCGTTCGGATTCGGGCGGCCATGCGTTCATTCTTGACGGTTATGACGGTGACAAATATCACGTCAATTGGGGATGGGGAGGATACTATGATGGTTATTTTGCCCTTGATGCCCTGGGCGAGAATGATTTGACTTTCCGATATAACCATTCCATGCTTTACCATCTTTATCCTGGCAACGGTAGCGAAACAGTGCCGAAATATGACTTTGAAGCGTCGGGAATCTATTATAAGATTGATGGCGAAGCAGTTCAGGTGGTGAACAAGGGCATGAGCATGAATACCTACAGCGGTAACGTGGTCATTCCCGAGTCGGTGGAGCACGAGGGCAAAACCTACCCCGTGACGTCTGTTGCTCCCAATGCGTTCATGAATTGTTTGGGATTGACCTCGGTGACGTTGCCTGCGAGTATCAGGACCTTGGGCAAAGGCGCTTTCTACAATTGCCGCTCGTTGGTAAGCGTGCGCATTTTCGGTTCGGATATGACGATAGAAGACGTGGCTTTCGGTGATTGTATCTCTCTCAAGTCGGTTTATGTTGATGACATCAAGTCGTGGTGCAGCATGACCTTCACCTCATTTTCCTCTAACCCATTGAGTAACTTCGCATCGTTATATGATCAGCAAGGAAACCCGTTCAGTGATGTTGTCATTCCAGCATCGGTGGGCGAGGTCAAAGATTATGCGTTTTCATTATGTTCCAATTTGCGCAATGTCACGCTTGAGGAAGGGGTTACATCGGTTGGCAATTATGCGTTCTACTGCTGTGAAGATTTGGTATCGTTATCTTTGCCTGGCTCGTTGCAGCAGATGGGCGCTTTTGCCTTTGCCTATAGTTCGTTGAGCGAATTGGAACTGCATGACGGCATTACGTCAATCGGCTATGCGGCATTCGCTGTATGCAGCAATTTGAGTCATGTGGAGATTCCCAACTCAGTGCAAGTTTTGGACTATACCGCTTTTTATGAATGCACGGGGCTGACATCTGTCAATCTGGGCCAGGGTGTGACTTATCTGGGTGATTATGTGTTCAATAGCTGCACTGCGCTAACGAGCCTGGCAATGCCCAATAGCGTTACGTCAATCGGCTATGCGGCATTCGCCTTTGACGATGCGTTGGAGGAAGTGACCCTCAGTGAGCATCTGGATTGCCTCCCCGATTACACGTTCTACAAGTGCCCTGCCTTGAAGACGGTGAACTTAAATGAGGGCATTACATCCATTGGATTTGAGGCTTTTGAGTCGGATAAATCATTGACTGCTATCAATATCCCCGCAAGCCTTACCTATTGCGCAGCCTCGGCATTCAGGATGTGCTCCAAGCTCCAGCGGGTGGATATTGCAGACCTCAAGGCATGGTGCGGCATTACCTTTGAAGACCAGAGCGCCAATCCTTTGAGTGCTGCCAACCACCTTTATCTCAACGGAGAGGAAGTGACGGCTCTGGCCATCCCTGAAAGCGTGTCGGCAATCAAGGATTATGCGTTTGTCAACTGCCATGGAATCGTTGATGTCACAATGGGCCCGAGTGTCGAGTCTATCGGTGCCAGCGCCTTCCAGGGCTGTAAGAACATGAAGGAGGTGACCGTGGGCGATGGCGTCAGCACGATTGGCGACAAGACGTTCTATGGGTGTAACAAGCTGTCAAGTTTCACCTTTGGCAGAGCTGTGGATTCGGTCGGAGTTCAGGCGTTTGGCAACTGCAATTCATTGACTGCTATTACTAGCCGTGCTGTGACACCTCCCGCAATGAGCGGTAAGAACACCTTCAGCGACGGCACCTATAACCGCGCCACCGTCAATGTGCCGAAATCATCGCTGCAAGCCTACAAGGAAGCGCTGGTATGGAGGCGCTTCAGCACCATAGAGGGAGTCAATTTCAATGCTGCCAGCGCCGACGTGAACGGTGACGGCGAGATTACTCTGGCTGATGTGAATGCCTTGGTAGCTGTCATTGTCTATGGGTTGGATGATAGAGGATTGGCTTGTGACGTCAACGGCGACGGTGAGGTTTCCATTGCCGATGTCGATGCGGTCGTCGCAGTGATTGTGGGCGAATAGGCCCTTGGCTTTAGCGCGATGCCACTCTTGGTTATTGCCTTGCACAAGCAATCCAAAGACACCCTTTAGTAATAAAAGTGGGCGCACCTATTGACGGTGCGCCCACTTTGTTGCTTGAAATAATCTCGAAAGATGCAATCAATGGTCGGCAAGTTCCTCGAGTCTTGAGAGGAAGGCGACACGTGCGCCTTGCAGCAGGCTGATGGCGCGCGGCACGATGTCCCCCAATTCGGGCGTGGAGTCAGCAAGGATTTCAAAGGCGACCCAAACGCTGGTCTCTTTCTTGCCGTCAGGGTCTTCCATCTCCATGGTGTAGAGCTTCACCACCTTGATATTGCCGTTCACATCGTTCATGGCATGCAGGATGGTTTCCTCGTTGTCTTCGGTAACGACAAAGATGGCAGGCATCATGAGCCTGAAGTACTGTTCGTCATCTTCATCCTTGAAATACAAGAAGTTGTAGCCTTCTTTCTTGAACGCGATGCCAAAGGGGGTCTCGTGGGGACGGAAACCTTCCTCAGCGAGAAAATCAATCATCAGTTTGTTTAAGTCCATTGTATTCTAGTTTTTAGTTTTAAGTTGTCAGTTGTTGGATTATCGTTTCACATCAGTGATTAAAGGAAACCGACGTGAGGCAGGCTGTTGTTGCGTGAGATGCCCTCCATCTTGTCGCGCATTTCCTCATACTCCTTGAGCAGGTCCTTGTTGATTGAGGGTTTGATGCCCTCGATGGTCTTGATGAGCAGGTCTTGGGTGATGTTCTCGTGGTTGTAGGCGGCAATGGTAGCAGCCTCGTTGACCACATAGGCGATGTCACTTGCCACATAGCCGTCAGCTTTCTCGGCAAGGGCGTCGCTGTCGATGCCTTCACAGGGACGGCCCTTGAGGTAAAGCTCGAACATGAGCTTGCGGGCAATGGTATCGGGCATGGGTACATACACTTGCTTGTCGATACGACCGGTGCGCAGCACGGCAGGATCCACCTTGTCGGGGCGGTTGCTGGTGGCGATGACAAAGATACCGCGCTTGGAGCAGTTGTTCAGCTGGGTGAGGAACTCGTTGACTTCACCAGCCTGGTTGCTGCCCAAGTCACCCGAGCGGCTCGGCACGAAGGCGTCAAACTCATCGAAGCAGAGCACGGTGGGGGCGTTTTCCTCGGCCTTCTTGAACAGGTCGGCGATTTTGCCTTGTGAGCCGTGGATGTAGATGGAACCCAGGTCACTCGCCTTGACGAGGATGAAGTTGAAGCCTGTCTCCTCGGCAAATTTCTCGGCAAAGAAGCTCTTACCGCAGCCCGGAGGACCGTAGAGCAGCATGCCGTTAGGCGGCGTGAGTTTGTATTTCTCGGCGAGTTCCTTGTCCTGGAGGATGAGGATGACGCGCTTGCGCAGCAGCTCCTTGAGTTCGTCCATACCGGCGATGTCGGCAAAGCCGTTTCCGCCACCACGCTTGATTTCGACGTCAGCGCTGGTTTCGGTAGCGGCTTGGGAACGCGTGGAGTTGGAGTTGGTATCGTCGCTAGGCTGGTCAAAGGTGCCGAAGATGTCGTCTTCTACGTCGTCATCGGGGTTATCGGCGGCGAGCTTGGTGCGAACTTCCTTTGCCACCTTGCTGTTATCGCCCTCGATAAGGTCGGCCATCATTTCCTCGACGCTGTTGTATCGCTCATGGTAGCCCAGCGCCAACCCTCGTGAAATGACGTTGCGCAGTTTCTCGTCCTTGATGTCGTTGACATTGATTTCGCCCTTATCGCTGCGTACTTTCTGCACGAGTTTGATTTTCTCCTTGCGGGTCATCTCGGGTGTGAATTCCACATCCCAGGGCACTCGTCCGGTGAGCATCGTGTAGAAGACGCCGGTGGCGGCAAAGATATCATTGTGCTCGTCATACTTGCCGATGAACGACTGTCCGCTGGCATAACGCGGGTCCAGGTCAGCGGTGTCAAACGGCGGCGTGCCCATGAAGAAGGCCGAAACGTGACCTAAGTCAATGAGTTCGGCGGTGCCACCGGTCTTGCTGCTGAGCATGACGTTGGTGGGGGTGATGTCGTTGTGCAGGCAACCGCTGCCCAAGTTGTGCATGTATTGCAGCCCTTGCAGCATTTCAAGGAAAATCCTGGTTGCTGTTTTAACGCTGAGTTTGCCCTTGCGTTGAATCATCTCGCTGAGCAGCTCTCCGCTGAAATAGTTGGCAACCAGGTAACAGCAATCACCTTCCTCATCGCTGTAGCTGCCATTGTCCACCAAGCTGATGATGTTCTTGTGCTTGATGACGAGCGACCAGGCGATTTCCTTGACCGAACCGTTCTCAATGAGCTTCTCGGGCGTGTTCTTGAGGCGGTATATCTTCATGAAATAGGGGTTGCCGCTCTCGTCCTCGACGCGGTAACTCTCGGCATAAGGGTTATTCTTGATGAGATAAACCACATGCCACTTGTTGTCAATGAATTGTCCTTCTTTGAGTATCATATTTAGTTGTCAGTTGTCAGTTGTCAGTTTTCGGTTGTTTGTTCTTCGCCTTGTTGCGGCGCTTAATCATGAAGTACCTGACAAGCAGGTGGGTGCGGTTGATCGCGAGGATGACAAGCAACACCACGATGTAAACCGAGGTCAGGCTGGCCAGAATGCTGTCGGCATCATAGTCCTTGCCCATTTCACTCAATTCTATGGGTTGCTCGACGTCATCGAGCGATGACAGGGTGCGTTTCCACTTGATGGCGCCGTCCTCAAGATAGACCACGGCAGGATTGCCGCGTGCCACCATCTTGAGCTCGCTGTCGTCCATGTAGTAGATGGGATAGCTGGCCATCGAGCGGTCTTTCCATTGCTCGACCTGGGCGGGTGTGGCAGGGGTGAGACCGATGACGTCGGCTTCGGCAACGAGGGCTGCGTCGTTGAGCTCATTCAGGGCAAAGGAGTTGACGACGCCCACCTGTGTCAGGTCGGGGAATAACAGCAGCAGCGCGCGACGGCTGTCGGCAAGCACATCAATAGTGACGTCATTGCCGTTCTCGTCCATGATGGCGATGCTGTTGTCGCCTTGCCCATTCTGCACGATGACCTTGCCGTGGGGGCGACGTGCGTGGTAGCGGGTTACATATTCCCATCCCTCGTCCTCGTTGGGCAGGCTGTCGATGGAGAATTCGTGTTCCTCGCCGTCCTTGGCGTAAATGAAGATGAAGTCGTCCTCGCTCTCTCCCTCATCACCGTTGTCCTCGACCGAGTCGCTTATCAGCCGGGTGCCAATGGGGTAGGGACGATAGTCAATCAGCGGCTGGGTGAAGTAGCCATAGTAGGCTATTGCCATAATCAGGGCAAAAGAGGCCGCCATTACCATCCATTGCACGGCGGGACCATAGACTCCTCGCAACGACAGGTTGAACATCATCAGGTAGATGATGCCCAACAGCAACAGTACGTTTTTGCCGAAGGTCGCCCAATTACTCAGGTGCCATGCATCGCCAAAGCAGCCGCAGTCGGGCACAGCACCAGTAACGGCAAGCCACAGTGTCAATGGCGTCATCACGAGCATCAGCAGCAGGGCTATCCACAGGGAACTGCGGCGATAGGCTCCCACAGCAATCGCCACGCCTAGCATGAACTCGAGGGCGGCAAGTGCCACGGCAATGAACAGCGCGGTACCATCCCACTGGTCCAGTCCCAGTGCGGTGAGATAGTCGTTCACTTTGTAAAAGGTGCCCCACGGGTCAATCCCCTTGGTGAAGCCCGAGAAGATGAACACGCCACCCACCGTGAGCCTCATGAGCACGGTGAGCAGTTGACACCATTTCTCGCCTTTTACTGCGTTGATAATCGCCTTGATGGTCATTGGTTTTCGGTTTTTATCTTCAGTTTTCAGCTTTCAGTTTTCAGCGGCATCCGCACTCAACTGACGGCTGATAACTCATCATTTAATCATCTCCTCGTTGTGCTTGATAAGGGCAAACACGCTGTAGTTGATCATGTCCTGATAGTTGGCATCGATACCCTCGCTCACCAGCGTGGCACCGTCATGGTTCTCGATTTCCTTAGTGCGCTGTATTTTGGTCAGTATCAAGTCGGTATAACTCGAGATGCGCATGTCGCGCCATGCCTCGCCATAGTCGGTGTTCTTGGCAATCATCAGGTCTTTGGTGGCAGTGCTGAACTCGTCATACAGTTCCAGGGCGCGCTCGTTGGTGATGTCCACCACGTCGCTGTAGCCCAGTCGCAACTGTATCAGCCCGATGATGCCGTAGTTGATGATGCCGATGAATTCGGGCCAGATGCCTTCGCCCACCTTGGTCTCGCCGTTGAGCTCCAGGGTGCGGATGCGCTTGGCCTTGATGAAAATCTGGTCGGTCACCGAGCGAGGCCTGAGGATGCGCCACGAGGGGCCATAGTCTTTCATCTTGTTGATGAACAACTCGCGGCAGGTGGCAATCACCTCGTCATATTGTTTGCTGGTATCGTGCATAATCTGTTGTCGTGTTATTTCTTGTTTTAACCTACAAAGATACTGCTTTTTCCTGAGGGTGACAACGGGTAATGTGACTTTTTTCATTTTGGCGCCATAAATCGAGAGAAAACAAGAACTGCACGCCCCGAAAGAGAGGGGGCATGCAGCTCTTGAAATTCTGTGAAAAGACCTGCGGTTAGCGCAGAATCTTACGCGATGAGCGGCTGCCGTCGCTGTAAGTGGTGACGACGATGTTGATGCCGCTGAAGGGCTTGTTGCTCTCCACGCCCATCAGGTTGTAGTAGCTGACGCTAACTACCGAGCGCGATGCTTTCACCTCCTTGACGGTGGTGACATTGCCCATGGGGTCACCATTGGAACTGTTGGGGCTTGCCTCGATGGGGAAGATGATGAACTTGCTGTCTTCCAGGCCTTCGTATTCGCTGGTGAAGTACATGTTGGCATAGTTGCCCTGGCCATTGCCTTCGATGCGGCGCGGACCGTTCAGGACCTGTCCGGTAGTGCCGTTGTCACCGTTGCTCGGACCATAGCACTCGTTGGGCTCGTAATCCTCGCCGTTGCCGCGAGCATAGCGGATGATGGCCTTAATCTTGTAGGCTTGGCCGGGTTGGAATATCTGCCACCAGGGCATGCCGACGGCCTCCTCGTCAAAGAGTGACCAGTTGACTTTCATACCGCCATACTGCATATAGCCGTTGCTGTAGGGACCGAATTCGGCGCCATATCCACCGAGGGCGTTCTCAAGCTGGTCCTCGCTCAGGTATTTCAGCTGCTCATACATTTCACCAGGGATAATCTGGCTGCGGTCCCAGTTCTTGGGCGCATAGAATCGTCCCGGGTCTTGCGGCAGGAAACGTGCCACGGTAGTGAAGGGCTGATACTCGCCTGAGACGTAGTCGCCATAAGGTCGCATCTGGTTCTCCTCGATGTTCAGGTTGTCATACACAATCCAGGTGAGGTAGGCGACCTCTTGAGGCTTGGGCGCGACATAGAACATCTTGCGAGGCTCATCATCCAAGACTTCCCTGGTCACCTCACCGCGGAGTACTTCGCCGGTCTCGGGGTCAAAAATCCACTCGATGTGCGGACGGGTGCGGTAGGTGCCCGTGTACTCGGCATTCTTAGGCATCCATTCGTTGTGGGTGTAGGAGAACACGATGGTGTCGTTGAAACTTGCCGATACATAGACGTTAGGCTCGTAGTTCATACCCTGGCCCATGCCGATGCTCAGCACGTGGGCGGTTGGGTTGATGGTATCGGTCATGAACACGTCGAGTTGTCCTGCGGGGATAATCTTGTTCACATACTGGCTCAAGTCAGGACGCTCATTGGCTGTTACAGGCACAGGAGCGCGACCGTCGTAGTTGGGCGACATGACGAGTTTAACCCAGTTACTCTGGTCGTAGGTCGTCCTCTTGTCCATAATCTGAGAACCGCCAGCGGTGTGGCTGGAACCACAAACGTCATAGACATAATCAGTAAAGGAATCATCGGGCAAGAAGGATTTCTCACCATACTGGTTCAAGTCCTTGGCATAGAGGGCGCCCGTGATGGTCTCGGATACCGGTTCGCCATACTTGTTGGTATAGTGGATCGTTGTTACCGCATCACGGTCGTAGTACACACCGAGCAGGTCGTTGCTCACGGTGTAGCGTACCTCCTCGGCAGCGGTGCGGATGAGGTTGTTGAGCGTGTAGGCGCCATCGAACAGACCCAGATAGTCATATACACCGCCATTGATGTATTCAAAGTCGCCCGTCTGCTCCTTGGAGTCGCTCAGTGCGTTGGTGTCACCGTCATTGAAGAGGATACCGTCGGGTTGACTCTCAATGCTGGAAATGGTGCCAAAGTCATAGCGCCATACCTCATAGCCTGTCACGGGGTCGATACCCATCAACTCGCAGATGTGGCCGGGCCAAGACTCCATAACTCGGTTATAGCCATCGGTATATTGACCGTCGGCTTCGTCCCAAGCATAGCAGAATACCTGATCCCAACCTAAGGTATTGATGAAGTAGACATAGTAGTGGCCTTCCATAACGACTACGTTGCTGGGCAGGGCATTGGCTGCTGCCTCAAAGTATTCGCGGGTGTGGTCGGTCATGACTGTCTGTCCGTTCACCTCATCCCAGGTGTACCACAGCACACCGGCGTGGCGGTGGATGGTCTCACTCTGATATGGCTCCTTGTTGGTACGGGTAAAGAAGACCTCGGCAATCGAGGCGCTTACTTGCCAGTGCCACCATTTCTTGCCATCAACGGTGGTGGTATCGCCCATGTATGTTACGGGATAGTGCTGGCTGTCGCTGTGCGGATCCCACAAGCCCTGTTCCTGGTTGTAGGCGCTTAATGGCCAGTAGTCTTCACCCATGATTGTGGTGGTATAAGTCGTGCCTGGTTCCTGAATGTTGTCAATCTGCACGTTGGGCGTCTGCTCCAGGTAGACGTTCATGGGTGAGAGATTCTTGTGGTCGGTCTTTATGAGTTTTACCCAATGCTCGGTGGGGTTCACCAGGATGTTGAATACACCGGCAGTGAACATCTTGTACTCACCGTAGGTCTCACTCCATTCATTGAGCGGCATGTTTTCGTTAATCATCGACGGGTTGACCTCCAGATAGTTGGTACCGTCGGGGTTATCGGTATAAGTGGGACCGCCGTTACCGAAGCGGGTTCCAACGCTCTGCCAGTCACTGCCCAACTGGGTCGAGAAGCAGAAGGTTGCATTGCTGCTCAGCGTCACGTTATTGATGTAGTAGTTGCCAGTATTGGCATCATACTTCATTTCGGAACCAGTGTTGCTGCCGTAAGAGAATGTTTCGCCGGCATGGTAGTAGCCGCCGTGGATGAAGAGTTGGTGATCTCCAGTGGCGCTAGGAGGCTCATTGTAGAGTTCAAAGTGGTTGTATTCCTCACCTTCTCCACGCTCTGGTGTCCACACGATGTAGTATGTGCCAGGCTCAAAATTGGTGATGTTCTTGGTCTTGGTGTTGTCAGCATTACTGCCACCACCGCTGACGATGGCGTTCAGGACATCAACCAGGATGGTTCCGCTCCACTTGTGCCAGGTCTTGCCGTCGGCAAGTACCTCGGTAGTTGTGAGTTCGTTGCCGGGGTACGAATTGGTGTAGACGTTCTGGGCATTGTCCCACAAATACAGGTATGGAACCGTTGTGCCGTCTGTCGCGATGACATAGAACGTGTACTGGTAGGTGGGAGGTGTGGCTTCCACCATGAACTTCATCGTGGCAGGATTGAAGTAGATGGTTACCTGCCCGGCCGCGCAGTTGATCTGATAGGAGCCGCCATCGGTTCCTGCCATCTGGGTGGTGACCCAGTTGCCGTCGATGTCGATATTCTGGTCGCCGCTTTGCGGACTGATGCGGTAGTTGGCATTGAAGTCATCCCAGTTGCTGCCTTGACCGTTTGCAAACATGAAGTTGTAGGTGCCGTCTTCGGCAACAGTGCAAGTGTATGACAAGATGCCTGTTGACGGGTCAAGGGTCATCTGGGTGGTGGGTGCATAACCCCAACTCAAGCCTAAACCCTCCGAGCCTTCGATATAGTAGGGAGCCGTACCGACGAGGTTCAGTGTAGCGGTAATCGTCTCGTTGGCGATGTCGTAGGTCACTGTTACGGTGTAGTCGCCAGTGAGGCTGGGCGTGAACGACAAATTGTCGCTGTTGACGGGATGGTAAACCCCATCGTCACCTAGAACCTTGTACTCGTAGGTGGTACCCTTGGTGAGGCTAACCTGGCTGGATGTCCAGGTATAGACATTGTCCTCAAGTGTCATCGCCGTTTCGTCGCCGGTGTTCCAGCCGTTGGGGAAGATGTCGGTGTCATCGCCCACCACGTAATAGGTGACAGGAGCCTCCGTTCCCTCGACCTTGAACTGCATGTTCAATGCATCGAAGTAGAAGGTCACTGTTCCGGCAGCAGCCCTGACACGATAAGACCCGTTATCTCCACCAGCCATTTGGGTTGCGGTGTAGCCGCTGTTGATGACGTAGTTTTGGCTGCCATCGCTCGGACCGATGCGGTAATGGTTATTGAAGTCTGTCCAGTCTTCGCCCTGTCCTGAAGCGAACACGAAATTGATGTACTCGAATGAGTCGGTCACCGTGGCTGTATAAGTGTAGATGCCGTTGTCGGTGTAGGTCATTGCCTTATCGGGAGCATAGGCAAAACTACCAAGGGCGCCGTCACCGTTGATATAAATCGTACCGGCAGCCGTCATCGTCAGCGTGTGGCTGACGGTGCCGTCGCTGTTGAGCGTGATAGTCACGTCATAGGTGCCTCTCATGGGCGCCGTGAACGTGACGTTGTTGCCGTTGTCGCCAATCCAGACACCCTCGTCGGTACCGTCGGCGCCATAGACCTTGTACTCGTAGGTGGTGCCGCTGTTGAGGCTCACGCCGGTAAAGGTCTTGCTGTAGCTGCCGTCACCGTTGGCGGTCATCTGGGTGCCTTCGGTGGTCCAACCGGCGAAACTGCCCTCGGCATAGTAGGTGATGGCGGGGTCTGCGTCAGCATTGGGACCACTCACGGTGCTACCGCCACCGTAGGTGAAGTAGCTCGTACCCGGCTCGACGGTCAGGTCAGTAGTCTTGTGGCTGTCGTCACCCTCGTTAAGAATCATGCCCAGTTGTGCGTAATCAGAGGCGTTGACGCTGTACTTGTAGTAAGTGTAGCCGTTGATGACCTCGGTAGTGAAGGTGCTGGCATCGGTCAGCTCCTTACCGGGGAAGTCGCCCAGCAGGGTGCCGGCGCCATCCCACAGATACTCGTGAGGCGTGGCATTGCCCTTG
Source organism: uncultured Bacteroidales bacterium (assembly GCA_902800715.1). Taxonomy (GTDB): domain Bacteria; phylum Bacteroidota; class Bacteroidia; order Bacteroidales; family Muribaculaceae; genus Sodaliphilus. Next base: position 90,782 of record CADCFN010000008.1, read on the forward strand.
TAGCGTACATAGATGGTGTAGTCATAGGTCGGGTCGGCCTCGTCGGCTGCCTGATTGGGACCGCTGACAGTGCTGCCGCCACCATAGGTGAAGTAGCTGGTGCCGGGCTGTGTTGTGAGGTCGGCGGTTTTGGTGTCACCACTGCCGTTCTCGTTGAACAGGAGGTTAAGCGTCTGACTATAGGAGGTGAAGGTGGCGCAATAGTAGGTGTGCCCATTCTCCTCGGTAGTGGTCATGCTTGAGAATGCCGTGCCAGGCCAGTTGGTCTTGTCACCGGCTGCGTCCCATGCATGGAGATAGACGTTGCCCAGACTCTCGCTGCCCGTGTAGCGTACACGGATGTTGTAGGTATAGGACTGGTCTTCCTGAACGAGATTCAGCTGGTGTGTCACCGTCCCGTTGTTGCTGTCGTAATTGATGGTCACGGTGTAGTTGCCCTGGACATTGCTGCTGAACGTGGCGTTGGCTCCACTGGGATGCCACGAGCCATCATCACCCCACACCTTGTAGGTGTAGTCGGTTCCGGCATTGAGATGGAATTGAGCCGACGTCCAGCTGTAGGTATCGTCGCCGTTGTCGGTCATCTGCGCAGTGTTGGAGCTGGTGCTCCATCCGTCGGGGAAGATGCTGGTATCCTCGCCCTTGACATAGTAATCGACAGCGATTACGGGCTCGGTGCCATCGACCTTGTACCTCATGTTGGCAGCGTCAAACGTGATGGTCACTTGACCGGCATCTAGCGTCACAGCATAACTGCCGCCACCATTCTGGGTGGGGGCCCAACTGCCCAGAGTCACAGCCTCGTTGCCACTCGTGGGACCGTAACGGTGATTGCCGTTGAAATCGTCCCAACTGCTGCCGGGGCCGTCGGCAAACGTGAAGTAGAAGGTGCCCGCCGACGTGACGTTGTAACTGTAGGTATAGATGTCATTGTCCTCATCATAAATCATCTGAGTCAACTTATCGCTCTGGTAGCCGAAACCGTTCAGTCCCAAGCCATTGTCGCCCGTGATATAGTATTTGGGGGTGGTCGGCTGAGCAGACTTCTCGGTAACGGTGACCGAGACGGCCTTGGTGATGACGTTGAAATTGTAGGTCACATCGGCAGTACCGGTGAAACCAACCGAGTAATTATAGTTCGACCCCGGCCATGCAGTGTCCCAGCCATGGTCTAGAGCGACCTTGCACTGGTAGGAGCCTTGTGTGACGTTGACATCGGTGAACGTCAACGTGTAGTTGACGCCATCGGTCGTGGTCATGTCGTTGTTGGCATCCGACGGAGTCCATGACGAGCCCAGGAGCTCGGTCTGGCTTCCTGCAACGGTCAGCGTCTTGAACGGTCCGAACAGGGAAACGGCATTGCCGCTCGTATTGAAGATGTAAACGATGCTCCATGTGCCGGTGGAACTCACGTTGTAGCCATAGTCATTGCTAGGATAGGATGCGTCGTCCCAACTGTGGTTCTTGACTACTTTGAAAGCATAGTTGCCACTATTGACATTGGCGGTTCTTGACAGGTAATAGTACGTTGTCGAGCCATAGCGAACCATGTCGTTGCTGTCGGCCGATGGATTCCAATCAGCGCCTAGAAAGCCGTTGTTGGTGCCTGCTACAGTGTAGGTCTGGGCCGTCAGCTGCGGTACGGCAGCGGCAAGACACAACAGCAGTAGCAGAAGCCTGATAGGTGTTGTTAATTTTGATTTTTTCATCTGAAGTTGGTTTTTTTATTTGAATTGTGTAATCTAACTTATGTTGATTCGGTTATGTGATGGCATATTGCTGCTCAAACTGTTATAGGCATCTTTTGAAAAACGCCTGACCCACTTGTCGAGAGTGACCATGAATGATTATCGCTAGCAAAATGGTGACGGCAAAAATAGGCAGATGCTAATTTAATAATGTGTATTTTACGGTTTTATTAACAATATTTTATATGCAAACGATTGCGTAACAAACCATTGAAATAAGTAGCGGTCCGATAAAATGAGCAGGTCGCTTTTCCCGTTAAAACAACCAAGAAGACCTGCTGGCATGGTATTTGCTGCATCTTTTTGGCGTTAATCGGTGCAAAATGTTGGTAAAAACTTGCTAAAATTACAATATCAACGTGTTTTGTAACGGATTAATGAAAAAAAAGCAGTACTTTTGTATCACAATTTGACGAGAATCCAAAAATATCAATAAGCACCAATGAAGTCAGATAGCTTAGTAATCATTCCTACTTATAACGAGAAGGAGAACATCAGGAACATCATCAATGCTGTGCTCAATGTCACTGAGCACCAGTTTGATGTGCTCGTAGTTGATGACAATTCTCCTGACGGCACCGGCACCATCGTTGACGCGATGATTGCCGACCAGCCCGAGCGCATCCACATCCTGAAGCGTGCGGGAAAGCAGGGATTGGGTACTGCCTACATCGCTGGCTTCAAGTGGGCGCTGGTCAACGGCTATGACTACATCATTGAGATGGATGCCGATTTCTCGCACCCTGTTGACAAACTGCCCGAAATGCAGGCCGCATGCGACACTGGTGGAGCACATGTCGCAGTGGGCTCCAGATACCTGACTGGCGTCAATGTCGTCAACTGGCCGATGGGTAGGATGCTCATGAGCTACTTCGCATCGGCCTATGTCAGACTGATTACTGGGATGAAGGTGTGTGACGCGACTGCAGGTTACGTGTGCTATCGCCGCGAGGTGCTCGAGGCTATCAACCTCGATGCTGTCGAATTCAAGGGCTACGCCTTCCAGATAGAGATGAAATTCACCGCCCACTGCATGGGCTTCATCATCAAGGAAGTGCCTATCGTGTTCGTCAACCGTGTGTTGGGAACAAGCAAGATGAATAGCAGCATCTTCTTTGAGGCCCTGTGGGGCGTCATCAAGCTGCGTTTGGATTCTATCTTCAACAAGCAGCGCTTTACGCGCAATCGTAAGCAGCAACCGCGTTTGACCGCGTGATGCGCTGGCAACCATCAAGCTGGTTTGGTCATATTGGCCATACCGGCTTTTTATTTTGGCATGATAATTGCTTCGAAGTCATGTGTCAATTCCGAGTTAATTACAGATAATGGCTAAAAAGAAACGTAATACAGGACTAACTGATGCCCAGGTGCTTACTAGTCGTGAGCAATATGGCAATAATGTCCTCACACCCCCCGAGCGAGAACCGTTGTGGAAGCAGTTTTTGGGGAAATTCAACGATCCGCTCATCAAGATTCTCTTGGTGGCGCTTGCTTTATCGTTGGGACTCTCAGTGTATGAGTGCTGCAAATTGAAAATGGGAGGCAGCGTCTTTTTTGAGCCGCTGGGCATCTTCCTGGCGGTGATGCTTGCCACACTGGTGGGATTCCTTGTCGAGGTGAATGCCAATAAGAAATTCCGCTTGCTCAACCAGTCTGACGACCATGTCAAGGTCAAGGTGATGCGCAATGGTCATGTCACCCAGGTGCCGCGCTGTGACGTCGTTGTGGACGATATCGTTATCCTGGAGACGGGTGAAAAGGTGCCCGCCGACGGTGCCATCATCGACAGCTATAATCTGACGGTTGACGAGAGCTCTTTCACTGGTGAGCCATCGGCATGGAAAACCCATGACACCCAGATAGCCGCTAAAGCGACCGAAACGACTTATCCCGCCAATGAGCTGCTGCGTGCCAGCACTGTCATCGAGGGCAGTGCGACGATGCGCGTGACTCGCGTTGGTGACAGGACGGAGTACGGCAAAATCTACCGTGACGCCCAGATTGATAACAATATCCAGACGCCGCTCACTCGACAGCTCGACCGCTTGGGCCGCACCATCTCCTATGGCAGCTACATCATGGCGGGGTTGCTGGTGCTGGGCCGCATCGTGGAGTTTTTCTGGCGCGGTGGCAGCGAGGGTGTCCTTGAAGATGCACAATACTTCATCGAGACCGTCATGCTTGCAGTGACACTGATTGTTGTGTCGGTCCCCGAGGGACTGCCCATGAGCGTTACCTTGTCGCTGGCATTGAGTATGCGCAAGATGCTCAAGCACAACAACCTCGTGCGCCGCATGCATGCCTGTGAGACGATGGGTGCAGCAACGGTCATCTGTACCGACAAGACAGGTACACTCACGCAGAACCAGATGAAGGTCTATCAGGCTCATTTCTATGGTCTGCCCGACGGAGATAAACTCGGTGACAATGAGATAAGCACAATTGTGCGGGAGAACATATCCTGCAACAGCACGGCCTATCTTGATGACAGCGACCCCAACAATATGATGGCGCTGGGCAACCCCACCGAGGGCGCCCTGTTGCTATGGTTGCATGAGGCGGGCTATGACTACTTGGCAACGCGCGATGAATGCGAGGCGCTAGAGCAAATGCCTTTCTCGACAATGACCAAGTTCATGGCGACAATCGTCGAAAGTTCCACGGGTAAGCGCCTGTTGTTGCTCAAGGGCGCCCCTGAGATTGTTATGCGTCTGTGTAACAGTGTGTTGGGTGGCGTCACCTTCCAACAGGTGAGTGATGAGTTGACGACCTATCAGACCAAGGCGATGCGCACCCTGGCGTTTGCCTATTGCGAACTCCCGAAAGACGCCGACCCCAAAGAGGCCCTCTCGTTGCTCAAAGCCGGCAATGCACCGGCACTCACATTCCTGGGCATTGTCGCCATTAGCGACCCTGTACGTCCCGATGTGCCCGATGCCATCCAGGACTGCCGCAATGCGGGCGTCAAGGTGAAAATTGTCACCGGTGACACTGCCGCAACGGCAAGGGAAGTGGGACGTCAGGTGGGGCTGTGGACCGATGACGATTCTGACGACGCCATCATTACGGGGCCTGATTTTGCCGCCCTTGACGATACCGAAGCATCCAAGCGCGCCGCTGCCATCAAAATCATGTCGCGTGCGCGTCCCGACGACAAGATGCGTCTGGTGCGCCTGCTGCAGCAGCGGGGCGAGGTGGTCGCTGTCACTGGCGACGGCACCAACGATGCTCCAGCACTCAACGCCGCCCAAGTGGGCATGTCGATGGGCGACGGCACTGCTGTCGCTAAGGAGGCTAGCGATATCACTATTCTGGACAATTCGTTTGCCAGCATCAACAAGGCGGTGCTGTGGGGACGTTCCCTGTACAGCAACATCCAGCGTTTCATCCTGTTCCAGCTGGCTGTGAATGTGTGTGCCTGCCTCGTGGTCGCCATCTGCTCGTTTTTCAGCAAGCAGCCGGCGCTCACGGTGACTCAGATGCTGTGGGTAAACCTGATAATGGATACTTTTGCCGCTCTGGCACTGGCTTCGCTGCCGCCCAACAGTGTCCTCATGCGCCAGCAGCCGCGCGATTCCCATGCAAGCATCATTACCTCTGATATGATGAAATTCATCATGGTGACGGGTGTTATCTTTGCGGTACTGATGATTGCGCTGTATTATTTCTTCATTCGAGAGGCAAATGGCGGACCGATTTTCGTGCGTGGCATCAATCCCAATATCAATCCGCATGAAATGGGTATTTTCTTCAGCGTGTTCGTCTTCCTGCAGTTCTGGAATATGTTGAATGCCAGGGCTTTTGCGACAGGAAAGAATGTTTTCAACAATATGAAGGGCAGTCGCGTGTTCTGGGCAGTGGTGATGGTTATTTTCATCGGTCAGATACTCATTGTTCAGTGCTGCTATCAGCTCTTTGATTGTGCACCTCTAAGTTTCACCGATTGGCTGATGGTCATCTTCGGCACATCGCCGGTGCTCTTTTTGAGTCTGTTTGTCAAGAAAGTGAAGAATCGGAGTGTGAAGTCACAACAATGAGCCCTGATGAAACAATAAAGTATCAAAAAAATCAAGATTTTTTTTGTCATTTCGTTTTTTCTATCTATTTTTGCAATAACTATATACTTAATCCAACTGATTTCGATAATAACAAATAATAATTAATGATTATGAAGAAGTATTTACTCTCAATTGTTGCATTTGCTTTTGCTGGCTTCGGCATTGCTAACGCCGCAGTTTCTGTGACTTATGCAAATACTCCCCAGCCTGCAAACGACACGTTGATGTTCGCGCTGCCTGTTGACGTGAACGTGTATCAGGACATCCAGAATTATCCTGATGCTGATCCCGACTCACGCATGATGAAATTCCAGCCTGAGTACCTGGTAACTGCTAAGGATTTCACCAAGGGTGACATTACCAAGGGTACCGCTAACCTGCCTGCTAACGCAAAGGTTATCGGCTTGGGACTTGACGGTTATGATGTGGCTACCGACTATGCCAGCACCAAGGGCGTTTACCTTGATGTGACAGCATGGTGTCGCAACATCCCTGCCGACCTGATGGTAATGGAAAACTTTGACGAGTTGCTTGAGGGTTACAAGACCAATAAGCCCAAAGGTGACCTGTTCACTGATACCGTTGCCAATCCTGGTGAGCGTCACATCCCCGGTTTCCCCGGCTTCCACTGTGTGTTTGACCCCGAGGCCAATGCCGAGAATCCCGGCTCTATCGTGGACATCCCCTTCGATAATCCCGATTCAAGAGGCAAATTCGTTCCGTTCTGGTACAAGGGTGAGAACATCTACCTGACCTTGTGGATGATTAACTGTGAGGACATTCACATGAAGTATCGTTACATGGCATTTGACGATGCCGAGGCCGAGACCGCCAGCCTGATGCGCTCGGGTGCCTTCTGCTTCAGCGATGCCACCTACGAGTACATTGCCGAGTACTTTGGCGTACAACTCATGTATGACTTGCCCATCCACCGCCTGCCCGCTTTCCGCACTCCCTATTACACCAATGATATCCGTGTCACCGTTGAGGGTAGGAACGCATTCATTGAGCTGCAGGATGAAGATGGCAACGTCATGACTCCCGCCGAGGATGACAACTACTACAGTCTGGACCACACCAAGCGGTATATCCTCTATGTTGACAGCAATGAAGGTGTGGAACTTGCCTTTGATGACATCTACTCCGATATCGATGTACTCGTGAAGAAGGAGGGTACCGCAGTCGAGGAAGTGAACGCCACCAAGACCGTAGCCAATGTTGTTTACTACAACCTCGCCGGTCAGCAGAGCGCACAGCCCGTCAGTGGTGTGAACATCGTTGTCACCACCTACAGTGACGGCAGCACCACCACCGCCAAGGTCATCAAGTGATTAGCTTTTAGCTATTAGCGCTTTAGCAAGATTAATGACAGGCGTCTCATTGTTGGGACGTCTGTTTTTTTCATATAAATGGTTGATAATATTAAGAATCATCATTACCTTTGTGACATAAACATCAACCAATTTTTATAATGAAGATGAGAAAACTGATATTTAAGTTCCGTCATCTGGTCAGGCTGTTGGCGGTGGCGGCGCTCGTTATGGGCGGCGGCACGGTACTGGCAGCGCCTTCGCCGCAGACACAGAGTGGCGCGGTGCAGGCCTCGACGGTGACAGGACTGGTGCTTGACGAGAATGGCGACCCCGTCATTGGGGCGACCGTGAGTGCCAAGGGACTCAATGCAACTGCCGTCACGGGCTTTGACGGGCGTTTTGCCATTCAGGCACCGCAGGGCTCGACCCTGGTTGTGAGTTATGTGGGCTACGGCACCCGTGAGGTGCCGGTCGATGGCAATGACTTGACCATCAGCCTGATGCAGGATGCCCAAGTGCTGAATGAGGTCGTTGTCACCGCCCTCGGTATCAAAAAGGAGGCTAAGTCGCTCTCCTACAACGTGCAGCAGATGAGCGGTGATGCGCTGATGCGTGTGCAGGACGCCAACTTCGTCAATTCGCTGGCGGGCAAGGTCGCTGGTGTGACCATTAACGCCAGCGCGACGGGTGCGGGCGGCAGCAGCCGCGTCGTGATGCGCGGTGCCAAGTCCATCAACGGCAACAACAATGTACTCTACGTCGTGGACGGTATTCCCATGCAAAACCTCTCCAGCGAGCAGCCCGAGGGCATCTTTGCCGGAGCGGGCCAGACGGGTGATGCCACCAGCAACATCAACCCCGATGACATCGAGAGCATCAGTGCCCTGACAGGCCCCACAGCGGCCGCCCTCTACGGTGCCAATGCCGCCAATGGTGTCATCATCATCACGACCAAGCGCGGCCGTGAGGGTAGGGTGGATGTGACCTACAACGGCAGTTTCCAGTTCTCGCGCCCCTTTGTTCTGCCCCGTTTCCAGAACCAATATGGTCCCAGCGAGACGGGCAGTTACTTCAGTTGGGGTGAGAAATTGGATAAGCCCAGCAGTTATCGTCCCGCCGACTTTTTCCAGACGGGTGCCCACATCGCCAACTCGGTGAGCCTGAGCACCGGCACCGAAAAAAATCAGACCTATCTGTCGCTTGGTGCCACCAATGCCCAGGGCATCATCCACAGCAACAACTACGATCGCTATAATGTCTCGGTTCGCAATACGACTAAATTCCTCGACAACCGCATGACGCTCGACTTGGGCTATATGCTTGCCGCCGTCAAGGAGCAGAACATGATCAGCCAGGGCCAGTACCACAATCCGCTAGTACCGGTCTATCTGTTCCCGGCAGGCGATGATTTCTCCAAGTTGGGCTATTACGAGCGCTATGACACGGGCCGCAATTTCCCCGTGCAGTATTGGCCATACAACTACGACATCTCGATGGAGAATCCCTATTGGGAGACCGAGCGCGAGCGTTTCATCAATCACAAGGAGCGCCATCAGGCGACCGTCTCGCTCAACTGGCGCATCACCCCGTGGCTGGATATCACGGGCCGTGCGAAGTATGACAAGAGCAGTGACAAGTACGAGGAGAAGTTCTACGCCTCGACCAACACGCTCTATGCCTCCAAATACGGCCACTACGGTCTGCGCAACGTGAGCAACCGCCAGCTGTATGCCGAGGTGTTCGCCAAGGTCAATAAATACTTTGCCGACAACCGTTGGAACCTGAGCGGTGTGCTGGGTACGAGTTTTGACCAGCGCGACAACAGCATCGAGGGTTTCAGTGGTCACCTGAAGGGTACTGCCAACAAGTTCACCCTCGCCAACGTCGAGACCTCCAACTCGACCTTCAAACCCGTGCAGAGCGGTTATCGCACCCAGTTGCAGAGCGTCTATGCCACCGCCCAGTTGGGCTATCGTGGTATGGCTTATATCGACGTGACTGCCCGCAACGACTGGTCCAGCAAGTTGGAAAAGAGCTATTTCTACTGGTCGGCTGGCGTGTCTGCCATCTGGACCGACATCATTCCCGTTCTCGGGCGTGGCGGCTGGCTCACATACCTCAAAACCCGCGTGGGCTACTCCCAGGTGGGTAACGAGCCCAATGAGCCGTTCTTGACGCATGAGACCTATGCCATCAACCCCTCGACGGGCCTTGCCGAGACCTCGACGCGCATGCTCACCGACCTTAAACCCGAGCGCACCGACTCATGGGAGGCTGGTATTGACCTGTACATGTTCAGCAGCCGTCTGAAAGTGAATGCGACGCTCTACAAGTCCAGCACGCGCAACCAGTTCTTCTATCCCGCCTTGCCCGCCTCGTCGGGTTACACCAGTGCGGTAGTCAACGGTGGCCGTGTGGACAACAAGGGCGTGGAACTCACCGCTCACTACACGCAGCCCATCGGAGCCCTCACTTGGGAAACTTTTGTGACCTGGACACTCAACCGCAACAAGGTGAAGCAGTTGCTCAAGAACTGGCGCAATCCCATCGACGGCGAGATTTACAATCTGGACGAACTCTACATGGGTGGCACTTCGGGCTACCAGATACGCCTGACTGAGGGCGGAACGCTGAGCGACGTGTATGTCTCCACGCTCAAGACCGACGAGCATGGCGCCATCTACGTCAATCCCGAGCGCCAGACCGTTGAGGCCAATCCCAACAACAATGCCTATTACATCTACGCTGGTCAGGCGGCACCCCGCTACAATCTGTCGTGGGGCAACTCGCTGTCCTTCAAGGGTGTGACTGTTTCGGCATTGCTGGCATACCGCAACGGCGGTATCGTCGTGAGCGAGACACAGGCCATTTTGGACTACTATGGCGCCAGCGAGGCCACACAAGACGCCCGCAACGACGGCGGCGTGGTCATCAACGGCAAGAAAATCAATGCCCAGGGCTACTACCAGACCGTGGGCAATCCCAACGGCACGGTCGATTCCCGTTATGTCTATAGCGCGACCAACCTCAGGCTCGCCGAGTTGAGCGTCGGCTATGACGTGCCCGTTTACCGCTGGGTGAAGTGGATAAAGGGCCTGAATGTGTCCTTTGTGGCACACAACCTGTGTATGCTCTACAACAAGGCCCCCTATGACCCCGAGGCGACCTCCAACACGGGCACCTACTACCAGGGCATCGACTACTTCATGCAGCCCAGCCTGCGTTCGATGGGATTTAATGTGAAACTCAAATTCTGATACGGCTATGAAGACAAGAATCATCATCAGTATAGCTGTCGCCGTGATGTTGGCGGCATGCACCAAGTCGTTTGACGAAATTAACACCAACCAGCACCAGCTCACTGACGAGGAACTCGCCAACGACTACCAGAACGTGGGCGCCTTTTTCTCCCAGATGGTCAATCGTGTCGTCCTCTTCGACGATGGGTCGGGCAATTGCCTCTCATCGGACTATCAGGTGGCGCAGGGCTTGAGCGCCGATGCCTTTTCGGGCTATCTGGCGCTGACGGGCACCTGGCGCAACGGCGTTCACAACGGTTCCTACAGCTTCGTGAGCGGGTGGTATGACCAGATGTTCACCCGTGCCTTCAGCGAGGTCATGCCCGCCTGGCAGCGCGTTACTAAGGTTGCTGGCGAGATGAATCAGCCCGCTGTTGCAGCACTGGCGACCATCGTCAAGGTCGAGGCGCTGCACCGCGTGACCGACATGTACGGTCCCATCCCTTATATCCATTTCGGTAGCGGTGCGCTGGGAACGGCTTATGACCGCCAGCAGGAGGTGTATAAAAAGTTCTTTGAGGAACTGGACGAGGCCATCAATGTGCTCATGCCGCTTGCCGAGTCTGGCGGCGTCTTGCTGCCCGACTATGACAACGTCTATGAGGGCAACGTGATGCGTTGGGTGAAGTTTGCCAACACGTTGCGCCTGCGCCTGGCGCTGCGTGTGGTCTATGCCGACCCCGCACTGGCGCAGCAGGAGGCCGAGAAATCTGCGGCATGTCCTGCAGGCTTCATCGAGACGGCTGCCGAGCGTGCCCAGTTGCTGCACGGCCGCCTGACCTACTTCCACCCGAACTATGACATGGCCTACAACTTCAATGCGGGCGAGGTGCGCATGGGTGCCTCTATGGACTGCTACATGAACGGCTACAGTGACCCGCGTTTGGCTGCCTACTTCTTGCCAGCCACCAACGACAACAAGTACCATGGCGTGCGCCTGGGCGTCCACAACATGAATCCCACGCGCTATGCCGGCGTGTATGTTTCCAACCTGAACATCGACCAAGCCACCACGCCCATTGTGTGGATGACGGCTGCCGAGAGCTACTTCCTGCGTGCCGAGGCTGCCCTGCGCGGATGGAACATGGGTGGCACGGCACGGGCATTCTATGAAGCGGGAATCCGTGCGTCTTTTGGCGAGAACAACGTGAGCGGTGAAGATGCCTATATCTCCAACACGTCATTGAAGCCCACGCGCTATATGGACCGCACCAACGGCGGCAATGCCATTGCCGCCCCCAGCACGATTACCATCGCCTGGGACGACGCTGCCGACTTTGAGACCAACCTGGAACGCATCATCACCCAGAAGTGGATTGCGATGTACCCCGACGGTTGCGAGGGTTGGGCAGAATTCCGCCGCACGGGATATCCTCGCCTGTTGCCCGTCGTGAACAACGATAGCCAGGGACTCATCGACACCGACATCCAGGTGCGTCGATGCCCCTTCCCCGTGCAGGAGTATAACACCAACGAGGCTGCCGTGCAGGCTGCTGTCCAGTTGCTGGGCAGCGAGGCCATGGGCGGCGGTCAGGATAATGGCGGTACCCGCTTGTGGTGGGACCGCAAGCAGTTAACAGTTGATAGTGAATAGTTAATAGTTGGTAAAATGAAAGTTACAAGATATATCATTGCTGCAGCATTGTTGGCACTGTTCATCTCGTGTGATACCAAGCCCGAGGCGTTGGACCTGCAGCCATTGAAAGAGTACAGCGAGGAATATTACCAGGCGCTGCGCGACTATAAGGCGACTCCCCACGAAATCTGCTACGTCTATTATGCCGACTGGGCGCCCATCGAGGGTGCCAGCGGCTACAAGGACCCGGCATCGTGGGGCGAGCGCATCATCGGCTTGCCCGACAGCATCGACATCGTGAACCTGTGGATGGGAATCCCCACGCCCGAGACGCATCCCGTGGCCTATCAGGACATGATAGAGACGCGCGACAAGAAGGGCACCCGTTTCGTTTTCCATGCCGATGCATCTAACTATAACCACAAGTTCACCATTGGCGGCATCTCCTACAACCTCTCCAGTGACCGCAGCGAGGAGGCCATTCGTGCCTATGCCCGCTGGGTCTGTGACACGGTTGTCAAGACAGGCCTTGACGGAGCCGATTTCGACTACGAGGGATGGAACAGCCAGCACCTGACCTGGGCCATCGAGGAATGTGACAAAATCTTCGGTCCCAACGGCCAATATCCCGAGAAACTCGTCATTGTCGATTATTTCTCGGTTTCGCCTCCATTGGCGTGTGACCCCTATGTGGACTACTACGTCAAGCAGGCCTACAGCCAGCAGGGCGCTGGGGTAGGGGCGACAGGACACCCCGACGAGAAGACGGTCTATTGCGAGTCCTTCGGCCAGAAGCCTACGGGTGGAGAAATCCTCAACTATGCTGCCTGGGAGCCCGCCACGGGCCACAAGGGAGGCTGTGGCGCCTACTATGTGGAGCGCAACTACTACAACACGAGCGACGGGGTGCCCTACGGTGCCATCCGCCGTGCCATCCAGATTATGAACCCTGCCAGGAAATCTCAATAATTCGCCCTCAGTGTTAATCTATGCCGTGACTCCGGTCACGGCCATCAATAAAACAGACAACAATGAAAAAGAATATATTCAAAGTGCTATTTCTCATGGCTGCCGGCCTGTTGCTGGCTGCCTGCAACAGCGAGGGCGACAATTTTGATTACCAGAAGGTGGGACTGCTCATTTCGGGTACCGAACAGTTGCCGGTACAGCGCTTCACGGTCGATGAACTGCCCGCTGCCTGTGCCGTGACTGTCAAGGCGACGCGCCGTTGTGCCAAGCCGGTGACCGTCCATCTTGCCATCGACACGGCCCTGGTGCGTGCCTACAACGCCAAGCATGGCACCGCCTATTATCCGGTGCCGGCCTCGGATGTCGCACTTGAGAACAGCGAGGTGACCATCAACCAGGGCGAAGCCCTGTCCACGGCTGCCCAGGTCAAGGTCATGAGTACCGACGACTTCATCGAGGGCGCTACCTATGTGATTCCCGTGACCATCCGTCAGGTCGATGGCGACGGCGGTGAGGTCATCGAGAGCAGCCGTACCATCTTCCTGCAGATTTCCCGCATCATCTCGTTCTACTCGCTCGAGAATAACCAGAATGCCTCGTCCAACTACATCTTCCCCGATGACAAGATGGTGAACTTGACCAACTACACCATTGAGTTCAAGGTCTATTCCTATAAGTTCGGCAAGGTGGGTGACATCAAACGTGTCCTGTCCGTCGAGGGCAAGAACGAGGAGGAAGCCAATATGTTCCGCTTCGGCGAGAACGGCTCGGCGGGCGGTGACATCCTGCAATGGGTGCTGCCTGGAGGCAGATGCTTCTCCTCGACGCATTTCAAGACCAACCGCTGGTATCTCGTTTCCTGCACCTACGACGGCGCTACCTTCAAGATGTATGTCGATGGCGTCGAGGATGCACAAGCAAGCGGCAGCGGCAAGGCAACGCCTTTCCAGCGCTTTGAGTTGGGTATGTCTTGGGGTGGCTATCGCACGAGCCAGTTCTTCCAGGGCAGGCTCTGTGAGGTGCGCGTGTGGAACCGTGCCCTCACCGCCAGCGAGATTTCCACGGGCTTTGCGGGCGTGAATGCCCACAGCGACGGCCTGGTAGCCTACTGGAAAATGAACGAGGGCGAGGGCCATATCTTCCATGATGCCACGGGCCACGGCTATGACATGGACTGGACCGACACCTGGCGTGACGACAAGGAAAACGGCGTCCTCGTCCACCATGATTACAGCCAGTACATCAAGTGGATAAAAGACGACAACAACAAGGTAGCCCAATAACACAGCACCTCACCACTCATCAGCAACCACCCTAAAGTCCCTAAGGACCTTAATGACCTTAAAGTCCTTAAAGTCCTTAAAGACTTTAAAATCCCTAAAAACTGATGACTGAAAAAGTGAAAACTGGCACCTTTTACATCAATCTGCTGGCACTTTAACCATTAATCAAGCTTAATGGTGTTCGGTTTGCACAAATTTTGACTACCTTTGTCGGTTGGAATAATTGTAAAATGTAGATTAATAATTGTCAATGGAAATTTATAAGTTTAATAACATATTGAAGCCCGTCTTGTGGGGCGGTGACAAACTGGTGGCATTCAAAGGTCTGCCCGCTTGTGATGAACCCATCGGCGAGAGTTGGGAACTGTCGGCAGTGCCAGGCCATGAATCGGTTGTCAAGGGGGGCGAGGACGATGGCTTGACGCTCACCCAGCTGGTGCAGCGCTATGGCGCAGATCTCGTGGGCGAGGACGTCTATCGACGCTATGGTGACTCTTTTCCCTTGCTCATCAAGCTCATCGATGCCAAGCGTGACCTCTCCATCCAAGTGCATCCCGATGATGCCATGGCGCAACGTCGTCACGGCAGTTTTGGCAAGAATGAGATGTGGTACATCCTTGACGCTGACGAGGGAGCGACCATCGCCACGGGCTTTAAAAGGCCAATAACGCCAGAGGAGTTTGACCGCCACCTTGCCGAAGGCACCATCCTCGACGTGGTGAACAGGGATACCTCCCATCCTGGCGACGTGTTTTATATCCCTGCCGGGATGATTCACGCCATCGGGGCAGGAAACCTGTTGGCTGAGGTACAGCAGTCCAGCGATATCACCTATCGTGTGTGGGACTACAACCGACGCGATGCCGCCGGCAACCTGCGTGAGTTGCACACGTCACAAGCCCGTGAGGCGCTCGACTTTAACGCACGCGACGGCCAGGTTACACCTCCCGAGCCTTCCCTGATTGGCAGCACTGAGCTGCTGACCACGCGTTATTTCAGCCTGACGCATTATATCGTCGATAAGGGCTTGAGGCTAGAGATTCCTCAATCCCACTCGTTCCTTGCAGTGACCTGCATCCAGGGCGAGAGTCTGATTGAGGCCGAAGGCTTGCCTTCATCGACCATCAAGCAGGGCGAAACCGTCCTCATCCCTGCCTGCGCACACTGGGTTGTGTTCACGGGCTCTGCTCGACTTCTCGTCACAAGTGTTCCAAGCGAAACAATGACAGTAAACAAATATTGATATGAATAAGAAAAAATGGATTATCGGCGCACTGGCTGCTATCGTGGTGATTGTAGTGGCTTGTGCAGTGCCTTATCTTTTTATGGGCGCTCCTGTCGAAGGACTTGTCAAGGTGCGTAAGGGTAGCTCGATTGACATGATTGGCGACAGTGTCAAGGCTCATGTGGACGAGTCTTTTGCCAATAAGGTGGTCACCATGTTGAGCCTGATGGGCGCCGAAGTCGAGAATCGCGAGGGCGCTTTCCGCATCAAGTCGGGAATGTCGCCTTTCACCGCTGCTCGTCGCATCAAGAACGGTGTTCAGGACGGCTTGCGCTTCACTTTCAACAATGTGCGCACGTTGGACGAATGGACCCAGCGCTGGGGCGACTTCTTCATGGCGGGTCCCGATGCCATGCGCAAGGCGCTCAAGGACAGCACCACCTGTGCCAAGTATGGCAAGACGCCCGAGACCATCGCCTGCCTGCTGATGCCCGACACCTATGAGTTCTACTGGAACATCACCCCCGAGAAGATGCTCGACCGCATGTATGACTATTATAACGACTTCTGGACCAGCGAGCGCAAGGCCAAAGCCGAGCGTTTGAACCTCACCCCCGACCAGGTGGCTACCATCGCCTCGATTGTCGAGGAGGAAACCAGCAAGGCCGATGAGCGCGGCAAGGTGGCACGTCTGTACCTCAACCGCTATCAGAAGGGCATGCGTCTGCAGGCCGACCCGACGGTGAAGTTTGCCATCGGCGACTTCTCCATCAAGCGCATCACCGTACCCATGACACAGGTCAACTCGCCCTACAACACCTATCGTGTTGACGGCTTGCCCCCTGGTCCCATCCGCCTGCCCGAGAAATCGACTATCGATGCAGTCCTCAATGCACCAGAGCACGACTACCTCTACATGTGTGCGCGTGCCGACTTCAGCGGTTATCACGATTTCTCCCTTGACTACACCTCTCACCTTGAGAAGGCCCACCGCTACCAGGAGGCCCTTAACTCGCGTGGCATCAAGTGAGACATCAACAAGATAAGCCCTTCTAGGTCATCTAGCACCTCTAGATTATCTAGCTTCATTAGAAATAACTTAAAAAACGAGCAAATATGGAAAATGAAGATAAATTAGTTGTTTTCAACAAGTACGCCAACCCCGTTGACGCCAATATCGTCAAGGGTGCGCTTGAGGCTGTTGGCATTCCCGCCGGTGTGATTGGCGACAGTTTGGCCAATAACTTATGGAAGGAAGCCATCAGGGTTGTGGTGTTCCGTCGTGACCTGGAGGATGCCATCAAGACCGTCTATGGCAGCGAGATGCAATATGAGGATTTCCAGGAAGAAATGGACAGGTTTGCCTTCGAGAACCTTCAGGCCTGCAACAGACTCTTCTGTGAATTGGCGCTCAAGATTCATCCCGAATTGGGTGGCTCGGAGTACCGTGAACTCTATGCCAAGGCCCGTCTTGCCGTGGATGAGGGCGACCTCAAGACCCTTGAGAAGATTCAATCTGCTTTGCAGTAATCTCTTGGTGAACAATCCGGTATCAACCTGACCTGCAATTGCTTTTCGGGCATTGATTCTGTGCCATAGCCGATATAGAGCATGAAAAAACTCCTGTCCTCATTACTGCTACTCTACATCCTGCTGCTCACGCTGTTCACGCTGCTGGTGATTGCCGTACACATGATACCGCGCAGTGCGATTGAGCCTCAGTTCAAGAGTTCGGTTGAGATTTTTTCCCAGGAAGGAGTTTACCCCTACAAGCCTTCTTTGGACGGACGCGTCGTTGTGGACAATCACACCGACTGCTACATGCTCAATGTCGCCTACTGTGTCGATGCCGCCCATCCTGTTGATGCTGCCATGCGCAATTATCGTTATCGTGATCATGTCGATATCACGGTATCGATGAGACATCTCGCTGAGGGGCGCATCTTGCGCAAACCCTTTGAATACGGCAAATACTGGCATGGTTATCTGGTGTTTCTGCGCCCTGTCCTCACGCTGCTGGACTATGGGAAAATCCGTATCCTGAATGGCATCGTCCTGACCATTCTGCTCGCCATTGCCTTGTACCTTCTTATTCGGCGCTTATCGGTGGGCATAGCCCTGTGCTTTGTCGTGGCTTTGTTCATGGTACATTCGGCGGTTATTCCCTGGTCGCTGCAATTCTCCACATGCTACTATATCTCTCTCGTGAGCATGATAGCCCTGTTGGGTTTCAGGTCGTTGAGTGCCACGAGGCATCGCTTGCTGTTGTGTTTCTTTGCCATCGGTGCCGTTACTTCCTTCCTGGATTTTCTCACCACGCCTGTGATGACACTGGGCTTGCTATTGACGGTGGCGATACTCCTGGATGACAAGCGGTGTGGCATGAGATTCGTGTTGGCGCTGTGCGTGGCATGGTGCTTGGGCTATGGCTTGATGTGGGCATCCAAATGGGTTATGGCGTTTCTGCTCGCGGGCTATAATCCCCTGGAGGAGGTTTCTGATTCCGTCCACATCCACTCCGTCGGGAAAGGGGCTGAGCCGGTTTGGACCTATTGGCAGAAGATGCTCGACGTGCTGCTGGAGCGGTGGTCGCTCTTTACTGTCAAAGGCTTGTCGAGATGGGCCATTATTGCAGTGCTGGCCATACCTGCCCTGCTCAGTATCAGGGGTAACAGGACGTCTTTCAGGAAGTATTCTGCCTTGTTGTTTGTAGCGATGCTGACCCCGATATGGTATATTGTGGTTGCACGTCACTCCTACACCCATTTCTTCATCACCATGCGTGCCCTGATTGTGTGCTGGTTCCCTAGCTTGTGCTTTTTGTACAAGAATATCGACTTCAGGCGGTTAGGACTCCCTCGGCTTGCCGATTCTGCCCAAAGTCATCGCGATGGCGCCTCAAAAGGGTGATGAGTGTTAAAACTTGCCGCATTTATACTAACTAGGGCAGTTTTCTCGTTATAAGGATAACTAACTTGATAATTAAGAGACAAGACTATATATGAGAATCAATTTGCGTCACCTGATATTGATGACCGTGTGTGCTGTGGCATTGTCTGCCATTGCCGATAACGGTGTCAAGACCACGGCATATAATTTCCTGTCTGTGCCGTCATCGAGCCATGTATATGGCCTCGGTGGGCACAACCTCACCATCATTGACGACGACATCAACCTCGTGGAGCAGAATCCCGCATTGCTGGGACCCGAGTATGACCATCAGGTGGGACTCAACTACATGCGCTACATCGGCGAGACCAATTTCGCTGGCTTGCGCTATGGTCAGGGTGTGAGCGAACATGGCGCATTTGGCGTGGGCATCCAGTACTTCGGCTACGGCAATATCCAGGGTGCAGACATCGACGGTACCAAGACGGGCACTTTCAATGCCAGCGATATGGCCTTCAGCCTCACCTACAGCCACGACATCAGTGACCGCTTCCGTGGCGGTATCACCGTGAAGTATCTCTATTCCAAATATGAGGACTACAGCGCTGGTGCCATCGCTGCTGATTTGGGTATCAACTACTATGACCCCGACCATGAGTTTAGCGCTTCGTTGGTGGCAAAGAACTTGGGTGGTCAGGTGAAGAAATTCAACGAGTATAAGGACAATCTGCCTTGGGATATCCAGTTCGGTGTCAGCAAGATGCTGGGCCATGCACCCATTCGACTGCACCTCACCGCCTATGAACTGGCGCGCTGGAAATCGCCCTACTATAAGATTGAGGATGTCAACAACCCCAACAGTGGCCTGATCAAGAAAGACTCCTTCGGCAGCAACCTCTTGCGCCACCTCGTCTTTGGTGTTGACGTTCTGCCCACCGATAACATCTATCTGGGCATTGGCTATAATTACCGCACCCGCTCCGACATGGCGACCTACAAGCGTGACTTCATGTCGGGACTCTCAATCGGCGGTGGCTTGAAGGTGAGGGCCTTCGGCTTCGGGGCAGCCTTTGCGCGTCCGCACACCGGTGCCTCGACCTTCATGTTCAACCTCACCACTTCAATCGGTGAGTTGCTCAAGTAAATAACTAACATTGCACTCTCTACAGAGTGCATTTTTTATAGATGACCGATTTTTCAACTAACAAGTTCTCTTAGCACCTTGTGTTTTATATATTAAGCCAAAAACTGAATTATCGATATGAAAAAGTCATTACTTCTGTTTTTGTTGTTAGTTATTGCGGCTGTTGCCCATGCTCAGCGCATTCAAGTCGTTGACACCGATGGACTGCCTATCTCTGCGGTGTGTGTGACCAACGAGAAAGGCGCCCTGGTGGGTTCTACCGATAACGATGGTTGGCTGGACGATGTCAAGGGTGTGAACCACCTTTTCTTCTCGCATGTGGCTTTCAAGGCCAAGGAGGTCAAAATGGATACCGTCTCCAACTTGTGTGTGGTGATGCAGGACCAGAATTTCGAGTTGGGCGAAGTAGAGGTCAAGCCCAAGGAATTGCTTTATGTTCAGACCTATTACCGCTGCGTCTATGTCTGTGACGAAGGTCCATTGTACTTCCGTGCTGGCGTGGTGGATAACACCTATGAGTTGGCCAAGCAGAAGATTTCGGCCAAAACCCGTAGCGTTTCTAAAGGTAAAGGCATCCTGCGTTTCATCCTCAGCACCCTCGTGGGTCACTACATCGACAAGTGGGCACGCATCGACACGACTACCCGTTACAAACTGATTCTTGAAAATGTGAACAAGGGTTCTCTGTTCATAGCCGAGGAACCATCCGGCCGCCGTGTGGTGAGCGACACCATTTCGGTGTTGGGCTATATTGATGATGATATGCTGGCGGGTCAGCGCACTACCAGCTTTGACCTCTGGACCTATGATGATCACATCGAGGCGACTAAGGCCGCAGCCAAGGCAGCCAAGACCGGCAAGAAGCCAAAAGAGAAAAAGAAGAAACATGAAGCCAACCATGGCTATTTTGAGCTTTATAACATCAACGAGA
Source organism: uncultured Bacteroidales bacterium (assembly GCA_902800715.1). Classification (GTDB taxonomy): domain Bacteria; phylum Bacteroidota; class Bacteroidia; order Bacteroidales; family Muribaculaceae; genus Sodaliphilus. The sequence continues at coordinate 111,217 of CADCFN010000008.1, forward strand.
ACGGGCAGTCACGCATCGACGACCTGGTGATGAAACAAATCCTTGTGTCGGGGCATTTTGAAAGAACCGACCAGGATTACATCATCCTGCTCGAGACCTACACCATCGGCCGCGATTATATCGATAAAAAGGAGTTCAAGCAGACCCGCAAGGAGAACGAGGTGGAGATGGATATTGACGAACTGCGCCGCCTGGAACAGAATTACCACATCCCGCCCTTGGCTCCCAACCTCAAGGCCGCTGTGGACGAACTTTTCAAGAAGAATGAGAAAGACTAAAGCTTAACCCCTCATGGACTCGGTAACCGCTTTTCTGAAAGAAAACTACGACCTGGTCACACTGCTAGTGGCTGTACTCGGAGTGATTATCGCTTTCATTTCTATGGTATATGAAATGAAAAAGAAATCCAGGAACAAAAAGAAATAGAGGGTGTGTCATAATTCAACTGCTAGAACTATAACCGCCCTGCGGGCGGGAAATTAATCAAATTAATTATAAAATTTTTATTAATATGATAATAGTATTAATGACACACCCTCTATTCAACAGCTTTTGAACACTTTTAGCTAGCAAAATTGTTTTTTTGCGATTAAAAATGGTATTATCAATCAAATAATGCCTATATTTGTGCATTCATTACCCATTGATTTTGAGATTTTATGAAAAATGTGTTCTTGCTCGCCTCGTTGTTAGTTAGTGTGTTTACGCTTAATGCCCAAGACACGTTGGTCGCCTATCTCTCGCCTGACGGCATGATGACCCACATCCTCAACAAGGCCCGCGGGGGAACGGTTATGTCGCTTTCAAACGATACCGATTATGTGTTGACCTTGACCACGCCCCAGGACGGTTGGTGGAAGATTGTTGATATTTGGACCGCCGGTGACGATGATTCCGAGGTGGTCTTGGAGGGCTCGGACACTGGTGAGTATTGGATTCATTTCAGGGCACTTGGGCTGGGTACGAGTAACTACGGTGGCCAAGAACTTTACCTGCGTGATGCACCCGATGACAATGCCAACATCGTGTTCACCTTCAACCAGGAAATGGAACTCATGCCCATGGACATCCAGGGCGACTGGGTAAAGGTCATGGTGGACGGCTATGACATCGTCGGATGGATTGAGGCGGAATGGCTATGCAGCAATCCCTTGACCAACTGCTGCTGATGGATGAAGCCGATGTATTTGGCATCGGTATCAAGCATAAAACTAACGTATTTACTAACCATAATTCTTAATAGCGTATGAAAAAACTTTTACTACTCCTTGTGGCTCTTTTTGCCAGCCTAACGGCAACAGCCCAGTATGTTGCAATCTATGCCTCTCCCTACTCAAGTGGCATGGTCCAAGTGGGAACCGACAATAATATGGGTCCTCTCTTGGATGGTTCCAGCATGACAATCGTCGAAGCGGGGCAAACTGTTTACTTCAGTTTCCAACCTTTCAACGGTTACAAGTTCAATGGTATTCGATACAAAAACTTGTCAAGCGATGATGTCACCGAACTCCCTGGCGGCATCTATTCTTTCATCATGCCCGATTTCACCGGGGACAATTTCTGGGTATCAATTTATATCGATTTTGTAGTGGATGAAGAGCCGCCTGTCGTAACCGGAATTGACATCAATGAGGAAAACTTCCCCGATGAGAACTTCCGCAACTGGTTGCTCTCCCAGTCTTACGGCGCCGACGCGGTTATCACCGAGTCTGAGATGATGGGCATCGGCAAGATTGATGCGCAGTCATGCGGTATTCACGACCTCACAGGTATTGAATACTTCACTCAGCTGTATGAGCTTAATGTCAGCAACCCGTATGGTACATCCCAAGAGAATTGGAACACAATCACATCGCTCAACGTGTCCAACAAAACCTACTTGAGGAAACTCGTGGTTTGCAACAACCAACTCGAATCACTAGACCTCTCTCGCTGTCCCGACTTGAGAAATCTGGATTGCAGTGATAATGCTTTGACACAACTCGATGTTACCGACTGCCCGTTATTGTCCATGCTCTATTGTATGAACAACCAGCTCACTGAACTTGACTTGTCTCAGAATCCGCATTTGGCTGTGTTCTCGTGCATGGGCAACCAACTCACAGAACTTGATGTCACCAGCAATGTGGATCTGGAGCAACTGTTCTGTGAAAACAACAAGTTGACCTCAGTTAATGTGACCAACCTGAACAAACTCATAATGTTCAATTGCAATGACAACCTGTTGACAGCACTTGACGTGACGGGATGCACACAGCTGTTCCAACTGTATTTCTACAACAACAAGATTAATGGTCAGGCGATGGAAGATTTGGTGAACTCATTGGAAACACCACCCAATGGCGGTTATATGGTGGTTGTGGACCTGGACAATGAGGCAGAGCAAAACGCCATGACCAAGGCCCAGGTGGCGACAGCAAGAGCAAAACACTGGTCGGTGGAAGGCATTAGTGAAGAGGACTTTTACCCCTATGATGGCATTGACGATGTCACTGTCATCATGGGCGACGTGGACCAAGATGGCAATGTCACCATTGCTGACGTCACCATGCTGATTGACTACTTGTTGAATGATGTTACCTCAGCGCCCGCCGAAGCCGACATGGATGGCGACAGCACAGTAGCTATCGGCGACGTCACGGCGCTCATCGACTACCTCCTCAACAACATCTGACAACAAACATCACACTCAATAAACTGAGACGCAAAACCTTTTGCGTCTCAGTTTTTGCAATTAGGGTATCTGAAGAAAAACGCCAGTCATATCTTAATTAACGTGAGCTCGACGATAATATATTCTGGATTTCAACGAGTTAGCTATCTGAGGACTTGTAGAGACGCAAAATTTTGCGTCTCTAATCGCTGGGCATTACCAAGCGGCTTACACCGAGACGCAAGATTTTGCGTCTCTACATATCTATATCAATTGATTATAATGAGTATATTTTCATCGAAATCACGCTAATCATATCAGTAATTGAGGGTGATAATTGTCGGCTCGAAATGAAAAAAGATGTATCTTTGCAGTATTCATTTTGATTTCAACAATTATTAAACTAGGAAAGCCTTTATGAGAAGTTTCAAAGCATTACTTTTACTGATGTGCCTTGCAGTCTCCACCACTGTATGGGCCGAGTCGATTAACGAGAGTCAGGCGCGCACGATTGCAGCCCGTTTCATGGCTTCACGCGCCTTGCCTTCCACTTCCCTCAAGATGGCCAGCAAAGCGCCCCGCTTGAGTGCCAGCGCAGGTGCCGACCAGGCTGCCTACTATGTGTTCAACTGCAGTAGCCGCGGTTATGTCATCGTCGCCGGTGATGACCGTGCGCCCGCAGTGTTGGGCTACAGCGACGAGGGTACTTTCGACAGCGAGAACATGCCCGAGGGCTTGCAGTATCTGCTCGAGGGCTATGCTGCCCAGATTGATGCCTTAACGCGTGGCGCCAAGGCCGAGACGCAGTTGCGTGACGCTGGCGCCATCCGCCCGCTGGTGACTTCCTCGTGGGGCCAGGACAACCCTTACAATATCCTGTTGCCCTATCTCCCCTCGGGCAAGCATGTCTATACGGGTTGCGTTGCCACAGCCTTGTCCCAAGTGATGCGTTACTGGAAATGGCCCGCCCGTCCCTCTCGTCCCATTCCTGCTTACACCAGCACTTACACCGCCAACAACGAGACCATGTCATTTAACATGCCTGAGTTGTCCGTTGTCGACTTTGACTGGAATGCGATGCAGGACACCTACGAGACGTTCGATACAGCTAGCGTTGCAGCCTTGGCTGCCGCTAGGTTGAACCTCTATAGTGCCCAGGTCATGAAGATGACATTTGGTAAATACTCATCTAACGCCAATACGGCTGCAATACCCGCTATGGCAGCAGCCTACTTTGACTATGACGCCAGCGCTCACGTAGCGGGCCGTTCCAACTACAGTACGCAGGGATGGACCGACCTCATTTACGCCGAGTTGGTAGCCGGACGCCCCGTCATCTACTTCGGTAGCAAGAAGACAGGCGGCCATGCCTTTATCTGCGACGGTTATGATGGCAATGGCATGTTCCACTTCAACTGGGGCTGGAACGGCGACAGCAACGGCTACTACCTGCTCAATGTAATCAACCCCGACGAGCAGGGTACGGGTAGTGCCGCTGGTGCCTATGGCTACATCTACTCCCAGGGGGCATTAGTGGGCTTTAAGCCTAACAAGGGTGGCAGTCACACCTTTGAACTCACGACGCCCAATGTAATGCTTAACAGCTACACCGGCACTCGTGAGGACACCAATCAATCATTCAAGGCCGTTGTCTCGGGTAACTATTATAACTATACCTCCAACACGATTGATGTGCGCTTCGGTTGGGGCCTCTTTAACATGAGTGGTGAGATGATCAAAAGGCTCTACAGCGCCTACATCGAGTCATTCGAACCCGGCCATTTTACGTTGGACCAACAATATGAACTGTTGTTTGGTGAAGGCATGACAAGTGGCACCTACCGCATCTTGCCTATTTACAGTGAGTTAGGCCAGGATAATTGGCGTCCCTGTGTGGGTGCTGACCGCAACTATATCGAGGTGACCATCGACGGCAACCAGTGCTCTTTCACTGGACACGGCACCTCTGGCACGCGCGAGTACGTCGTCAACAACGTCTACTTGACGGGCTATATGCACGCTGGCCGTTCCATCGCCATTGACGTCAATATGACCAATAATGGTCTGTCAAGCAATGAAATGCTGCACATGTTCATCAACGGCGCCTTTGCTGCTTCGGGCTATGTGTGTCTGGAAACGGGCGAAACGGGTAATATCCATTACACCTACTTGTTCAATACCCCGGGCAACTACACCCTCACTTGGTCGTGGAACGAGGATGGCAGCAATCCCATCGCCACCAGTTACATCACCATCAACCCGATGCCTACTGCTAACTTGAGCGGCACTATCAGGGTTCTTGATGTTGATGAAACTGGCAAGGTTATCAATAGCGACAAAATTAGCGTCGAGCTCACTATTACCAACAACGGAGAGACAACCTACGACGAGGATATCTCAACCATATTGTACAAGCACACCTATGGCAATTATGGCACGAGTGTGCAGGATGTGAGCCAGCGTCTGGTGCTCGCCCCGGGCGAAACCACCAAGATGCAATTTGACATGACTAACGTCATCGATGGTTGGAGCTACTTCCTTATGGCCAGCTACTACAGCGAGGGAGTCCAAAAGACTTTTGATGTCACAGCGGCTTACACTGTCGTCTTCCCCGAGATTCCTCAGGTTATACCTGGCGACGTTGACGGTGATGGTATCGTAGCGGTACCTGATGTTACGGCACTGATCGATTACATGTTGTTTGGCGATTCCACTGGTATCAATCTTGAGGCAGCCGATTTGGATGGCGACCACCAAGCGGGCATGAGCGACCTCACAATCCTCATCGACATAATTCTTGGTTTGGTAACACCCGTTAATCCTTGACCCCTAGCTGATATAGCTAAATAAACCTCACTCCAAGCCACCCAGTACTGGGCGGCTTGGAGTTTCTTCATGCAATCTGCCGTCTGAAAGACATTCGAGCTAAATTGCTACATAACTGCTTGGAATATATGCGTTTTAGTACAGATAATAGACTGTTTTTCTTCTTTTTGAACTGCGCCTTTTGCAATTCAATGATATTATCTCATCCGCAGCCAATGCAAGAAGAAATAATCATAGATATAGTATCGTCCTCGATCATTTGTAACGATATCTTTTTCTTGAAGTGCGGCTAGGCACCGTTGTACGGTACTAGCTGAAGAGAGGTGATATTTCTTGATGAATTTACCACTTGTTGGCTGGATATCTTCAGTGGCTTGCGCCAGCCCAGTGAGCACGGCCTTTTGGTTTGTGGTCAGCCGTGACATCAGATCAAGGAACGTGTCCTCTTTCTCAAGTACAGCATTCTCAATGGCATTGTCAACATCATCAATATCACAGACTTCTCCTTGATCGCACGCGGCAAAAAGTTCGTTGCACACCTTCTGAATATACCATGTGGTCCCTTCAAATTTCTCATATAGGTATTGGATGGCCTCTGGCTTTATCATTCGTTTGTTATGCTCAAAATGATAGGTAATGAATTCGGCGTATGCCGCTAATGAAATGGGGCGCAATGATAGAGTCGTTGCACTCTGGTAAAATGGTCTTGATGGAGATGAAAACATCTCACCCATCATGTGCCGTTTAGAACCAGAAAATACAAACCAGGCATTATTGCACGACTGAATGTGTGTGCGCAACAGTGCTTCAACATTTTTCTCAGCGTAGTCCATAACGCTTTGGAACTCGTCGATAGCCACCAAACATGGCTTATCGGCTGCCGACAGGTACTGAAAAATCTCATTCAGCGTCATTTGGGGTACACGTATGTCTCCAACTTGGATGTTCCAACTTGGTTTTCCGAATTCATCTATAGTGATACCTGTGCGGAAAGAACTTGCAACTTGAATAAAGCGTTCCCATGCCCGCCGCTCCTTGGACTTCAGCACTGACAATATCTCCCGGCCCAATTCATAGGTGAATTCAGCCAAGGACCTTGTGGCATAAATATCAACGATAAATAGATGGTACTCTTCTTGTAGCCTTTTTTGCGAAAAGCAATGCATGAGAAGTCCAGTTTTGCCCATACGTCGGGGAGACATCAAGGCAACATGGTTGCCATTCTCCAAAAGGGATGTCAACCGTTTAGTTTCTTCTACACGATCACAAAAGTATTCAGGCCCACCATAGCCATAAGTCAAGAATGGATTTTTCATAACATGGTCTCTTGTTTTGGGGCAAAAGTAATACAATCTTTCCGATTACGCAAGTTTGCGTTATGTAAATTTGCGTAATTTTATTGAAATCTGTGATCGTTCGGTTAGGAAAGTATATTGGTTTAAGGCACTTTCTAGGTGTATATTTGAGCTTTAGCCCACTATATTTGTAAACGAGAAATCTGTGATGAAGTTGGCGTATTTGTTTACAGTGATATACTGTTATGCAAAGAGGGAGGTTCGCGAGATGACGATTGGGGGTTAGCGAGGGAGGAAGTGAGAAGCGGGGCAACAAGATGGGCGCAGCCCATCTTGTGCGCTCCCGCGTGGGCGCTGCCTTTGAACAACCGATTGCTGCCCAGTTTCTCGGTTGCTATGTTAGAGGGGTGCACTCAAGTAAACTCGACCTCACTCCAATAGCAAAACAACCGGCCACTTGCGCGGTCGGTTGTAAGCGGAGAGGACAAGATTCGAACTTGCGGTAGAGTTACCCCTACGGCAGTTTAGCAAACTGCTGGTTTCAGCCACTCACCCACCTCTCCGGTAGCTAGCTGAAAGTATTTTTTCAATAGCGAGTGCAAAGGTAATGCTTTTTTTGATACCTGCAAGCGTTTTTGCCGAAAAATTTTATAAAAAATGCAGGACATCGCACTCGGCGTTATGCCGTTTTGGTATTTAATTATCTGAAAGTCAGAAGTGGAAAGGGCGATGATTACTCATCATTGGTGTCAAAGTCGAAGTGATAGTCCTCGCGGGGACGCCAGTCGCGCGTGAGGAACCACATGATTGAGAAGGCGATAACGACCGTGAGGATAATCATTGTAATCAGCATGGTGCGCGATAGCATCCTGCCCATCGTGGCGTAGTAAAGCTCCCTGTACTTGGACATGAACATGTTCATGGCTGTTTCGAAGTCAATCCACAGGACACAGGTTTTGGAGAAGGGAATGAGCGAGAGCACGGTGTAGCTGGTGATGACGCCCCAACGTCCGCGGCAGTTGCCGAAGAGCTTGCGCAGTCCCTCAGCAATCATGCCGAAGCCGAAACATCCCAGTACCAGGAACTCATGGCCTTGGCCGATGATGAAACTGATCAGCAGCAGCATCACGACGCTCAGCATGGCGACACCAGGCATGGGGTAGCGCTGGCACAGCTTGAAGTAGGGCCAGGCGCAGACCAAGGCTGCAGGAACGGCGCTATAGGTCCATGCATAGGGATGCAGTGCACCGAATAACTCCACTACTAAGAAACCTGCCGTATAGATTGCAGCTAAACCGATCAATCTGAATGCTCGTTGCATAATAATCCTTGTTTTTAGGTCAAACGGAAATATCTAGCTGCAAAAGTAATTCTTTCAGATTATTTAACAAAGGCATTTGCCGACAAATTATGGTTTTTGGGTGTTTTTTTCATGTTTTTGGGACTAAAGCCGGCGTGCCTCACGTCGGTGGTGAGATTGTGAAAATTTCCCAAAAAGGGTCTGGTTGGTTTATCTTGTGGATTATTGTTGTACCTTTGCAGCCGTGAAAATTGTGCGCACCACGATATTACCTTTCAAAGGATTCACGGCAATCAACCTGCTGGGGATGCTGTTCGTGCATCCGGGTGTTTACCTGAGTGATGAACTGATGAACCACGAGCGCATCCACACGGCGCAGCAGCGCGAGATGCTGTTTGTGTTCTTCTATCTGGCTTATGTCATCGAGTGGCTGGTGAGACTGCCCATGCGCGGCAATGCCTATCGCAATATCTCGTTTGAACGCGAGGCATACGCCAACCAGCGCAATCTGCGCTATCTTGAAAACCGGCCTCATTATGTCTGGCGCCATTACATCAGGCGTCCGGTGCGTCACCCTAAAAGATACCCAACATCGCTATGAAACGATTTACATTATACATGATTCTGGCGCTTGTCGCCACACTTTCCGTTGCTGCCTACACCCCTCAGGAAGCAGTCAACAAGTTTGTGTCAAACAACACGTTGCGCTATGCCTCGGTGGGCGTACAGGTCATCGACCTGGATTCCGCCAAGTCAATCGCCAGCTTCCGCCCCGACCAGGCCAATATCACCGCATCGACGATGAAGACAGTCGTGTCGTCGGCTGCCCTGGGACTGATGGGACCCCACTTTAGGTTTGAGACCCCTGTATATCTTGACGGCACTGTAGAGAATGGCCGTTTCAAGGGCAACATCATCATCAAGGGCATCGGTGACCCCACGCTGGGCTCGGTGTTCCTGCCCTGCCAGTCCAATATCGTCGACGAAATCATCGCTGCCCTGCGGGCCCGTGGCATCAGCAGCGTGGAGGGCGCCATTATCGGCGATGACAGTTACTACAGCTATCCTTACTATGACGAGGACTGGGATGTGGGCGACTTGGCTTATGACTATGGCACAGCTGTCCATGCCCTGAATTTCCACGACAACCTGGTGACTGTGTCCTACACGCTCGACAGCCGTGGACGTGTGTCCAATTCCAATTTCTCACCTGCAGTCCCTGGGCTGAAGGTCATCAGCCGATGCCGTGCCAATCGTGGCCGTAATTCCATCACGCCCTATCTGGACTATAGCATCCCCGCCCTGGTAATCACTGGCGAGACGACGGGTAAGAGCTACCGTAACACTTATGCCAATCCCACACCGGCTCCCATGCTCGTCGATAGCGTGGAGCGTGCCCTGAAGGCGAGTGGCATTGACTACACCCGTGACTTGGAACTGCGCAGCGCCATGACAGGTGCCGAGACTACCTTGCTCGTGCTCCACAAGTCCCCGGAATTGACCGAAATCATCACCTCGCTGCTCGACCGCAGCGACAACATGTTTGCCCATGCCCTGTTGCGTGCCATCGGTGCCCGTGACTGGGAACTGAAGGGTTATGAAGGTATGCCCAGCGACCTGGACCATGTGGGCATAGCCGCTGTGAAGCACTGGTTGGGCCTGCAGGGTATCGATACCGAGCCCCTGTTCATGCGTGACGGCAGCGGACTGGCGAGAGCCAACAAGGCGTCGGTCAACTTCTTTGGCGACATGCTCACGATGATGGCGAACCGCCGTTTCGACGGTGTGCGCCTGTGCGACCTGATGCCCAAGGCTGAGGGACGCTCTGGCAAGACGCTCAAGGAGAATCCGTTGAGTAACCGCATCGTGCTCAAGTCGGGCAGTATGCGCCATGTGCAGTGTTTTGTGGGCTATTATCCCGCTGAGGAACCGCGCTATGCATTCGCCGTGCTGGTCAATAACTTCAATTGTTCTCAAGCCAGCATCCGAGAGCAAATCGGCGTCTTCCTGTGCAATCTTTTTGAGGGAAAATAGTTGGTGTTTCAAAAAAAATGCCTAAACTTGCAGGTTGAATGTAAAGCAAATCCTTGGCGAGTTATCGCTAAGCAACAAAGAAACAGAAGATTATGGACATGTCGATAGAGAAAATGCTGTCTCATGTATATGAGATTGAAGGACTGATGCTCGTTACCCGTCGATTGGGTGAGGAGAATACGCCCGATGTCATCACCAATAAATTGAAACGCAAGGTGCGTGAACTCGCCGATATGTGTGGCGTTGAGCTCAAAGCGGCAGAGCCCGAAGCCCAGCCCGTTGAGGCCCAGCCTGCCGAGAAAGCCCAGCCCGAGCCTGCTGCCGACGTTCAAGAGCCAGTCCAAGAGCCAGTTCAAGAGCCAGCCCAAGAGCCAGCCCAAGAGGAGGCCGAGCATCTGCCCGAGGAGGATTATGATGCCGACGAGACCTGGCAGCACGACAATGGAGAAGAGTTCAAAGAGGTGTTCACGCTTGACTATCAAGAGCCCCAGCATGAGGAAGAGAATCCCGAGCAGGTACCTGTCGAGGACCGTGAACCCGACGACGATATCACTGTGGAATTTATCGAGGCCGAAGATGAGCCGGGAGAAGCTGTTGAAGATGAGGAATCGGATACTGAAGCGCCTGCTGCTGAAGCACCTGCCGACGAGCAGCCCGCAACACCTGCCGAGCCGGTAGTGATGCCTCCCGTGTTCCACATGCCTGATGACAGTGACGAGCCGACGCCTGCTCCCGACCCCAAAGTCATTCCTGAGGCCGAGGATGAGCCCGACATCACCGTGGAGTTTATCGATGCCGAGGATGAGGCGCTTCCCGAGCCTGAGGATGAAATGCCCATCCCACCAGTTCCCACCGATTTCCCCGTAGTGGAAGAAACCAACGCACCGTTGAGGGTGGATGAGAAACTGCAGCGCACCATGTCTAAGGACATCCGCAAGGCTATCTCACTCAACGACCGTTTCCGTTTCCAGCGCGAGCTGTTTGCCAACAGCGCCAACGCATTGGACACCGCTATCGAGCACATCGAGGCGATGCGCACCTATGGCAACGCTGAGTTGTACTTTTTCACCCAACTGGGGTGGGACCGCGACAACGAGGTGGTGCAGGACTTCATGAACATCGTGCGCAATCACTTCCAGCAGCGTAATTAAGAACGCCAATCTTAGCCGAGATGGCAGGTAAGTTATACATAGTGCCGACACCGGTAGGCAATCTCGCCGACATGACACCTCGGGCTATCGAGGTGCTCAAGACCGTGGACACCGTGCTTGCCGAGGACACCCGCACCAGCGGCGTGCTGCTCAAGCATTTCGGTATAGCTACCCCCATGCGCAGCCACCACAAGTTCAACGAACACGAGGCTGTGGCAGCCGTTGTCGAACAATTGCAGGGCGGGGCGGTGATGGCACTCATCAGCGATGCAGGCACGCCGGGCATCAGCGACCCGGGTTTCCTGCTGTCACGCGAGTGCCGCCGTCAGGGCGTCGAGGTCGAGACTTTGCCTGGCCCCACTGCTTTTGTGCCGGCGCTGGTCAATTCGGGACTGCCGTGCGACCGTTTTGTCTTCGAGGGCTTTCTGCCCCAGAAGAAAGGCCGTGCCACCCGACTTGAAGAATTAAAGGAACAACCCTTGACGATGGTCTTCTACGAGTCGCCGTTGCGCCTGTTGAAGACCTTGCAGCAGTTTGCCGAGACTTTCGGCGCCGACCGCGAGGCCAGCGTAGTGCGCGAAATCAGCAAGATGCACAACACCACCCACAACGGCACGCTGGGCGAACTGGTGGAGTATTTTACCGCCAACGCGCCGCGGGGCGAGATTGTCGTTGTCGTGGCTGGCTGTCCGCCCGTGGCTGCGGTCAAAGTTGACAAATATGCCGCCTTCAAGCAGAAGAGCGCTAGAGTGTGAGAAATATATTTTTGACTTGATAAACCATAAATTCAAATAGTTATGAAACGGATTTTCTTTTTTGTATGGTTGATGATTGGCTTGGCAGTCTTGCCGGCCTGTCAACGTGGTAATAAGATGGATGAAGAGGCTATGCGCCAGGATTCCATCAATGCCGCCCTTCAGGATTCCATCAATACGGCCAATGCCGAAAAAGACAGCCTGATGCAGCTCATGGGCGACATTGCTGACGGTATGAACCAAATCAAGGAACTTGAGGATATCGTGTCGGTCAACAACCTGAGCGGCGAGACCGCTGACCGCAAGAAACAGCTGCGTGATGACATCGTACTCATCCAGGAGTCCATCAACAAGCACAAGCAGCGTCTGGCCGACCTTGAGAAGCGCCTCAAGCAGTCCACCAACTACAATGCGACGATGCAGAAGAGCATTGCTAACCTCAAGGCACAGCTTGAAGACCAGCAGAAGACCATCAACGGCCTGACCGAGCAACTGGCTGCTGCCCATATCCAGATTAAGAACCTGAACCAGAGCGTAGACTCGCTGAACACCGTCAACAAGACGGTGACCAAGGAGAAAGAGGCTGCCCAACAGGAATCCAAGCAACTGACTCACGAGGTAACCAACCTGAACACTTGCTACTATGTCATCGGTTCCAAGAAGGAACTCAAGAATCACAAGATTATCGAGACGGGTTTCCTGCGCAAAACCAAGATTTTAGAGGGCGACTTCGAGATGTCTTATTTCACCAAGGCTGACCGCCGCACGCTCAATGAAATCCCCTTGCACAATAACAAGGCACAGGTGATGACCAACCATCCCAAGGACTCTTATGAGATTGTTGATCAGGGTGGCTCCAAGGTGCTGCGCATCTTGAATCCTGGCCGTTTCTGGGAGAAGTCCAATTTCCTGGTGGTTAAGGTAGGTTAAAAGCGTAACCTGTAAATGTAAACTGCCATGAAGGTCGTTCTGGCATTTGATAAGTTCAAAGGTTCGGCAACGGCTCAGCAACTTAACGAGGCCGCACAAGCAATCTTGTGCGGCTTTGATGGTATAAAAACGGTATCAGTCCCTGTCGCCGACGGTGGTGACGGCACGACCGAGGTGCTGGCGTCATCAAGCGAGGGGCAGTGGATAACCATGCCCACGATAGGCCCATTGATGCAACAGGCTCCGGTCACAGCCCGATACTTCCTGTGTGACGACGGCACCGCCCTCATCGAGGTGGCAGCCGCGAGCGGTCTGGCATTGCTTCCCCATGATGACCGCGACGTGATGCGGGCTTCGACGCTGGGAACAGGACTGTTGATGCGTGATGCGATGGAACGGGGGAGCCGCAACATCGTGCTCGGATTGGGCGGCTCGGCGACCTGCGATGCGGCAATGGGCATTCTTTGTGCCCTGGGTGCCGAATTCCTTGATGCCGAGTCCCATCACCTTTATCCTTGCGGCGAGAGCCTTGAAAAAATTGTCCATATCGAGACTTCAGGCATCCCTCAAACAGTTAAAAAGTGTAAATTCACACTATTGACTGATGTGGATAACCCCTTGTGCGGTGAACGGGGAACTGCTCAGGTTTTTGCTCCGCAAAAGGGTGCTTCGACCGGGCAAGTAGAGCAGTTGGAGCGCGGCATGGCTCATGTCGCCTCGATTGTCGGTGACGACATCGCCAGCAAGGCTGGTTGTGGCGCGGCGGGAGGCATTCCTGCCTTGATGATGCACCTGCTCGATTGTGAATTGCTGCCTGGCGCTCCCTACGTCCTTTCCCGTAACGGTCTTGCCGCAGCCCTCGATGGCGCAGACTTGGTCATCACGGGTGAAGGACGTCTTGACAACCAGACGCTCATGGGCAAGGGACCTAGCTGTGTCATTAGGATGGCGCAAGAGCACGGTATCCCCGTTGCAGCACTCTGCGGTGCAATAGCGCCCGATTTTGACCCTGTAGCCGCTGGCTTGGTACGTGCCATTGCCGTGAGCGACGGTTTGCCGCTTGAAGAAGCGATGGATACACAGGTTACCTTGATGCGTGTGGCACAGGCGGTTAACCGATTGATAATGGATTATATTTCTTGAAGATGCAGTGGTTGAGCGACATATTTTTGACCCACTCGGCAGTGCAGGCGGTAGTCGTGCTGTCATTGTTGTGTGCCTGTGGTCTTGCCCTTGGCAAAATCAAGGTGCTTGGGGTGTCGCTTGGTGTGGCTTTTGTCTTCTTCTTGGGTATTCTGGCAGGTCATCTGGGCTTGTCGATAGATGCCGATATGCTGCAATATGCACAGAATTTCGGCCTTGTCCTGTTTGTCTATGCTTTGGGACTTCAGGTGGGACCCGGTTTCTTCAGCTCGTTCCACAAGTCAGGTCTGTCGCTCAACATGTGGGCGCTGGCTGTGGTGTTGGTGGGCACGGTGCTCACTCTGCTGTTGCCGTTGATGGGAATCAGCCTGAGCGATGCGGTGGGCATCATGTGCGGTGCCACGACCAATACACCTGCGCTTGCTGCAGCCCAGCAGACCTTAGCACAGTTGCATCAGCCCGAGAGTGGTGCTGCGCTGGGTTGTGCGGTGACCTATCCCTTGGGTGTCGTGGGCGTTATCTTGGCTTTCGCCTTGATGCGCAAGGTGCTGGTGCGCGCCAGTGACCATCTCATTGATGACAGCGAGGAAGAGGCTGACCACACTTTTATCGCCACCTATCAGGTGCGCAACGAGGGCATCATCGGCAAAACCGTGGGCGACTTGGCACGCATCAGCCCTCGTCAGTTTGTCATCTCACGCTTGTGGCGTGATGGCAAGGTGACCATCCCCGAGGCCGACACCGTGCTCATGCGCGATGACCGCTTGCTGGTGATTATGCGTGACCATGATGATGCCGAGGCGATGCAAGTCCTTTTCGGCAAACAGGAAAATACCGACTGGAACAAGGAGGACATCGACTGGAACGCCATCGACAGTGACCTTGTTTCACAGGCGATTCTTGTTACCAAACCCGAAATCAATGGCCGCAAATTGGGTTCCCTGCGCCTGCGTAAGCATTATGGCGTGAACATCAGCCGTGTGAACCGAGGCGGATTGCAACTGTTGGCGACGCCCGACCTGCGCTTGCTGCTGGGTGACCGCATCATCGTTGTGGGCCACCGCGAGGCGCTCAAGAACGTCGAGAAGGAGGTGGGCAATGCCGTCAAGATGCTGGACGAACCCAACCTGATTACCGTTTTCCTGGGCATGGTGCTGGGACTGGTTATCGGCTCCATTCCCATTATTCTGCCCGGCATCACCGCACCGGTCAAGTTGGGGCTGGCTGGCGGTCCCATCATTGCAGGCATCCTGATTGGAGCCTTCGGCCCCCGCATTCACGTCAATGCCTACACCACCTCGAGCGCTAACCTCATGCTGCGCTCTATCGGTCTGGCGTTATATCTGGCGTGTCTGGGATTGGCGTCGGGTCCTGATTTCTTCGCTACTGTAGTGCGCCCCGAGGGACTGTTATGGGTAGGAATGGGTTTCCTGCTCACCGTCATCCCCGTGCTGCTGGTAGGGTGGCTGGCACTGCGCTTGGCGCACATCGACTATGCCGCCGTCTGCGGTATGCTCAGCGGTGCGATGGCCAATCCCATGGCAATGAACTATGCCAACGATACCCTCGGCAGCGACCGCCCCTCGGTCGCATATGCCGCCGTCTATCCCTTGAGCATGTTCCTGCGCGTCATCATCGCCCAGATACTCCTCCTCATCCTCCTGTAACCCCTCTTGCATTGTACCCCCAAAAAACAAGGGCAACCATCGACCTCAACGTCCTGTAACCCTCTTGCATTACCCCCCAAAAACAAGGGCAACCATCGACCTCAACGTCCTGTAACCCTCTTGCATTACCCCCCAAAAACAAGGGCAACCATCGACCTCAACGTCAATGGTTGCCCTAAATAATTGCCTTCATTTTCTCGTGCCACAGCACAATCCCTCTCTCGACAATCGAATTTTAGAATAACTATCAAAATTATATATACTCTATTTAACAACCTTACCACAAAATATAAGTAAATAATGCTTAGTATTTCTATTTTTGTGCTTATATTTGCAACCTATTGACAAAACGCTTTTTATTACTATGAAAAGGATTTTTTTGATAGCATTCCTCTATGCCATGTGCACAATATCATATGCACAAGGAATATTTGCAGATGAAGTTACTAGTGAAGGAGTAAGGCTTATCACAGGTGACCCAGTTCATGTATCGGATTTAACGGATGATGTTGAATTACTTGTAAGTCTGTGCTATTCTGGTTCTGAGGAAGTTTCAACTTATGCTATTGCTATAACACCTTCTTTTAAGTCAGAGTTTAGTGTTAAGAAGGGAATGAGGCTTCTATTAAAGAATAAAGATGACAAAGTAGTTGAACTGAGAGCAATGGATGATGCTTATTATCTTGTAAAGGCTGTTGATGCATTCCAGTTTATTTATTATCTAAATGCTTTCTATGAAGTGTCAGAAGAAACTCTTTCGCAGCTTTGTGGTGGTATTATTAAGATGCGATTTGAGTATGATAGAGGTGTATTTGATAAAGAATGGAAGGAAGATAAAATGGGTGAAGTATTGAAAAAAGAATTTGCCGAAATTAAACGTAAGATTAGAATCGAGAAAGATTTCTATTCAGACTTCTAAATAATATAAGTTGAATAATTAGGATCGGTATTTTAGAATGGTAAATTATCACCAAGTTTACTGTTGGATATGCCAAAGAAAAAGGAAAACCAATTATAATAGTTAATTATAAAACAACGAAATAAATAGTTATGATACCCACATTTGAAGAATTCTTATACCCATTCCTATTAATGTTGAAAGATGGGGAAATATCCAATAAGGATATGAAGGAAAAGTTGGTTGCTCATTTCAAACTAACTGAAGATGATCTTGCACTAACAACTCAGGGAGGGAACACCACCCAAGTAGCCGATAGGATTGGCTGGTGTAGACAGTACTTCAGGAGGACTTTGTTTATTGAGA
Source organism: uncultured Bacteroidales bacterium (assembly GCA_902800715.1). Taxonomy (GTDB): domain Bacteria; phylum Bacteroidota; class Bacteroidia; order Bacteroidales; family Muribaculaceae; genus Sodaliphilus. The sequence goes on from CADCFN010000008.1 coordinate 128,235, forward strand.
TTCCTCAAAGGGGAATTTGGAAACTTACCGAAAGGGGTAAAGAGTATCTAGCCCACCACAACACCCTTGCTATCAATGATTTGATGGAGTATAAAGAATTTGCAGAATATGCTGCTGGAAAGAAGACTAAAAAAGAAGTTATCCCCACTAAGCCTACTATAGCTTCATTAGGTATTACTCCAACTGATGCTCTTGAAGATGCCTATAAGAGCATCAATGAATCTCTATCTGATGAACTGCTTTCTATGATAATGAACCTGTCACCAAAGTTTTTTGAAAAGTTGGTAGTTGATTTGTTAGTATCTATGGGGTATGGCGGTGATTATAAAGATGCTGCTGAAGTAACTCAAGCTAACAAGGATGGTGGCGTGGATGGTATTATAAAAGAAGATAAGCTTGGATTAGATAAAATCTACATTCAAGCAAAAAGATGGATTGGAGTTGTTGGTAAACCTATAGTGCAGCAGTTCGCAGGTGCTTTAGATGAAGTAAAAGCTTCTAAGGGAGTGTTTATTACTACTTCCACATATTCTAAAGATGCCAAGAAGTATGTTGAGAATCTGAGCAAGAAAATTGTGCTAATTGATGGTAAACAACTTACTGCATATATGATTGAATATAACCTTGGCGTAAGTGTCAAGAAGGCTTATGTGGTAAAGCGAATAGATACTGATTATTTTGAAGAAACCGAATAACAATAATACAATCTTCTCATCCCCACTATATCTAGACGATCAACTATAATAAACAGCAGAAGTCATTTTTTTGTATGTTTTTAAGTTAATCGGTAAAGCAAAGAGGATCTGCCACAATTCAGGCAGACCCTTCTTTTTTAGGTGATGAGTTTACATTGAGATTCAGAATTTCATGTAGAGGCGGCGGTTGTGGCCGGTGCGGTGGCTCACGTGGATCCAGCGGCAGCCTTTCTCGTCGATGCATTGGTCAACGGGAGGTCGAGGCGCTTGATGAGAGCCAGCAGGCGGCGGTTTCTCGACTGTGACCCGACGGTGATGTCGGCGGCTTCACCGCGCTGGTGTTGGCTGTAGGGGGTGCCGCCCACCAGCTTGTTCAGTTCGGGGCAGCGGTAGCCGCTGTTGACCATGATGGGACCGCCCCACGCCTGGCGTAACGGGTCGAGCACGTTTTCAACCAGGGCATGCAGTGCCTTGACGGCGCTGGCAGGTGGCGTGTTGTCGATGCCCAGATGCTGGGCGGTCGCCGATCGGGTCAGTTCCTTGATGGTGAAGTACTTCATCGCGTCGTGATGCGCATGTGCGCGTTGGGATAGCGCAGCACCAAGCACGAGGCCTCGGTCATCACCAGTGCGTCCACGTTGCGCACGCCGCTCTTCTTGAGGTTGAGTTGCTCAGTGCTGAAGGGGATATGAGTGTACTTCTGGATATACTTGGGGTCGATGACGATACCGCATTCGCTCATGCCCACCTCGTCAAACACCTCACTCAGCAGCAGGTACAGGCAACCGAACTTCGAGCGCAACTCGGTGAAGTCGATACCCCATTTGCTGACATGCTGACCGGCAGTGATGACACGGTTGTAGTCGAACTTGCCGCTGTCTATCCCCTGAGTATGTTCCTCCGCGTCATCATCGCCCAGATATTCCTCCTCATCCTCCTATAACCCCTCTTACATTACTCAGTAATATCACCTTTAGAATAGTTTGCCATTCTAGAGTGGGGATGGTTTATTTCTTCTTTCACAAGTTTTAGTATAGCAATGCTGACAATATGATGGATTTTTAGTAACTTTGCACTTGTGATTCTTAGTTGATATTAATAAACGAGTATTTATTTGACTAGTCATCACAGGCAATTGCACATGTCCGCCGAAGAACTTACTAATCCACTTATATGGCATAGTTTTTTTTGTTCATATCTTTCCTCAACCTCTACTTAATGCTGAAAAATGGATTATGTATAGAAGCAACGGACGTAACTATTCAAGATATGCTGAATATTCGAGAAATAAGAGAAGAGTTAGGTATTAGTCAAGCTCAGTTTTCGGAAATGATCAATATGCGTCAGTATAGATTATCATCCCTTGAACTGGGAAAAGAAAAACCGTTGCCTGATGAAATTGAACGCATATCAAAAGCCTTTGATGAAATTAGAAACGGGTTAGTTGCTGTCAGAAAGAAGAAGCGGATTTCTAAGGAAAAATTCTCTTCATCAATTGTTGCTGATAATCCAAGAAGAGGTTATGTCAGAACTCCAAATAACGAAGCTTATCTTCAAAGTCTTAGGATTTTGGAACTAGAGTTTAATAAGAAACGTGAGAATTGCCCAATTGCCATTTCTTTTTTTGCAGGATGTGGTGGCTTGTGTTATGGAATAACTGCTGCAGGTTTCAAGATTGTAGCTTCTAACGAACTTGAAGAAGACTATAAAGCTATTTATCGGCAGAATTTTCCAGATGTAAAATTTCTTGCAAACGATATAAAGGAGATTACTGATGAGGAAATAGATGATATCCTCAAATATTATCCTGAAATTGATTTATTTGCCGGGGGACCACCTTGTCAAGGTTTTAGTTTAGCGGGTAAAAGGGATATTTCTGATAAAAGAAATACACTGTTTAGCTACTATCTAAAGATTGCAAATAGAGTTAAGCCGAAAGTGATTTTGATGGAGAACGTAAGACTGCTCACCTCTATGAAAAATCCTGATGGCAACTTTGTAAAGGATGACATCCTAAATACGTTTGCAGAAATTGGATACAACAGCCGATTCTTTATTGTAAATGCCGCTGATTATGGAGTTGCGCAAAATAGAGAAAGGGTTATTTTTATTGGAATAAGAAAGGATCTTAATCTTCAACCGGTAATTGCAGATACTATCTGTGGTGATGTGAATGGGTTATTTGCAAAACAACCTTATTTCACTTTTGGTGATGCTGTTTCAGATTTAGAGTTCCTTGAAGCTGGTGAGAAATCTAAATCAGATAAGTATCACAAGGCAGTAGCCCATCCGGAACATGTTATCAGATGGCTTTATAATGTTCCAGAAGGTAAAAGCGCACATGATAATGAAGACCCATCCTTAAGGCCACCATCGGGTTACAATACAACGTATAAAAGGCAAGTATGGAATGAACCTGGTGCTACAGTCCAAACCACTTTTGGCATGATTTCTGGAAGCAATAATGTGCATCCAATAGCGACGAGGTCATTGACAATCAGAGAAGCTATGAGATTGCAGAGTTTTCCTGATTCTTTTAAGATTGAAGGAAAAGATGGTGTGGTACGAACTACTATTGGTAACGCTGTACCACCACTTCTGGCATACCGAATCGCTTTATTTATAAAAAGCCATTACATTGACCATCAATGAGGTTATGAATGTCTATTGGTCTTTTGTTGAGAAAGGAGGACGATAAAAGTATCCAGCTTTTAAATTAAATTGTAGTTGTGATGGATGTTTTTTTTGTCCACCCCGTTGCATCTGCACAATTCCAAACCTAGGTGCTAAATGTTCTACGCCTTTAGGTTCCTTGTAACGGCCTTTATTTACCTTGTACTTGCGGAAAGTAAATGGGCCATAATTATGGGATAATTGAATAAATTCATCCAATGAAAAAATTGCAATTTCTTCATTGTCAGGAGTCGCTTTTTTAGTTTTATGTAGAATGATTTCTGGTGGGCATGGGTCACCTTTATAACCCGTTTGAAGTAGCAATCTTGTTATTATATCTTGATGATTAGTAAATAACTCTTCCCACTCTCTCTTGCCTTTTGTGTCGATTTCTTCCCAAAAATACCTTTGATCAGTGTATAGTCTTGTTGAACAGTCTCCATCATCACAAGGCCTATAGCCAAGATCACCACAAAATTGTTTCATGGCAATAAGTGCATTGTGAGATAAATTAAATCCACTTTCAACAACCAACTCATAAAATGCAGTCGCAGTCGAAAAATATACTTGAGCATTTGTAGGAGTGGAATTGTTGCATTGTTTAACAGACACACCGATTATTCTTGATGTGCCATCTGTTGCAACAAGTTTGATAGTCACGTCACTCTTACTCTTTGTTATTGACTGCCCATCAATAGAAACTTCTTTTTCGCCATATTCTGCTGTTGCAAGTTTGCCTGTGTGATAAGCCTGAATTGAGGAACAAGATTCCCATCCAAGATAATTCAGTATTTTATTTAAAAGAATAAGCTCTGGCTTGCCCTTTTCAACATAGGCTGAATTAGCAGGAGTTTTATAAAAAGGCATGTCAAGTTTATTCAGCTTCGATACTAAAGTCGACTCATATAAATGACCTCTTTTTCTGCCTTTTGTACCAGTATCAGTTTGATGAAGAAGTGTAGGGTCTTTTGTTTTTTGTGCCATAATCTTATTATTCAAAAAGTACTTTGGGCTCAACGCCTAATCCATTCGCAATTTTATAAATACTTATTAAGGACGGATTTCGTTCAAGTCTTTCCACCATGCCAATATAAGTGCGGTGAAGACCGGCATACTCCGCTAATTTTTCTTGAGATAAACCTTTCTTCTCTCTAAGGGTTTTAACCTTAGAGGCAAATCTTTCTAGGTATTTTCTATCTTCCATGTTTTACTATATTTGTTTAGTTTATTATCTATAAATATAATCACCTGTCAACATACAATAGTATGCAGGCGCTAAAGGTGCCCTTGATTAAGAATAACATTTTGAATTGAAACATTAGGCCCCTTTGTAAAACATACACTTAGCTCGGATATTAGAAAAGAGAATCTGCCAAAATAATGGCAGATTCTCTTTTCTAATATAACGCATTAGCGTTGCCTTCAGAATTTCATGTAGAGGCGGCGGTTGTTGCCGGTGCGGTGGCTCACGTGGATCCAGCGGCAGCCTTTCTCGTCGATGCATTGGTCAACGGGGAGGTCGAGGCGCTTGATGAGAGCCAGCAGGCGGCGGTTTCTCGACTGTGACCCGACAGTGATGTCGGCGGCTTCTCCGCGCTGGTGTTGGCTGTAGGGGGTGCCGCCCACCAGCTTGTTCAGTTCGGGGCAGCGATAGCCGCTGTTGACCATGATGGGACCGCCCCACGCCTGGCGTAACGGGTCGAGCACGTTGTCAACCAGGGCATGCAGTGCCTTGACGGCGCTGGCAGGTGGCGTATTGTCGATGCCCAGATGTTGGGCGGTCGCCGATCGGGTCAGTTCCTTGATGGTGAAGTACTTCATCGCGTCGTGATGCGCATGTGCGCGTTGGGATAGCGCAGCACCAGGCACGAGGCCTCGGTCATCACCAGTGCGTCCACGTTGCGCACGCCGCTCTTCTTGAGGTTGAGCTGCTCGGTGCTGAAGGGGATATGAGTGTACTTCTGGATATACTCGGGGTCGATGACGATGCCGCATTCGCTCATGCCCACCTCGTCAAACACCTCGCTCAGCAGCAGGTACAGGCAACCGAACTTCGAGCGCAACTCGGTGAAGTCGATACCCCATTTGCTGACATGCTGACCAGCAGTGATGACACGGTTGTAGTCGAACTTGCTGATGCGGCTGATGAGGTCGCTGCCGCCAATGAGAATCTTGCGCTTGCTGCCGGCGTTCCCGGTGAAGGCGTCGTGCATCAGGTCCACCATGCTGCTGGCATTGAACTCGGTCGATGACTCGATGCAGAAGTCCTTACCGGCCTGATTCCAGATGCCGCCGGTAAAATAGACATACTCCTTCTTGGTATTGTCCCACAGCTGGCGTGCTACACCAAACAGGTAGGACTTCTCCATGCCCAGACGCATGTCATAGACGGCTGCCTCTTCCTGGTCGCTCATCGTCCAGCCCACTTCCTTGTTGGCAAGGCGCTGCAGGGTGGATTGCTCAACCTGCATCTTAAAAATCTGGCAGAGGTTGCGGTTCTTCTTGGGCAATGACTCGAACTGGGGGGACTGCACATCGAGTTCGCTGGCGGCGCGTCCCATGCGTACCAGAGGTATTCCCCTGACGATGCTGGGCAGGCAGTTGCGCACGTTGTTAAAGGTGGGACCGTTGACTGCGATGACCGACACGCCGTTTTTGTCGCGGCTGACGACATAGAGCATCAGGTCCTGGCCGCTCTCGGTGGTACCGTCAGGCTCAAAGCCCGGTGTGTTTTGCACGAGAATCGTGTCGGTGGGGTCAAAGATGTCGTTGTCCTCGGTGTTGATGACGGTAATGGGCGTTTCATCACCATCCGATACGTCTGACTCGCTCACGTTCTGGCTCAACACTGTAGTAGTGGGTTTGGTGTCGACGCTGTAATAGTCCACGACCATACTGCCGCTGTGCTTGCTACCGGCGTAGCGCGAAATCTGGTCGATAGGGGTGGACATGGGACGGATTTTCACGATTTGCTGGTCAATCTCGTTGAGCAACAGCTCGGGAGAGCCTTCATTGGAGAGGTCGGTGGTGAGGGGACCGTCAACGACGTGCTTGCCATCATCAATTCCACCGATAATCATTCCCACGGCCAGCATGGCATTGCCCGTAGTGCCTCCAGTGATGCACGAGGCGAGAATGGCAATAAGAATCATCGTGATAACAAAAATGACTAACTTCTTGTGGCGGCGCATCCAGCGCATCGCCTGGGTAAAATTAAGAATGTTCATGGCTTTTTAAAAGTTTAAAGATTAAAGGTTAAAGTTTAAAGATGCTCGCTATGCTCGCAGTTTAGAGTTCAGTGTTTAGTGTTTAGAGAAGCTTGCTGCCCAAAGTTCGCAGAGTTGTTCTCACCGCTCAGAAACGATTAACTGTTAACTATTAACTAGAGCGCGTCCCAGATGCTGCGACGGTTGTAGTGGGGGAAAACAGGGGTAGTGTCGCTTTCATCAGGTTGCTCTGGCTCGGGATGCAGCACAGCCTCGATTTTCTCGTTGCGCCCCCGCAGGTAGCCTGCGGCATCGGCATTCTCCACGTCATTATCGTGGGTGATGCCACGAGCCAATGTGTTGAGTAAATCAGGGGTGAGGGTTTCGGCGTCTATCCCTTCGGTGAGTTGCCGCAAGGCAGCAGTGGCGTTCTCGTCAAGCCCGAGGGCGTCAATGCGCTCGGCAAGGGTGGGGGAGGCGGTCTGCTCCTGGGCTTGAAGTTCATCTTGTGGACGAAAAGGCGGTGGCGTCACCACGTTGGGCCTCTTCAGTTCCGGTTCTCGGTTTTCTTGTTCGTTGTTCATGGTTTTAATGATTTAAAGTTAATAATTTGTGTGGTCCCTAAAGACCATTGATTTTCCGGTCGCGCTGACGGCGAAAGGCTTGGAACGTGTCAAACACGTCGCTCAAGGCAATGCTGGCGTTCTCGCTTTGCAGCTGGTAGGCGTGGACGCTGTTGCCCGTTGGTGTCTTGCCCTGCAAGGCACCGTTGACGCCGCTGATTTCCTCAAACAGTTTCATCTGCAGCTCTATCATCTGGTATGCGCCCATGTTGGTGCCATTGGCACTGATCTGTTCGGGTTTGTTGTCGTTGAATTGAGGGTTGTAGGGCAGCAGACCGTTGGCGCTGGACCAGCAACGGCGGGCGTCTTCCCACGTCCATCCGTCGGGCAATGCGGTCTCGGGGAACAGGAGCACGCCTTTGGCGCTGCTGCGCATCACCTGGTCCAGTAGTGAAATCATGCGGTTGACGTGCTTCTGGGTGTCGATGATGTCCTCGACAACGGCATGGACCTCGCCGTCAGTTAGGGGGTACAACTTGATAACAAACGGGTGTTTCCCGTGTTGCCACGGCGAGTCATACTCGCACAGCAGGTCGCCCATCGGGCTGAACCATCGGCAATGCCACACGGTAGCGATGTCCCATCGCGTGGACACTTCGGGACGGCCCTTCAGGCGATGCAGTTGGCTGGCAGGCTCGACACTGAGCGTCCCCTCGCGACGGTCGTGGCAGACGATGACCTCACGGCTCTCGAGGGTCCATACCTCGATGGCGCGGCACTTGCCGTCGCTGGTGTGCCAGAAGTCGATGCCCAGTTGTGAGTCGGCGCCCAGACGGGTGGTAAAGTCGGCAAGACGGCTCTCGGCATTGTCGGTGTACAGGCGGCGCACCCATGCCGCCTTGCGCTGGTTGCCGCCTGCCACGCGGCGCAGCAGCTGGGCGATGTTCAGGTCATGCAGTTGTCCGATGAGTTCGCAGTCCCAAGCGCGGGTGTCGTTCATCGTGCTGGCAAACAGCCGGTTGATGTTCACGTTATCGACCCTTATGTGCTCGCTTTCTCCGGGCTCATGGCACGTTTCCACTCGCTGTACACAGCACCCCGAGATAAGAAACTCCTCGAGGGCACGGCTGTCGAGTTCATCGAGTTCGTTTGCCGTTGCAACGGGTGACAGGGGTGATAGGGTGGCATTGTCGCCTTCATGCTTGATGTATTGTGAGCGGAAACGTCCCACGATGGTTTTCACCATTTGGCGAATCAGGTTGTTGGTGATGGGTTGGCAACCCTGTTGGGCAAGGTGTTCGCCCTCGGTCATCAGCCGTCCCTGGTAGTCCCTGGTGATGTCGCCCCATTGGTCGCCGTAGGTGAACCGCTTGTTTCTCAGCCGTGCCTGCCTCAGCCCTGCAGCGTTCATCCACGCCTGGTAGGCGGCATGCAGCACACGGATGTGTCGTTCTTGGTTGTTTGGTGTTCTCATGGTATCAAATGATGTTTAAAATGGTTTGTATCGTTCTGACGCTGCAAAATTACAACCGTGCCAATGCCGTGCGCCATGTCAAAAAGCACAAATCCGGTTTTTTTTCAAAAAAAATGGCAATGCCCCCAATTTCCATGCTTGATATCTAGCGTTAATCGTGTGGATAGCAGCTTTTTCCTGTGGCTTTGACGTTATTTAGCGGGGTTTTAATGTTTTTTTAGAGCGATTGATATTACCTTTGCGCTAAAATCGCATGAACTATGTTATTGGATAAGACATTATTGCAGATTCCCGTGGCGCCCGATACCGTGGCTGCCAACAAGATACAGGAGGCAACCAATGTGGTGACCTCACGCGTGGACTCGCTGGCACAGCAGTTGCACCCCGACTCGATTGCGGCTATGACGCCCGGCAAACTCGTTGACCATTTCAAGTATTTGGACCTGGGTAGCCTGATGACGTCGCTGTCAAGCCAACTGATTTCGCTGGCACTGCGCATCCTTGCCGCCATCGTGATTTTCTATATCGGCAAGTTCATCATCAACAAGATCTATAGGCTGGCGCGTGCCATCATGGTGCGTAAGGGCTTTGAGCGCTCGTTGACTTCGTTCCTGCTATCGTTCATCAAAATCACGTTGCTCTTCCTGCTCATCATCACGGTCATCGGCGTGCTGGGCATCGAGACGAGTTCGTTCATCGCCATCTTTGCCAGTGCCGGTGTCGCTATCGGTATGGCGTTGAGCGGCACGCTGCAGAATTTTGCCGGTGGTGTGCTCATCCTGCTCATGAAACCCTACAAGGTTGGTGATTACATTGAATTCGGCGACCTGAAGGGTACCGTCAAGGAAATCCAGATTTTCAATACCGTCATCAACACCTACAACAACGACCGCATCGTCATCCCCAACGGTGGACTCGCCACCAGTTCGCTCAAGAACTTCACTGCCGAGCCCTATCACCGCGTGGAGTGGCGTGTGGGCATCAGCTACGGTGACGACGTTGATGTAGCCCGCAAGGTGGCACTCGACATCCTTGCAGCCGACCCGCGCATCGTCCACACCGATGCCGACGTCAAGGAAACTGAAGAGCCCCAGGAAACCACCGAGCAGCCCGAACAGGAGGAAAAAGAGCCGTGGTGGAAGCGCCTGTTCCACTGGCACCGCCGCCGTGCTGAGGAATTGCGCGAGGAACACGAGGCACGCCTCGCCGCCCTGATACCCAAGCCCAACTATATGCCCAGCGTCAACGTCGAGAGCCTGGATGACAGCCAGGTGACTTTAATCGTGAGAGCCTGGACCGAGATTCCCAACTATTGGAGCGTGCTGTATGATGTCAATGAGCAGATTTACAAGCAGTTCCCGAAGCATGGCATCCGCTTCCCGTTCCCGCAGATGGACGTCCATGTTAATAGTTAATGAATTAGGAGTTAGGAATTAGGAATTAGGAGTTAGGAGTGAGAAATTCCGTTATCTCCGTTTTATCCGTTTTATCCATTGGCAAGAATGAAGAATCAGTTATCACGGTTATTGCTCGTTGTGGCTGCTGCGGCGCTCGCGTGGCTGCAGGGTGGGGCACAGGTCATCAACTCTATTGGCGATGAGAATATGAAGGTGGAACGGGGATTGAAACCCAAGGAAAAAAAGGCCGAAACGCCTTATATCGTGGACATCGATACCGAGACACCCTATTTCCAGTACATCGATTCGGCACAAAACTACATCTATAGCCATGACTGGCCCATTGCCGAACAATGGCTGCTCAAGGCGTTCATGGCTGACCCCGAAAACCCGTCCAACTCAATGGTATTGAGCAACATCGCCACTCTGCAACGCTATCAGGGCAAACTCTCAGAGGCAGTCAAGAACTACACTCTGGCCCTCGACATGACACCCCATGCCGTGACGCTGCTGCTCAACCGCGCAGCTCTCTACGTCGAGCTTGACAGCATTGAGCGCGCTGTTGACGATTACGAGCGCGTGTGCGAACTCGACATGTACGACACCGAGTCACGCTATTCGCTCGGCGTGATTGCCATGGAACGCGGCGACACCAAACGTGCCGAGGACCTCTTTAACGAAATCAGGCGCATCAACCCCAATTCAGGCCTTTACCACGAGGGAATGGGCCTGCTGTACAAGCGCAACGGCAATTACTCCCGTGCCGCCGAACTCTTCACCCAGGTCATCAAGGTGCAGCCCAGTGCTCAACTGCTGGCACACCGCGCCGACTGCTATCTGGCAACCAAACGCCTCAACGACGCCGAAGAAGACATCCGCACCGCCCTCGGCATCACCCCCGACGACCCCTACCTGTACGTCCTGCGCGCCAAACTCAACAAACTCCGTTTCCAGCGCGACGACATGAACCGCGACATCAACACCGCCGTCTCCCTCGGCCTCCCCCGCGACTACATCACCACCACCCTCAACGAGTAGGCAGAAATTACATTAATATTTTTAGCACACAATCTCAATACCTCCCTTCTGAGTTATTTATCTTTTTTTATATAAAAAAATCAAAAAAAATTTGGTCACCTCAAAAAATAGATATACATTTGCACTCGCGTATTTGAAAGCGAATTTGCTTTCAATTAACAAATGCAAGTAAAATCACTTGCATAACGACAAAGCAATCTATATTTGATTGCACTAGTGACAATTTATCGCATTTTCATGCCAAAAAGTAAATGCGCAATAATCCACAAAAACGGGAACGAACTAAGGTTTAGTTAACTGTTTTATGACTAAAGTATGTAATAGAAAACAAAGCAATCTTGCTATTATTTTAAACTCAGATAGCGCTATGAAACTATGTGCAACAATTTCTGCTGACATCGTCGCATCCACCTCGCTCTCACCCAAAGAGTTAATGCGATTGACTCAGCAAATAAAAGCGACCTTAGATCAGCTTACCAAAGAATATTCAGGTTTCTGGGGCAGGTTGGTCAAGGGAGACAGTATTGAGTGTGTAATAAAAGACCCTAAAGATTCCTTAAGGATTGCATTATTGCTAAAAACTCTGGTTAAATCGTTTGTTCCGTCGGACGGCATTGCTGATGAAGAATTCCTTCGACATGGCTTACGATTAGCTATTGGCATTGGCAAGATGCGAATGGTAAATAAAGACTTGGACATCATGGATGGCGAAGCCATATATTTATCTGGTAGAACATTAGCCATGATGAAAAGCAAGCGATTATATGGTTTCCAGGTCGTATTGTCGCCTGATTTGCGTGATATTTTCGAAATCCCCATTGATGAGCCATTGTTAAATTTCACGATAGACCAGGCCACGAATCGTCAATGTGAAACAATGTTCTACAGACTGCAAACAGATCGGGATAAAGATGTTGCAGAAATAATGAAAATTAGCAGAGCAGGTGTTAACAATAACTTATTGCGTTTAGGATGGGATGTTCTATCAAATACGATAGATAAATTTGAAAAAGTTAATTATGAGTGTACTCGAGCAGAGAAGATTATAGCTTTATTGAAGAAAGAAAGTATGGAGTTCCTTCAGAACGGGGATTCCGAAGAAGCTCTTTTTTATTTGAATGAAGCTTATAATATTTGTAATAGGAAATATGGTTCAAGGCATTTATTAATGGCGGAAATATACATGGATTATGTCAATCTATTAATGTCTCGACATGATTTTAGAAATGCATTTGATATTTGTCAAAAAGCTCTTGCCATCAGAAAGGAAGAATTGGGCAAAGATGATGCATCCACTGTGGATGCTGAAAACCATCTGAGAAAGATCCAAACAATATTCGCAAAAAATAATCGGTCTAAAGAAAAAATTTATTTCATCGATTTCAATGCTTTGAGTAATATAACAATAGGACATACAGCATGTAATTTATCGAATCAAAACACAGCATTATCACTTTGGAAGCAAAAAGAAAAAGATGAACAGCGCAAAGGAAATCCATGCATTCAAAATAAGCAAAAGAACAAAGCTCAAAATGAACCATATACAATAATATTGAATAATGTCCACAAAAAGAAAAATCTAAAAGATATAATAGAAGAATTAAGAAAAGGTAAAAATGGAGAGTTCAAAAGACTTAAAGAGTTTTTTGATGAAATTATTGTATTAGACAAAAACACTAGACGTAATCTGGAATCTAAAAACACAAGTTTTGACGATAAAAGAAAATCCGATAAAAAAAGAAACAAAATCCACAAATCCAAATCTGAGACAAGTAATAATGAAAATATAAAGAAGTCAATAAGAATAATCCAACTTCGACACACAGATCAGAAGCAAAAACTTCAAATCTGAGCTACGCATATACCAACATGAGATTTTTTTATAAGTTAGTTGGATTGATTAGATTATTGCTCATATCCATTGAAGTAGCCAACTGAAGTTTTCGTCTATTAAGACTCTGCTTATTCGTTTTATATAACTTGATATTTATAATAGATTTAACATAGCAAGAAACAGATAAAGACGTTTTTTATTGAAGCCCCAGACGTGTGAATTATATTCATTTGCATCTTAAGGTATCTTATTGGAACTTAAGCCTCAATTATTAAACTTTTCTACAGGATTATCTTATTATTCAAAGAAAAGTACTACATTTGCAGGTCTTAACCTTCTAATCCTTTTTAGATTGTTATCTTATTAGTGATATCAAGCTAACAAAAAGGGGTGAGATATATTATGCAATAAAACGTCTTTAGTTATGGCTAAACTTTTTGTTTTTTTACTAATCTTGCATGTAATAGGAGACTTTTATCTCCAATTTCATTCCATGTGCCTCGGAAAATATCATGATGGTTTGCGTGGTGGTTCTTTATATAAGCACGTACTAATCATTATTAGTGTCTATGTCATTTTCTTTGCCCTTTTAGGACTTGTGGAATATAGTCCCAATGGATTATTATTTAGATTGATGAGCGGAGCAGCAATTGGCTTATTTATAGGATTGTTAATTGGAGGACCTCATCTAGTTATCGATGCATTGAAGGCCCACATCGAGAAAAAAAAGATAAATAAACAACAGATTCATGGGGGGCGTTATGAATTATGGACTTTTGTTGCGGATCAGTTAGTGCACATTGCTGCCATTTACTGGGTTTCTTGGATTGCTTACACCTTGATACCAGATTATTGGCAATATCCAAAGCTCCTTGATAGTTTAGGAATTCGAAACCTTGTATTTATCTTGATGTTTCTTGTTTGTGGAAAACCAGCTAACATTCTTACGAAAAGAATTCTAATTTATAGACACATAATAAAGGCAGAGCCTAATTATTCAGATGAGCCAAATGAAACAATTGATCCTCAAACAGGTAAACTCATTGGAACCATTGAACGAAGCCTGATAATTTTTTTCATGTTCATTAACAAATTTGCTGCCATTGGTTTTCTTATTACGGCAAAATCGATTTTAAGGTTTAAAGATATTAATAAATCAGATGACAGCAAACATAATAATAACAAGGGTAATAAGTCAACTGAAGGCACGGATAATTCATCTGCCGAAGGTACGGACAATACTCCTAAAGAGAACACCAAAACCATACCTGCAAAAAAAACGAACAATCTTGATAATGCAGAATATATCTTAGTAGGAACCTTTGTAAGTGTTTCTATCGCCATTATTTGTGGATACATAGCTATGATAGTTGATCAGTCGGATTTCTTGCTAAATCTGTATAAATGGTTACTACAATCCTCTGGGCTTTTGTAATCCCTTGACTATGATTCAATAGACACGACTAAAAAGAAATAGGATATTCCGGTAATTGAGATTACGGGCGTAGCGGACTAGGGGAATAGTCTGGAATGTAAGATATTGGGTAATGGGTGTTATCAGTTGGAGAAAAATTATCGATTCCTGAGAGTGCTGTAATTGGGGACTCTCAGGAATCGATGGTTGTGGATGGGTAATCGGTTTAGTTGCTGTTGAGAATGATGTCGATGAGAGTGGCAACGTCATTGATGCTGACCTTGCCGTCATCGTCCACATCGGACCATGCGGACCACTCACACTCGTCAAGCAATATATCAATAATGTTGGCCACATCGCTGATAGAGGCGGTGCCATCATCGTCATCAGTCTGTTCAAAATCAGCGTAATACAGACGATTGCTGCCAAATACTCCAAACCAGAGCGCTGGATACATCACTCCATTTCCCCATCCAACGCCATTCAGCATGGCTGTGCCTCTAATAGCCGTATCGGCTACAGTGTTTACAGCCCATGATATAACCCCATCGGTTACAGTGCCGTAAGTATCGATTGGCTGAGAATTTTCTATCCCGCTCCAGAAATTATAGAACTTGGGAGAACAAATGACGTCATCAAAGTTATAACTGCTCACGTCAAACTCACGGATGACCTGGAACGGGAAACGCATCGAACCATCTTCATGTAGGTACATCACGTTACCAATGTGCGATCCCAATCCCCACAGGTTCATAATCACGCGAGTGGTGTCATCGGCCTGAAACATATATGCATCAGCTTGTTTATCAACATCTTCATCCGTGAATTCATGCTTGGCGTTAGGTGCAAGCAGGGTCAAGTCACGCAGAATGTATGACGAAAAGGTGAGCGTGTCGGTCGATACCCAATTTCTTTTGTAATAATGACGAATATATGCGATATAATACATGATAAAACCGTCTTCAAATGTAATTGAGCCATCATTATACAGGGTGCCATACACATCATGTGGTTCGGCATTTCGCGTAAAATAATCCTCATTAATCATGTACACATTGATCAACGTGTCGTTCCAAGAGCCCAGATCGTATTTTTCGTAATACTTTACACTTCCCAACAGTGTAAATGTCGGCATGCGCACACTGTTGTCACTGTAATCGATGTACATTTTCTGATCGATACCGTCAAAAATCAAATCTTCACCAAACACCACATTGTTCTGGTATCCTTTTCTCTTTTTCATGTGGGTTATCCGTCCTCCACGCTGTCCATAGGGTACCGGTATAACAGTTATCTGGCCATTGTTGTCGTAAGTCCAGTCATACCAACTGTAGAAGACGATTTTATCCTTCATCAGAGGGTTAGAGCCAGAAGGGGTCGAGCCTTGCTGGCTCAGATGCTGTCTGACATATGCCAGATTATATGGCGAGGTTAGAACAGATGTTACTGCTGTATTGCCACTTGACCCGTAGCCACTGGCCTGCAGTTGGTCAAGAAAAGAGTTGCTGTGCATGAGCGTGAGTTGGTGGTCGCTCATGTTCAACAATTCGGAGCGGTCCACATTCAGGACATCTGCCGTTACGTTAAGGCAAATACTTGCCAAAAAAAAGATGATACAATGTTTCATAGCGGTTGTTTAAATAAGTTATTGAATTTAATAGTTATGCGAATAGCGATAGGAGACATCTCCTGTCATTTACAGCAAATGTATCATTCTATAGCAGATACGGCGATCAGTTTTTTCCTCAAAATCAAAAAATGTCAAATATTTTTACACTAAAGTGTCTAATTCTTTTACACTTTTGTCCCACAGGTAAGTTTTGTCCTCAACTAAGCTATGGCGGGAGAATTATTACCAAATCGTGGTTCCTAATTTCCAATTCCTTTGTACCTTTGCACCCACGATGAGAAAGAAGAAAGATATTCCGGTTATTGAAGGATTTGAGATTACGGGCGTGGCGGCCGAGGGTAAGAGCCTGGGACGCTGGAACGACCTGGTGGTGTTTGTGCCGTTTGGTGCTCCTGGTGATGTGATTGACTTGAAGATTGACCGCAAGAAGCACAGCTTTGCCGAGGGGCATATCGAGCGGCTGGTCAAGCCCAGTGAGCTGCGCGTGGAGCCGATGTGCGAGCACTTCGGGTTGTGCGGCGGCTGCAAGTGGCAGCATCTGCCCTATGAGTACCAGTTGCAGTGCAAGCAGCAGCAGGTGGTCGACGCCATGGAACGCATTGCCAAGGTGCCTATTCCCGCCATCAATCCCATCCTGGGCTCGGCAGCGATAACGCATTACCGCAACAAACTGGAATTCACTTTCTCGAACAAATGCTGGCTCACCCGCGAACAGCTGGACAGTGGCGCCGAATTCCCTGACCGCAATGCGGCGGGTTTCCACATCCCCGGCGCCTTCGACAAGGTGCTCGACATCAAGCGCTGCTGGCTGCAGGACGACATCAGCAACGAGATGCGTCTGTTTATACGCAACTACTGCGTGGAGAAGGGTTATTCTTTCTACGACATCCGTGGGCAGCAGGGCTTCATTCGTATGACCATGACCCGCACCGCCAGCACGGGCGAGGTGATGGAGGTCATCGTATTCGGCGAGGACAATCAGGCCGCCATCGACGACGTGATGAGTGCCGTGCGTGACCGATTCCCACAAATCACTTCGCTGCTCTACGTCGTCAACCTCAAGGTCAACGACTCGCTTGCCGACCAGGAGTTCATCACCTACAGCGGTCGCGACTATATCGAGGAGGAGATGGAAGGCTTGAAGTTCCGTGTCGGCCCCAAGTCCTTCTACCAGACCAACTCACGTCAGGCTTACGAACTCTATAAGGTGGCACGCCGCATGGCTGCCCTCACGGGCGATGAACTCGTCTATGACCTCTACACCGGCACGGGCACCATCGCCAACTTCGTTGCCCGCCAGGCACGTCAGGTCATCGGCATCGAGTATGTTCCAGAGGCCATCGAGGACGCCAAGTTGAATTCCCGCGTCAACGGCATCGAGAACACGCTGTTCTATGCCGGGGACATGAAGGATGTGCTCACCGACGGCTTCATCGCCGAGCATGGCCGCCCCGAGGTCATGATTATCGACCCGCCCCGTGCGGGCATGCACGAGGACGTCGTCAAGGTCATCCTCAACGCCGAGCCCCTGCGCCTGGTCTATGTGAGCTGCAACCCCGCCACCCAGGCGCGTGACATTGCCATGCTCGACGAGAAATACCGTGTCGTGGAAATCCAGCCCGTGGACATGTTCCCGCACACCCATCACGTCGAGAACGTCGCTCTGCTCGAGAAGAAATAAACTGGGCAACACAGCCTAAACAGCAAAACCACCGTCATCCGGGATGCCCGAATCCGCTACCATAAAGCGCAACAACACCAATCTGTCAATCTGCAAGGCCATCGCCATCATCCTGATGTGTGCCGGTCATGCCGAGGGACCTACCCTGCTCGTGACCTTCATCTACCTGTTCCATATGCCGGTGTTCTTCATCGCGGCGGGCTATTTCTTTGACAAAAAGTATCTTGCCGACCCATGGACCTTCTGTGTGAAGCGCGTCAAGGGCCTTTATGTGCCCTTCGTCAAGTGGAGCCTGTTTTTCCTCGTTCTCCACAACCTGTTCTTCAAAATCGGGTTGATGAACGAGCAGTACGGCAACTGGGAGGGCGGTGTTACCCATCCCTATACTTGGCATCAGTTCTGGCAGCGGCTGGTGCACATCATCTTCTCGATGGCCGGCTACGACGAGTTCCTGGCGGGCGCATTCTGGTTCTTCAGGGCGCTGCTGGTGTCAAGCATCGTGTTTTTGATATTGTATCTGCTGCTGCACAACCGCCACAAGTGGCTAAACCACAACACAATACCCATAGTGATTGCCCTATTGGCAATAGGGTTCGCCTGGTTCAAGGTCGCCAATGACTTGAAGATTGTCACCATCGTGCAGGGTGGCATCCGCGAGTGCTGGGGCGTGCTGTTCTTCAGCCTGGGTGTGCTTTACCGCCGCCACGAGCACCGCATTCGCGAGCATTGGGCATTAACATTGCTCTATGCCGCGTTTTTGGTGGTTGGCGCGTATCTGGGCTGGCAGGGCATGGCATTGAAGGTTGACCTTCGCACTGTTGCAACCCTGCCCGTGACGGGCGCCATTGGCTTCCTGATGGTCCATCACATCGCCTCTTGCCTCGACCGTCACGACGGCGTGGTCAAGCGTTTCATGGTCTATTGCGGCAACAACACGCTGTACATCTACGTGTTCCACATCATCTCGTTCAAGCTGGTATCGGCCCTCAAGATTTGGTACTACGGCCTCGACTGGGGCCAGATTGGTTGCCACATGGTCATCCACGAAAACTCCACGACCGACCTGTTCTGGGTCCTCTACACCATTGTCGGCACCGCCGTTCCCCTGCTGGGCATTACCCTCTATCGCCGCCTCACGCAAAGCCGCTAAGAATTATTGAAAACAAGCCCTATGTTTGACTTTGACGGTGCAAACATAGGGCTTGTTTTCTAAACTTAGTGGCTTAGCGGCTTAGCGTGAGGGGGGAATTTCTTGCTGATGAAGTAGCTGAAGCCCAGGATAACGATGAGGAAAACGAAGGCGATGGGGACGTTGAGGAAAAAGCTACTGGCAATATCGGTCTCTTTCAAGCGCAGCAGGTGGAAGCCGTAGTTGATGCTCAGCAAGATGGACAGCATGATAGAGGCACACACAAAGGCAGCCACCACGCGCCACAAGGAGCCCCAAACGCCATAGCCAAACAGTTGCCTGTAAGTGCGGAAAACCATCACCGCTCCCAGCAGGAACACGAGCCATCCAAGCGAGGTGATATCGTAAAACATGTTCAGTATCATAAACACTGATGTGCTGAACACCTGGACAAAGAAGCCCTGGGGAAGGGTGTGATGAGTGTTGCGCGGGGCAAAACGGAAAATGAAATAGTTGGGGATAATCAAGAACGAGAGCAGGACCAGGGACAACAAGTCAGGGTGGGTGTTCAGCCACATGAACACTTTGTCCAGATAATCGCTGGGTGGCGGGAATGCGCCATGGAGGTGGTCGTTCAGCCACGAGAAGACGTTAGTGATGTAGCCCATTCGCTCGCCTTTCTCCACATTGATCATACCGTGGATGGCACCCGTGAAGAAGTCGACAATCACACCAAGCACGGCGATGATAGCCAGCATCTTAACAGGCGGGAAACTCACCTGCCGCTTGCCGTTGATGTAGTCGCTGATGAAATAGCCCGGACGCAGGAACAACTGTGCCACCGAGTAGACCAAGGAGCGGTTGTGCATGCCCCACACCTCGGCAATGCTCTTGCCCACGCTGCGCCAGGTGATAGGCCCCAGACCTTGTTTCTGTGAACAATAGGGGCAAAAGTTGCCCACAAAGTCATGGCCGCAGTTGTGGCAATGCTGCGTGTCATGAGAGCTGAACTCGTGATCAAAGGGAGTCCGCTGCCACTGCTTGAATCGCCGATATGCTGTTTTTAAGTTCACTCTTGCTTGATGAAAAGGGAGGAAATGCCACCTTTATTAGGTCAATGTCATCTCCTCCCTATGTCTGTTACCGTGACGACATCAATCGTCGTAGTCCACGTCGATGACCTGGAAATTGCGGTTGAACTCAATCTCCATGCCGTTGTTGAGCTTCACCTCATAGACACTGCGGTGGCGCTCCAGCTTGATGACAGACTTGCCAGGGTAATTCTGGGTGAGGTAGGCGCTGATTTGTTCGGGAATAGCCTCGGTGGGCACCTTGCTGTTATAGCACTCGATGTCCTTCCAGTTGCCCGACCTGTCAAACTCCACCTTGTCGCCGCTCTCGTAGCGAATGGTGAAGTCATCCCAATCAGCGGTCACCAGCAGGGGAGCCTTAGCGGCAAAATGAGCCTTGTGGAACGCCTGTGCGGCCTGCGGCAGCTGCTCGAAGGTGATAACGCGGTCATCATCATCGGCACTCATTGTGAGACTCATGGTCATGACGATAGCCATCAACAGGAAATACTTGATATTCTTCATAATAGTTCTGTTTTTAGTTTCTAGTTGTTGTTTATAAATTTTGTTGTTTGTTTTTTAGTCGTCGTTCACGAGGCGTCTGCTCTCTAAACCCTAAACTCTAAACTGCGAGCGCAGCGAGCATAAAAGCGTAAGCCCCTCTAAACTCTAAACCCTAAACTCTAAACTGCGAGCGCAGCGAGCATTAGTCGTCCATTTCCATCAAGGCGCCTTGCTCGTTGTACCTCAGTTCAAGACCATTGGCGAGCTCAATCTCGTAGCCGTTACGCTCCTTGTCGATTTTCAAGACCATAGCGTCGGGGAAGTTGGCCTGCAGGTGAGTCACTATCGGCGCGGGAATCAACTGGGTGGGCACGGGATTCGTCATCGAGGACTGAATCTTGTCCCACATCTCGTCGGTGTCAAAGTCAATCTGGGTGCCGTCGGCGAGCACGACATCATACTGCCAACCCGTGATTTCCAGGTCCTTCTTGGCAAACGAGATGGTCTGTCCAGGGAAGTTCTGCTGGATGAACGTGGTGATGGGCACCGGCAACTCGGTGGGCAAAACGGGTTTGTCGCTACACCCACTCAGCACCATCAGAAAGGCAAAAAAGCCTAATACAAATAAATTTTTCATACAAATACTCTTTTTTAGTCGCTGCAAAAATACACTTTTTTTCTATTATATCTCATCATACTGAATGAAAAACGCATTTTGCGCTCCCTGAATACAATCCAGGGCTTCATCCATTCGTCCATGCCGCATGCCGTAAAAATGAAGCGTCTCTTTTTCCTGGCACGATAGTTTTTTTGCTAAAACTATTGGTATTGCCAAAAATGTTGTACTTTTGCCCGGCAAATAAATCACTAATATTTAGATATGATGAAAACGATTAAAGCATTTCTTTTGATGGTAGCCTTACTGGCAACGAGCTTCAATGCTAAGGCCGACCATGACCAAGTGATCCCCTTCAACCAGATGCCTGAAGCTGCCCAGACATTTCTCAAGCAGCATTTTGCCGACAAGGTGCCCCTCGTTGTCACCGTGGATTGGGATGACTACACCATCCGCTACGAGAGCGGTGAGAAGGTGGAGTTTGACAAGCAGGGTAACTGGAAAGAGATTGACTGCCGCGCCTCACGCGTTCCTGTGGAACTGATTCCTGACGAAATCAAGTCGAACATCAGCACCACGTTCCCTGGTGCCATCATCCTCAAGCTTGACCGCAACCGTCGCGGCTATGAGGTGAAGCTTAACAATGGTCTTGAAGTGGAGTACAGCCCCACGTTCCAAGTCATTGACATTGACGACTAATTATTTTAGGCATCAGGCTTCATGCCGTGCCGAAAACGGAAAAAACTTAAAATAGAAAACCAGAAATGAACAAAATGTATTTTAAAGTATTGTCTGTCGGCGTAATCCTGTTTGCGCTTTGGTCCTGTTCCGGTAACAATGATGCCAATCAGCAGCAAGTCGCTGTTCCCACTGTTCAAGAGCAACCCGTTCAGGCCGCTCCTGCCGATTCAACCATGGCACAGCCCCAGGCGGCAGCCCCCGCTACTACGGCACAAGCGTTGCCCGAAGCCATCACCACTTTCCTGAAACAGCATTTCCCCAATGCCACGGTTTCAGGCGTTGAGCCCGATAACGAGCATGGTGGACTCGAATATGATGTATATCTCAACGACGGTACCCAAGTCGATTTTGACGCCAACAACCAATGGGAAAAGGTGGAATCGATGAAAGGCGTTCCCGCTGCCCTCGTTCCCAAGGCTATCGCCACCTATGTGAAAGGCAACTATCAGAACCTTGCCATCACTAAAATCAACAAGGAGTACGGTGGCTATGAGATAGAGCTCGCCAACGGCATGGACCTGAAGTTTGACGGTTCGGGACGCTTCATGGGCATGGACGACTAATCGTTCGCTGGAGGCGCACGCACTCGTTGGCCTCACGACAAGGCGCCTGTTAAAGGCGACTTGAACAACATGACAACAAGGACAAGTTTTTAGGCTTGTCCTTGTTTGCTGCTATATCAAGTGGAAAGTGCGTCGTAGACGAACTTCTACATCCACCGAAAGCCTGTCAATCACAAAGTTCCTCTTCGAGGCACTTGCAATGTTCTGCTCTTGGACCAAGCTGCGAACCTCTACGAGGTTCTGGCATGGTCTTTATGATTGAAATCGGTTCTTCGAACCGCTAACATCTACGATGTTTCCCTAGGCATCAATCATTTTTTGAGGATGAGGTAAAGTTTTTCGGTGAAAAATTTGGCTGTTTGGTTGAGGCATGACTATCTTTGCGGCCACAATTCAAGACAACAATTACATGAAACGGCTGTGTGAACAGCCCAACATGGGATTGTTGTGTTTTTTTATATGCAACAGTTCCAATGAGTTAACAAACTGACGTTCTTTAACTTATTGAGATTGTTATGGCAAGACAAAAGCATTTTGTCAAGGTGTGCAGCTGCACACCCCGTGGAGACCTCAGCATCAAGAGTCTCCAAGTGTTGAACCAGATTGTCCGTGACGAGGAAGCGTCCATTTCCCGGGTGAAGAATGCGCGCAGGATGGCGCAGAGGGCGCTGGCGCTGGGCGACATCTGCATGGCGGCAGGCTGTCCCATCAAGGCCATCAGGATTTGGCGAAAGGCGGCCCAAAGACTGTTGGCGATGGATTACTACTGGGTCGATGTCCCGCTCTACTTTGAAGCCTACACCAGCTTTGACCACCTCGTCTCAGAAAAGGACGGCATCACCCTGGGCCGACGCATCGACAAAGCTTGGCACCTGCTGGGCCATCGCGAAATGGCAACCTGGGCCCGCCACATGCGCATCGCCTACAGCGAAATGTGGCTCGACAGGTACTACGAAGCCCTCCCGTGATTATGCTCGCTGCGCTCGCAGTCACGTGGTCAGTTAATAGTTGACAATTAATAGTTAATAGTTGGCATCCGCGCGCATGAACTGCACCCCAAAAGTTAGACACAAAACTTTTGGAGTGCAGTTCAGAGCGCGGATGCCTCTCTAAACTCTAAACTTTAAACTCTAAACTGCGAGCGCAGCGAGCATTAAAACTTGGCGTGGGGTAGTGCGGACAGAACGAACAGAACGGATGAAAACAAGCGCCGGGGCGGTTTGTGCCTCGGCGCTTGCTATATTGACAGATGTGTTGTCGTGGGGATTACTCGTCGTCGCGACGGTCGTCACGGCGGGGACGGCGCGGGCCGTTGGGACGGGGACCATTGGGACGAGGACCGTTGGGACGAGGACCGTTGGGACGGGGACCATTGGGACGGGGGCCATTGGGACGAGGACCGTTGGGACGGGGACCGCGGTTGCCGCCACCCTGGCGACGCTCGTCATAACCCTCGGGCTTGTCCTGCAGGGCACGCATCGACAGGCGGAACTTGCCGGTCTTCTTGTCAATCTCGATGAGCTTGACGGTGACCTCGTCGCCCTCGTGCAGGCCGCTGGCCTCCATGTTCTCAAGGCGATCCCAGCTGATTTCGCTGATGTGCAGCAGACCGTCACGGCCAGCCATGAACTCGACGAAGGCGCCGAACTCAAGGATGCTGACCACCTTGCCGGTGTAAACCTGTCCCTCCTCGGGAACGGCGGTGATGGCCTTGATGCGAGCCACAGCAGCCTCGATGCTCTCCTTGTTGGCAGCAGCAATCTCGACGATTCCCTTGCCGTCAACCTCCTCGATGCTGATGGTGGTACCAGTCTCTTCCTGCAGACCCTGGATAACCTCGCCACCCTTGCCAATAACGGCACCGATGAATTCCTTGTCGATAACCATGGTAACGATGCGGGGCACATGGGGCTTGTAGTCCTCGCGGGGAGCGGGGATGGCCTCGTTGATGAGGTTCAGGATGTGGAGACGACCTTCCTTGGCCTGGTGCAATGCCTGCTCGAGAATCTCATAGGGCAGACCGTCGCACTTGATATCCATCTGGGTGGCGGTGATACCGTCAACGGTACCCGTTACCTTGAAGTCCATGTCACCCAGGTGGTCCTCATCGCCCAGGATGTCGCTCAGCACGGCGTGCTTCACGTTACCCTCGTCGGTAATCAGACCCATAGCGATACCGGCAACGGGCTTCTTGAGCTTGATACCGGCGTCGAGCAGTGCCATGCAACCGGCGCAAACGGTAGCCATCGATGATGAACCGTTGCTGCTCAGGATGTCGCTCACGATGCGGATGCAATAGGGGTTGTCCTCGGGAATCATGCGCTTGAGGGCGCGGTGTGCCAGGTTGCCGTGGCCAATCTCGCGGCGGCTCACGCCACGGGGGGCACGGGCCTCACCGGTCGAGAAGGCGGGGAAGTTGTAGTGCAACAGGAAGCGCTCGTTCTCGTGACGCAGCACGTCGTCGATGAGCTTCTCGTCGTCCTTG
>CADCFN010000009.1 GCA_902800715.1 uncultured Bacteroidales bacterium
TGCGCAATATTCTGTTCTTCATGACAGTAAACAACTGTTTGCAAGCAAATATCTTACTTATCTGCCCAAAAAGGAGGAACTTGACCGAGAGATTGAACGCCAGAAAGAAATCTTCTATTTGCAGCATTGTAAGGATAGAGAGAATGACTAGACTATTAAAATAATCAAAAAATGACAATGAAAGAAATGAAGCAATGGTTGATGGTTGCCGCCGTGATTGCACTGTGCGGCATGATGACGGGCTGCAAGGGCAACGCCCAGCGCCCTGTGAATGGAACGATGGAAGAGGCTGTCGCACCTGGCGACGCCCCCCAAGCCGTGGCGGACCTGATGAAGCAGGTCAACATCGATGATCGTTACGAGACACTGATGGAGGACAAGGCGAACGGCGTGAGTGTGTGGAGCCTGCTCAACTGCGGAGACACAATTTCGAGCGAGGGCTATGGTATTGTCGTCGGCAAGGGTGACGTGAAAACCGCTCTGCCCAACCTGCGCCATGGCCGTATGCCGAGGGCACGCTATGATGCCGCCACGGGCGATCTGTTGATTCTGGGCAGCGACATGGAGGGCACAGGAGTGAATGTTGAGCGCCCCTACCTGCTGCGCTTCGGCGATGACGGCTACGCCAGCATCGTCAACTCGATTGACCCCTACGAGATGCAGCAGGCTCTGTGCAAAGCGCTGACCTACAGCATCGACGGTCAGGAAATCACCTTCTATGCCGAGGGTAAAGAACTCGCCAAGGCAACCAATAAGATGGAGGATATGGGTGGCTTCATGGACGACGCCATCTATGTGGGCGAACAAATCAGTTACGGCATCGAGGGCCCAATTACGGTCCATGTCACCCCAGGCGTGAACTTCGTGGTTGGCAAGGTGCTGCATTATGACGACATGCCCACTATCAGCGCTACCGTCACGCTGGACGAGAGCGGCCCCAAGTTGAGCGACTTCAAGGTCGATTGACAACAACCCCCAAAAAGGAAAACAATAAATACGAAGCCATCAGAATTGTTGGTTTTTAAAGACAACTCTCACAACTTAAACAACAATTTCTTTAAGGAATTGTTGTTTTTTTTGTCGTATTATTTAGGTCGAGGTGATGTCCTTTCATGAGGAGTCACTCCGATAACTTTTTTTAGTAGTAAAAACTTGGTTTTTTATTTGCAAAAATCAAACAGTTGTCACTATCTTTGCGAGCGATAACTAATTCATTATTAACACCATCAAATTTTACGACCGTGTCTAACAAATTTTTACAACACATCATGTTTTTGATGGCAATGTTCTTGTTGAGTGCGCCCGCATGGAGCGCGCCTCGTGACAAGCAAGCCATGTTGCAATCGGCTAAACAAGCCCTAATGACAATGACCAGCAACGGTCATCGCTTCAATGCCTCCTCGCCCTTATTCGAGGCCCGGACAACCAGTGCCTACACCCTCTATCAAACTCGTCAAGGCGACTTTGCCGTAATTGCTGCAGATGACCGCCTGCCAGCAGTCTTGGCTGTGGGCAATGGTCAACCATTGGTTGCCACAGGGGCCAATCCCGGCTTTGAGTGGTTCTGTAGTAGCATCGAACAGGTGTCGCGCATCCTCACTAACAGAGGTGCGACCTTCACGACTACTTTGCCTGACCCTGCCAAATATCCCGCCAAAGTTGATGCCCTGATTACGTCACAATGGGGTCAGGACGCACCTTACAGCTACTGGTGCCCGACAGGTTATGGAGAAATCTGCGACGACTACACGCCCGATGTCGTCCATTGCTGTGTGGGATGTGTTGCAACCGCCCTTGCCCAAATTGTCCGCTATTACCGCTTTCCTGACCATGCCGCGGGTACAGCCGATTTCATGATTGGTAACAAGGTAACCAGCGCAAGCTTTGACGCGACCTTTGACTGGGACAATATGCTGGATACCTATCCCGAGGGCCAGTACACCGAGACTCAAGGACGCGCTGTGGCCCTATTGTCCTACGTCTGCGGACTGATTAGCGGGATGACCTACGCCACCAACGAGTCTGGGTCAAGCAACCATTCCGGCCTGGAGGGTGCAAAGAACTACTTTGGCTACAACAAGGATGCTGAAATCGTCGTGCGCAGCGACTACAGCGAGCCAGACTGGATGGATATGGTCTATAACGAGTTGAGTCATCAGCGTCCCTTGTACTATCAAGGCGTCTATGTTAATTTTATTCCATCGACGGGTCTTGTGGCAGCGGGCCATTCATTTATCATCGACGGATATAACGAGCAGGGATTGGTTCATGTCAATTGGGGATGGTATGGAAACTACGATGGCTACTTTGACATCACCTTGCTTGATGTGCGAGGCTTCCAATTCAATTCCTACCAAGACATGGTCATCAATTTTGTGCCTGATTCCAGTCAGACGGAGCCCACCGGGGATGTCAACAATGACGGCAATGTCAACATTGAGGACGTGACCTCACTCATTAACTATCTGCTTTCCGGTGATTCGTCTCAAATTCAGATAGCCAATGCTGATATCGACGGTGATGGCGACATCACTATCTCGGATGTAACGGCACTCATCGGTATTCTCCTCAATTAGTATTCATAAAACTGATAATAATGAACCCCAAAAGTAGGACAAATACTTTTGGGGTTCACTTTATTGTGACACGTCTTCTGTCAGGGGCGGTTTATTTGGCGCCCATGGCTGTCTTCTCGGGGTTCAATTCACCGATGGGCATACCGCTGGTAACTGATGAACTGCGGCGCATGATGTCCTCCATGCTGTCGATGACGTTGACGATGAAGTCGCCCAATTTCTCGGCCTCGCAGACGATATCCATATAGAAGATACCAGCCTTGTAGGGGTATTTCTTCTGGTTGACGTTCTCGATGTTCTCGGTGCGGCAGGCGTTGCGGAAGTTGTTGATTTCGCGCTCCTTGTTATAGCTGCGCATGAGGTCTTCGGCAGTGACATTGTCGATGTCGGTAAGCACCATGAGCATATTGGTCATTGCCTCGCTCACGAGACGCAGCATCTCATCGATGTTGGCATAGTTGTACTCGTTGAAGTGGGCATCGGCCTCTTCTTTGCGCACAAGCGCCTTGGCAATGTTGTTGCAGCTGTCACCGATGCTCTCCAGCTCGCTGATAATGCTCAGCAGGCTGGCAACACGGGACTTGGCTTGACTGCTCAAGCGTCCGTCCAGCACCTTGTTGAGGTAACTGCCGATTTCAAACTCCATGCGGTCGGTAATGTCCTCATACTTCTGGATGCGCGACAAGATTTTGCTGAATTCGGGGGTGCCGGTCTTGGTATGCACGAGTTCCTTGACCATACCCAGCATGCGCTCGACACGTCCGGCAAACACGACGATTTCCCTCTGTGCCTGGTCGATGTTCAACTCGCTGGCGCTCATCAGACCACCCTGGATGTACTTCAGCTGGAATTCCTCGTCCTCTTTCTTCTTGCTCTTGATGAGTACGTTGAGCAGCTTGACATACAACTTGGTGAACCAAATCATAATCAGCAGGTTGCAAAACTTGAAGATGGTGTGGAACATCGTCATGCCGATGGACATCGCCACCTGTTCCTGTGCCAACAAGCCATTCTCGACATCGGCACCGGCTTTAACGCTGTTATACAATGCCAACGGGTCCCCAAGATGGAACAAATCCTTGACAACCCAAGTCACCATCGATACAAAGGGGTGGAAGATAATCAGCACCCAGATGGCACCGAAGAAGTTGAACAGCGCATGGCCCAAAGCTGCCTTTTTGGCCTCGGCATTACCGCCCAATGACGCCAGCAGCGGGGTGATTGAGGTACCGATGCTGGCACCCAGCACCATAGCGCAGGCGATGTCAAACGATATCCAGCCTTTGGCTGCCATAATCAGCACGATGGCAAAGGTCGCAGCACTGGACTGGATGACCATGGTGATGACCCATCCCACCAGCGTGAAGAACAGGATGGACAGGAACCCCATCGACGTGTACTGCTGCAGCGAGGCAAACACCTCGGGCGACTTGGACAGGTCAGGCACATTGGCGCTGATGGCATCCAGACCCATGAACAGGAATGCGAAACCGATGAGCAATTCACCGATGTTCTTGTAGTTGTTCTTCTTGATGAAGAGCATGGGAACGGCAAAGGCCAGCAAGGGCAACAGGAATGCCGACAACTTGACCTTGAAGCCGAAGATGGCGATAATCCACTCGGTGAACGTGGTACCCAGTGCGGCACCAAAGCTCACAGCGAGAGACTGCTCCAACGGCATCAGGCCGGCATTGACAAAGCTGACTACCATCGACACCGATGCCGATGAACTCTGAATCAATGCTGTGATGATGATACCTGTAACAATGGCGAGGAAACGGTTTTTGGTCATCCATGCCAGGATGGAACGCAAGCGTTTACCAGCGGTTTTCTGCAAACCTTCACTCATGATCTTCATTCCGTAGAGGAACAGACACACGGCGCCTAACAGGGCAAGAAAATCGACTAAGGAGTAATCCATTGAACAATAGTGTTAGTGTTATGATGAAAATTTGGTTACAAAGTTATAACAAATATTGAATAATTCAACATGTTCAAGTCATGTTTTTTAAAGAAAAGGAACGATTTCGATTGCATAAAACGTCTGTGCTGCCTATCTTCGGCTAACAACGATTGGAGCAACGAATCAGTTCTATATATTCCGATGGCATGTTCTCTGGTGCTGTGGGCATCGCTGACGTGACAGCACTTATAAATCTGTTGCTTGGTGATGACTGATTGATTGGAATGTATTAGATTGAGCCGTGCCATCACTGCGTTAATTCGCTTGATTGTGCGCCACAAGGGCGAATAAAATAGCCGAAAGCGAATTATGGCACGGCTCATTCATTTCTAATTCTAAATAAATGAGTATCTTTGTGCCCAAGTGTTGGACAAACTATGTCTTGCCAACCATCTTATTAATAACTATAAACTATTACTGTTTTTATGAAGAAATTCTACTCTTTCCTGCTCATGGCGGCTGTAGCTGTTGGAGCAATGGCCGATGACTTCGTGAGCGACGGCACCGGCAACGTGTACACCTTTAACGCCCTGAGCCAGATTGAAGGCACCGGCGTGACCTTGCAGGACGACGGCTCCTATCTCGTGAGCGCCAACTTTACCATCAGCGAGGGCGATGTGCTGCAAATGGACAACAACGCCATCATCAAGATGGCCAGTGGCGTACAGATTACCGTGAATGGTAACGCCGACTTCGCTCCCGCCGACACCGCTGTCGTTACCCGCGACGCCGAGGGCAGCAATCCCAAGGGCTTCTGGATGCTGGGCGAGAACGGCAACGCCAACCTCAAGAACGTGACCTTCGAGTATGTGGGCGTCGTCTTCGGTGGCGCTAACAGCAGCCTGCATGCCGACAACTGCACCTTCACCTTGCACAACGGCAAGTCATCGAGCACAGGTGCCATCGCCTTCAATGCCTCGTGTGACAACAACATCATCGAGAACTGCTATTTCATCGAGAACACTGTCAACGCCATCGGTTGTGGCGCCACCAACCCCGTGGGCATCATCATCCGCAACAACCTCTTCTGGCACAACACCACCAGCAACCGCAACAAGCCCCAGGTCAACATGACCTGCGCTGGCGATTACGACATGCACATCATCGGCAACCAGGTGATTGGCGGTCAGTTTAACCTCTCGGGCGGTATCGGCGTGAGCAACATGATGGGTATGGGTCATACCGGCAAACTCTATATTGAGGACAACTATGTCACCGAGAACCGTTATGGCATCACTACCATCGGCAGCATTGATGCCTTCATCAAGAACAACAAGATTATTGACAACTGCTACGAGAACACCCCCGCTAACGGCGGTAGCTGCATCAGCGTATATGACAGCAGCAGCGAGAGTAACATCTACATCGAGGGCAACTGGATGGAAGGTGGCCTGTGGGGCATTACTATCGTTACCGGTGCACCCAATGTCAACCTGGGCAAAATCGAGAATCGTGATGCCGAGGACTACAACCCCGGCAACAACACCTTCGTGAACAACGGCAACGGCGGCGTGCTTTATGACCTGTACAACAACGGCACCAACACAGTCTGGGCACAGGGCAACACCTGGAATGTGGAAGAGCAGACCGAGGAGAAC
Source organism: uncultured Bacteroidales bacterium (assembly GCA_902800715.1). Taxonomy (GTDB): domain Bacteria; phylum Bacteroidota; class Bacteroidia; order Bacteroidales; family Muribaculaceae; genus Sodaliphilus. The sequence goes on from CADCFN010000009.1 coordinate 6,138, forward strand.
ATCGAGGAGGTTATCTACCACCAGGTGGATGATCCTAGCAAGGGCCTCGTTATCTTCATGCCCCCGCATCAGGATGGCAACACTGCTGTCGAGGAGATTAACGCTGCTCAGAACAACGATGGTCTGTACTACAACCTGATGGGTGTTCCCACCGAGGCTCCCGCCAACGGTATCTACATCCACAACGGCAAGAAGATTCTCGTGAAGTAATTCTCCCGCCAACTGAGATACAACAAATACAGGACCATCACGCCCTGTAGTGAGTATTGGAACCCGCTTGGGTAACTGGCAACAACCTTTTCATCATCAGGTTGTTACAGTTGCCCAAGTTGTTTTTATAGAAATTCTATAAAAGTAATCCTGTAAAAGTTGAAAACAAGTTTTCATGGCATTCGACTTGCACAAAATTTGGCATTGTCTTCGGCTTGCACTACTTTGACTGGCGCCGAAGATAGGCTGCGCCTCAACAATGCTCAAATAAAAATAAATTTGGATAATTTTGGCTGCGTCTTCGGCTTGCACTATCTTTGCACCCTCAAAAAATGACCAAGGTTCGTGATGCGTAAGCAAGACAACTATACTTTCCTGACTACGGCACCCATCCGTCGCGTGATTCCCGCGATGGCAGTGCCTACCATTATCAGTATGCTTGTCACGAGTATTTACAACCTTGTGGATACCTATTTTGTGGGACTCATCAATACCCAGGCCACTGCCGCAGTCGGTGTGGTGTTCCCCGTGATGGCGATTATCCAATCCATCGGTTTTCTGTTTGGTCAGGGCTCAGGCACTTATATGTCGCGTCACTTGGGTGCACGCCGCCTTGACGAGGCGCGTCAGATGGCTGCCACCTCGTTTGTGGGTAGCATCGTCTGTGGTTTGATTATCACCATTTTGGGCCTGATTTTCCTCAAGCCGTTGTCCATTGCGCTGGGTTCCACTCCCACCATCTTGCCCTATACCATGCAGTTTATGGGCGTTATCCTGCTGGGTGTGCCGCTGATGACCGCCTCGATGGTCATCAACAACCAGATGCGTTTCCAGGGCAATGCTACCCAAGCGATGTACGGTATGATATCGGGTGCTTTGCTCAATGTGGTGCTCGTGCCGCTGTTCATGTTCACCTTCGGGCTGGGCATTCTAGGCACTGCCATCGGCACGGTGCTGAGCCAGTTGTTTGGCTTTATCGTCTTGTGGGTGATGTCGCGCCGTGGCGAGAACATCCCCATCCAGCTCAAATTGGCCTCGCGCCGCTGGCATTTCCAGAAGGAAATCCTCAATGGCGGCACACCGTCGCTCACGCGTCAGGCGCTTGCCAGCATTGCCACGCTGATGCTCAATGTGGCAGCGGGCGTATATGGCGATGCCGCGATTGCCGGCATGTCCATCGTGTCGAGGTTGGCATTCATCATCTTCGCCATCATCATCGGGGTGGGGCAGGGCTACCAGCCCTTCTGTGGCTTTAATTTTGGTGCGGGCAAGTACAAGCGTCTGCTCAAAGGCTTTTATTTTACCATCCTTCTCGACATGGCGGTTTTGCTGGTGATGTGCGGTCCCGCCTTTGTGTTTGCCGAGGAGTTGGTGGACCTCTTGCGTGATGACCCCGAGGTTGTTGCTGTGGGCGCTGTCGCCCTGCGCTGGCAACTTGTCGCCCTGCCCATGGCTGCCGTGGTCACCGTGTGCAACATGACCTTGCAGACGTGCGGTCAGAGCATTTCGGCCAATGTCCTTGCAGCCTCCCGCAATGGCATCTTCTTTATCCCCCTGATTTTGATATTACCTCATTTCCTGGGCTTGAAAGGCGTGGAAATCTGCCAAGCGGTCTGCGACGTTCTCGCCTTTATCCTTGCCATTCCATTGACCGCCTACTTCTTCCGCTCCCTCCAAATAAAAAGAGAATAGATACAGTACCAATAAAAAACAACTCAATCAACTTTTACAACAGGATATTGTTGTTTCAGTGTCTGAGTTGTCTTTTATTTTCAGCTGGATAGCCTTGTATTTATCGTATTGATTGTTTTCCCTTTAGAGCGTTGTCGTTGAGGGTTTAGTATTGTTCGTTCTCGTTGGGGAAGTCGCCGGTCTTGACGTCGGTGATGTAGTTGCCCACGCTGTCGATGATTTGCTCGCCCAGGTTGTTATACACGCGCAGGAACTTGGGCTTGAATTCGCGGTTCAGTCCCAGCATGTCGTGCAGCACGAGCACCTGTCCGCTGCAGGCTCCACCGCCGCCGATGCCGATGGTCGGCACGTTGATTGACTGCGTCACCTTGGCGGCCAGCATAGCGGGAATTTTCTCCAGCACGATGCCGAAGCAGCCGATTTCACCCAGCACCTTGGCGTCTGCCAGCAGGCGTGTAGCCTCGGCCTCATCCTCGGCACGCGTGGCATAGGTGCCGAACTTGTTGATGCTCTGCGGCGTTAGTCCCAGGTGTCCCATGACCGGAATACCGGCACGCAGAATCATCTCGATGGCACCACGCATCTCGCGTCCGCCCTCCAGTTTCACGCCGTCGGCGCCAGTCTCGCGCATGATGCGCACGGCATTGCGCTGCGCCTCGATGGGGTCGCCCTGATAGGTGCCGAAGGGCATATCCACGATGACCATCGCACGCTTGACGGCACGGGCCACGGTGCGGCCATACACAATCATATCGTCAATGGTAATGGGGATGGTGGTGGCGTTGCCCTGCATGACGTTGGAGGCGCTGTCGCCCACCAGGATGATGTCGATGCCGGCTTGGTCCACGAGGGTTGCCATGGTGTAGTCATAAGCGGTAATCATTGCGATTTTCTCGCCAGCAAGGCGCATGTCGGCGATGCGTTTGGTTGTGACCTTGCGAGGGTCGGAAACGGTATAGGTTGACATAATATTCTGATTTATGATATTTAATGCTTTTTAGTGGGTGCAAAAGTACACGATTTATAGGCAAATATCAAAATTTTACAGAGGTTTAAACCAAAAAAACCTTAAATAGTCTATTATATCGGTTTTTATTGCTAAATTTCGATAAATAAGGCTGCATTGCAACATAAAAAAATGAAAATACGGATTTTTCATTTTGTTCTGTCCGCAATTTGCACTAATTTTGGCGTCCGAAACAAAACATATCAACTTTATAACCAACAGTAAAAAAGAAAAATGAAGAAATTCTTATTGACTTTAGCTGCTATGGCATTAGCCACTAGCGCATTGATGGCTCAAGATCCTGCAACTCCCGTTCAGGAAGAACCCGATCGCGTACAGATGAGAATGATGTCCAGGAATCCTTCTGGAACCGACATCCCCACTGGATATGACAAATCGCAGGTGGTAAACACTCGCAAGCCTGAGTGCAAGGACCACAAGGACGGTCAGCCCTGCACCAAGCCCGCCGACCAGCAGTGTGACGACTGCAAGGCCAAGGCTGCAACTCCCCAGAAGCTCCAGCGCAGTAAGGCTGAAGGCCAGCAGTGCAAGAAAGCTGAAGGCATGAAGCATGAGTGCAAGGAAGGCAAGAAGGAGTGCGACAAGGCTGCAGGCATGAAGCACGAGTGCAAGGAAGGCAAGAAGGAATGTGACAAGGCCGCAGGCATGAAGCACGAGTGCAAGGAAGGCAAGAAGGAGTGCGACAAGGCCGCTGGCATGAAGCACGAGTGCAAGGAAGGCAAGAAGCAGTGCGACAAGGCCGCCGGCATGAAGCACGAGTGCAAGGAAGGCAAGAAGCAGTGCGACAAGGCTGCTGCCGAAACGAAGGACTGCTGCAAGGACAAGAAGATGGAAGGCAAGAAGTGCGACAAGCCTGCCGACCAGCAGTGCCCCGATTGCAAAGAGGCTGCCAAGAAGAACTGATTTAATTCAACTTTCTAAACTCACGCTAAACCACTCACCGCATCAGTGGCTTAGCGTGGGTTTTTACTATCAACGATTTTCATTCATTTGAGGGGCATCATTCTCTCGATATTATACTGCCTCACGGCACTGCTCTCGCTGGCTGCACAGCCTGGCGGGAAAAGTGCCGTGTCCTGCCCTGTCGTGAAGGTTGAAGCCGAGCGTCTGCCCGACTTGAATGTGCCTCGCGGCGGACATTCGATATTGCTGGTGAATGGTGAGCCAACGGTCATCGGAGGCCATACTACCAACTATGTGCCCACCGCCACTATCGAGTATTTCAAGGACGGCAAGTGGAACCTGCTGCCCTCGGCATTCACCCACGACAACGGCTGCGCAGTGGAACTCTCGACAGGCAAAGTGCTCATCTTTGGCGGTCATGAGAAAAATTTGGGCATCGGGCAAACCTACGAAGCCGAATTTTATGACCCGAAGACCCGCGAGTGTGAGGGCTTCGCTAGCACCGATACTAAGCGGGCATTGGCATCAGTGATGGCAATGGACGATGGACGTGCCATCATCGCCGGCAACTGGTACCACGATGATGCCATCGAGATGTATGATGGCAAGGGTGGCTTCATTCCTGTAAAAGCCGCGAGTTGCGGGCGGGCCGCCCCTTGTATCCTGCGCACGGCCAAGGATAATGCCATCATTTTCACGGGTCTCGACACCAAGGGATACCATACACCCCATCCCATCATTGACCGCCTGCATGGCGAGGCTTACCGTGAACCCTTGCTCGACGAGTGGGGTATTCCTGCCGGGTATGTTATAAACGAGGCACGGGCCTTTATCGGTGATGAAACTAAGGGTGACTATTCCTATCTGCTGGCATTAAAGAATGAGCAAGGGCAGATGGCGATTGCCCGCGTCACCAACGGGCAATTCTCGCTGTTGCCCACCGATATCCCAGTGCCGATGATCTGCAAATGGGGCAACATTGAATACAGTTCCCAAATCTTTGTTGACCAGGAATGTCGTCGGGCATATATGCTGGGAATCGCCCTCGATAAGTATTGCCAACACCCAAAACCTGACTCGGCACGCATTTATGTCCTCACCATCGACTATGCTATGGTTCCAGCGCACTTGACATTAGGCTACGCCGATGCTCACGACGACTTTGACTTGAGTTTCGCCCTCATGACTGCCGATGGCAACCTGATGATAGTGGGTGGAATGCCGGTGCTGAGCAACTTCAAGCCTACCGCCTCCACCTGGCTGCTGCACGTCAGCCCACGTCCCCAGGCAGCCGGCATGGGATTTCCCCTGTGGGGGTGGGCACTTCTTGCCTTGGTCATCGCAGCGATGGCGATAGGGCTGACATGGTGGCTGTACCGCCGCATGAAAAACAAACCAATGATTGAAACTGAAACTCCTACCGTGCCCCTCAACAAGGAAATCCAGGAAGCACCCGACGCCGGTATGGACTACACCGAACTCATGCACCGCATCTGTCAATTGATGGAACAGCAGCAACTCTTTATGAACCCCAACCTGAAAATCACCGACCTTGTGACAGCACTGGGCACAAATCGCAGTGCAATCTCGGTCTGCATCAACTCGCAGCGCGACTGCACTTTCCCGCAGTTTGTCAACACCTACCGCGTGGCTCGTGCCCAGGAACTGCTGCGCAACGAGCCCGACATCAAGATTGCCGAAGTGTGGGTGAAAGCGGGCTTTTCCAGTGAAGCCTCGTTCTATCGCATCTTTAAGGCCTTTACAGGGACTACCCCTATCGCTTGGAAAGCCGAGGTTCATTAGTCCCTAGTTTCTAGTCCCTAGTCCCTAGTCTGAACCCTGCGTGGCTAATGCCAATTATGCGAATTATTCGTAATTTTCTTAATTGAGCGCCGATGCACGTCAGTAATTAGAGGTCTATTATGGACAAAGTTTTTGCCATCGCGGGGTGGACTATTCTGTACAAATAATACGGATTAAATAGGATAAAATAGCAAAACCGACTCTCAAAAGGTAAATTGATAGTCGGTTTTTACTTTTTGAGAGTCCCCGAGAATTTGGTATTCGTAAATTTGCAAAGCCTCTGTGAATAACATTTCTCCTTATTTTACCTCTTTCAATCGAATTGCATTTTTATTCGCTATATAAACATTTAAAAACCAAAAGATTATGAAAAAATTACTGCTTTTATTGTTGCTGTGCCTCATGGCAGGCTCCGCATCTGCTGTTTCGTTAGAGTTGCCAGAACCCTATGGCACGGTAAATGCCGAGATTCATTACGTGGATATGAATGCCGTGAGTTTGGGAACCGAGTATCAACCGGTTTTAAATCCTGCATACAGGGTCTGGTTCATTCCCAGTCATAACGAAGTTTTGTTGAATTATATTTATTATGGAGACATCATTACCGAGGTTACTATTAATGGCAAGGTTTATCCAGTTACTGGTATCTGGGTCTCTACTAATGATGGGCTTTATGACCCTTCATCTGGTGGTGGTGATATTACCGAACTCTCGTTACCCGAGGGCATGAAACTCCTGGGCGGCTCATGGTTTGCGCTAAACACTCCAAACCTCATTTCGCTAACCATACCGAGCACGATGATTTTTATCGGGGAGGAGGCATTCCGTGACTGTACGTCTCTGAAGGAGGTAATCTTTGTCGATAGTGACGAGACGATTGAGATTGATGTAGATAGGTGGTATTATCGCCCATTCAATTGGTCACCGGTCGAGACTTGCTATCTGGGTAGGAATTATACTTGTAGCACCCAACTTTTCAATAGTGACTACTTTAAACACGTCACAATCTCGGGCAAGATGACCCAGATGCCGAAGAGTATATGTAGTTACTATACCTTACTCGAGACATTAACCCTGATGGAGGGAATACCTTACATTTCAGAACGTGCATTCATGTACTGCTCTTCTCTCACACACATAACCATCCCCAACAGTGTCAAGACCATCGGCAGCCAGGCCTTTGAAACGATGAATTCATCGCTTACCGAACTTGACCTCGGTCATGGCGTCCAATACCTGGACACGCGCTGTTTCCAGGGCCACTCTGTATTTAAAAATCTCACGCTGCCTACAAGCCTTGACTCGATACATTCCCTCGCGTTCCGTTACTGCGATGGAATCGAGCGCATCGACATCAAGAATACTTCCAAGCCCCTTAAAATCGTCGGCAATGATGTCGCCTTCTCTTCTCCTGATGACTTTACCGTCTATCAGGGCCGCACCATCCAGGGTAATTACCCGCCGTTCAAGGGCAATGACGGTCTCAAGTCCCTTGAGATGAGCAATTATGTCACCCAGATTGCCCCAGATTACTTTAGTTATTGTAGGAACCTCGCCTCGGTGAAATTGAGTGAAAATCTTACCGAGATTCCAAGTTGTGCATTCATGTACTGCACTTCATTGGAGTCCATCGTTATGGGTGATGCCGTCACAAGGATTGGCAGCAAAGCCTTTGAGAACGCGGCACTCAAGAGCGTGAAAATGGGTACTGGCTTGACCTATCTAGACGAGCGTGCTTTCTGGGATTGCGATGAAATTGAGGAGGTCGTCTGTATGGCAACCACGCCTCCCGAATGCGCCAACGAGAGCAAAACCTTCGACAGCGACATCTACAGCACCGCCTCACTCAAGGTGCAGCAATCCTGCATCGAGGACTACAAGGAGGCCCCTGTGTGGAAAAACTTCTTGAATGTCTCGGTAGCATCCCTCCTGGGCGATGTGGATGGTGATGGCCAAATCTCCATCGGCGACGTGACCCGACTGATCGATATGCTGATCAGCGGTAGCAGCAGTTACAATGCCAGCGCAGACGTGGATGGTGACGGTCAAATCACCATCGGCGACGTGACGGCCCTTATCGACTTATTGCTGCACGACACCTGGTAATTTTTCATTAATATGCCATAATTTACGAATCTGGGCTAGGGCATATGCCTTAGCCCGGTTCGGTTTTTTCATCAACTTTTTTTGGCCAACAACTTATGTCATTGCCTTCTTCAAACAACCATAACAACCTAAACATTTTTAATTGCACGCTTGCGGGCACCCATAACACCGTCATTTTGAGAATTCCGCCTCGGCAGTGAATTTATGGCGTGTCCCGCTACGGAAAACCGTACCCGAGTTTGGGCGGCTTCACGCCCGAACACATCTGTTGAACAGGATGCTCGATAAACAGATTATGGAAAAAGATACCCATATTACTAGGATATCGATGCTTTTAATTAACTTTGCAACGCTTTATCTATGACGGTTCACCCCCGTCTTGGTAGAAATCTGTCTAAAAAGACTGAGGACGAGTTAATGAGACTAACAGCGCTAGTATTGCTATTTGGCATCACAGCTTTGCTGCCGCTTGCTGCACAGTCCCGGGACAACGGGGCAGTGCAGTGCCCTGTTGTGAAGGTTGAAGCCGAGCGCCTGCCTGACATGAACCTCCCCCGAATGGGACACACGGTGCTCTGCTTGAACGGTGAACCGACGGCCATCGGCGGCCACACCACCAACTTTGTGCCCACGCCCACGCTCGAGTACTTCAAGGATGGAAAATGGCACCTGGTGGATATGGCATTTTCCCACGATGACGGCTGCGCGGTGGAACTCTCGACGGGTAAAGTGCTCATCTTTGGCGGTCATGAGAAGAATTTGGGCATCGGGCAAACCTTCGAAGCCGAATTTTATGATCCTAAAACCCGCGAGTGTCAGGGCTTTGCCAGCATCGACACCAAGCGGGCGTTGGCATCGGCTCTGGCAATGGACGATGGACGTGCCATCATCGCCGGCAACTGGTACCACAAGGATGATATCGAGATGTATGACGGGAAGGTGGGGTTCATGCATGTGAAGGACGTGAGTGTCGGCCGATGCTCTCCGTATATCCTGCGCATCGCCAAGGATGATGCTATCATCATTGGCGGAGGTGATACTATTGGGCAACAGATTACCCATCCTGTGGCTGACCGCTTGCGTGGAGAGCCTTACCATGTGCCCTTGCTCGATACGTGGAGAATGCTCACGGGATTCATACCTTACCCCTCGTCCTGTATCTTTATTGGCGATGAAACCAAGGGGGACTATTCCTATCTGCTCCCTGTCAAGAATGACGAGGGACAGATGGCGATAGCCCGAGTCACTAATGGAGAATTCTCGCTCCTGCAAACCGATGTGCCTATACCCAAAACCTGTCAATGGGGTGAAATCAACTATTACTTAAACTTCCTTGTTGACCGTAAATGCCAACGGGCATATCTGCTGGGCATGGATGCCCAGGCGGCTGTAGCCCCCAGTGGCAAGGCCCGCATATATGTTGTCGCTATCGACTATGCCACGACACCGGCCCATCTGACATTATATTACACCGATGTGTTAAGCGATGCGTCTAACGCTAATCCACCACTATTGACTCCCGATGGCGACATCATGCTGATGGGCGGAGCGCCCGAGGGTTCATACTTCAAACCCACGGCTGCCACCTGGCTGTTGCACGTCAGCCCATACAGCCATAAAGCCGGAGCACGCTGGCCCCTATGGGCTTGGCTGCTTGTCGCGCTGATGCTCGCCGCAGTGACGGCAGGACTGATGACGCTGTATCGCCGCAGGAAAAGAAATCAAGCCGTGGAAACGCCTCAATCGGTTACTGTCGAGGAACCTGTCACCGCTCTCGATATGCCTGAGGAGGGACCCCACGAGGTGCCCGATGACGCTATCGACAGTGCTGAACTCATGCAACGCCTCGGTCAACTGATGGAGGAACAGCAGCTTTTCCTGAAACCAGACCTGAAGGTAACCGAAATTGCCAGCACATTAGGCACTTCCCGAAATGTCCTTTCCAACGCTATCAAGACTCACCGCAACTGCACTTTCCCGCAGTTCATCAACACCTATCGTATTGCTTACGCTCAAGAACTCATGCGCCATCAGCCCAACCTCAAGATGACAGAAGTCTATATGGTATCGGGTTTCTCGAGCGAAACGTCATTTTACCGCACCTTCAAGACCATCACCGGATTCACCCCTACCGAATGGAAGTGTAAAAACGATTCGGCGAATTAACTCCACCTGGCGTCTTTTGGGCCACAAGTGGTGAAAAACATAAAAAAACGACTCCCAATTTTTTTTTGGGAGTCGTTTTTGCAAAATTGGGAGTCCCTAAAACTATCGTTTTCCTAATTTTGCACATCCTCATGAAAATAGCATTTCTCCAAATTACCTCATATTATGAAGAATCTTTAATCAATTCACATTATATATTTATTTAAAACCGTAATGCGTATGAAAAAATTATTATTTCTCTTAGCAACGATGCTGGCAACCTCGTTTGGATTGCTGGCACAAGGCACTTCGTGGCAAACCGCTACGCTCATCACTAGTGGGTCGACCAAGACCGGAACGCTAGACAACAACACAACCGAAGCCTGGTACAAGATCAATGTGACACAGGAGGGACACATTGACCTTGATGTAACAGCCACTGGGACTCTGACGTTAGGTAGCAGTAATGTAAATGGTTACTGGGATAATGAGGTCCGTTATTATGCTGGTTTCGAAGGCTATAGCAGTAATCATGAAACCTCTAATATCGTTAACGCGGGCAGGGGCACCTATTATATCAGGATTGCACGTTATGGCGGCAGTGGCACTTTCAAGCTGAAATATACGTTCACGGCCTGCTCCTTGTCCAATGACCCGGAACCCAACCAGGATTACCAGCAAAACAGCCTGCTGCAGAGCGGCAGGACGGTGCAAGGACGCCTGGGCTACCGTAACTCGGAAAACGTGACCGATAACGTTGACTGGTACAGGATTGAGGTTCCCCAGGAGGGCCATGTCGATATTACCGTTACCGGTACCGAAACCCTGACGTTCGGTAGCTGCAACGTAAATGGTTACTGGGATGATGCACTTCGTTATTATGGTGGTTTTGCTGGCTATTCCAGTAATACGGTTACCTATAATGCCATCGATGTGGGCAGGGGCACCTATTACATCAAGATTGAACGCTATAACGGCAGCGGTGGTTACACGCTCAACTATAAGTTTACGCCCTGCTCTCTGTCCAATGACCCGGAGCCCAACGGGGAGTACCAGCAAAACAGCCTGCTGCAGAACGGGACGCACCAGGGACGCCTGGGCTACCGTAACTCGGAGAACGTGACCGACAACGAGGACTGGTACAGGATTGAAGTTCCCGAGGAGGGGCATGTCGATATCGTTGCTACCGCTACCGAAACCCTGAAGTTCGGTAACTGCAACGTATTTGGTTACTGGGATGATGCCATCCGTAATTATGGCAATTTCGTTGGCTATAACAATGATACGACTATCTATAGTTCCATCAGTGTGGGCCCGGGTACCTATTACATTAGGATTGCACGTTATAACGGTAGCGGCGGCTACAAGCTGAAATACACGTTCACGCCCTGCCCGCTGGCCAATGACCCGGAGCCTAACGGGGATTACCAGCACACCAGCCTGCTGCAGAGCGGCAAGACAGCACAAGGCCGCCTGGGACACTGTAACTCGGAGAACGTGACCGACTATGAGGACTGGTACAGGATTGAAGTTCCCGAGGAGGGTCATGTCGACATCATCGCTACCGCCACCGAAACCCTGAAGTTCGGTAACTGCAACGTATTTGGTTACTGGAATGATGCCATCCGTAATTATGGCAATTTCTCTGGCTATAACAATGATACGACTATCTATAGTTCCATCAGTGTGGGCCCGGGTACCTATTACATCAAGATTTCACGCTACGGCGGCACCGGTGGCTACAGGCTGAACTACACGTTCACACCCTGCCCGCTGGCCAATGACGCTGAGCCCAACCAGGATTATCAATCCGCTGCTTGGCTGCCTAGCGGCAGGACCATGCAAGGACGCCTGGGCTACTGTAATTCGGAGAACGTGACCGACAACGATGACTGGTACCGATTTACCGTTAACAAGGCTGGCAATGTCGAGTTCACCGCAACTGGCACCGAAACCCTGAAGTTTGGTACTTGTATAGTATATGGTGTCAGGGATGATGGATCTTTGTATAGCAAGGGTAATTTCACTGGCTATAACAACTCCACTGCAACCTTTAGCGGTACCAATTATGATGTGGGGACCTATTACGTCAGGATTTCACGCTACGGCGGCAGTGGCGGCTACAGGCTGCTTTATACCGGTCCCACCTTGACTGGCGATGTGGACAGCGACAAAGTTCTGAGTATCAATGATGTGACTAGTCTTGTCGACCATCTGATGGGCTCGCACAATCCTTCATTCTTCGCCCCCGATGCCGACGTTGACGGTAATGGCGTGGTTGACGTTTCTGACTTGACTGATGTCATTGACATGATGGTGTCAGGGAATTGATGTGAGGTGGAATAACAAGTATTAATAAATTCTGACTGATTTCGGGCTGAGGACAAAATTACCTCAGCCCGATTTTTCACTGTCCATAGTCTTTTCATTCAGGCTCAGAACTATGACCTCAAGGTCGCTGAACACGGGAATAACGCCACACTTGGGCATATTGTCCTTGTCATTCAACGAATTCTACAATTCACTAAATTCTAGAGTATTGCTTGCATACTTCAGGAATTCTTACGATATTTGCGAGCAAGTTGTGAATATAGTATTCTGAACTTATTTTTTAGTATCCATTAAGTTGCTGAAAATAAGCGATATATACAATTTTTCGTCACTTTTAACCAAATCTTCAATCCTGTCAACGGGTTGAATTACTCAAGTATTTGTACATCTATGGTTGACCTGAAAATTCAATTACCAGATTCGTTCCTTCAAGAAGAGGTGCGGAGTGGCCATTTAGTAACGACGCAAACCAAGGAGCTTTGGGCGGTTCTATTAGACCTGCTTAATGAATTTGATCGTGTTTGCAAAAAACATAACATCCATTATTTCCTTGATTTGGGTTCCATGCTGGGAGCAGTTCGCCACAAGGGCTTTGTCCCATGGGACGAAGATCTTGATATCTCTTTGCTTAGAAAGGATTACGATAGATTAATGGAAATCGGCCCTAAAGAGTTCAAGTACCCTTATTTCTTGCAGAACCAGCAGACTGATCGTTATTTTGAAAGGCCTGTTGCAAGACTTAGACGGTCAGACACCACCTTTCTGCAGGGGGATAACGTCATCAATAGGACAAAATGCAACAAGGGTGTTTTTATTGATCTCTATGCTTATGATTCAATATCGTCCAACAATCCTGACGAGGCTGAGCTCATTCATTCACAATGTAAGGAAATATGGGAAAGAGGTGTTCTTCTTGCTAATCCTCCCAAGCTGTTCCATCGGGGGGAATTACCAATGGTAATCCTACAGTATCTGTACCATAGAGTTAAATACGGAAGTGCTTCAAGACAGTTTAAGGATATGGAGCGGGTAGCTAGAGGCTCGGAAGATGATACATCAGAATATGTGTCACTGCTTTTTACTGTCACCTCACCCCCTTATATATGTAAACGAAAAGATATTGAAAAGACTATAGATGTGCCCTTCGAGTGTTTAATGGTTCCTATCCCTGAAGAGTATGATAAATTTTTGGTGCAACGTTACGGTGATTACAAGACACCGGTAGTGGAAGATATCGTTGCCACTGGCAAACTCTGGTTTTTAGATACTGATCATTCCTACAAGGATGTGGTGACGAGGAAAGGTTTTTATACAGACCTCATTAGAGATTTATCACATGATTTGCATAGAAGAGATTGGTGCAATTTTCTGCCTAGTCTGAAGAATTCAGTAATGCTTATATGGAGTAAAATCATATATGATATAAAGTTTTATATGAAAAAACTTTAAATGTTACTGAGTTGAGTTAAGTGTTTGTCTTTATATTTAGTTAGGGTGAATTCTATGATTTCAGTAATCGTCCCCATATATAGAGTTGAGAACTATTTGGCTGCCTGTGTTGAGAGTATCTTGAACTCGACCTACAAGGATTTGGAGGTCATTCTGATTGATGATGGTTCTCCTGATGGATGCCCAGCAATCTGTGACAAGTATGCCGCCAGGGACAGTAGGGTGCAGGTGATACACCAACCCAATCAAGGTGTCTCGGCAGCTCGCAACGCAGGGTTAATGGCAGCCAAGGGTGAATACATAGCCTTTGCTGACGCCGATGATATGATTCATCCCCTGATGCTGGAAACCCTTTTGAGATTTATCAACAGAGGTGACTATGATTTCTCGATGGTCTATGGCGTTATGGTACAGGACAAAGGTATCGGCTACAACTATGTTGACGATGCCGCTCCAATTAGTCTTTCATCTTCCTTAATAATTTATCGAGATGAGTATATTCAGCGATTAGCAGATGTGTCGCTGGATTCTTATCAATATCATGTAATTTGGAATAAATTGTACAAGAGGGACTTTGTTGTGGAGCACAAATTCAAAAAGGTGCCGTTTGAGGATGTCGAATGGCTCAACAGGGTCAGTTATAAACTCACTAAAGGTATTCTTGTCGAGGCCGAGATGTACTACTACATTCAGCGTACCGAATCTACCATGCATGCCACCAACATGTTGACCATGAAGATAAACCGTATTAACAGTTATTATAAATGCCTCAACGAGACTCCAGTTGAGGATTCCAACAGTCGAGACACTATGCTTAAGGCTCTGTATACGGCCATTTTTGAAGCCCGTTGCTTTGTTCGTGGTACAGAATTTGCCCAGCAGGCCGAGACACGGGCCTCTCAGATTTATCAAGAGACCAAGCATGAACTCCTCAATGGCAGTCTGACAAGGGTCAGAAAACTCCTCATTCTCATCTACTACCACTGCCCCTGTATCTATAACACGCTCACAAAGCTATGCCACTGGGTATTAGGTTGAACATATTAGGACGGACACTATTGAAGAGATCTCTCACTTGAAGTTTTCCTACGAAAGGAATAATCATCTCGTCTTTTTTGATTATCTTTGCATTGCCATTGATGGTTTTATTGCTTTTGTTTTGCAGCATTTATGGTAAGTGAAAAATCTGTTAAAGAAAACCAAGGTCACTTTTGTTGCTCAGAAACAAATAATTCAAGTAATGGAAATTAAGTGATGTATAATCAAGATGTCTTGAAGATTGAAAATCTGAGAAGAATTAAATTAAACACCTTTTGCATACGCTGGATGGTTACTAATTTCTGTAACTATGCCTGTGATTTTTGCATTCAAGGTAGCAGGGAAGCGAAAAAGAAGGCCGCTCAGACAGAGTCTCCAGAAACAAGAAAGATGGTTGCTTCCAAACTGGCCGAATGGATTGAAAAGAAAGTCAGTCCTCACCAGATTGTCGAATTGTATTTGATTGGTGGAGAGGTCACCGCTCTTCAAGATTTTGCCCAACTGCTTTCCACCTTGGTGAATTGTAAGTTCAAGGGAGTGATGATTTTCTATCTGACGACCAACTTATCACGTCCAGGTAGTTATTATGGGGATTTGTGCAAACAGTTCTTTGGACGCAACAATCGGTTCCTGTCAATTAGCGCCAGTTTTTATAAGGCTTATACCACTCCAGAAGTGTTTGGCAATAAACTACAGGGATTGCAGCGTTTCATTGTTCACCAGACGCATTTCTTCCCGATACAACGCCTTTCCACCCGACTATTAGGACGAGGGCTCGTGCCGTTACACGGCAGGAATCTGTTCCTCTCCGTCGGTTGGCCTATTCTCGATGACGACAGTTACCAAGAATATCTAATTTTCAAGAAGAAAACTGCAAGCTTCGGGTTTCCAGTAAATCCCATCATCATGCGGGACTATCCTGTGACCCTCTCATCAGACGTTCAAGAAGCCCTAAAGTCGAAAAATCAGAGTATCGGAATTCGTGTAACTACTGTAACAGGCGACAGGGTGTATTTAAGAAATATCCAACAACTTGGTTTCATGCTCGATGACGTTGAGAAATTCTGCCCGAATGGTTATATCTGTAATGCAGGAAAGGATAGTTTCAGTATATCAACCGACGGAACCGTCATGAGATGCCCCTCTCTCCATCCCCTAAAAGATTTTTATATGGGTAACATTGCAGCTGGAACTTTTGAACTACAGAAAGAGGCTTGCGTATGCCACGCCAATCATTGCTCTTGTAACTATTACAAACAAATCGTATGGCCCAAATCTTGACTACAATCAACCTTGTCATCATGCTACTCTCGGCAAACCAGATTGTCTCAAGTTAGCCAACTTGAATAAGGGATTACCGCTGTCCAACATAGTCCACAATGCCCCGATTGATCCTAACGGGACTTTTAATACACCTTTCAATTTGCATTTCTACAAGTCATCAGACATCTAACTCGCTGAATACCAGAATATTTTTTCATCGAACTTACGTTGCTTGTTGTTTTCCCTTTGCCGTGGGGGGGATACACCAAGAGGAAAGTTGACTTGCGATGTACGTGAAATCAGCTTTTTGGGGCTAAAAAAGGTAAAAACGACACTCAAAAGATGAATTGGGAGTCGTTTTATATGTTTTGATAGTCCCCGAAAGCCATGTTGCGGTATGTTTGTGCTTATATTATCCATGACATTTCTCCAAATCAAGAAAAGCCCCGATTTAAACGATGAAATCGGAGCCTTTCTTTCTTGTTGCAGTTTGTCGTTTTGGCATTTTCAGGTTTTATGAGAGTTTGAGAGGACTTTAGATTTTCTTGAGTGTAGTATAGCTTTAAATAGTTGATAATCAGTTTATTGGTATTTTTTATTTGTTTGATTTTTTTGTTGTGGGGTTTTAGGCATGATGCCGATGTTGTAATTTTGTGACTGAATCATACGCATTTAATTCATTTGTTACACTATGAAGAAGTTTACATCTTTACTCAGTCTGGCTGTTTCTTTGCTCATCATGGGCATGGGAAGCGGCACCGCATGGGCACAGGATGCGTTGCAGGTAACTCCCAGCGCTACCCAGGTGACTCAGGACTTTGACGGTATGTGGGATGACGCAGCCCAGGCTGCGACGCTCGACATGCCGCAGGGATGGCGTGTGGA
Source organism: uncultured Bacteroidales bacterium (assembly GCA_902800715.1). Lineage (GTDB taxonomy): Bacteria > Bacteroidota > Bacteroidia > Bacteroidales > Muribaculaceae > Sodaliphilus. The sequence goes on from CADCFN010000009.1 coordinate 22,990, forward strand.
GCGTCAGATGAACGCCCCGCGCACCGTCGGCAGCTTTGCTACTGCATCGACCACCGTCATGTACACGGGCGGTACTAGCCTTGCCAGCAATGCCAAGAACGGCACCTGGAACTTCGCTTCCAGCAGCAATCCCAGTGACTGCTCGGTGGGTGGACTGTCGACCACGGTCGACGGTGGTACCCGTTGCATCAGCGTGATGACCTGCCTGCACAACGCGGGTGACGAGGCCATTACCAAGCTGACACTCAACTACGACATCGAGAAGTACCGCGATGGCGACAACGCCGCCGGCTTTGCCGTGCAGCTCTACATCTCGACCGATGGTAACACGTGGAGCAGCGCTGGTGACGATTTCTACACTTACTTCGCTCCTGATGCTGCCACCCAGGGCGCCGCAGTTGTACCCATCAGCACCACTGCCATCGCCAGCAAGCAGCTCAAGCTGGACCTTGCAGCAGGCAGTGACCTGTATCTGGCATGGAACATCAGCGTAGCTAGCGGTAGCAGCCCCAACAAGGCAATGGGCTTGTCGATTGACAATGTGGTCATCGATGCCACTTTTGCCTCTCAGGACCAGTCCTGCTACATTTACGTCGAGGATGTGACCAAGTGGAGCACACTCAGCATGGCTGTTGACGGAGGTGAGCCCAGTGCCGCCACCAGCAGCGCCGTGGTGAACGGCGTGACCTACAAGGTTTGGTCGCTCGATATGGACGGTAACAGCCACCAGCTCGTATTTGCTGACAACACCGGCAATAGCCTGGCCACCAGCATTACCGCCAATCGTGACTATTACCTGTGCCTGACCAAGGAGGAAGTGACCGAAATCACCGACCCCGAGAACTACACGGGCTATGTGGACCCCAGCAGACCTCCCTTTGTCGCTTCGGGTATCTACCTGCGCGGCGAGGTGAACAGCTGGGGTGCTGTTGCCGATTGGGAATTCAGCGACGAGGGCAATGGCAACTATGTGCTGTATGACAAGACGTTAAACGGCCAGTTCAAGGTGGCTGACGCCAACTGGAGCAGTGCTTGCAATTATGGCAGCAACGGCACCAGCGTGCAAGTGGACGTGCCTTATAACCTCGTGTTGGGCACCAACGACAACATCTCGTGCGGCGGCAACACCTTCGTGTGCAAGCGCATCGTGCTCTCCATTAGCAATGGTGTTGCTACCCTGCTGCTCGTCAGTGATGACGACGACACGGGTCTGACCTCGGTTTATGTCATCGGCGACAACAACGGTTGGAACTACATGGACGCCTCGGGCAAGCTGGACCTTGTCGAGGGCAAGACCTTCCATGGCCAAGTGACCATGCCTGCCGTGGGTGACGGCTACAGCCACTGGCGCATCTATCAGCGCTTGGGCATGGGTGGCGTGTGGGGCGCCGAGAGCGACCTCACGGGCGACAATACCAGTGGCACGCTCATCAAGGGCGCTACTGGCAAGATTTCGACCGCCCCTGGCACCTATGACGTGACCTTCAACCTCGAGACGGGCGAATACAGCCTTGTACAGGCTGCCTCCACCCCCACGACGATGACACTGCAGCCTGCCAACGTGGTACTCGTGCCTGAGGTACCCGAGCAGGTCAAGGTGCTTTCTCTGAACAACAGCCTCATCTATTATAACGACCAGGATGCCGTGTTCAATGGCATTGCCCAGGCCATGGGCAAGGATGCCAACTGGACCAAGCACACCCTGCTGGGCAAATCGCTCTTGACCCATTGGGAGGAAGGCGATGGCGTGGCCGAGGACGGTAACCCCGGTGCCAAGATGCTTGTGCGCAGCGAGGCATGGAGCCACATCATTCTGCAGGAGCAGAGTTCGCTGCCCCGCACCAATATCGAGTCCTTCCGTGCCAACGTGAAGCGCTGGGTGGATTACATCCGCGAGTATTGTCCCAACCCCAACGCCATCATCATTGTGCCCGTGAACTGGGCTTACAGCGGCGACTGGGAAAACTATACTGCCTTCAATGCTACCTTCGTCAAGAACTATCAGGATGTTGCCCTTGACCTGGGCGTGACCTTGTGCCCCGTGGGCATTGCCTATCAGGAAGTCTATGACCTGGAGGGCAGTGAGGGTACCCTCACTTGGTTCCTCGACGACCGCCATCCGACCCTCAAGGCCACCTATATGGCAGCTGCCATGGAATATGGTCTTATCTACGGTACTGACCCGATGGACATCACTTGGGCGCCCAACGGAATGAGCGCTGACGATGCCGCTGCCATGCGTGGCTACGCCAGCCGTGCCCTGAATGGCTTCACCAACTATGTGGACCATACTGCAGGCCAGGTACACTACAAAGTGACCGTGCGCGACCAGTTCGGCATGGAGGTTGAAGCTCCCGAGCCCGTGGTGATGACCCTGAGCGACGGTGGCGACATCGATGCCAACCAGGTGTTCACCAGCAACGGCACCAACGGCGAATATACTGTGACCGCTACGACTGGCGACTTTACCCAGACGGCTAACCTCAAGGTGGCCACCGCCCTGACCGAGGTGGTGACCTATCCTGCCATCGAACTCAACGAGTCAGTGCTGAACGCCAGCGAGACGTTTGATGTGATGGGTGACGAGGCTACCGCCACTTTGCCCGAGGCTTGGCGCATCGACCGCATTCTGACGGCACCGCGCACCGTGGGCCGCTATGACATGGCCGATGACCAGACGATGTACAGTGGTGGCGTCAGCCTGCCCAGCAATGCCAAAAACGGCACATGGAACTTCGGCGACAATGCCGGTAGTGACCGTGCCTTGGGTGGTATCTCGACCGGTGTGGCTAACGGCACTCGCTGCGTCAACGTCTATGCCCACCTGCTCAATACGGGCAAGAAGGACATCGAGAACGTCAACGTCAGCTACAATGTCGAGAAGTACCGCAAGGGCAACAACGCCGCAGGCTTTGCCGTACAGCTCTATTACTCCATCGACGGACGCAACTGGACCAATGCAGGTAACAACTTCTACACCTACTTTGCTCCCGATGGCGAGACCATCGGCTATGAGGAAGTGCCCGGCGAGACCGTGCCTGTGAACGCTATGCTTGGCACCAAGCTCGCACGCGGTTGCGACCTGTATCTGGCATGGAACATCAGCGTGGCTAGTGGTGACACTGCCCAGGGTGCTATGGCATTGGCTATTGACGACTTCACCATCAAGGGCGAATTGCCCAAGATTCCCGTTTCGCAGCACTACATCTTCGTCAACGACCAGACGGGTTGGGATGCACTCGGTTTGTATGCCTGGGGTGACAGCGAACTCTTCGGTGCTTGGCCCGGTGAGGCAAGCGTGGGCGATTCCATCGTCAACGACATCAACTATAAGGTGTTCCTGCTCGATGCCAACAGTGGTAACTATCACCTGATTTTCAATAACTGGAACAATGGCGTGCAGTTGCCCGACTATGATATTGTCGCTGACCGTGATTATTTCTTCACCATCACCGCCGCCGGCGTGACCGAGGACCAGGCCACCGTCATCGAGAGTGTCATGGACAATGCACCGAAGATTCAGGTGCAAGGTAACGTGGCGTTTTATCCCGGTGTGATTTCGGTGTATAACCTCCAGGGGCAACTCATTGCTGCTGGCAAGGATGCTATCGGTCTGCAGCATCTGTCCCGCGGCATCTACATCCTGCAGGGCCGCAACGGCAGCAATGTCTCCACCATCAAGGTAGCCATCGGCTCATAACCAATTCATTTATCCAGCGAAAATGGCTGCTGCATGTCCATCATGTGGCAGCCATTTTCACATCAATCAAGAAACCGCTATAATTTGCACAATTTTTGGATAAAAATTGGTTTCACCTCAGCAAATGGAACAAGCTTGTTTGCGTTCGGTTTGCACAAATTTGCGCTAATTATGTCCTAAATTGCGTTAACGGTTTGTGTGTGTGTGCAAAATGTCGTAATTTCGCAGGGTAAAAACGAATCAAAGGCACATTCTTACGATGAAAATTGGGAATATAGATTTGGGCGAGCGCCCTGTGATGCTGGCACCCATGGAGGATGTCACCGATCAGTCGTTCAGGCTCATCTGCCGTGAACAGGGTGCCGATTTGGTCTATACCGAATTTGTCAGTGCCGATGCGCTGATACGCAACATCGACCGCTCGATACAGAAGATGTCGATTGCCCCAGGCGAGCGCCCAGCAGCTATCCAGATTTATGGTCGCGAGCTGGAGCCGATGGTCGAGGCTGCACACATCGCTGCGACCGCCAAGCCCGATTTCATCGACATCAACTGGGGCTGTCCCGTGAAGAAAATCGCGGGCAAGGGCTCTGGTGCCGGCATGTTGCGCAATATTCCCCTGATGCTTGAGATTACCCGTGCCATCGTTGATGCCGTCGACCTCCCGGTGACGGTAAAAACCCGTCTGGGCTGGGACCACAACAGCAAAATCATCGTGGAACTTGCCGAGCAACTGCAGGACTGCGGCATCGCGGCCCTCACCATCCATGGTCGCACACGTTCCCAGATTTACACGGGCGAAGCCGACTGGACCCTTATCGGCGAGGTGAAGAACAACCCGCGCATGAAGATTCCCATCATCGGCAACGGTGATGTTACAACACCCCAACGGTTGAAGGAATGCTTCGACCGCTATGGCGTTGATGGTGTGATGGTGGGCAGGGCGAGCATTGGCGCCCCGTGGATATTCCGTGAGATGAAACAGTACCTGCTCACGGGCGAGGTGCCCCAAATCAGCGATGCCGAGAAAATGGCACTGGTGCGCCGTCAGATTGCCGAGAGCATCGACCGCATCGACGAGTACCGCGGCATCCTTCACATCCGCCGCCACCTGGCCGCCACGCCGCTGTTCAAGGGCATACGCAACTTCCGCCCCACACGCATCGCCATGCTGCAGGCCAATACCCGTGCCGAACTGGAATCCATCCTGGACCATATAGAAAATGACATTTTACCTAATATAGATACTCAAAACGAAGAATAGGCAATGAAAAGAATCTCGACTAATATCATATTGATGATTACCGTGGCGCTGGCTTCAAATGCCCAAGTGACGCATCGTGTTGTCAAGCTGGCAGATTTCACACGCCTGGCTGTGGTTGACGATATCAATGTGGAATACCGCTGTAATCCCGATTCGGCTGGGCTGGTGGTGTTTGATGCCACACAGGAGGTTGCCGATGCCCTCATGTTCACCGTTTCTAACAAGGGGCGCTTGTCAATACAAGTCAATGATTTCTTCGAGAGCCGAGGCAATCTGCCATCGTTGACACTATACTCTTCAACCCTCGACGAGGCCGAGAATGCCGGTGACAGCGTCCTGCGCATCTCTCAGTTGCCGCCCCTCAAGTCATTCAAGGTGCGCCTGCTTGACAACGGCAAGGTCATCGTGCGTGGCGTGCGGGCCTCTCAGCTCGAATTGCAAATCCTGAGCGGAAAAGGAAAAATCATTGCCGACGGCTCCTGCGACGACTTGTCACTGCGCTTGGTTGGTACTGGCGAAATCCAGGCCGATAATGTGACCGCCACCAACGTCTCGTGCCGCATCATGGGCACCGGTTCGATGGGCTGCAACGTCAATGGCGGCGACCTCAAGGTGAGCGGTAGCGGCACCGGCAAAGTCTATTACAAAGGAAAACCCAACAAAGTCACCGTCCGCAAACTCGGCACCATCAAAGCCATCCCCATGGAGTGACGTCTCCTTAGACCTCGGGTATAAAAGATTGAAAATTAACATCCTTAAATATTATTAGTTATGTTTAGTAAAGAAACTTATATGGGTCGTCGTGACGAGTTGAAGAGGCTCGTGGGCGACGGTGTGATTCTGCTGTTCGGCAACAATGAATCGCCTTGCAATTATCCTAACAACGCTTATTACCCTTTCCGTCAGGACTCGACGTTCCTGTACTATTTCGGTCAGAAGCGTGACGGTCTGGTTGGTGTTATCGACGTTGACAATAACGTGGAAACGCTCATTGGCGACGATATTGACATCGAAGATATCGTTTGGTATGGATCGGTGGACAGTGTTGCCGACATGGCTGCCCAGGTGGGCGTTGCCAACTCGGCGCCGATGAAGCAGTTGCAGGTCATCTGTGACGAGGCGCGCGCCAAGGGCCGCCGCATCCATTTCCTGCCGCCTTATCGCCACGACACCAAGATTCAGATTATGGACCTGCTGGGCATCCACCCGAGCAAGCAGGCCGAGGCTGTGTCACACGACCTGCGCATGGCGGTCATCAATATGCGTTCGGTGAAGACTGCCGAGGAAATCGTGGAACTCGAGCGTGCCGCCGAGGTGGGCTACCTGATGCACACCACTGCAATGCGCCTCATCAAGCCGGGCGTGACCGAGAAATACATCGGTGGACAGATTGACGGCATCGCCGAGAGCTATGGCGCGAAGAACAGTTTCGCCACCATCTTCTCGCAGCATGGCGAAATCATGCACGGCAATCCGTCGATGGCTCCGCTGGAGGCTGGCCGTTTGGCCCTGTGTGACTGCGGTGCCGAGACGATGGAGTTCTACTGCAGCGACAACACGCGCACGATGCCCGTCAGCGGCAAGTATGACCAGCGCCAGCTCGACATCTACCGCATCGTCGAGGAGTGCCATGACCACGCTCTGGACATCTCCAAGCCGGGCATGAAGTATATGGACGTGCATTTCTCGGTTTGCCGACTGATGACTGAGCGCCTCAAGGAGCTGGGTCTGATGAAGGGCGACGTTGACGAGGCCGTTGCTGCCGGTGCCCACGCCATGTTCCTGCCTCACGGCCTGGGACACATGATGGGTATGGACGTGCATGACATGGAAGGCCTTGAGCAGATTTATGTGGGCTTTGATGAGGAAACCAGGCCTAACCTGGAGCAGTTCGGCACCAACTGCCTGCGCATGGGACGCCGCCTGCAGGAGGGCTTCGTCGTGACCGACGAGCCAGGCATCTACTTCATTCCCGCCCTCATCGACGACTGGCGTGCCAGCGGCCACTGCGCCGAGTTCCTCAACTTTGACATGTTGGAAACCTACAAGGACTTTGGCGGCATCCGCATCGAGGACGACATCCTCATCACTGCCGACGGCTGCCGCTTCCTGGGTGAGAAGCGCATCCCCTATCATCCCAAGGATGTAGAGGACTTCATGAACAGCTAGAAGTCAGAAATAAACTTTAAAATCATACCCTATGTTTCACTTTGACATTGGTGAACATAGGGTTTGTTATTGCTATTTGATCAAGAACACGGTTGCCATCTGAGCCTTTGTCCTGTCAAAAAGCAATGGCATGATTTTGATGGGATTTTTATAACTTGCTGGAAATCAATCATTGAACTGTATCTTCAAAACCAAAAACAGGAGGGGCGGAAAAGTTAATGAATCCTAAAAGCAATATCCAACCTTCACGCCACAAAAGTACAACACACAGCCCACCACGTCAATGTCAAAAAGCAGGGTTTGGTATTTATCTTGGCATACGCACTCTTTGGACTTCACTCTCAGACGCGAAGTTGCGTAGCTTTATTTCGCATCTGCGTTCTGCCCCCCCACGCTAAGAATTAAAAACTAAGGATTAAGGACTAAAGACTAAGAACTAAATTACTATCTTTGTAGCGATGAAACGGTTGCCGGTTGTCATATTGGTGATGCTGGTGGTGCTTGTGGCTGTGGTCACGGGCTGTAGTCGTGTGCCACACTATGACAGCCGTCTTGTGGCTGCCGACAGCTTGATGCGTGCTCTGCCTGACAGCGCCCTGGCGCTGGTCGAGGCGGTTAGGGCCGACAGCCTATCCAGCGAGGGCGACCGCGCTTACCGCGACCTGCTGATGACCCAGGCCCGCTACCGCTGCTACATCGTTGCCACCAGCGACAGCGCCATCAACCGTGCCCTCAACTACTACAGCAACCACAGCAACGAGCGCGAGAAACTCACCCGCGCCTATATCTATAAAGGCGCCGTCATGGAAGAACTGGGCTACCCCGACAGCGCCATGTTCTACTACAAGACCGCCGAGGCCACCGCCGACGATGATGACTACTTCAACCTGGGATATGCCAAGATGAGAATGGGCGCTCTTTACCGTGACTATTACTCCATGGACGGAAAAGATGCTCAGAAATATGAGGAAGCACTGGAGTGCCTGATGAAAACTGATTGCCCTCATTACCAGCTCGTCTGTATGGTTAATCTAGGTTCACTATATAGATTAAAGGAAAACCAAAAAGCCGAGCGCATGCTGATACAAGCAAGAGGCATGGCAAGTGCAATGCGAGATACTGCCATTTTTATTGTCTGCGACCAAAATTTGATTGCTATGTACAATTATTTTCATTGGCACAATCGAGCTAGACCTTTGATTCAAGAAGTCTTGTCGCTGAAGTGGAAAGGAAAAATCGATATGATTTTCTATACCGAGGCTGCCGATGTATATTCTGCAGTTGGGCAAATAGATTCAGCGGAATATCTCTTGAGCCTGATTCCCGATGAGACAGCAGGAAACCCGGTCAATGAGATTTCAAGGCTGCAATGCCTCGGTGACATCGCCCTGGCAAAGCGTGACACGATGGCGCATTTGCGGTTTGAACAACAGGCCAACTGGATTAACGACTCCTTGTTGGCTAACGACCAGCTCGACCAAATCACCTTCACCGAGGCTCAGTTGGATAAAACCATCGCCCAACAGATGCAGGAAAGGCAAAAGAAGCACACTTCTTGCCTGGTGGCGTTCTTTATAGCTATTGTGATGATTGTCCTATTCTTCTATTGTCGCCACGTCCATCGTTTTGACAGAATCATAGCTGATTTCAAACAGCAATCTGACAGTCAGTTGAATGACTTGAACGTGCTTAATCGGAATATCGAAAAACTTCAAATCCAAGACAGCCAGCTGAAGAACTTTATCTCATCTCACTTGGGTCTCATGCGAGAGATGATTGAAGCCTGCTACCATGCACCGCGCACTGTGCTGTCCGATGACATACAGCGCATTGTGAAATTACAGAAAGGCAACAAGGACAGTTGGGAAAAGCTATATAACTACATCGACATTGAGTATCATCACATCATGACCGAAACGCGTCGCAATTACCCCCAGCTAAACGACCGCGACCTGTTGTTGCTGGCGCTGACCTGCTTGGGTTATTCCTGTGCACAGATTGCCATCATCTTTGGCTATGCCAATGCCTCGACCATTGGCGGCAACAGACAAAGGCTTGCAAAAAAAATGGGTTTATCTTCTACTCTGAATGAATACATCAACAAGTTCCAGTAACAGAAATGACTTTGCCTCAAACCGCTGAGTTTCTTTAATGATGGCATTTCAAAACATGATGTGTCACAACCGTCAACATTAAACCAAACATTTTTAAATACAGAGTATAATTCTTTTCACATTTCTCGTCCGTTAAGGCAGGTGAGAAATCTCCTTATTATCCTGAGACTCTAATCTCACATACATCTATCGTATGCCACCTAAAAACTGATTTGAAATCACTATTTATGGCATGTAAATTAGGGAAAGATGACCTGCATAAAATAGGTTTCTGTAATATATTGATACTCAGCAAAATAAAAATGTTTTGCATAACAAAAAAATTTGTCATTTTCCATTAATTGACAGTAACTTTGCAAAAAAGAATATTCTCCTTTTTAATACTTAAAACATGATGAAAAGATTAATCATTTCGTACTGTTTTTTGTTGCTGCTGCCAGCTTTTGTATACAGGCTAGACGACAACCCATCGTCATCCATAAAGGAGGAGCAACCCATAGTCACTTGGAACTCCCTGCTCCTGCCGTTGAGCCTGAGGTGTATTATGACGATGTTGCACAGGAGATTATCATTGTTGGGACAGGCAATGCCACTTATTATAATGTGGTGATTGAGTCTGTAAATGACTGGGACGTGTCGCTTTCCACCCAGGTCAACGGCTCTTACGACACCATCGACATCTCCTCGCTCCCCGCCGACGAGTACTGTATCACCATCACCACAGCATGGAACGATACCTTTGTCGGTTACTTCGAAATCGAATAAAACAGCCCATTTTCTTCGATGAAATTGGCATTTTTTGAGAAACCACAAACATCATTATTATTAAAAACTAAAAACTTGTTATTATGAAGAAATTGATTTTTCTGGCAGTCCTCTGCCTGTTGGCTAGCGCCAGCCCCGTGAGCGCACAGCTTATCATCCGCAACAGCGGCCATAAACCGTGTCACTACAAGACGGTTTTATAGTGGAAAAGGGTGCGACATTCGCAGTATATCCCTCTTGTTTTTAATAATAATTGTGATGATTTGGATTATTAGTTGTATTTTTGCGATATAAACCAAAAACGAATTGAATATGAAACGAATAGTTCTTTTTTCAATGTTAGCCCTGCTGGGGATGACCCAGATGGTGGCCCAGGAATACGAGTATGTCCCGTTCGTTCGCGAGGGCGTAAAGTGGGTGTATGCTTTCTGCGGTGATTATCAGCCAATGTCAGATACACCTTCTGAAGTTTCGTATCTGAACCTTGAGTTCAAGGGTGATACGGTCATTAATGGCAAGACCTATAAACTCATGCACAAGTATCATGGTGAATCCATCAATAGCGAAAGTGACACGGTACCTGTCTGTATGCGTGAGGAGAATAAAGTGGTATATGCTCTGGTTCCCGATGGGAAGACTTATTACGACTGTCCAATATATGGAAACTATTGGAAGCCCAGTGACTTGGAAGCGATCCGAGATGGAAAGGAGTTCATACTATACGATTTCAAAAATCCAATAGCCTACTGGATGGATTTTGCAAATAGTTATATGAGTACTTTTGAGCATATTTTTACAAATATTATTACAATTGGCAATCATCATGTAAAAAGATATGGTGGTGATATTCAATATTTAGGTGGCATAAGAGTGATTGAGGGTATTGGCATGGAAGCCCGAAACACTTATCCACTGTCCTTTTTTCTGCCGATGTATGCGGGTAGCTCTGGATACATGGCAGTTAAATTGATTCGTGTCATAGAGGATGGAGAGATTATCTATGATCCTTATGATTATGATTGGGATGAAGAAGTAAAAGATTGGATCGGTTACAGGTATGTTCCTTTCGTTCGCGAGGGCGTGAAGTGGGTGTACTACTATAACAACCCCTTTGCAGATGGAGTTTTAAATATGCCTGAGGGTGTGCAGTACTACTCATTTGAGTTTAAAGGAAGCAAAGTCATCAACGGAAAGGAATACAAGCCCGTATTGTTGAAAAGCTATAATGCTAATGGCGAGTCAGTAGATCTGGATTTTGTTCCAGCTTATCTTCGTGAGCAGGATAAGGTGGTCTATGCCTTGCTGCCTGAAGGTAACTGGTATCCTCAGTGTCCTGTTGGCTTGGGCAAGTATGTAGGGTATGAAGGCATTTCTGGTAACGTCATTCCAGATGAAGAGTTCATTCTGTATGATTTTAATGACCCGATTGAGCTGTATGATGGTTTGTTCCCCCCAATATGGTGGGATGAGTATGAAATGTATATTGATCAAATCATCTATAATAATACCGATATGCTCTCGATAGGTGATAGATCAAGAAAATGTCATCACTATCGCACACTGCACTATAATGATGATAGAATTATAGAAGGTATCGGTTACGATGGTTACGCGGGTTTCCCATTGTTCTATTTTGAAAAACTAATTACAGGTTTTTATGTGGACTACCACTTAAGTCATGTCGTTGAGGATGACAAGATTATATACAAGGGTATGTATTATGACTCGGATATCCATGTGGGCATCGACGAGGTGGTGGCCGACAAGTCGCCCCACCCGCTGGACGAGAACTACTACAACCTGATGGGCCAGCCTGTGGGCAAGGACGTCCCCACCGCCCCTGGCATCTACATCCACAACGGCAAGAAAATCATCGTCAGATAGCGTGATGCTCGCCTCGCTCGCAGTTTAGGGTTTAGGGTTTAGTGTTTAGAGAGGCTCCGCACCCGATTTGCCTCACGCTAAGACGCATGATGCTCGCTGCGCTCGCAGTTTAGGGTTTAGAGTTTAGAGAGGCTCCGCACCGGATTTGTCTCACGCTAAGACGCCAAGCCGCTAAGGGTTTTAAAAACAACATTGAACAACAAAAACAACAATTAATTATGCATCCGCACCCGTGTATTTGTTGTGCTTATTGTCTTTTATTAGAAAAAACATCGTGTCTTAGCGTCTTAGCGTGAGGCACAAAAGCGCTATGTTATTTTTGCTTCCGTACTTATTTTTTGTCGGCGAATTAAGTGGATTATGCGAATTTGGCATCCGCACTGATGCTCGCGTTGCTCGCAGTTTAGGGTTTAGAGTACATCAGCATCCGTTAATATTAACTATTTCACAATTAACCATTAACTAAAATCGCGAGTCATCCGAATAATATGTTAAATTAGTGTTAAAATGGGGGGGGTAGATGTGAATAACTGTGAATTGTTATACCTTTGTAAAGTATATATCAATAAACAATAACAACTAAATCATTCAAGTGCTATGAAAAAGATATTTTATTTATTGTTAGCAGCTATGATATTCAGCGTTGTTTCAGCTCAGGAAGGACCAGATGATTCATGGTACCTGTATCTCTATGAACAAGGTAAGAAGTGGGTGAACGAGAAGGTGATTGTCAATCATGGGGATACCACATGTTACTACTATATCTATGAGATTCAGGGCAAACAGGCAGCTAATAGTCTTTGTGTTGATGGTGATTCCATAGATGTTTGCCATTATTATACGGGACCACATATAGACCTTGATAATGACAGCATAGTCAGCTATTTGGCAGAATCGTTTGGTTTATGGGCTGAATGCTATTACAACTATCCTTATCAGAAAATATGCGATGAAGGTCGCAATATGATTGAGCGAGAAATTCATGAGACGTTTCATTACCCGGTACCTCATTATTACGAAAGGCTCTATTATTTCGCAAGTTTTAGGCCTGAGCAACAGATCAACTATTATCTCAATCATCAAACAGAACCAAAGCTTCTTACCGAAGAAAATCTGGTTCCTGCGGAGCCGTTAGTGCTTGAGGGCAAACAATGTCAACGGATGGCTTATATCAATGAGCAGGGCGATACACTCGCCTATGTCGTCGAGGGTATCGGTTTTGACAGTTATGATTTGGGTGATTTGCTGACACCGTTCACGCGCAAGCCCGACCCTGATGCTGACTATCAGGAGTGGTGCGGACTGAGCCATGTGGTGAAGGACGGCAAGATCATCTACAAGGGCATGCGCTGGCGTGATGGCGTGATGACAGGCATTGACGAGGTGGTGGCCGACAAGTCACCGCGCCGCCCGCAGGATGACAACTACTACAACCTGATGGGCCAGCCCGTGGGTAAGGACGTCCCCACTGCCCCCGGCATCTACATCCACCAGGGCAAGAAAATCATCGTCAGATAGTGATGCTCGCCTTGCTCGCAGTTTAGAGTTTAGGGTTTAGTGTTTAGAGAGGCTCCGCACCCGATTTGCCTCACGCCAAGACGCGTGATGCTCGCCTTGCTCGCAGTTTAGGGTTTAGAGTTTAGAGTTTAGAGAGGCTCCGCACCCGATTTGCCTCACGCTAAGGGTTTTAAAAACAACATTGAACAACAAAAACAACAATTAATTATGCATCCGCACCCGTGAACTGCACCCCAAAAGTTAGACACAAAACTTTTGGAGTGCAGTTCATTCTGGTCAACTGGAACAAGGACCGCCCTGGGGCTGAAAATAAAACAAATTGATAACAAATTGGGATAAATTATTTGATGGGTATGAATTATTCATGAATGTGTTTTAAAAACGGTGAACACGTTGTTTTTGTTGTTCATCGTTGTATAAGTTGTTTGAAAAGAGGCGTGGTGATGTCTAGAAGTTGGACTCGATGCTGTTGCCGGCGATGATGATGCCGATGAGCAGGATGATGAGCAGGGCGATAACGATATAGGCAATCACCTTGAACGTCTTGCTCGGCATGGTGCCATGCTGGTGCAGATGGGGGTGCACGTTGTTGTAGTGGCGCGTCATGGTGCGCAACTTGTCCTCATAGTTGGTTGAGGACTGTTGCTGGCTGGAAGGCTGCTGACGCTGTTCGGCTTGTTGCACTTTGGGCTTGGGCTTCTCCTTGACGGGTTCGGGTGCCGGCTGCACGGGAGTGCTTGCAGGTTTAGGTTCCTCGTGATGCTTGAAGGGGGCGGTCAGGTTGGCACCGCAATAGGGGCAGAAGCTGATGCCGCCGGGCAACTGCCTGCCGCAGCTGTGGCAGAACTTGGCATTGCCCTTGGTCGAGGTCTGCACGCTGGCGTTGTGCCGATAGGGGGCGTCAGAGTCATCACGGGGCACAAGCTTGCCGTTCTCATACTGGCACACGACCAAACACTGCGGGCACACGACTTGGCTGCCGTGTATCACAAGCTCCTCTTGTGACACAGCCATCCATTTTCCGCATTGTGGGCATTTGAGATCCATAAACCGTTTCTTGAAGTGGTGGCAAAGATACTGCTTTACGGCCAAAACTGCAAACTTTTTTGTGCAAAGCATTGATATTGACCGCTTATTAGTGCCAAAAATGCCCAAAAAACAAAAAATGTTGCCATTTTGCTTTTTCATTTTAAGAATAACTATTACTTTTGCACCCGCAAAACTGGCGAATACATTAAAAATTAACGAAATAAAAATGGCAAAAAAACAAGATCAGGGTGCCCGCACGACCCTTGAAGAGGTGAATGAGTCCCTCTCAACCGCGGCACAACGCATTGAAGAAAACAAGAAGTACATTTATTGGGCACTTGCCGCTATCGCAGCGATTTTGCTGCTGGTTTTCGGCTATCTGCATTTAATCCAGAAGCCCAATGAGGAGAAGGCAATCCAGCAGATTGGTAAAGCCGACCTGGAACGTATGCAGGGTGACGAAGACGCCGCTTTGAAGGATTATGAGAAAGTGGCTGCCGAGTTCAGCAATCTCTACGGTAACCGCGCACATCTCGAGGCCGCTACCTTGCTGTACAAGAAGGGTGAGTATGAGAAAGCCCTTAAGCACCTGGAGGACTATGAGCCCGCAGGCAATGTTGTCGGTCCGGCTTCACAGTCTCTGCTCGGTGACTGCTATGTGAACCTTAAGAAGCTTGACAAGGCTATGGCTGCCTATGACAAGGCCATCAGCCTGGCTGGCGAAAACGAGGAATATGTTCCCGTGTTCATGCTCAAGAAAGCTACTGTGCTCCACGAGCAGAAGAAGTTTGCCGAGGAGGCTGCTGTTTATCAAACCATCAAGGATAGCTATCCTAGCTTTTCACAGCAGACTGGCTTGCAGGTTGAGAAATATCTGGAGCGTGCCAATGCACTGGCTGGCAAATAATGGTTGAAATAATGATACTATGAAATAAAGAGGTTGGACAAAACTTAGTTTTGTGCCAACCTCTTTTTGTTAAAATAATCAGACATATGACACCGATATATCATCGCATATTGCTCAAGCTCAGCGGCGAGTCGCTGGCAGCAGAACAGAGTAGCGGCATCGACCCGCAGCGCGTGGCAGACTATGCCACCCAAATCAAGGAAATCGTGGACGCTGGCGTACAGGTCGCCATCGTTGTGGGCGGCGGTAATATCTTCCGTGGCCTCAAGGGTGCCGCTCAGGGCTTTGACCGCGTCAAGGGCGACCAGATGGGAATGCTCGCTACGGTCATCAATGCGCTGGCGCTCTCATCGGCACTCGAGGGCATCGGACAGCCCGCACAGGTGTTCACCGCCATCGGCATGTTCCCCATCGGTGAGCCTTACAGCAAGTGGCGCGCTATCGAGGCCATGCAGGCCGGTAAGGTTGCCATCTGTTCATGTGGTACAGGCAGTCCCTTCTTCACCACCGACACGGGCAGCACGCTGCGTGCCATCGAGGTCGAGGCCGACGTTATGCTCAAGGGCACTCGCGTGGACGGTATCTACACCGCTGACCCCGAGAAGGACCCCACAGCCACCAAGTTCGACCGTATCACCTATGACGAAATCTACAACCGCGGCCTCAAGGTCATGGACATGACCGCCACCGTGATGGCCCGTGACAACAAGTTGCCCATCCACGTCTTCAACATGGACGTGGTCGGCAACCTCAAGAAGGTGATGAGCGGTGAGTCCATCGGCACCGTCGTCACCCTGTGATGACGGTGTTGCAAAACTCATGTCTCTTATTGGTAATCGCGCTGGGCGTGAGAAATCAAAAAAATTATTAATGAAATTATAATCAAAATTTATCATATTTGATTTTATACGTTTTTTTTGATTTCTCGGCCGTTAGGCCGATTTAAACTGTGTCAAGTGGAGTTTTGCAACGCCCGCAGTTTAGGGTTTAGAGGTTAGAGGGGCATCCGCACTCTCTTGCCCCACGCTAAGGCGCAAAGCCGCTAAGGTTTTAAAACAATAAGGACAAACAGGGCAAGTTCATCTTTGATGGTGAAAATTTGTCTTGTTTGTCTTTCTTGTCTTCTCACGGTTCTGTTGTATTATTTCAAGACGATGTGGTCGTCAGTGTTGTCTACCAGGTTGTCAGTGTTGTCTGAGTTAGAAGGGTGATTTCCTGCGTTTTTAACAGTTTGGAACTGTTAAAAAATGTAATAATGTGGTCGTATGGGGCAAAAAGGCCATTTTTTATGACTTTTTGCCCACTATTTGGCGTTATGGTAGTAATTTTGTCACCACAAAAAAATCTCCACTTCAGGTTTGTTTAAATATATAATAATGATAGCAATGAAAAGAATTACAACATTATTACTCCTTGCAGGCGCTATGACCGCTACGGCATGGGCCGGTGGTCTGCTGCATAACACTAACCAGCATATCGCTTTCATGCGCATGATGGCTCGTGGTGCCAGCCACGAGATTGACGGCGTTTATACCAACCCTGCCGGTTTGGCCTTCATGGACCATGACGGTTGGACACTGTCACTGAATATCCAGAGCGCCACCCAGTCGCGCAACGCCCTCACCACGTTTGCCCTCTTCCCCGAAGCCGACCATACCCGTCTGTACAAGGGCAAAGCTTCGGCTCCCGTGATTCCGTCGCTCTACGGTGCCTACAAGAAGGACCGCTGGACGTTCTCGGGTTTCTTTGGCTTCACCGGTGGCGGTGGCAAGTGCTCGTTTGACAATGGCCTGCCCGTGTTTGATGCAAGTATCATGGCTGGTATCTACGGTCAGACTGCTGGCCTGAAGAAGACTTTGGCCGACAATCCTGCCACGGCTCCCATCCTTGCCGACCCGCGTATTGCCTCCCTGCTGCCGCTGACCGCCGACAAGTATGACATCAACTCGTCGATGAAGGGTCGCCAGTACATCTATGGCTTGCAGCTGGGTGCCACCTATAAGATTCTGGATTGGATGAGCGCCTACGTTGGTGGCCGCATGAACTACTTTGACGGCAACTACACTGGCTTTGTTAAGGTGCTGCCCAAGCCCGAGTTGGCAAATGCTGTTCAGCAGATTGCCATTGCTTATCCCGCACTGGCCCCGACCTTGAACACGCTAGTGAACCAGAACGGCGAGATGGCTAACATCGACCTCAACTGCTCCCAGACGGGTTGGGGCGTCACCCCCATCATCGGTGTGGACCTTGTGTGGAAGGGCTTTACCCTGGCTGCCAAGTATGAGTTCAAGACCAAGCTCAGCATCGAGAACGACACCAAGACCGCCGTTGCCGAGCCTGCCGCCTTTGAGGCAGCCCTGGCCGACTACAAGCACGGCGTGAACACGCCCAATGACCTGCCCGCGGTACTCTACACCGCCCTCGGTTACGAGTTTATTCCCAACAAGCTGCGCGCCACCGTCGAGTACCACTATTACGACGACAAGCACGCCAAGATGGCTCATGACAAGCAGAAAGCCCTGCGCCACGGCACCCACGAGGTACTCGCTGGCGTGGAGTGGGACATTAACAAGATGTTCACCGTGAGCGGCGGTTTCCAGAACACCGACTACGGCCTGAGCGACGCTTACCAGACCCACACCTCTTTCTCTTGCGACAGCTACTCGGTTGGCTTCGGTGGTGCCGTGAACGTGACCGAGAAAATCAAGGTCAACGTGGGCTATTTCTGGACCACCTACAAGGACTATGACCGCAGCGAGGAGAACTACTTCAACACCACGCTGCCCGGTAAGGATACTTACAGCCGCACCAACAAGGTATTCGGTGCCGGCATAGACTTCAAGTTCTAATCAACGAAGAGAAGAAAAAGAAACAAGAATCTTTTCCTATGGAACGCCGCCGTCCGACAGTTGAAAGTCGGGCGGCGGTGTTGCTTATTTATCTCGCCTAAAAAGACTGAAATCTACCTGAGCAGGTTGGACATCATCGTGTTCCAATCCTGAGCGTCCGTGATACTGCTTAGCATTCCCTCATGCACTGGGAAGGCAAGACTGTCGTTAAGGGTGTAGGTGACCTGTGGCAGTTTTACATACAGGCTCAAGGTATTTAGCGTTTCGCCGTTCTTGTACTGCACGCCCAGTTGCTTGAAATCCTCGGCTTTAATGTAGTACAGGCGACTATCCTTGTTGCACAGGTAGATGCGAGAGAAGTCGCGTTCGCCCAATTCCTGTGCACACTGCAGCAGGCAGCGGGTGACGTCGAAGCGGTCGAAGTTGCGCTCGTCGGCCTCGCCCACGTTGAACGATAGTTCCTTGTTGGGGTTGAACCACGGCTCTTTCACCTCGATATTGATGCCGTTGTTGGCGGGATCGAGGTTTTTGAGTTCAACGCGCGAGATGACCTTCTTGCCGCCCTTGACAAAGTCCACCGACAGGAAGGCGTGTGCGGCAACCAACGCCAGCACGGCGATGATGGCGAGCAACAGGAGTTTGTCCTTGCGAGTCATTATTTTTCAAAAGTCAGTTTAACGCCCTCTGGATTTACTTCCAGTGTTGCGGGGCAGCCCTCAATCATCGGGTAGTTCCAGCTCTCGTCGTGGCTGACGGGGAAGTCATAGCACACTGGGATGTTGTAGCCGTTGAGTGTTTCGCTCAGCATCTCGTTCATGTCGGTCCAGCCGTCACGGGGCTCATATTCGGTGAAACGGCCCACAATGATGCCCTTGACATGGTCAAGCACGCCCTTGAGACGTAACTGCTGCAGCATGCTGTTGACACGGGGCATACTCTCGCTCACGTCCTCAAAGAACAGGATGATGTCGCGTCCGCGGATGTTGTCGCGGTCTAGGAAGTCCCACTCGCGGCTGCCACCGATGTTGGTAAACACTGCCATGTTGCCGCCGATGACAATGCCGTGTGCCTTGCCCGTCTTGTTCAGCGGATGGGCAGGAACGGTGTAGCTGGGTAACTTGCCCATGAGCACGTCGCGCAGCATCAGGTTGATGTTGTCGTTGGCTCCGCGTTCGCCCAATGCGCCACCCATATTGGCGTGCAGACTCATGACACCGCTGCACACCATTGCGCTATGCAGGGCGGTGATGTCGCTGTAGCCCACAATCCACTTGGGATTGCGCCTGAAGTCGTCACGGCTTATCGGGTCGAGCAGCATTGCCGAGCCATAGCCGCCGCGTGAACACACGATGGCTTTGATGTCGGGGTCGTTGAGCGCCCAAAGCAGGTCGGAGCAGCGCTCACGTATGGTTCCGGCGTAGGCGTGATTCTTGGTCAGTACATGCTGTCCGATAACGGGTTCAAAGCCCCACGCGCGCAGTGTGGCGGCTGCCTTTTCGGGATTCTGGTCGCCAGGTGTGCTGGCAGGCGAAATGATGGCGATTTTGTCGCCGGGCTTGAGTGCCTCGGGCATCTTGATTGCGAGCGACTGACGTGGACGTGGCATCTTGTGGCGACGGGGTGCCTTGCCGCTAGCCATGATGCTCATTGATGCGAAAATGGCGATTGTTGCAATGAGAATAATACGTTTCATTGTTAATTATTTTAATTGGTTGATTTTTTCTTGCAAGCGCATGATGCGTTCATGGGATTGCTCCATGCGTTCCCAGGGGATGCGGCCTTCTTTCACCGAGTTCACTATCATGTCCACCAGTTTGAAGGGGCGGTCGGCTTCGAATCCGGTGCTGATGTTGTTGCCGGCGCAGATGAGGTCGGCGCCGGCATTGATAGCCAGTTCGAGTGCTGTGGGGATGCTGTACTGGTTGCGGATGGCCTGCATGTACAGGTCATCGGTTACCACAACGCCGTCAAATCCCATCTGCTCTCTAAGCAGTCCGTTGATGGTCTTGCTGGACAGTGTGGCGGGGTAGTCTTCGTCAATGTTTCGGTTGAACAGGTGGGCGGTCATGATGAGGTCGGCCTTGCCCTCGTCGATGAGCACTTTGAAAGGCTCGAGTTCAACCGGGGTCCAGGCGTTGGTCACGTCAACGAAGCCGTAGTGAGAGTCATCGATGGCATTGCCGTGGCCCGGGAAGTGCTTGAGGGTACACAGCACGCCCTGACGGTGGTTCTCGTCGATGAACCAGCCTGCATGGCGGACGATGACCTGCGGGTCAATGGAATAGCAGCGGTTATAGTGGCCCACGGCAGCGCAGTCGTGGTTCAGCACATCGACCACAGGAGCCAGGTTGACATTCACACCGCTTTCCCTCATTTCTCTGGCGATGCGGGATGCGTAGTAACGCGTGGTGTCCTCGTTATCGACCGTGCCTAGGTACTCGGCAGTCACTGTGGGCAGGAAGCCGTATTGCGGTTTCAGCCTTGCCACTCTGCCGCCTTCCTGGTCGGTGGCGATGAGCAGGGGATAGTCGGCCCATGCCTGCAACTGGGCGGTCATGCGGGTGAGGCGTTCCTTGCTGGTGATATTGCGTGACCCTATGGTGGCGTCGCCCGTCGCATCGATGTCAAACAGCACGATGGCGCCCACCTTCAGGTCGCGCACATAGCGTGCCGCATCACAGTCCTCGGTCACGCTGTCGCCCTTGAAGCCCACCATCAGCATCCCTGCAGCATAGCGCCGCAGCACCGAGTCGGGTGGCAGTTGTGCAAAAAGGCTATTGGCTGCCGTCAGCACAATAGCCAAAGTCAACAATATCCTCTTCATCTGCACACGAGTCATAGAAAGAAGACAATAAATACAATAACAACAATAATCTGTTGATAGTGATTAGTTTGTATTTATTGTACTTAATGTTCTCCTTTTATTATTTATTGCCAAAAAAGTGGAAGAAGTAATAGCAGGCAATCCAGTCCACCCGCACACCACGAGCAAAGCCGATGGCTTTTTTCTCGGCATTGGTCACTTTGCCGTCGTTGATGCTGATGTAGCCCACGATGTTGCTCTCGCCGTCGCGCACCGTGCCGTCGGTGTTGATGTAGCCGATGCGCGTGCCGTCGGTGTCAAAAATCTCCAGCTCCTTGATGATGCCCAGAGCATTGCCTTTGGCGTCACGCACCGTGCCGTCGGCGTCAAACGACCCAATCGAGTGCATCGTGCCGTCGCGCACCACGCCGTTGCCGTTAATGCGCCCGATGCTGTTGAAATCAGCATCGCGCAGCACCTGAGCCCCGGCCTCGGTCGCCATCATGCCAGCCAATGCCAGCACCGCAACCATGAAGTATAATCTAATCCGTTTCATAATCGTCAATTATTAACAAACCGTGCAATTTTGTCATTTAGACTAATAAACAGCCACAAAGTTAATTCTTTTTTTCCAATTTTGTTAAAAATTTATCTCCTATCATTTTGGGCAATTCGCATTATAGCACTATATTTGCAGGTGTATTGATGGCGATTCTTTGCCTCTGAAATCTTTGATTCGCATTTTTTATTACTTATTTTTGTGTTCTTGATAAAACCAAGACAGACATCTTTATAAATATAAATAATGGCTAAAGTAGAAAAGAAATACGCTAAATACAAAGAACAAGATCTTGTAGAATTTGTTCTTTACAAGTGTCGTAGCAATGACATAGATTTTATAGATGATTTTCTGGGAGGAGATGATTTTTTGGGTCCAACAATAAATAAAGAACTCAATAGATTCTATAAAGGCTATTTGGAGTTTGAAGACCTGAAGAGTGATCTATATATATTCCTTAGTAAAGACAATTGGCGATGCATAGAACAATATGAGGGCAGAACTGGATTTGTTGTATGGATGCGCTTCATATCAAGAAATTTCTTTAGAGGACTACGAAAAACCTATGGTATCAATGTTAAAATAAATGACTCATTCCAGTTGGATTCTCCGTATGCTTCAGACTGGTATAGAAAAAGAGTAATCAGTCTTGTTCCAAATGAACAGCAAAGGAAATTGTTAAATTATCTTTATTTAGATAGATTGTCAGAAAAAGACTGTCTATGCTTAATGGAAGACATTACGTCAATGAGTGAGTTAAAGAGATTATGTAAAGCAGCCCTCAAGGAGGCATCACGCATTGCAGCTGGTGACGAGTATACAAGGGCTATTTTCTTCATAGAAAATGAAACAGAAGGGTCTACAATTCAATATCAGGATTGGATGGAGATTTATGAAGGTAATTGGGAATGCGAAATTGAAAGAGAAGAAATGAAAGTCAAAGTCAGACTAATCATTTCAAGATGGAGATCTAAACTGCAGAGGACCGTCATCGAGAAACGCATTCTTGAGGGAAAAACAACTACCGAGACTGCATTTGAAATGGGCATTTCTGAAGCTAACGTCTATGATTATCTGAGTAAAGGTGTCAAAAGGCTAACAAAGGACTTAAAAAAATATAAATCAAGATTATGAAAAGAAAAAAACATATAACAATCGATGAAATCGGACATGTTAAGGACGGTACGGCTTCACCTGAAGAGTTTCTCGATGTACTCAGTGCATCGATATCAAATGAAGATGTACATGAGTTGATTCTATCAGATGAAGCTGAAGAATCAGAAGAGGATATTCGTCTTTGGAATAATTTGTTTGACAAATATGGTGACGAGATAGAAGAATTTGTTGGACGGAAATCGGTCTGGTTGCCACCGAAGTCTGATATAAAGTATCAAAAGGCTGCGTTAAAAGGTAAAAACAATAAAAAGAAGAAATAATATGAATATTGATGGATTTAGGGAGTTGTGGCAGCGTACGATGGCTAGCGCTTCGGTTGAAATTAGAAGGACTTACAATAACGGTAATGTAAAAATAGAGCCATTCTTAAACTATTTCAAGAATAATCTGGTTAACGGCCTATGGTTTTCACTGACATTAGTGAATGACTATAATGAGTGGATTAGTAATAATGTCCCAATATCTGAACACGTTAGGGTAAAGCAGACGATGTTAGATATCAGAATTCAACCCAAGTCAGTTATAGCGTCTTATATCGGATTTGCGGTATCACTTGTTTCGCTGATTACTGCACTCTTTGCATTCCTCATTCCAAAGTTAATACCTAGGTCAAGCAATGTTATTGGTTTTGTAGCACTTGCTGTGATGGTTGTCTCTTTGGTTTTTGCTATTTGGTACTATCGCCAAAACAAGGGAACTGCTACACGCGATATTATTATGGAAGAATTAGAGCGAGTAGGGAAGAACGTGGAGGATTTGCTATTGAATATATCAACTGATAAATAAATTAATAAGATTTAAGTTATGATAGAAATTGGAAAGAACTCTTTTATGACTCTGGAGGAGTTTATCAGGCATGAGAATCAAACTTTTCCTGACTTCATCAAGTCACCGCTTTATAGTTGTGACGAAGAAAAGGCAATGACCGATGATATCATCAAAGTAAACGAAAAAAATCCTGGCTATATCAAGTATCTGTGTAACGAGTTGAATGCCGGTTATGTCAAAGGTTTGCATGATATTATCCAAAAGGAACCGATAAACAAGCGTAATAACCCAAGGTTGCATAATATCATTGCTCGCTTGATAATGAATATGGGAATACCCATGCCCATGGTCTACCTTTATACAGAAGAAGATGTCAACCGTTACTATGATAATGAGAATGCGATGGAAGGTACGCTAGAAAATGGAAATGCCTTCACATTTGGCACGAGAGATATGCTTTATGTTTTTGTCTCAGATTTGCTATTGAAAGACAATAAGTTGACGGATGAAGAAATCATGAGTCTCATTGGTCATGAGATAGGTCATGCACTATGTAACCATTCAGTATATAATCATTTGTTTGTGATGAATGTTATTGATGTATCTAAGGTGCTGCCCGTTGATGATGTACAAAGAATCAACAAGTTGTATGAAAACAATAAGTTTCATCGTTATAATGAATTTACTGCTGACCGTGCTTCACTCATTGCTACACGTAGCCTTGATGCTGTGGTTGGTATGCTTAAAAAAATATCACCGGATGGTTTTTGGGACTACGATCATTCCGAAGCGACTCATCCTAATGGGAAAACGCGAGTAGATGCTGTAACCAAATTCTCGCAGTCATTACTATATGCAAGAACTATAGAATTAATAGATGGTATAACCATTGATAAGAGCGGATTCCCGATTGACGCTCAAGCACTCAGCGTTGAAATAAACAAAATGGTATAAAGAAAAAATGATATTGTGATGAATAATGAAATGATAAGGACACTCGAGAGTATCTGTCCAGAGTGCAAGGACGCAATGAACAATATCATTGACAACCTGCCAATTGAACAGAATGAAGTGTGCGTGGGTTACCAATCCCAACACTTGAGTACAATCGCTGATGAGGTCGTTTCTGCTATTGAGGGGCAGTACACGGTTAGCGTTATGCAGTTTTCTCATTCTATGCGATATGGACATGCTACAAGGTTCGTGGCAATAATCGATGCCACACAACCAATCAACCAACCGATAAGCCTTTATTTCGACCATATTGCAAAGTATAATCAGGTAAAGGATAATTTGGTGCTTCTTCTTGTCAATACAGACCAAGTCCCCTCTTCAACAGAGGTCAAAAAAAATATTCGTTTAGTGCTTGAAACCAAGGGGATTTCATGCGGTATTATTACTGACAAGAATGAGGTATCAGATGCTTTAATGTCGATGGTTGTAACGACATCAGGGATTGAGGAAGCAGCGGTAAAAGAAATCAAAACGAAGATTCTCGATGCGATAGATGCTAAGTTGGCTGAAGCTATTCGTGCTAAAGATAGATTGCTGGCCGATAAAAAAGCGTATGAGCGTAAAGCTGAATCAATCAATGTCTATAGTAATCAATTGTTGCTTGATACATGGTTGATTATCAAGAGAGAATGCGAAGACAACTTGGAGAAAGATGTACGAGAGTTTGCCAAACAGATGATGCCCATTCTAGACAAGACGGTAAAAGAAATGCAGGTTTCTGAAACGCAGTACTTTTTCTCTCCTTACTTAAATTACCTATGGGGGCACTTTTTGACTCAAGAAATAGCAAACATTTTAGCTTCGGTAAAAGAACAGCTGGCCGCTCAAATAGATAAACTGATGGCCACCTATCAAGACTTTTTCAAGGAGCGGGCTACAGTTGATGATTTAGATCCAGTGCAAATCAAATCTGGATCTCAACCCGTCAGCGTTGATGTCGAGCATTATAGTTATACTTGGAATAAATTGTTTGACGCCATTGTCGGCAACATTATCAGGTTTTATTTAAGTTATAGTGCTGGCATTTGGGGCGTTTTTGCGGCTGAATTCTTAACGCGCCTTATTAATAAGATTATTCACCCGTTGCTGCGTTATAAGTATCCTGATGAGGAAATCAAGAGAAGATATTCTGACGCGATTTTCCATCAGTTCTATGAGAATGTTGGTCCCATGTCTCTTCAGTTGAAAGAATACATGATTCCTGCACTGGAGCATAGCTTTAAAGACTCCCTGGAATCAATAATAGAGCAGATGGATGCTAATGTCAAGAAAATCGGCGAGAGAATAAATAGTAAGATTGCGGATATTGATAATGAAATATCTGAGATTCAAACAAAGATAGATCTTGTATTAAAAAACTCTAAAACCAAATAAGATATGACCGTAAAAGAATTCAGCGAAAATGTCGCATCTTTCAACCGAAAGATTGAGAATATTGCAGCTTCAGTGCATACCGAGGCTCCACTGCTCGTAACGGCAGCGATGACGCAACAGGAAAATAAGATGCGCAATGAGAGTACAAGAAACCAGTTAGGTCTTATTCGTGCCATATTCTTAGGAGCTTCAAGTACAGGAAAGAGTACAATGATTAATGCCCTGGCCGGTAGCATCATTGTTCCTGAGGTCATGCATACGTCAACTATGATACCTACTTGGATTGGACAGACTGATAATTATGCAGATGAGAAGGTTTCTGTAACTTTTTTTGATATCAACGAGGACGGAAAAGCGGGCGAAGAGCTCAAGGAGAAACTTGAAACGCGAGACGATTTCAGGTGTTACTATTGTTTTAGGGCAGAAGATGCTGCCGACCCCGATCGTCGCATCAAACCTGAGCGATTCAAATTGATGGAATTGAATGAGGCGTATATGAGAATTCTTCGCCATGAAGGCTTAATGTCGAGATACTCGATGGTGCTAGTGGACAGTTTGGGAAATAATGCTACTATTGCCGACGATATCAAAGCGCAGTTCAATATGCGCGATGTGGACATTGCTTTTGTATTACTTAATTCCGATGGAACAGTTGATAAAGCATCACGAGACTTTTATGCAGGAACCTTATTCAATAAGGATGTTTCACATATCAATCCTGAACATATCATATTCGTAATCAATAAAATTGATAGGGCCCCAAGTATTGTCGGTTCTAAGAAGAATTGTAGAATAGCTATTGAGTCCATACTAAAAGTTGCCTATAATAATAACATACCAGAGGGATTGCTTGAGAAACTATGTTCACAGATTGTGCCTTATTCTGCTTTGTACAATCGCCTTGTAAGTGCTGGTTTGTATCCCTATAAACATGACGCATTAAAGATATATGATGATCTTTCTGAAACAGATTTTGATTCTAGGATAGAGGAGAAAAAGGAGAATGTGGAGATAGTTTTAGAAAACACTAAATTCGAAGAGAAAAAGAAGAAAGATCTATCAGAAGAAGACTTGCTGGAAGATGGACACTGTAAAGACCTTGAGCGCGTGCTTTCAAAGGTGATTGCAGATGTTTTTGCAGATGGAACTATTGTAGAAAACCACCTTCAGTCTCCAGAATCGATAGCGCTCAATTTAATTCAGTGTGTTGATGAGCGCATCCGTGCATTTAAAGCAGAATCTCAGGCTGTTGCTGCTAAAATTGAGAAGTTCAATCAAGTTAAAGTAAAGTTAGATGAATTAACACAGAAATTCACTGACGATACTGAAATGTTGTGCAAGGAGTTCCCAAAATATACGAATCAATACCTGAAAACCCATATTAATGAAATTATTGATATGATAAGCCCTGATTTGCAACTAATCCTCGATTCAATGGATATCAGTGCAGAAACTCGGGCAAAGTTCCCTCGGGCAAAAGATTTGACAAAATTGTCGGTGCTCGATGTACATGAGATTTTTGTGCAGGAATTCAGTCAAGATAAGGATAAACTGGTTAGCTCTTTAGGGGATTTGCTTAGTGGGCTGATTTTCAGTCCTCAAGCTCGTGTGGGAACTGCTGAAGGGGATGTGGTTATTGCGACGGCACCTTATAATAGGTTCTATAAACTTGCGATGCAATCCATCAATAATTATGTGACTGGGTATCTTGACCTTATTGAGTCAGTTAATGATGATAAGTCTTTCAAGATTGTTACCGTTGACAAGAAAGTCTATGAAAAGATTATTAATGAGCAAATGTCTCATTTGATTTTACGGTTGATTCAAGTGATTCAAGGAAATGTGGATAAGTTGGTGGATGACACGATGGCACAAGAACTTCATGGGGCAATTCATGGCTTCACCACATGGTGGCATAGATTTTTTAGAAAAGACCCAGATTATTTCTTTAACAAATTGATTGAAGCTGCTCGTAACTTCTTGACAGCCGCAGTCACTGTTCATATAAAAAATACTGTAGATACCAATCCTGGATTTATTGGGATGGATTTAGGGTTGGAGATTTATGGCACCCTTCACAAGATGATACCATCGACAGCCAATCTGATGCAGGAATATCGCTTAGGTATTGAACATGAATTGGAAGATCTTGAGAAGAAACAGTCTGAGTACCAACAACGCCAAAAGTTCTACGATGACTTCGCTGACAATCAAGTGGTTAAGCCGTTGACTGAAATGCTTGATGAGATTGATGTGATGCGTAAGGCAGCTGTAAATGATGAGATAGTTTTATAGTACCAATGACTCGAACTGAACTAATAAGTAGCATAGGACATGTTAAGGTCGCTTTTATTGGAAGGTCCAATTCCGGTAAGAGTACGTTGGTCAATGGATTGTGTAATAAGTATATCGTTCCCGAGTGCTCTCATACTAGCACAATGTTGACATCATACTTGGGGCGTATCCCAAAAGCTGTCAAGGATTGTGCGATTATGGATTCACGTGGAAAGCTGAAAGATTATTCGTTTTCAGAGTTTCGAGATACAGTTACTTACACAGAGCAGTATTACGATAACTTGAAAAGTCGATATGTTGACAAGTATGCGTTTATAAATGTCAGGCATCAGTTGTCTAGAAATGGTATTGTACTCATTGACACCATTGGTATTGGTGTCAATGAGTATGACACACGACGGACTGCAGCCGTTACTAGAGGTGCTGATATAATAGTTTATCTATATGATGCATTGGATTGTGCTAATCTAAGAATGGCAGATATGGAGTTTTTGACCAGTATTGTCTTCCCAAAGGGTCGGAAACCTCTTTTGCCTTGCGATCGCATATTTTTTGTTCCCAATAAAATTGACATGGTTTCATCGGTTACCGAGCTTTGCAGGGATCTCAAGTGCTGTTTTCTTAATTTTGTGTCTCCGTTGTCAAATGATTATGAGCAGTTATGTAATAATATAATTCCCATTTCTAGCTTGTATTACAGGCTGGCTACAACAGGGCCACAAAAGCTTCCTGTGCGTAGCCATTTTCAGGATAAAGAGAGTTTTGAGATTGCCCATGAAATTGCAGTAAATGAGAATGATATTTATGAGCGATTGAACGATTCGCTTATTGTGATGTCTAATGTAAAAAAATTAATTAATGCTATATCTCAGATTAGCAAAAGTATTTCTTGAGTAATATGGATAAGGAAAAATTTAGAGAATTGTGGCAGCGGACCATAGATGCCGTTTCTGTTGAAATCAGGAGGCGGGTCATTAGCAAAGACCGTCACCTGATAAGCAATATTAATTCGTACTATAGGGTTAGGTTGTTGAACGGTTTGTGGTATTCAACCACGCTGGTAAACGATAATAATGAGTTCCTGACCGCAGTTTACGATGAGTCACCCGAGAAGTATGTGAAGATTAAGCGATATCTGTATGCCAACACAACTCTCATTAGCGAAGATGAAGAGAGCAAGCTTGTTGGTAAGATTATGCTTATTTCTGGCGGACTTGGCTCTATAATGAGTGCAATGAAAAAGAATCATAAGCTATTGATTGTCACATTGGGCTTTTCTGCTCTTGGATATTTCTATGCTAAACACAATCAAGACAAGATTATCTCTCAGGCTAAGGAAATTGTCACTCAAAAGCTTGTTTCTATCGGCAAGGAGGTTGAACGAATTCTTGATGAAAAATAAATATCGGATTCATTCATTATTGTATGTGACTTTGATTCATAATATGAATTTAATTTGTAAATAAGGATAAGAATCTTTTATAGCATAAAACAACAGGAGATGCTATCTCTCACTGTTACAGTAGATTATAACAACGCGGGTCCCCGATATGGGATTCGCGTTGTTATTATTTTGACTTTTTTGAAGGTAATTCTAGCTAGTTTATCATTCATTATGCACTCTATGGTTTGTGAACAGTTTAATGAATAAAAACAGTAGAATTATGACAGACTTTGTAAAAACATTTGTGCATCCTGAAGATGCCGCAGCATTGGAACTGCTGAAGAAGGTTCCCGGCTTTGACAAGTTGATGAAGAAGGTCCTTGACCTTGGTGCAGAGCGCATGCTCTATGGTGTAAACATGGCATCCAAGATCCGTATCTCGGAGCGTCAGAAGCCTGAGCTGTATCACCGCTTAGTTAAAATCTGCAAGCGCTTGAATATCGACGTGCCTGAGCTGTATTTGGAAATGAATCCTGTACCTAATGCTTATACGTTTGGTGATACGCGCATCTGCATTGTGGTGACTTCTGGACTTCTCCAGTATCTCAAGGATGATGAGGTGGACTCAGTTTTGGCTCATGAGTGCGGCCACATCCTTTGCCACCATGTACTCTATAGCACCATGGCGCAGATTATCACAGAGGGCGGCGCAGCTTTCGGCCTGTTAGGTCCCTTCTACCTGCCTCTTGAGTACGCTTTGCTGTATTGGAGCCGTAAGAGTGAACTATCTGCCGATAGGGTTGGCGCCCTTGTCTCCGGTGTGGATACTGTAGTACGTACGCAACTCCGTCTCGCTGGAGGCCCCGAGGAAATCACTTCGGATATCAATATTGAAGAGTGGGCTTCCCAGGCGGATAGCTACGAAGATATCCGTACTGCAAGCAAGTGGGATAAGTTCCTTCAAATCCTGGCTGTGTCAAGCCTCGACCATCCTTTTGCCGCAGTACGCGTTAGGGAAATCATGAAGTGGACTAAAACTGATGGCTATCAACAGGCGTTTGAGTATATTGATCACCATGAGGTGACCGTCAAGAATGAGTGCCCACGTTGCCATGCTGAAGTGAGGCCCGAATTCCAATACTGTCCATATTGCAACAACAAGTTGTGATATATCGGGATAATTCAACACGAAATGTGTTTCCATAGAGTTTCTTTTTATCGTTAAACTATTAATTTTTAGTAACTATGATTTCGACAGGAGCTTTAATCAAGACTGCGATTTTCATTTACAAGTATTGGATGATTTGCTTGTAAATCGCTAGTCACAGCAACCGCTGATTTCAAGCGGGGAGAGTCAACTAACATGTTTCACTTTATCGTGCCGTCCAAAGTTTGAACTTTGGACGGTTCACTTTTATGGACTGGATATTATGAAATAGGTCCTAAATAATAACACGATGTATTGAAGAGAATCTATGTTAGACTGTAATAAGAAGTGTCAATTATATGACTTTAATAGTTAATTTTATCAAATCTTATTGGCTCTTTAGATGTTTTTCTGTGATTAATGACTATATTTGTCCTATTATAAACAATATTAATAGCTTATGAATGACTATATACCTTTTATGGATCAACATCCAGAGTTGAAGTTGGTTCCTGCGACAAGCGTCAAAACAAAGATTAAGAATTTCCACAATCGTTTTGACTATGTCCAAGATTTGAATCGTAAGGGTGATAAAGGCTCCAAAGAACTTTTCCATTTATTGGTCAAGGATGGCAAATTTGGTGTCTTAATGCACTCTTCAGGATTGTTCAGTAGTACTGATAGCATTGCCTTGCCTGCTGTTTATGATTCCGTTTACTTCTTGTTTAAAAAGGAAAAATCGTTTGGAGCAATTATCCAACTAAAAGGAAAGTTTGGGTTGTACTTTTGGGAATATGGGTCATTTAAGAATAGTCACTACACTGTTCAGCCTGAATATGATTCAATGGAGCTACTCGACAACAAGCGCCTCAAGGGTGTGAAAGATGGTAACATAACGTATTTTGATGAAACCGGTCACATCTTGAAATAGAGAATCATGTCACACCTTACTGTTTCAGATATTTCGGAGAAAAGTTATGGATATTAAGGTTGGATTTACTGAAATTGCAGAGTATACCCGAGAAAAGTTGGGTCAGGAAGTGGTGTTATCATTTATTGACGAGAAGTCAGCAAATGTGAGCAGTGTGGTTAAAACAACTATTCCCTATGTCAACAAGGAGGTGTCCAAGGAGGTGAGCGTTAAGCTCTCTGACATCAGGTTGGTGGGGGAGGATTTGCAACTGCATTTCGATGCCGGTGTGATGATCAATTTCTTGGCTCCCATCATAGTGAAAATATTGCCCGACTCAGTGGTTGAGCGTGGTATTGTCGATTTCCCCGACAATGCGACCATAGTCGTACACTTGAACAAAGTGAAAGCTGGGCGTGAGATGTTGCGGCATATTGAAGTCCGTTCTATTGGCTTTAATGAGACTGCTGCAATAATCAATTTCAAGTTGCGCACTGTTTGAGTTGCTTGTTGCACATTGGATTATTAATCGATAGGATAAACGAACTGGAGCATCTATCTCCAGTTCGTCTTTTTTGAGGGTGGTAGGCTTGAGATTAATGGGTATGGCATATTCGGGAGATGTTGAAAAGGGTGTGTAATCAGTGTGAAAATCAGCGAGGAAATACAAATTTTTGTCAAATATGGCGTCTAGAAGGGGGCTCATTGAAATATTATGAGTAATTTTGTCGTTTGCTAGATAGAAAACAATCAAGAACTAACAAAATACAAACAAAACTATTTGACAAGAGAAAAGACGATGAAGAAGTACAAGCTCATCAACAATGTGCTGGGATGGCTCATCTTTGTGGTGGCAGCGGCGACCTACCTGCTGACTATCGAGCCTACCGCCAGCTTCTGGGACTGCCCGGAGTTTATTGCCCAAGGTTTTAAAACAGAAATCGGCCACCCGCCTGGCAACCCCATCTTTATTCTTGCCGCCAATTTTGCCAGCAAGTTTGCTGGTGGTAACGTGATGGCAGTCGCCAAGTGTGTCAACGCGATGTCGGCGATTTTCAGTGCGCTGACCATCCTGCTGCTGTTCTGGTCCATCACCCATCTGGTGAAGAAACTGGTGGTGAAGGATGGCGAGGAGGACAATATGTCCCTGGCCCAGTACCTCGTTGTGATGGGCAGCGGCATCTGCGGCGCCCTGGCCTATACCTGGAGTGACACGTTCTGGTACAGTGCCGTCGAGGCGGAGGTGTATGCGTTCTCGTCGTTCTGTACCGCACTGGTATTCTGGCTTATCCTGAAGTGGGAAAACCGCGCCGACGAACCCGGCAGTGACCGCTGGATTGTGCTGATTGCCTATGTGTTTGGTGTGTCGCTCGGCGTCCACCTGTTGAACCTGCTGTGTATCCCCGCAATCGCGCTGATTTTCTATTACCGCCAGTGTCGTGCCAAAGGGCAGCCCTCATCGGCTAAGGGTTCGCTGATTACGCTGCTGATTTCGTTTGTCATTGTGGGTCTGATTCTGTACGGTCTGGAGCCTGGTTTCGTGGAGATGGGCCAGAAGTTCGACCTGTTCTTCGTCAACACGCTGGGCATGTCGTTCAACTCCGGCGTCCTGATTTATGCCATCGTGCTGCTTGCCGTTCTGGCATGGGCCTTGTGGGAGCTGTACAACAACAAGAGCGACCTGCGCATCAAGATTTCGTTCGCCCTTGGCATTCTGTTGTCTGGCATGCTGTTCCTCGGTGACAGCCTGTTGATTCCCCTGGTGCTGTTCATCGCATTGTGCGTTTATCTGTTCAAGTTCTGTGTTCGCATCCCCGTGCGCGTGTTTACCAACATCGTGGCGTGTGTAATGGTGATTTTCATCGGTTTCAGCTGCTATGCGCTGATTCTGATTCGCAGTTCGCAGAATACGCCCCTTGACGAGAACTCTCCCAACAACACTTTCTCGCTGGCGAAGTATCTGAGCCGTGAGCAGTATGGTGAGACGCCGCTGCTGTATGGCCGCACGCTCTACAGCGATATCATGTACAGGCAGACCGCTCAAGGCACAATGGAGCCCGCCACCAAGGAGGGTCCCATGCAGTATGCCCCCGAGGTAAAGACCAGTCCCGACCAGCCCGACCGCTACAAGGAACTCGGTCCCAAGAAGACTTATCAATACAGCCCCGAGCAGAACATGCTCTTCCCGCGCATCCACGACGACAAGCACGAGCGTGAGTATGTCGAGTGGCTGGGTATGCAGGGCACCCAAGTCCAGGCAACGACGCAGCTTGATGCCGACGGCAATCCTGCCGGTACCGAGACCAAGATGAAGCCGACGATGGCAGAGAACCTGCGCTTCTTCGTTGACTACCAGCTGAACTACATGTACTGGCGCTACTTTATGTGGAACTTCGCAGGCCGCCAGAATGACCTTCAGGGCATGGGTGAGATTACCCACGGTAACTGGATTTCGGGCTATTCGTTCATCGACAACCCGCGTCTGGGTGACCAGAGCCTGCTGCCCGACGATTTGGGCAAGGGCAACAAGGGCCACAACGTGTTCTACATGCTGCCGTTACTGATGGGTATCATCGGCCTGTTGTGGCAAGCCTACCGTGGCCGCCGCGGCATTGAGCAGTTCTGGGTTGTGTTCTTCCTGTTCTTCATGACAGGTATCGCTATCGTGCTCTACTTGAACCAGACGCCGAGTCAGCCCCGTGAGCGAGACTACGCTTACGCCGGCTCATTCTACGCCTACAGCATCTGGATTGGTATGGGTGTTGCTGGATTGTGGAGCCTCGTGATGTGGGCCCTCAAGAAGAAAGGCAAGAAAGCCGCCAAGGAAGAGGAAAAAGCCGCTTTGGCAGAAGCTACCAATCGTAGCGGTGTTGCAACCGCTATTGCCGCAGTCGCTGCCGTCATCGGTCTGATTATCCCCTTGCAGATGGTTAGCCAGACCTGGGACGACCACGACCGCTCGGGACGCACCGCAGCCCGCGACTTCGGCCGCAACTATCTGTCCAGCGTAGCGCCCAACGGCATCATCTTCTGCAACGGTGACAACGACACCTTCCCCCTGTGGTACCTGCAGGAGGTCGAGGGTTACCGCACCGACGTGCGCGCCGTCAACCTGAGCTACCTGTCCACCGACTGGTACATCAGCCAGATGCAGCGTGCCGCCTATGAGTCGGCTCCGGTGCCCATGCAGGCCGGCAAGGAAACCTATGCCTATGACGACCGCCAGTTCTGCTACTTCATGCAGCCCGATGATACGCCCACCGAGGCACTCAAGTCCCTGGCGTTCATCTATGGTCCCGAGAGCAAGAACAACCCCTACGGCATCACCGAAATCCGTTATCCCAAGGTTTTCATTCCCGTGAATGCCGACCAGGCCATCAAGGCCGGTGTCGTGCGCGAGGAGCAGCGTGACCTGATTCAGGAGTCAATCAACCTCGACTTGCAACGCATGGGCAGCGGCATGACCGCCAGCCAGCTGATGTCGTTCGACATGGTTGCCAGCAGTATCGCTCAGGGTTGGAATCGTCCTTGCTACTTTGCCATGACGGTGCCCAGCAGCTATTACTTGGGTCTGGATCCCTATCTGCGTTTGACGGGTATGGTCTATCAGGTAACCCCGCTGGTGAGCAACATGGAAAACGGCGAATTGGCAGTATCTACCGATGTGATGTATGACAACGTGGTGAACAAGTTCATGTGGGGCGGTCTGGACAAGGCTAAGCCCGGCGAGATTTATCTCGACGAGACCGTGAGCCGCATGGTGACCACGACGCGCAGCGCCATAATTGACCTTGCCACCAGTCTGACCGAGGAAGGAACGATGGCCAAGCACGGCATGATTGCTGTCCCCGCTGGTATGACCCAGGAGGCATACACTGCCGACCGTTTCAAGAAGGCAAAACATGTCCTCGACCTGATGATGGAGAAAATGCCCACCGCAACCTGTCCGTTCACCGTGCAGATGGGTGAGCAGGTGGCACGCGTGTACTATACCCTTGCCAAGGTTGGTGGTGATGAATCATGCTTGGCAAAGAGCAATGCGTTGCTCGAGAGCGAGATTCTGCGCTATGGCAATTACCTGCGCTTCTATCAGTCGCTCGATGCTTCGCAGTATGAGCGCCTGAGCACCTATGACAAGTTCGTCGACCGTCAGTACATGCTTTATCTGCTCCAAGACTACTACAAGCAGTGTGGCGAGGAGAAGTACAAGCAGATTATGGACAAATTGGCTGCCGCCGGTGTTAACATGCAGCGCCTGCAGTCCTATCAGCAGTCCTATGACAACGCCATGATGCAGCAGCAGGCTCAAGAGGAGTCTGCCGAAGCCATGGGCGGAGAAGAGGAATAAAACGGGTTCAACTGTGTGATACAACCTCATTGCGGTGTTAGTTGAACGTCCACCTCTGTTGTACAGAATGTTATTTCCCGAGACCGTGTGGCGCATCCACAAGCGCGACCACACGGTCTATTTGACCTTTGACGACGGACCCATCCCCGAGGTCACTCCATGGGTACTCGACACGCTCGACCGCTATGGCATCAAGGCCACCTTCTTTATGGTGGGCGAGAACGTGGAGCGGCATCCCGAGCTGTTGCAGGAGGTGCGGCGCCGTGGCCACAGCGTGGGCAACCACACGATGAGCCACCTGCAGGGCGCCCATGTGGGCACCAAGCACTACTTGCACAACGTCTTCCGTGCCAACGAACTGATAGGCAGCACGCTGTTCCGTCCGCCACACGGCCTGCTGCGTTGGGGGCAGTCCAAGGTGTTGCGTTCGCGCTTCGCCATCATCATGTATGACCTGGTGACGCGCGACTACAGCCGCAAGCTCACCGGCGAGCAGGTGCTGGCCAACGTCAAGCGCTATGCCCGCAACGGCTCGATTATCGTTTTCCATGACTCGCTCAAGGCCGAGAAAAACATGAAATATGCCCTGCCGCGCGCCATTGAGTGGCTGCAAAGTAAAGGTTATAAATTTGATGCCATACCCGAACTATGATATTGCATCACTGATTAAATCCCAGGCCGCAAGCCTGGGATTTGACGCATGTGGCTTTGCTGCCGTTGAGCCCGTCGATGACGAAGCGGTGGCACGCTACGACCGATGGTTAGAACAGGGGCGCAACGGATGTATGCAGTGGGCGGCAGGTCATCGCGACCTGCGTCGTGACCCCGCGATGCTGCTTGAGGGGGCGCGCACGGTCATCTCCCTCGCCCTGAACTACTATCCTGCCCGTTTCCAACCGCCAGGGACGTTGCGAGTCGCCTACTATGCCTATGGGCGCGACTACCATGAGGTCTTGCGTGAAAAATTGACCGAATTGTCCCATTTCATCGAACAAATCACCCATTGTGCCACTCGCCCGTGTGTCGATTCGGCACCCATCCGCGAGCGTTATTGGGCACAGCGGGCGGGGCTCGGTTTCGTGGGCCGCAACAACTGCCTGATGTTGCCTGGCAAGGGTTCGTTCTTTTTCTTGGGAGAAATCGTCACTACGGCTCAACTGACCCCTGACGAACCGTGCTTCGGAACCTGTGGCGACTGCGGCAAGTGCGTCACAGCGTGCCCAGCGGGCGCCTTGAGTGAACAGGGAGCCGTTGATGCCTCGCGTTGCCTGTCCTGCCTGCTCATCGAGAACCATGCCGATGAATTGCCCGCTTGGGTGGGCGAGGTGATTGGCGATAGGGTGGTGGGCTGTGACGAGTGCCAGTTGTGCTGCCCCCACAATGCCCATGCCGTGGCGACCACAGTCGAGGATTTCGCTCCCACCGAGGCAGTGATGACGCTCACCCGAGAGCGTATTGAGGCAATGACCGCAGGCGAATTCAAGCGCACCTTCGCCCACAGCGCCATTTCCCGTCTGCGCTACAAGACCCTACGCCGCAATGCCGCCCTTATTGCCGATGAGGATTGAATCGAGCCAAAAATCGGCATATGGAATGTGTTTTTAGTTTTTTATTGTAAATTTGCACGCAAGATAAAACATAAAATCATGAATAAATTTTTTTGGAGTGCATTTGCATTATTGCTGTGTTTGCTGGGCACTTTCTTGTCATGTAGCGGAGAGAAGAAAGTAGCAGCCAGCTCTATAGCGCCTACGGATGCCGAAGTTTTCAATCCAGATATGAGGTTTGCCTCGATTGACTCTTTGGTCGACTACATGATGGAAGAATTCTCGGCCAAAACGGTCGACGAGTTTGTCAACCGTTATGAGCAACAGGCTGTTGCCGTAAAATCCTATGGTTTTTTGAATCATAAGGGAGAGGACACTAACCGTTGGGACGAAGTCGTTTTCCGTGATTTGCAGGCGTTGGCCGACAGCCTGTCGGGTGGCAGCACGTTCGACATGGTGATGAGCTGTCGCATCGAGCGCGGTATGTCCCATTATCTCATTGGCAAGGACTATTGTGAAAAATACAGCGAAAATCCGCTCTACCAGGCCGAGATGCGCGACTGGCTTGCGCTGGAGGATGAGTTGGGAAGCTTTTATATCAATTTGGCTTATCTGGCCAATTGGGGCGGCACTATTGCCCATGTCACCTCTAGCGGCTCGCTCGCTTATATGGCAGAAGAGCGCCAGAAGGAATACTGCCAGCTCAAGAAGGACGGCCATTTTGCCAACAGTGAGTCTTTGACTATAGCCGAAGCCCGAGCTGACTTCATCCAGGAA
Source organism: uncultured Bacteroidales bacterium (assembly GCA_902800715.1). GTDB lineage: Bacteria > Bacteroidota > Bacteroidia > Bacteroidales > Muribaculaceae > Sodaliphilus. Next base: position 61,291 of record CADCFN010000009.1, read on the forward strand.
CTCGCCGATGCCAAGAGCTTGGATAGTGCCATGGATGATGATATGTATGATGGCGAAGGCTACCGTGAGACGCTCAAGGAGATGTGTGAGCATGCCGACAGAGTGACTGTTCTGCTCGACAAATGGCTTGCATCGCGTGCCCAATTGTGTAAGGCCGAAGGCGTCCCCGACAGCCACACCGCTCACCTCATCGCTGTGCTGGGTACCCGCATCATGGAACTCATTGAGGGATAAAACAGAAAAACAACGACATTAAGAATAGACTATGATTTCATTTATTATCAGCCTTATTGCCCTTGTGGTGGGCTACTTCATTTACGGTGCCATCGTGGAGCGCGTGATGCGTCCCGATGACCGCCAGACCCCCGCTGTTCGCCTCGCCGACGGTGTAGACTTTGTGGCGCTGCCCACATGGAAGGTGTTCATGATTCAGTTCCTGAACATTGCGGGAACGGGCCCGATTTTCGGTGCCATTATGGGCATGAGGTTCGGCCCTGCGTCCTATCTGTGGATTGTGCTGGGCTGCATCTTTGCCGGAGCGGTGCACGACTTCATGAGTGGTATGTTGTCGCTTCGTCATGATGGAGCCAACCTGCCGACGCTCATCGGCAAGTACTTGGGTAACGGTACGCGCGTAGTGATGCTGGTGTTCACTGTGTTCCTGCTGATGATGGTGGGTGCTGTGTTCGTCTATAGCCCAGCGCTCATCCTCAAGGATATGTGGGGAGGTAATGACACTACCATCTGGTGGATTATAGCCATTTTTGCCTACTATGTGATTGCCACACTGCTGCCCATCGACAAAATCATCGGCAGGGTCTATCCGCTGTTTGCCATTGCATTGCTGGTGATGGCTGCAGGATTGCTCGTGGGACTGTTTGTGAAGATGCCTCACCTGCCCGAGTTGTGGAACATGGGTGACATGGCACAATGGACGGGCTCTCAGGTCGTGGACGGTAAGGACACCCTGGGTGTGGCTGGTTATCTGCAGAAGAATCCCTGGTTCCCGTGCCTGTTCATCACGATAGCCTGTGGTGCCATCAGCGGTTTCCATGCTACGCAGAGCCCCTTGATGGCGCGTTGCCTGAAGAGCGAGCGTCTGGCCAGGCCGGTGTTCTACGGCGCCATGATTACCGAGGGTATTGTGGCACTCATCTGGGCCACTGTCTCGTCCTACTTCTTCTACTATGGCGGTTGGAAAGAGGTCGTTAGCCCCGAGGCCGTGAACGAATTTATGGCTCAGGTACATTTGCCCAACGGCGAGAACTTGATTCAGTATTTTGATGCGCCCCAGCTGGTGAATTGGGTGTGCAGTAGCTGGCTAGGCATTTTTGGCGGCACGCTGGCTGTGCTGGGTGTGGTGGCAGCCCCCATCACGAGCGGTGATACAGCGTTCCGCAGCGCGCGCCTTATCATTGCCGAGGCACTGCATTTTGAGCAGAAGAGCATGGTGCGTCGCCTGATGATCAGTGTACCCCTGTTCGTTGCCTCGTTGCTGCTGCTTATCTGGCAAATGGAGAACCGTGATGGCTTCAATGTGCTGTGGCAATACTTCGGCTGGTCCAACCAGGCTTTGTCGGTGTTCACCCTGTGGATGATTACTGTCTATCTGGCCCGCAACCACAAGGCGTATATCATCACGCTGATTCCCGCCATCTTCATGACTGTGGTGTGCACTTCCTTCTTAATTGCATCACCCGAGGCATTAGGTCGCGGGGACCTCACCCCGTGGGTAGGGCTGGCGGTCATCGTCATTGCCGTCATCTGGTTTGCCATGTGGCTCAAGAAGGAGCGCAAAAAGTAAGGAATCATTTAGTTACGATTTTAGGTAAGGTCATTTCCAGATAATCTGGGAATGACCTTATTAGTATTCCTAGATGAATGTCGGCCATTTACTGGAAGCTGTGAGAATTTTTCGAAAAATACGTCAAAGAATATTAATATTTGTGAATTATTTAGGATGGTCTGATATCATGGCATTATCTTTGCTACATCAATTTTTTGCAATTCTCTAAAGATTTGCTGGTTATGTTTTTTAGTATTAGATAATTACTCTACTTGCTAATGCTTGTTTAATAGTTTTAAAAGATGAAGAAGCCTATTATTTTTTTGTTGTTTATTACTTTTATTTTGAGTGCTCAGGCCCAGGAGCTTGGGATTAAAATGACCCAATTTGATTGGGCGAACCCTGTATTTGATTTTTCCTATACTGAAGCCGGAACAGGAGAAACCAAAACCGTTAAGCTCACCGACGAGGCCAAGACTACCGATCACATCATCGCCCTGCTGCGTGCCGTTTATACCAACGCTGATATTCCCGGTATTCGCTATGCGTACATGTGGCGTAACCCTGAAACAGGTGAACTCTTGCTTAATCGCAAGATGAACTACCGTTACAATTATACTTCGCATAGCGACAGGAGTGAGTATCCTAATGGTGGCGGCGGTAACCCGAATAATACCTGGGCGCGCAGTTTGGACAAGAATGCGGGCATTGTAGTGCCCGAAGAGACCACCAAGGATGGTATGACTGTCATGCTGGTCCAGTTAAAGGAGAGTTGGACTGAGCCTTGGGGCGCAAAATTTATCAATAATGCGCGCAAAACAATAGATACGGCCTATTCGTCGGTCAAAGTGGTCACTGCTTTCACTCGCGTCCATGATGTGAATAACCCCGGTTATCTGTTTGCCATCGATGGCGCAGCCACCAACAAGTTCTTCTTCATCTCCAAGGGTAAATCCAGGGGCTGCAGTGCCTCGCCGTTGTATCGCTTGTATGAGCAGATCAGCCCGGTAAAGGGCGATGCGGGAACGACCACCAATGACTTCGTATCCAAGATGAAGTCGGGTGAGGTCTATTACTGCTTCCATGATTGCGTTGATGTGGCGACCTATTTCAACCAGAGGGATGAGAATAACCGCCCCATTGGTCACTGGTTCACAATCTCTGATGAAGGTGAGGCCTATAGCCTGAAGAACCTGTGTCTGTATGTGCCTGACCGCCGCCTCGAGAACGAGCGCAAGGATATGGACCCTGTGCTGGATGAATTGAGCAGTTATGACGACCAGGCAAAATACTATACCAACTATGGTGTCAAGGACGAAAACTCGACACAGGATTCAATTATTCGTCCTAAGGTGTTCATGTACACTGCCGACCTGAATGCTGAGGCTGTGCCTTCGGATGTGGAAGACCACTACCAGGTGAACTTGGACTGGATCACCTCCCTTACCGACCAAAAAGTCGGAGCCCATGTCCCTGAGCATTACTATGTGTATATCGTGCAGGACGACGGCTCTTGGGTGAGGATTGATGATCTGCTGGGAGAGAATGAGCCAGTGGCAGAGCGCGAAGGTCACTATCTTGTTCCTCAGACCTACGAGACCCAGGTATTCCACTATGTCATCACCGCCCATCCCATCAACTATGACATGGATGGTAACATGATTATGGACGGCATGGACACGCTGAATGTCGATTGTGAGAAGCCGCTGGTGACCATCACAGCCGTGAGTCCAGTGCGCACCGTGATCATTCCGCCGCTGGGCAAGCCGTTCTTCCAGAGGTTACTGGAGTACCGCAGTTTCTATAATGTGAACACAGAGGAGAATTTTTATCGCAACAAGATCGCAATCGGCCCCGCCAATGAAGCGGCCTTTGAAGCCATCAAGCACTTCAAGGGTACCTATAGTGTGACCCGCACCGATCCTGATGACCAGAAAGAAACCATCGCTCAGGTAAATATAAGCCAGAAAACTGGTGAAATCGGCTTCCATTATCAAGTGGACTATGTTGACGAGACGCAGAGGGACGTTGCTAATGCCCTGTTCGATAACGGCAATATCGTTACCGAAGGCGTCATTTCCAGTGCAACAGATAATATGGTTATCTATGACCGTTTCCGTGCTTCTACCGAAGTGAATGAGCAATATGACCATTACATCTACAACTTTGAGCAGATGGAATTGGAAGGTCATGGCGACGAAGCCTTCGAGGTGGCATGCAGTAACCCCTTGACTGTTCCCGTGTTCAAGACTACCAACGTAGTCGAGACCGAGGGCTACACCAGGGACGAGGTGCTTGCTGACCGCGAGCATACCCTGCAACCCAGGCCCACCAACATGATTACCTTTACCGCCAGCTACGACCCGACTGCCAACTTGGTAGAGTATGACGTGATGCGTGTGAACAGGGAGTACCACCCTGTGGATGAGTATAAGGTGGGTAAGGCCGAGAACTTTAACAACAGTGGCGAGTATCATGTCATCGGCATCGGTGCCGAAGGATACCTCAATTACTTGGAGCAGACGGTTAATATCGGTTACAATGATGACCCTCAGGCCATCACGTTCATCGATAAGTATGGCTCTGTTGCTGAGCCGGTAAGCAGTTATGTGCCCACAATTACTACCCTCTTCGGCGGTGACCTGAACAAGATGAATACCTATGGCTGTAACATCCTGGACATGTCTTATCCTCAGTTGAATCTGAGCATCTCGGCTGAGAAATCCAATAGTTTCAAGCAAATGGACGCTGATGGCAACTTCTACCTCAGCAAGGGTTATACCGCCCGCCTCAATCTCGTTCCGATGCTTACCGACGAAATGAATTATGCCTACTACTATCGTGTGTGGCGCGTGGTTGACGGCGAGGAAACCGAGGTATTGCTCAACGAGCTGGACGACTTTGGCGGAACTGGCACCAGCGCTCAGACTGGTGGCCCTTCTTACTGGCAAGCCATCTATAGCAGCATCCAGGAAACCTATCCTGGCGAGAATCCCTTGGATGTGTGCGATATCATTGTAAAACCTTACACTCAGGAGGAAGACGATGACTTTGAGGTGACCTATATCGCACGACTCTATGCCACCTATATTGAAGGCTACACGTCAGATGTCATTGTTCCCGACCACAACCGTCGTATTGCTGAGCACGGCGGTAAGGACTATGTCGTGGTCGAGCAGCGCGCAACTGTGAACTTCAAGAACGTGCCCACCTATCTCGAGGAAATGTATGGCACCATGATTAATAATGTGACTTATTACAACCTGCAGGGTATATCCAGCGACAAGCCCTTCAAGGGCATGAACATCGTCGTGACCCGCTATTCCAACGGCAAAGTGACCACCGAGAAGAAAATGATGTAAACTAAACCAAATCGCCGCATGGCAACATGCGACCGTGCAGTTCAGTGGGCAAGCCGATGAATTCCGGCTTGCCCACTTGCTGTAATGGTAGCAGGGTGGGGTATAAAACAAGAAACCCTCAACAACCATCGGGTTGTCAAGGATTCCTGTTGGTGCCCAGGGCGGGACTCGAACCCGCACACCTCGCGGCACACGCACCTGAAACGTGCGCGTCTACCAATTCCGCCACCTGGGCTTGTGGTTTTGCGCTAGACGTTTTGCGTTTAGCGGTGCAAAGGTAGTACTTTTTTTTAATATACAAGCATTTTGGCAGAAAAAATTGAAAAAAGTTTTGTTTAACCATGGATTTGGCCATGGATACTGCGCCATCAGCCTTGCAGGCGCACAGTTCCAAAACCCTTTCTAGCGTTGGCGGCGCCGGTTCTTGGCGTCGTTGTACTTGTCGCCCGTGTAGGTGTTGATGCCAGTTGAGAATTCGTCTTCTTCCTCTTCCTCTTCTTTGTTTTTCTCCTTCTTTTCGACCTTGTTCTTGACCTCCTCGGGCTTGTTGCGTTTCAAGTCTTCGGGTTTCTGCAGGTCGAGTGCGGTCTGGTAGATGTTCCAGCTCTCGTCGATGTCCCAGTTGGCACGCAGTCGCATTTTCTTGGGATAGTAATACACTTCCTCAGGCTGCAGGTGGTTCAGGTAGTTGCCCGTATCCCACTTGCCGTTGCCGTTGAGGTCGATGGTCAGCCTTAGGTAGTAGGTGCCTGGCGGGACATTAAGGAGTTCAAAGGCGCCGTTGCGCACTGGTGCCGTGCGCACCACTTTCTCGCCAGAGGTCATTAGCTCGACAAAGGCCTTGCCCGTGTAATTGACCTTGAAATAGACGTTGGCATACTCCTCAAGTCCCCTGACCTTGAGGTCCTTTGACAAGTGGTCATTGTGCAGCCCGTAGACCGAAGCCACCGCAGCGCTGTCGATGGTCAGGCGGTAGGTCGAGTCGGGCAGGGTAGTGAACGGCAGCCAATAGCGCATCGGGTCCATATCGTTCAATGGCTGCAAGGGTGGTGCTGCCTGGATGGGAACCCACAGTGTGTCGCGCTTGATGTCGAGGTGCACTTTGCTCTGGTCGATGTGGGCAATGGGCGCATCAAACTTGAGAATGATAGAGTCTCCCACATCGATGGTGCCGCTCTTGACAAATTCCATCTGCAGTTTCGGGATTTCGTTGGGGTCAACGCGTTGCAGTTCCTTGATTTCTTCAAGTTCGTCCTCGCTGAGCTCTTTGCCCTGGGCTGCGGCTTTCTCTTGTTTTTCCAGCAGTTGCGCGAGTCGCTTGGCACGGCTCTCACGTTCCTTGGCCTTCTTCTCCTCTTCCTTGATTTGGGAATTGGGTTTGCGGTAACCGAAGTGTATGGTATCGGTCACCTCCTCCAGGTTGTCGGCGGTGTCGGTGCGCAGGTAGGTCAAAGCAACGGTGATGGTGTCGGACTTAATCATTGCCGAGTCGGTAATCCAGTAGAACAGCGAGTCGTTTTCCACGTTGCGCTGTATGCGGTACCAGTCGGCTGCGTGGTCGGCAGGGCGCAAGACTTGCAGATGCGGAGGCGTGTCGTTGGGGGCGCCGAAGAGCAGATGCAGCTTGTTGTTGGCAGGACGGCTGGACTGTCTCAGGTAGTGAGAGCGGTAGCCCTCGTTGAACATGCACAGCAGCAGGTCGTTGGGCAGGAAGAGCGTGTGGGTGGCTGTCAGCACGGTATCCACACGGCGGTCAAAGGTGAAGACCGTGTCTTGGGAGGTATATTCGCTGGTCGAGGGCACGATGATGTCGTCGAGGAAGGCGATATCCTCGGTGCGCGCCATGTGGTAGTCGCCATCCACGTCGCTGAGGGCAAACACATGGTAGCTGCCGGGTTTCAAGTTGCGGATGGTGAATTTGCCGCGGTCGTTGGTGCGGCTCACGCGCTCCAACGGCAAGTTGGTGAAGGCAGTGTCGTCGAGGTTGCTGTGCAGGCCGACGATGACGTGTTGCATCGGCTCCAGGTCCTTGGCGCGCAGCACGATGCCCGAAACTGCCAACGTGTCGATTTCATCGCCGGTCGAGAAGGCAAAGGTGTAGCCGTCCAATTGGTTGCTCTCGTTGTTGTCCTCGATGGCATTGGAGAAGTCGATGACGTAGGTCGTGTTCTCTTCAAGTTCGTCGCGGAACTCGATGGTCACTTTTTTGCCCACAGTGCGTATCAGGGGTTGCGTCTTGGGGGCTGGAGAGATGATGACCTTCTTCTGCTGGTCCTTGAGGTTGATGATTTCGTCAAAGATGATTTCCACCTTGTCGCCCTTGAAGTTGACTGAATTGGCTTCGGGCGAGGTCTTTAACACTTGTGGCGGCGTGTAGTCACGCGGACCGCCTTCGGGCGAGCCGATGCTGGCACATGCTGCGAGCAACAGCCCCACAGCAAGCGTAACAACCCAATATGTCCAGCGATTCCTCATTCTACTGAACTGCAAAGGTAGTCATTTTATCAAAATCTCACAAATTGGGCTTAAAGCGGCTAAACTTGCGTTTATTTGATGAGTTTAGCAGCCTAACGGCCGATATTGATGGTTATCGGTGGATTTACTCGAGAGAGAAGTCCTCGAGGTCGTTGGGGACGAGGATGGGACCCTTGTAGTATTGGGCGGCCTCGGCGGCATAGGTGGTGGCGCGGGTGTCGAGGTGGGTGTCCTCGGTGTGATAGAGCACGAGGTGTTTCACGCCCAGCTCTTGGGCGAGCATGCCGGCATCAAGTGCTGTGCTGTGGCTTTTCTCGTAGGGGTTGAACACGAAGCGGTCCTTGTAGAGACAGAAGGCTTCGCACATCAGCCAGTCGCAGTTGCGGGCGTAGGGCTCACTCTGCATGCTGTAAGGCTCATCACCGAGGCAGACCAGTCGCTGCCCGTCAGGCATCTTGGCCTCAAAACCGTATTGCTTGACCTTGGTCGATGCGATGTCAAAGAAGGTGACCCACATGTCGTCAATCTTGATTGTCTCGCCGTCATGCACTTCGCGCAGGATGATGGTTTGTCCGATGGAATCGAAGATTTTGCGTGGAATCATCAGTTCGCCCATTGTGAAGAGCGCTTGCCGCACCACATCGTTGCAGTAGATGGTGAACGGTCCCTTGTGTTTGCCCTTGAAGATCATGGGAGAGATTTTACGCATCATCCAGATGGCGCCCAGGATATGGTCGGTGTGGCTGTGGGTGACAAACATGTGGCGAATGCTCTCGAAGGGGATTTTCGCCTTGATGAGCTGTTGCAGAATGCCATTGCCACCACCGCCGTCGACGAGCATCCCGCCCTGCGGAGAGTGCAAGTAGAAGCAGGTGTTGTAGCAGTTGACGCACATGGCATTACCCGTGCCAAGCATGGTGACGTGTGATGTGTGGTTCTGGGATAAACTCATGATCTTGGTTTGACTTTAGGGAGTTCGATGCCGAAGGTGGTACCTTTGCCCACTTCCGACTCCTTGATATAGATTTGTCCGTTGTGGTATTCCTCAATGATGCGCTTGACCAGCGTCAGTCCCAGTCCCCAGCCACGCTTCTTGGTGGTGAATCCGGGATTAAACACATTCTTGAAGTTCTTGCGGGCGATGCCCTTGCCCGTGTCCTTGACCAGGATGACGACGTTGTTGGGACTGTCCTCGACGGTGATGTCGAGTCGTCCCTCTCCGTCCATGGCATCGACGGCATTCTTGGTCAGGTTCTCCATCACCCACGCGAACAGCGTCTGGCTGAGCATCACGCCATTGTTGGTCTGGTCGTTGGTGTGGATGTAGAGGTTGACGCGTTTCGGAATGCGGGCACGCATATATTCCAGGCTGCTCACGACAGCCTCGTTAATCGAGGTGAGTTCCTTATCGGGCATAGAGCCGATTTTAGAGAAGCGGTCGGCAATGGTAGAGAGACGCTTCACGTCTTTGTCCATATCGGTGACAATGCTCTTGTCCACACCCATCGACTCGAGCAGCTGTGTCCATGCCATGAGCGATGAAATGGGAGTGCCCAACTGGTGAGCGGTTTCCTTCGAGAGTCCTACCCACACCTTGTTCTGCTCGGCGCGCTTGATGCTCATGAGCGCAAAATAGGCGATGGCAAAGAAGAGGATGAGCACTGCCAGCTGGATATAGGGGAAGTAGGAGAGCCTGCGCAACAGGGTGGAATCCTCGTAGTAGAGGTATTGGATGGTTTCCTTGTCAATCTTGATTTCAATCTTGTTCTCGCTGTTCTTGAGGTGGCGCAGTTTTTTGTTGAGGTAATCCCGGTTGGCAGGGGAATCTTCGAGGGTGCCCTCGGGGTCAGGCAGCTGGAAATTGCGGTGGTCCAATATATTGTCCTTGTCATCGACCAGCAGCACGGGGATGTTGTGGTTGGCTTCAATGATGCCAAACAGGAATTCCACATCGGTCGCCGAACCCAGAGTGTTGCCGTTCTCGTCCTCGCTGCTGTTGCCCATCGTTGCCAACTCTTGGGTAGCATCGGCCCAGATTTCCATGCGCTCACGCTCCTGCTCGGCGAGGTCTTTCACCAGGTTGTTGGAGATATAGAGGAACAGCGCTACCAGCACCAGCGAGATGGCAAGGAATACCACCTTCCAGATGCGTCGCGAGTCATATATGTTGCGCAAGTTTGCCATGAGGGTATGGTCGATTGTCGTTAACGAAGGACAAAGGTATAAAAAAGTTTTCAGTTGTCGCTTGCCTGCTATCAGTTTTTCCCAACTCCTGACTTCTAACTCCTGACTTCTAACTCCTGTTCAATCCAGCGGGCGACGCTGTCGTCGGTGTTTGGGCCGATGACCTCGCTGGCGGCTTCTTTTACCTCAGGGAAAGCATTGCCCATGGCGACGCTGTGGTCGGCAGCCTGCATCATGGCGATGTCGTTGCGGTTGTCGCCAAAGACCACCACCCTGGTGGCGCCCACCTCTTGGGCGAGGGTGCGTATGGCACCCGCCTTGCTCGTTCCGGCAGTGTATATCTCCAAATAGCCGTCGCTTGGGTCAAAGTTGTCGTGATAGACCATCACCGAGCAGGTAGGTACGGTGGTGCGCAGGTCTTCGGCAATGGCCTTGAGTATGGCATATTTGTTCATCGAGAACATGAGCAGTGCTTCGTCATCGCTTTGGCGGTAGTCGGTGTCGTCGAGGAAGAACCTTTTCAATGGCAGATGCTGGCGCTCGGCGATAAAACGCTCTTCCTGGGGCGACAGGGGGCCGTAGTGATGGGTGTACAGCAGGCTGCTGCCATGGCGGCGGTAGATGAAGGGGTATGCGCCGTGGCGGTCAAACACGTTGGTTACGGCATTGACCGTGTCATTACTGATGCCTCGGGTATGCTCATAGCAGCCCGTGACAGGATTCCACATAGCCGAGCCGCCGATGACGATGAACGGCAACGTGGCGTGAACTTCCTGCATGAGCGGCACCACTGTCGCAGGCGTGCGCGCCGTGGCAACGGTAAACAGGCCTCCCAGTTCGCCGATGATGCGGTTGAGCGTGGCGACGGTGCGTGGCGACAACTGCGAATTGTCGTCAAGCAGTGTCCCATCGAGGTCGCTCACAAAGAGCGTCTTATCCTTATTTCCAGTAGGTGTCTTCATTGAGAGTGCAAAGGTAATGGCTTTTTCCGCTTGTTTCATAGAAATTCTTATCCTTTTCTAACTTTCATATCTGTAATGGTTATTTTTTTCGGTTTGAATCACTATCTTTGCATTACTGAACACTTTAATTGTAAGTATTATGAAACAGACGATGCCAATTGATGGAAAATTTGAGTTGCTGACCTTGCCCTATGCTCCCGACGCGCTGGAGCCTGTCATCAGTGCCAACACACTGGGCTTTCACCACGGCAAACACCTGTTGACCTATGTCAACAACCTGAATGCCGCATTGCCCGGTAGCGGGCTTGAAGGCAAATCACTGGAAGATATTGTGCTGCAGGCCACGGGCGGTGTACTCAACAATGCAGGTCAGATACTGAATCACAACCTGTATTTCACACAATTTATGGCGCCCAAGGCCGACAATGCGCCAAGTGGACGCCTTGCCGAGGCTATCAATGCCGAGTTCGGCTCGTTTGAGGACTTTAAGGAAATTTTTGCCAAGGCTGGTGCCACGCTGTTCGGCTCGGGTTGGGCATGGCTCTCGGCCGATGCCGAAGGCAACCTGGTAATCACTCAGGAACCCAATGCCTCCAATCCCATCCGTAATGGCTTGCGTCCGTTGATGACGATGGACGTGTGGGAGCATGCCTACTACCTTGACTACCAGAACCGCCGTCCTGACCACTTGGCTGCCCTGTGGCAGATTATCAATTGGGACGTAGTGGCAGCCCGCTACGAGGAATGAGACGGGTTGCACTGGCTCTATTGGCAGTGCTGTGTCTCACGGGTGCTGCATGGGCTGGCGATAAGGTCAACGAGAGCTGGCAGCGGGCGATGCTTGCTGCCATTGACTCGTTCCCTGAACGAGGCGGCTACTATACGGGCGGCAAGCCCAATGAGCTGTTTCCCAAGACGACATGGCGAGGACTGCATGATGCCTACCAGATGACCGCCCGTGACGAGCGCCCGCGCTTTGACCCGCAGCAGGCACAGCCGTCGTTTTGCTCCAGCGCCACCTATTCGGTGATTATTAAGGCGTTGCTCATCTGGGACACGAAGCACAAAATCAAGCGTGAGGCGATGATTAATATGAAACCCCGCGTGGGCATTGCCGATGAATTCAACCCCGAGGGTATTGGACAAGACGATGGGGTGGGCTTCTGGGGCCGTGCCAACGCCAATGGTCCCGGCTTGGGCGTCCTGGTGCACGAACTGGACGCTGGCTACAGTTTTACCGCCTATCGTGGTGCCAAGAGCGAGCGAAACCGTGAGACGCCTGATGAGCGTTACCTCACCGATGCCGAGTGGTGCGCCCTCGACGTGTGGCAGCGCGCCGTGGCGGGTGACCTGATGAAAATCTTCTGGAACCGCAACGAGAGCCGTGGCAGCGACAGCGGTGCCATCATCGGCTGCAATGACGACCGTGATGCCGACCAGGAGGCTGGCCATAGCGTCATCTTCATGGGCTGTGAGGGCGACACGGTAACCTATTGGTCATCCAACGGACCTGGCAAGCATCCCGAGCAGATGGGCTACTGCTTGGGCCGTTGCCACAAGAACGATATCCAGCGCGTGGTGTTTACGCGCATCACACATCCCGAACGCTTCAACAACGCACGAAAAATGGCGCCCACCGACGTGAACGCCTATCTCAGTGACCTCAACGGCAAGCGCCACAGCACCACCGCCGAAATGCTACGTCAGTTAGGAATTAGGAGTGAGAAGTGAGTGCGCGGATGCCAACTCCTAACTCCTAATTCCTAATTCCTAACTCCTAACTAAATAACTATTCATTGATGTGGACTTTGCCGCTGCCGGCGATTTCCTCATCGTGGGTACCGATTTTGCCGCGCAGGGTCACGTCGCCTGAGCCTGCGATTTCGGTTTTCACATGGTCCACATTGATGTTGCTGAGGACGATGTCACCCGAACCGGCAATCTCGTTCTTTACGCTCTTGCAGGTCAATCCTGCAATGTCGATGTTGCCCGAGCCAGCGATTTCGTTCCTGACTTCATTGGCTTGAAGCATGCCGATGGTGATATCGCCCGAGCCGGCAATCTCGCATTTGACATCCTGTGCCGTCAATTTGGCGAGTGTCACGCGTCCCGAACCCGCTACCTCAATATAAATGTCCTTGACATTCAGTGCTTGAGGTGTCGTCACCGTTCCCGAACCTGCGATTTCGATTCCTTTGACCATCGGACAGGTGACGAATATCTGCATTCCGTTAAATATGTCGCTGTCCTCTTGCTTGCGCTCGTCGATGTAGAGGCTGCCGTCCTTGACATAGATGGTAATCTTGCTGAGCTGCTCGGTTGTGCCCTCGACGCGCACCGTGTTGGAATCGCCTTGCTCCAGGATGACATTGAAGGGGCCAGCAACGTCCACCTGGTCAAATGGGGACATGGCAGTTGCTTTGCCAACCTGGTGCACTTGAGTGGGCGTGTCGTTGGTGTGGCTGCCTAAGGACCAATCCTTGTCGCCGATTTTCACATGCATGCATGACGTCATCGTCATTGTTACCAGAGCCACGAGGCTCAACATCATCAATTTCTTCATTTCTGTTTTCATTTTCCTCTTGTTTTAATGTTGTTCTTTACCCTATAGACGCATGAGCAGGTCAAAAAGTTTCAGAAAAATCAAAAAAAATCACCCGTGAGGGTGATTTTTTTATTCTGAAAGCTTGCGCACCGGGAAATTGAAGTAGGTGTCGGGGAACGGCTCGTTCTTCAATGTGAAGTGCCACCACTCGTTGTCTAGGGGCTTGAAGCCGTGGCGCATCATTGCTGCGCGCAGTACCATGCGGTTGTAGAACTGCTCACTGGTGATGCCGCCTTCCACGGGTCGGTACTCGAGCGTCTCAGGGTCACCGCAGTAGTCAGGATGGCTCTCGGAACCGAACCAGTCGAAGGTGCCGCCCATGTCCACATCCTTGCCCAGTTTCATATCGAAGAGGGTCAAATCGATCGTCGAGCCACGCGAGTGGCCGCTCTTAGTGGCGACATACTCCTCATCAAAGACTCGTTTCTTGGTCAAGTAGGGATAGAAGTAGGCTTTGGTTACGGTGTCGTTCAAATTTTGCGCCCAGCGCATGAAGTGGTCCACGGCGCGCTGAGGACGGTAAGCGTCGTAGATTTTCAGGCAATAGCCATGCTGCTTGAGGTCGTCGCTCACGGCACGCAGGCTGTCGGCAGCCTGGCGCGTCAATAATGCCACGGGCTGCTCATATCCGTCCATGCGTGCGCCCACAAAGTTGTAGGTGCCGTAATAGCGAATGTCCAGCATCGCGTCGGGCACGACATCGGTGATTGTGACAAACTGGCTCGAGTCCATCGTTGGGTCCAGCACCTGGGCTACATTCTGGGTACTTTTACAACCCGTTAACATGCCAATGGTCATCAACAGACCGGCGGCGAGAAATAGTCTATATCTTTTCATAAACTCCTGTATTAATGCAATAACACCGCAAAATTAAGGAATTATGACAAAATATTGAACATGAATGTCCATGAATTCCCACGAATGACCAAAAATCTTATTTATTCATGACCATTCGCGGATGTTTACGGTGATTCGTGTTCATAATAATGAACATGAATGTCCATGAAATCCCACGAATGTCCAAAAATCTTATTTATTCATGACCATTTATGGATATTTACGGTCATTCGTGTTTTTCTATGTAGAAAAAGAGGGCGGATGCCGTTGTGTGGCGCCCGCCCTGATTTGTTGATGGGTGTTGTGGTTTACTTCTCGAGTTCCTTCTTGATGCGCTCGGTCAACATGGGAACAATCTTGTGGAGGTCGCCAACGATGCCCAGGTCAGCCACGCTGAAGATGGGGGCGAACTTGTCCTTGTTGATGGCGATGATGAAGTCGCTCTCCTCCATACCGGCGAGGTGCTGGATGGCACCGCTGATACCGCAAGCCATGTAGAGGCCCGGACGGACGGTCTTACCTGTCTGACCTACCTGTACCTCGTGGGGCATCACGCCGTTATCGACCATAGCACGCGACGAAGCTACCTGTCCGCCGAGGACGTCGGCGAGGGCCTGCAGCTTGTCGAAGCCTTCCTTGTCATGGACGCCACGGCCACCGCTGACGAGAATCTTTGCCTCGCTGATGTCGGCAACAGTCTTGTCGGCCTTGATGGTCTTGACGAGTTTTACCTTGAACTTGCTGGCGTCGAACTTGGGAGCGAAGTCGGTTACCACGCCCTGACGGCCCTCCTGGCGCTGCATCTTCTGCATCACACCGGGACGCACGGTTGACATCTGCGGACGGTTGTTGGGGCAGATGATGGTTGCCATCAGGTTGCCGCCGAATGCGGGACGTGTCATGCGGAATTCGGGCTCGTTGTCCTTATCGGGCTCGATGTCGAGCTTGGTGCAGTCGGCAGTCAGACCCGTCTTGAGGCGGGAAGCGATGCGGGGAGCCAGGTCGCGGCCGATGGTGGTTGCACCATAGAGCACGATGCTGGGCTTGCGCTCCAGAATAATCTGGCCAACGGCCTGTGAGTACTGTTCACTGAGGAAGTCCTTCAACTCGGGGGCATCGACCACGATAACCTCGTCGGCACCGAACTCGATGAGCATCTGTGCCTTGTCCTTGATACCCTCGCCCAGGAGCATGGCTACCACCTTCTCGCCGAGGGCGTCGGCCAAGTCGCGGGCCTTACCTAAAAGTTCGAGTGCAACGGGCTGGATGACTCCTTCGCGCTGCTCAGCAAAAACGAATACGTTCTTATAATCTTTCTTATCCATAATATTCTGTTTTTTTCAGTTTTCAGTTTTATCAGTTGTCAGTTGTCAGTGTTTGCGGATGCCGCTGAAAACTGAAAACTAGAAACTGAAAACTGACTATCCCTTTTAGATAATGTGTTTAACTTTGAGTTGGTTAACAATCAGCTCGACAGCCTCCTCGGGGGTCACCTCGTGAACCTCGCCAGGAGCCTTCATGGCCTTGGGGAACGACTTGAACACCTTGGTGGGCGAGCCGGCGAGACCGAGCTTGCCTTCCTCGACGTCAATTTTGTCGGCGCTCCAAACCTCGACTTCCTTGTCGTAGGCTTCCATGATGCCGCTGACGCTCATGTAGCGAGCCTCGAAAGCCGAAGCCAGCACGGTCAACAGGCACTTGCCCTCGACCTCGAGCACCTGGATGCCGTCCTCGTTCTCCTTGTCGACCTGCAGGTTGCCGTTGGGCAGCAACTTGGCGTCGGCGACGTAGGTGATCTGGGGCAGGTCGAGATGCTCAGCGAGCTCGGGACCCACTTGGGCGGTATCACCATCGATAGCCTGACGGCCGGCGATGATGAGGTCATAGTCCAGTACACGGCACAGGCCGGAGAGGGCATAGGAAGTTGCCAGTGTGTCGGCACCGGCGAACTTGCGGTCACTGAGCAGGATGGCGCGGTCGGCACCCATAGCGAGGGCCTCACGCAGCATCACGTCGGCTTGTGGCGGTCCCATCGAGATGACGGTGACATTGGCACCAAACTGGTCCTTGAGCCTCAGAGCGAGTTCAAGGCCGCCCTTGTCATCGGGGTTCATGATGCTGGGAACGCCTTCACGAATCAAAGTACCCTTCACGGGGTCAATCTTGACAACAGTGGTATCGGGAACTTGTTTTACACAAACTATAATGTTCATAATTGAATTTTCAGTTTTTAGTTTCAGTTTTCAGTTCAGTGCCGGCGGATGCTGCTGACAACTGACAACTGGCTACTGACAACTAGATTTATTTAAACAATTGACCAGCGATAACCATGCGCTGTACCTCGGATGTACCCTCGTAGATTTCGGTAATCTTGGCATCACGCATCATGCGCTCAACAGGATATTCACGCGTGTAACCATAGCCACCGTGGAACTGTACGGCCTTGGTAGTCACTTCCATAGCGGTCTCGGCGGCAAAGAGCTTAGCCATAGCGGCATCGGCGCTGTAGGGCAGGTGCATGTCCTTCTTCCAGGCTGCACTGCGCACGAGCAGACGGGCAGCCTCGACCTTGGTCTTGAGGTCTGCCATCTGGAACTGGGTGTTCTGGAACTTGGCAATCGAGCGGCCGAACTGCTTGCGCTCCTTGGTGTACTTCACGGTCTCGTCCATGGCGCCCTGAGCGATACCGAGGGCCTGTGAGGCGATACCGATGCGGCCACCGTCGAGGGTCATCATGGCGATCTTGAAGCCCTTGCCGAACTGGCCGAGGAGGTTCTCCTTGGGCACGATGCAGTTTTCAAAAATCAGCTCACAGGTAGCGCTGCCGCGGATACCCATCTTCAACTCCTTCTTACCGATGGAGAAGCCGGGCATATCCCTCTCGACGATGAAAGCCGAGATACCCTTGGTGCCCTGTGACTTGTCGGTCATGGCCATCACGATGAACACGTGGGCGTTAGAAGCGTTGGTGATGAAAATCTTGGAGCCGTTGAGCACCCAGTGGTCACCAGCATCGACAGCGGTGGTCTGCTGCATGGCGGCATCGGTACCGGCATTGGGCTCGGTGAGACCGAAAGCGCCAATCCATTCACCCGAAGCGAGCTTGGGCAGGTATTTCATCTTCTGCTCCTCGGTGCCGTGCTCCAGAATGGGAGCCATGCACAGCGAGGTGTGTGCCGAAAGGACAACACCCGTCGTGGCGCACACGCGGGAGAGTTCCTCAACAGCCATGATATACATCTGTACGGTACCACCGGCACCGCCATACTGCTTGGGAATAGGAATACCCATCATGCCGAGTTTGCCCATCTTCTGGACCGTCTCAAGCGGGAAGCGTTCCTGCTCATCGATTTCGGCGGCAAGGGGCTTCACCTCGTTCTCTGCAAAGGAGCGAACCATCTGCAGGAACAGTTGTTCTGTCTTAGAATAGCTAAAATCCATATTCTCTTTTTAGTTTTCAGTTTTCAGTTGTCAGTTTCAGTCGATGCGGATGCCGCTGACAACTGAAAACTGACAACTGACGACTTGTTGATTAATACTTGTAGAAGCCTTCACCGGTCTTGCGGCCGAGGAGACCAGCGCGAACCATCTTGCGCAGCAGCGGGTGAGGACGGTACTTGGGATCGCCAAACTCGTTGTAGAGCACCTCCATGATGGCGAGGTTCACATCGTTACCGATGAGGTCGGCGAGTGCGAGGGGTCCCATGGGATGGTTGGCACCCAGCATCATGCACTTGTCGATGTCCTCGGCGCTGGCAATGCCGTCGGCGAGGATACCTACTGCCTCGTTAATCATCGGGATAAGAATGCGGTTAACGACAAAACCGGGAGCCTCGTTAACGGGCACGGGGGTTTTGCCGATTTCGGTCGTCAGGTCAACGATGCACTTGGCGGTCTCCTCGCTGGTGAGCTGGCCCTTGATGACCTCGACGAGCGCCATGCGGTCGGCGGGGTTGAAGAAGTGGCAGCCAATGAACTGAGCGGGACGGCTGGTGCAAGCGGCAATCTCGGTAATCGAGAGCGACGATGAGTTGGTGGCGAAGATGGTCTCGGGCTTGCAGATTTTGTCAAGCTCCATGAAGACGTCCTTCTTCAACTGCATGTTCTCGACAGCAGCCTCGATAACGAGGTCGGCATCAGCGAAGTCGGCATAATCGGTCGTCGTGGTGATGTTTGCCAGGATAGCCTTCATGGCATCCTCGGTGATTTTACCCTTCTCGACGAGTTTGTTGTAACCCTTGGAGATTGAAGCCATGGCTTTGTCCAGGCTCTCCTGGGTGCGACTCTTCATGACCACGGGCATCTTGGCGGCAAAAGCCTTGACGATACCCTTAGCCATCGTACCTGTTCCAATAACACAAATTTTCATAATCTGATTTTTATTGATTGTTAATGATTTAATGTTAATTCTTATTTTCCGGTGAATGCGGCCTTACGCTTGTTGAGGAAGGCATCCATACCCTCCTTCTGGTCGCTGGTGGCGAAGCACTTGCCGAAGAGCTTGTTCTCCAGACCGATGGCACCGTCGGCGTCAAGGTCGTAGCCCTCGTTGATGCTCTGCTTGGCGAGGCTGATGGCCACGGGAGCGTTCTTGAGCATCATCTGGGCCATTTCCATAGCCTTGTCCATCAGTTCCTCGGGCTCATAGACGGCATTGACCAGTCCGATGCGCAATGCCTCGTCGGCACGGATTACCTTGCCCGTGTAAATCATCTCCTTGGCATAGCCCTGGCCGATGAGTTTAGGCAGGCGATAGGTACCCGAGAAGCCCGGGATGATGCCCAGACCGACCTCGGGCTGGCCGAATTTAGCCTTGTTCGACGCGATGCGGATGTCGCAGGACATCGCCAACTCGCAGCCGCCACCCAGTGCAAAGCCGTTAACAGCGGCGATGACGGGGATGGGCAGCGTCTCGATGCGGCGGAACACCTGTGCACCCAGACGGCCGAACTCGAAGCCCTGAGGCTCGTCGAGGTGGGCCATCTCGCTGATGTCGGCACCGGCGACAAACGACTTCTCGCCATCGCCCGTGACGATGAGCACGCGGGTGGTAGCGTCGAGAGAGCCGATGAAGTCGTCAATCTCCTTCAAGATGGTGGAATTGAGCGCATTCAGCGACTTGGGCGCCGAGATTTTCATCACGGTGATGCCCTCGTTGCGCTCAACCTTCAAGAAATTATATTCCATGACAGGAGGCAGGGAATTAAACGTCCATGGGTTTCAGGTCCGGCGAGATGATGAGCTTGGCCTCGGTAGCGGCCTGCACGTCCTCGACGGTGAACTCGGGATGCAACTCACGCAGCACGATGCCCTCGGGGGTGATGTCCATAACGCCCATCTCGGTGATAATCATGTTGACCTGGCCAGCAGCGGTGAGGGGCAGGGTGCACTCCTTCAAAATTTTGGGGTTACCCTTCTGGGTGTGCTCCATAGTGAGGATTACACGCTTGGCACCTACAACGAGGTCCATGGCGCCGCCCATACCGGGAGCCATCTTGCCGGGGATAATCCAGTTGGCGAGGTTACCTTTCTCATCGACCTGCAGCGCGCCCAGGAACGACACGTTCACGTGGCCGCCGCGGATGATGGCGAACGAAGTAGCCGAGTCAAAGGTGCAAGCACCGGGATTCAACGTGATGGCACCGCCACCGGCGTTGATGAGGTTCTTGTCCTCCTTGCCTTCCTCGGGCGTGGGACCCATGCCCATGGCACCGTTCTCGGTCTGCAGTGTTACAGAAACGCCTTCGGGCAGGTAGTTAGGGATTAAGGTGGGGATACCGATACCCAGATTCACAACATCGCCGTCGTGCAGCTCCTTGGCAGCACGTTTTGCGATGACTTCTCTCATTTGATATTTATCCATAATGAAAACAGTTATTTGAGATTAATTATATGTTTTTTAAAAAGTTTATTTCATTCTGTTTCCTCAAGATTATCGACTAGCTATTCACTAATCTCTAATCACTAATCCTCAAGTTGCGGCAAGCCGCTACTTGATTTATTTCATGCCTCTCTTGACCATCTCCTGCACGACGAACGATGCCACGTCGTCGGCATAGGTGTTCATGCCGAAGCCGGCGTCAAAGCCGAGCTCCTTGGCAAGCTCGTGGGTGACGCGGGCGCCACCACAGCAGCAGATCATCTTGTCGCGCAGGCCCTCGGCCTCCATCAGCTCGATGAACTCGGTCATATTCTTGATGTGGACGTCCTTTTGGGTCACCGTCTGCGAGACGAGCAGGGCGTCGGCATGGAGCTCGATGCCCTTGGCGATGAACTCGTCGTTAGGCACCTGTGAGCCCAGGTTGTAAGCCTCAATCATCTCGTAGCGCTCCAGTCCGTAGTGTCCGGCATAGCCCTTCATGTTCATGATGGCGTCGATACCCACGGTATGGGCGTCGGTACCGGTCGAAGCACCCACGATGACAATTTTTCGGCCGATGTTCTCCTTGATGTACTCGTCGGTCTCATACATGTCCATCGTGTTGCTCTCCACCTTGGGGACGTAGATGGTGCTGTAGTCCACGGTGTGGGTGCAGCTGCCGTAGCAGTTGAAGAAGGTGAAGCCCGGGGTCAGCTCCTTGTAGAAGACAACGCTGGGATTCTCCAGACCCATCTTGCGGAGTAATTGCTTGGCGGCCTCTACCGCCTCGGCGCCACAGGGTACGGGGAGGGTGAAGCTGAGCTGCACCTTACCGTCGTTCATCGTGTCGCCGTATGGTTTAATCTTGGTGAAGTCTAAGGTTTTGTCAAAATCCTTAGCTTCCATGCTATATAATCCTTCGCTCATAGTCTTATCGTAACCTTATTGTGATGTGTTGTTATTATCTCTTGCCTTTCATCAGTTCCACAAACGGGTTGTAGTAGTTCTCACCCTTCATGGTGACGCCAGCGAGGCCCTTACCGCCGTTCTTGGGACGTTTCACGTCGCCGAAGATACCCTTCTCGAGAGCGGTGAACAGACCTTCCTTAGTGATTTCCTCAAGCAACTTGATGGTGTTGCCCAGGACTTCCTTAGCACGGCTGCGGCAGATGCCACCCTCGACAAACTCCATCTCCTCGCCGATGCTCTTCATGTTGTTGAAGATGTACTTGGCGTTTTCGATTGAGAGGTAACGGTCGCTCATGAACGGGGTGTGGATGGCCTCGGTGGGCATACCCAGCAACTGGATTCCCTGGTGGGTCCAGATGCCGATCATGTTGAACAGGGCATCCTGGATGTGACCACGGAAGATGTTACCCGTCATGAACTTCGTCGGCGGCATGTACTTCAGCGTGGCTTTGGGGAAGATTTCGCGGGTCATCTGTGCCTGAGCCAGCTCCAGCAGGAAGCCGTTCTCGAGCATCGGGTCCATCTCAAAGGCGTGTCCCAGACCCATCTGCTCCTCGGGCAGACCGGCCATGAGTGCTAGCTGCTCGTTGATGAGATCCGAAGCCAGCACCGTGTGTGCTGCCTCGACAGCGTCGGCGGTGGTCAGGTAGTTGTCCTCACCCGTGTTGATGATGACGCCTGCAAAGCCGTTGATGATGCGGCTCATGTACTGGTCGATGAGTGTGCGCTGCATGTTGATGTCGCGGAAGAGGATGCCGTAGAGGGCATCGTTCAGCATCACGTCCAGTCCCTCGAAGGCACCCATGATGGCGATTTCGGGCATACACAGACCTGAGCAGTAGTTACACAGGCGGATGTAACGGCCCTGCTCCTCGCCGACCTCATCGAGCGCCTTACGCATGATGCGGAAGTTCTCCTGGGTGGCGAAGGTGCCGCCGAAGCCCTCGGTCGTTGCGCCATAGGGCACATAGTCCAGCAGACTCTGGCCCGTGGTGCGGATTACAGCGATGACATCGGCACCCTGGCGGGCACCGGCTTGAGCCTGTACCACGTCCTCGTAGATGTTACCTGTAGCCACGATGATGTAGAGGTAGGGCTTGGGACCCTCGCCGATAGTCTCGAGATAGTGCTCGCGACGTGCTCGGCGATTGCGAATGCGAGTCATACTCTCGTCGATGACGGGCTGCAAGGCATCGGCAATCTGCTTGGGGTCGCGGGTGACGACCTTGGTGATGTCCAGTTCGTCCTTGGCGACCTTCTCGGCAATCTGCTGGGGGTTTAATCCTGTCTGAATCATGGCATTGGCGATGAAGAACAAGGCTCCCTCGTTCAACACGCCCTTGTCTTTCAGGGCTTCTACCACCACATTGGGTAGGGGTACGTCATTGTCGTCAACACCGTCGATGCCCATCAAGCGGCACAGTGTGCGCTCGACGGCAACAGTCGTGTATTGCTCCACAAAGGACTGCACGTCCTCGGCGATGCCTTTGGCAAGACCTCTGGCATACTCAACTTTTTCGAAATCTAATCCTAACTTGCTCTTTTGCATAGTGTATATAGTATATAGTGTGATGTGATGTCATTGTTGTCGGTTGGAGTCCTCCAGCAGAGTTCTCGCAGTAGTTATCCACTCGTTGTCGATGCCCAGGCTCTGGGCGATGTTGAGGGCCTCGTGGGGCACCTCGCCGTCCTGAACCTCGACCAACTGATAGTCCATTGTGCCGTTCTCGAAGCCTTTTACCCTGAGGCAGCGGGCATCTCCCGGCTCGATATCGTAGTGCGTTGTCATGACCAGGTTCATGTCCCTGCCTGCCAGCACCTGTAGCAACGCAGTCACCAGGGCGGCGCCCTCGGTGGGGTTGGTGGTGCGTGCGGGCTCATCAATCAACGCCAGCAGTTTCTTGTTCTCGCGCGATGCCTTGATGACGGCATCGATGTTCTTCATCTCGGCGGCAAACGACGACAGGCCTTTCTCGACCGACTGTTCGTCACCGATGCAGAAGTGTATCTCGTCTTTCACGGCAATTTGTGCCGAAGCAGCGGGGATGCCGAACCCGAATTGGAAGAGCAGCTGACACAGGGTCAACGTCTTCAACACGACGGTCTTGCCGCCCATGTTAGCACCCGTGATGAGGGTGGGGTGCCCACCGAAGGCGATGTCCACGGGCTGGAATTCACGGCCGCGTGTGGCGAGCGCCTCTTTGACCTGGGGGTGGAACATTGCCTTGTAGGCTGTTGTCCCGTCTTGAGACAGGACGGGGAAGGTCAATCCCATCTGTCTCATTTGCATTGCCTTGGCCAAATTCACGTCGATGCGTGCCAGGGCAATCTGTGCCTGACTGATGGCGGTTGCAAAGGGATGCAACTGCTTGCTCAGGTCTTGTCGCACACCCTCCTCGAGTTCGTTGGCCTGAAGCAGCAGGTCGTCTTGCTGCTCGGGATGTTTACGCATCATGTTGCGCAGGTCCTTGAGTTGGGCGCAATAGGAGTCATATATATAAAAAGTGGCAATCTTCATCCCGTCGGGGTCGAGGATGGTGATGACCTCGTCGAGGGCGGGAATCTCTACCACGGCGTCCATACCTTGCTCATGCAGCAGTCGGGACACATCGGTCGCCAGGATGGCGAGATGCTTGACTTCGAACAGTTCGATGTCATCGAGTGTGGCATGGTTTTGCAGGTTCTTGATGGTGGTGCGGATGTCTTTCAGACCCTGCAGCTTAAAGAGCAGTGTGTCGAGGCGGGTTTTGTCGGCCTGCCCGACAAAGGTATCGAAACGGCGCAACACGTCATAGCTCGTGGCAATCTCCCCCTCGCCCGTCATCATGGGCGAGTCGAGGAGCCAACGGCGTGCGAAGCCCGACTGCAGTTCCAGCTGGTCGAGCATGTAGCGGATGCCGCAAGGCGATTCTATGACATTTTTCAGTTGCACGGTTTGTTCTTTAATAAGTCATAAACGGGAAGCCCGATGGCTTCGCTGAGTTTGGCGCACAGGATGTCCGAGTCGAGGACATAGCCACTGGGCGACGTGGGGTTGACGGTGACGGCGATGAGTTTGCTCTTTTGCAGCACTCTGATGCGTCCACCCGCCTTGATGAACAGCCTGAACTGCTGTGGGGTGACGAAAATCTTGGTGAAGTCCCTCACCACCAGTTCCACCTGCTTGAGGCTCTTGTTCTTCCTCACCTTCTCGAGGAAGCCGTCAACCAAGGCACCTGCCACATAGAGAGTTTCGCAGTTTTCCATGCCGTCGAAACGGATGTCTCTTGACAGGGAGGTCATCGAGTCCAGGTTGTTGAGAGCACCGTCTTTGTCAATGAACCACAGCCCCTTTTCCAATGGCATGAGCCTCGCGATGTTGCCCTGACTGGTCAGGTCTAGGTTGATGAGGTCCACCACATGAGCTGTTTTGCTCACCAGGGTGGCGATGTTGGCCGAGTAGGCGGCTCCCGTTGCCAGAATCATCGACTGGCTCACGGCGGGCGATGCCGAACTCATGCGCGACAGGGCGCCGTCGATGACCACCAGGTCGATGTCAAAGCGATGCATCTCTTGCATCCACCGCCTGAGGCCGCTTGCCGATGAGGGTCCCGATAGGAGGATTTTGCCTCCCGTGAGCGCCTTGGCGGTAACCACTCGTCCCAGTGACGTGTTCTCGTCGCTCACATCGATGAGTTCTGAGACCAGCCGGCGTTGGCGGTAATGGGCCTCGCTGGTGCCGAAGTACATCCCCTCGCGAAGGACGATTTCGGGCTTCTGGGTGCGTGTCACCTGGTCCACCGTTTCACCATCAATGCCGATTGACGTCACGGCAATGCGCTTGGTCTGGACAGGCAGGCGGTCGAGCACATACTTGAGGCACTCGGTCTTGCCAGTGTTCTTCTCCAGCCCCACGATAGACAGGCTATCGTATCGCAATATGTCGTTGATGAAGGGCACTCCCTGGAAACGCAAACTTTCCGTTGGCGTATGTGAAGGCACGTTCAAGCGCCTTCACATACCAACGGATAGAGTCTCAATTACTTCTTGTTACGGACCTCGTTGCGCTCATGACGCTTCAGCGCCTTGGGCTCAATGTTCATGCGCTCGCCTTCGAGCAGCGAGATAACGCCATCGACAGCCTTGTCGGCAGCCACCTGCTCCTTGGCACGGGCGGCCTGGCACTCGGGACAGTTGCACTCGCTGTGGTACTCGGTGGGCTCGGTGTAGGTGGTGATGACGCCCTCAAAGTTGCGCAATACCACCCTGCCGGGAGCCTGTGAGATGATGTACTGAGGCATGACGGGCGTCTTGCCGCCGCCACCGGGAGCATCCACCACGAAGGTGGGTACGCAGTAGCCGCTGGTGTGGCCGCGCAGGCCCTCAATAATCTCGATACCCTTGCTGACGGGGGTGCGGAAGTGCTCCAGACCCATCGACAGGTCACACTGATAGATGTAGTAGGGACGTACACGAATCTTGACGATTTCATGCACGAGCTTCTTCATCACGTGGACGCAGTCGTTCACGCCGCGCAGCAGCACGCTCTGGTTGCCCAGGGGGATACCGGCGTTGGCGAGCATCTCGCAAGCACGGCTCGACTCGGGAGTCACCTCGTTGGGGTGGTTGAAGTGGGTATTGATCCAGATGGGATGATACTTCTTCAACATGTCACACAACTCGGGCGTGATGCGCTGCGGGCAAACCACGGGGGTGCGGGTGCCCAGACGGACGATTTCCACATGAGGAATCTTGCGGAGTTCCGAGATGATGTATTCCAGTCGCTTGTCGCTCACCATCAGGGCGTCGCCACCCGAGAGGAGGACGTCGCGCACGGTGGGGGTGTTGCGGATATACTCAAGCGCCTTCTCGATGCGGTCCAGACCACACTCGTTATCGGTTTGGCCGGCAAAGCGGCGACGGGTGCAGTGGCGGCAGTACATCGAGCACATGTCGGTGATGAGCAGCAGCACGCGGTCGGGATAACGGTGGGTCAAGCCGGGCGTGGGAGAGTCCTCATCCTCATGCAGGGGGTCGAGCAGGTCGGCTGCGGCCTGATGAGTCTCGGCGCCTGTGGGGATGCACTGGCGACGGATGGGGTCATGCGGGTCATCGGGGTTGATGAGGCTCAGGTAGTAGGGCGTGATAGCCATGCGCAGGGTCTTGAGGGTCTGTTTGACGCCCTCTTCCTCCTCGGCACTCAGGTTCACATACTTCTTGAGCTCCTCAAGGGTCTCGATGCGGTTTTTCACCTGCCATTTCCAGTCATTCCACTGCTCGTCGGTAACGTCAGGAAATAATTGTTTTCTTCTTGATTCTACCATAATGAATTATGATTGATTATGCTGGCTGGGGCACGACAGCGTCGCACCCCAGTGCATCAGATTTCGTGATTAAGCGTACAGTTCCTCGAAGATCTTGCGCAGCTCGGGGCATTCGCGCAGCTCCTGCAAGGTGAAGTCGGCATGGCCCTTGGTGTAGCCGTTACCGATAATCATGTTCACGTCAGCACCGATACCCTCGGCACCCAGAGCAGCCTTGGTGAAGCTGGTGGCCATCGAGAAGAAGTAAACGATACCGTCATCCTTGGTGCACAGCACAGCGGTCATCTCGCAATCAGGCACGTTCACGCAGTTGATGGTGGTGTCGGCCATCTTACCGTCGGTCAGCTTGTAAACCAGCTCGTAAACCTCAACGGGAGTCATGCCGGCAACGCTCTCGACAACGTCACAGAAGCCGAGGTCCTTGATGCGCTGGGTCGATTTGGGGCTATTGGCGAGGCCGATAACCTTACCGGTAACGCCTACGCGCTTCTTAGCCTCGTAGCAGCAGAGCATACCGCTCTTGCCACCGGCACCCAGGATAACAACATTCTGGCCATACTGGCACAGCTTGGCGGTCTGAGCGGGAGCACCAGCAACGTCGAGGGCGCTCAGAGCGAGCTTCTCGGGCATGTCATCGGGAATCTTGGCATAGATACCGCTCTCGAACAGGATAGCCTTACCCTTGATGTCCACCTGGTCAACATCAGCGCGGATTTCGAGAATCTCGTCGATGCGCAGCGGGGTCAGTGACAGCGAAACGAGGGTAGCGATGCGGTCGCCTTCCTTCAGGTCGATTTTGCCCTTGAGGGCATCACCGATCTTCTCTACCTTACCCAGGAGCATACCGCCCGAACCGGTGCGACGGTTGCGGTGCTTGCCCTGCAACTCGACGTTGAGGAGCATCTCCTTCTTGATTTCCTCCATCACCTCGGCCTCGTTGTTGGGGTCCTTGGCCTGCTGCTTAGCATAGTTGTGGATGTCGGTGAACGAAGCGGAGTCGATATTCAGGGTCTGTACATCGATAAGGATCTCGTTGTCATAGATCTCGTCCATGTTGTTGTCCAACTTGTTGGCGGGCTGGGGAAGAATGCCCTTGGGCTCGATTACTCGGTGCGTACCGAATCTGTTTCCGTGTTTCTGCATTGTTTTAATTTGGTTTAAGTGTTAAACGATTATTGTTAATTATTTGGTTTCTTTGTTTTTAAAAGGTCTTTAAGGCCTTTAAGGTCTTTAAAGTCCTTAAAAGCTAATAGCTAACAGCTAAAAGCTTAGTTCCTCTTGGGCAAGCCCAGGATTTCGCGGGCCTCGTCGCTGGTGGCGATGGGGCGGCCCAGTTCCTTGGCGATGCGTACCACCTTCTCAACGAGTTCGCCGTTGCTCTTGGCGAGCACGCCCTTGGAGAGGTACAGGTTGTCCTCAAAGCCCACGCGCACGTTGCCGCCCATGGCGATAGCGGCAGCTGCCATCGGGAAGGCATGACGGCCAACGCCAGTCACGGTCCAGGTGGAGCCAGCGGGGATGCCGTTCACGAGCCAGCACAGGTTGGCTACGGTAGCGGGGGTGCAACCGGGCACGCCCAGCACGAAGTTGAACTGCATGGGGGCTCCGGGCACTTCACCCTTGCGGGCCATGTTCAGGATGGTGTCGAGGTGACCCATCTCGAAGCACTCATATTCGGGCTTGATGCCGCGCTCAATCATGCGCTTGCCGAAGGCACGCATGGTGGGCATCGTGTTGTCAAAGATTTCGTCACCGAAGTTGCAGGTACCGCAGTCGAGCGTTGCCATCTCGGGCAGCGGGGTCGTGTCGGTGGACTGCAGGCGCTCGTCGGGCGTCATGCCCACTGCACCGCCAGTTGACGGGATGAGGATGACGTTAGGGCACACCTTGAGGATAGCCTCTTCACACTCCTGGAAGCGGGCGCGGTCCTGGGTGGGCGTGCCGTCGTCCCAGCGCACGTGCAGGTGGACGATAGCGGCACCGGCATCAACAGCCGACTTGGCTTCACGAACGATTTCTTCTACGGTATAGGGTACGTTGGGATTCTGCTCCTTGGTAACCTCGGCGCCGCAGATGGCGGCAGTGATAATCAGTTTATCCATTTTTAGTTTTTCAGTTTTCAGTTGGCAGTTTTCAGTTGGCAGTTTTCAGTTTTCAATTGCGGCCTATCGCGTTAGCGCTGACAACTGAAAACTGAGAACTGCAAAACTATATTATTTGCGTTGGCAATCTTTGGGAGTTACACAGGTGCCAGAGGCACGGCAAACCACAACGGGCTCCTCGAGGATGTCGGCAGCCGATGCACTGATGTCAGGACGGGCCTGAGCCACCTTGCGGGCCTCAAATACCATGTGGCGAGAGGTGTTGCCCTCGCGGTCAATCCAACCCTCGGCCTCGATAAAGTCACCGGCATAAACGGGTGCCAGGAACTCGATGTTGTCATAGGCGCAGAACAGGCCTTCATCGCCGTCGCGCATAATCAACAATTCTGTTGCTACGTCACCAAACAGGTGTACCATGTGTGCTCCATCAACCAGGTTGCCGCCGTAGTGGGCATCCTTTGCGCTCATGCGCAGTCTGATCATTGTCTTGTATTCCATGTGTTTTTGAGTTTTCAGTTGTCAGTTTTTAGTTGTCAGTTTTCAGTTGTCAGTTGATTGCGGATGCCGCTGAAAACTGACAACTGAAAAACTGTAATACTATTTATTTTTCAACATAGATGCCGTCAACATAGATACCCGAAGCATGAACGTGCTCGGGAGCGATTTCGCCCACGGGAACCAGCTTTTCGGCCTCAACGACTACATAGTCGGCAGCGGTGGCCATCAGCGGGTTGAAATTGTTGGTGGTGCCCAGGAATACCATGTTACCAAACTCGTCAACGATGTTGGCGCGCAGGAAGGCGATGTCGGCACGCAGGGGCTTTTCCAGCAAGAACTCCTTGCCGTCAACTTTGATGATTTCCTTGCCGTCGGCCATGATGGTGCCCAGACCAGTGGGGGTCAGCACGCCGCCCAGACCTGCGCCTGCCGCACGGATGCGCTCTGCCAGGGTGCCCTGGGGAACGTATTCCACGATGAGTGTGCCCTCGTTCTTCTGCAACGCGGTCTGCTTGTTGGTACCCGTGTGGGATACGATAGCCTTCTTAACCTGGTGATTGCTCACCAACTTGCCGTGAGCCACCTCATCATAGGCGGTGTCGTTAGCAATGATAGTGAGGTCTTTAACACCCTTTTCAACAATGGCGTCAATGATTTGGGTGGCACTGCCGTTACCCAAGAAACCGCCAAACATAATAGTCATGCCGTCCTGTACTTTTTCAACGGCTTGTTCCAATGTGATTTGTTTGTTCATAATGCTTATGTTTTGGAATGTATTGGTTTATGTCATAATAGGCTGCAAATATAGAAAAAAAACGGCAATGTTATGCCCCTTTCAACGCTTTTTTTTAGTGATGTATATATAACCGCAACGATAACAGCACTTTGCCCCTCATTTCCCAAACTGTGTCTTGGCGGCTTAGTTGGGAAACAATAGGTGAATCGTTGTTTGTGGTGACGGAAAAAGAGCTGATGTTGTGATGTCAGTTGTCTTGACTGGGGCGATGGCGGCGGATTTTCCAGCCGAGTGCGGCGATGAGAATCGTCATCAACGGGCTGAGGATGTTGAAGAAGCAGTAGGGCAGGTAGGTGAGGGTAGGGACGCCGAGCACAGTGGCCTGTGTCAAGCCACAGGTGTTCCACGGCACTAGCACCGAGGTGACGGTTGCCGCGTCCTCGCAGGTGCGGCTCAAGAGCTTGGGCTCGTAGCCTTCTTTCTTATAGACGTTGCGGAATATGTCGGCAGTGAGCACAATGCTGATGAACTGGTCGCCTGTCGTCAGGTTGAGGAACAGTCCCGTGCTCACCGTCGAGGTGACAAGGCTCGTTCTTGTCTTGACAAAGCGGAGAATCGCAGTGGTAATGCTCTCTATCATGCCGCTGGTCACCATTGCCGAGCCATAGCACATGGCACAGATGATGAGCCAGATGGTGTTGAGCATTCCTTTCATTCCGCCGGTTGAAACGAGTTCGTTGAGGGAGTCAAAGCCCGTCTGGATAGCTGTCGAACCATAGTAGGTGATGGCGAGTCCTTTGGCGAGCGCTGCATGCAGGCTCAACGAGGCATCGCCGGCAATCTGAGTCAGGATGTGGGGCTGGAAAATGAGGGCGGTGATGCCGGCGAGAATCGATGAGGCAAACAATACTATGAGCGACGGCACCTTCTTGGCGATGAGGATGCCCGTGACCAATGGCACGAGCAGCGTCCATGGCGTGATGTGGAAGGTCGAAGCGAGTCCATGGGTATATTGCTCCACCTGCAGGACACCATCGTTGCCGTGCCCCAGTCCTGCCGCAAAGAAGATAATCAGGGTAATGAGAATCGATGGTGTGGTGGTGATGACCATGTAGCGGATGTGCTCAAAGATGTCCACTCCCACCGACGATGACGCCAAGATGGTGGTGTCGCTCAAGGGGGACATCTTGTCGCCGAAGTAGGCACCCGAGATGATGGCGCCCGCCGTCCAAGCCTCGCTCACGCCCAAGGCGTGCCCGATGCCCAGCAGTGCCACACCGATGGTGGCGACCGTTGTCCACGAACTGCCCGAGAGCAGCGACACCAGTGCGCAGATGACACAAGCGCTCACCAGGAAGAATTGCGGGGAAAGAATCTGCACGCCATAGTAGATGAGCGTGGGCACCACGCCGCTAATCATCCACGAACTGGATAACATGCCCACCGTCATGAGGATGAGCAGGGTGACCGAAATGTCGCCGATGGTCTTGCACATCTGCCGCTCAAACGCCTTCCACGGCACATGGTAAAATGCCATCGAAATCGTCACGCACACCGCCGAACCCAACAGCAAGGCAATCTGACTGCCACCGCTCAACGAATCACTGCCAAAGAGCGTGATGACAACAATCAGTAAGCCAATCAGTACCACGACGGGTATCGCGGCAATCAGTGGGTGCGGTATTTTGCGCTCGGTCATAGCGGGTCAATGGTTGAAGGTTGTAAAAGTAGTTGCAAACCTACTCAAAATTATTGAGATATCAGTCACAATGGTTTAAAAACCGCCCTATAGCCCGCATCTCGGTGCAGAACAGTTTACTCTGCACCGAGATGTGGAAAATTGGTTAAATTACCATTTTTCGATAAAACTGGAGCGGCCTTGATAGTCGACGGTACCCTTCTTTTCGAGCCAGTGTATGATGAGGTCACTGGTGGTCACGGCGCCGACCTCACCCTCGTCCTCGCGGGGGGAGTCGGCTGTCGCTGCCACATAGTTGTTGGTCACCACACGGTATTTCTTTTTCATGTCGAGTTTCTTGCCGTTGGCGTCAAAAAGTTCCAGTTTTTTGATAGATGACTTGGTGGAGTCGGTGTAGGTCACCACGGCAGAGCATCCGCTGGTGACGGGGAAGCGGTTGCGGTCAATCCTGTGGCAGGCGATAAGCAGTTCTTTAAGCTCTTTGCCAGTCAGAGTCATGACCACAGGACTGTTCAGGAACGGGTCGAGGTTGATGATGTCCTTGACCGTAATGGGACCTGCTGGGAAGAAATCATAGCGCACACCGCCATAGTTCTCGAGGGCGATGTCGCAGTTGCACTCTTCTTTCCAGGCATCACACATCATCACGCCCAGAGCGTCATAACTGTTAATGTCGCTATTCATCTGGGCAATCACGCGTTCCATTTCGGGGCTGCTCTTGAAATGCGTGAGCAGCGCATCGGCAGCCTCGCTGCGGCTTGTGAACTTGTTCAAAAAGATGTTTTCGGCCTTCTTGCTCACCACTTTGCCGCCTTCGACTTCCAGAGTCGTGAGCGTGACGCGGGGCATCTGATAACCGTTCTGGGTAATCAGTACGCCATCGTGGATTTCGCCGCCTTCGAGCTGGGTGTGGGTATGGCCGCTGACGATTAGGTCGTAGTATGGAAATTGCTTAGCCAACTCAATGTCCACATCATAGCCCACATGGGTGAGCAGCACATTGACATCGCATTGCGCCGTGAGCCATTTATACTGCGGAATGACTTCTTCGGGCTGCTGGAATGTCAGCCCCTTCACATTGTCGGGGCTCGTGTCAGGGATGCCTAGCGTGCCCACCTGTGTGATGCCGAGCACGCCCACCTTGAGCCCCTTGACGTCAAACACCATGTAGGGACGCACCCTAACTCCGCTCTCGGGCAGGCAAGTGATGTTGGCGGCAAGATGCGGGAAATTTGTCAACGATATCACCTTGGCAAGACCTTGTACACCTGCGTCGTATTCATGGTTGCCCAGGGCCGACGCGTCAAAGCCGATGAGGTTCATCAGCGAAATCATGGGATAGGTGGATGGCTCGTACAGGTCGTTGTAAGGATTACCGGTGCGATTGTCTCCTGCCGACAAGATCAGCAAAAACGGATCAATCGCCCGCAAGCTGTCGACGATAGCAGCCAGCTGAGGCATCTTCTCAATCGCCGAGTGCATGTCGTTGGTTGACAGAATCCTTACGGTCTCACCATGGGCTACGCCGCAAATCGAGACCGACACTATAAACACGATGGACAAAAATATCTTTTTCATCATATCATGGATTTATTACTTTTATAATCTGATTCTCACTCAGGGGAGCTTCGAAGCCTATTTTGTGTCCCCATTGGTCTGCAACTTGTAGTGATGATACTTTGTTGATGTCCAGCTTGTTGCGAACTGCCCACCGCAAAACCGCATCGCCGACTTTGGCCCCATTAAAAATCCTAATTGTGGAATTATTTACCGTAACTGTCATATTTTATACCATCATAAGGTTAATAACGTCCTTTAAAATCCAGAAATGCTCACAATTACAATGATGACAGCTTGAATTGTCGCCGCCATTATTGTCATCCCGCAAAGTTAATCAAAGATGTTGACATTTCCACAATGCAGACCTCAAAAATGCCAATTACGGGTTAGGGGGAATAAAAAAAACGGGCCCGGCTGAATCGGGAAGATTCCAGTCGGACCCTGGCTATTTTAAGCAGGTATTTGCTTTACTTGGCGGCTGCGAGAAGGTCGCGGGGCAAGGTGGGCATGGCGCCGTTCTGGGTGCAGACGTAGGCGCTGACCATGACGGCCAACTCATGAGCCTCGGGGACGGGCTTGCCGTTGAGGATGGCGGCACAGAAGGAGCCTGTGAACGAGTCACCGGCGCCGACGGTGTCGGCCACTTCAACCTTAGGCGTCTCCTGGAACGACATCTGGCCACGCGTGAAGACGTAGGAGCCGTTGGTGCCGCAGGTGAGCACGAGCATGTCGAGGTCGTACTTGCCCAAGATGAGCCAGCACTTGTTCTCGATATCCAAGCCGGGATAGCCGAACATGCGACCGATGGTTACCAATTCCTCATCGTTGATTTTGAGGATGTTGCAACGGCGCATCGACTGCTGGATGATTTCCTTGTTGTAGAACTGCTGACGCAGGTTGATGTCGAAAATCTTCATGCAGTCGTCGGGGGTGGCATCGAGGAAACGGTGGATGTTCTCGCGCGACACGACGTTGCGCTGAGCCAGCGAACCGTAGCACACGGCGCGGCAGTTGGCCGCGATTTCCTCAATCTCGGGCGTGAAGGGGATGTTGTCCCAAGCCACGTTCTCCTTGATGTCGTAGGTGGGGATTCCCTCCTCGTTGAGCGTTACCTGCACGGTGCCGGTGGGATAGGGCACGCGCGGCATGAGGTACTTGAGGCCGTGCTCCTCGAGGGCCTCGATGGTCTCCTCGGCGAGTTTGTCCTCGCCCAGGGCGCTGATGGCGATGGCGTTGTCACTGCCCAGGAACTGTCCGGCATGATAGGCGAAGTTGGCGGGGGCACCGCCCAGTTTCTTACCTTCGGGGAGAACATCCCACAGGGCCTCGCCCAGACCCACTACATAACGTTTATCACTCATAGTTGTCAGTTTTTCAGTTGTCAGTTTTCAGTTTGAGTTTTGAGTTGCTTGATGTAGGTAAACAGGTAGATGACACCGATGGCCATCACTGCCACGGCACCAGCCTGGCCGACAGCGTCGCTGGCGAAGCCCATGAGCAGCGGGAAAATCGTGCCGCCGAACAAGCCCATGATCATCAGGCCGGACACCTCGTTTTGCTTCTTGGGCATCGACTCGAGCGCCGTAGCAAAACACATCGAGAAGATGTTGGAGTTACCGTAGCCCACGAGAGCGATAGCGGTGTACAGAATCCACTTCTCGTGACCGAAGAACATGCCACACATCGACAGGGCCATCATGATGACGCTGATGAGGAAGAACGTTCTCATCTTGAGCACACGCAGGAAGAACGAACCGGTCAAGCAACCGATGGTACGGAAGATGAAGTAGAGCGAGGCAGCAAATGCGGCGTCGTTCAAGTTCATGCCCAGACGCTCCATAAGAATCTTGGGGGCGGTGGTGTTGGTGCCCACATCGATGCCCACATGGCACATAATGCCCAGGAACGAGAGCAGCACGATGGGCGTGCCCAACAACTTGAAGCACTCCACAAAGGTCGAAGGTTTGCCTTCGATTTTCTCTTCATGGATTGGTGTAACTGCTAGCAGAACTGTTGAGAATGTACCTACTACAAAGAAGATGGCGAACAGCACACGCCAGTCAAGACCCAGGCTGGGAATCACCTGCATGGCGCCCCACGAGGCCAGATAAGGCGCGATAAACGAAGCGATGGCCTTGATGAACTGGCCGAAGGTGAGCGTTGATGCCAGGTTGCCACCACCCATCACGGTCGATACCAGCGGGTTGAGCGAGGTCTGCATCAGCGCGTTGCCGATGCCCAGCAGCGAGAAGGCGATGAGCATCACGGCGAAACTGTTGCCGAACAACGGAATCATGAGCGAAAGAATCGTCACAGCCAGTGACAGAAGCACCGTCTTTTTACGGCCAATCTTGTTCATCAGCATACCCGTGGGAACGCTGAAAATGAGGAACCAGAAGAATACCAGCGACGGGAAGATATTGGCCACCGAGTCCGAGAGCTGGAGGTCTTCTTTCACATAGTTGGAGGCGATACCCACCAGGTCAACGAAGCCCATGCAGAAGAAGCACAGCATGACCGAGATAATCGCGATTTTATTAGTCTTTGCCATTATTATTTAGTTTTAAGTTGTTCAACTACTAATTACCCTACTTAATACCAACTATTATTATATCCGATTAATAATTAGTTAAATTCGTGTAATTCGTAGTTGTAGTTAGTAGTTAGTAGTTGATTTGGTAAATCGTGGCCTTACCGCCCTTGACCTTGATGTTGGTATAAGGTGTGGTGGGGAACACGAGGTTGGTCATCGCCATCTTGCCGTCGGCATCAAAGGCCTCGATGCTGCAACGGTCAACGAAGATGCGCAGCTGCTTGATAGCGCCATGGGTGGGGGCAACAGTCACAACGGGGAAAGCCTCGCTGAAACTGACATCACCACTGGCGGTGCGGTCCATTGCAAAGGTCTGCTTGGCGGCATCATATTTCATCACCACCTGCTCGCCATTAGCGTTAGACAGAGTCAATTCCATCGAATTCTTGACATCCACAACGATTTCGCAGGTCTCGGTCGGCTTTTTCACCTTGGCACCGCGAACTGCAAGCATTTCGGGTGAGGGCTTCACGCTGACGTAGGACTCTTCACCATCGGTGAACAGACCCAGGTCGCGGGGAATCGAGTTGGCGCTGCGGAACTGACGAGTGGGTACCTGGTTGGCATACTGCCAGTTAGACATCCAGGCGATTACCATATGGCGACCCTGGGGCGCATTGTAGAACGAAACCGTGGCATAGTGGTCCTTGCCGTAGTCCATCCACTTGGTGACCTTGGGCATCGACTCACAGGTGAACTTGTGGCCGTCGAAATCGCCCACGAAGTACTGGGTTGCCGAGCCGCCAAAGGGGCCACCGGGGTTGATATTGCACAGCAGCACCCACTTGCCGTCGATTTTCATCAGGTCGGGGCACTCCCATACACCACCGTGGTTACCGTATTCCTTGCCGAAGGAGCTCTCATACTTCCAGTTCTTCAGGTCCTTGGAACTGTAGATGTTCATCTCCTGTCCAGCGGCGAGAATCATGTTCCAGGCGTTGATGTCGCTGTTCCAGAAGGGGTTCGGGTCGCGGAAGTCGGGCACATCGCTCGTCAACACGGGGTTGCCCTCATACTTGTCGAACGTCATGCCGTTGTCGTGCGAAATGGCAATCGACTGCGTCTGGTTCTGTCCAGCCGAAGTATAGATAGCCACCACATCGTTGCCGTCGGTCACACAAGAGCCCGAGAAGATGGTTCCCAGCGCATCAGGCTCGATGGCGATGGACTGGGGCGTCCAATGGATGAGGTCGGTCGAGGTTGAGTGAGCCCACGTCATGTTTTCCCACTGCGAACCATAAGGGTTGAACTGATAGTACAGGTGCCACACACCATCCTTGTAGAACATACCGTTGGGGTCGTTCATCCAGCCATAGGCGGGAGTGTGGTGATAGGCGGGACGGAAACGCTCGCGATTGCTGTCGTCGAACGTGTCGGTCACACGCATCTCGCGCCAGCAGACAAAGTCCTTGACAGCACCCGTCGTGCGGCGGTCACCATGGAAGGAGATATCGACCAGCACCTTCTTGTTGCCGAAGCGCTGGATATCCAGTGGCACATAGTAGTCCACCTTGTCAACAGCAAAGCGCACGTTGAGCGTCTGCACCTGCTCGTTGTTCACGATAACGCGCACATAGGCGTTCTCCTCCTTCTCCTGCACGGGCAGCAACAGGTACTTGCCCGTAGCGTCAACCCGCGGGACCAGTGCCGTGGCCGAAAGGGCCACGAGCACTGCCGCCAGAATAGTTAATAATCTGTTCATCATCGTAAAGGCCATTTACCGTTTACTGGAACACTTTCAGGTCCGAAATGGTGATATTGCCACCATAATTGTTGATACTCCAGCAATTCTTCTGGATACCGTAGATGCGGTTGGTGTAGGCACAAACGTCGTTGATGTACATCACCATCACCGAGTTGTCGGTGTAGATGTTGATGTGATATACGTTGTTCTCGGGACGCTGGAACCAATAGCCATCGATACCCTCAATAAAGCCCTTACCGGATTTACCCTCCTGCTCGAAGTTCACCTTGCGGTGGTTTTCGTCCTCGGGGTTGACCATCATCGTGTAATAACGGTCGCTGTCGGTACCACGCACCAGCGAGATGCCGAAGCGGTCCCAGTTGTTGGAGGTGGTCACCGTGAACGAGATGTGGTTGCTGGTTCCCAGGCGGTTGTACAGCACAAAGGCACCATCACCCGAGAGCTTGCCGTTGACACCGCTCATCTGGGCGCCACTGCTGGCCATCACCTTAACGGTCTGCTCCTTGTTGAACTTAGCAGCGATTGCGGGCACCTCACCCACGGTCAGCGTACCGTCGGCATGCTGGATAATCTTGTGGCATACCAGCGCACCCGACCAGTTGGGCTCGCCACCGGCACCCACGTTGATGTTCTTGTCGTGGATGGTGTTGCCGGTGCGGTAGGGGCACCAACCCCAGATGTAGCGGTCCTGGCCGTTGCTTGCCGTCTTGCCGGCATAGAAAGCGCGGGTATCGAGGACGCCCTCATGACCGTCGCGGGGCCAGTTGGCACCGGGATCGTTGAAACAGGCCTTCAGACCCTCCCAAGAGGTTGCCATCATGTACTTCACCTTGCGGCTCCAAGAAGCACGATAACCCTCGCTGTACACCAGGTACCAGTAGTTGCCCATCTTGAAGATGTCGGGGCACTCACACATGCGGTCCCAAATCATGGGGAAGTTGCCGACGTGTTCCCACGTCTTCAAGTCGCTGGACTTGAACTCGGCAAACTTCAGGTTGCTGGAGATGACCATGTGGTAGAGGCCGTCGTCGGCAACAAAAATCTGCGGGTCGCGGAAGTCGTTGTCCGAGTAGCCATAGGTCGAGCCCTTCAACATCCACACGGCGTCCTTGGTCCACTCCTTGAAGTCTTCAGAGGTTGCCCTCATGACGGCTTCGCGACCAAAACGGTCATGTCCCGTATAATAGATGTAGTAGATGCCATCTTTAATGATACAGCAGCCCGTACCCAGAGCGGCATCCTGCTCGTCGGGAGATGTGCCTGTCGGCAGCACTTCGCCCAGTGAGTAATAGTTGGCGCAATCTTCCGTTGATACGCCCCAGAAGGGGTGGTAGTTGAAAGCGGCATTGTTGTCAAACTCCTGCAGATAGAGCACCTTGAAGTGACCTTCCTTAGTGTCATAGAAAGGCATCGGGTCACCACAACGTCCGATTCCCGGATTGTAGTAAGTCTGGAAGCCAGCCTCGTCCACCGAGTTAAAGAATGCGGTGTTGTCCCAGTCCTTAGAAGGGTCGGGGCCGAACTTCTCCTCGCTGCATGCCGACGAAGCGACCATAAAGCAGCACAGCATCAATAGGCTGAAAATATTCTTGAACTGTTTCATGAGTCAATTACTTGGTTAAATAGTTGATAGCATTCTTGGTCATAA
Organism: uncultured Bacteroidales bacterium; assembly: GCA_902800715.1. Lineage (GTDB taxonomy): Bacteria > Bacteroidota > Bacteroidia > Bacteroidales > Muribaculaceae > Sodaliphilus. The sequence continues at coordinate 100,175 of CADCFN010000009.1, forward strand.
TCGCAATGTTCTTGTGGTACTTCTCGGTGTAGCCAGCCTCGTAGGTGTAGGAATACCAGTCGTAGCAGCCAGAACCGACGCAGATGATACCACCCTTGCCGTCATGGGCAGGATACTCCCAGAGTACGATAGCGCCGTCGCCACCAACACCGAGAACCCTACCGCCAGTGCGGCCGGTCCAAACGTCATAGTTGTCATAGCCACCCCAGTCGGTACCAATGTGGTACTGAGCGGTGGAGTTGGTGATGTGGTAACCGGCATCGGTGCAGTAAACCTCGTTGGGGTTATCACCGGCCACGAGACCTTGGTAGATTGCATGGTCATTCTGGCCGTCAAAGATGCGGAATGTCCACGGGCCACCGCACAGCTCGGCATAGGCCTCGTCCTGACCCCAGCAGTTGTTGGGAGTTGTCCACTCGTCGTCACCGGTGGTGCCGATGAATGACGGCAGGTTAACAGCATAGCGGGTGAGCAGGAACGCACCGCCGTTCTCATAGAACTGGCGCAGCTCGTTCAGCGTGTTCATAGCGTCGGTAGCCTTAGCAACAAAGTTGTCATGGCCGTCTACGCCACCATCTACGTGCCAGTGCCACCAGATGAGCTTGCACTCCGACAAGTCGAGCGTGCCAGCACGCAGGTCAGCAAACGAAGCATACAGCGAGCTCTCAACATTGCCCAGCATCCACTGGCAGGCTGCCTGAGCCTCAGGATCCAGTTCGCTCATCGTGGGAGCAGAACCCAGGAAGAGGGCCTTAGGCTTGCTGATGGCGATAACATTGACGGTATAAACGCTCTCGGCTGAATTGTTCTTCACCGTGTAGGTGACGGGCTTAGAGAAGTCCTGAGCGACACCCGACGACGGGGTAATCGTTGCATTCTGGCTATAGGTAATCGTGGGAACCAGGTTGGTGATGTCGAGCGTAGCGGGAATATAGACTACAATCGTCTTGGCCTCCTGGTCGATGCTACCAGTGTAGATGTCATTGATTACAAACGAGGTGATGCGAGCTTCGTCATGGAGTACAGACAACGTCCAGTCCATATAGACGTCACCGTTCTTAACGTGCAGCACCTTAGCGGCGTCCATGTTGATGGTTTCGCCCTGGCGAACATTGCACTCAGCACCATCCGACATCTTCAATGCCGTAATTTTCATGGCCGATGTCTCATAGACCTCGGGCAGACGAACGATGATGGAGCGTGACGGCAAGTCGATGATTCCCTCATAGTTGTCAAGGGAGAGTTGATCAATCATGCAGTTGCCCGACAGCGCCAGGTCACTGATGTTGTCTTCGGAGCATGAGCTGAGCATTGGAGCGAGTCCGCAGCAGGCAAGACACGCACAGAATATATATAATATCTTAGCTTTCATAATCATTATTATTTTTTCATCGTAATTTAACTATGTTGCTGTGATTACCAGTTGCCAATGTTCTGCGTGTAGTGGCCGTTGGAGGCCGAAATCTGGCTGAACGGGATAGGCAGGTACTCGTCCTTGTTGGCGGTGAAATGAGCGGCGCTGTAGATGGCACAGCTGCTGATTTCCTCCGAGAAGTACTTGTTGAGCACCGTGGCGGCATCACCCCAGCGCACGAGGTCGAAGAAGCGCTCGCTCTCCATACCCATCTCCAGACGGCGTTCCATCTTCACAATCTTTACGGCCTGGTCCTTGGAATAGCTGCCGCGATAGTTGCTGATGTACATCTTCACACCGTAGGTGTTGGGATAGCTGGAAATCATCTGGGTGCTGGTAGCAGCACGCGAGCGCAGCTGGTTCACGAGGTTGATGGCCTGGTCGGACTGGCCCAACTGGGCATAAGCCTCGGCACGCATCAACAGCACGTCGGCATAGCGGAAGACGATGCGGTTCATCGAGCTGGCCCAATAAGAACCCTTGATGAGGTAGCTGCCGATGAGAGCAGGGTCAACATTCTGCTTGAGGGTCACGTAGTAGCCATACAGACCGTTGCTGCGGCTCCAGATGCTGGTCTCCTCCATCATGTAGTTGCGGTTGAACATGTAGGGCAGTCCAGGCAAACCCACGGTAAGGAACAGACGCGGGTCGGCATTGTCGGCACTCATGTCATAATCCTTCTCATTGAAGCTGTCGAGGAAGGGCAGACCATCGGCACCGGTACGGTAGGCATTCACCAGGTTCTGCGAGGGCTTGTAGAAGTCGCAGCCACCATCGGTAGCACCGGGGATGTTGGGCGGAATCAAGCCGTAGCTCCAGTTCAGGTTACCATAGGTGGAACCGTCGTTGCGAGAATACTGGATAGCCCAGATGCTCTCGATACCGTTCTCATATTCTTCCTCGGGACGGAAGTTGTTGTGGAAGTCATCCTCCAGACCGTAGTTGGTATACAGGGCGGGATTGGTGAACTCAATCACCTTCTCCAGGTCACCCTGGTTGATACTCGTCACCTGGTTGCTCTTGGCATCATCTTGACGATAAGCCTTATAGAGGTATACCTTGGCAAGGAAAGCAGCAGCTGCAGCACGGGTGGGACGTCCTTTCTCCTGCTGTACTTCGGGCAGCGTGTTATAGGCTTCCATCAGGTCATCGATGATGAGTTGCCAACCCTCGTCGTTGGTGTACTGGGTGTTGGACAGCTCGTTATACTCGTCATAGGTCAAGTTCTCGTTGATGACAAAGGGGATGTTCTTGTACAGACGCTTGAGCAGGAAGTGGCCATAGGCACGCAAGAACTTCATCTCGGCCAAGCGCTGCGTCTTCATGGTGTAGCTGTCGTCAGTCTCCTTGAGCAGAGCAATGGCACTGTTCACGCGAGACAGGCTGTTGTACAACCTTACCCACATGTCATTAATGTTCCAGTTGGTGGTGAGTACACCCTGCTGGATTTCAAGCTGATGGAACACGTCACCGTCGCTGGTACCGTTACCACCCTTGTAGGCATCATCACTACGGACGTCAAAGTTCCACATCGAGAATGATGAGTTGATGTCCTCGGCCGAGGTGAAGATGGCGTAGGCCGAGATGGCCATGGCCTCAGCGTTCTCGGGCGACTTTACCTGTTCGTCGCTGAGTGTGGCCTGGGGCTTGTGCTCGTCAAGAAAATCATTACAAGACGTAAACAATGTGGTGGCGCTGCAGCAAACCAGACCGACACACAATATATTGAATATCTTTTTCATAGTGAATCCTGAATTATTAGAATGAAACATTAAGACCATAGGTGACATTGAGAGGGATAGGATAGCCGAAGTTGGGATTCTCGGGATCCACACCGGTAAATGACTTGCTCTTGATGGTCAGCAGATTCTGGGCTGACACGTACATGCGCAGGCGGGAAATGTGCAACTTGTCACACACGTTGCTGCCAAAGTTGTAACCCAACTGGATGTTACGCATTTTAGCATAGGAACCATCCTCCACAAAGTAGCTGCTCACACGCTTCTCGTTGTTGTTGTCCATCGTGCTGACAGCGGGGATGTTAGAGGTGGGGTTGTTGGGCGTCCATGCGTCGAGCAGACGACGACCCTTGTTCAGGTTGGTGATATTCAGACCAGCCCACAGGTCGGTCTCGCGCTTCAGGTCGCTGATGACGTCAGCACCCTGTGCACCCTGCCAGAACATGGTGAAGTCCCAATTCTTATATTCAAGATAGATGTTCAAACCCCAAGTGAAATCGGGCACAGGCGAGTAAATCCATTTCTGGTCTTTCTCGGTGATGACACCGTCTCCGTTCAGGTCTTTCCAGCGGATGCGACCCAGGCCGGCACCATCCTGTGTGGCATGGTTGTCAATCTCATCCTGGCTCTTGAAGATACCGTCATACACATAGCCTACCTGGGCACCCATGGGATGTCCCACAACGCTCTCGACACCGTTACCACCGAAGGTACCGGCTGCTGCCAGAGTCTCGGGGAGCTTGGTCACCTTGTTGCGATAGGTACCGATGTTACCGGCGATGTCATACTGGAAATCACCTGCCGAGCCACGATAGCCCACGTTCAACTCGATACCCTTATTGGTCATCTCACCAGCATTAATCCACTGGCTGCTGCCCTCACCCATTACACCGATGCCGGGCATGTAAACCAGAATGTCGGTGGTCTTCTTGTAGTACCACTCAAACGAACCGTACAGCGCGTTGCGCAGCATACCGAAGTCAAAACCGACGTTGGTTTGTGTCGTGGTTTCCCACTTGAGGTTATCGTTACCCAACTGATTGCGCTTGAAACCGCTGGGGAGCGTCTGGCCGCCATTGGTACCGGCGATGTCATAGCTTGTACCGTAGCTCTGGCCACCGAATCCGGCCTCGCCATAGTTGCTCTCGAAGATGGTGTAGCGTGCAATGTTGGAAATCTCCTGGTTACCAGTCTGTCCCCATGATGCGCGCAGCTTGAGGTTGTCAAGCCACTCCATGCGCTTCATGAAGGGCTCCTCGCTGATGCGCCAACCGAGGCTGACTGAGGGGAACGTACCATAGCGGTTATTGCGACCGAAACGGCTTGAACCGTCGTAGCGCACGGTCACGCTAGCTAAATAGCGGTCAGCGTAGGTGTAGTTCACCTTGCCGAAGAAGGACACCAGCGTGTAGCCCTCGCCCGAGCCGTAGGCCTCTGCCTCACCGACTGCTGCGTTGGGCCACATGTAATCGGGATTCAATACAGCAAATTCATAGGCCTTGCCACTGAGCCATGAGTCATCCTCACGGTTAAGCTCAGTACCAATCATGATATCGCCGCGATGTGAGGCGCGCTCCAGGTTATAGGTAGCGATGGCATTCCACATCCACTTGGTCCAGTGCTCCTGCTTAGCCTCAACGGCATTGGTAGGATTGGCCACGGTACCCTCGGTAATAGGATAGGTGAAGATGCGCTGTTGTTTCTGCGAATAGTCAAGACCGAAGGTTGACTTGATGTTGAAATCGGCAATGGGGTTGATGTTGATGAAGGCATCACCGAACATGCGCCAGTAGGTGTAACGGTTGTCGCTGTTGCGTTCAAGACGTGCCACGGGGTTCTCGCGGTCAGGATAACCGCCCACGGGACCGGCGTAATGGCCATCGGTCGTGTAAACCGGCAGTGACGGGTTGAACTGCAGCACATTCTCCAGGAATCCGCCAGGAGCCTGAAGCTCGTTGGTGCGGTTAACCGTAAAGTGCTCACCCACGGTCACAATCTTGCGGTCACCGACGTTCAGCAGCTTGTAGGTCGAGTTCATACGGGCCGACAGGCGCTGGAAGTCTGACTTCTTGATGATACCGTCGTTCTTGTAGTAACCCAGCGAGAAGAAAGAAGTTCCGTTCTCGGTGCCCTGGCTCAGCGAGACGTTATACTGCTGAACAAGACCGGTGCGGGTGGTTTCCTTAAACCAATCGGTGTCGGCAGCGGGAGTCGTACCTGCAGGGTCCAGGAACTTGCTCATGGTGATGCGCTCGAGCATGGGAACACCCTTAGCATCGTAACTCCAGTCATAATGATATCCCAGGCCGTTCAGGTTGGGATTCAGACCATCGTTCACATAACCTTGCCACATCGTTTGGCCAAACTCCTTAGCGTTCAGCACCTTCATTTTGTGGGCGTAGGTCTGTACCGACACGCTGGCATCGAAGTCGATTTTCACTTTGCCATCCTTGCCGCCCTTGGTGGTGATGATGATGACACCGTTGGCAGCGCGGCTACCGTAGATAGATGCCGAAGCGGCATCCTTCAGTACCTGGATGCTCTCGATGTCATTACCGTTGAGCTCGTGCATACCGGCCTTGGTGGGAACACCGTCGATGATGTAAAGCGGGTCGTTGTTGTTAAGGGTACCTGTACCACGAATGCGGACAGTAGCAGCACCCGAGGGGTTACCGTCGGCCGAGATGTTCATGCCCGGCACGCGACCCTGCATCGCCTTGATGGGGTTGTTCTCGTTCTGTTTTACCAGGTCGGTTACACTGACTACACTCACGGCACCGGTAAGGTCGGCCTTACGCTGTGTGGTATAACCAGTCACGACAATCTCGTTAAGGGAAAGAGCATCCTCTTTCATGGTGACAACCATGCCATTGCTGGCTGGCATCTCAACATTGAGGTAGCCCACATAGGAGAAAACGAGCGTTGCTCCGGGATTAACCTTGAGGGTGAAGACACCGTCAAAGTCGGTCACTGTACCATTAGTGGTACCTTTCTCAATCACAGTGGCGCCGATGACGGTTTCTCCTGTCTCGTCAACGACGGTGCCTGTGATTTCTGTTTGCGCATACAGAATCGTACACGTCAACATGAGCATGAAGCTGAGTAGAAATCTTTTCAGTACGTTCATTGTTCTGTTGGTTTTGGTTAATAAAAATTGTTAGTTTATGTCGATTGGTCGCAAAGTTAACCTATTAATATATAGGGGACTATCAATTATAGTTCTTCTGCTTGCAAATTTGTTTCAATGTATCAATTGTGTTAGTGGATGAACGATTTTTACAAGCATCAGCACTCGCACGGCCTCACGCTAAGGCGCAAAGTCGCTAAGTTTTTTCAAACAACAAGAACAACAAAACAACAACCCAAACAACATAATATGACAGTCATAAAAGTTGTTTGAGTTGTTGTTTAATATTTGTTCAAACTTTGTGAGAAAGCAGGCGGATGCCTAATTTGTTTAATTCGTGAAATTCGTAGTTTTTAAATGATGCCTCACGTAATTCGTAGTTTGTGTTTCGTTTTAGTTAGGCTTGCGCACTTCACCTGGCACAGTGCCGAATTCATCCTTGTAACACTTGGTGAAGTAGGACGGCGAAGCGAAGCCTACCTGATAGGCAATCTCGCTGACCGAGAGCGTTGACTCCTGCAGGAGCCTTTGTGCCTGAGCCAATCGGGCCTTGCGCAACAGGTCAACTGGAGTGCAGCCGGTTAGGGCCTTGACCTTGCGATAAAGCTGCACGCGGCTCAATCCCATGTCGGCGGCTAGGTCCTCGACACTCAGATTGCTGTCCGACAGACGTTCCTCCACCATCTTCTTGAATCGGGAAATGAAGGCGTCCTCGATGGGTGCAGGTGCGGTACTTGGGGCCTTGGACGGTACTTTGGCTGGTTCTTCAGCCAATTGTTCAGCCGGTTTCATACCCCACAGGTCTTTGAGCTGATGACGGCTTTGCAGCAGGTTGTCGATGCGGGCCAGCAGCAATTCTGGTGAGAAGGGTTTGGTAATATAGGCATCGGCTCCGCTCTCGTAACCCTCGATTTGATGTTTTTCCAGCGCTCTGGCTGTGAGCAGGATGACGGGGATGTGACTGGAAATGTCGTCTTTTTTCACCTGCTGGCAGAACTCCAGGCCGTTCATTACGGGCATCATCACGTCTGAGACAATCAGGTCTGGCACCTGTTCGCGGGCGAGCTCCAGTCCGCGCTTGCCGTCCTCGGCTTCCAGCACGCTATATTGCCCTTGCAGGATGGACCGCAGATAGGTGCGGATATCGGCATTGTCATCGACGATGAGCACTGTGGGAGCATCCTCGTCGGGCTTAACATTTCCCGCCGTTTCGGGAGACGCAAGATTTTGAGTCTCTAAATGGGCATTGTCATCGGTGATGGTGCCCCCCACTTGGGCATCAAGCATCTTGTTGATGAGGCGTGTGAGGCGCTGGGTGTTGCGGCGAACGATGCTAAAAAGTTCTTGAGCATTATCGCTCGCATTGCGGAAGTCGTTAGTTCTTAACAACTGGTCCAGTGGCCCCTCGATAAGCGTCAGCGGCGTGCGCAGTTCGTGGCTCACTTGGGTGTAGAAGTCCAATTGCTCGCGCTCCATCTCCATGCGTTCGTCCTGAATGCGAGCCTTTTGCAAATAATACATATAGATGCCGACAAGCAGAGCCAGCAACAGGAATATAGCAGCTAGTGCCACAAAGATGAGCGTGCGCTGGTTGCCCAATTGATTGAGATATTGGCTCGCCTTTTCATGCAGTTGCTCGAGGCTGTGCGACTGGCGCATGATTTCTTCGCTCTCCATCAGCAGTACGCGGGCATTATCCTGGGTGACAAGCGCCGACATCAGATTCGTTTCCTTTTCATAGGGTTTCCCCTCAAGGATATCTACCGCCAATTGCAGCAGCTGGTCGCCATGGGTGGGATAGATGTAGGATGCATCCAGCAGCGAGTCCTGCACGAGTCGGATACCGCCGTTCTCTCCTGGCAGGCCGTCGATGCCGCAGAACAGCGGCAGCACGGCGCCTGCCTCCTCAAAGGCCTTGCGAGCACCCATCGCGGTGCGGTCGTTCATGCCGAACACCAGGTCAATTTGCTCTCCTTTGTTCTTGCTGAGCCATTGCTTGACCGTGTTGTAGGCCGTGGGCTCGGTCCAGTCGCCTTGCAGGGTTGCTACCACCTGGATACCAGGGTGCTGGGCAATGGCTTCCCTGAAGCCGTTGTGGCGCTCGATGGCGGGCGAAGAACCCTTCAGACCCATCACCTCGATGATTTTGCCATGTTCATTAAGCCTAGTTGCGACATATTCGCCCATCAAGTGCCCCATCTCATAGTTGTCGGCACCCATATAGGCCGTGTATTTCTTGGTGTTGGTTTTGCGTTCAAACACAATCACAGGGATGCCTTTGTCATAGGCCCTGTCGATGGCGGGTGAAATCGTCGATACCTGGTTGGGCGCGACAATCAGCAGGTCAATACCCGTTTCGACAAGGCTGTCAATCTGCTGGATTTGGCGCTCATCGCTATCGAATGCAGCTGCAAACCTCAATTCCACATTATCATGGAAATAGGCGCCGATTTTCAATTCCGAGTTCTGCTTGTCGCGCCAGATGTCGTCAGAACACTGCGACACCCCGATGCGGTATTTCTTCTCCTCCTGCGAGCATGAGGCAAGCAGGCCAAATATCATTAGTGTTATAAAAGCAAATTGATAGTATTTTCGCATTTTTGTCAACATTACACTCCAAAACGCGTTAAAACTATAGCGTGATGGTCATAAAAAATCAATTCGGTCTGCAAAATTGCTAAATTTCTAAAACATATCAAAATTATCAAATACTATTTTTAAAATTGATATGATGGATTTGCCACGCGACGGCACGAGAAATGGCATCGACGGCGGGTTACAACATTACGTTATTGAAAAACACTGATTAGCTCTGCTGCAGGCGGGTCTTGCGTGTGGTGATGCGGTTGATGAGGTAGCCCACAGCCATAAACAGGACTCCGAAGAAGACATAGAAGCTGGGCATAAAGATTTTGGCAGGCAATGTATATTCTGCTAAATGTATATCGCGGGTAATTCCCAAATAAAACGCCAAATGCGCTAGCAATAATGCGACACAATACACAAAGCCAAAAACGAATAACAGGCGCCACACGGTACCCCACAAGCCATAGCCGAACAACTGCCTGTAACCGATGATATAGTAAAGCGTCACGACGACGAATATGATCGAGAGGACTGTGAACTGCTTGAAAATGAACCAGCACGGCACCATCAGCAGGAAGAGAGACACCATCAGGGTGGCAAAAAGGACCTGGATAAAGAACCCCTCGGGCAACGTGTGCCGCGAGTGGCGCGGCGAGTAGCGGAACAAGACCCAGGTAGGGAAGATGGTAGCAAAGGACAATATCAGCATGGACCAGCTGAAATGCGTTTCATACCAGTCATAAAACGGCTTTGATACATTTGTCATGTCATTTCCCTCATCCACAGTAAAGCCAAGTTCTTGGTAATCAATACCATATCCGAGACCCTTAAATTCAGGTAACAACCAATGGAAGATGATTGCATAGGCCACCGCGAGAATGAACAGCATCTTCACGGGCGGAAAACTCACTTGGCGCTTGCCGCTGATGTAGTCACTGATGAAGTAACCAGTGCGAAACAGCAACTGCCACACGCTATATAGGACAGAACGCGAACGCGAACCCAAGCCCCACATGTCCATCACGCTCTGGCGCACGCTGTGCCACCCGATGCGCCCCATGCTTGACCGTTGCGAGCAGGTAGGGCAATAGTAGCCCGTGAAGGTGAATCCGCAGTTGTTGCAGCGGTGCTCCTCCTCGCCTTGGACATATCGCATCGGCTCATGTTGCCAACGCTTAAAGCGCTCGTATTGCTCTTTAAAAGATTGCCAATTCATCCCTTATCTGATTATTAATCAATATAGAAACTGGAATCCCAAAACGATTCCACTGCAAAAGTAAGGAAAAAACATCATGAACCATTCTCCACCCCTCAAAAACTGAAAACCAGACGATTGTTTTGACCTTTGTTAAAGGAGAAAAGGGATAGATAATATGAGGGCATCGTTATTCACAATTTCCGCCACAGTAGCACGAAAAAACGAAAAAGGTGCCGCAATCATTTGATTGCCAGCACCCTGTACCCAGAGCCGGCCATTCCACCGCATCATCAATACTGAACGATAATCACCTAACCCCACAGATAACCAACCCATTACACCACATCAAGGATGAGTTTCACTGATTATCATGAAACTACATCCGTCCAAATGTTCAAGTAATGTTCAAGTAAAATGGGTCATCAGAGCAATCTTTATAAAAAACGCACAATCAGCTACATAATTCTCCAATCTCAAACTTTTATCCAAAAAACTGCAAGCAATTTGACCCAATTTGCAAAATAATGTTTATTTTTGCAGTCGTTCAATGACAGCACTCCGATACTTGTTGGTGACGGGTGTAATGCCAATGAACGTGAAATTGAAAACCTTAACCTTAGAATAGAGCTATGCCTAGATATATCATTACCACCAAGCAGATGAAGAACGCCAACGGCATCCGAATCGAGCCCGGAATGTCCGTTGAAGTTATCACCCAATCCATGAGCAATCCTGTCCTAACCAACGGCGGTCAACCCGTCGTAGACGCCTTCATGCGCATCTATGGCATAGACATCCGCAAGGCAGGCGTCCTAAATATGAGTTACTTGAATGTGGAACGAATAAACTAATGTATAATATGGCAAAAGAGCGTTTTGAAAGAAAAAAACCGCATGTTAACATCGGCACCATTGGCCACGTTGACCATGGTAAAACTACCCTGACCGCTGCTATTACCACCGTGCTGGCAAAGTATGGTGAATCCCCTAGCGACTGGACTTATTCGTTTGACTCGATTGACAATGCACCCGAGGAGAAGGAACGCGGTGTTACTATAAACACCGCTCACGTTGAGTATGAGACCAAGAATCGTCACTATGCCCATGTTGACTGCCCTGGCCATGCTGACTATGTGAAGAACATGGTAACTGGTGCCGCACAGATGGACGGAGCTATCGTTGTTGTTGCTGCTACTGACGGTGTTATGCCGCAGACCCGCGAGCACATCCTGCTCGCCCGTCAGGTAAACATTCCCCGGTTGGTTGTCTTCCTGAACAAGTGTGATTCTCCCGACGTTGACAAGGAGATGATTGAGCTCGTTGAATTAGATATGCGCGACCTGCTCTCAGAGTATGAGTACGACGGTGATAACACCCCTATCATCCGTGGTTCTGCACTAGGTGCCCTCCAGGGTGAGCCCAAGTGGGAAGACACCGTCCGCAAGCTGATGAATGCCGTTGACAGATGGATTCCTGTGCCTCCGCTTGATCGTGACAAGCCTTTCCTGATGCCTATCGAAGACGTCTTCTATATCACTGACCGTGGCACTGTTGCTACCGGTTGTATTGAGACTGGTGTTGTGAGATTTGGCGACCAGGTTCAAATTATAGGGCTCGGCGATGAGATGATATCAGTAGTTAATGGTATTGAGATGTTTCGTGAGATTGTTGACAAGGGTGAGGCTGGTGACAACGTAGGTCTGCTGCTCCCGAATATTGACAATACAGACATCAAGCGCGGTATGGTAATCTGCCACCCGGATGTTATCAAACTTCACAATCATTTCAAGGCTTCTATCTACGTCTTGAAGAAGGAAGAGGGCGGCCGCCACACCCCGTTCCACAACCACTATCGTCCCCAGTTCTACATCCGCACCCTAGATGTAACCGGTGAGATCATGCTCCCCGCTGGTGTCGAGATGGTAATGCCTGGTGACAACGTCGAGATTGACGTCAAGCTGATCACTCCGGTTGCTTGCAGCGAAGGTCTGCGTTTCGCTATCCGTGAGGGTGGCCGCACTGTTGGTGCGGGTCAGATTACCGGTATCATTGAGGACTCTGAATATTCAGATATGGTATACGAATATGAAACAAAAGAACTTGATTATTCAGAGTTCAATGATGAGGATGAGGATGAAGACACAACTGAAAAACCAGATACAGAGACTCATACCGACGAGAAGATTCCTAATCTCTCAGAATACTCAGAGATTGAACAAAAATATTTAAGGGTTTATCACAGCATTATCGTGGAAGGCCCGATTGAAGAAAGTGACCGAAACATGCTTGAGCGTCTGCGCAGCTCTTTGGATATCAGCAAAATGGAGGCTGAAGAATTAGAAGCAAGCTTGTCAAATAAAATGAATGGGCACCAAGAAACAAAACTTACTAAAGACGAGCAAGAATACCTGGACACGATTAAAGATTATCTAGTTGATGGGGTAATTAATGAACGAAATCGCCCCAAGATTAATTCATTTCGTGACGCACTAGGCATTAACAAAAAACGAGCTGAAGAACTGGAAGCAATGCTTCGAGCCCATCAACTTACTAAAAACGAACAAGACTATTTAGACCTCTTTCGAGAGTGTGCCGAAGATGGAGAAGTCTCAGAAAAAGCCAGGAGAGGTCTCGACGCTTTCGCTTCAGCTTTGGGTTTGTCCAATGAGCGTGTTAGAGAATTAGAAAATATTAAATAGCATCTGATAAAGGAAATGGCAATAGATCGAAAAGGCAAACTGTCTACATCCTTAAATAATGATTACAAAGAAGTTGAAAAAATAAATTGACTGTTTTATGGCAAATCCTCGGATTCTCGAATACTTTTTTTCAAATAACAGACTATACGAAGAGTGGTTTGGCAACGCAAATGAATTTGATTGTAAACCTTGGTACTATCTAAGTTATAATGATATAAGAAAATATCAAGAAGGATTTGATATTGGTAAAATATTAATCCTATTATTCGTAAGAGATACCTCGTCGTGGAATGATGGAAGAAAGGGGTTAGTAATTACCGATGATTTTATCATCATCAAAAGAAGCACTAAGGATACTTTTGATATTGATGACGATGACTGGGACCTTATTAGTTTTGAAGACATTGATTCGGTGAAATACAATTATGAATTATTCTCTTTCTATAATTCAGCAGGAGAGGTTTTACTAAATGTACCCACTGAATACCTGTTTAAAGGTTATGTTAATGACTCTGTCAAAAACGAGCTGGTGCATCATTTGACCGAAATGGCAAAATTAGCTACTAATAAGACGCCTTTTGTTTATAAATGTCCAGTTTGTGGCAGCGCTATTGGTCCTTTCAAGTCGATTTATCAAAAGTATTTAGGACAAACCAATATGCCTGATGCTGATAAGAAGATTTGCATGGCAAATGATTTATTGGTTGGGTATATTTGGTTCCTCAGTCATTATTTTGAATTATTTCCAAGCACGGATGATCCTAAAGATTATTTAGCGGGCAGCAAGATGATGAGCCAAGCAGGCAGCCGTGCAAAATATTGGTATTTTTGGACAGACTGTTCTGACGAGTTGATTGAATGCTGTGATCATCACGATTGGAATCTATTTGATGAGTATGATTCAATATTGTCAACCAATGACGAAATCTTCATCAGGAAAAGTCTGACAGTTTTAAATGCGGACATTTATATGGAAGGAGTAGGTATCTCCTGCTATGAAATGCATCGTGTTTTCAAAACAGGTGAACTGGTTGAGCCAATGAAAGCATTAATTAGTTTGGTTAAGGCAAGGTGTTATTTCAAGCTTTGTAAGCAATCTGAAAACAAAACTGATGAACAAACCAAGCATTACCAGCTGGCTACAGAACATCTGGCAGAATATGAGAAGAGCCCATATAGGGCCATAAACCTCCTAAAGAAATATGAAGATGAGCTGAGGTCTGAAATGAGTAATTACACTCCCAGTAACAATACCTTCAATGGAGTTTTCTCTCCTATGGAGTTTTCTGAACCCGAACTCAAGTATCTTGAGGCATTTCAAAATGCCTTCATTGATGGTGCCATCACCGAGAGTGATCGGCGAATGCTTGAACGTCTGCGCAATTCACTGGGTATTAGCAAGATGGAGACCGACGAATTGGAGGCAATTTTAAAATCAAGATTGAGTGAAAGCCCAATGCCACAACTCACAAATGATGAACTTGAATATCTTGACGCTGTTAAAGACTATTTGTCTGATGGCGAAATCAATGAGAGAAGACGTCGCATGCTTGACTCTTATCGAGACTCTCTAGGCATTAGTCAACAACGAGCCAAAGAGATCGAGTCAATGGTGTAAAACTAGAAATGAACTCAATTTTTTATAAAGCAAACGATATGAACGAAAAAAAAGATTTAACAACGATTCTCAGTGCTCTAATTGAAGACGAGAATAGTGTACAACTCACTGCCGAAGAGCAAACTATCCTTGATGAAGTAATGGGTTTGCTTGATGGATTTGACAAGAATTTAGAAGCTTTGTCTCATGCTAAAGACAAAGGCTTGACAACTACTCAATGGATGGAATCCCAGTTGAGAAAGAGTGTCAAACGCATTGCCAAGAACGATGCAGAGGAAGATAGATTAATTAGCGCAATCAATCAAACGATTGGAGATAAATTAATCAACCAAGTCACTGAGGATAATCAAGAACAAACATCAACAAATCAACAGACAGAGGAGGCAAAACAATGAACGAGAATCTGCGAGACGTAACACGCAATATCGCTAATTGTACTAAAGCTATACCAGCAGCAATTAGTGTTGAATTGAACGAGATGGATATCCTTGATGGAAATCTGAATGAGAATATCAATAGTGAATGGCTACAACCCTTAATTGATGGCAAGTTATCACCCCAAGATATTATCAATAAAAAGACCATTATAGCTAAAGCTATCATCAAGGGCATCAAAGAGGGAGTGATAGCGCCCATGACGGCCGAAGACATTGCAGCTCTCATTGATGAGGGTATTACTCGCATGACTATTGCCAAGCAGGTAGCCCAAGGGTCCATAGACACCATCGAAGCTATGGATGTCCTTGTGGACCATGCTGCATCCCGTGTGGTAACCATTGCTGACACCGTAATAACCAAAGTAGAGAATGCTGCACTTGAAAGAGCCGATAGCATATCTGACACGCTAGTCGACACTGCTGCCAACGGCTTGAAAGTTGTTGCCTCTGCCTTCCCCCCTACAAGGGTATTGGTTCCATTTATAGACACAGCAGCACAGTTTATCAAACCAGTTGCAAGAACTATTGTTAAGAAAGGCATAACAATGGTAGCCAATGCCGCACGCACCATAGTGAAGGAAGTTGTGCCATTTATTGCAGATAAAGTCAAGCAAGTGGGCAGGGCAGTAAAAAACTTCTTTAAATCCTTGTTTTAGTTGTCATCTTCATGCTTTTATCATCAAATCCAAAGCGAGTGAATTTCCGTATTGTCTTGGACAATACGGAAATCACTTCCATCGAATCTCTACGAGAGAATTTTGATCTAGAACGCTTGCTAATCAATGATCGATCACAGTTAATCAGCTGGCTAAAAAGAGTTGACCGCATTAAAAGTGATGAGATCGAAGCCATTCTTAGAGAATCTAAAGATGAAATCACATATCAATCTATTACCAAAATCTTGAGCGTGATCTATGGGCGAGATTTCGCAGATATGGTCGAGTTTGTGAATTACTTATACAAGAATGGAAATGAGAAATCAAAACGCAGCTTTGCGCACTTTATGTTGAAACATGAAGAGATGCTTTATGAATGGTTCCCGATTGATAGTATTCCACAAGAGAATAGTGGCCTGGGGGAATTGTTCACTTCAATTCGTCAAGAAGGAACATCCCAGAACACTAAATGGTACTTTTCACAACTCTTTTATAGGGCTGGTGATATTCAACAGAGCATAGAGATTAATCCGTCTTCTTGGGATTTAGGTCTAGATGAACGTATTGCAATAGAAGCTATCTGTTCAGGAACCAGGTCTAATAAAGTAACTGATGCTTTTTACTCAAATCAATTAAGTATATTAGGAGTTGAATTTCTCTTTTTGTGCGCTTTGGGATACTTGATACTCAATCAAAAGGATAACCATATCGAGACTATCTCTAAGTTGATAGACAAAAAACACGAATTCTCATCTCTTAGAAATCGTATAGGAGGAAGCTTAGTTAAAGTTCTTGATAAGGGAAAAGGGCAAGGCTATGAACAAATAATAGATCAATTAGGATATACAAACCCCAATCCTTATGATCCACTATATAATGAAAAACTGTTCTTGTCTTCCTTTGTTATTAAAAATAAACGAGAAACAATAATTCAAGAAATTTGTAATAATAATGATTATTTTCCTGCTCATTTTATGCTTGGAGAAGAGGGCTATCAAAGTGATACATTGATTCAACCTAATGAGTTGTTGTATCAAAAATGGTTAAGACACATTCTTGATTACCACCGTTCTCCGCTAGGTATTGATGGAGACGTAGCAAAAAATCTTGTTCGTGAAGAGGTCATCATTTCACACTTATTCAAGATTCATCCGAGTATCATGAAAGAACGTTTCTGTAATCCAAAGCACTTGAGCGCGGCATCTGAACGGAATGAAACATTACAAAGAAGGATTCAACGATTACAAGATAAACTGACAGAACATGTACTATCCAGTCCACCAAGTCTCTCTAAACAGGAAGAAGAATATGTAAACTTCTATCAACGAGCGTATCCGATAATAACGAATCTGAGTAAACTTTTCTCTAAGTCAAATTTAGTTACTTCCTTTCTCTTCACTGATGAAGGGTCAGAAATCATTAAAGAGTTTTCTTCGTCAGATGGCGCCCTCAAACAAGAAAAGTCATTTATAGTGTTATTGCTATATATTATCAGGTATGGAAGGAAAAATAATGTCACAAAGCTTGATAATAAACTCAAGGCTCAGTATACTCCATTAAAGGCGCTATTTCGGGATTTCAAAAATGAATTAAGTGATAATGATCAAATAATTGTAGATTATAATTATCTTGATAGGAACTATATGTTACTAAATTCATATTGGTCATTTATGTCTGTTGGCACCGCTCAATATCGATTAAAAAACGTTCAAACATATTTGGAACGATGGATTGCCAATTTCATCTACTATATTAACCCTAATTCTGACGAACAATGAGTAAAGAAATATTAGATTTTCAGAAGATGCTGGATGTCAATATTCCTATTATTTTCATCCATAATCATGACTTTGTCCGAGTAGATGAAATGATTTCTGAAGCTATAGGTAGAAATGTCGCAATACGAGAATGGAATTCTGCAGTTGGCACAGTTGATTTCAAGAACAAGGAGCCCATCATGCGCCAAAGTCTTGAAAATTTCTTGATAGAAATTTATGCGCCAGATAGTACGTATGGTAAAGACCGAATCGTTGTGCTCAAGGAAATTCAAGATCTAATTGACCAACCACAAATCAAGTCTTTACTCATGATGATTGCACAGCGCCGGTTATATGATCACGGCATTCAAGATGAAGATATTCCTCCCTATTCAACCACAATTGTCATTGTCTCGTCAGTGGATCACATTCCTGAGGAATTAATTCCATACGTTTCTTATCTTGAACAAACATATCCGGATGAAGCAGAAATCAATCAGTTGATTGACGCTCATATCAAGATAAATAAAGACCAAGGGTTTGATGAAAAAGACCGCAAAGCATTGTTGCAGTCATTGAAAGGTCTGACTTCGTTTGAAATCGACAGAACGCTAGACATGGCGATGAGTGAAAATGGTAACCTGCGCGCCAGCGACACCAAGATGATTCTTGCTCAGAAGAAGCAGATGGTTAAGAAATCTGGGTTGCTGGAGTTCGTTGAGACGCCCGAGACTATAGAAAGTATTGGTGGCCTTGACTACCTTAAGGATTATCTTAAGGGAAAATCTCAAGTAATGAAAGAGATAATTCGAGCCAAGGAATATGCAGTAAGGGTACCCAAGGGCATTTTTATTGTTGGCATGCCTGGTTGCGGCAAATCATTGTGTGCGAAAGCAACAGCTGCCCTTTTTAAAGCCCCATTGCTTAAAATGGACATGGGAAGCATGATGGGAAAATATGTGGGTGAGAGTGAGGGTCGATTGCGCAGCGCCATCAAACTTGCCGAAGCTGCAGCTCCTTGCATTTTGTGGATTGACGAAATTGAGAAAGCATTTAATGGTGTTGGAGGCGAAAGCAGCGAGGTAATTACTCGTATGTTTGGCTATTTCCTATCTTGGCTACAAGAGAAGACCAGCAATGTCTATGTCGTAGCTACTGCCAATAATGCTGAAAATCTACCTCCCGAATTGAAGCGCAAAGGCCGTTTTGACGAAATTTTCTGTGTCAACTTACCTAAAGATAATGAACGAGAAGCTATTTTTAAAGTACATCTTGAGAAAAAACAAAGAAATGCTGAGTCTAAAGTGATTATTCCTAAAAAGGAAGAACTATCTAAATTGAACAGTTATACAAGGGGCTTCAATGGAGCAGACATAGAATCGGTAGTAGACGAAACCCTTGAGAATCTATTTATTGAACTCCTGCATAGCAATCGTGGCAGCATTGAGATTACCATTGACAAGCTCAGAGAGCAAGCTCAAAAGACCATTAGCATCTCGGCGTCCTGTAAGAATCAAATCAAGAATATGGAGAAAATCTTTGGGGAATCTAGCTTTATAGATGCTACTACAGGAAAACAAACTCTCAAAAATTAATTATAAACTATGCAGCAAGAAACGGTCGACTTTGAGTTGAATGCCCGACGTGTTTATACCGCGGTGAAGCGGGTGTTTTATGGGCGGACGCGGTTCTCATCGGTGGAGTGTGATGATGAGCACTTCATTGTCGAGGGTCGGCGTGGCTGGCTGATATCGCCAATGAGTGAACGGGTGAAGATGCGGGTGGTGGCCACGGGCACTGATTCTTGCCAGGTCATCATCGAGAGTTCGTCACGCTCGCCGCTAAACCTATTTAATCTAGGTGCAAACTCTCGCAATGTGACCCAGTTGGGCGAATTCATACGCAATGAGGTCTATCGCGTCAGCAACACCGACGAGGACATTCACCTCAAGCCCAACGACATCCGCTTGCGAGACAACGACATCAAATTCAAAAAGTAGCATCTCTATTGAAATGCCTATAGAATGAGCATGGCATCAATTACTTGAAATAATAGTGAAGGCGAGGCTAACTCGCCAAAAGTTCAAGTAATGTTCAAGTAAAATGCGCTGTATCTGTTTGAGACACAGCGCATTGCTTATTTGCTTGGTACCCAGAGCCGCAATTGAAAATATTAATTCCGCTTAAATGGCATTCAATTGAAAACCCTTTAATTTCGCTTATTACTTATTGATTTTCAACATATTACAAAAACTCTCGGATTTAAGCGCATTTAAGCTTTTTGCAAGGTTTTTAGCAGATGTGGGGAAAATGTGGGGAAAAAATTTTGGTCATTCAAAGGATAAGTATTACCTTTGTATTAAGCTATTTACACACTATCCCAACAACCATAAAAAAGACATGAAAATTACATTTATCATCAAAAAAACGGCAAAACGGTAC
>CADCFN010000010.1 GCA_902800715.1 uncultured Bacteroidales bacterium
GCAATGCTTCGTTGTTATATTCAGGTCGCATGTTCGCTGGCTGTAACAGCCTGGTTGGTGGCCAGGGCACGACCTTCAATGACGGTCATGTTGATGGCGGCTACGCCCACATCGACGGAGGCCCGAGCAATCCCGGCTACCTCACCAAGAGGCCTGCCTACACCCGCGGTGACGTGAATGACGATCTCAACGTGAACATCGCCGACGTGACAGCCCTGATCGACTACCTGTTGAAGATCGAAGGCTCGGCCATCTCCCTGTCCAATGCAGACTGCAACACAGACGGCAACTTGAACATCGCCGACGTGACAACCCTGATTGACTACTTGTTGAACGGCTCCTGGCCCGAACCGGTTTACACCATTGTCGGCACCCCCAACCTGTTTGAAAGCGAGTGGGATCTCAACGACGATCGCAACAACATGACTAAGGGCGCTGATGGCATCTACCGTTTAAACAAGGCCGGTTGGTTCCCGGAGGGTACCGAAATCTATTTCAGGATTGTTACTAATCACTCTTATGCCTTCTCATGGCCCGCCGAAGATAGGCTCATTTACATTTACGAGACTGGTGCCTTCAGCATTGATATCATTTTCGATCCCAATGCTCCCGACGAACAGAAGATTAACATCGATATGAACAAGATTTTCTAAGTGAGAAAATCTAAAAAGAAAGGGTGTGTTATAATTCCAGATGCTAGAACTATCGCATCCCTATGGGTGAGAAATAAAACCGATTGATTTTAAAATTATCATTAACATCAAAAACACGAAGCGACCGACTGCCCGCGCAGCCGGCCGTTTTCTTGTGTTGAGTAATGCTGGCCTTTTCATCCGTTCGTTCGCTATTATATATAAATATGAACGAACGGATGAACGGACGCAAAGCAGTAATTAACGTGAGTAGTACCCTAAAAAAGTTGAATGGTTTTTCGATTAACCCTGCAGGGAGTTGACTATTTACTCTAAACCCTTGTTTCTATTGAAACGGCACCGCGGAACGCCGTTCAATCGTTTTCAGGGTAAGTCAGTGAGTTATGCGAAATGCTGCTGCCATCAGTTTAATTCGTTAGCTCCGTAAACAGCCCTGTTAGAGGTGACCAGGTGCGCGGATGCCAACTATGGACTAGGGACAAGAAACTAGAAACTAAACAGTCCGATGGGCTAAAACAAATATTTTTACTAATTTTGCTGCAAATTATATTATTCATTTGTTAAATTGCTTGTAGTATGAGGAATTCGTTACTTTTTCGGATGGTCGTCCTGCTCACGGCCATGATGTGCGCCTTTGGCGTCAGTGCCCAAGAGGCCTATGCCGTGTACACGTCTGAGAACACGACGCTGTCGTTCTACTACGACAACGACCGCAGTAGCCGCACGGGCACAACCTATGACCTGAACGATGGCCCCGCCGATCCCGGTTGGGTGTCCGATTTCACCAATCTCAATGTGAAGCAGGTGGTCTTTGACCCCTTATTTGCCGGTGCCCGCCCGACGAGCACCTTCTACTGGTTCTCTGGAATGAGGAACCTTGAAGTCATCACAGGCCTGGAGTACTTGAACACCAGCGAGGTGACACGCATGGATAACATGTTCAACCGCTGCTATAAGTTGACGAGCCTGAACCTGGAAAAATTCAACCTCTCGAAGGTGACCGACATGAGCGATATGTTCAGGAGCTGCGGCGCTCTGCAGACCATCTACGTGGGCGATGGCTGGAGAATGAGTGAGATGGCTCAATCCAGCTCCCATAATGTGTTCAAGGACTGCACCAATCTCGTGGGAGGCAGGGGCACGGCCTATGACGCCGCCCATGTGGATGCCGACTATGCCCACGTCGACGGTGGCGCTGACAACCCGGGCTACCTGAGTGCAGCCACCATGTCCTATGTATGCTACACGCCCGAGAACACGACGCTGACATTCTACTTCGACAACCAGCGCGATTCCCGCCCGGGCAGGATCTATGACCTGAACGTGGGACTCAACAGAGTCGGTTGGGAACTGGACCATACCTGTAGCGAGGTGACCAATGCGGTCATTGACCCCTCGTTTGCCGATTCCCGCCCGACGACAACCTATGCTTGGTTTTATGGGATGAATAAAATTGACACCATCATCGGTCTGGAGTACTTGAACACCAGCGAGGTGACCATTATGAACTGGATGTTCGGGCACAGCAATAATTTGGAGCACATCGACGTGAGTCACTTTAACACCGATAAGGTGACCTCAATGTACGCAATGTTCGGGGATTGCGAGAAACTAAAGACCCTTGACCTGTCCAACTGGAACACTGCCAATGTGACCGACATGGACATGATGTTCTCATTCTGTCTCGAACTGAAAACCATCTACGTGGGCAGTGGCTGGAACACCGATTGCGTCACTGAATCAGAGCATATGTTCGCAAACAACTTTCTCCTGGTGGGTGGCCAGGGCACAGCCTGGGACGCATCCAACCCGAGGAACAAGACTTATGCCCACATCGACGGCGGCACGGGCAACCCGGGTTACTTCACCGATAAGTTCAATCCTGTGGCCTATGCTGTGTTTGAGAACACGACGCTGGCGTTCTACTACGACTTCGAGCGCAATAGCCGCACGGGCAAGGTCTATGAACTGAACACGGACAGCAACTTTCCCGCTTGGAATAATGACGGCATCACTGGCATTGTGAACTATGCGGTCTTTGACCCGTCGTTTGCCGATGCGCGCCCGACGTCCACCCACGCTTGGTTCCTCGGTATGCAGTTCCTTAAGTCTATCAGAGGCATGGAGTATCTGAATACCAGCGAGGTGACCAATATGGGTGATATGTTCGATGGCTGCAGCACATTGACAAGCATCGACGTGAGTCACTTCAACACCGAAAAGGTGACCTTCATGGCAGGGATGTTCGCTTTTTGCAGCAATCTGAAGAGTCTTGACTTGAGCAGTTTCAACACGGCTAATGTGGTCGCCATGAGATTGATGTTCTATAATTGTGGCGAACTGGAAACCATCTATGTGGGCGATGGTTGGAGCACCGCTGCCGCTACAGGAGGCGGCTATCAGATGTTCCAGGACTGCAACAGCCTCGTTGGCGGCCAGGGCACGACCTACGATCCCGCCCACACCGAGGAGGACTACGCCCACCTCGACGGCGGCCCCGACAATCCGGGCTATTTCTCGCTGAATGATGTCGTTGAGAAACCACAGGTGATTTGGTGTGAAGATAATACCACGCTTTATTTTATTAATTCCGAAACGATCTATGTCGCTGGTGACACCTACGACGGACAGACCGTTACCAACGTATGGAGTGGAAGTGCGGTGACAGCTACTCCCGACGACGACCCCGATTTTAATACTACCGCAAGAAATTATTGTACACGGGTGGTCTTCGATGAATCTTTTGCCGCTGTAAGGCCAACCTCATGCTATGGTTGGTTTCATGAATTTGAGCATTTAACGGTTATTGAGGGCATAGAGAACCTGAATACCTCCAACGTGAGAGACATGGCATTTATGTTTTGTAATTGCGAAAAATTGACATCCCTTGACTTGTCGAACTTCAACACAGCCAAAGTAAAGCAGTTGTTCTTTATGTTTTATGGTTGCGAAAAACTGCGAACCATCTATGTGGGCGATGGTTGGAGACTGAGTGACATGGCTCAAGAGATTTCTGAAAATGTGTTCAATGGCTGTTTTAGCCTGGTTGGTGGTAAGGGCACGACCTTTGATGTTGACCACGTGGGTGCGGACTATGCCCACATCGACGGCGGCCCTGGCAACCCCGGCTACTTCAGCGAGAAACCTGCCTTCATCCGCGGCGACGTGAATGGCGATGGCCAGGTGACCATCGGCGACGTGACAGCTCTGATTGATATTCTGTTGTATGGCGAGGCAGCGCCACAAGCGGCCGACTGTAACCAGGACAACAACGTCACTATCGCCGACGTGACTGCTCTTATCGACTACCTGCAGAACGAAGCATGGCCCACGGAGCCACAACCCGCAAACGAGACTTTTACGGTCAACGGCGTTTGTTCACGATGGTAGACGTGCAGGGTGGCACTTTCACGATGGGCACCACGCCCTAGCAAGGTGACGAGGCTCAAGACTGGGAGAAACCAGCCCATCAGGTAACGCAGTCAAGTTACAGCAGTGAAGCGCAGACCAATCCTACAGGACCTGCTTCGGGCTCTTTCCACGTGTACCGCGGTGGCGCTTGGAACGTCCTTGCCCGGGGTTGCCGCGTGTAGATTCGGGCCGATATCATACCGACCAGCCCAGTCAACCACATAGGGCTACGCCTCGCCCTATAATTCCTGTTATTATAATAGCACTGCTATATGCAGGCTAGGATAAGAGAAGAGGATGTGCCGGAATTTTGATGGCACATCCTCTCTTGTAATGCTATAACAATTATTTTTACTAATTTTGCAGCAAATTACAATGTTCTCGTGTTAAATTGCTTGTAATATGAAGAATTCGTTACTTTTTCGTCTGGTCGTCCTGATGGCGGCTGTGATGTGCGCCCTTGGCGCCATTGCCCAAGAGGCCTATGCCTGGTATTCGCCGGGGAGCAATTCGCTGACGTTCTGTTACGACAACGAGCGCAGTATCTGTGTAGGTACGACCTATGACTTGAACGATGGCTCCATCGAGCCAGGTTGGATAACTGATGGCAACAGTACCTATGTGAAGCATGTTGCCTTTCACCACTCGTTCGCCGATTTCCGCCCGACGTCGACCTACCACTGGTTCTACGAAATGCGTAACCTTGAATCCGTCACTGGGATGAGGTACCTGAACACCAGCGAGGTTACGCGCATGGATTATATGTTTCATGCCTGCTATGAATTGACGAGCATTGACTTGAGCTATTTCAACACAACCAATGTGACAAGCATGTCGGGCATGTTCTCACGTTGCACCGGTATCACGGAACTTGACTTGAGCACCTTCAACACAGCCAATGTGGAAGCCATGGATTATATGTTCAATGCTTGTACCAATCTGACAACCATCTATGTCGGTACCCAATGGAGCACAGCAGCTGTGACCAAATCTACTGACATGTTCTATAACTGCACTAGCCTGCTGGGTGGCAAGGGCACCCCCTACGATGCCGACCATGTGGATAAGGCCTATGCCCACCTCGACGGCGAAGATGGCCTCCCTGGCTATTTGAGCAATATCGTTCCTGGGGGCTATGCCTGTTTCACGACGGCGGACAAGACGCTGACGTTCTACTACGATAACCAGCGCAATACGCGCGTGGGCAAGACCTATGACCTGAACGAAGGAAAGAACAATTCTGGTTGGAGAAATGATGGCACCAACAACGAAGTGAAGAAGGTGGTGTTTGACCCGTCGTTCGCCGAGGCCCGCCCGACGACCACCTACGGTTGGTTTTATGGCATGCAGTGGATGAAATCCATCGAGGGCCTTGAGTATCTGAACACCAGTGAGGTGACTCTTATGAATTATATGTTCTATGACTGCAGTGATTTGACGAGTATTGACTTGAGTCATTTCAACACCGACAAGGTGACACACATGCCTGGTCTGTTCTCCTACTGCCAGAAACTTAAGAGCCTTGACCTGAGCGCCTTCAACACCGCCAATGTGGAAGCCATGGATTATATGTTCTCTATGTGTGTCAATCTGCAAACCATCTATGTCGGCAGCGGATGGAGCACCGAGGTTGTGGACGATTCCGATGATATGTTCTATGGCTGTATGGACCTGGTGGGTGGCAAAGGCACACTCTATACCAGGGACCACATTGGATCAGAATACGCCCACATCGACGGCGGTGAGAGCAACCCGGGCTACTTGAGCGATATCACTCCTGCGCCCTATGCATGCTACACGGCCGAGGATGCGACGCTGGTATTTTACTACGATAACGTGCGCGGCCCTCGCCCAGGCAAGACCTACGACCTGAACACCGAAAACAACGAAACTGCCTGGCACGCCGATGGCATCAGCGCCAATGTGTCCAAGGTGGTGTTCGACCCGTCGTTCGCTGAGACCCGCCCGACGACCACCTACGCTTGGTTTAGCGGTATGACGTTGCTTCGACCCATCGAGGGCATGGAGTATTTGAACACCAGTGAGGTGACCAGTATGAAGCATATGTTCTATAATTGCAATGAATTGAGGAGCCTTGACTTGAGCCATTTCAACACAGCCAAGGTGACAGACATGTCGGGCATGTTCTCTCTTTGCGTATATTTGACGAGTCTTGATTTGAGCACCTTCAACACCGCCAATGTGGAAGCCATGGATTCTATGTTCCATGCCTGTGTCAGTCTGCAAACCATCTATGTTGGCGACGGATGGAGCACAGTGGCAGTGACCGAATCCGAGAAAATGTTCAATGACTGCATCGAC
The DNA here is from genome assembly GCA_902800715.1 of uncultured Bacteroidales bacterium. Lineage (GTDB taxonomy): Bacteria > Bacteroidota > Bacteroidia > Bacteroidales > Muribaculaceae > Sodaliphilus. Next base: position 6,387 of record CADCFN010000010.1, read on the forward strand.
CTGGCGGGCGACAAAGGCACGAGCTACGACCGCAACCACATTGACAAAGAATACGCCCGCATCGACGGTGGCGCCAGCGCGCCGGGCTACTTGAGCTATATCGCGCCCCAGGCCTATGCCTGCTACACGGCCGAGAACACGACGTTGACGTTCTACTACGACTACTATCGCACTAGCCGAACGGGCACGGGCACGACCTACGGCTTGAACGATGGCGCTGTCGAGCCTGATTGGGCTAACGATGGCACTAATGCCAAAGTGACCCAAGTGGCCTTCGACCCCTCGTTTGCCGACGTCCGCCCGACGTTCACCTGCTACTGGTTCTACGAAATGAGGAAACTTGAATCCATCACTGGAATGAACTACTTGAACACCAGCGAGGTGACGCGTATGGATGCCATGTTCAGCCGCTGCTATAAATTGAGGAGCCTGGACTTGAGCAGTTTCAACACTTCCAATGTGACGGATTTGACCGAGATGTTCAGGGGCAGCGCAGCTCTGCTGACTATCTACGTGGGAGATGGTTGGAGGCTGAGTGACATGGCTCAGGCGATCTCTAGAAATGTGTTCAATGACTGCACTAGCCTGGTGGGTGGTCAGGGCACGGCCTACGATCCCGCCCATGTGGGCGGTGACTATGCCCACATCGACGGCGGCACCGACAATCCGGGCTATTTCAGCGAGAAACCTGCCTTCATCCGTGGCGATGTGAACGGCGATGGCGAGGTGACCATCGGTGATGTGACAGCTCTGATTGACTACCTGTTGTTAGGCAAAGCGACAGGCATCAGCCTTGAGAATGCTGACTGCAACGGAATTGATGGAATCACTATCGCTGACGTGACGGCACTCATCGACTACCTGTTGAACGAGACCTGGTAAACCTCACCCGACCTCACGATGCCTCACGCTAAGGCGTTAAGGTTTAATGCTCGCGTTGCTCGCAGTTTAGAGTTTAGGGTTTAGAGTTTAGAGAGGCATCCGCGCTCTCTTGCCTCACGCTAAGGCGCTAAGTTTTTGGGGCTGAAGACAAGAAAGACAAAAAGGCTATTTTTTATATGGTGTCCGCACTCTGGCTAGGGTGCGGATGCCATATAAGATTCTTAGCGGCTTGGCGTCTTAGCGTGAGGCAGGAATATGCGTATGCCATCCAGATAATCCCTAAAATCCGCTGACGATAAAGGATAAATATATTGTATTGATAAACAATACATTGTGTTTATTGTTTTCAAAATCAGTTTCCGCTTCTCAGACCCCCCACCAGGTCGTCGTTTTCGACTGTCTTCTCGGTTTGCTTGACGCGAGTGTTGCTGGAGCCGAAGGCATAACTTAACGACAGTTGCACATTGCGCTGGTTATAGTGGCCCACGCCGTGGTTTGTGTATTCACCTTGAGTCACATATCCCTTGGACACCTCATACTTGTGCAGGATGGAATTGGCAGTCAACTTCACCGTCAATCGGTTGTCCTTGAGGAACGACCGCGACAGGCCCAGCATGATGGTCGGGTCGGGTATGGTGCTATAGCCATACACATGGTGCACGTCGTGCCCGATGCCATACCACATGCACGTCGCCGTCGCGCGCAGTTTCCATGGCAACTGTTGCGTGAGTTGTGCATACAAGTTGCCGCCCCATCCGCTGTTGGTCAAGTCCTGTGAGGGGTTGCGGTAGCGCTTGTAGCACAATTCCCCGTTCATGTAGAAAGTGGTCTTGGATGTCATCATCCACTGCACAAAGCCGCCCACACCCGCCATCAGATAATGGCAGTCATTGCTGTTGGTCAAGTGGACAATGCCGTCCTGGACTGTGCGATAAGTGCCGATGAGGTTGTTGGTGATGGTCAAGGTGGGCTTGATATTGAAGGTCAAGCGGTTACCCGTGTGCTGGAAGTTGATGCTCAGCATGTTGTTGCGGGCACTCGACAGGTGGGGATTGCCATATTCTATCGTCGTGGTATAACGCCTGACTGCAGGGTTGAGATACGCTATGCCTGGGCGGTTAAGGCTCTTCGCCCACGACAGGCGCAGACTGTTGGACGGCGACAGTTGCCAGTGCACGCTCGCCGAGGGCACCAGGTCGTGCAAGTCGCGTCCAAAAGGTTCCCCGTCGCCATTGGGATAGCTGGCGCGGAAGTGGCTGTACTCGTATCGCAAGCCGCCACGCAGGGTGACGTCGCCCACCTGGTAACGCCATGAGGCATAGGCGGCCCCCACATGCATGTCGTGCTTGAAGCGGGTGTCGGTGTCCAGTTCTGCAGTGCTGTTATACTGCATGCGGTTGTGGCTCTTGTTCAGGCGCAGGATGTACTTGCCGCCCACTTCCAGCAGGTGATGGCTCCACAACGGCAACAGGTAGTCAATTTGCCATGTGTGCTCGACGAAGCGTTCCTTGCCCCACTTGCTATAGGCCGTATAGTCAAACGGCGGATTGACCAGGTTGATGAGCGAGTCGTACTGTTCCTCGTGCTGGCCCGTGGTCGAGAACATGTAGGAGGCGGTCAGCACCTCGTCCTTGCGGCTGGTGCGATGTTCCCAGTCGGCACGGCCGTTCCACGACATGAAACCATACTGCGGCAGGTTAAACGGGTTGTCATAGGACGTGAGCAACTGCCCTGCCGCGTCATGATACTCGATGTGGCTGTCACCGTAGATGTTCAGCCCGTAACGGTAACCACCGAAGGAGGCTGTAATCAGGTTCAGCGAATCGATTTCCAGGCTGGCGTTCAGGCTAAGGTTATAAACCCAAGCGGGCTGCTCATTGCGATAGAGATGATACATCGTGGTGCCCGTGTCCTGATAGGTGGTCCATGTCTCGTCCTCGCCGGCAAACTGGCGACGTGCCTGTTTCTGGTAAAAACCTGTCGCTCCCAGTGTAAACTTGCCAACTCGTGCCGCGATATAGGCACTGGCATTGGGCGACCCGAAGGTGTTGATCGACGCTGACACCGTACCATTCACACCCTCGATGCGCACACCATCAATAGTGACGATATTTAGGATGGCCGTGGCTCCCTCGGCATCATAGCGGGCACCAGGCTCGGTTATGACCTCGATGCGCTTGATCACGCTGGCGGGCATGGCCCGCAGCACCTCGCGCGGGTTGGACGACAGGGCCGGGTCGGGGTGGCCGTTCTTGTAAATCTTAAAACTTCCACCGCCATTGACACGCACATTGTCCTCGCCGTCAACGCTCACCAGCGGCACGCGTCGCAGTACGTCGAGCAACGTGCTTGTACTCGCCTCGGGGTCGGCCTGCACATTGTAACTCAAGCGGTCATCCAATGTCTTGACCAACTGACGCATCGTCACTACCTCTACGTCCTTGAGTGCGATGGTGTCATTCACGCTTAAAGCGACACTATCCTGTTTTTCTTCTATACGCCCAGCATTTTCCTGGGCCAACGCATTGGCTGCCGTCATCATGACAGCGACCATCATTACGATAAATCTCGACATGTTCATTTCTTGCTTTTTGATTGATTCCGGCGGCAAAATTACCCTCATCATTCCACTCCATTACGTTGCCGCGACTTACCAAGTCTTAACCAAAAACTTATTTAGTCTTAACGGATTTGATGACTAATGGGTTATTTGTGTATTTTTGCAGGTGATGAACGTGAGGCTGAAATATATTGCAGTGTTAGTGATTGTGGCGCTGGTGGGTGTGTTTGCCTATCAGTCCTACTGGCTCGTGCAACTCTACCACACGATGAGCGAGCAGATGGACAACAGCATCCAGGAGGCCATGCGTGTTGCCGACCTTAAGGAAGTGTTTTTGCGCCTCAAGAGCATTGAGGAAAAAGGACCTCACGGCATGATGGACGTGAGCGCTGGCGTTGGTGAGGATGGCAGTATCATCGCTAAATCTGTTACTACAACTCAGGTCACAGTTGATGGCGAAAAACTGGAACAAAAAACGGTTGAAGTTCTGCGTTCAAGCCCTCAGCCCGACAGCGACAGCATTAAAAGTGAAGAAGCCTTTATGAAGATGCTCGAAGACCAGATTTCGGTCGAAGAATTGGCAGCGATGATTCAGCAAGGCCTTCACTTGGGCATTGACCGCTTCGAGGGCACAAGATATGAGAAATTTGACACCCTGCTCACAGCCGGGCTGCAGCAACTGGGATTGAGCGGTGACCACCAGTTGTTGTGCATCAAGACCGACACCGTTTATCGTCATGCGACGACAGGATACTTGCCCAGCAGTCGTGCGCGGCATTTTGTGTATAACTGGACAGATTATGGGCGCTACGAACTCACCATCGAGCCCACCACGGGGCTGGTCTTGCGGGAAATGACAGGCATCCTGACGGCATCAGGCCTCATCGTGTTGCTGCTGGGTTTGGCTTATTATTTCTTGATTAGAACAATTATCAGGCAGCGCACGCTCGATGAGATGAAGACCGACTTCACCAACAACATCACCCACGAGCTGAAAACACCCATCGCTGTGGCCTATGCCGCCAACGATGCGCTGCTTAACTTCGGTGGGCAGACCGATGAGGCCAAACAACGCCATTATTTGACGCTATGCCGTCAACAGCTGGAGCGCTTGAGCGGCATGGTCGAGCAAATCCTGTCGATGAGCATGGAACGGCGTCGGAGGTTCAAACTCAACATCGAGCCGATTAACCTTTCCGAATTGTTGCAACCCGTCATCGAGCAGCAACAGTTGAAGGCTGATAAGCCTGTCACCATCACTACGCATATCGAGCCTGAGGACTTGACCGTGCAGGCTGACCGCGCTCACTTGAGCAATATCTTGAACAACCTCATTGACAATGCCATCAAGTATTCTCCCAATGAGGCGCATGTTGAGATTGACGCCTCATCCACCGCCATCAGCGTTACCGACCACGGCATGGGCATTGCTGCCGACAAGTTACCGCACATCTATGACAAGTTTTACCGCGTGCCCACAGGTGACCTGCACGATGTCAAGGGCTACGGATTGGGATTGTTCTATGTCAAAACGATGGTCGAGAAGCACGGCTGGAGCATCGATGTGTCAAGTACGAAGGGCGAGGGCACCACTTTTACAATTATTTTCTTATGAGCGAGACCATCAACATACTGTTAGCCGAGGACGAGCGCACCCTGGCGATGATTATCAAGGATACGCTGGACGGTCAAGGATTTCATGTGACTATAGCCAATGATGGCGAGGAAGCCTTGAGGCTATATGCCGCCAACAAGCCTGATGTGCTCGTGGCGGACGTGATGATGCCGAAGCTCGACGGCTTTGAGTTGGTGAGGCGCATCCGCAAGAGCGACAGCCTGACGCCGGTCATCTTCTTGACGGCGCGTTCGGCAGTCAACGATGTGGTGCACGGTTTCGAGATGGGAGCCAACGATTACCTGAAGAAGCCTTTCGGGATGCAGGAACTCATTGTCCGCATCAAGGCGTTGATGGGACGGGCATGCACAGTCTCGCCCCAACCCGAACAAGACACCCGTTTCACCATCGGTCAATACCTTTTTGATTCTGTCCTTCAGCGGTTGACTCATGTGCCGACAGGCAATCGTGCCGAACTCTCCTACCGCGAGAGTGAGATTTTGAGGCGCTTGTGCTTGCGTCCTAACGAGGTGGTAACCTCCCAATCATTACTCCTCGAATTATGGGGTGATGACAGCTTTTTCAACAACAAGAGTCTGCATGTGTTCATCACCAAACTGCGACACCGACTCGCCCAAGACCAGACGTTGCGTATCGTCAACGTGCGTGGTATTGGTTACAAATTGATTAGTGGTGACTGAACTTTATTTTGTGGCTGCTTGGCGGGCGCGGGGCTCCCAAGGGAGTGGGGCGGCATCTTCGGCCTGGATGGTGACCGGCATGCCGACGTAGGCGAAGTGTTTCTTCAGTGTAATGATATCGTTGTCAAGCAGGCGGATGCAGCCCTCGCTGGCGCGACCGGGGACGGAGCTCTCGTTGTTGGTGCTGCCGTGGATGCCGATGCCCTTGTGGCCCGGCGTTTCGAGTCGCAGGAACCAGTGTCCATAGGCCTTGATGTTGCCGCGTCCGTCATGGAAGTCGTGCTTCCAGGTCGATGCGTCCTGTATCATGGTAATCTTGAATGGCTTTCCCTTGGGGGACTCGGGAGTGCGCATGTCACCGCGCTTCTGCTTGTTGCCTTTGTTCTTGCCCATGCAGCACGGGAACTGTGCTACCATCACGGTATCGCCCGCAGCATTACGGTCATACACGGTGAGCTTTAAGTCGCGCTTGGAGATGACAATAAATGCGGTGCCGGTGGGTTTAGCTGGCAGGGCGGTCTGCTGAATGGTCTTGTTCACGGGAGCAGCCTCTATAGGGGTGCTAGTGGCGCTGATATTCAAGGGCAGCAGCATTGCAAGGATGAGAAAAAGCTGATGGAGCATGATGATTTTGGTTTTTATCTTCTTTATTGTCGTGACAAAGGTAATAGAAAATATCCACACCTGTACAACAGGGGAACATATAAAATGCATTCCGCCACCTTGCGCAAGGTAGCGGAACGCCATGTGTTTTTCAATAAAAACTATAAACTTGTGGTTATGAAAATGTAACTGATGTCCTTTCGTTTTATACTTTCGCATGCAAAAGTAGATTATTGTTAATGGTTTCCGCAAAATTATTATACTAAGCGGTATTTTTTATAGATAAATCGGTTTTTGCAGTGGATTTTTTTTTTATGCATTTGTCAATCGGTTGCATGACATGAATTTGACAAAAGCAGGAATAAATTTTGGAATAAACCTAAAAAACACTAACTTTGCACCCAACAAAGGATTTCAACATTTTTAATCACCTAATATTAGAATTATGTATATTGAAGAAGTACATGCCAGAGAGATTCTGGATTCGCGTGGCAATCCTACTGTAGAAGTTGAGGTAACCCTCGAAAGCGGCGACATGGGCCGTGCATCAGTGCCTAGTGGCGCATCGACGGGTGAGAACGAGGCCCTCGAGTTGCGTGACGGCGACAAGAAGCGTTACGGAGGCAAGGGCGTCTTGAAGGCTGTCAAGAACGTCAACGAGATTATTGCTCCCGAGATTGAGGGCATGGATGCCTTTGACCAGCGCGCCATCGACATGGCTATGATTAAGCTCGACGGCACTCCCACCAAGAGCAAGCTCGGCGCTAACGCCATCTTGGGTGTTTCGCTCGCCGTGGCTCACGCTGCTGCCAACTATTTCGGTATGCCGCTGTATCGCTACATCGGTGGTACCAACGCTCATGTGCTGCCCGTGCCCATGATGAACATCATCAATGGTGGTGCACACAGTGATGCTCCCATCGCTTTCCAGGAGTTCATGATTCGTCCTGTTGGCGCCAAGACCGAGCGCGAGGCCGTTCGCATGGGTGCCGAGGTATTCCACGCCTTGGCCAAGTTGCTCAAGAAGCGTGGCCTGAGCACTGCAGTGGGTGACGAGGGTGGTTTCGCTCCCGCACTCGACGGTATTGAGGACGCTCTGGACAGCATCGTTCAAGCCATCAAGGATGCCGGTTACAAGCCCGGTGACGATGTGAAGATTGCTATGGACTGCGCTGCCAGCGAGTTCGCTGTAATCGAGGACGGCAAGTACTACTATGACTACCGCCAGCTCAAGAGCGGTCAGCCCAAGGATCCCAAGGGCCGCAAGCTCAGTGATGACGAGCAGATCAACTATCTCGAAGAACTCATCACCAAGTATCCCATCGACTCCATCGAGGACGGTCTCGACGAGAACGACTGGGAAGGCTGGAAGAAGCTCACCGAGAAGATTGGTGACCGCTGCCAGCTCGTGGGTGACGACTTGTTCGTGACCAACGTGAAGTTCCTCGAAAAGGGCATCAAGATGGGTGCCGCCAACTCTATCCTTATCAAGGTGAACCAGATTGGCTCCCTGACCGAGACCCTCGACGCTATCGAGATGGCACACCGTCACGGTTACACCACCGTTACCTCACACCGCAGCGGTGAGACCGAGGACACCACCATCGCCGACATCGCCGTAGCCACCAACAGCGGTCAGATCAAGACTGGTTCGCTCTCGCGCACCGACCGCATGGCCAAGTACAACCAGCTCATCCGCATCGAGGAGGAACTCGACGAGGCAGCTGAGTATGGCTACAAGAAACTCATCTAATGGGTATTCTTGAAAACTGAAAAGCCTCATACTAAGGCGACAACTCGCTAGGTTTATTTGAGGCACACGAATAATAGAGGCGCACGTTCTGCGTCTCTATTTTTTGTCGTATTTTAAACTTTTGTGCGTTTTTTGAATCTTAGAAACTGTGAAACGTGATGATTGCGTGGTGCAAAACACCAAAAAATCATCCAGAAAGGTTTTGGTTAAAAAATATTGATTAACTTTGCGATGTATTATTAACTGATATTATTATGAAGAAGATTTTATTTACACTCGTTGCTTTGATGGCGGTCATGACCGTTCAGGCACAATCCATCTGCGGCTCTTGGCGCAGCGTTGAGCCCATTGTAGAAACTGAAGAAGATGGCTCGCTGACAATCCAGAACATTCTCTACACCTTTAATGAGGATGGAACCTATTCTATGGTTGATGAATTTACCATTTCGAGTGAGCCTGCTCCCACGATGGCTCTTGAGATTGCCACCAGTCTTTCTATTAAGGGCACTTATACCCTTGAGGGCGATAAACTGACGATGACGCCCAATATAGATACTTATAAATTCGAGTTGTTGAGCATCTCCCAGAATGGCAAGGTTACCACTAACCCCATGATTAAGTCTCAGATTAGAAGTCTGTTCACCTCTGCCGAGTTTAAGGAAGAGTTTGGCAAGGTTGATGAGGAAACCGCCAAGGTGAATGACGCGATGCTGGAGCTGAATGACGGCGAGAAGAGCTACAACTTCACCCGTTTCGCCACTGTCCAGAACTAAAATTGTAATTACAAGAAAATCAAATCCCGCAAGCCACTGGCCTGCGGGATTTTTTTCAAAGTTTGTGGATAAGGGTCAGCCCGTCGCGCAAGGGGATAATGACCTTCTCGACGCGGGTGTCGTTTTTTACATGGTCATTAAAGGCGAGGATGCCACGCGTCTGCGCCTCGCGCTGGGCTTTAGGGTCAATGACCTTGCCAGCCCACAGGGTGTTGTCGGCAATAATGTAACCCCCTGGGTTGAGGTACTCCATCACCAGGTCGTAGTACTCTACATACTGGCGCTTGTTGGCGTCGATAAAGACGAGGTCATAGCGTTCGTCCAACGAGGGTACGATATCGCGCGCGTCGCCGATGTGGAGACGCACACGCTTTCCGTAAGGAGACAGTGCCAGGTGCTCACGGATGAAGTCTTCCTGCTCGTCGTTGATTTCTATGGTATCGACACGGCAATCGTCATCGGCAAGCCCCTCGGCAAGGCACAATGCCGAATAGCCGCTGAAGGTGCCCAACTCCAGCACACGACGTGGTGCCACCATGCGTGTCAGCATCTTGATGAGGCGGCCCTGCAGGTGTCCCGAGCACATGTGCCAATAATAGTTCTGCACATGCGTGTCATGGTCGATGCGAGCCAGCGCCTCAGGCTCCTCATCAATATGCCCCAAGATATATTCCTCTAACTCCTCACTCATAATCTCTTTTTCAAACAACAATTGGTTTAATCAAACAACTTGAAAAACAATAAACAACTCAAACAACGTTATTTTTATCGAACAACAGGAATTAAATATTTGATTCTATTCTTCGTCCATGAACCACGCGATTAACAGGAACGACTAAATGCCTTTCGTCATCATAAAAATAACGTTCAATTTCAGCATACTGTGGCATGAAATTGATTAATATTCCACATGATAACTTGAGCAATCTCATATAATTGAATAACTGCGCCCGATGGTCGGCTATCAATTTGGGTACGGACTTGCATTCAACGATGATGTCGTCTTTACATAAGAAGTCTATACGAAATGTCGCATCCATTTTAACCCCTTGATAGGTCGGATGAAAAGAAATTTCCCTTTTGAATGGTATCTTTTTTTGAGTGAACTCTATCTGCAACCCTTCTTGGTAGCACGATTCGTTTAAACCAGGCCCTAATTCCTTGTGCACATTATGGATGGCGCCAACAACATCATAGATATGCTCTTTTAATCGGATTGTGTCTATCATAAAAGAAAGTTGTTAATGTTGTTCAACGTTGTTCATGTTGTTTGATTGTTTGTGTCAAGAGAGGAGGGAGAGGAGGGCGAGGCGGTAGCTGTCGAGGCCGAAGCCGGCGACGATGCCCTTGCAGACAGGAGACAACAGGGACTTGTGGCGAAACGGTTCACGCGCATAGATGTTGCTGATGTGGACCTCGACCACAGGGGCGGTGATAGCAGCAACAGCATCGGCGATGGCAACCGACGTATGGGTATAGCCGCCCGCGTTGAGGATGATGCCGCAGTCGTCAAAGCCCACCTGCTGCAAGCGGTCCACGATTTCTCCCTCGATATTGCTCTGAAAGACATCTATCGTGTGTTGAGGAAACAACTCGGTCAGTTCCTGCAGGTACTGGTCGAGCGAACGGTTGCCATAGACCTCGGGCTCACGTTTGCCCACGAGGTTCAGGTTGGGGCCATTGATGATGTGGATAACCATCTTATTTCTTGAAGTAGTACAGGAACGAGGCGATGCCTTGTAGGGCAGGCTTGCGTTGTCCTTCGATTTCCATCTTGAACTCAATCTCGGCTTTGCAGATACCTCGCAGGTCGGCAATGTTGTGCAGCTTGGTAACAAGTCGCACACGGCTGCCTGTAATCACTGGCTGGCCGAAACGCATCTTGTCCATGCCGTAGTTGACCTGCATTTCCAGGTTATTGACCTGGCTAATCTGATTCCACAAGTGAGGAATCAGCGACATGGTCAGGTAGCCGTGAGCGATGGTGCTGTGATAGGCACTCTCAGCCTTGGCGCGCTCCACGTCCACATGAATCCACTGGTGGTCGAGCGTTGCATCGGCAAACATGTTGATACGGTCCTGATCTACGGTGAGCCATTCGCTGGTACCGAGCTCCTCGCCCAGATGCGAGGCAAATTCTTCATACGAGTTGATAATAAGCATAGTATATTAGTTGATAGTTTCTGGTTTACAGAATATATTGTTTTCTTAATTCTTGAGTCGTCGACGCATGATGAGGGCTGTGACCATGCTGGTGAGCAGGCCCACTGCAGCAACGAGAGCCAGGGTGACAAGTACATCGGTCCATTCCACCACGACGGGATAGGCGTTGATAATCATGTTAGCTGGGTCGCCACTCAGGCGCAACAGACCGAATTGCTGCTGGCACAGGCACAAGATAAGGCCGATGACGATTCCCGTTACGGCGCCTGCTAGGGTGATGAGCCATCCTTGCAGCACGAATATGCGGGAAATCTGGCGGTCGTTTGCACCCAAAGCGCGCATGGTGGCGATACTGTCGTCCTTCTCGATAATGAGCAGTGATAAGGTGCTGATGACGTTGAACGTGGCAATAATCAAGATAAATGCCAGCAGCAGGAATGCCATCCACTTCTCGATGTTGACCAGGCGGTAGGCTTCGCTCTGCTGCATCAGGCGGTTCTTGACTTGATAGCCTTTGCCCAATACATGGGAAATCAACTGCATCACCTGTTGTTCGTTGGCACCAGGCATCAGTTTCAGTTCAATCTGGGTCGCCTCGGTCTCATAGTCAAACAGTTCTCTCGCCATGTCGAGCGGTACATAGATGAGGTCGGCGTCATAGCTGTTCTGCTGCAGCTGGAAGACGCCCGACACAAACAGCGAGTCCTGCCTGAAAGCGCCCATTGGGTTGGCAATATTGACTCGTCCCTGCCGTTGCGGTGCATACAAGCGCACCATGCCCAGAAACTCGGGCCTGACACATAACCTGACGGCTGGACCGGCACCCGCTACAGCATATTTCGACACCTGGTCGCGCAGTTTCCACTCGCCATCGACGATGACAGAGTCCATGCCGTTCATTCTATTGTAGTCGTCAGGGACGCCCTTGAGACGCACGGGCATCTGGTATTGGGCATACATGGCCAGTGCTTGGTCAATGACCACAGGAACGGCGCGTTCCACACCGGGGAGGGTGCCCACGGCATTGATGACGCTATCGGCATCATTAATGGTCTTGCCTAGCGTGGCGGTGATAGCGACTTCAGGGTCCAGGAGTGCCAGACGGCCCATGATGAGTCCCTTGAAACCGTTAAACACGCTTAGCACGCAGATGAGCGCGGCTGTCGCCACCACGACGCCGCACACAGCGACAATCGAGATGATGTTCACCGCCTGATGTCCTTTCTTGGACACCAGGTAGCGCCACGCTATCTTCAACGGAAGACTCATTTTGGTTTTTAGTCCTTAGTATCTAGATAATCTAGATAGTCTAGAGAAGCCAACTTCTAACTCCTGACTCCTAACTCCTAACTTCTCACTCCTCACTCTTCGCTCTTGGGCTTGTCCTTGGCGAGGAGTTCATCGATGTGGTCGATATAGTCGAGAGAATCGTCGATGTGGAACTTCAGTTCCGGGCAGCGACGCAGCTGGTAACGCACCTTCTGGGCCAGTTCATAGCGGATGCTCTTCTCGCTGGCGTTGATGCTCTCCATGATGGCGGCAGCATTCTCGCTAGGGAAGATGCTCAGGCGCACGTTGGCAACGCTCAGGTCGGGCGATACACGCACGCTGCTCACGCTCACGAGCGTGCCACGCGTTTTGGCGGTTTCGCGACGGAATATCTCACTCAGTTCCTTCTGTACAAGGCGGCTGATTTTTTGTTGTCTTGTTGTATCCATTATATTGTTTTTTATCGTTTTGCGAGTGCAAAGGTACAACTTTTTCTAGAAACTCTAATTATTCTAGATAATCTAGAAAATATAGAGCAAATAAAGAGTAACCGAGGATTGCGGTTGCAATGCCTCGGTTACTTGAGTCACTGGCGCCGTATGGCGCTATGGGATTGGATTACTCCTCGGGGAGCATGACAACCTCTACCTTGTTGCCGGCAGCGAGAATTTGCTTGGCAAAGGCAGCGATGGTCTCGGGCGTCTGAGCATTGACAATCTGCTCATAGCCAGTGTGGTCATCGAGACCGCGACCCACATAACCCATAAGGATACCCATCCAATAGGAGTTCTCCTTGAGTTCGGTGCCATGGTCCTTGATCATGAGCTCCTTTATCTCCTTGAGGGTGGTAGCATCGATGTTCTTGCAAGCCTCAATAATCTCCTCGTTCATGATCTTAACAGCCACATCGGCCATCTCGGGCTTCATCGGGCAGTAAGCCACGACAGCGGTGTAGGGACGGTCGCCGTTCAGTGAAGCGTAGCCACGTGCGCTTGCCGAGTAGGCAGCACCAGCATCCTCACGGATCTTCTGCAAGTAGATTTTGCTGAGCACCTGACCCAGCATGCTGGCCTTGATGTCATTCTCCAGGCTGTAAGGGGTCTTGGTGTCGTACCAGTAGATTCGTGCGATGGCTTTGGGCGTCTCGCTCTTGTTGGTGAAATGGTTGATGACCTGACCCTCGGGACGGTCGTCAACATTCACCCAGTTGCTCATCTTACCCTTCTTGGCAGGCAGCGAAGCGATATACTGCTCGATGAGGGGACGGATAACCTCCTCATCGAAGTTGCCGACAAAGTAGAAGGTGTAGTCGGCAGCGTTGGCGGTACGCTCCTTGGCTATCTGGAGGACGCGGTCATAGTCCACTTTCTGCAGATCCTCAACATGGAAGGGCTTGCTGCGCCAGTTGTGGTTGCCGATGGTAGACTGAACAGAGTCGTTGAATACCGACTCGGGCTGCAGACCTTGGTTCTTGAGCAGAGTCTCAAGCTGACCCATCAGTTGGCCGTAGCTCTTCTCGTCCTTGCGGATGTCGGTGAACTTGAGGTAAGTGAGTTGGAACAAGGTCTCCAGATCCTTGACGGTGGATTGACCGCTGACAGCGTTATAATAGGTGTCCATCGACAGGTTAGCGCTGGCCTGCTTGCCGGCCATGGCCTTCTGAAGCTCGGTGTTGGAGAAGTTACCCAGACCACTCATCATGGTGATGTAGGACAGCAACTCGGTGTTGGCCCAATCCTTCTCGTCGTAGAGCGACTGGCCACCGCGTGCACGGGCATTCATCTGAATCTCGTTCTCCTTGAAATTGGTCTTCTTGAGGATGACGCGGGCACCGTTGCTCAACTCAAGTTCCTTATAGTCAAACTGGCTGTTGTAGCTTTCCTTTTTGATCTTGCCGGGCTTGGGCAGCGTGGCAATCAGGGGCTCTTGCTTCACGTTATCGACAAATGCCTCAACCTGGGCGTTCAGACCTGCATCAACGGCATTCTTCAGGCCGTCGGTGGTGGGATAAACGGCACCGTCTTTCTCCTGGTTGAAATTCATCACAACGAGGTTCTCACCGGTGGTGGTGATGAAACCGGGCATCATCTGGTTAACGAGGTCAACGGGAAGCATGGGCACGTATTGGCTCATGATTTCATATTCCTGCTCAATCGAGGGAATGGGCTCATTGTCGAGGTAGTTGCGGTAGTACTGTGAGGCAAGACGAGCATTGGAAATCTTGTTGCGCTCGTTGTACTGGCGCTCAAGGCGGCTCATGTACTCTTCCTTGGCACGCTCATACTCGGTGGCGGTGAAACCATGCTTTGCAGCACGCATAGCCTCAGTGACAACGGCCTGAACAGCGGCCTCGGCCATTCCCTCCTTGGGCATGATGCCCAGGGTGAACGCGTCCTTGGTGTTGGCAAACAGATAGTTGCCGTCATAGGCTTGTGCCTGGATGTAGGGGCAGTCGGGCTCTTGAGCCTTCTCCGAGAGACGCTCATTGAGCATGCTGCTCATCATACTCTTGGCAAAGTCAATAACCATGTACATCTTGTCACCTTTGACCTCCTTGGGCATGGCGTCATGTTTGAACATCACCATCACCTGGCTGTACTGCTGCTCTTTGTCCTTGTCCACCACGATGATGGGCTCGGGGGTGTCGGGAACGTCCTCGTCAACGACTTGGGCTGCGTTGGGATCGGGGGCGGGCAGACCCTTGAAGAGTTCCTTGATTTGGGCCTCGATGTGGTCCACATCGACGTCACCCACGATAACCAGAGCCTGGTTGTCGGGACGGTACCACTTGTGGTAGTAGTCACGCAGTTCGTTGTACTTGAAGTTGTCCACAACACTCATCAGACCGATGGGCATGCGCTTGCCGAACTTCGAACCGGGGTACAGCGTCTCGAGCTGGTTCTCGAGCATGCGCTGCTGGGCGCTGCGGCGCAGGCGCCACTCCTCGTGAATCACACCACGCTCCTTGTCGATTTCCTCGTCGGTAAGCAACAGGCCGTTGCTCCAGTCCTTGAGAATCAACAAGCAAGAGTCGATAGCACTCTGGCGGGTGCTGGGCACGTCGTTGATGTTATAGACGGTCTCGGCAATGCTGGTATAGGCGTTCAAGTCCTTACCGAAGGCTACACCCAGTGAGCGGGTATAGTCGATGATGCTCTTGCCCTCGCCGTTGAAGTGCTCACTGCCATTGAAGGCCATGTGCTCCAGGAAGTGGGCAAGACCGCGCTGGCTCTCTTCCTCCTGGATGGAGCCCACGCGCTGGGCGATGTAGAAGTTCACGCGGTGCTCGGGATAGTCATTGTGACGGATGTAGTAGGTCAGTCCGCAGTCTAACTTGCCGATACGCACGGCATCATCGGTGGGAATTGGTCCCATCGACTGCGCCTTAAGGGCGCTGGTGCTGAATGCCATTATCATCAATAGCATTACAGCAAAGAATTTTTTCATTCTCATTTGGTTGAAATTTGGTTTTTAAATATAAAGTGATTTATGTAGTTGCTCTGTTACTGTTAGACGTCTTGTCTGATGAATTGGTTTCAACAATGCGTGTTAAAAAATCCAATCTAACCCGCAAAGGTAACGCTTTTTTGTGATAATCAATCTAAAAGACCTATTAGAATTCATATATTCGAGAATTGGTGGCTTAAAACTCAGCAGAATGGATGCTTCAGGCAACTGGTCGCTATTCGCTGGTGAGTTCTTTGATTTGGTCAATCATTTCATCGTTGGTGCGTTGCATCTTGTTGAAAAGGCGTTGACCGACGATGAGACCGACGATGATGCCAATAACAATAGCGACAATTCCACCCCAGGCAACGGTGGCTCCGTCGCTGAAGTGAAGCATAAAGAATTCGTAGCAATACCAGATGGCCCAGGGGATGCCGATGGCATAGCTGACGTTGCGGCTGATGATGCGGTTTTTCTTCATCTTGACCAGTTTATTGGCGGTTTGAATCATATCATCACCCATGTGTGACACGTCAATCTTGTTGACCAGGTAGTCACTGATGAGGAAGGCAACCAGGAGTGCAATCGTGACTATGGTCAGTGGCCATGATAACCCGATATAGTATTTGTTGAAGATAATCAGAGGAATGGTGGCAAGGGCCACAATGCCCAACTTGGTGAGGGTGCGGTGCACATCGTTCATCTTGCCCTTGATGGTTTCCTTGACCAAATCCTCGTTGAGATGGCCCTGCTGGTCCACCTTGCTTTTCAGGTCGTTGATTTGCTGGCGCAGGTCATCAAGTTCGTTGAACTCGTTGCTATTAGAGATGTTTTGTGTTTCCATATCGATTGTGCAGTTTTAGTTCATTTGTTTAAGTTGTTCCTTGATGCGGTAGAGGCGAACCGACACGTTTTTGACATCGATACCGACAACCTGGGCTATCTCCTGATAGCTCATGTTCTCGAGCCACAGCAGCACGATGGCGCGGTCGAAAGGCTGCAACCGCTGGATGCGGGCGTGCAGCATGTCGGTCTGCTTGTTGTCGGCATCGTTCTTGTCAAACAGGTCGATGCCTTCCATCAGCGGTTGTGTCTTGCGGCTCTTCTTCTTGCGGTCGATTGAGATGCAGGAGTTGAGCGTCACCTTGTAGATCCATGTCTTCAGGTCACTCTCTCCCTTAAAGGACGCCAGGCCTTGCCACAGCTTGATAAGCGCCTCCTGGAAGAGGTCATCGACCTCCTCCTTGTCTTTAGAGAACATGTAGCACACCGTGTAGATGGTGCCCTTGTTCTCGCGGATGATGCGCGCAAATTCAGCTTCGTTGAGTTCCATTGTCTTGAACTGTTTACCCCTTAGACGCAAGAAGGAACTAAAAAACTACACAAAAATTTAATTTTTTATCTTTTTTCTAGACAATCTAGATCATCTAGACAATCTAGAACGTCTGCATATCTACCAGGTGCTTGTAGGCACCCTCACGGGCGATGAGCTCCTCATGGGTGCCACGCTCGATAATGCGGCCGTCCTGCATCACACATATCAGGTCAGCGTTCTTGATGGTGCTCAGACGATGGGCGATGACCAGTGTGGTGCGGCCATGCATGAGCTTGTCGAGGGCGTCCTGCACGAGGTGTTCGCTCTCGGTGTCAAGGGCGCTGGTGGCCTCGTCGAGGATGAGGATGGGCGGATTCTTCAAGATGGCACGGGCGATGCTGATGCGTTGGCGTTGGCCGCCCGACAGCTTGCAGCCGCGGTCGCCGATGTTGGTGTCAAAGCCCTGCTCGCTGGCCATGATGAAGTCATAGGCGTTGGCGATGCGTGCCGCTTCCTCGACCTGCTCTTGGGTTGCGTTCTCGACGCCGAAGGTGATGTTGTTGTAGAATGTGTCATTAAACAGGATGGCCTCTTGGTTGACATTGCCCATCAGGCTGCGCAGGTCGGTGATATTGAACTGGCGGATGTCGGTGCCGTCGATGCTGATGCTGCCTTCCTGCACATCGTAGAAGCGCGGCAACAGGTCGGCCATGGTCGTCTTGCCACTGCCGCTCTGTCCCACGAGGGCGACGGTCTGCCCGCGCTTGATATCGAGTGATACACCGTCGATGACCCAAGCGTCACCGTAGCGGAAACGCACGTCCTTGTATTGGATACCCTCCTGGATGCCGGTCAGGGGCACGGGGTGCACTGGATTCTTGATGGGGTTTTCGGCCGAGAGAATCTTGTCGATGCGCTCCATTGATGCCAGACCGCGCTGGATGGAGTATGCCGCCTTGGACAAATCCTTAGCGGGATTGATGATGCTGTAGAACACCACCAGATAATAGATGAATTTGGGCGCTGTGATGCTGCTGTGACCGCCCAGGATGAGTGTGCCGCCAAACCACAGCACGATGGCGATGGTCAGTGTGCCCAGGAATTCGCTCATGGGGTGGGCGAGCACATAACGGCGGTTCATGCGCGTCTGGATGGAGCGGAATTTCTCATTCTCGCCCTCAAAGCGGTGGCGCACCTTGCCCTCGGCATTGAAAGCCTTGACAATGCGCAAGCCTCCGATGGTTTCTTCGATGTTGCTCAGCATCACGCCCCATTGGTTCTGGCCCTCCAGCGAGACGCGTTTCAGGCGTTTGCCCACACGCCCCATAATCCATCCTGCGATGGGCAGCAGCACGAGCACGAACACGGTGAGCTGCCAGCTCAGCACAATCATCATCACCAGGCAGGAGATAATCATGATGGGGTTCTTGAACAGCATGTCCAGCGAGGTCATGATGGAGTTCTCGACCTCGGTCACGTCACCGCTCATGCGTGCCATCACGTCGCCCTTGCGCTCGTTGGAGAAGAAGGCGATGGGCAACGACGTCATCTTGTGATAAATCTGGTTGCGGATGTCGCGCACTACGCCCGTGCGGATGGGAATCATGTAGAAGGCGCTCAAGTAGGCACAGCCCGTTTTCAGAGCTGTCATCACCACCAGCGCGGCGGCGATGCAGGCCAGCGCCGTGGACTGCCCGTAGCGTTCGATGATGCACTGCACATAGTAATAGAAGTTGTTGCTCAGCACTTTGCCGATATCCCCGCTGCCCAGGGGCATATAGCTATAGACCTCGGTGTTCAGTCCGAACAGCATCTCAAGGATAGGGATAATCAGCGCAAACGAGAACAGGGTCAGGAATGCAGTCAGCAGGTTGAACAGGACGTTCAACACAATGTATTTCTTGTACGGCGGCACAAACCGCTTCAACAGTTGCCAAAAACCTTTCATGCTGCAAAAATAGTGCAAGCCGAGCGAAATGCCAAGAAAAACACTTTTTTCTTGGCATTTCCGAGGCGCCGCCTACCTTCACCACAGGCGTTGCCACCACCGCTCAGTCGTTTGGTGCGTCTTGTTCTGTATTGCGAGCCTTTGGCTCGAAAGAAAATTCACCCTACCTTTGTTGAAAAAACACTCGAAACGGGTTTACATTTCCACGTCCTGAAACGTCTATCAAGTGTAATTGACCCACGACTATGACAAAAAGTGAATTGGAAATACTGTTCAAGACGCATTACACGGCGATGTTCCGCCTGGCGGTGTCGCTGCTCTACGATGTCGACGAGGCGCGAGATGTCGTGAGCGACGTGTTTGCCTCGTTGCTCGACGGCGGACTGGCCATCCGCACCGACAACGCCCAAGGCTTCCTGCTGACATGCGTGCGCAACAGTTGCATCAGTGTGATTCGCCACAAGCAGATGCGGGAGCGCTTCATCAAGCTCTATGCGACAAATGCCGAACCGCTTGCCGATGGCCCCGACGACTCAATAACGCTTGCCGAATTGCACGATTACATCAATAACCAATTGCCGCCGCTATCGCGCCGCATTTTTACTATGCGCTACCTGCAGGACATGACCTGCCAGCAGGTCGCCGATGCCGTGGGCGTGAGCCGCGTGACCGTCCATCACCACTTGTCACAGTCACTGGAGAAAATCAATGCCTATTTCAACAACTCAAAACAATAGACGTTATGGAACAGAACGATAAAATCCGTCTCTTGCTCGACATGCACGAGCATCCCGAGAATTACACCGACGAGCAGTTGGCTGCCATGTTTGATGACGAAATGCAGGAACACTTGGCCACCGCCAAGCGCGCCCTTTCCGATATCCCCGAACCTGATGTGGAAGCCGAGTGGCAACGTTTCGAGCAAGAGTATTGTGCTCCTGCTCGTGACCGCCGCTGGCTCAAGGTTGCTGCGATTTTCCTTGGTGTGATTATGCTCTCGGCATTTACTTATGCCGCCATCCATGCCGTGCGTGCCCATCAACCTGAAGCTCAGCAATCCATGACCGAGCAGGTCGAGAAAACGGATAGTCCTGTAGAAGCATCCTCCCCGACTGAGGCCGAGAAAATTGACAGCGTTTCACAGAAGCAGCCCGTCACCTTCGATAACGTGGCATTGGAAACTATCGTTGGCGATATCGCTGCCCGTCATCAGATGCAGGTTGAGTTCAGCAACGAGGACGCCCGTGCGCTGCGCTTCTACTTCGTTTGGAAGCCCGATGAGGACCTGGATGCGGTGCTCGAGCGCCTCAACCTGTTCGAGAGTGTGAATATCAGTAAGGAGGGCAATACAATCGTGGTGGAATGATGGCAAGACGCATGATATTTATCGTGGCATGCCTGTGCATCGCCACGGCAGTCTTCGGGCAGCGGGTGACGCGGACGTTCAATGACGTGTCGATGAGCGAGGCGCTCAAGTGGCTCAACGAGCAAGGCAGTGAATTCAACATCAGTTTTCTCTACAACGAGTTGGAGGACTTCAGGGTGACGACTTCGGTCAAGAACAAGTCGGTGCCCGATGCCATCCAGCAGTTGATCGGCTTCTATCCCATCAAGATGACCGTGCAGGGCAAAGAAATCGCCGTCGAGTGCCCGCAGAAGGCTTCCACGCGCTACAAGGGCACCGTCCTCGACGAGACGGGCCAGCCGTTGCCCTATGCCAACGTCGCCCTGCTCTCGCCGCGCGACTCCACCCTCATCACCGGCGGCGTGACCAACGAGAGCGGCCTCTTTGTCATCCCCTGCGACCAACAGGGCGTACTGGCCCGCATCACCTATGTGGGCTACCGCCCCGTTTATCGCCACTGCAAAACGCCCCACCTGGGCTCCATCAAAATGCAGCCCGACCAATACACCCTCGACGGTGTCACCGTCAAGGGGGAGCGTCCCCAGTACCAGATGACCACTGGTGGCATGACGGTCAATGTCGCGGGCACGGTGCTCAGCGACATGGGTACGGGTATTGACGTGCTGGGCCAGTTACCGCGAGTCGATGTCAAGGGCGACGGCCAAGTGAGCATCTTTGGCAGCGGCACGCCGCTCATCTATATCAATAACCGCCCGATTCAGAGCAATACCGAGTTGTCGCGTCTCAAGTCGGGCGACATCAAGTCCATCGACGTGATTACGAGTCCTGGCGCGCGATACAAAAAGAATGTGTCATCCGTCATCCGCATCTACACAGTCAAGCCCCAGGGTGACGGCTTCAGTGTCAGCACTATCACCAACGTGCGTAACAACCACGAGTGGGGTGGATATCAGGACATTAACGTGAAATACCGCACCCACGGTCTGGAACTGTTTGCCGAGGGCTACTGTCGCAGCGCATGGATGGGTGAGGACAACAATATCTCGAATGAGTTGTTCCTGAACGATGGCACAGTGCATGTCGATCAGACGGGCGACACCAAGTACCGCAGTAAGTCACATTATGAGCAAGTAGGCTTCAATTACGATATCAACGACAACCATTCGCTGGGCGCTTCTTACACCTTGAGCGGGGTCAATATCAAGAATAGCAGCGTCATCGGTGAGCAACAGATATGGAACAACGGTGTGCTTGAGGGCAGCGTCTTGTATGATGCACTCGTCAATCGCAAACAAAATCCGTTGCACGATATCAATATGTATTATGTGGGCAAGGTGGGCCAGCTGTCGATTGACTTTAACGGCACGTGGTATTGTCGAAATGAACGCAATACTGATGAACGCACTGAATTAAGCGATGATCTTGATGACCGCCATGTGCTCACCCAGAGTCGCCAGCGTAACCAGATGACCGCCGGCAAACTCATCTTGAATCACCCCCTGTGGAAAGGTACCGCCAGCATCGGCACTGAGTTGACCTTTACCCGCACCGACGGCACCTATTCCAACGACGACCAATCCCATTTGTCATCCGACACGCGCATCCGCGAGAATAACAGTTCGGGCTTTGCCGAGTATGACTTCACCCTGGGCAATTTCACTTTCGGCGCCGGACTGCGCTTTGAGCACATCAACTCCGAATACTATTCGTCAGGCATCCGTGAAGAAGAACCCAGTCGAACCTATAATGACTGGTTTCCCAATGCCTCAGTCGCCTGGAAGAAGGACAAATGGAATTGGCAACTGAACTATAGCCGCCGCATCAACCGCCCCAGCTATTTCCAGCTGCGCAATTTCATCCAGTACGATAACCGATACACCTACGAGGGTGGCAACCCGCTGCTACGACCGCAGCTGAACCACCGTTTGGAGTTGTCGGCCATCTACTCGTGGCTGAGCCTGCAGGTGCGCTACACCTACAGCCAGAACACCATGTGCTGGGTTCCTGTGCTGGAGCCGGACAAGCGCTATATCTTGCTGTGTACGCGCAACTATGGCGATGCCCAGCGCTTGTTTGCCTCGCTGGTGGCAGCACCGCGTTTCGGAGTCTATCGGCCCACGGTGACGCTGAGCTTTAACAAGGTCTTCTTTGATGCTGAGCAATATGGCTCACGATTAAAACATCACAGGCCGCTGTGGCGGTTTGAGATGAGGAACACCTTTGTCCTGGGCCATTCCTGGACGGCAGTGCTTGGTGTGCGATTTGCAAGTGATGCCGATGACGAGTTCCAGAGCATTAAGCACTATTGGACTGTCGGTGCCCGTATCAACAAATCTTTCTTCAACAAGGCGCTGCTGGTCAATATCTATGCCGACGACATCTTCAAGACGAGCCAGGAGCGCTGGACCACCTACGGCATCGGTACCAATATCACCAAGGATTGCTACAACTTTGACCGCACCATCGGTTTGACTGTGACCTACAACTTCAACGTCACCCGCAGCAAGTACAAGGGCACTGGCGCCGGCAACGACGAGAAATCCCGCCTGTGACAGAGTAATATATAGTTATAGTAAACATGATAGTAAAGAGTGACGGTCGCGGGTGAATGCACCTGCGACCGTCAACATGAGGTTTTTTCTGGGTGTTATAATGATTGTTAGTATTTTTAGTTTCTAGTCCTTAGTCCCTAGTCCCTAGTTTTTAGTCCTTAGTCCGTTGGCGGATGCCAACTCCTAATTCCTAATTCCTAATTCCTAACTCCTAACTCCTAACTCACTTAATGATTCCCATCTGCTTGCCGATCTTGATGAAGGCGTTGATGCACTTGTCGAGGTGCTCACGCTCGTGACCGGCCGATACCTGCACGCGGATGCGGGCTTGGCCCTTGGGAACAACGGGATAGTAGAAACCGGTAACGTAGATGCCTTCCTTCTGCAGCTCGGCAGCGAAGTCCTGCGACAACTTGGCGTCGTAGAGCATCACGGCGCAGATAGCGCTCTGGGTGGGCTTGATGTCAAAGCCGGCAGCAATCATCTTGTCACGGAAGTAGTTCACGTTGTCCACCAGCTTGTCGTGGAGGGCGTTGCTCTCCTTGAGCATCTTGAACATCTCGATGCTGGCACCAACGATGCCGGGAGCGATACTGTTGCTGAACAGGTAAGGACGTGAGCGCTGACGCAGCATGTCGATGATCTCCTTGCGGCCAGTGGTGAAACCACCCATGGCACCGCCGAAGGCCTTGCCCAGCGTGCCGGTGAAGACGTCGATGCGGCCATAGATGTCGAACTGCTCGGCTACACCGTGGCCAGTCGGGCCAACGACACCTGCCGAGTGTGACTCATCGACCATTACCATGGCGTCATATTTCTCGGCCAGGTCACAAATCTTGTCCATGGGAGCCACGTTGCCGTCCATCGAGAAGACGCCGTCCGTAGCGATGATGCGGAAGCGCTGCTCCTGAGCCTGCTTGAGGCACTCCTCGAGTTCGCCCATGTCAGCGTTGGCATAGCGGTAGCGTTTTGCCTTGCACAGGCGCACGCCGTCGATAATCGAAGCGTGGTTCAGCGAGTCGCTGATGATGGCATCCTCCTCGGTCAACAGGGCCTCGAACAGACCGCCGTTGGCGTCAAAGCATGAGCCGTAGAGGATAGCATCCTCGGTGTGGAAATAGTCGGCGATGGCAGCCTCAAGTTCCTTGTGGATATCACTGGTACCGCAGATGAAGCGCACCGATGACATACCGTAGCCGTGGTGGGACATGGTCTCGGTGGCAGCCTTGATGAGGCGGCTGTTGTCACTCAGACCCAGATAGTTGTTGGCACAGAAGTTCAGCACCTCGTCGTTGGGCTTCACCTTGATGTCGGCGCGCTGAGGCGTGGTGATGATGCGTTCATTCTTGTACAAACCGGCAGCCTGGATGTCGGCGAGCTCCTTCTGGAGATGTTCCTGGAATTTTCCAAACATGATAAAAATCTATTTTAAAAGGTTTGACATTAATAGTATGTTCTAATTTCTCGCAAAGATAGTGCAAGCCGAGAGAAATGCCAAATTTATTTGAGCATTTCCAAGACGCCGCCTATCTTAGCGTTTGTGCAAAGATAGTGCAAGCTATGGACAGAACAAAATGAAAAATTATTTTTTTTCATTTTTTATGTCCAGCCCGTCCAGCCCGTCCAGCCACGGTCAGTCTTATCAACTAATCGTTGTCGCTGCTGGCGGGAGCCATGCCTTGTCGCAGTGGCGTGTAAGTTTGCTGGGGCTCCTCTTGGCTCGACGTCTGCTGCTGTGCCATGGGCTCTGAGGCCTGATTGCGGCGTTTGCGGTGGTGCCAACGGTCTTTGCTGGGGGCTGTGTCGTCGTTGTCGATGCTGGCTTGAACTGGCATACTGCCGTCCATGCGCTTACCGCCGTTGATGGCATACAGCTCATATTGCTCGATGATGCGGATGAGTTTGTCGGGGTAGTTGACGTCCTCGGCATAGCCGCAGTCGCGCAGGCCCTGCGCCCAGCTGCGGTAGTCGTACACGTCAAACTGGTAGAGGATGCTGTAACGCGGACCCTTCAGGAACTGCGCATGGTCCAGAAATGAATCCTCGGGCGCACCATATTTGCGGTAACCCACCTGCTTCAGCGAGTCACATCCGCCATACACTTCACCTTTCCAGTGATAGGCCTTGATGCCGAAGTGGTTGTTGGCCTCCAGTGCCATCTTGCTCTGCCCGACGTAACTCTCCAGCAACCCTTGGGCAAGGGTGATGCTGGCGGGCACGCCAAAGTCGCGTTCGGTCTGCAGCGCCACTTTCTTGTAACGCTCGATATAGTCAAGATATCGCTGATGTTTGGTCTGTGCAGATGCCGAAATGGCTGAAAAAGCCATAAAAATCAAGCAAAAACACATTATTTGCTTGTTTATCGGGAAAATTTCTTTAATTTTGCGTTCAAAGTAAAAACTCATAATTTTGTTATGACTGAAAAGAAAATCACCACAAAGGTAAGGGTTTATTCTTATAATGAACTCACCGAGGAGCAAAAAAAATTAGTGGACCTTGCTCGAGAGGCCACTACACACTCCTATTCTCCCTATAGCAACTTCAGGGTAGGCGCCGCCTTGAAACTCGACAATGGCGAGGTCTTTATCGGTGCTAATCAGGAGAATGCGGCCTTTGCAGGCATCTGTGGCGAGCGTGCCGCACTCTATGCTGCAGGAGCAAAATTCCCTGGAATTCCCGTCAAGGCTGTTGCCATCACTTCTTTCACCCGCGGTGAGTTTGTTGAGGAGCCCACGGCTCCCTGTGGCGTTTGCCGCCAGGCCTTCCTTGAATTTGAGAAAAATGGTCATCCCATCGAACTGATTCTGGCAGGAAAGGAGAAAATCTACATCCTCGACAGCTTCAAGGACACCATGCCGCTGTCCTTCACAGAATTTTAATTCACCAGATTGCTCTGGTAAAGATTTATCAAGACAAGCCTGACAACATGGTTTATTGTTGTTAAGGTTTGTCTTTTTGTGTGTTCAAGTTTTCATTGCGGCCAATAAAATGGAAACGATATAGGAGTTTACCCTGAAAACCCGTTGGCGGAATGATAGAATCGGTTTATTTGCCAGTCAATTGACACCCGAAGGGTGACCTTTGTGTAACCCCCGATAAATCAGGCAACCGAGCAGAGCGAAGGTGGCTGATTCATCGGGGGCGTGATGAGCCATGACCTGTCGCTGAAGGCGACCCCTTCAACCTGGGCTAGATCGAATGGGGTCGCTTCCAGCGACGAGGATAGTATTGCACTTCCGTGGGTGATGCAAACCACTTCGCTACCGCTCAGCGGTTTGCATTACCCACGGTTACTCAAATGACCGCCCTTTGGGCGTTTTTGCCATAGTCACCTAGCGAACATTTAGTTCGGCGAAGCCAATTTCACGAAAAAAGATTAAAAATTCGCGTTAAATTGGTCCAATTCGTGTAATTAGCATTAGCCCCGCAGGGTTTTGGGCCAACAGCAATATCATTGCCAATAAAATAGTGTGGCTTTTATGCCGAAAGTGAGAAAATTTTCTTTATAAGTGATTTTTTTTAGCAATTTATTGTTATTTGTAAATAATTGGTGTATATTTGCGCATGAATGTGTAGAACCTATTATTTCTAAGTGCATCTTGACTTCTGAATCTTTTTTGGGTGCAATGATATCAAGTGTGCAGTTGCCGGAAATGATGATTAAGATGAACAGTATAAGCATTTTTTTATTAACCCTTTAAATTTAATGATTATGGGAATGATTACTAAACACAGGACAGTGCTTTTAGCAGCATTGTTTGTACTCAGTGGATTGTTTGTCGCTCAAGCGCAAGAGAATTTACTGAACCTGAAACTTGTACGTGACCACTGCGAGTGTGATTACGATCTCAACAGTGAGACCAACTACTATCGCGATGTCGTCACCTTTGACAGCCCCGACTTAACAAATATGTTTACAGTCGATGACGTTATTGCTGGTGAGAACTCCTTTGTGCTCTATCGCTATTTCGTTGACAAATGGGGCTATCCTGATCCCGATAATCCTGTCGCAGTTGCAGAGTTGAACCTTGCAGATACTGATGAAGGTGTGGCTTACACAATCACTTACATGAACCAGACTCCATATCCCGGCTTTGATTATGAAATACCTACCGGGGGCATTCTGGATGTGATTGAAGGCACCTTAATCGACATGCAGAGCATCACATTTATCGACCAGTTTGCTGGAGACCTTACGGATTATAATTGGATGGGTGCGTTTATCCACGGTCATTACTATTATCTCGAGCTCAAAGATGGCAGCAAGAGAACTGAGACTATCGAGGCGATGGTTCCCACGATTAATTTTTACAATTTAGGTCTTTTTACGAGCTCGCAGGTGGAAAAAGATGTTGACGCTACACTCATGCCTAATTTGTTGAACGTAGAGTATGAGCAATGGAACCTGTCTAGAGCACAGGAGGTCAAGGCCTACACTGTCATGCGTGGTCTCAATTGTAAACCTGACACCGAGATTTCCAATCTGGTACATCAAGATAACGGTCAATATCTTGAGACTTGCAATGTCCTGCCCGAATACTACAATAGCCTGGAGGATTATGTAGTTGAACGCTTTGACACAGCCACTTGGGTCACTGGCACCTATGGCGATTATGTGAGCTATGTTCCCATTATTACTGTCGATGGCAAGGACCGTGTTGCCAACGACGGCAAGGACAACACCTATGGCAGCCCCATTAGCCACTACAAGATGCCTGGCATGATGCTTTGGGTAGATGGGGAATTAAGCGACCAGAACTCCGACGACCCCTTCATGTGGAAAGACCAGAATGGTGAGGATTGCGTGTACTATAATCCCCACTTCGCCATCGCTCCTTTGTTGCCCGAAGGCGGCACTTGGGATTTGCGTCCTGAGTATATTCGCATCTGGGTAGAGAGTGACAACCTCCGCGATATCAAAGTGAATGATGATGGCACCATCGAGAACGACGAGGAGGCAGCACTCAATCACTTCTTGCTCATCTGCGATGAATATATTGGCTATTATTTCGAAGAAGGGAATGACGAGTTCACGGGTGTAATTCCCTTGGGTGACCCTGACTCTTGGGCGTATTCATTCGGCGCTACCTTAGCTAGCAAAGACAAACCATTCAACTTCTATGTTCGCATGTATTGCGAGGTTCAAGCCAATCTTCCATTGAAGGGCTATCTCCCGTCATGGTTCCCTGCCTATACGATGATTGAGAACGTGGTCGAGTGGGTTCCCGAGCCTGTCACTACTGGCGTGAAGGAAATCAACTCGGCAGCCGAGGTCGGAAAGACCTATTACAACATCCAAGGTATGGCGAGCGACAAGCCCTTCAGTGGCGTGAACATCGTCGTGACCCGTTACAGTGACGGCAGCACCAGTACTTCCAAGTTCGTCCGCTAACGTACATATCTGTAACAAGAATTATCTTGCCAGAGGAGGACTCCGCCCTGCGGCGGCTTCTCCTCTGGCTTCCTTATGGGTAATTGAACATCATGATGTTAGCATCGATGGTTGAGGTGCCGCCAAATTTATCCAAAATCTTGTGTCTCTACATGTCCTCTGATACCTGACTCCATGTCAAATATAACGAGGGTGGCGCATTGCGTCACCCTCGTTATAGAACTTAAATCTTGAGTTTAATGCTTAAATTGCACCATTTAACAGGTAGTCGATGAGGGCGGTGACGTCGGCGATGCTGACGTTGTCGTCGGCATTAACGTCGGCTTCGGCAGGTATCGCGCTGTCATTGCTCAGCAGATAGTCGATAAGGGTGGTCACATCGGCAATGGTGATATTGCCGTCTTGGTTCACGTCACCACGCTGGAACTGGGTAGCTGCCTTGATGGTCACGTCCTCGTCGGGCATGAGTAGGATGAAGGGATTCCCCTCGCCCGTCAGGGTGCCCGCATTGACGCTGTAGCCATTGGCCGAACCGTCCAGGTTGAGGCTTACCTCGTCGTTAATACCAGCATACAGCACGCCATTATACATGATACCTGTACCATAGGCGGTGATACCGCTTGTCCCGTACTCAGCGGCTGTGCCGCTGAACTCCACGGTCACACCCTGGCCACCCATGATGCTGTGGGCCTGCTTGCCCTGAACGACACCAAGCGTATCGGTGAAGTAGCTGTTGGTGATGATGGCGGCATAGGCGGTGTGTTCACGGCTGAAGGTAGCGGTGCCGCTGGTGGCCATGGTCTCGCCTTGAGCAAGGGCAGCGGGATCAACGAGGCAGTTGGTGATGGTGACGGTCTTGCCATCGCCCTTCCAGCCCACGAAGCCGCCATTGCTGTGGCCGCTACCGTTCTGCTGAAGCAGCTTGCCGTTGAATGCGCAGCCTTCGAAGCTGATGAGGTAGTCGGAGCTGCGGCTCCAGCCCACGAAGCCGCCGTTGTTGCCGTCGGCGCTGTGGATGATGGCGCTGCTCAGGCAGTCATTGAAGCCGACAGCGTGTTCGCAGAGGCCTGCGAAGCCGCCTGCGCCGCTTGCTGCCGTAATCTCGGCATTACTGATGCAGTGCTCAATGTTAACCGAGCCGTAGAGGTGACCAACGACTCCAGCACCATAGCTTGCTGTGGTATTGATGGTGGCGTTACTGGTACAGCCGCTGATGTTCACCGTCGAGCTTCCGGCGCTATAATTGATGAATCCGGCGGGGAAATCGGCGCTGGAGTTGATGGCGATGTTGCTGGTGCACCCCGTCAGGTTGAGTGTGTCGAAGACGCGACCCACAAAGCCTGCAGCCTCGTTGCTAGAGGTCCAAATGGTGCCATCGACCGTCAGGTCCTTGATTGTGGCAGGGCTGATGGTGTCCGCGCCGAAGGGCACGGTGCTGCTGGTGTGGCTGAACAGGGCCGAAATACCCGATTCGGGCTCAGCCTCGCTACCATAGTTGAACGTGATGGTCTTGTGATTGCCGTCAAAGGTACCGCAAAAATCGTGGCTGGCCGAACCTGCCATGCGCGTCACGCTGATGTCAGCACCAAGTTTCACCGTCTTGCCGCTGAAGCGGTTCCACGTGTCGTTGTCCAGCAGGTCTTCGCAGAAATACTCCCAGTCGCTTGCGTTGTTGATGACGAAAGCACCATCGCTGTCGGTAGAGAGGACGGGTGCGGCATAGTAGAGGCCGTCAAAGAGCATACCACCTTGATACACGGTCATGAAGTTTAGGGTCTCAACCTCGCTGCCCAGCGTGGCGGGTATGTCGGTCACACCAACGGTCTTCGTGCCGTTAGCAGCGATGAATTGCGCGTCGGTCAGAGTGGGTGTTACGCTATAGAATGCGTTGTTGACGGTGGCTGTGGTGGCAGCGTTCCTGTAGCTGACTGCCATGGGGTGGAACACCCCGCCCCCCTCGTAGCTTCCCGTGAAGAGGCAGTTGCTCAGGTTGACGGTGTTGCCGTCGCTCCAGCCCTGGAAGCCGCCGACGTAGTTGCCGCTGTTGCTGATGGCACCGCAATAGACGGTGTTCCTGATGTTAAGCGTAGAATTCAGGGCGTGGCCCACTACACCACCGCAATGGTAATTGCCGTTGACGGCTGTAGTGACGGTGACATTGGCGGCCACCTTGCAGTTCTCGATGGTATTGGTCACACTGGCGTCGCCACGGGCAAAGCCCACAAGGCCGGCAGCATGCAACGAGCCATTGACACTACCTGTTGTGATGAGTTTCCTGATCGTAGCGCCACGGATTTCGCGGAAGGGCGCAGTGCCCTGTGTCGTGGTATCGGTAATATTGACGGTCAGCGTATGGTAGTCTCCGTCAAAGGTCCCCATAAACTCATGGTCACTGCTGCCCGCCGAGCGGGTGATGCTGATGTCAGCACCCAGTTTCACCGTCTTGCCGCTAAAGTGGTTCCACGTGTCGTTTTCCTGCAGGCAGTCGCAGAAGTAGTCCCAACCATCCGCATTGCTGATGAGGTAAGGATTCTCCTCCGTTCCGTTGCCATTGCCCAAATAGTATGCTATCACCTCAGCTGCTGTGACGGGCCGAATAAGTTGATTTGCGATAGCCGCTATTTTTTCTGATGAGAGTGTGCCTCTATAGATATTGCCGTTGGAATCTTTGAAAGCCTTTCCTGGGGCAATGGTCACAGTGCCATTATAGTTGGAAGTGATTATCGGCTCAGTAATATCGTTGCCATAGGTCAGGGTGGTGACGCCGCCGTTTCCTTCACGGCCATTACCGATGCCTATGGGACCGTTGGTCGTAATGGTGCCTCCGCTGATGGTGATAGTGCCGCCAGAACCTTCGGAGCCGCCACCAATTGCTGCTCCGATGCCATTCCATGGACCGGTACTTCCAGTGGCATTCACTGTGCCTCCGCTGATGGTGATAGTGCCGCCAGAACCTTTGTAGCCGCCACCAATTCCAGCACCAAGAGAGTTGCCGGTGGCGTTTACAGTTCCACCAGAGATTTCAATGACACCGCCATTATTAAAATGCGATCCGCCGATACCTGCAGCCCGGTCGCCACCAGTCGCTGTAATCGTACCACCGCTGATTCTGATAGTGCCTCTTGAAGATGCACTCGCCCCGTCACCGATGCCTGCGGCACGCTTATTATTACCATTTTCATTTGCGATGACCGTGCCATCGGTGATAGTGATGTCGCCAATAGAACCTTTATAACCACTGCCGATTCCTGCGCCACACGAAGTTGAATTGCATACTCCGCCCGTGGCCGTGATATTGCCGCCACTGATGGTGATGTTGCCCATCGAACCTTGATAGCCGCTCCCGATACCTGCACCGCCGCCAAGGCCAGAATTTCCGCCGCCAGTCGCTATAATCGTACCGCCGCTGATAACAATGTTTCCGCCTCCACTATTTTCAGCACCGCCAATGCCAGCACTGCCACCGCCACCAATCGACTCGCACCCGCCTTTAGCCGTCACCGTTCCACCTGTGATGGTGATAGAAGAAAAGTCCTGTGTGGTGGTGCCGGCCATGTCTCCACTGCCTATGCCAGCGGAAAGAGTTCCACCTGTAGCATTCACCACACCGCCATTGATCTCTATGACGGCATTTCTACCACCTATGCCGGGAAAAACGCCACTACCGGTGGTGGTGATGTTGCCGCCATTGATGATGATGTGGCCACTACCAGATAGGGAGGTATAGGTATAGATTCCACCATTGACGACCAAAGAGCCAGTTCCTTGAATGACCAGTATAAAACCATTAACATCTATTCCCCCCGAAGTGACTGTCAGTGTACAGCCTTCGTTCAGCTGCAAGGTCACCGTACCACCCACACCGGCATCGATGTACATTTCCGGTGTCGAGACATTGGATGATACGATATATGTGTTGCCACAATTTAAGAGCCTCATGTTCTCTGTCACTTGCACTTCCGCAGCCCACGCCGTGCCGGTCGTGAGCAGGGCAATGAGCAGCATCAGTGCCGCTCTTACTAGGTTTAATTGGGTTTTAAATCGTCTCATAACTCAGAAATTTTAAATGTTAATATAATGTGTAATTAATTATGCGGAGCGATATGTACTTGTTCAATCATTGGGGTGACTGCTTGCTAATCGTTGTGGTGGCGCGACCAGGTTTTCCAGATGAGGTAAATGAGCAGGCCCCACAGCACCAGGTTGATGATAACGAGGGGTATGGCGAGCCACAAGGGCACATCGTTGAGGTAATTGAGGAAATCCATCTCACACAAAGTCTTCATTTTTTTAGTAACGATATAGCATTGACCCAGATAGCGTTTTTAATGCGAACCTCGCTAATTAACCGAATTGCACGAAAAATATTAAAAATTCGCATTAAATTGGCTGAATTCGTGTAATTCGCATTAGCCCCGCAGGGTTTGGCTGCGCCGATCTAAAGGCTGGGCCAGCATCTATATCATTGTTTTTTTCTTTACAAATTTACGCTGGGCAAGGGCAAAGTGCTGTCTTAATTCGCAATTTGATGTCTCAATTCGCGATTTCAACTGTCTTAATTCGCAAAATAAGACATTATTTAATATTTGTTAATAATCAAATACATATTTTCAGCATCGCGCACCTCACTTGAGGTATCTCATCTCACAAAATAGTTTGATTGCTTTTTTATGTTTTCGACTTGCATTAACTTTGCAGTCGAGATGAAAGAGATGCAGTTTACAGCCATTGTGCTGACGCTATTGATGACTGGTGTATTGGTGTTTCTGCTTCCAGGACGCGTTGCCGATGACCGCGTGACCAACCGTTCACGCTGGCTCATGGCATTGGCCTTCATCTTGATGGGCTTACAATTTTTCTTGCAGTTCACCTCTGGTCTGCGTGCCTCAAGTGTGTCACGAGCTGTGGCCCTTAACCTGTTGATATTCACACCTTGCACCGTCTTGTTCTCGACGTGTGTCCTGAACCTTCAACGCCAGGGCCGCATCCGTCGCCGCGAATGGATTTTCGGCTTGGTTGCCTGTCTGTTGAACGCCGTCATTCTTGCCGTGGGCTGGTTCCAGCCCCATCGTCTGATGGAGTGTGACATGGTGGCCAGTTCCGTTTTCGCCCTCTTGCAGGCTTATTATGCCGTGCTCATCAGCCGCGAACTCATGCGCTTGAGGGCCATGCTAGCCAACTACTATGACCGCGACCCCGACAGCTTGGTCAACTGGATGAGCATGAGCGTCGTCGCACTAATGGCGCTGGCACTGATGTTGCCCGTTGCCATCTTTTCGTCGGGCTGGCCGTTGGCGGTTTATGCCGTGTTCTTCATCACCGCCATCTTCTATCTGTGGTTCTGCTTCGTGCGATATGTCATCAGCAGTGCCTCGCGCCGCGTGCGTGAGGCCGAGGAGGAAGAGCAGCAAGAAATGAAAATCCAAACCGCCGAACCGGCAACAACAAGCAATGATGCCGTGAAGAGCCCCGAATTGAAGGAAGGCGAAAACGTCGCCATCGAGCACTGGGTCGCAGAGGGCAAGTACCTGCGCCACGATCTCAAGAGTGCCGATGTCGCCCGCGAACTCGGCATCCCTCGCACCCACCTCCTGGCATGGGTCAAGGCATCAGGCTTTGAGTCGTTCACGCAGTGGATGACCACCCTGCGCATCAACGAAGCCAAGCGGATGCTGCGAGAGTACCCCGACTTTACCGTCGAAGCCATTGCCGACCACTGCGGCATTAGCCGCACCCACTTCCACACCGTCTTCAAGCGCGCCACAGGCCACTCCCCAACCAACTACCCCTCCAAAACCTAAATAGAAAACCTTACCGCCCTAGCTCGAACCTGGTGATGGACGGCCACGCCAAGTCGAGGCCCCACGATGCGGATGCCCCTAAAAAACCTTAGCGTCTTAGCGCCTTTGCGTGGGGGCTTTTACAAACAACCGGGTCGTGTTGAATAAGAAAGAATGTTGTTCCTGTTGTTCAACGTTGTCCCTGTTGTTTGAAAAAGGAGTGTGGCTGCCCATCAGAATATTCAGATAAATCAGTTGTTTGAAAAAACTAGGGACTAGGGACTAAAATCTAGAAACTAATTTGTACCTTTGCAGATTGTAATCAAGAAAACCAAATCATTAACGACAATAATGAAGAGTAACTTAGACAAGAAACTGATTGGGTCGCTGTCGTTGGCCGACGTGATCCACTTCGTGATTGCGGTCATTGTATTTGCCGCCATCTCATGGATTTATTTCTATCCCAATGACGTGAACGGCGATGTCCTGCAGCAGAGCGATATCATGCAGGGCGCCGCCAATAGCCAGGAAACTGCCGCCTACGAGCTGCAGACGGGCGAGAAGTCGTGGTGGACCGACGCGCTGTTTGGCGGTATGCCCACTTTCCAGATTTCGCCTTCCTATCAGGGTACAACATGGCTGAATCCCGCTTCGGCAATTTACCGTCTGGGCTTCCCGACGCCTGTGAGCTGGATTTTCATCCTCATGCTTGGCTTCTTCCTGCTGATGCTGGCGTTCAAGGTCAAGTGGTACTATGCTGTGCTGGGCGCCATCGGCTATGCCTTCTCGAGTTACTT
This sequence comes from uncultured Bacteroidales bacterium, assembly GCA_902800715.1. Taxonomy (GTDB): domain Bacteria; phylum Bacteroidota; class Bacteroidia; order Bacteroidales; family Muribaculaceae; genus Sodaliphilus. The sequence continues at coordinate 41,303 of CADCFN010000010.1, forward strand.
TTTCATTCTCATGGGTGCTGGCCACATCTGGAAACTGATGGTGCTCGCCTACATCCCGCCCACAATCGCCGGCATCGTGTGGTGCTATCGTGGCAAGTACCTGGGCGGTATGGCGGTAGCGGCCTTCTTTGCCGCTTTGCAGCTCGCCAGCAACCATGTGCAGATGACCTATTACTCGATGTTTATCATCGTGGCTCTGGTCATCGCTTTCCTGGTCAAGGCGATTCTCGACAAGCAGGTGGGTCGCTGGTGCATCGCTACCGCAGCGCTGGCAGTGGCTGCCGGACTGGCATTGTTGGCCAACTCGCCCAACCTCTATCTGACCTACAAGTACTCCCAGGAGACCATCCGTGGCGGTCACAGCGAACTTACCCCCAAGGGCGAGGATGCCGTCAACGCCAAGCCCACCAATGGCGGCCTTGACAAGGACTACATCACCCAGTGGAGTTATGGCAAGGACGAGACATTCACCCTGCTTATCCCCAACGTGAAGGGTGGCGCTACCATCAAACCCGAGCACGGTGACAGCCGCTTGCTCGCCTTGAGTGACACCGAGAAGGCCACCAAGATGGCTAACACGGGCGAAATGAACCAGCAGGATGTCCAGATTCTGAGCCAGTTCCCGCAGTACTTCGGCGACCAGCCGATGACTAACGGTCCCGTCTATGTCGGTGCCCTCATCTGTGCCCTGTTCCTGTTGGGCTGCTTTATCGTGAAGGGTCCCGTCAAGTGGGCGCTGCTCATTGTGACCATCATCAGCATCCTGCTCTCGTGGGGCCACAACATGATGTGGCTCACCGACTGGATGATTGACCACTTCCCCATGTACAACAAGTTCCGAACAGTGGCGTCAATCCTCGTCATTGCCGAGGTGGCGATGCCCATACTGGCTGTGCTGGGCCTGCGTGAACTCTTCAAGGAGCCTGACGGCTGGCGCAAGCACAAGGTGCCCCTGATTGCCTCCTTCGGCTTGTGTGCCCTGATTTGCCTGGTTACCGCTTTGATTCCCGGCATCTTCGGCCACTTCTCGGCTCAGGAGCATGAGCAGCTGGTTGCTACGGGACAGATTCAGCAGTATCCCAGCGTTGATGCCGCCATCGCTGCCGTGCGTGGCGCTCTGGTGAGCGGTGACGCTTGGCGCAGCCTCATCATCATCCTGATTGGCTTCGGCGTCATCTTTGCTTATCTCAAGGGTAAACTCAACGAGATGGCTGCAACGCTCGTGCTGGCTGCCATCGTGCTGGTTGACATGTATGTCATCAACAAGCGCTATATCGATTCTGAGTCCTTCACCTCACACTATGACGTTCCCGAGCAGCAGTTTGTTCAGCGTCCCGTCGATGCTCAGATTCTGCAGGACAAGGACATGAACTTCCGCGTCATGGATGTGCAGCACTTTGGCGAGGCCATGCCCAGCTATTTCCACAAGACGGTGGGCGGCTACCATGCAGCCAAGTTGTCGCGTTACAATGACCTGATTAACAACCAGATTGCCAATAACAACGTCCAGGTGCTCAATATGCTCAACGCCCGCTATATCATCATCGATGACCAGACGTTGCAGCGCAACACCGAGGCATTGGGCAATGCCTGGTTTGTGGACTCGTTGACCTATGTGAACAACGCCGACGAGGAAATGGCGTTCTTGAATGACTTCAATCCCGCACGCAGCGCTGTTGCCGATGCCAAGTTCAAGCAGCAGTTGGGCGAGGCCAAGGCATCGCAGCCTGGCGACACGATATATGAGACCAGTTACGCTCCCAATCACCTGACCTACAAGAGCCATAGTGCAAATGGCGGCCTGGCGGTCTTCAGCGAGGTGTATTTCCCTTGGGGCTGGAAGGTAACGGTTGACGGCAAACCCGTGGAGATGGGACGTGTGAACTACATCCTGCGCGCCCTGCAACTGCCTGCCGGTGACCACGAGATTGACTTCAAATACGCCCCCGACGAGGTGGCAAAAACCCAGACGTGGGCCAAGGTGGCTGTCTTTGTCATCTACCTCTTGCTCTTGCTGGCATTGAACTACGCCCTGTTCGGCGACAAGCTCCGCAAGAAACAGAAAGTGGTAGCCGAGGATAAAGAATAAACAATCACTGGCTGTTTGGGATTTCCGAAGAAATATCTGAATGCATGGAGCCGCCACCACCGTAGTGGCGGCTTCGGCATCCATTCGCCCTTCGCCTACCAGTTCGTGCGCAACGTCTGGCGTCAGCCCTTGCCCTATTATGCCTACGGGGGAATGCGTCAGCTGCTGAACACCATCAAGGCGGGCACTACTCCGCGGCAGCGGCGTGAGATGGACCTCATCAGCGAGAAGGAGGCGCGTTTGCTGTTCAGGGTGACCAACTTCTTCAACCCTCAGCGCATCTTGCAGGTGGGCGCCTCCACGGGCGTTGAGAGTGTCGCCATGCTGGCGGTGAACAGCCAGAGCCGCCTGTACATGTATGACACACAATTAGAGCAAAAGGCGCTGGCAGTGCGTGTGCTGAAAAGCCAGCTGGATAGGGTAGAGTGCTATGACGATGTGAAAGTGGCTGCCGACGATTTTCTGGCAGGTGAAGCTGCTTCCCGCCTAGCGCTTGTCAATTCCCCTGCCGATGAAACCGTGCTGAAACGCCTCTTGGACGCCCAATGCGTGCTCGTGCTGCGCAACCTCAACCACGATGAGTCGATGTCAGCCCTTTTCGACACCTGCTGCCAGCACATGCCGATGGGACAGACCTACACCAACGACAAAATCGCCATCCTCAATCCCAATCCCAAACTCCAGCGCGAGGACTTCCTCCTCTGGCTATAAGGGAATCCTGTTTCGCTTCTTTCCTCGATGATACAATAAAGAGGCTGTATCATAATTCATGCAAAAAATAACCGCCCTTCGGGCGGGAAATCAAGCAAATTTTAATAATTAATTTGCCTAATTTCCCGTGCGAAAGCACGGTTATATTACCATGTCGCAATTATGGCACACCGTCTCTTCTAGTCGTTTGATAAATAGGTCACTGGAGTAAGATGTAGTCGATAAGTGCTGTCAAGTCGGCAATGCTGACGTTTCCATTCTTGTCCATATCGGCTGCGTCAAAGTAGATATCTTTATATTCGCCCAATAAGTAGTCAGTCAGAATGGTGATATCTTCGATGTTGGTTTGACCGTCATCATTCACGTCACCCAGCAGGGCATGGTCTCCACTGGTATTTCCCAACTTGTTATCCATCCATTGGAAACGCTCAGCGATGTAGCTTCTCACATTTTGGACTTCGGCGGCATAACTGCCCCAAGCGACTGGGTTTTGATGTACTATCGCATTCATGATGTCCCAACGTGTGAAGTTATATGTTTGAGCCTGTTGGAGCAAGGTTTCCAATGAGTCTAAATAGGCAATCATGTTGCCTGCTGTGAGCCCTTTGTGGCGAGCGTGGCGCCAAATCTCTTTTAATTGTTGGTTTACCTCAGGGTCATAGACTATTAACTCGTCCACAAAGTCGCGCATGTTACCAGCAGTGCTGCCGTTAGTGCGGTAGATATAATCACCCAAGTCATTAATGGGATAAGTGCGCCTGTCATTGTTAAATGCTAGGTCAAAGTCCCAGACAGGGCCAGTGTAGATTTTGTCATTGGAACGGTCCTTGTACATGTAAGTGCTCCAATAAGTATCGGTGTTGCCTGATAACTCACCCACAAGAAAATAGCGCAGGAAAGTGTTTAAGTCAAGATACTGTTTTTTGTTTTGCTCCATCAAGTTGAAATAGTTCTTGATGTAGTTGTATTGAGCAGTGGTGATGTCTTCTTCGTCGGGTGACTTGATGGTTACGGGATTACCATAGTTTGAAATGAAATATGAGGGCTCATCTGTTGCGTAGGCATCAATTTCAAACAGGTAACCGCCAGTGAGTGCTTCACCACTGTTGTCCTCGGCAGACATCTCCACGATATTAACACGATTCTTATTGATTTCCACTTGGTCGGTTAGTTGGTAGCAACCCTTGTATTCACCATTGAGCATCACATCAACAAGGGTGCTGAACGGTGTATAGGTCATCTCCAACTGGCGGCTGATTTCAAAGGCAAGCATGTTGCGCACCAGTGTCTTGTCGCCGTAGTTGGGTATCAGGGTCCACTTTTTTGCTTTAGCGGGAGAACCCAAAACATTCTGCTTGCTGTCAAATTTAATTCGGTAAGGACGTTTGGGAAATAGACGTGAGGCATTACCGCGCTCACGTATTGAGCCTGGTCCTGTCAGTATCTCAGCGTGGCCGTCGTCGCCCAGGACTGTCAATTGGGAAACAATCGGGGTGACCTTGTCATTGGGAATCACGCCGTCTAGGGTATGGATGGTCACTGTCGGCAGATTGGTTAAGCGGTAATATTGTGAGTCATCGCCCTCACCGGGATGGCCATAGAATTCCAACTCAGCAATGTTGCATCGGGAATCATTGGGTCCCACATAGCGCACATAGCGGAAACCCTTGCTGACTTGCACGTCGGTATAAGACATCTGTTGAACCGGGCAATTTGAGGTGATCATGTAGAGGGGAACCGCATCCATGAAATCCTCCCTGTTGGCTCCTTCAAACATACCCAGCATCATTCTCCTGGGACCATAACTGAAATTGCGCGGCATATAACCAATGCGAGTGATGATGTGTGGCTCGCCCAAGTCAAGCCCTACCCAGGTATAGCTGTTCTCGTAGGAGGCAAAGAATGTGTTAGGGTTACCGTCAAAGGCATTTGGTTTGATGTTGACGTCAGTGGAACTTGATTGAGTTTCGTAGTTAATGGACAATTCGGTACCGATTATGGTTCCTGAAAGCTTTTCGTCAGCTATGGCCCCGAATAGGCATAGGCTGCTCATTAGAATAGTAAATAAGTATCTCATAGGCTAAATATTAAAAAGAGGGACAATGCTAATATAAATTCATTCAGAAATAATAACGATGATTGATAACAGCTTCAATATTCCTTGCAAAGATACTAAAAGTTGTTTTATGATAAAAATAATTGCAGCTGATTATAGGCGGTTATTACCGATAATAGCAAGGGATGAAAAAACCGTCCTGGCGGTGAGCCAAGACGGTTATAATTGTCGGTAGTCCGTTAAGGATTACTTCTTGATGGGCATCTGAATCTTGGGACCAGCGGGCTTGCTGTCGTCCAGACCAACGGTCTCGATGTCGAAAATCAGCGTCTCGTTGGGCTCGATGCCGCGGTTACCCTGGGGACCGTAAGCGAGCTCACCGGGGATAACAACGGTTACCTTGCTGCCGGGCTTCATGAGCTGGATCATCTCGGCGAAACCAGGGATGACTTGCCTCAGGTTGAAGGGCACGGGATTCTCACCGCTCTTGTCAAACTCGGTGCCATCCAAGTGACGGCCTACGTAGTTCACCTTAACAACATCGCTGTCGCTGAAGTTCTTGCCCTCACCAGCTGCGAGCACCTTGTAAGCGATACCGCTCTTGGTAAAGGTGTAACCCTTGTCGTTCTTGAGTTGGCTCATGTATTCCTCACCGGCTTTCTTGTTGGCGATAGCCTTGGGGGACTGCTCCATAGCCTTGTTCAACAGGGGCTCAATCTTGGTCTGCAGATTCATGATTTCTTCCTGGGTCGCGGGAGTGGTCTTCATCAAAGCCTCACGCAGGTGCTTCATGAACAGGCTCTTGTTGATGGGCATACCGCACTGCTGCTCGATACCCTGATAGAGTTGGGCAATCTGCATACCCATCTGCAGACCGGCCATGAAATTCTTGCTGGTGTCGGCGTTAGCGATGTACTCCATACCCTTGAGGGCCTGCTCCATGTTGATGGCAGAGTCCATGCTGCGAAGCTGCTGACCCATACCGGCGCCATAGAGGTCACCAAATGCCATGCTCAACGAGTCCATAGCCTCGCTGCTGCCGGCAGCACCCTTGCTGTTGCAACCTACAAAACCTACGGTCAACAGACCGGCTGCTGCAATTGCTAAAATCTTCTTCATAATAATAAAACTAGTTTTAAATGAATTTTGAATGTTGTTATAAAAATGTTTAATCGTTCTTTTCAACCTTAATCAGCTCCACGTCAAAGATGAGCGTTGAATTGGGCAGAATCTTGTCGCCGGCGCCATTCTCGCCGTAAGCCAGCTCGCTCGGGATGAACAGGCGATACTTCGCGCCTTCGCTCATGAGTTGCAGACCCTCGGTCCATCCTGCGATGACCCTGTTCAACGGGAAGGTAGCGGGCTCACCATCCATGCTGCTGTCAAACACGGTGCCGTCCAGCAGGCGGCCGGTGTAGTGAACGGTCACATTGTCGGTGGGACCGGGCTTGGCGCCAGTGCCTTCTTTCAGTACCATGTACTGCAGACCGCTTTCGGTTTGAACGACGCTGTCGTTCTTAGCGTTCTCTTCCAGAAACTCACGGCCAATGGTCAGGTTGTCTTTAATCTGCTCTCCGGAATCGGGAGTGGCTACCTCAGTCGTTTCGGTTGTTTCGGTGCTCTCGGTGTTGCCACCACAGCTTGCCATGCCCATCATGAGCATGGCTGCTATTGCTGAAAATAAAATCTTCTTCATTAGTGTCTAAAAAGGAGTTAAAGTCCAGTATTGTGAGAAAAGCCTGTTAGTCGATTACTTTTTCTCAACCTTGAGCAACTGTACATCAAAGATGAGCGTCGAGTTGGGTTGGATGGGACCAGTACCATGGGGGCCGTAAGCGAGGTTGGAGGGGATGAACAGCCTGTAGGCAGCACCCTCACGCATCAGTTGCAGACCCTCAACCCAGCCGGGAATCACCTGGCCGACGGCAAAGGTGGCGGGCTCGCCGCGCTCCACGCTGCTGTCAAATACGGTGCCATCAATCAGCTTGCCGGTATAGTGTACAGTAACCACGTCATTGGGACCAGGCTGCAAGCCTTCGCCTTCTTTTACGACTTGATACTGCAAACCGCTGGCGGTGACCTTCACGCCCTCGACGTCCTTATTCTTTTCGAGAAATTCGCGACCCAGACGCTCGTTCTGCTCAGCGCCCTGCTTCTCGAGATTGGTGAAAAAGTCGGTGACAATCTGCTTGGCCTCGTCAAAGGACATTTTCTGTTCTGCGCCTTCATAGATGGCTCTCAGGCCATCGGCGAAATCGTTGATATCCAGTTTCTTAATACCTGAGCCAATGAAGTTTCCACCCATGCTCAAGCCCAGTGCATAACTCAGTTTATCCATTGAAAAATCTAACTTTTTTGTAAAAAACGGTGCAAAGATAGTGATTTATGTGATTGGGGTGTATCTTTTTGGGAAAATTTTACTATTTTTGCTTTCACATTAAATGAAATTTCAAACTACAACGACTATGAGTAAGAAGAAATTAGTAATCTCGTCAGGAGCTGGTATCAGCGCCGAGAGCGGTATCAAGACTTTTCGTGATGCCGATGGCCTGTGGGAGAATTACCCCGTAATGGATGTGGCTAGTCATGAGGGCTTCCTGCGTAACCCGGCCCTTATCCACAAGTTCTATAACGAGAGGCGTGAACAGTTGGTCAATGCACAGCCCAATGCCGCCCATCTGGGCTTGGTAGAACTGGAAAAGGACTTTGACGTGCGCGTCATCACCCAAAACGTCGATGACCTGCATGAGCGCGCTGGTAGCAGCAACGTGCTGCACTTGCATGGCGAGCTGATGAAGGTGCGCTCGCTCAGGCATGAGGAGCGTGAATACACCCTGCCTTGCGATGACCTTACCGACAAGGGACTGGTAACCAGTGTGGACACGCTCGACCCCTATGGCGACCATGTGCGCCCCCACATCGTCTTCTTCGGCGAGGCAGTGCCCAATATGGAAGCTGCTGCCCAGCTGGCGCATGACGCCGACATCTTTGTCGTTATCGGCACTTCGCTGGTGGTTTATCCCGCTGCAGCACTCATCCAGTATGTGAAACGTGGCGTGCCCATCTATTACATCGACCCCAATCCCGCTAGCGTACCCAGCTGGGTGACCGTCATCCAGAAACCAGCTACCCAAGGCGTAGCCGACCTGATTGACATCCTGCGCAAGTGACACGGTGAAAACAAGAGTAAAAACGAGAGCCTGAGACTTAACTGCCTCAGGCTCTAGTTTTTACTGTTTCTTGTCTACCAACTATGTTTGAGCAAGTAGTCGAGGAGGGCGGTGACATCATTGATGCTGATGTAGTCGTCCAGGTCACAGTCGGCGGCTTCAAGATTGATTGAGGAGGCGTTGCCCGAGAGAAGATAGTCGACTAGGGTGGTGACATCATCGATGCTTACGGTCTCGTCACCGTCCACGTCGCCGCGCAGGGTGGCACCCTTTTCGGTGAAATAGCCCGGGTTGGCTGGACCGCCATCGATGCGGGCGTAAGACTTGTCCGTATGGTTTTTGTCAAAGACGGTTCCCATTCCTCCCACCAGTGAAGTACAATTGGTGAACATGCGTTCAGACCATTCACCATAGACGTAATCAGTGGTCCATCCCGTGCCTGCATAGATGGTGGTCAGGCTTGAGCAGTTGGCAAACATGTCGTTCATGTACCAAACATGGGCGGTGTTCCATCCCGAGATGTCAAGCGTGGTCAGGTGCGTGCAGCCTGAGAACATATATTGCGTGTTCTCGAGACTGCCGGTGTTCCATCTCGAGAGGTTGAGTGAGGTTAAGTTTACGCAATTGTTGAACATGTTATGCATGTCGATAGCACTGGCGGTGTTGAAGCCCGAGACGTCGAGTGAGGTAAGACTCGAGCAGCCTGAGAACATGCTTCCCATGGTCATAACCTTGCTTGTGTTCCACCCCGAGAGATTGAGAGAGGTCAGCCCTCGGCAATCGTAGAACATCTGCGTCATGGTGGTGACATTGGAGGTATTGAAACCCGAGAGGTCGAGTGAGGTTAAGCTTACACATTCATTGAACATGTAGTACATGTCGATGACTCTGGCGGTGTTGAAACTCGATAGGTCGAGTGTGGTCAGACTGGAGCAGAAGTTGAACATCGAGCCCATGTCGAGGACATTGGCGGTGTTCCATCCCGAGAGATTGAGCGAAGTCAGACTCTCGCAGTAGATGAACATCTCGTACATATCGGTGACATTGGCAGTGTTCCACCCCGACAAGTCAAGCGAGGTTAGGCTTGAGCAGTCGCGGAACATTCTATTGGCACTTGTCATCTCGCTGGTGTTGATGCGGCTCAGGTCCATGCTTTCGCATTGATTGAAATTATAAAACAACTGCGAGCAGTCGCCAGTGAAACTTACCTCGCTTGTAGCTGTGACGCTCTTGACGGCTGTGTTGGTCACGTCGTCGCCCCAACGGTCCCAGCTGTTGAATTCGCCCCAGTTGAGCGTTAGCGCACCGGTGGCGCGGTCAAATGTGTACTTCGGAATGCCGGTAGCGTCGGCAGTCGCAGCTTGAGACGCAAACCCAATAAAGAGCGCAACAAGAAATATTAATTCTTTTTTCATAAGCCGAAACATGATTTGGTTATTGATTATAATGATTGGAAATTGAGTTTTTATTCTTGAGGGGCCTCAACAATGAAAGAATCAAATGTTTGCCCCTCGTCAATGAACGGCAATCGTTTATCCATTTGACTTTAACGGGGCAAGCGGTAATCGTTTGCCCCGTTAAATCTTAGTCTTTGAATTTGATGATGGTGTCCTCTCCGGCACGTATGTGGATGACATCTTGGAATAGCAGCCGCTCATTCTCTTCTCGTATCATCAGCATGCGCGTGCCTTGTTGCGCACCGTAGCGCATGCCCTTGACTTCTCCGTCAACAATCTCGGCTGTCGAGGCAAGGAAGGTCTTGTTCAGGCCTGAAATGTTGACCCACAAGTTGTCATACTGCTTACCAGACTCGCTCACAAACACTAGGTAACCGAAGGTGTCTCTTGTCTGGTAATCCTTTGCCAACTTGTAGCTGTTGCCCGAACAAGAACAGAGCAACAGGCAAATGAAACACCCCAGTGTCAAGAGTCCCTTTTTCATCTCTCAATAGTGTCGTTTTATGATTACTTGAGACCGAATTTGATGCGCAGTTTCTCGATCATGTCCACGGTCATGGCGTCGAGGTCATATTCGGGCTTCCAGTCCCACTCCACGCGGGCGCAGGTGTCATCGAGTTTGTTGGGCCAGCTATCGGCAATGCTTTGGCGCAACGGGTCAACTTCATACACCATTTCAAATCCGGGAATGTACTCCTTGATTTTGTGGTAGATGACCTCGGGGTCAAAGCTCATCGAGGCAATGTTAAACGAGTTGCGGTGAACCAGGCGCGAGGGGTCGGCTTCCATAATCTCGATGGCTGCGCGCAGGGCGTCGGGCATGTACATCATGTCCATCAACGTGCCGGCAGCGATGGGGCAGGTGAACTTCTTGCCTTGTACGGCACTATAGTAGATGTCCACAGCATAGTCGGTCGTGCCGCCACCCGGAGGAGTAACATAGCTGATCAGGCCAGGGAAGCGCACCGAGCGGGTGTCTACACCGAACTTCAGTGCATAGTAGTTGCTCAGCAACTCACCGGTAACCTTGGTCACACCGTACATCGTGCGCGGCTGCTGGATGGTATCCTGCGGCGTGCCGTCCTTGGGGGCATTGGGACCAAATGAGCCGATGCTGCTCGGGGTGAACACGGCGCAATGCTTCTCGCGCGACACTTCCAGCACGTTCATCAGGCCATCGATACCGATGTGCCAAGCCAGTTGGGGTTTGTTCTCGGCAACGGCGCTCAGCAGGGCTGCCAGGTTATAAATCGTGTCGATGTTGTACTTGTCCACCACGGCGCCAATCTGCTGGGCATTGGTGATGTCAACGATTTCCGAGGGGCCACTCTCAGCGAGTTCGCCCTTGGGCTCGGCACCAGGGATATAACCAGCCACGACATTACCCGAGTAGATGCCTCTCAACTTCATTGTCAGCTCCGAACCGATTTGTCCTGTCGAGCCGATGATAAGAATATTTTTCATTTCAGTATCTAATTTTTATGTCCAGGTTTATGTTTCTAATCAAGCCACAAAAATACACTTTTTATTCAAATTAGTGCAAGCCAAGCGCAAAAAATTTTACTTTATTTGTCGATGCGGTGCCTAATTTGTGTAATAATGTGCAAAATGTCTGGTTTTTTTTATCACTCTACTTGTGAAAATACACTATCTTTGTGGGCGAGATGAAACGACGTTGTTACATATTATTGATGATACTGGCTGTGGTGTCGTTCATGGCATCAGGGCAGGATATGCCTGTCGATACGCTCACCACTGCCGACTCGGTTGCGCATGTAGGTAAAATGCAGCAGTTTAAGCAGCGTGTGCAGCAGCGCATTGATAAAAAGATGAATGAGCCTTGGGACACCATCCGCGACAGCGGATACTGGTGGCGGGCACTCAAGCACGGCAAAGTGGATTTGGACGGCGGGACGATTGATTATCCTGCTTTTATCGATTTCTGCTGGAAGGTCTATAAATGGGGTGACAAGGCATTCAACAGTTATGACTCGGCCTATGTGGTGAGCACCGGCAAGAACTGGAAATTCATGTACAAGTCCAACATGTGGAATGACAACTATTCCGGTGAACCGATGGCTGATGTGCATTTTGACATGCGTAGTAAAATGGCCATCAATATGGGTTTTCAACTTTGTTTTATGGCTGTGAGTGTGGGCTACAGCGTGGGTGTCACCAACCTGATTAATCATGAGAAGGTATCTAACAAGGTGGATTTCTCGTTCACTTGTGCACGCTTTGCTGCCGAGGCCTATTACATGGAAAACCGAGGTACTACTACGGCATGGTTTACCGAGAGTGTAACAGGCGGAAAGAATAATAAATGGAAGTTCAAGGAATTTGGGGGACTGTACCGCAAGGCCTACGGAGTGAGCGCCTATTATTTCTTTAACAATCGCCGTTATGCCCAGGCTGCTGCCTATTGCTTCTCCAAGTACCAGAAGCGCAGCGCGGGCTCAATTATTGCTGGAATCTGCATGCAACACCGTGATATGAATATCAAGATGGATGAGTTGCCACAGTCTGTGCAGGATCAGATACCCCCTGGTGAAGATGTGCCGCACTTCCTCTTTAACGACTATTGCCTGATGGTGGGCTACGGCTACAACTGGGTGCTGGGGTCCAAGTGGTTGATTAACTTGACGGTGGCTCCTTATGTCGGCTATCGTCACTTGCTGGCAACACAGCATGAGGACCGTGCAAGTGCATGGTCTCTCAACCTGCGTGCCCGCATGGCGGCGGTGTATAACCACAAGCGGTTTTATTTAGGAATGCAGAATTATGGCGATTTCTATCGCTACAAGTCTGAAATGCACCACTTTATCGGCTCACTGCTTGATTTCTCTCTCCTCGTCGGCATCCGCTTCTGATGTTTGTGCAATAGCCTATTTTTTTACGTCTTTGTTTATTTGTCTGCTTTTTGTCATTGACAAGAAACGGGCGATGACTTACCTTTGCAATGTAAGGCTGTTTTTGCTTTTGTGTTTCGTTAACATTCCCGCGCCACCTCTTTTTGTGATAATCAGCGTTTACATGAAATACTATTATTTTGATAATCAAGTGATTGTTGAAAACCACCCCTTTTGAGGGCAAATTGCTTTTTGACAACCGATAGAAAAAATCTGGTGGCGTGAAAGGCATTTTGGATGAAAAGTATTATCTTTGCCGTTTAGACAAACAGACCATTTTGTAATCCGATGAGTGAGAAATATATCGTTTCGGCGCGTAAATACAGGCCCTCGACGTTTCGCAGCGTCGTGGGGCAGCAGTCATTGACTCATACCCTGAAGACGGCGATTGCCAGTGGCAGGCTGGCACATGCCTATCTCTTCTGCGGACCGCGCGGTGTGGGCAAGACGACTTGTGCCCGTATTTTTGCCAAGACCATCAACTGTGAGCATCCCACGCCCGAGGGCGAGGCTTGCAACGAGTGCCCGTCGTGCAAGGCGTTCAACGAGCAGCGTTCCTATAACATTAATGAGCTTGATGCCGCCTCCAACAACAGCGTGGATAACATCCGCGATTTGACCGACCAGGTGCGCATCCCGCCACAGACGGGCCGCTATCGCGTCTTCATCATCGATGAGGTTCACATGCTTTCGCAGGCCGCCTTCAACGCATTCCTCAAGACCCTTGAGGAACCGCCCGAATACGCCATCTTTATCCTCGCTACCACCGAGAAGCAGAAGGTCATCCCCACGATTCTGTCCCGTTGCCAGATTTACGATTTCGCACGTATCACAGTGCCCGACATCGTGCAGCAACTGCAGTATGTCTGTGAGCAGGAGAATATTGAGGCAGAACCTGCCGCGCTCAATGTCATCGCCCAAAAGGCCGATGGTGCCATGCGCGACGCCTTGTCAATCTTTGACCAGGTAGCGGCTTCCACCGAGGGCCACATCACTTACCAGAGTGCCCTCGAGAACCTCAACGTGCTGGATTATGACTACTATTTCAGGCTCGTTGAGATGTTCCTCACGGGGGATGTCAATGAGGCATTGTTGATTTACAAGGAGATACGTGATAAGGGCTTTGACTCGCAGTTCTTCATTAACGGCTTGGCTCAGCATCTGCGCGACCTGATGGTGGCTAGCACGCCCAAGACGCGACGACTGCTTGAAATGAACGACGAGGTAGCACAGCAGTATGGCGTGCAGAGCGCCAAATTGACACCGGCATTTTATTATCGGGCACTCGACCTGTGCAATACTTGTGACTTGAATTACCGCAATGCCAGCAGCAAGCAACTGCTGGTGGAGCTCACGTTGATTAAACTGTGTCAGTTGGTCAAGGCGCCACAGCAACAACCGGCTCAACAGCAGCCGATGCAGAAGATGGCACCTGCCAATCCTGCACCCCAACAGGCCCAAACTCAACGCCCGGCTCAACAGCAGCCACCTGTAGCCCAGCAGCCTGCCGTTTCACGCCCTGTAGCGCAGAAACCAGTCGCACCTGCTCCTGCACAACCCGATATTCCCCAGGCACCGCATCCTGCCCAGTCCATCAATCCGTCGGGCGCTGCTGCAGGACGTCCGATGCCTAATGCGATAGGCAACAAGCAGCGCATCATGGTGAATGCCCCAAACCATGCAGCGACCGAATCCAAATCTGCTACCGAGGCGGCTGCCGTTAAGACCGTGCGCACGCAAGCGTTCACCGATGAACAATTGCAAGCCGCATGGCAGGACTATATCCAGCAGCATCCTCAGGAGAGGGCATTGGTGACCACCATGTCCTATGCGCAGCCTCAGCATGGCGACAACGATGGGCAATATGTGATGACAGTAGGCAGCCCCGCCGAGCAGAAGCATGTCGAGGAGCATAAAGAAACGATAGTTCAGTTCATGAGAGAGGCCTTGCAGAACGACCTCATCACGATAGACGTGAAAGTGAGCGAAACACCGATTGAGACTCCCAAAATCCTGTCGCCTCGTGAAGTAGTGGAGGGAATCAAGCAGAATAATCCCAAATTCACCCAGTTCCTCAAGGATTTCGATTTGGGATTGGCATAAGGATTTCACTAAAACAAAAATTAGCCCAATTGGTGTCATTTTCATCCAATTGGGCTAATTCTGTTTATTGTAGACTGTTGATTGATGCGGCTTTGACGGTGAAGAAGTTGTCGCTGTTGTTTTTCAGCAGGTTGTATTCACCGTGGTTACCCCATGGGGCGGGTTTGTCCTCGATGACGGTGTCCTCGCCTGTATCGTTGTCAATGTACTGGGCGATGCGTGCTTGCCAGGAACGGATGCGAGCCTGTGACGAGGCGCGGTCCATCATGGCATTGCCGTTGGCGACAAGTTCTTTCAGGTGAGCAATGTAGATTGCCTTGAAATCGTTAAACTTGAGTATTCTGGCAATAAGGGGATTGTTGTTGTTGCCCCAATGAAGCGGATCTTGGCGTCCCGCGTCGTTCTGCACGCCACAACGTAGGCTGGTGCCCAATGTGTTGTCGTAGTCGTAGGGGATGAAGAAGAACTTGTAGCCCGTCGTTTCGGTGCCGTTAAAGTAGATGTAGTAGTTGTTGGCATTGTTCCAATAGTCGTCCCACATGCCCACGGCAACATTGACGGCGTAGGTTTTGAGCAATAAATCGATGTCGGTAGCCTGTTGAATCCAGGTGTAGAACTCGTTGTCACTCAGGTTGCAGACCTTATCCATGAAGTCCACCAGTTGGTCTTTGGCATGGTAGAATTCATCAGTCTGCGTCTCAAGTGTATAGGCATGGCGGTCATCGGTGTCATCGTCATACCAGATGTCGCCATTGGGGTTGTTGAGACCTGCTGCCGAGTTGCGGCATTTCCACAGGTAGCCCTTATCGCTGCCAAAGCGTCCTTTCCTGTCCTTGACGTAGCGTTTGTCGATGGGCTCGAGCAGTTCATACACACCATAGTAGGCCTCCTTGCTGTCGCCCTCGACATGTAACCACAGGCGGCAGTAATTGCTGCGGATAGCGGTCCACACGCCTGCTCGGCGGAACAACTCGTAGCAGAACATTTCGCGCACATACATCGGGTCATCCTTGAACCACTTGAGGTGCAATTTGCGCACACCTTGGATGGTGTGGGCATCATCATCGACATATTTGCGCAGGTTTACCCCAAAATGGGCATGGTGCCAGTCGGTGTTGTCTCGCTGGTGCATCTGTCCGTACCAGCCCTCGGGACGGCGGCGCGAGGTGTTGCCCTTGAGTCGCAATCCCACATTGTCAATGACAGTGGTCTCTCCGTCCTTGGTAAATGCCAGTGAGGCCATCACATATTTGGTCGTGTAGGCATTGGCATCATACAGCGTCAGCAACCTGTTCCATTCGTCTAGACTCACTGTGATGTGGATTTCGGGTATGGCTTCATCGTCCCACACATAATCATAACCCTCCTTGACTTGAACAGGGAAACTATTCCCCAATATGTAGTTGATAATTAACGATATATCAGCAATTGTCAACTCATTGTCACGGTTTACGTCTGCACGCTTGAATATGTCATAGTTGACGTGGCCGCCTAGTAAGATGTTAATCACCGAAGTCACGTCGGCTACGCTGATTTCTCCATCGCCATTCACATCGCCCAAACTGAGCGAGAACGGGTCAGGCATTGCCGGCTCTACATATTCCTTGATGGAAAATGTGAGCTTGTTGAGGTTGAATGTGAATGTGTAGTCTTGACCGTTGCCGATGAACTTGTAAGAGTGGTTGTTGTTGCTCTTCTGTGTCGTGTATTCGTTGTCAAGGAATACTTCTTGGCTGCCATTGCCATTTGGGCCATAGCGATAGTTGGAATTAAACACGTTCCAGTCGCTGGCCTGGCCGTCGGCAAACACAAACCACACTGTGCCGCTGATGTTGGTGGTAAGGGTATAAATGCCGTTCCCTTCATCGGTCATCTCGACGCCATTACCCGGATTCCAGTCACCGAAGGGATGGTTACCGACCATATAAATGGCTGCCTGTGCCGGCATGAAAGCCAGCACAAGCGCCATAATGGTCAATAGATAATACTTCTTCATCTTGAATTCTGGTTGATTTGTTCTAGAGAATCTGGATACTCCAGATAGTCTGGGTTACTCGTACCAGGTCGAGTACATCAGGTAGTTCTTGGCGATTTTCACGTTGATTTCGCTGGCCTGCTTGGGGTCAACCATCTTCTTGAACTTCGCCGGACTGCCTGCCCACAGCTCGTGGGGGCCGACCTTGGTGCCGCCCAGCACAACGCTACCGGCAGCAATGATGGCACCTTCGCCGATTTCGGCGTGGTCCAGAATGATGCTGCCCATGCCGATGAGTGCCATATCGCAGATTTTGGCACCGTGCACGACCACGTTGTGGCCGATGGACACGTCGTTGCCGATTTCGGTGACTGATTTCTCATACAGGGTGTGTATCACAGCGTTGTCCTGGATGTTGACGCGGTTGCCGATGGTGATGGTGTTCACGTCACCACGCAGCACGGCATTGAACCAGATGCTGCAATCCTTGCCCATCGTCACGTCGCCCACAACGACGGCATTGTCGGCAAGGAAACAGTTCTCTCCAATCTTGGGCTCAAAGCCCCTTACTTTCTTGATGATAGCCATTATTCTAGGTTAAAGTTTATTGGTTATAGGTTAAAGGTCGCGGGTTTGGGCGGTGAGCCAGGCGGCTTCTTCAGCATTGAGCAGCGGACTGATGCGTTCGCGCACCATGCGGTGATAATCGTTGATTTGAGCCACCTCCTCATCGGTGAGCATCGTGCGGTCGATGAGCTGCAGGTCATAGGGGAAGAGCGTCAACGGCTCAAAGGCGAGGAAATTACCGAAGTCCTCGGTCTTATCGGCCTCAACAACGAGGAGCAGGTTCTCGGTACGGATACCGTATTCGCCAGTCTTGTACAGACCAGGCTCGTTGCTCATCACCATACCAGGCATCAGTTTCACGTCAACCAGATTTGTGCGGATGCTTTGTGGTCCCTCGTGGCAGCCCAGGAAGTGACCAACGCCATGCCCGGTGCCGTGACCGTAGGTCATCGCCTCTTGCCATAGCGGCAGGCGGGCCAGCACATCGAGTTGGCATCCGGTGGTGCCCACGGGGAACTTGGCGCGTTGCAGGGCGAGATGTCCCTTAAGCACGAGCGTGAAGTCGTGTTTCTCTTGGGCGGTGGGGTTGCCTAGGGTGACGGTGCGGGTGATGTCGGTGGTACCGTCAAGGAATTGTGCACCGCTATCGACAAGCAGGATGCCTTCGCCGTGCAGCGTCGAAGCGCTCTCGTCTGTAGCCTCATAGTGGACGATGGCACCGTGCTCCTTGTAGCCGCAAATCATCGCGAAGCTGTCTTCGTGGTATAAATCCTGCTGGGCACGGAATTCCTGCCCCTTGGTCCATACGTCAACTTCGTTGATGGTGCCACTGGGTGCTGTTTCCTCAATCCACTTGAACAGGCGCACCAGGGCTGCGCCATCACGCTCCATAGCGTGGCGGAAGCCTTCGATTTGCACCTCATTCTTGATGCACTTGAGGTCGGTGATGGGAGAGCGGAAGTAAACCTTCTGGCATTGCAGCGCATTGGCGAGGGTGTCGCTCACGCGGTTGGGGTCGATGAGCACTACTTCGTGCTGATTGACACGCTCCAGGAAGTGAACGATGTCGTCATATTTGCGGACTCTCACACCGCAGTCCTTGAGGTGCTGGCGCACCTCGTCGGTCACCTTGTTCTCGTCGATGAACAGCTCCTTGTTGTCATGGGAAATAAAGGCAAAGGCGATGGCTACAGGCGTGAAATCCACGTCGTTGCCGCGTAGGTTAAGCAGCCAGGCAATGTCGTCGAGGGCGGTCACCAGCATAGCGGTGGCTTCGTTGTCCTCAAGCACTTTGAGCAGGCGTTCGATTTTAGCATTGGCTTCCTCGCCGGCATACTGCACGTCATGGACAAAGGCAGGTTCACTGGGGCGCGCGGGGCGGTCAGTCCAAATCTTGTCGGCGGGATAGAACTCGGTGGCAAGCATGAAGCCGTTCTCACCGCAGAAGCGTTCCAACTGGTTGGCGGCCTGAGCGCTATACAGTCGGCCGTCGATAGCAATCACCGAATCTTCTTCGAGCACTTGCTGCAGCCACTCATGAATGGTCGGGTCATTGCCCATGTTCTCCTTCATCATGACAAAACCGCTGTCCTCCAGCTCGATTTCAGCCTGCAGGAAGTAGCGTGAATCGGTCCACAGCGCGGCATGGTCAAGAGTTACCACGGCTGTGCCGTTACTGCCCGTGAAGCCACTAATCCAGTCACGGAATTTCCAGTGGTCACAGATGTATTCACTCTGGTGAGGGTCGGTACCGGGAATGATGACGGCATCGACGTTCAGGCGGCGCATCTCCTCGCGCAGCGCCTCAAGGTGAGGAAAAGTCTCTCTACTCATAATTATATATTGTTCTTGTGTTTTGTGTCTGACAAACTAACCTGCAAATTTACAATTTTCTTGTTAATGAAGAATATACTGCCGCGTTTTTTTAGTTTTGAGTTGCGCCGAATATTGGCTGAAATAGAAGTAGTGCCGGCGCGGGAGTTGCGTCGGCACTACTTTATTCAGGTTTTGCAATCGGTTGACGATTGCGTTGAGTTTTTAATCAGCGGGGCTGATGACACCGTCGCGAACAGCCCTGTTGTAGTCGGTCTCGCGGGTCGGGATCATGAAACGCCATTCGTTCTTCTCCTCGGGCTTGATGGTTACGGCCAGGGTAGCGAGGAAGTTGCCGCCCTCAGCAGCATTGTGGCGAACGAGGGTGTCTTTCCAGCGCTTCAAGTCAAACCAGTCGAAGCCTTCGCCCCACAGCTCGATGCGGCGATAGAGCTTAATCTCGTTGAGCAGCTCAGCACCAGACTTGTTGCAAGTGTAATCAAGGTCGCGACCTGAAGTCTTGTTCAGGGCTACAAGAGCAGCCTGAGCGGCACCAGGATTGTTCATCATGCACTCGGCCTCGGCCTCGATAAGCAACATCTCACTGGAACGGAAGATGCTCAACTCACCCACACCAGGGGTGTCGTTGCAACGAACCTTGTACTGCATGTAAGCATAAATCGTAGCGTTGCTCAGAATGTCAGGATGCTCTGCGCGGGCTTTCTTTGCCAGGTCTGTGCTGTTTGCTGCTACACCAGTCGAAGCGGTATAGCTGTAGCCAGTAGCATCAAGCCACCACTGGCGGCGAACGTCGCTAAGAGGAATCTTCTCAAACAGCTCCTTGCTGATGCACTTGGGATAGTTGCGCACGTTACCGGCATTGCTGTTGTAAGCAATGTAAGCATGGTAGCTGTAGTAGTACAGCGTCTGGTCGGTAGCACTGTAACCGCCCCAAATCCACTCGTCATTGTGGGTGCAGAAACCATCGTAGAGCAGCTCGGAGTTGCTCATCAGCGGGTGATCCTGGCGAGCCATCTTGGCATACTTGGAGGCGTTGGACCAGTCGCAACGGTTCAAGGCTGCGCGGGCATAGGTAGCATAAGCTACATCAATGTCGGGCAGGAAGAACTCATCGGCACCACGGTGCATACCGGATTCCTGATACAGTTTAATAGCCTCGTCAAGGTCCTCATAAATCTGGGCATAGGCATCAGCCAGTGAAGTCAGATTCAGGTCTCCCACCTCCTCGTCAAGACGCAGTACCAGACCAGGGCAGTTGCCGTTGTCGGAATCAACCCAGCGCTTGCAGTAGATCTGGGCGAGCATCATGTAGGAGTAAGCACGGAACGTCAAAGCCTGGGCTTTGAGGAACTTCTTCTCGGCTTCAAGGCCTTGTGCATCGTCAACGTGCAATACAATGGTGTTGGCGTTGCTGATGAGCTTGTAGTAGTAGAACCAGGGATAGTAGGTGTACAGGCTAGTGGGGGTGTCATGGTTGTTCTGGTTAATGAGCAGAGCCCAACCATTCAGGTTTACATAGAAATCCTGGCCAGGATAGTTACCGTACCACATCTGGATGCAACCTTCGCCACACATACCCTGAGTGCCCAGGTACTGGTTCATCATCACACGGGCGCAACCGTTGATAGCCAGCTTAACATTATCGGTGGTCTCGAATGCGGTTGCCGTACCGGTTTCGGCGGTCGGTGCTGTGTCGAGGTAGTCACCCGAACACGAAGCCAGACCTAGAGCAGCAACACCTGCAATCAGAAAATATTTGAATTTTTTCATAATGATATGCTATATTAAGTGTTTGAATTGTTGATTAGAAGCCAAGTTTTACGCCAAACGAGAATACGCGCGGGGTTACCAGGATGTCACCCACATAACCGCTGTAGTTCTGCTGCGGGTTCATACCCTTGCGAGCACTCTTGGTGTACAGGTTCTCAACAGTTGCGTTGAGAGAAATGTTGGTGAGACCAATCTTGTTCAGCAGCGAGTGAGGCAGACGGTAAGTCAGACCGATGTTCTTCACGATGAAGAAGTTCGATGAGGTGATGTAACGGTCACTGGTTGCGCTGTTGTAGCTGTTGTCGCCAGAGTAAACAGCGGGGGTGCCGTTGGGATCAAGGCGGCTAGCGGGATAGTTGATGTAAGCTTTCTCGCCCTCGCCCACGAGCATATTCTTGAGTTGGTCTTCAGTGTAGGTAACTACGGTACCATTCAGGTCCTTAACCCAAGCCTTCTCCATGTCGGCATGGATAGCACTGGGAGAACCGCCCATTGAGGTCAGGCTCTGATAGGTCCAGTCGATACACTTGCCACCCAGCTGGAACGAGAAGATACCGCTCAGGGTGAAGTTCTTGAAGTCGATAGTGGGGTTGAAGCTACCATAGAGCTTGGGCACTGCACTGCCGTGCCATTCGCGCTTGCCATAGGTGGCGGGCTTGTAAACGTAGGGAACACCGTCGATAACAACGTATTCCTCAGCAGGGATAGCCTCGCGTTTGCTGATGTCCTCACCTTCTTTCAGCATACCAGGAATATAGAAGTCATGATCGTTGTAGGTATAGAGAGCCTTACCGGTCATGTCATCGATGCCCTTGTAAGTATAGGTGTAGAACGAATACATCGACTTGCCCTCACGGTAGTTATACTGACCGCTCTGCAAACCGGCATTATACTCGTCCTTCTCCTCGCCAACATTATAGATGTCGGGCATCTTGGTAATCTTGTTCTTCAGATAGGTCAGGTTGAGACCGAGGTTGAAACGGAAGTCACCGGTATTGATGAGGTCAGCGTCTGCCGAGAACTCGATACCACGGTTAACCATGTTACCCAGGTTCACTTGAACCTGTGATACAGCGCTGCTGGTGCTGGTTGCACCGGCCGACAGCGGCTGGTTGAGGCTGAAGATCAGGTCATGAGAACCCTTGATAAAGTACTCAATGCTGAAGTTGAGGCGGTTGAACAGACGGCCTTCGAGACCGAAGGTAGCGTTTCTAACCGACTCCCAGCTGAGGTTCTCGTTGGTGAGCTGGCTCTTAACCAGAGCACCCATACCACCGTTAACGGTGATGTCATACAGTGCCATGTAGCTGTAGTAGTCAGCGGCACGGTCGTTACCTACCTCACCATAAGCGGCGCGGAGTTTCAGGTTGTTGATCCAGTCATACTTGCGGATGAAGTCTTCACGGCTCAGAATCCAGCTGGCACCGAAGCTGTAGAAGTTACCCCAGCGGTGCTTGGGATGGAAACGTGAGCTACCGTCACGACGGAAGGAACCCTCAAATGCATACTTGTCATCCAGGACGTAGCGAATGCGGCCCAGGTAGCTCTCCTTGCGGTCGTTGTTCTCATAGTCATACAGGTTCTGGATGTCAGAGAAGTTAATCATGTCAATGTGACCGGCAAGGGTCTCGTTGGCCTTGAAACCATACAGGTAGTTGTACTTGTAGTAGTAGTTCTCATGACCAATCAGGGCCTCAAATGCGTGGCGCTCACCGAAGGTCATGTTCCAGTTCAACAGCTGCTGGAGGGTATAGTTCTTGTAGCGATACATGGTGCGCTTGGTGCGGGCGTTGTTACCCTGACCGTCACCGATGATGGCGTTGTTGTACTCGCGGTTCTCGGTGTTGCGCACGTTCAGGTCAGCCTTGGCGGTGATATCAAATCCGTAGGGGAGTACGAAGGTCAAGTAGCCCTGTCCGTTCAATACATTGCGGTAGGTCTTATCCATATCCAGCTCGGTCTCCCACAGGTAGTGACGACCCGGGTACTGGGTGCGGCCAAACATTTCACCGCTGTCATAAATCTTGTTGCCCATATCGTCGAGCATGTAATCGCCATTGGCGCTGTTCATGTCATGCAGGTGGATGGGATAGATAGGAGCGATGTTGCGGCAATAGCCGAAAGCGTTCTTGTAGCTGCCCTCGCTATCGGAGTGGAAGCGGGTCAACTGGTGAGAACCAGCCATGGTAAAGCCAGTCTTGAACCAGCTCTTGGGCTCCAGATTGACACGGGCACGGCCAGTGATACGCTCAAAGCCCGACTCCTTGGTGTAACCGTCTTCCTTGGTATAACCAACGCCGAAGTAGTAGTTGGCATTCTTGTTGCCACCGTCGCCGCTCAGGTTATAATCCTGACGGAAACCGCTGCGGATAGCAGCCTTGAACCAGTCGAGGTCATCAGCCAGACCGCTCTTGATTTCGGCATTGCTCTTCAAGGTGAAGCCGTCAAACAGATTGTCGTTGGGCTGGTTGAAGATGTTGTAGTGCAGATAGTCGTTGATGATGCCCTTGTTGGCGTTGGCGATAGCCTCGGTCATGGACATTACCTTGGGGGTGCCGTCGGGGTTCGTACCGCTGTTGCCTGCAACATAGTGCTCACGAGCATAGCTCTGCATCATAGCATTCATCCACTGACGGGCGTTCATGCGGTCGTACTCGGGGATACCACGGTTGTAAGTACCCATCATGACCGATGCGTTGATGCGAACCTTGTCGTTGCGACCTTTCTTGGTGTTAATCAGAATAACACCATTACCAGCGCGGTTACCATACAGAGCTGCCGAGGTTGCGTCCTTCAGCACGGTGATGCTCTCGATATCGGCACTGTTAAGGTCACTGATGTTACCACCGAAGGGGACACCGTCGATGACGTACAGGGGCTCGTTGCTACCGTTAATCGAAGCGAAACCACGGATGCGGACCGAAGCGTCACTACCAGGCTGGCCATAGGTCGAGTTCACAACCAGACCGGTTGTGGTACCTTCCAGAGCCGAGGTGACACTGGTCACGGGGCGGGCCTCAATCTGTTGAGCGGTCACCTGTGACACGGCACCGGTAAGCTCGCTCTTCTTGGCGGTACCATAAGCAACTACCACCACCTCGTCAAGGTCTTGGGTGTTGCTGTGCAGCTCTACGACCATACCGTTCTCGGCCTTGACAGTAACGGGCGTCATGCCGATGTACGAGATGTTCAGTTGGCTGTTAGCATTGGGCACGGTCACGGTAAAGCGGCCATCCAGGTCGGTGGCTGCTCCCGTCTTGGTGCCTACAACGGTGACTGTAGCACCGATGACAGGTTCATTGTCACCTGCCGACACCACAGTGCCGGTGATGGTGACCTGCGCAAGCGCTGCCGAACATACGAGCAGCAGGCTCACTAGCAGTAAAGATAATCTTTTCATACACGTTTTGTTTTTAAATTTATAGTAAAAATTATAGTAAAAAGTTATTCAAATTTCTATTATCTGCGAGCGTCTCATGGATGTTTTATGAGGACATCATGGCTAAAGAACTACTCAAGATTAGTCAATTATAACCATTGATACTTACCCACATTAATAATGAATTTTACAAAATTACTGCTTTTTTTTGAAACTAAGTATAAAAAATGCAAAAAATGTTACTGCTATTGATGAATCAGTGCTCTGAAACATGCTGGAAAGGGAGCAAAAAGTGTAGGTCTCAAGGCGGTGAAAGTGGCTTGAAAAGCATAGTTTTCAAGAGGCTTTTTAACATTACGAAACAAGGGCGCCTTATGCCTGTGCGCCCTTGTTGAAGATATTGATAACCAATGTTTTACTCAAAAATCGGCTTGCCGATGCAGCCGTTGGGGGCCTGAATGTGGAGCATGGCGCACACAGTGGCTGCGATGTCGGTCATGTGGGTGAGACGTGAGGTTTCACCGGGGGTAATGTGCCAACCCATAAAAATCAGCGGTATGTGGCTGTCGCTCTGGCTCCAGGTGCCGTGATTGGACCCTGCTTCCTCTTTCTTGCCGGCATAGACTCCCGTGCGGGGCACAATGTAGATTTCGCCACTGCGTTCGGGGAAGTAACCCAGCTTGATGCGCTCCTTCAGGATGGTAGGAATGGGGTAGGTGTCGATATGGGCAACATCGATGGCCCATTGTATTTCCTCGGGGGTTTCCAGAGCCTGGCAAGCGGCGCGCATTACTTCGTCATAGTTGAGATGGGCATTGTTGATGACCTCGTGATTGAGGTAGAAGGTGTACTCCATCTCAGCCTTGAGGATGTCTTTTACACCGAATTGTTGCTCGAGCAAGGTGTTGGCAGCCGTGAGGGCGTCGGGATTTTGCCAGCAGCCACTGGGCAGTCCGTGCTTGGTCATGCGGGGATAGCTGTGGGTGCCACCATGGTCGGCACTCAGGAACAGCAGGTAGTTGCCGCGTCCGATGCGTTGATCCAAAACTTCGATGAAATGGGCAATTTCCTTGTCCAATTGCTGATAGATGGAATCGACTTTGGGCGAATGGGTACCGTAGTAGTGCGAACACATGTCGGTGTTGGAAACGCTGATGGTGAGCATGTCAGTTACCTCGCCTTGGCCTAATTTCTCGTTGATGAGTGCCTGCTCGGCGAGCGCAAAGGTCAAAGTCGTACCAATGGGAAGGTTATAGACATCGCTGGAAAGCTCGTCACGGTGTTGCTTGTTGAAGTCACTGACCCACTTCGGCAGTTTATCCATGTAGTAAGTGCTGGTAACCATAGACTTGCTGCCATTATCATACCAATAGGCGCCGATGGGGCGGTGTCCCGACGGCAGGATGGCGGCGCGGTCTTTGAGGGCGATGCCCACAGTGCGACTCTTGAAGTCGGTGGCAAGCAGCAACTGGTCGGCAATGGTGGTCGTAATCAGGTTGCGCGGTGACTTGCCGCGGGTCTTTTCGTTACCCCCTACGCCCCGTTCGGAATCGTCCTGCACGCTGGTCACATTCTTGCCGTTAAGCATGAAGTTGTTGCCCGCGATGCCGTGAAAGGCGGGTGTCGTGCCCGTGTAAATGCTGGAGTGCCCGATTGCGGTCACCGTGGGCACATAGTCGATGATGGTGTTATTGCACAGGTAACCGTCATGGAGCAATGTCTTGAAGCCGCCTTCCCCCCACTGATAGTTATAGAGGTAGTCCCACCTCATCTGGTCCACAACGAGCCCCACAACCAACTTGGGCCTCTCCACTTGGGCCGTAGCGCTAAGCGCCATTACAGCCATCACGACAACAAAAAATTTCTTTATATTATTCATAAAAACAAGTATTTAGTTGATATCTGTAAGAATTATGAAAACAAGAAATACAAGAAATACAAATATAAAATCTTATGGACAATTATTATCTGTATCTGTGAACTAGACGCCCATATACATCTAGGATGTCTCTTTTCTCTGTATCATAAAAAAACCGTTGAATGTCAACATTTTTTGGAGCAAAGTTCACTAAAATTCCACATGGGAGATTCAGTAGCCTCATGTAATTGAACAATTGGGCTCGGTGGTTGTTGTTCAACTCTTCAACTGACTTGCATTCAAGGACTATGTCATCCTTGCAAAGAAAGTCAACGCGATAGTGGGTTTTCATCTGTTGCCCATGATACCGTGGATAGAATGTGAGTTCTTTTTTGTAGGGAATTTGTGATTCCTCAAGTTGAATTTGCAAACCTTCTTGATAACAGTATTCGTTGAGTCCAGCACCGAGCTCTTTATGGACTTCATAGAGAGCGCCTACAACATCATAAACATGCTCCTTTAATTTGTGGACATCAATCATTGTTTAATTGTATTTTTTGTATTTCTTGTTTTTAAATTTATGGGTGGCGGGTGGTGCCGCGGATGACGAGGCGGGTCTTGACGATGCGTTTCTCGGCGTGGTCAGGTGACAGAGTGCCTTCTACCAGACCGATAAGGATGTCGGCGGCCTCTTTTCCCACTTGGGTGCCGCGTTGCTCCACCGTCGTCAGCATCGGATCGCACACCGTGGCACGGAAACCGTTGGTGAAGCCGCAGATGCTCACGTCGTCAGGGACGGTATAGCCCATACGCTTGACCACCGAGAGGATGCCGATGGCGGTCTCGTCGTTGACGGCAAAGAAAGCGTCAGGGCGGTTCTCCATGTGCATCATGGCGGGCGTAATGCGTTCTGCATCAGCGCGGTTGTCGCAGATGCGCACCAGGTCCTCGTCGAGTGTCAGTCCATACTTGTACAGGGCGTCGCGGTAACCGTTGAAGCGATTCTTGGCAATCATCATATTCATCGATGCCCCATAGAAGGCGATGCGTTTGCACCCCGTCTCGATAAGGTGTGACACGGCATTCATGGTGCCCATGTAATCATCGACCACCACGCGGCTGGCGTTGAGGGCGGGGCAGATGCGGTCATAGAATACCAGCGGCACGCCTGCCGCTGTGAGATGCTCAAAGTGGTCATAGCGCTCGGTGTCCTTGGCTTGGGACACGATGATGCCGCACACCTTGTTCTTCAGCATCGCCTCACATATCTGCACCTCGCGCTCATAACTCTCGTTACTTTTTGCCACAATCAGATGATAGCCTCGCGACGACGCCTCGCTCTCGATGCCATCGAGGATGGACGAGAAGTAGTAATGCACCAGTTCGGGCACAATCACTCCGATGGCACGCGAAGGGTTGCGACGGCTGTGTCGCAGCTGCTCGGCAATGACATTGGGAAAATAGTTGTGCTCTCGGGCGAATTGTTGGATAGCCTGGCGGCGTTCGCGCGAGATGCTGGGGCTGTCACTCAAAGCCCTTGATACCGTGGCTACTGATACGCCCAACTCGCGGGCGATATCTTTCATAGTCATCTGTCGTTTATCATCCATTGTGATTCAATTATAATAACTTAAGTTGGTTGGAGTTGATGGTAGTACTTAACCAGCAATCTGTTGCGAAATTACAACGAAAAAACGGACTACGCAAACGATTGCATTCAATTAAACATTTTTTTAACATTAATAAAAAAGAAAGTTATATTTAATATTTCTATTTTTGCCATGTTTTATAGGCTGCAAAATAGGCCTTTAAACCTAGGTAGAAATATGGATATGACGATTTTTAGCGTTGTAAACGAATATTAAACGATTGATTACCAATATAATATTAACTTTAAAAATTTTAAAATGAAGCAGGTAAACATCAGAATTCCTATTAGGATTCTTACCCTCGTGATGGGACTCTTCCTGTCACTGGGAGCCTATGCACAGATTACTGTGAATGGCATTGTGAAGGATGCTACCGGCGAGCCTGTCATCGGCGCGAGTGTTCGTGTCGCTGGCACCCAGCAGGGTACAGTAACCGACTTTGACGGTCTGTTCACCCTCGAAGGTGTGCCTCAGGGCGCCAAGCTCCAGATTTCGTCTATCGGCTACGACACCCATGAGGTGACGGCAGCCAGTGACTTAGTAATCACCCTGGCCGAGAGCACCCAGATGCTGCAAAATCTGGTGGTCATCGGTTATGGTGTCGTTAAGAAAAACGACTTGACCGGTTCGGTAGCGGCTCTCAAGCCCGATTCCAAGAACAAGGGTGTCGTTGTCAGCGCTCAGGACATGCTCGGCGGTAAGGTTGCCGGTGTGAGCGTGACCAGCAACAGTGGTGAGCCTGGTGGCGGTGCAACCATCCGCGTGCGTGGTGGTTCGTCACTGAACGCCAGCAACAACCCCCTCATCGTTATCGATGGTATCGCCATGGATAACAACGGTGTGAGCGGTCTGTCCAACCCCCTGTCACTGGTTAACCCCCAGGACATCGAGAGCTTCAACGTGCTGAAGGATGCTTCGGCCACCGCCATCTACGGTAGCCGTGGTTCTAACGGTGTCATCATCATCACCACCAAGAAAGGTCGTCGTGGCCAGCGTCCCGCCGTTTCCTATAACGGTAGTGTGACTTGGAGCATGAAGAAGAAGACCATCGACGTGATGACCGGTGATGAGTACCGTGATTTCGTGAAGAAAATCTTCGAGAACAACACCCGTAGGGATAATGCCCTGTCGCTGCTGGGCAATGCCAACACCGACTGGCAGAAAGAGATTTACCGCACTGCATTGAGCCATGACCACAACCTGACCGTGGCCGGTTCTGTAGGTGATTATCTGCCTTATCGTGTTTCGGCAGGCTTCACCGACCAGCAAGGTATCCTCAAGACCTCTGACTTCAAGCGTTATACCGTGGCCTTGAACCTGAATCCTTCGCTGTTCAACGATCATCTGACCTTCAACCTCAACGGTAAGTTGGCTTGGACCAAGTCTCGTTGGGCTGACACTGGTGCTGTGGGTAATGCCGTTCGCATGGACCCGACGCAGCCTATTACCAGCAACAACCCGATGTATGACGGTACTGGTGGCTATTTCGAGTGGATGCAGCCCAATGGCTCTGATCCCGCTTGGCCCTATACCAAGAACACCAACGCACCCTACAACCCCGTGGCAATGCTCGACAACCATGACAACAGTGGTAAGACCCACTCGTTCATCGGTAGCGCCGACATCGATTACAAGATTCACGGCTTTGAGGACTTGAGGCTCCACCTCACCCTGGGTGGTGACTTCACCGGCGGTAATGGTCACAACATCAGTGCCAATATCTCTAACACCTCCAACTACTGGGGCAATAACAGCTATTATACCCAGAGCAAGGAGAACTTGCAGTTGAGTACTTATGCTCAGTACTACAAGGACTTCAACGACAAGCACCATTTCGACATCATGGCAGGTTACGAGTGGCAGCACAACTGGCGCAAGGAGTATAACGAGTCGTGGGGTACCTATCCCAGCACTTCGGAACTCTACTTCCTCGCTGCTGATGCCGAGAATGGCGCACTTAAGGTCGTTCCTGGCCAGTGGATTCCCGGAGCCCAGTACAACATTGGTGACTCCAAGGCCGGTGCCATCCGTGCCGAGGGCGTTTACCGCCAGAACAACGGTCTGGGTTACCGCACCGAGAACTACTTGGTATCGTTCTTTGGCCGTATGAATTACAGCTACGCTAGCCGCTACCTGTTGACCTTCACCATGCGTTATGACGGCTCGTCACGCTTCAAAAAGCACTGGGCTATGTTCCCGTCGGCAGCCTTTGCATGGAAGATCAACGAGGAAGCCTTCATGAAGGATGGTGCTTTCAGCGACCTCAAGTTGCGCCTCGGTTGGGGTAAGACCGGTCAGCAGGAAGGCATCGGTGACTATAACTACTTTGCCACCTACGTGATGAGCAACGGTAGCATGGGTTCCTTCTATGATATTTCAGGTGACGGCTCCAAGGCTAAGCCCAATGTTTACAACCCCGAGCTCAAGTGGGAGACCACCACAACGACCAACGTCGGTATTGACTGGGGTATCATGAACCAGCGTCTGAGCGGTAGCATCGACTGGTACTATCGCAAGACTACCGACCTGTTGAACTGGGCCACCTTCTCGGCTATGACCAACTTCAAGAACGCGTTCTACAAGAACATTGGTTCGCTGCGCAACACCGGTCTTGAGTTCACCTTGAACTGGAAGGCCATCTCTACCAATGACCTGTTGTGGACCATCGACTATAACTTGACCTACAACAGCAATAAGGTCCTCGAGCTCATCAACGACGATCCCAGCT
Source organism: uncultured Bacteroidales bacterium (assembly GCA_902800715.1). Taxonomy (GTDB): domain Bacteria; phylum Bacteroidota; class Bacteroidia; order Bacteroidales; family Muribaculaceae; genus Sodaliphilus. The sequence goes on from CADCFN010000010.1 coordinate 71,557, forward strand.
ACTTCGTGACCACTGGTAGCATCGGTATCAACGGTCCTGCTCAGGCTCACGTAGTAGGTCATCCCTCGAACAGCTTCTATGTTTACCAGCAGGTCTATGACCAGGCCGGCAAGCCCATCGAGGGCCAGGTGGTTGACCGCAACGGTGACGGTGTGATCAGTGACGCCGACAAGTACCTGTACAAGTCGCCGTGGGCTCCTGTAACCATGGGTCTGGGTTCGCGCCTTGACTGGAAGAATTGGGACTTCGGTTTCAACCTGCGTGCCAGCATCGGCAACTACGTGTTCAACAATGTGATGCAGGGTTATCACAACGTGAGCCCCGCTGCAGTGTTCGAGGAGGTTGGTGCCTTCTATCTGAACAACCGTCCCCGCACGTCGGTTGAGATGGGCTGGCAGACCTATAACAACCACGCTAACTTCAGCGACTACTGGGTACAGAACGCTTCGTTCCTCAAGTGTGACAACATCACCCTGGGTTACAGCTTCAACAACCTGTTCAAGCGTGGCAGTTACAATGGTGTCGGTGGCCGTCTCTACGGTACCGTTTCCAATGTGTTCTGCATCACCAAGTATGATGGTATCGATCCCGAGGTATTCGGTGGTATCGGCGGTGACATCTTCCCCCGTCCCATCTCATTCATCGTTGGTTTGAGCCTGAACTTCTAATTGCCTTGACACATTAATTTATTAATTAGATTGATCACAATGAATAAGTTTTTCAAATATATCATGTGTGCTGCGGTCCTGTTGATGATGAGTGGATTGTCCTCATGTGTCAAGGACTTGGACGTAGAGCCTATTGACCCGTCACTGCAGAGCGATGTCACTCCCGAGCAGCTGTTCAACAAGTGCTATTCGGTATTCGCTACCTCGGGTAACAACGGTGGTGACGAAAATGTTGACGTCGACGGTCTTGATGGTGGTTTCCAGCACAAGTATCGCCAGATGTGGAACTCTAACGAGTTGACCACCGATGAGGCTATCTGCGGTTGGGGTGATGAGGGTATCCCCTCCTACTGCCACAATACCTACGATGCCAGTCACCCGATGCTTCGCGGCTACTACTATGGCCTGTGTATCGGTATCACCTTCTGCAACCAGTATCTGCAGGTCTATGGTGACTATAATTCCACGATGACTGCCGAGGTCCGCTTCCTGCGCGCCTTCCAGTTCTATCTGTTGACCGATGCCTTTGGCAACATTCCTTTTGCAACCACTATTTCGGGTGATAACCCCGAGCAGTACACCCGTGCACAGGTGTGTGAGTTTATCGAGAAGGAGCTGAAGGCTATTATCGGCGAGGATTCCAATGACAATGCTACTATCCTGAACGACCCGAAGCCCAAGAAATATGGTGAGGATGGTTATGGCCGCATTGATAAGGCTGCCGCTTGGATGCTGCTTTCCCGCATCTACCTGAACTCTCAGGTGTACACGGGCACTCCCCGCTGGCAAGATGCTGCTAACTATGCCAAGAAGGTCATGGATTCACCTTACAAGCTGCACACTGTGGGCTACAATACCAATGGCCGTCAGTTCACGGCTTACCAGATGCTGTTCATGGGTGATAACAGCAAGACCGATGCCGCCTATGAGGCTGTGTTCCCTGTTATCCAAGATGGTACTCGCACCACCTCGTGGGGCGGTACCAACTTCCTGATCTGCTCTACCGCCGATGCTGACATTCATCCCAACCGCTACGATGAGACTGAGGTGAATGGTCTGTACAACAACAGTGCTTGGAGTGGTAACCGTGCTCGTCCCGAGCTGGTTCGTCTGTTCTTCCCCAACGATGACGCTCCTTCGGGCCATGCCTATGACCTTGCCGAGATCGCTGAGGATGACCGCGCTCTGTTTGAGACCGAGGGCCGTTACCTCAATGTGAATGATGAGTCCAACTTCAAGTATGGCTATGCTGTTGCCAAGTTCAACAACTTCATGTGCGACGGCAGCAAGGGCAGTGATATTACCTTTGCTGATTCTCACCTGTTCTACATGCGTGTGGCTGAGGCCTATCTGACCTATGCAGAGGCCCTTACCCGCATGAGTGGTGATGTTGCTCCCGCCGAGGCCGTGGCTGCTATCAATGCAATCCGTGGCCGTGCCCACGCCCTGCAGCGCAACCGCTACACGCTCGACCAGATTCTCGATGAGTGGGGCCGTGAGTTCTACTTCGAGGGCCGTCGTCGTGTGGATTTGATTCGCTTCAACAAGTTTGGTGGCGACACCGGCTACCAGTGGCAATGGAAGGGTGGCGTTTACGCAGGTCGCGACTTCGAGGCATTCCGCAATGTGTTTGCTATCCCCACCGATGACCTGATTGCTAACTCCAATCTGTCACAGAATCCCGGTTATTAATGTGATTGTAATGTCTAACAATTAAAAGTTGTCAGTCATCAGTCGTCAGTTGTCAGCGGCATTCGCAATCAACTGAAAACTGGAAACTGAAAACTGAAAACTTAAAATAATGACAATAAGAAAATGAAAAAGATATTTTTATCATCACTGATGCTGCTGAGCATGGCACTCGTGTTCACCGCATGCGAGGATGACCGTGATTCCAACCCCACGCTGAAGCAACCTACCACGTTCAAGCTCAATGAACCTGTGAACCCGATGGTTGACTTGGCTCTTTCCACGGGCATTCCCATGGCTTGGTCACAGCCCGACTTCGGCGGCTGGCCTGCAGCCTGTGAGTACCAGTTCGAGGTATCTCCCACCAACGAGTGGACCGTTTCGACCGAGATGGCTGCTGCCGACACTACTGGCGCTACCGTTGCCAACTATTCAGTGTTGAGGGCCGTATATGCTAGTTGCAGTGGCGACATGAATGTTGAGGACCTGAACAAGGCGCTGAATCGTATTTTCCAATGGGAAGAGGAAACTGTGCCTGAGAAGCAGACGGTGTATGTGCGCTGCCGTGCTATCACTGCTGGTGCAGAGCCCGTTTACTCCAATGTAGTAAGTCTGGAAGTGAATCCCTATTATGTTGACCTCAGCGCCGAGGTTAGCGATGAGATTGAACTGTGGTACCTCATCGGTGCTTGCATCGGTGACGGTTCATGGGGCAACGATCCCGCTAATGTGGGTACCGCTCTCATCCCGATGTATCCCGTTTATGACACCGATGGCAGTGTAATGCCCGGTGAAATCCAGTATGTGGGTTACTTCCCCGCCGACCAGGGCTTCAAGCTTGTCAAGGTTCCCGGTAGTTGGGACGAGCAGTGGGGCCAGGGCGACGCTGGCTACGTGAAGAATGATGGTGGCAGCAGTGACATTAAGCTTTCTGCCGATGGTTACTACAAGATCCACCTCAACACCGCTACCGACGAGCTCACCATTGAGCCTTACGAGGGCGCTGTGGGTGTTTACACCCAGATTGCTATGCCTGGTGATTATCAGGGTTGGAGCACTGCCGATAACCTGTTGAATCCCATGAGCACCCTTGACAATGTTGAGAACCATGACTGGTTCCTTAAGAGTGTGACCTATGAGGACACTGGTCTCAAGTTTGCTGCCGACAACGACTGGGCTGTGAACTGGGGTGGTGTTGGCTTCCCGCATGGCCAGGGTACTCAGGACGGTCCCAACATCAATGTTGTTGCTGGTACCTACCATGTATACTTCAACGATATCTTGGGCACCTACAACTTTGTCCCTGTCGAGTAAATTAATAACCAAGTTTTCAGTCATCAGTTTTCAGTTGTCAGCGGCATCCGCATTCAACTGAAAACTGAGAACTGAGAACTGAAAACTGAGAAATAAAAAATGAAGAAGTTTTTATATATTGCTGCAATGGGCTTGTTGCTGGCAAGCTGTACCGAGGATTTCAAGGATTGGGCAGAGCCCCAGAGCAATCCCCAGGCCGAAGTAATTACCTTCGGAACTGGTTCGGTAACTCCTGCAGACGTAATTGACTTTGCTGAGGTGACAGGAGATCGCGTTAAGGTGTGCAACATCACTGCTCCGGCTACCACTGACACCACTTATCATCCTGAATATACTATCTATCTCAATGGCGAGCCTTTCGTTCTGGGTTTAGACGGTACGATGGATGCTGATGAACTTTCAAACTATGTGGTTTCGCTCTTTGGCAAGGCTCCCGAGCTCCGCGTACTCCTCGCCCGTGTGATGTGCGTGATGAGCAATGGTGTCACTGCTACCACAATCATGAGCGAACCGTTTGATGTTAATGTTATCCCCGCTCCCATCGAAGTGCCCGACTTGTGGTATCTGGTGGGTTCGTGCATCGGTGACGGTTCATGGGGCAACGATCCCGCCAACGTGGGTACCGCTCTCATTCCCATGTACGCCGAGGCTGAGGACTACACGATTCTTAACTATGTTGGTTTCTTCCCTGCCGGCCAGGGCTTCAAGATTATCCACAATCCCGGCAACTGGGACGAGCAGTGGGGTCAGGGTGCTGACGGCTACGTGAAGAACGATGGCGGCAGTGGCAACATTGAGGTGCCTGCCGACGGCTACTACGTGATTACCTACGACATGAACGCCGAGACGCTGTCAGTTGAGCCCTACGATGGTTTGGTAGGTGTCTATGGCATGATTACCATGCCTGGCGGTTATCAGGATTGGGACGTTAGCGGTAACGCTATGACGCCCATGAGCACTGTGGTCGAGAATCACGACTGGATTATGAAGGACGTGACCTATGATAACACCGAGCTCAAGTTTGCCAATGGCACATGGGCTGTGAACTGGGGCGCAACGACCTTCCCCGTGGGTGTGGGCACCCAGGGCGGTCCCAACATCCCTGTTGAGGCTGGAACCTACACTGTTGTGTTCAACGACATCATGGGCAGGTACTACTTCATTATGCAGTAAGCACTTGTCATAACTGAGAATTCCCGGCGGGGACGTGCCACATGAGGCGCGTCCCCGCCTTGCAATCGGTTGCCCTTGAATATTTTTTTGTGTTTTTTGTGTAAAATGAGTTGGAAGTGAGGATAAATTGCTATATTTGCATAAATTTGGCAGTACAATCTGCATGCACAAATTTTAGAGAAAACAACCATTCAAAAATGACATAGACTATGAAAAAGATTCTTACTTCACTTGTTGTGATGTTGCCGTTGCTGATGCTGGCACAAGGTTGGCCGGAACAATATAACGGCGTGATGTTGCAGGGCTTCTATTGGGACTCTTTCAGCGAGACCCAATGGACCAAGCTCGAGTCCCAGGCCGATGAACTGTCGGAGTTTTTCAAACTCGTGTGGATACCGCAGAGTGGCTATTGCGGCGGCAAGTCGATGGGCTATGATGACCTGTATTGGTTCAATAATTACAGCAGTTCCTTTGGTAACGAGGCACAGCTGCGCTCGATGATCAATACCTTCAAGGATAAGGGCATCGGCACCATCGCCGATGTGGTCATCAACCACCGCAAGACAATCAACAACTGGGTGACCTTCCCCATCGAGGTGTATAAGGGCAGGACTTATGAAATGAAATCCACCGACATCTGCCGCAACGATGACGGTGGCGCCACGCTCGAATGGGCAAACCAGAATGGCAAGTCACTTAGTGCCAATTACGACACCGGTGAAGACTGGAGCGGCATGCGTGACCTGGACCACAAGAGCGAAAACGTGCAGACGATTGTCAAGGCCTACCTGAAGTTCCTGCTCAATGACCTGGGCTATGTGGGCTTCCGCTATGATATGACCAAGGGCTATGCCGCATCCTACACGGGATTGTATAACGTGGATGCAGCTCCCGAGTTCTCGGTTGGTGAGTTCTGGGATGGCTATCTGCCGACGGTGAAGGCGTGGATTGACGGCACCAAGGTTGATGGTGTGGTTCAGAGTGCAGCATTTGACTTCCCCTTCCGTTACACCATCCGTGACGCTGTCAATTCAAGTAAGTGGAGCAATCTTGCAGGCACTGGCAAGGGTCTGTGCTTGGATAACAACTACAAGCGCTATGCAGTGACCTTCGTTGAGAACCACGACACGCAGTACCGTGATGCCGGTAACCAGCAGGACCCCATCCGTACCAATATTGAGGCTGCCAACGCCTATCTGCTGGCGATGCCCGGCACCCCGTGCATCTTCCTCAAGCACTGGATTGACTACAAGGAGAACATCAAGCAGATGATTTATGCCCGTCAGCTCGCTGGAATCACCAACACCAGCACGACACGTAACATGGCTAACGCCCAGGATAAGAACTACTATGCACAGAGCACAATGGGCACCCGCGGTGCTATACTGGCAGCGATGGGTTCGACAGCTTACAATATTCCTGCTACCTATGTGCAGGTGGTAAGTGGCAACAATTACCGTCTGGCGTTGAGCAAGACCACCGAGACCGCATGGGTGAGCAAGCCCAGTGGCGAGTATAAGAGTGCCATCGATGTGACCTTCACCGCCGTGAGCCAGACCGACGGTGCACAGCTCGTCTATACCCTTGATGGCAGTGAGCCTACCGCCAGCAATGGTACTAAGGTGAGCAATGGTACCACCATCAACCTCACTGATAACTGCACGCTGAAGGTGGGTCTGCTGATCAATGGCGCAGTGAGTGGTCTTATCACCCGCAACTATGTTGTCGGCAACCAGCCGATTGAGCCATTTGAGCCTTATGAAATCACTGTTTATCTCAAGGATCCGACCGTTGCTCCCAACAACTGGTCACAGGTGAACTTCTATACATGGGATAGTGGTGACGTGCAGTTTAACGGTAACTGGCCCGGCCAGACGATTACCGCTACCAAGGAGGTCAATGGCGTCAAGTTCTACTATCACACCTATTCCATCACGAGCAGGGACTACTACATGAACTTCGTGTTCAATCAGGGTGGCAGCAATGCCGGAAACTTCCAGACCGAGGACGTTACCCACGTGACCAAGTCTTCCGTCTATGAGGTGACGTCACAGACCAACAAGTATACCGTCAAAGACGTGTCCGATGAGTATCTGCCTTATCTGGAACGCGTCAAGGGTGACGTGAACGGTGACGGTGAGGTGAGCATTGCCGATATCAATGCGATTATCACCATGATTCTGACTTCAAATCCCACTGCTGCTGGTGATGTGAACGGTGACAATGAGGTAACCATTGCCGATGTCAATGCTGTTATCGGAATCATTTTGAGTTGACGTACTTAACGAGTGTATTTATCTTACTATGAGATTTAAATTAATGTGTTTGGCGCTGGTGATTTTGTCACTCAGCGCCAGCGCTGTATCAAAAAGCGACGTGAATGGTGATGGCGAGGTGACCATTGCCGATGTGAATGTGATTATCGGGGATATTACCTCAGGTGTTTTTTCTGCCGCCAGTGACGTGAATGGTGACGGCGAGGTGACCATTGCTGATATCAACAGGGTGATTGATACCATCCTGGGGCGTGATGAAGAAGAGCCCTATGACGGTCCCGTGGTCGGTGGTGATATCTCGATGCTGACCAAGTATGAGGCACACCAGCGCATGGCATTGCGCTATGGTATCAGAAACGCTCATTACTATGACATCAATGGCCAGATTATTGACGATGTGATTACTTGGACCAAGCAACAAGGGTGGAATGCAGCACGCGTGCGCTTGTTCGTCAATCCTGCCAATGCTTCGGCGACCGATGTGGGACAGGGCGTTATCCAGAATCTGGATACCGTCATTGTGCTCGGACAGCGCATCAAGGCCGCCGGCATGCAGTTCATGCTTGACTTCCACTACAGCGACAGCTGGGCCGACCCTGTCAAACAGTTTACGCCCGCCGAGTGGGCAGGTTTGGATGACGATGCGTTGACGCAACGGGTGTATGAATACACGCGTGATTGCCTGCGTGCCCTCAAAGCCGCTGGAGCGACGCCCGATTATATCCAGACGGGCAACGAAATCAGTTACGGTATGTTGTGGGGACCGGTGGGAACGCCTACCAGCCAACTCAAGAAGTGCTATAGCGGCGACGAGACCAATTGGGTGCGTTTTACCAATCTGCTCAAGGCTGCTGGACGAGCCTGCCGTGAAGAGTGTCCCAATGCTAAAATCATCCTGCACACCGAGCGCGTAGCCAAACCATCCATTCTGCTCAATTTCTACAACCAGATGCGGAACAAGCAGGTGGACTATGATATTATTGGCTTGAGCTATTATCCTTACTTCCATGGCAATCTGTCAACATTGGCAACAGCGCTCAATAGCGTGAGCAATTCGTTCCAGGACAAGGATATCATGATTGTCGAGACGGGCTATAGCTATAAGTACCCGATGGGTGATATTGACTACTCGTCAACATGGCCGCTGACATACGAGGGACAGCGCAAGTATACTGCCGACCTCATCGCTAAACTCAAGCCCTATGTCCGCGTCAAGGGATTGTTCTGGTGGTTCCCCGAAGCTAACGAGTATGGTCTGGGCGGGAGCTATTGGAGCACGCTTCACGTCAACGATGCTTGGTACAATGCCGGTCTGTGGAGCCACGAGACTGGCAAAGTGCAGCCAGCCCTCTATGAACTCAAAAACTTCCTGGAATAGTTCTTTTGGATTCTATTAAGAATAATCAAAGACCGCGTGACTGTCAATCTACGCGGTCTTTGTTTATTGTTTATTCTTGTCGCACTCTGGACTAAGGCTTTTGAGCAATAGCACAGAGATAATGCGTAGCAGGGTCGTGGTGGATGGTGACGTTGATAAAACCCGCCCCAACGAGGCAATCTTTCAATTCCTCGGCAGTGTAGATGTACATGTGGCCGATACGCTTAGCCCATTTCTCACCGATAGGGTCAATGCCATCGGTTTCATTGGCAATCAAGAAATAGCCTCCGGATTTGAGCACGCGGTATATCTCGAGAAGACATAGTTCGAATGCGGGCCAGTAGTAAACGGTTTCAAATGCTGTGGCAAAATCGATGGTATCCTTGATGACAGGCAACATCTTGGCATTGCCGCCGATGATACGGCAACGGTTCTTGAGAATCGCTTGGCTGTTGAGCCTGCGTGCGATTTGTATTGCTGCAGGAGCAAAGTCTACGCCATTGACCGTACCCTTTGGATACTTGACGAGCATACGAGCCACATTGGCACCACCGCCACAACCGATGTCCAGGACATGGGCATCCTCTTTGATATCGACAAAGTTCAGCGCCCACTCAGCAAGCGCACCATGGCGTTTGCCGTTCATGGCTTTGACAACGTATCTGCCAAGCAATCCTTTAGGATGCCTGTAGTTTGAATAGTATTTACTTAGTAAACCCATCAATCTTCACTGATATCTCGTAAATTTTGTCGCAAAATTACTAAATTCGTGAAGATCAGCCAAACTTTGACAAGACATTTTTATAAAGGAAATGCAAGACAGCAATTCACCGTTTCCTGTAGGTGCAGGAAAGCGGTGAATTGCTGTCTTGTTCGAGATTTAATACTCCAGCACGAGTGTGCCGCGGGCGGGTAGGGTAATCTCACCGCTGGTGAGGTTCACAGTCTTTCCTGTGGGCACATCGCGGGCTACTGTGGCGTTGCCGAAGACCTCGTTGTATCGGTCGAGCTTCATTTGGCGCTGTTGTGACGTGCCATTGATAATGGTCACGGCATGGCGTCCCTTATAGGTGCGGGCAACGACATAGATGCCGTCCTTGGGGATGAATTGCGTCATTTTACCCTTGGTGATGACCTCATTACCCTGACGCCAGTGCAGCAGGACACTCAGCCAGTTGAACATATCGTTCTGTTCAGGTGTGCGACCCTCGACAGTGAAGGCGTTTTTCGGGTCACCGGGAAAACCGCCGGGGAAGTCCTTGCGCACGTTGCCATCAGTAATCTCCTTGGTGCCGTTCATCAGGATTTCGGTGCCGTAGTACAGTTGTGGGATGCGTTTGATGGTCAGCAACAGGGCAAGGGCTTGTTTCAGCGCTGCAACGTCCTGGCCGTTGCGCAGGAAGCGGTCAGTATCATGATTCTCGATAAATGCCATCACACTCGACGGGTTGGGGTAGAGGTAGTCATGGCACAGGCTGTTGTACACGCGGTTATAACCACGCCACCAGCCGTCGGTTTCCTCATGCTTGGCGCTGTCGATTTTCTCATAGAAGGAGAAGTCCATCACGGTGGGCAGGTAGCTCTCGGGCATGCCCATCTTGTTGCCTTTCTGCCAGGCGGCGGTATAGGCAGGATTCTCAACCCAGGTCTCGCCAACGACATTGAAGTTGGGATACTCGGTGTTGAGTACCTTCATCCAGCGCGCCATGGCGTCGGCATAGGCGTATGGGTAGGTGTCCATCCTGATGCCGTCGATACCCACGGTCTCAATCCACCAGACGCTGTTCTGAATCAGGTAGTTCATCACATGGACGTTGTGATGGTTCAGGTCGGGCATCGAGCGGACGAACCAACCCTCCACGGTCTCCTTGAGGTCCACCTCGCTGGCATAGGGGTCCATCACTGGCGTGAGTTTGTAGCTGGTCTGCAAATAGTTGTTCTTATAGTCAGGCTGGTTGAACCAGTCATGGGTTGGCATGTCCTTCAACCAGGGGTGATAGTCACCGCAGTGGTTGAAAATCATGTCCATCACCACCTTGAGGCCACGGCTGTGGGCCTCGTCGCACAGGCGGCGGTACTCCTCGTTGGTGCCAAAGCGTGGATCCACCTGATAGTAGTTGGTGGTGGCATAGCCGTGATAGGTCGAGTGGTTGTGCCCATCAGGTGAATTGTTCTCCAGCACGGGGGTGAACCACAAGGCGGTAACGCCCAGTTGGGTAAAGTAATCCAGGTGCTGGCGAATGCCTTCGATGTCGCCGCCGTGCCTCAGGCTGGGCTTTGTGCGGTCATTTGTGTAGGCCTCCATGCCTGGTAGTTGGTTGTTGGCAGGGTTGCCGTCGGCAAAGCGGTCGGGCATGAGCATATAGAGCACATCGGCATTGGTGAATCCCATGCGCTCGCTGCCGCGTTTCTCGCGGGCCTTGAGTTGGTATTTTACGACCTTCTTGTTGCGTCCCTGCTGGAACTTGAGTTCCATGGTGCCGGGTTGGGCATTGCGGGTGTCGATGTACACGAGCAGATAGTTGGGCGAATCAACCCTTACCACACTATCGATGGTCACTCCGGGATATTGAGTAGTCACCTCGGCACTGCCGATGCCGTTGCCATACACCATGAGTTGCACGCTAGGGATAGCGCGAAGACCGACATACCAGTCAGTCGGCTCGATGCGGTCCACGTTGACTTTTGCTGCCTGGGCAGTGAACAGGCCTGCAACTGCCGCAAGAATCAATAATATTCTCTTCATTTTGGTTGTTGGATTGGTTATACATTATATATCTGCAAATATAGCAACTTTCCCTCTCTTGACAAAATAATGGTGTAATTACAATCGCCTAATGTTAGATTCTTCCAGAAAAATGATTATCTTTGCAAAATGATACATAATATGCACTTTTATTGATTTGAATATGAGAAATCGGATACTTTTAATTGCACTGTTTTGTGCGGTGATGTTGTGCCCTTCTTGGGCAGCGACCATCAGTGAGAGTAGGGCCCGTCAAGTTGCTGCCGACTTTATGTCCGCCCATGTCAGGAAAGTGAATGGAGGAAGTATGCAGCTGGCTCGTAAGGCGCCTTCAATCAATGCGACGACCCCTGCTCCCTATTATGTGTTTAACGCCGGTAGCAGCAATGACGGATTTGTCATTGTGGCTGGTGATGATAGAGTGCCTCTGGTGCTTGGCTATAGTGATCAGGGATCGTTTGATGTCACCTCGGTGCCCGAGGCTATGGAAGAATGGCTTGATGGTTATGCCCAACAGATTGCAGCCTTGGACCAAGGCGGCAAGATGGCAGCACACATCAGTTCATCAACTCCGATTCTTCCCATGGTGGATGCAGTCTGGTCCCAAAATCCACCTTTTAACACAATGCTTCCTTTCTTGTCCAATGGCAAACATGCCTATGTGGGCTGTGTGGCAACGGCGATGGCCCAGGTGATGTACTACTGGAAATGGCCCAAGAGGTCGGAGATTGTTCCTTACTATCGTAGCGAGACATTAGGTGTCGAAATGCCTGCTTTGCCGGCTGTGGACTTTAATTGGGATGCCATGCAGAACACCTATCTCACGAGCGATAGCCTTAGCGCCGAAGGACGAGCTGCTGCTCAACTTTCCCTCTATTGCGCCCAAGCAGTACAAATGGACTTCATGAAAAATTCATCTTCAGCTCAAACAAGTGACGTTCCGGCTGCTATGTCTCAATATTTTGGCTATTCGCCCAATGCCAAAGCTGTCAGACGTATCTTCTACACAACTCCGGAATGGGAGCAACTCGTCCTTGACGAGTTAGAGGCTGGACGTCCAGTCATCTATAGCGGTCACAAGGAATCATCGGGCCATTCCTTTGTGTGTGATGGTTATGATGGTCAAGGAAGATTCCACTTCAATTGGGGATGGAATGGCAAGAGTAATGGTTATTTCCTGCTCAATGTGCTCAATCCTGACCTAGAAGGAACAGGGGGAGCCGGTGGTTCATACGGCTATGTCTCAAATCAATACATTGTTGCTGGGTTGGAACCTGGTGAAACCTATGTGGAAGATTTAGAAGTCGCTGTCAGAGGTGTTGAAATACAGGACTTTAAGAGAACACGCACCTTGTCAAGTCAGAATTTCACGCTGACTCAGGCCACTCAGTTTGGAAATTATATGAATAATCCCATTGACTTTTACTATGGATGGGGACTGTATCAAGGCAACCAATTGCTTTCGGTGCTTGAGAACGGAATCAAGTATGGTCTGCCTTCCTGGTATTATAGCACAATCACTTCAACCTTGTCATTTGGTAGTGGTATCACTAGTGGCTCATACCGCATATTGCCTATCTATAAAGATCTCTTTGAGGAAGAATGGGCTCCATGTGTAGGTAGTGATATTTCTTTCTACGAAGTGATAATTAGTGGAAACAACTGTACTATAATCGGGCATGGCGCTGGCATGGCTCCGTACTATCAGGTCAACAATATTACTGCGACTGGTCATATGCATCCCACTAGGCCGGTGGACATCACTCTTAATGTGACTAATCTGGGAAATACCCGTAACGACATCATTTATATGTTTGCCAAGAATGAACTTGTTGCGATGGGTTTTGTCGACCTCAATAAGAATGAGAGTGGCAATGTCGTTTACCGTTATGAGCCAGAGGCTGTTGGTACAGTGGACTTAAAGTTCACAACCGATGAGGAGGGTAATAATGTGCTGGCGACCAAGACGATTACGATTAACCCGATGCCCGCTGCCTCGCTCACGGGACAGGCAACAGCCCTCAATGTGACGAATGCCGGTGATAAGATAATAACCGCCAATTACTTTGGCATGGATGTGCAAATAACCAATGTCGGCACCAATACCTATGACGAAGATATCACGATTAAACTCTATAAGCGGGTTTATGGCACCACGGGAACATTGGTACAGACCTTAAGCCAGCATTTGGTGCTTGCTCCTCAGGAGACAAAGAAATTGACCTTCCACATGGATAACGTCATCGATGGTTGGAAGTACTTTGCTAAAGCCTACTACTATAGCAACGCCGAGCAGATTAATTTGGCTAATGTTAGCACCCACACCATTATCTTCCCTGCTAGTGGACCCATCAAGGGTGATGTCAACAAAGACGGAGAGGTATCGATTGCCGACGTTAACGCCGTCATCTACATGATTACAAAGGGCGTACAGGACCTCGATGGTGACGTGAATAATGACGGTGAGGTGACCTTAGCCGACGTGAATGCTGTTATCAGCATTATCTTGGCCAATTAATTACCGTCGGTAGTTATCCTGGAAAGAATTTAGTGCAACAAACGCAGTCATTTGAACTCTGCGTTTGTTGCACTTGTTTTATTCCCTTTAGAGCAACAGCGAATTACAGCACCTCGGGGAGCTGGAACAGGCGGTTGCCGTTGGAGCCTTTGATGAGGATGTAGTAGCCCTCAGGTCGGTCGGCAGCAATGGCGGCCTTGACTTGCTCCACGTCGTCAAATTTGCGGTAGGGGCAATCAATATCCTTGAACTCGTCACCTACAAGCCACACCTCGTCAAAGGGACAGTTGGCCAGTTTTTCCACTAAACGACGGTGCTCCTCGGCACTGCTGTCGCCCAGTTCACGCATCTCGCCCAGAATCGCCATCTTGGGAGCCACTTCCATCAGGCAGAAGTTGTCGAGCGCTGCCACCATCGATGTGGGATTGGCATTGTAAGCGTCTACTACTAGGTGGTTATAGGGCGTCTCGGTGAGTTGTGAGCGGTTGTTGGCAGGAACGTAGTTCTCGATTGCGTGGCAAATCTGTTCAGGTGAAACCTCAAAGTGCAGACCTACGGTAATCGCAGCCAACACGTTGTCAAGGTTATAACTGCCGATAAGGTGGGTGGCCACCTCATGCCAGTCGCTGTTGGTTGAGTGCCATTTCAGGCGCAGGAATGGGTCACAGGCTATAATTTGGCCATAGACTGCTGCTCCGACCTTGTTCTCATCACGGGTGTAGTACTCGGCTTTGACACCTTGGGGCAGAATGTCCATCAGGTACTTGTTGTCGGCGTTGATGAAGATGACGCTATCCTTGCGCTTTGCCAGGTTTTCATAGAGTTCGCCCTTGGTGCGGATGACGCCTTCGAGCGAGCCGAAGCCCTGCAGGTGTGCCTTGCCCACATTGGTGATGAGGCCACAGGTGGGTTCGGCTGTCTCGGCAAGAGTCTTGATGTCGCCAGGATGGCTGGCGCCCATCTCGATGACGGCGATTTCGTCCATGACGCTTAGGCGGAGCAGCGTCTTAGGCACGCCTACATCGTTGTTGAAGTTGCCTTCGGTCGCCATCTCGTCATAGCGCTCGGTGAGGACGGCGCGCACGAGTTCCTTGGTCGTTGTCTTGCCGTTGGTGCCCGTGATGGCTATCACGGGGATGTCAAAACGGCGACGGTGCTCACGTGCCAGGTCTTTATAAGCCTGTAGCGTGTCGGGCACAAGAATCATCTGTTTGTCACCGTGATAGTTGTTGTAAATCTGCTCGTCATCAACGATGGCGACGGCACAACCCTTGTCAAGTGCCTGTACTGCAAACTGGTTGCCGTCAAACGATTCACCTTTCAATGCAATGAAAATGCTGCCCTCGGGGCAGTCGCGACTATCGGTCGTGATGCAAGGATGTTGCTCGTAGATGGCGTAAAGTTCTTTGCTATTCATAATCTGTTCATTTTATTTGCCACAAAATTACAATAAAAGGAGAATTTTTGTGTAATTTTGCACCTGAATTTTAATGTGCGCACAAAAATGAACGACACCAAAAGAACCATAGCCATCGTGTGTGGTGGCGATTCCTCTGAGTATGAGGTGTCCCTGCGTTCTGCACAGGGCATCGACTCGGCATTTGACCACGAGCGTTACAACGTCTATATCGTTTTAATCAGGAAGGATGATTGGCATGTTAACCTGCCTGACGGCAGCACGCCTGTCATCGACAAGAACGATTTCTCTTTTATGAAAGACGGTCAGAAAATCCGTTTTGATTATGCTTATATCACCATTCACGGCACCCCCGGTGAAAACGGTGTGCTTCAGGGTTATTTTGACATGATTGGACTGCCTTATTCGACCTGCAACGTGCTGGTTGAGGCTCTGACGTTCCACAAATTTGCCCTGAACAACTACCTGAAGGCTTTCGGTTGCTCAGTGCCCGATAGCATCCAGGTGCGTCGCGGTGTGCCTCATGGTTGGACCGCCGAGAAGGTCAAGGACTATCTGGGCATGCCTTGCTTTGTTAAGCCTACTGCCGATGGTTCGAGCTTCGGCGTGACCAAGGTGAAAAGCTGTGATCAGCTGGACGAAGCCATGGAGTTTGCCTTTAAGCAGTGCGACAATGTGATGATTGAGCGTTTCCTGGATGGAACCGAGGTCACTGTGGGCTGCTATAAGACCAAGGATAAATCGGTTGTCTTTCCCGTGACCGAGGTTGTGACCGACAACGAGTTCTTTGATTATGATGCTAAGTACAACGGTCAGGTGGAGGAGATTACTCCTGCCCGCATCAGCGACGAATTGACCGCAGCCCTGCAGGCCGAGACGTCACGCATCTATGACATCCTGCACTGCAACGGCATCATCCGCATCGACTTTATCATCACCAAGAACCCCGACGGCACCGACCACATCAACCTGCTGGAAATTAACACAACCCCAGGCATGACCGCTACCAGCTTCATTCCCCAGCAAGTGCGCGCCGCCGGACTGAGTCTGACAGACGTCCTCACCGACATCGTCGAGAATCAATTCTAACCAACGGATAAAACAGAAGTAACGGAAATAACGGAATAAACGGAGGTGACGGGCAATCCCGTTCCCTCCGTTTTATCTATTTTCTCCGTTCTCTCCGTTTTATCCGTAATATCCGTTTTATCCGTCCCGTTGGTCAAGTTGGGCTCTTAGCCGTGTTATCTCTTGCTTGAGGCCTGCGATTTCTTGTGCTTGACGCTCGATGATTTCCTTCTGGGTAGCACGTTGGTCCAGACGGGCTGCTGTCATGCGTTCGCGTATGCCTCCCTCCGTCGTGAATTCACGGTCTTTCCGCTCGATGTATTTGTTGAGAGCAGCATCCACTTGATGGCACAGGCAAATGGCCATATTCGCCATTTCTTCATCGTTCATCTTGGGCAGCAGGTCCTTATAGTCCTCATATTGGCTATGCTTGCGGCAAAAGTCGAGCATGGCTTTATATCGCGGATTCTTGCCAAACCATTCGGTATATCCCATGCGCTTGATATAGTCCTGGTAGTCTTCCAGTAGTTCCTTGTTGCTGCCACGGGCGACACCCAGCAGTTTCAACTCTATTTCCATTGATGTTTGCCCGTCGCTGCTGCCCTCGACAATGTTTTGCTTGGTGCTGCGTGCGGCTTGCACCATCTGGTCGACAGTGCGGTCGCCATATTGCTTCAAGAACCTCTGGCAGAACACTCGAGTCAACTGATATAACACGTCACTTCGTTGATAAAAACGTAGTTCAGTATACATCACGCCCTTGCGCAACACGCTGGCAGTTCCGTCATCGTAGTGGTTGATTTTTGGTCTCTTGTCATCCATTGTAAACGGAGAATACGGAGTTGACGGATATTACGGACTTATCATTCACAAGGCTAGTTGTGGATGATGAGGGCGCTTTGGGCGGGGATGGTGACCTTACCGCCCTTGGTGGTGACGGTGGTGAGGCCAGCCTGGTCGCACTTGATGTTGCGGCAGACGACGGTGTAGGTGCCCTCGGGGACTTGGATGGTGCGGGCGCGCTTGTGGGCGTTGAAAGCCACATAGATGTCACCCCAGGTCTCGCCGGGTACGCCATGGCCGTTGATATGGTATGCCACGAGGCAGTTCTCGGTAGGCAGGAATTCCAAGTTGCGGCGCACCAAGTCGGCTTTACCCATGTGGAAGGCAGGATGAGCCTTGCGCATGGCAATCAAGCCCTTGTAATACTCCATCACCTGCGGGTAGCGCTCCATGTTGCCCCAATCCAGGTGGTTGATGCTGTCAGGGCTCTCGTAGCTGTTGTGAACTCCCTTCTTGTCGCGCAGCATTTCCTCGCCACTGAGCAGGAACGGCACGCCCTGAGAGGTCATGACCACGGTTTGTGCCAGCAGGTCCAGACGGATGAGCTCATCTATGGTGATGCCCTTGACGCTGGCTTTGAGGCGGTCCACGAGGCACATGTCATCGTGGCAGCTCACATAGGCTATCATCTGGGTGGGCTCGTTGGCATAAGGTGCCTTGCTGTAGTTCACCTTGCTGTAATCTACGCCAGGATGCTGGATAGCTCCCACGATGCCGAATTTGATGCTCTCCTCGTTGCCCTTGACACCTCCCAGGAAGGCTGCCTTGCTGTTGCTGTCCCATGGGCCACGCAATGCGTCGCGCATCTCGTCACTGAAGGCAGCGATGCCCGGCATCTTGTTGATGTTGGCCTTCATGGCCAGTTCTCCTGAATAAGCGCAGCTGCCGGCACTCCAGCCCTCACCATAGATGAAGATGTCGCGGGGCACTGCTGCTCGGATGGCATTCATCGTCTCGACATCGTGAACGCCCATCAGGTCGAAGCGGAAACCATCGATGTGGTATTCCTCAACCCAGTATTTCACGCTCTCGATCATAAACTGGCGCATACCCTCGCGCTCACTTGCTGTCTCGTTGCCGCAACCGCTGCCGTTGCTATAGGAGCCATCGGCATTCTTGCGGTAGTAGTAGTCGGGGCGGGTGCGCTGGAAGTTGCTGCCATCGATGTTCCAAGTGTGGTTATACACCACATCGAGGATGACCTTGATGCCTGCCTTGTGTAGCGCTTGCACCATCTGCTTGAATTCGTTGATGCGCACCTCGGGCTTGTAGGGGTCGGTGGAGTAGCCGCCCTCGGGCACATTGTAGTTCACAGGGTCGTAGCCCCAGTTGTACTGCGGCTCGTCAAGGCGTGTCTCATCGACCGAGGCATAGTCAAACGACGGCAGGATATGCACGGCGTTTACACCCAGCGCCTTCAGATGGCTGATAGCGCGCGGTTCGGTCAAGGCGAGGAACTTGCCCCTGTGGACAAAGTCGCCCGAATCGTCGATGGAGAAATCGCGGTGGTGCATCTCATAGAGGATGAGATCCTGGGGGGCTATAGTCGGTCGCTTGTCGGCTTTCCAACCCTGCGGGTCGGTATCTGCCATGTCAACGATGGCGCCGCGCTTGCCGTTCACGCCGACAGCTGTTGCCCAGATGCCTGCACACTCGCCCATGAACTTGCCGCCATATTTCACGTCAAACGTGTAGAACTTGCCTTTCAGGTCGCCCTTGACGGTAGCCTGCCACAGAGTGCCGCCCGCCTGAGCGCGCTTCATGTTGACGGTCTTGATGGGCTTGCCACCCAGTCCGTCCTTGTAGATGCGCAGTTTCACCTGCTGGGCGTCATTGTTGGCTTCAACAGAAAAAGCGCTCGCGCTGGGGCTGTAGTTGACCCCAGTGCGAGCGTTGATAGTCTTCGGTACGAGTAATGCCATGATTATCGCTACCAGTATAAAGAAGTGTTTCATTATCGTCCGCTTTGTGAGATGAGTTCTTTCACATGGTTGTTGAATGCGGTGGACTTCATCAGCTCCTCGATAGTGAGGTGCATGCGGTAGCGCCAATAGTGGCGGGGATTGGCTGGGATGTTAATGCGTTCGGCATCGGCATCAGCCAGTCGCATCTTCTCGTCAATAGCGAGCCAGTCCTGCAGCGAGAGCAGACACAGCATCGACGGGCAGTTGAGGTGCGAGCGTACGATATCGTCGGCAAGCCATCCGGGCAGGGGATGCGGTGCTGCATCGTTGTGCCACAGGGTGGTGTTGTAGTACTCCTGCGTGCGGTCCCAATCCTCGTCCCACCATTGCCTCATTGTGGGCATGTCGTGGGTCGAGATGGTAGCAACGCTGCGGTAGGGATTGGCGCTGAGGTTGCCGAATTTGATGTGGTTGTCCTTGGGCATCGACTGGATTTCGAGGCTCAGGATACGCAACTCGTTCATTACCCAGGCTACACAGTCGGGCACCATACCGAGGTCCTCGGCACATACAAGCATGCGGGTAGCCTGTACCAGCTTGGGCAGTTTCTTCATCGCCTCATGATACCAGAAGTCATTGTTGCGGCGGTAGTAGTACTCGTTGTAGAGTTTGTTGAAAGCTGCCTTGTCGTTGTCGTAGAGCGCCTCGTAGATGAAGTCGAACTGAACCGAGATGCGCGGGTGGAACAGGGCAGGATTCTTGCGGTCGCGCACGAACAGCACATCGCTGATGAGGGCATACAGTCCATCCCTCAGCCACTTGTCTTCCTCTTTGGTCTTGTTCTGGAAGGCTGCCTCAATCTTGCGTTGTGTGTCATATTCGGGCCTCATGCGGTAGATATCGTCATGCACACGCTCGACATATTTCTCGCGTACCAGGTCGGCGCGTTCACCGAAGATGCGGTCCAGCACCCAGTCGGCAATGAACGGCTCGGTCATCAGCTGCTCTTGGAAATTCAGGTCGTAGCTGCGAATCTCCTGCGCGCTCATGCCCTGTGAGGGCGAGAACTGGCCCAGCAGACCGTGAACAGCGTTGATGGGAATTTCCCAGATGCGGAAGAAGCCCAGCACATGGTCAATGCGGTAGGCGTCAAAGTACTGTGACATCTTGCGGAATCGCTTCACCCACCACTTGCAGCCGTCGGCAAGCATCACGTCCCAGTTGTAGGTCGGGAAGCCCCAGTTCTGGCCGTTGGTCGAGAACGCATCGGGTGGGGCGCCTGCTTGACCGTTGAGGTTGAAATACTTGGGCTCTACCCATGCCTCCACGCTGTCGCGGCTGATACCGATGGGGATGTCGCCCTTGAGAATAACGTGCTTGCTCTGGGCGTACTCATGGGCACCACGCATCTGCTTGTCCAAATAATATTGCACATAATACCACAAGCTGGCTTCCTTATAGGCCTTAGTGCGCGGGTTGCTCATCGAGGCACGCTCCTCGTCGCTGAAGGTGTGATGGTCGGGCCAGCGTGAGAAGGTCGCCGTGCCATACAGGTCGCGATAGTGGCAGAATGCTGCATAGGGCACCAGCCAATCCTGGTTGGCGTCGAAGAATTCCTTGAAATCGTTGCTCTTGAGCACCTCGGCACCCTCTTGAGCGAACAAGAGTTTCATATATTCGCGCTTGGCGTTGTTCACGCGCTCATAGTCGATTTGGGGCAGGGCATTCAGCTCCTTGCGCAGTTTCTCGAACTCGGCAGCACGTTTCTTGTCGGCGAGTTTGGGCAGTTGGCGCAGGTCCATGTACTGCGGATGCAGGGCATAGATGCTGATGCTGTTGTAGGGATAGCTGTCGCTCCAGGTATGGGTAATCGTGGTGTCGTTGATGGGCAGCACCTGCAGGGCGCGTTGGTTGGTGTTGGCTACCCAGTCTACCATAAGCCTGAGGTCACCGAAGTCACCCACGCCGAAGCTGCCCTCGCTGCGTAACGAGAAGATGGGCACAACGGTACCTGCCAGCTTGACGGGATAAAGCGGGAAATAGGCCTGCTGCAGCTCATAAATGATGTGTTCGCCTTCCTTGAGCACGGGCAGCAGCACGGTGCGGTTGTCACCGGTTTCCCAGATGGGGGCTTTGCCCTTGTTGCCCATGATGACGAACTTGAACTCGACGAAAGCCTTCTTGAAAGCGGCACCATCTAGCGAGATGACCCACTCGTTGTGGTTGTGCTCGGTCATCTTCAGGGCCTTGGTCTCGTCCCAATCGCCCAGGGTAGGCTCATTGCCCACGACACCCAGCGTTTCGCCCGAGCGCAGTTGCGGGGCACGCACCTTGAGCTGAATAATGGTCGGATATTTGCACTTGGCGACAGGGAGCTGCTTGCGCAGTGACACGCAGTCGGTGAATGCCGAGCTGTACAGGTAGCTGTCGTCGGGCATGTCGTTCCAGTGGTCGAAGGTGATGTATTTCGTAGCCTTGGAAGCGTTCAGGTCCAGACGGTGGGGGATGACCGTCCACTCGTGGCGCATTTCCTTGCCCTCGCGTTCCACACTGTAATAGTAATCGATTTGTCCGGCTTTTGCCGAGAAGTCCAAATCGCATTTCCATGCTTTGTCGGTGGCGGGTTTCATGGCATGGCTTGCCACTTTCTCACCACTGGCGTTATCCACGATATTGAGTACCAAATTCTCACCATAGACGGTGCTGTACTCCAGGTTAAATCTAACTTTCATGATGATAATGTTCTTTGGGTTTATTTCTTGTGTTTTTTATCCTCGATAATGAAGACGCAGGCAGCACCCAAAATCAAGAGGATGCCGGCCAGCAAGAGCATATTGCCCTGAACGCTGCCCAGAGCAGCCAGTATCGCGCCACCCAGTGCGGAGGCAACAATCTGCGGAATACAGATGGTGCAGTTGAACAGACCCAGTGCGGTACCCATGCGGCTACTGCCCTCAAAAGCGTTGGTCACCATGGTAAACGGCATAGCCAACATGGCAGCCCAGGCGAAGCCGATGAGGAAGTAAGGCACGAACAGCATATACTGGTTGTGGATGTAGGGTACCATGGCAAAGCCGATACCACCGATGACAAGACTCAAGGCGTAAGCTACCTTGATGTTCTTGAACTGTGGCAGTACAACAGCCCACAGCACACTGCCGATGGCCTGAACGGCAAACAGAATGCCCACCCAGTTACCGGCCAGTTGATAACCCTCGCTGGAGGCATCGGTGGTGTTCCACACGGTGTCGGCGATGGTGCCGTTAGTATAGACCCACATATACATGAATGCGGCCCAGCAGAAGAACTGTACCAAACCGACCTCGAAGAACACCTTGTAGGCGTGCTTCTTCTGAGCCGGACTCATCTCGGTAGAGGTCTGTTCACCTTGACCCTCGGCATTGGCAGCGGCGTTAAACTCGGCCATCTCTTGAGGGGTGTATTCCTTCACGTGGCTGATGGTGTATAGGACGCACAGGATGAGGATGGCGGCTCCCACATAGAAGGACCATTTCACGCTGTCGGGCACAACGCCCTCAGGTGCGATGTTTGCAATGCCGATAGCGGTGAACAGGAACGGGAAGATGTAGCCCACCAGTGAACCGGCGTTACACAGGAATGACTGGATGCTGTAGGCCTTGGCCTTCTGTTTCTCGTTGACCATGTCGCCCACCATCATTTTGAAGGGCTGCATCGCCATGTTGATGCTCGTGTCAAGGAACATCAGGGCAATCAGACCGAAAATCATCGCTCCGGCAATAGTCAATCCGAACGAACCGGCATTAGGCAACAGGCACATCACGATGATTGCAGCAAAGGCTCCGATGAGCAGATAAGGGATGCGGCGGCCCCAGCGGCCCATCCATGTCTTGTCGCTGAAGTAGCCCACCAGTGGCTGAACTACCATGCCCATCAAGGGCGGCAAAATCCAAAAGTAACTCAGGTCGTGGGGGTCGGCACCCAAAGTCGCAAAGATGCGGCTGATGTTAGCGCTCTGCAGCGCATAAGCAATCTGCACCCCGAAGAATCCAAAGCTGATATTCCACAGCTGATTAAATTTTAAATCCGGTTTAGTTTTCATAATGATATATTTTTTAGTGTTATGTAATAGTTTCTATAGAATTGATTTTAATTACCTACAAATATAACATGATTCTATTGATTTTTATTATAAATAATGTAGCGCATGTGGAAAAAATCTATGCAACCGATTGCATTGCCCTCATTGTTTGGTGGAGTGCGTGGAATTGTTTATCTTTGCAGGCTGGAATATAAACAAAACAAGATATAGATTATGTCACTACAATGTGGAATCGTAGGGTTGCCCAATGTGGGGAAATCAACCCTGTTCAACTGCCTGTCGAATGCCAAGGCGCAATCGGCAAACTTTCCTTTCTGCACCATCGAGCCAAACGTCGGTGTCATCACCGTGCCCGATGAACGCCTGAATGAACTTGCCAAGCTGGTGAATCCTGCCCGCATCGTGCCCACCACCGTCGAAATCGTCGATATCGCTGGTCTGGTGAAGGGTGCCAGCCGTGGCGAGGGTTTGGGCAACAAGTTCTTGGGCAATATCCGTGAGACCGATGCCATCATCCATGTGTTGCGTTGCTTCGATGACGACAATGTGACCCACGTGGACGGCACCATCGACCCCGTGCGCGACAAGGAGGTGATTGACCTGGAGTTGCAGCTTCGTGACCTGGAAACAATCGAGAGTCGCATCAACCGCGTTCAGAAACAGGCTCAGACCGGTGGCGACCGTGAAGCCAAGGTGCAGTATGAGGTGCTCAAGCGTTACAAGGAGGCGCTGGAACAGGGCCGCAGTGCCCGTACCGTGGAACTGCTCAACAAGGACGAGGAGAAAATCGCCCACGAACTGTTCCTGCTGACCAACAAGCCCGTGATGTACGTCTGCAACGTCGATGACAAGAGCGTGGTGAATGGCAACGCCTATGTGGACGCCGTGCGCGAGGCTGTCAAGGACGAGGATGCCCAAATCCTTGTTGTCGCTGCACAGACCGAGAGCGAAATCGCCGAACTCGAGGACTATGAGGAGCGCCAGATGTTCCTTGCCGAAATCGGCCTGGAGGAAAGTGGCGTGAACCGCATCATCAAGTCGGCTTATGCCCTGTTGAACCTCGAGACCTTCCTCACCGCCGGTCCCAAGGAGGTGAGGGCATGGACTTACCGCCGTGGCAGCAAGGCTCCCCAGTGTGCTGGTGTTATCCACAGCGATTTTGAGCGTGGTTTCATCCGTGCCGAGATTATCAAGTATGACGACTACATCCACTACGGTAGCGAGGCTGCTGTCAAGGAGGCCGGCAAACTGCATATCGAGGGCAAGGAATATGTCATGCAGGACGGTGATATCGTCGTGTTCCGCTTTAATGTGTGATTTTTAGGTTAAAGTTTAAAGGTTACAGGTTAAAGTTTAGGGTTTCGAGAGGCTTATTCTCTCGGCTTTGTCCCGACAACTAAAGACTGAAACATGACAAAACGGGTATTACTGGTCAATAAGTTTTACTATCCTCGTGGGGGCGACTGTGTTGTCGTCCTCAATACCGAGACGCTGCTCCGTGAGAACGGGGTGGAAACGGCGGTATTTGCTATGAAATATCCCGAGAACCTCGATTCTCGCTATCAGGATAGCTTTGCCGAAGAAGTGTCGTTCGGCGGCGGCATCGGCAATCAGCTGCGTGCGATGAAGCGCACGTTGGGCATGGGTGACGTGTGCCGTCGTTTCGAGGCGGTACTCGATGATTTCAAGCCCGACGTGGTGCATCTGCACAATATCCACAGCTATCTCTCGCCCGTGGTGGGCAAGCTGGCGCACAAGCGTGGTATCAGGGTGGTGTGGACTTTGCATGACTACAAGCTGCTGTGTCCCCGCTACGACTGCCTGCTCGATGGCAAGCCCTGCGAGAAATGTTTCTCGGGCGCCAAGTTCAACGTCCTGTCGCACCGTTGCATGAAGGGCTCGTTGCCTGCCAGTGCCGTGGCATGGCTCGAGGCTTTGAAATGGAATCGCGGACAGCTCGAGCGTAATACCGATGTGTTCCTGTGTCCCAGCGAATTCATGGCATCCAAGATGAAACAGGGCGGCTTTGATTCTGCCAAGGTCAAGGTGCTCAACAACTTCCTTGACCCCGTGAAACTGCAGCAGTACCAGACCATCGACAAAACGGCTCCTCGCGGCGATTACTATTGCTATGTGGGCAGGTTGTCCCAGGAGAAAGGCGTTGCCGACCTGCTTGAAGTGGCGTCACATCTGCCTTATCACCTCAAGGTCGCTGGTGGCGGTCCGCTGGAAGCCGAGTTGCGCGACAGGTATGGCTCATGCAGCAATATTGAGTTCCTGGGCATGATTGATGCCGCTGGAGTCACCCGTGTGTTGACGGGCGCGCGGTTGAGCGTGATGCCTTCGCAGTGCTACGACAACAATCCGCTGAGCGTGGTCGAGTCGTTGTGTGCCGGCACCCCAGTTGCCGGAGCACGCATCGGTGGCATCCCCGAACTCATTGACAGCCAGAGTGGTGTGGTCTTCAAACCCTTTGACCGAGAGGCCCTTGCCAGTGCCGTAACCGAATCGATGGAGAAGGAATGGAATCATGCCGAGATTGCCCGTAAGGCCCTCGAGCGCTTCAGCCCGCAAACACATTTGCAGGTGCTGTTGAACGATATTTACCATTTTTGACAGTCACATTACGTTTTTTTATTACCTTTGCACAATATTTTGCTATTACTCTAGTTAAAATAGTGTAATAAGGCTTATTGACGATAGCAATGAAGAATGTGATTCAGGGAAGTCTGATCACCACTTTCAGGTGCAATGCGCAGTGTAACATGTGCAATATCTGGAAGTTCCAGACCCACCCTAATGAAGAAATAGACGCCTCTTTCTACGAGAGTCTGCCTGCGGGGTTGCGCATCAACATCACGGGCGGAGAGCCTACGTTGCGTCGTGACATCGATAAGATTTTTGAAATCCTCTATCCCAAATCCCGACTGCTTGAGCTGAGCACTAACGGTTACAACACCGAGAAAATCGTTGAACTTGCCAACAGATTTCCCAATATTCTCATTCGTGTCAGTGTGGAGGGTCTGCCCAAAATCAATGATGCCAAGCGTGGTATCAAGGACGGCTTTGACCATGCCTTGCGCACGATGCTGGAATTGAAGAAGACCAAGTGCAAGAACATCGGTTTTTCGGTCGTTATATCCCCCGACAACTACAAGGATTTGCTCCATCTCTATGACCTGTGTGTGGCCCTGGATGTGGAGCTGGGTAACAGTGCCGTCCACAACTCGTGGTACTTCCACAAGGAGGACAACCAGATTGAGAGCGAGGAGGCCCTGCGTCAGCACGAACTCTTTGTCAAGGCCCTGCTCACCAGCAAGCGCCGTCACTTTAAGGACCGCCTCAAGGACTATGGCCGTGCCTACTTCAACCGTTCCATCCATCGTCGCCTGCGTGGCGATACCGACGAGTACCGTCCGCCCTGTGGCGCATTGAGCGATTTCTTCTTTATCGACCCGTGGGGCAACGTCACCCCTTGCAACGGCAGTGGCGAGGAATGGATTCTGGGCAACATCAAGGAGGATTCCTTCGAGAACATCATGAACAGCGACAAGGCCCGCGAGGCGATGGAAAAGGTGCGCAACTGCAAGCGCAACTGCACCTTTATCGTTACCGAGCGCCACGACATGGTGCGCCGTCCCTGGGTGCCCATCATGTGGGTGCTCAAGAACAAGTGGCGCATCCGCAAGGGTCAAGACCTCTGCTGGGACTAAGGCTGTTTAGTTAATAGTTAATAGAGAATAGTTAATAGTTGACAATTCTCATTCAACTGAAAACTGCCAACTGAAAACTGAAAACTTATGAAGACGGTAGCGGTGATCGGCACGCGCGGTTTCCCTGGCATCCAGGGTGGCGTTGAAGCTCATAGCTACCATCTTTATACCCACATGGACGACGTGCACGTGCGTCTCTACCGCCGTCGTGCCTATCTCACCGAGCAGTCGTCACAGTCTTTCCCCAACATCGAGTACGTTGACCTGCCCTCGACCCGCATCAAGGGCTTTGAAGCGGTGTGGCACACCTTGCTGAGCGTGCTGCACATCCTCTTTCACCGTCCCGACGTGGTTCACATCCACAACATCGGTCCCGGCATGTTTGCTCCGCTGGTGCGCCTGATGGGACTGCCCGTGGTGCTGACCTACCACAGCCCCAACTATGAGCACAGCAAGTGGAATGCGCCCGCCCGTTGGCTGCTGCGCCAGTGCGAGCGTATTTCTCTCCACTATAGCAACCGCATCATCTTTGTCAACCGTTATCAGATGGAGAAGTGTGGCGCTATGGATAAGAGCGTCTTCATCCCCAATGGCATCGACCCCGTGACGCGCAGCGATTCCACTGCTTTTCTTGAGAAGCATGGCATCGTCGCTGGCGGCTACCTGCTCGCCGTGGGCCGTCTCACGCCCGAGAAGGGCTTTGAGTATCTCGTTCAGGCTGCCAACCGCCTGCCGCAGGTCGCTCAGGTCGTCATCGCCGGAGCCAGTGACCATGACAGCCTTTATCGGGAACAGCTGGAGCGGTTAGATGTCAATAAGAAGGTGGTTTTCACAGGATTCACCACGGGCGAGGACCTGCGCCAGCTTTACAGCCATGCACGCGCCTTCGTCCTGCCGTCGGTCAACGAGGGCTTCCCGATGGTCTTGCTCGAAGCGATGGCCTATGGGCTGCCCATCCTTTGCAGTGACATTCCCGGCACGCGACAGGTGGAACTCCCCGAGACCGACTATTTCGCCGTGAGCGACGTCGATTCGCTGTGTGCCGCCATTACCCGCCTGCTGGATTCCCCAGTCGAGGCTCAGCATTACGACCTTGAAAAGTATAATTGGGATACGATTGCTGCCGCCACCCGTCAGCAGCTTTTTCCTCATTGAATTACAATAATATCGATTTATTAGTGTTGGCGAAAAGCTCCGTTAGGAGCGGCCAGGGCATAGGCAGGGGTGCAGCGAGGCGAAGCCGAGTGTAACCCCTGTAAGAGTGAGCATTCGTCCTAGTCCCATCGGGACGCGACGTCCTTTGTGTCGCTCTGTCGCCCCTAGCGGGGCTATATATAGCTGGGTGTACTATCAACAGGAGTTCCGCTTCGCTCCACTCCTGCCTATAACCTGTCGGCCCGACGGGCCTAAAAGCGGTCACCGGCCTTGGCTGTTCATTCGGGCCTAAATGCGGTCACCGGCCTTGGCTGTTCATTCGGGCCTAAAAGCGGTCACGCCAAAGCGAGGCTCTACCACCTTTTATATCATTACAGTTTTTGCATTGAATTACATCCATCCGGTCTTCAACACCTGTTTTTACCGATGGGTGCCATCTCCTGGGGGTCCAACACTTGGGTCGAAGCCCCACTGTGACTGCAGCCAGTCGATTTTGCTGTGGATATAGGATTTGTATTGAGCGGCAGCATAGTCGATGTTTAACCAATCCCAATACCTCCATCTCACGGCATGACAGGACCAAGCCGAGCGTATGGCAGCAACATGGTCGTCAATCATCTGGTCGATATCCAGCCCATTGAAGCCCGAAGCGTAAAACTCTTGCCAATGGCTGTTGACAACTCTTTGGAAATGAGGGAATTTGGCTATTTCCTTAATCCAGTGGGAATGAAAGTACTCATCCTGATAGATGAAATAATGGAAACTGGTGGCTTCGGTCAGGTTGATTCTCTCAAAAGATTGACCCATGTCCCATACTGGGCCGAAAATCAATTTCGTTGAGTCGCCCTTGTGCTTGTGCATGTAGCAACTGCCGTAGAAACACTCGAGATTATCGATGATTTCGGCAACGATATAGAAACAGGCGAGCGAATCGATGTCTATGTATTTTTCCCATTCGGTATTAAGTTTATTGGGTGTGTAGATTGCGGCATTTGCCTTCTCGATGAACTGTTTGATATAAGACTGTTGCTGCGAGGATAAGTTCTCGGGCGAGTGTGGCGTAATCCATAGCCAGTCATACCAATTGCCCCCATCTCTTTCTTTGATTTTGATGGTGTTGTCCTCAAAATAGTTGTCGATTTCGATAAGCCAGCCGCCAGTGACTTTATCGGGATTGGTTTCCCCGTCGTCCTGTTCCTCAATATTGACACGATTCTTGTCCACGCGTATTTTCTCGGTGAGGAAATACAGACCGATGTATTGCCCGTTGAGTACCACCTCGACGGGTGCTTGGGCAGGCGTGTACGACAGTCCGATGCGGCGGCTCAACTCAAACCCCATCGTGTTTTTCAGCTTCGCATAGAGGTCATCGGCATGCGGCAGCAGGCAGAAGTGCTTGTTGCTCTTCATGCCCATCAGGGGCTGTTTGGTATCGAGCTTGATGCGGTAGGGTTTTTCGGGAAACACTATCCATGTGTAGTTGCCGTGCCCTTTAATCTGCATCCCGAGCGGGTTAGTCGAGGATCCGATGGAAGTATAGCCGTCGATGCCCATGGCGTCGAGCCACCAGTCGGCTTGCAGGTATTCTTCCTTGCTCACGATATTGAGGTGATTGCTGGTGTTGATATACAGCACGGGTAGCGTGCCCGAGAAGGTGGGCATGGGTGGCAGGTCACCATTCTGCAGGCCATCAATCAGCATGGTAATATCTTGAATATCGATGGCGTGGTCGTCGTTGATGTCGATAGCATAGGTGTACAATTGGTCATACTCCACGCCTTTCATCACGCTGTCGATGAGTGCGGTAAGGTCATTGATATCAGTTGACCAGTCACAATTCACGTCACCACGGGGCCGCAAGCCTCCCTGGGCGTGCAGATTAAAGCCCGTGACACCAAGAAGGCACAGGATAAATATCGTTAAGCGAACTCTCATGGCCATAGTCGTTCGATTGTCCTTGTTCTATTATTTTAACGATTAAACGGCAGTTTTATTACTGCAATTTCCTTTTTTCTCATTTTTCCCCATGCACGCGTTAAGTAATGGGTATTTAGCAATTTATCTAGTCGAATTCCGCCAAAATCAATTATATATTGTTGGTGTTTTGCAAACTTTTTTACCGTTTTTCTTGACTTTGGGGGTCTCCAGGCAGTAACTTTGCAGCGACCTTTAGGAATTAGGAATTAGGAATTAGGAGTTAGGAATTAGGAGTTAGGAATTAGGAGTTAGGAATTGGCATCCGCCCTTCTTTCAACTAAGGACTAACAACTAGCAACTAACAACTAGCAACTAAGGACTAGCAACTAAGGACTAGAAACTAGCAACTAGCAACTTTTATTAACCATTCAAACCTTACAGCCATGACAGAACAAGAAATTTTAGACCGAATCAGGGCTGCCAACGAGCAACCCTTTGATGAACCCCAGAACGAGGTATACATCGAGAAAAAGAGTGAGTATGCCATCAAGGATGGCGTCGATTACCCCGACCCCGAATATCTCATTGACATTGGCGGTGTGCCGACGATGCCCAAAGGCAACCTCGTCGCCTTGAGTGCCAAGTGGAAGAACGGCAAGACCTTCTTCTGCGACATCATCAGTGCCATTTTCCTCGGGTCGCGTGCCTTCGGGCAGTGTACTGCCCTGCAGTCCACAGGCAAGGTGCAGTTCTTTGACACTGAGCAGGCCGTGAGCGACACCGCCCGCATCCGCAAGACCATCAAGGCAATGACCGACGAGAGCCGCCACAGCGACCTGGAGGTCTATTGCCTGCGTAATGCCGAAATCGATACCGACGAGGATGACAACAAGCGTATTTCGCGCTTTGATTTCATCAAGCACAGCATTGAGCAAGACCATCCCGACCTGGTCATCATCGACGGCATCGCCGACCTGATTTACAACTACAACGACGTGAATGAATCAAATGATATGGTCAGCCGCCTTGCCGCCATTGCCAACGAGCACAACTGCTGCATCGTCGTGGTCATGCACCAGAACAAGGGGCAAAAGGACAAGAACATGAAGGGCCACCTGGGCACCATGCTGTTCCAGAAGTGCAGCGACGTGTTCAACGTGGAGAAATGCGGCAGTGTCTTTGTTGTCAGCCATGGTGTGAGCCGCCACCGCCAGTGTGAGGACATCGCCTTCAAGCTCGATGCCAATGCCGTGCCCATGGATGCCTTTGCCGACCGCCAGCTGCAAGTAGAGATGGCACGACAGTCTGAAAGGGCAAAGCTACACGACCAACTGGCACAATGCCTTGAAGAGAATGCCACAGGGTACAAGAAGAGCGAAGTGGTCAATCTTGTCAAGGAAAACTTGGGTTACAGCCAGTCTCAAGCCTACAGGTTAGTTGCAAAGGCTGAGGAGATGAAGGTATTGTCTTCCAATGATAAGAGAAGGTATTATCTCGCACCCTTACAGTAAAATTATTTAGGCAATGATATAGCTGTTGGCGCAAAACCCTGCGGAGCTAATGTTAATTATGCGAATTGGACCAATTTAACGCGAATTTTTAATATTTTTTCGTGATATTGGCTTCGCTAAAGGTTCGCATTAAAAAACTTTCAGGGTCAACTCCTATATCGTTTCATTTTTATTTCTCATTTTTCTCATTCTCATATATAAATGAGAAGAATGAGAAATATTTATTTTTATTTAAATGGCATGTTATCGCAAGTATTAACATGACTATTAATTATCTTGTTATACTGCAATAGCAAGATAATTGTCACTTTCCCTCTATTCCCATTTTTCTCATCTTTCCCGTGCAGACGTGTTTTTCTCAACAAAACCGGAATTCTCCCCTCATTTGGAAAACACGCGCGTGTGAGAAGAATGAGAAAAACGGGAAAATGGGAATGTGTAATCTCAAAGCCGTTGCGTTGAGATGATGTGTGATTGGTAAAAATGATGTACCTTTGTGGATTCACATCAGCAGTCACTGCCCAATGGTTTACAACTCGATTAACTTTATAGTGCTGTTTCCGCTCATCTTCTTGCTGTACTATGTCATTCCGGCACGTTACGGCAAGGCTAGGAACCTGTTCCTGCTGGTGGTGAGTTATCTGCTCTATATGCAGTGGAAACCGGTGTATGCCTTGATGCTCATGGGGGTGACCGTGGTGACCTATTGGGCGGCACTCAGGCTGAACGGCACCAGGCGCTCGAGAGCGGTGGTCACTGCCGGAGTGCTACTGGCACTGTTGCCGCTAGTGCTGTTCAAGTATTTCAACTTCATCAACGACAGCCTGAGTGAGGCGCTCTCGCTTGCCGGGCTGCACTTCCAGTTGCCGGGCTTGAATTGGGCGGTGCCGATTGGCATCTCGTTCTTCACCTTCCAGGCACTGGGCTACCTGTGGGACGTCTATTACAAGCGCCAGGAGGCTGAGCGCGATTTCTTGACCTATGCCTTGTTTGTCTCGTTCTTCCCCAGCATCCTGTCGGGTCCCATCAACAAGGCGTCGCTCGTCATCCCGCAGTTGAAGGCGTTGCGTCCGCAATACGACCGTGCCAAGGTCACCGAGGGCTTGCGGCTCATATTGTGGGGCATGTTCATGAAGGTGGTGGTCGCCGACCGCGTGGCGCTCTATGTTGACACGGTGTTGCCCAACTATATGTATTATTCGGGCATCTCCTGCTTTGTGGCTAGCGTGTGCTATACGATACAGATTTATGCCGATTTTGCGGGCTACTCGCTCATGGCAATCGGTGTTGGCAAGACCTTGGGCTTTGAATTGACCGAGAACTTCCGTCGTCCCTATTTTGCGGTCAGCGTGACCGATTTCTGGCACCGCTGGCACATCTCGCTGTCCACATGGCTCAAGGATTATATCTACATCCCGATGGGCGGTAGCCGTTGTTCGCGGCTGCGCAACTACTGGAACATCTTTGTGACGTTCCTGGTGAGTGGTGTGTGGCACGGTGCCAACTGGACGTTCATCGTGTGGGGCTGCATGCACGGCATCTGCCAGATTGTCGAGAAAATGCTCAACCAGCAGCGTTGCCGCTATGGCATGGCGGGCAAGACCGTCAAGGTCATCATCACCTTCCTGGTGGTGAACTTTGCATGGATTTTCTTCCGTATGCCCACGTTGGGCGATGCCTGCGGTGTTATTGCCAGGATATTCGACCTGTCGCACGCTCATGCCGTCTTCATGCCCACAGCGACCGATTCGGCGCTGATGGCGTTAGGCGTCGGCATGTTGTTTGCCAAGGATTTCCTTGACGAGTTCTTCCCTTGCCGTTGCCGCTTGCTCGACAACAGGCGTGCCGTGGTGCGATGGAGCGCTGCCGTTGTTACCCTGGTGCTGATTTTGCTCTGCGGGGTATTCAGCGCCGACCAGTTCATTTACGCCAAATTCTGACCCTCATGAAGCGACATCTGTTCAAAATAGCGGCTTTCTTCCTCATCGTTGTCCTGCTTGACTTGGCGACAGGAATGGTGTTCTCGCGCCTGACGGGTTGTGCTCGTGGCGGCGATACTGCCCGCAACGAGTATATCTGCAACAAGACCAGCGAGGATATTCTTGTTTTCGGCTCATCCCGCGCCATCCATCATTATAATCCCCTCATCATTGCCGATTCCCTGGGCTTGACGTGTTATAACTGCGGTCAGGACGGGAATGGCGCCATTTTGAATTATGGCCGTTACCACCTCATCAGCCAGCGCTATCACCCCAAGGTGGTCATCTATGACGTGATGCCCTTGTATGACCTGCTGACGGGTGAGGACAACCGCAAATTCCTGGGATGGCTCAGGCCCTATTACGACCGCCCTGGCATCGACAGCGTGTTCGCTTGGGTGGACCCGATGGAGAAATACAAGATGATGAGCAGGATGTACCGCTACAATTCCCGTTTCCTGCAGATTCTGTCAGATTGCGTGAGGCCAGCCCAAGAAGATGCCTTGAAAGGCTTCCAACCCATTGACGGGACACTGGACACCCTGAAAATCAACCCCGAGGTCATCGAGTCGCCCCGGCTGGATTCGCTCAAGATTTCCTGCCTCAAGAGGATGATTGACGAGACCGATGCCACACGCTTTGTCTTTGTCGTTTCTCCGTATTGGTATGGTATGGATGACAGGCTGATAGCGCCGTTGCGAGACCTGTGCCGGCAGCGTGGCATCCTGTTGCTGGATTTCTCCAACGACCCGAAATATGTTCACAACGACGATTATTTCATTGACGGGGTGCATCTCAACGCACGGGGCGCCGATGAATTCACACGGGACCTCGTCAAGCGGCTCAAGCAGGTGTGTGCCGAGGTGGTTCAGGACGCAATGTCGCCCCGCTTGGCAGCCATTAGCTTTTCCAAGAGGGGGTAAGGCTCACCAAGGAGTTGCAGGACTTGCACATGCTTTACTATAGTGGAGGTTTCCCGTGCAGGGGCTTGCTTTTAAGCCTGTAGGGTTATAGTGTATGGTCCGCCTATAGGCCTGTAAGGCAGAAAGGGCAGGTGGACGTTTTTAAGCCCGTAGGGCTGACGGGCAAAGGTGTTGCTTGATGGTGGCGAGTACGTAGGTGTCCGTTTTTAAGCCCGTAGGGCTGACAGGTTATAGGCAGGAGTGGAGCGAAGCGGAACTCCTGTGGATGACATTCCCCGACAATATAGCCCCACTAGGGGCGACACGGTGATACAAGATTACTGCCGCCCCGATGGGGCTAAGGATGGGTACTGACTGTTGCAGGAATTGCACTCGGCTCTGCCTCGTTGCACCCCTGCCTATGCTCTGGCCGCTCCTAACGGAGCTTTTGCGGAAAAGGATGAAAAATATTACAGGTTACCGGCTATTTCTATCATCTTGCGGGCACATGCCACATTGGTCAGTTCCTTGCCCTCCCTGACACAGGCTTCATGCATCTGGTCATAGTTCTCGATGACCTTGATGAGGTCGCTCTCGTCCCATCCGTCACGAGCGATGCCCAATCCGTTGTCGGCAATAAAAGATGCCGTGGAGGGCTTGGTGTTGGTCACGACGGGCGTGCCGCTGGTGATGGCTTCGGCAATGGTCACCATGTTGAGGTCGCTGCTGGTGTCCACCAGCAATGCAGTGGCCCGCCTGAGGGGCTCCGCCAGTTGCTTGTGGCTGAGGAAACCATGGAAAACGACATTCTCCTGGATGCCCAGGGTTGCCGTCAGATGCTTCAGCGCATTGGCCTGGTCACCGTCACCGATGATGTCCAGCCGATAGTCCTTATAGGCGTCTTGGGCGACTAGACGGGCAAATTTCTTGATGATTTTGTCCACCTGCTTGCGCTGCACAAGCTGGGAAACGACGATGAACGCCTTGTCGGTCTCGTCGCCGGGGAATAGGGTGTGGGCATCGGTGCCATGGTCCACAATCACATCGCTCACATGGCGGCTGTAACGGTGCATGAAACGTCCGGCGGGCTCACTGCGGGGCACGATGGTCACCTTGCTCATCAGCGACGGCACAATCGCATGGTACCAGAACTTGGACGGCAGTTTGAACAGCAGACGCTGGTGACGGTCCATCTCCTGCCAGATGAGCAGGCGCGAGGGGCAGACGCGGGCGGCAATCAGCGAGGAAATCTGGAACGACTCGCTGGCAATCACGAGGTCATAAGCATCGGCATGTTCTTTCAGCCATCGGTGCATCCCTTTGGGCCAAGGCAACAGGCTAGGTTTGAACACCTGCGGCAGGCGCGACGGGAAATACACCACCTTAAAGGGCAATCTCTCGTCGTTGCCGGTGGGACGGAATTCCTCTGACGCCAGCAGCGTAACGGTGTGCCCCAGTTCAATGAAACCGCGGGCAAAATTGCTGATCATGCAATCGCCGATGGTCTCCTTGCGCTTGATGATGCCGTGCTCGGCAGTCGTGAGGATGCAGTTTATAATCAGTACCTTCATGATTCTTCGTTGGTTTTTCAGCCGTTATCCACCGGGTTACTGCCTGATGGTGTTGTTGCTCACCTTGCGCTTGCGGGTGTTGGTCATGTTCTTGAACATTTCCTTCTCGTTTTTTACGCCCTTAAAGATATTGCCCTTCACCTCAAGCTGGTTGAAGCGCATGGCATTGGTCGGCACCTTGGTGTTCCAGTGGGTCATGAGCGTGCCGTTGCCGGGCTTGACAGTGACGTTGTTGTAATTGAATACCACCTTGCCCTTGGAGGCAAACTCCTGCAGGAAGAAGTTCATATCGTTGCTGACGAAGGTGTTGCGGGTGAAATTGAGGTCCAGGTCTTCAATCTTGTGGCAATAGATGCGCGTGTCGCCCTCAAAATGGTTGTTCTCGGCATTGAGCGTGAACTTGCGGGTGCCGTTGCCAGCGCCCACCGTGGCGATGAACTTGAGGCCCTTGCACACGTTGTCGCGCATCGTGACCGAACCACCGTCGGCACCGCACCAGATGAGCTGCACGCCCGTGTCCTTGCCCGTCTTCGGGTCAACGGTCAGCTCGTTGAGAATCTTGTTGCCGCGCAGCTCAACATTGCCACCCTGCATGAGCAGGAAGCTGTAACCCTGGGTGCCGTACTCGGTGAGCACCAGGTCCTTGTTTCTCACCGTGTTGTTCACGATGCGAATGGTATCGTTGCTGCTGCTCAAGTCATTGACCTCGATATCCTGCCTGTAGTAGGGGTCATTGCCCTTAAGCCTTGCATTGTAAATCTCGTTGTTCTCGATGGTGATGTTCTCGTGGACATCGGCAGGATTGAAGTTGATGTACATGCAACGGGTACACACATCGTTGATATAGAATTTATTGTTCCTGACGTGGAAATTGCGTGTGGTGCAACGGTCATTGCTCTTGTGCTGCTCGGTAAAGAGGGACACAATCATGTGGCTGATGGCAGATTTGCTCGTATTCTTGTCAGACTTGTCATATCCGCCGTAGTAAAACTCGTTGTCCTCGATGAAGATATTGGAGCGGGTTGCTTTGCCCCTGACATAGCCGTTGTTGTAGTTCTCCACCACCCGGTCAAAGACCGCCAGCAACTCGTCGTTACCGTATTTATAGAACTTGTTACGCTTCACCACGATGTTGTGCAGCTCGCCACGGAACCACAGGTTGCCGCCGTCGATGCAATTGTTGAAATTGCTGATAACGCAATCGGTAATTTTGACGTTGGAGCAAACGTGGAAATCATAGTTGGTGATGATGGCGTTATCCATATAGCTGTCCACATCATGGATGTCCACACCGTCGGCATGATAGACCTTGACGGCATAGCGTGCCTCGCCCTGCCACCAGATGCCCTTGTGCTCCTTGAGCCTGATGGTGAGGTCGTTGATTTTGAGCGATACAGGATAATTGGGGCGACCAGTGACCTTGAAGAAGACATCGTCGAGAAAGGCCTTGAAACCACCGGAGTCATTGCCCTTGTTAAGGATAATGGTGGTCTTGTCTTTGCCCAGGCCCTTAATCACGGTGTGGCAGCGGCACTGGATGGTTCCGTTAATGGTGTAAGTGCCCTTGCCGAAATTCATGACCACGGTATCGCTGATAGCCACCTTCTCACACGTCGAGCGCAACGCCTTGGTGATATCGCCACGAATGGCATCGACGTCAATATTCACGGTCCTGGCATGCCCTGAGAGCGCTGTCAAGCAGGCCAACATGACAAAGCAACTGTATTTCAAGAACTGTTTCATAGTCATTCCTCGTTTTTTTTCTGTTAGACGGATTTACAAAGGTAGCGTTTATTTCCCAATTACACCAATTGTGAAATCAGGAATTTGAAAACAATCGTTGACGAGGATAGTGATTATTTCCTGGACGTCAGGACCTGTGACAGAATCTGGTTGAGGGAGGAGCAGAGGGCTTCGGACGTGTATTCACGGTCATACAGGGGGCGGGTGCTGGCATCGCGAGATTGCAGCGAGCGGGTAATAGCGGCGGCTAGAGATTCGCTGTCGCCGGTCGTGAAAAACTCCACACCCGCACTGCCGTCACAGCTCTGCTTGAAGAAAGGCAGGTCGCTCAACACCATTGGTTTATCAAAATAGCTTGCGATGCTCGCCACGCCGCTTTGCGTTGCCGAGATATAGGGATAAACAACCACTGCAGCACGTGAGAACAGGTCTTTCAGCTCGCTGTCATCAATAAAACGGTTGAGAAAAATGAGAAATTCCTCGTCCTCGCTGTTGCGCTCGAAATAGATATAGCCTGCACCCGCTATCACGAGAGGATGCTGCTGCAACTCGCGGTGGGACCTGTAAGCGTCATAGAGCAGGTGGACACCCTTGTACAGCTGCAGGTTGCCGAAGAACAGGATATAGCCGTCGGGGACATCGGCAAGTTCAGGCACACGGGCATTGCCCTGGACGATGGCATCGGTGACCAGGGTAGGGAAGGGGGCGTAGTACACGTTGTGGTAGGGGAACTGCTCCTTG
Organism: uncultured Bacteroidales bacterium; assembly: GCA_902800715.1. Classification (GTDB taxonomy): domain Bacteria; phylum Bacteroidota; class Bacteroidia; order Bacteroidales; family Muribaculaceae; genus Sodaliphilus. The sequence goes on from CADCFN010000010.1 coordinate 109,864, forward strand.
ACCAGCTGCTGTTGCGGCTTGCTGTTGGTAATCTGGTGGCGCGTCATCTTAATGAGGCGGCGCTGCGGCCATGCCACGAGCAATTGGTGCTTGAGCCATGTCACCACGCCGTCAAACTTGGAATCATGCCCCACGGCATCGTGGATGGTGTACAACAGGGGCGCCATGTGTTGCAACTGCTGGCATCCGTTCACCAGCACAAGTTCCCCGGTGAGGGAATAGATGAGCTGGATGCCGCCATCGGCAATTATCTGTTTGATGGTATCGAACAACCGTGACGGCCAGAACCTGAACGCCAGTTTCTTGAATTTGGAAACGGGATAATCAACCCAAGTGATACTGTCGGCTGGCAGGTCGTCAAAATCGTGTTTTACACTATCGTCCTTGGCAACGATAAGCACATGGTCGCCTGGCTGCCACAGGGCGTGGATGATGGTGTGGGCATAGGGCCGCATTCCTGCGGCATACTCGGTGGCAATGAACAATATGTGCTGCGAGGCGTCTCTCATTCAGGCTCCTGGGTTGTTGGTGGCTCTTGTTGCGCCTGCTCTTGCTGTTCGTGCTCTTGTTGCGCCTCGACGTTCTCGGCTATCTGGCGGCGCCGGGCCGACTCGACCGTCTCAAACTCGGGGTGCACCTCCTTGCTGTAATGCCTGTTGAGCGACAAGGCAAAGAACATCAGCGACAGGTTGAGCACATGGGGGCTTAGAGGCGCCCAGTCGCTACTGCCCTGCACAAGCCAGCAGCAAACGATGCCAAAACCTGTGATATTCAGAATGTTATAGTAGCGGTTGCGGGATAGGCGCGTTCGTCGCTTGAAGGTCGCAATATAGTAGATGACAAAGCCCATAATGGGCAGGTAGCCAATCAGTCCCAACTCCACAATCATGATAATCCAGATGTTGTGGATGGGAGTGACAAAGAAGTAATCCTCGGGGCGCCAGATGCCGCTCATGTCAAACACCTGCTCAAAGACGACTGCCGAGGTGTGCTCCGTGAGATAAAACAGATGGTTGTTCATACTCACGCCAATCAGGGGATGGTCCATGAAAATCTCGTAGCCGCAGTAATAGTGCATCAGACGAGACGTGGTCATTTCGTCCAGGTTCTCAACGTCGCTGAACAGGAAGTTCAAGGGACCTGAAATCAGCAGGGCTACCAGGATGGCAAAGGGGATGATGGCCTTGAGAAAACTCTGCATGCTGATGAGTTTGTAACGCCGGTACACATAGAACACGACGATGGCAATCATTGCCATGATAATCGATACCAACGCACTGCGGCTGGCGCTCAAGACGATGACAAGGAATGCCATGCCCGCAAGAATGATGCTCGTGCGCCGCTTGAAATTGGTGAGGAAGCACGCCAGGAAGAACGTGAAGTAATAGGAGGCGTAGGTGCCCAGCACGTTAGGGTGTCCCATCGTGCCCACGGCGCCCACACGTTCTTCGCTTCTCGTCGAGGCATCGCTGTCAAATATCTTGACGGCGATTTCCATGTCCAGCACGGGGTAGCAGATGGCGAGCAGGAAGTGCAGTGCCACGGTTACCGCCAATCCCAGGAAAATGCCGTTAATCACCGTCTTTACCGAGAAACAGTTGGCAAACAGGTAGATGAACACGGCAAACGAGAGGCAGTAAATCACCTCGATGATGGAATGAACGCGGGATATGCCGAACGGGTTGACCAGCGTATAGGCGGCATAGGCCGAGAAGAGCAATGCCAGCACCAGATTGGGACGGCGGATGCGCCATGATTTCTCGACAGCAATAATCCACACCAGCAGGAAGGAAAGGAGATAGAAGGGCCAAATGCCTCCCGAGGGGCCGAAAGAGCCACCCTGGCTGTCTTCGCCACCGGCGTTGACATAAGGGATGTACAATCGGGCAAAACAGCAGGAAAAGGTATAGAGGGCTATGACGATCTTATATGCGTTCTGCTTGCTCAAGCGTGTGCCTTCACGTGCGATGAAGAACATCAACGCGAAGACTAAGGTCGCCAATATGACCAATCGATCCATACTGCCCTTACTGCTGTATCAGGTTTATTCCTCGTCTTTGGTCTTGCCGTAACCGTAGCCGTAGGTATTGTCGCTCGACGGCTTGGTGTCGTTGAGCACAACGCACATGTTCTTGAGCTGCTTGTTGGCAGAGATGCGGTTCATGAACTTGATGTGCTTGCGCTGCGTGAAATTGGCGCGCGTTACATAGACGGTGGCGTTGGTGTACTTATCCAGGGCGAAGCTGTCGCTCACCATGGCAACGGGTGCAGAATCGACGATGATAACGTCATAGTTGGCGCGCAGGTCGTTGAAGAAATCCTTCACGCGGTCACCAAGCAACAACTCCGAGGGATTGGGCGGAATGGCTCCACCGACGAATACGTCAAGACCTTTAACCTCCTTGCAGGGCTGTGCAATCTGGTCGATGGTGACGTCGTTGCGCGACAGGTAGGAGGTCACACCGGGCATCTCCTGCAAGTCGAGCATGGTAGCCAACTTGGGCGAACGAATGTCCATACCCACCAGGGCTACACGCTTGCCCAGCAGGGCAAACGAAGAAGCGATGTTGGTGCTGATGAACGATTTGCCCTCGCCACTCACACTGCTGGTAACCAGAATAACCTTGTCGTCTTCCTTATTGAGCAGGAACTGCAGGTTGTTACGCACATAGCGGAACAGTTCGACAATGGATGAGGTCTTGCCGTCCTTAACAACAAGCTGGGTGTTGTGGCGGTTGTGGTGGATGTGACCGATAAAGGGCACCTGGGAAATTTCCTCGAGTTCTTCCTGGTTGGAGAACTTGGTGGTGAACAGGTCCTTGAGGTAAATCAGCAACAGAGGCAAAATCAGACCTGCCAGCATGGCCAATGCCAGCGCAACCATACGTTTGGGGCTGATGGGCGTATGCTCGGCATAGGCGTGGTCCACAATCTTGCCCTTGGGCGTGGTGGCAGCAAGAACGAGGGCGTTTTCCTCGCGTTTCTGCAACAGGAAGGTGTAGAGGGCATTTTGGATGCCCTGCTGACGGTACAGCTCGCGTGCTTCACGTTCCTCGCTGGGCACCTTGTTCAGGTCGCCTGACGACAGGTTGTACTCGCTGCGCATCTTGTTCAGCTGCACGTTCAGCCCGCTGATTGAACTGTTGATGCCTTGCACCACATTGGCGTGCATGGTCTCAATCTGCTGGTCAATCTGCTTGAGGGCAAGGTTGTCACCCTTAGCTGACTGCTCTAACTCTTGACGCTTGGCAATCAGATTGTTGTAGGCGCGAATGGAGCCCGAGGCGGCACTGGAGTCCACTTCAAAGGGGATATAGGAGTTCTTGTTGGCAGGGCTGTTAACAAAGTCCTTGACCATGCCCAGCAACTGCTTCTTGGTTTCCAGCTTGATGATGGCTTGGTCGGCCATCTGCTGCTTGGTCACCGAGGTCCTGATTTGCAGCTCGGGGTCCACAATGTTGTGGTTGCGTTTGTATTGCTCGATATCGGCCTCGCTGCTGGTCAGACCCTTGTAGATGAGCGCCAGACGCTCGTCGATGAATTTCGCTGTGTTGATGGCTTCCTCGTCCTTCTCACGCTGACCGCGCTCGTTATACAGCTCCATGAGTTTGTTAAGGATATCCTTACCACGCGCTGTATTGGTCTCGGCAATTGACAGGTCGATGCCGTTGGATTTCTTGGTGACAAGCTTGATTTTGACACGGTGATTCAAAACTTCACCACGCAACTGGTTGCCGTACAGTGTCGCTGTAATCTTATGATTCTTGCCCGGCTTGAAATCTTCAGACGGCTGGAAGGCAAACACGCCGTATGCGGTCTTGAGGGTGATAGGCAACTGGGCATCCTTCACGTCAACGATGGCTTTCTTGCTTTTTTCGGCTTTGATACTGGCAAGGCCTTGCTTGTTCACGTCAATCTTGAACTTGAGCGGTGATGACAGGGTGTCGAAGAACTCCTCAGGGGCGAGAATCTCGACAGGAGAGCTGTTGTAATGGTCGCGTTTGGGCTTGAACCAACCCTTGTCCTCGATGTAGGAACGGTTGAGCTTGAGCTGCTTGACAACCTGGGTACACAATTCCTGAGACGAGAAGACTACCATCTCGTCATCGACCTTGCTGCCCTGGCCCATAAGCTTCATGCTCTTGAGCAGGGTGGCTCCAGCACCGGCGCCGGTGTCATCTTGGGCAACGAGGACGACCGATTTGACATTGTAAATACGTTGGGCGGCCTTCAGGTATAGGAATGCCAGTGATATGCAAGCAATTAGTGACAGCACGAACAGCCACCAATAGCGCTTGTACTTGCGCACAAACGCACCAAAATCAATGATTTGTTCCTCTTGTTGGGGGGTGGGAGGTGTATTGAAATTTGCCATGATGATTCTACTAGGAATTTAACGTACCAGAGCGATGATGAGCGATATTACGACCGAAGCACTGCTCACGATGGTCGAAATAACAGACAGCTTGAATGCGTTGTTCTGGTTATACTTGGAGTTGTCGATGCGGATGTTGTTGGGCTCGACATAGACGATGTCGTTCTGCTTCAGGTAGAAGTAGGGTGAACTGAACACCTCTGAACTGTTGAGGTTAAGACGCTGATATGTGCGTTTGCCCTCTTCGGTGCGGATGACATATACCCTGTCGCGCTTGCCATATTCGGTCAAGTCGCCACACTGGGTAATGGCGTCAAGCACCGTATAGTTCTGGCGGCTGGTGTGTAAGCGCTGCGGGTTATGTACCTCGCCCATCACATCCACGGCAAAATTCACCAGGTCGATGCGCACATGAGGATCCTTGACATCGCGTTCCACCATAGCCTTGATTTCTTTGGACAACTGGGTAATGGTCTTGTCCTTGACCAGAATGCGACCCAGGACGGGCATCATGATATAACCCTCCTCGTCAACGATGTAAGTCTGGCTGCGGGGCTGGGTCACCTGGCGCACGTTGCCGCGTGTGGCGGGATTGTCCATCGGCAGGTTATAGGAAGCGGTGGCCTCGGGGATAGCCGATGTGATGGTGATGAAAAGCTCGTCATCACACTGGATGCGAACGGGGTAAATACCCTGTTCGTTAGGCAGAGTGCCACTATCGGCGAGTGAAAAATCCTGGAAATAGGCAAGGTTGTTCTCCTTTGTTGTTGAGCATGACAACAGCAACACCGCTGCCATCATCGTTATAAGTAATCTTGATTTCATACGGATGTGAAATAATAGTAGTATTTACACACTATAAACGAGGATAGGAGGGAATTATTTTGTGGAGTGGCGTGTTTTGGTGAATTTTGATATCAACAAGTCGCGCATGTCCTTACCGCAACTCCATGCGATAATCATGAGGGCAACAATCATGAAGGCAATGTCAATCAACTTGTTGGGGCTAAGATAGAACGGAATGCCGCTTAGCAAAACTATGGTTATCGGCACGATGACGCGCCTACTGATTTTGAGTGTAAAATAGCGTTTCATGTCAAACCATCGATAGGTGACCAGCACAACATAGGTGACCAGCTGGGTGGTGATAACGCCATAAACGCCCAGAGGCTTGATTAAGGCGAAATTAAGCGCCACATTAACGACGGCGGCAAGCACGATGGCAGGCAGCGTGCGCGCAGTGTCCTTGGCGCACTGGTACCCCATATCAAAGAACGCTGCCAGGGCAAAAATTACAGCCGACACGCCCAGCGGGTAAATGAAGTTGAGACTCTCGCCGTAACTGTTGGCAAGCCAGCCGTAACACAGCTTGAGCACGAAAAGATAGCCTACCAGAATAGCCGACAGCAAGAAGATGTAGCCATTGAACATCTTGGAAAAGAAGCGGTTGCGGTCAGCGCTATGGTATTGAAGGATGGCTGTTTCCTGCCATGCCTGATAGAAAACGACGGCCAGTGTCATGATGATACCCGTGTAACGGGCAGCCACACCATATAATCCGTTGATATCCAGCCCTAAGAAGAACTTGATGAACTGGCGGTCGCTGCTGCCGGTAATCCACCAGCACAACGAGCCCGGCAGCAGGGGCAGCGAGTAGCGGAGCAGGTCACGTCCCACTTCACCAATATTGATGGACCACCGCGTGTTGCGGGTAATTAGGCGCACACGCGCTTCCACTACAATCAGCGCCACAATGCGTGCCAGGATATTCGCCAGGAACACGCCCTTGATACCCCAACCGAATCCAGCGACAAAAAGTACGCTGAACAGACCGATGCAGAACGCCGACAAGATGCCCACCATGACAAAAGCGCGGTTATTGCCCAGGCCACGGAACACCTGGGAATAGACATCCTGTAACGCTAGGGCTATCAGCAGTCCAAGCGAATAGCCGAGATAGCCGATTTTGGTTGTCAACGACAGCACGATGGTGACCAGCACCGCCAGAGTCATTGTCGTCAGCATCGAACGGGTTACAAAGGTGACAATGCGCTGGCGACGCGTGTCGTCATCACAGTCGAGCAGGAATCGGAAAGCGCCGTCACGCATCTGCAGGGTGACAAACGGGATGAGCAGGAAGCACATCGACAGACACACGTCATAGTAACCGAAATCGGACTTGTTGGGCATGAAATAGGTGTACAGCGGCACCATCAGGAAAGTGATGATTTTGGAGCCGATGTTGCCAATAGCATAAATGCCAATGTCCTTGATGAACTTGGAGCCTCGGTTGCTTGATTTATTGTTGTTGTCTGTTGTTGTCATTTTTTGCGGCTGCAAAATTACAAAATTTGTGCAAACCGAACACCATAAAGCAAGATTTAATGGTTGAGGTGCCGCCAAATTTATGTAAAATTTGTGCAAACCGAACACCATAAAGCAGGATTTAATGGTTGAGGTGCCGCCAAATTTATGTAAAATTTTGCCTTTTTGAGCGCTCTTTGGACAATTGTTTGTAATTTCGCACGAAAAATGATACGGACAATCAACTCATGGCGTGGACTGATGGCGGTCGCGGTAGTACTGTTCCACTGTGAGGTGGGATGGAGCTACAACGTGGCAGTCTCGGGTGTGACGTTTTTTTTCATTTCCAGCACATTTCTGCTGGCGATGCGTCACCCCTTTGAGCGCATCACCAGGTCGGGTTACGGCAGGTTTGTCATGGAACATGCCATGCGATTGTACCCGCTCCATTGGCTAGGGTTGGCATTGCTCGTGCTTCTTGCCCTCGTGTGTCACACGGCAGTGATTGATTGGGGCGCAACAGCATTGAGCGCCTTGCTGCTGCAGGCATGGTCGCCTGTGCATGAAGTCCATTATGGACTCAATCCGGTGGCTTGGTACATGAGCGCTTTGTTGTTCTGTTACATCATTTATCCCTTCATGGCGCATTGGTTGGGACCTTGGCGACTTCGTTACAAGGCATTGTTGGCGGCATTGCTGGCGGTGGTGCTGGCGGTGGTACTTTTCCCGCTTAATATCCCCCAGCGCGAGGCGATTTTTGTCAATCCCGCCTCCCATGTGCTTGACGTCACGGTAGGCTTGACGTTGTTCCACCTTTACCGTGTCCTCGGTGACGGGTTGAAGCAGGTGGGCTTCAGCAAAGCAACGCTCATCGAGGTGGTGGCGCTGCTCCTGCTCGCCCTTGTCATCACGATTAATGTGGCGACAACGTGGATCAGGCCTTGGGAAGACGACATTATCTGGCTGCTGCCGCAGGGCGCGATTCTCGTCGCTTTTGCCCTGCTGGCGGGGCGTGAGGGTGCCGTGGGGCGCCTGTTGCTGTGCCGTCCGTTGCAATGGCTGGGCAGTATCAGCTTCGAGATGTTTGTGCTGCAGTTTGTGGCATTCCTGTTATTCAATTTTATAGTTTCGCCGTTTGCTGGGCATTTCGGATGGCAGATTTACGACAAGTTGGTATGGTTTGCTTTACCGCTGTTGATTTTGCTGTCATGGGGTGTAAACCGCTGTTTTACGCGTCCGTTGTTCGCAGCAATCAAGCGCCAATTCGCCGACAAAAGATGACTGTGCCGACACGAGGCTTAACGGCCTGAAAATTTGACAACTTACGACTAAAAATATGATAAAGACAATAAATGGCTGGCGCGCCGTATTTGCGCTGATGATAGTCCTTTTTCATGTGGGTGTGACGGGACTTGAGGAGATGACCTGGGCTGGCGTATCATTCTTTTTTATGGCTAGCGGTTTCCTGTTGGCGATGAAGCATCCTTTTGACCGTCTTGACGGCCCGACGTGGAAGCGTTTTGCTTGGACCCATGCCGCCAAACTGTTTCCCTTGCACTGGCTGTCATTGGTGTTGTGGCTGGTGGCTATGGCGTTGGTGGGCATGCTGGTTATCCGCCCGTTGGCATTGTCGCTCAATGCGCTGTTGCTGCACAGCTGGTCGCTCTCCCATTCAGTCTATTTCTCTTACAATAAGTTCTCGTGGTTCCTGAGCACGCTGCTGTTCTGCTACCTTTGTTATCCGTTGCTGGCCAAGTGGTTGTCACCCCTGCGTCAACGCACCAGGCTCATCATCGTCGCGGTGCTCGCGATGATTGATTTCATTGTGCTGGCGGTAACGGGCTCCAATGATTACTACCGCACCGCGCTCTACGTTTTCCCGCCTGTGCGCATCATTGATTTTATCATCGGGATGGTGCTCGCTGGTGTGTTGCCGCGCGTGAGGACGCTTCCGGTCATCGGTAAGAGTGAGAATGGCACCGATGCCGAATTGGTGGCTATTGCATTGCTGTCGGTCATGGTAATGAGCTACCGCACCTATTCTTGCCTGTTGCCATGGAGTGACGCCATCCTGTGGTGGATACCGATAGCGTTAATCTTGCTGATGAGCGTCATTTATGACAAGCGTGAAGGCTTTATCGGCAAGTTGCTGGCATCCAAACCGTTGCAGTGGCTTGGTGATATCAGTTTTGAGATTTTTATCTTGCAAGGTCTTGCAGCTCTGGTATTTAACTACCTGTGTGCCCCTGCATTGGCTCACATCGGGCTGGGCCATGCATCGCCTTTTGACAGCCCAGGTAGTACCGACATCTTCAGTATCAGCCCATATAGCCTTATTGCCTGGTTCATCCTGCCCATTGACATCCTGCTCGCTTGGGTGGTCAACCGCCTGTTCACGCGTCCTGTGTCGCGCCTCCTGCGCCACCAATGATGTGTTTCTATGGCTTTATTCCAAGGAATCTCGACGGGTTTTATAACAGTTTTTTGCATTTTGAGCAATAAGGCGGGATTATTTGCGTTATTAAGGGTAAATGGACCTGACTAAGCTGAGACATATTGCATGTGCAGTGCTGTTGTTACTGGGGTGCGCTGTGGCGCATTCACAGGATAATGACATGATTCTGAACCGTCCCTATGCCGATGTAAAGCCGATACACTTCGGCTTCTCGGTGGGTATGAATTTCCAGAACATCGCCATTACTAACAATGGCACTATCTCTGATGACGGTGTGGAGGAGTGGTACGCCGATGTGCCTGCCAACTCACCGGGCTTCAGTGTGAATGTGCTTGCCGATTACCGCATTGCCGAGCATTTCAACCTGAGGCTATCACCTGGTCTGTACTTTGGCAATAAGACCGTGCGCTTCCTCAACCACCGTGGCAACCCAGAGTGGGTCGAGCAGACCCGCTACAAACAGACCCAAAACATCAAGTCAACGTACATTGTCGTTCCCATTGACTTGAAGATGAGCGCCAAGCGTTACCACAACATGCGCCCCTATTTCACTGCCGGTGCAATGTACACGGGTGACTTGGCCAAGGACCGCAGTGAGCAGTTGAAGCTCAAGAACAGCGATGTAATGCTCACCGTCGGCATGGGATGCGACTTCTATATGCACTTTTTCAAACTCTGTCCAGAGGTGAAGTTCTGCTTTGGATTAAAGAACCTGTTGGAAAAGAACCGCCCTGACTTGCAGGAGGACGACATGACACGAATCTTCACCCAGAGTGTTAGCAAAATCAAGAGCAATATGGTGGTAGTCACCTTCTTCTTTGAATAAGTTTAAAGTTTTAGTCCAGACAATGCACAACTGAAAAACAGAATAATGACCATAAAGTTGCTTGACATCCGACGCCTGATAGCCGCAATGACCATGAGTTTGGTCGTTGCGTTTGGCGCTATGGCACAGGCCGATGCGGCAATGTCCCATTTCTGGACTGCACAGGGCTATTACAACCCTGCATCGGCAGGCAACCTCGACGCAATTAACCTGCAGTTGGGCAGCCGCATGCAGTGGGTGGATTTCAGGCATGCTCCCATGAACTTTTATATCACGGCAGATATGCCCTACAAGTTCCTGGAGCAGCGCTTTGGAGTGGGTGTGAAGGCAGAGTTTGAACGTATCGGTCTATATACTAACTCGCGTATCGGTGCACAGATTGCCTACAAGCGCAAGCTGGGACGCAACATTATGCTCAGTGTGGGTGTCCAGCCCGGTGTGTTCTCACAGACTTTCCGCGCCGACGAGGCAGTTACTCCATCTAGTGCGGAACATGATGTCGCTATCCCCGAGCGTAATGTGTCGGGTACCGCATTTGATGCCAATGTGGGCGTTTACTTGTCGGCTCCTCGTTATTGGGCGGGTTTCTCAGTAACCCATGTGACGTCGCCAAGCATCGAGTTGAAGGAGTCCCGTGACGCCATCTATATCTATGAGTTCAAAATAAGTCGCGCCTATTATTTGATGGGTGGTGGCAATATTCCAATTAATAATACGTTATTTGATATACAACCCGCAGCCATGTTTGCTACCGATCTGAAGGCATGGACGGCACAGATCGCCGCCAAACTGCGATATAACCGCATGTTTAGCATCGGCGCGGGATACCGTTACAAGGATGCCGTCACGGCCTTTATCGGCGTAAACCTTAAGGATGCTTATATCGGGTATGCCTATGATTATCCCGTATCTGCAATCAGCAAGGCGACGTTTGGTAGTCACGAGGTGTTTATCACCTATAACGTGAAACTGGACAACCGGGTGAAGAACAAGAACAAACAAAAAAGCGTACGCTTAATGTAGAGAATATGAAACAATTATTTTTGATACTGTTGGTCGCTGTGGCGACTGTGTCGTGCAGCTCGATTCGCAAGGGCGGCTCCAATGGCGGTGAGGTGACCGGCGTTGGAGGTGCCGTGTTTAACGAGACCACACCCTTTGGCATGGTGCTCGTGGATGTGGGATCGATGCGAGAGGGACCCAGCGAGCGCGACTCAATCTGGGGTACTGATTCGACAGCACATGGTGTGTCGGTTGATGCCTTCTGGATGGACGAGATGGAAGTCAGCAATTCCAAGTACAAGCAGTTTGTTTACTGGGTGCGTGACTCTATCATCCGCGAACGTCTTGCCGACCCGCAATATGGTGGTAACGAGGAATTCAAAATCGAGGAGGATAAGGAGGGTAACCCCATCACTCCGCATCTGGACTGGAGCAAGTCCATTCCCTGGAAGAATCCCAGCGAGGACGAGGAGCGTGCCATCGAGAGCGTTTACCGCATTAACCCCATCACCGGCGTGAAGGAGTTGGATGCCGCTCAGATGAATTACCGCTATGAGGTCTACAACCTGACAGAGGCTGCCAAGCGCAAACACCGCTTCGACCCGACCCGTCGCGACTATAACACCGACCATGAGGTGGACATGACGCCTCCCACCATCAGCAAGGACACTGCCTATATTGATGATGAGGGCCGCATCGTGAGACAGACCATCACACGCGCGTTGCAGAGCGACTATGATTTCTTGAACACCTACATTGTTAATATATATCCCGACACCACCTGTTGGGTCAACGACTTTGAGAACGCATATCAGGAGCCGTATGTGCGCATGTATTTCGCCAACGGCAACTACAACAATTATCCTGTCGTAGGTGTGAGCTGGGAGCAGGCCAACGCCTTCTGCCACTGGCGCACCGAGTTCCTGAAGAAGTCGATGGGTGACCTTGCAGCCTATGTGGAGCCTTTCCGTTTGCCCACCGAGGCCGAGTGGGAGTTTGCTGCCCGTGCCGGTAAGAACAAGAACAAGTATCCGTGGGACGGTGACCTGCCATTGACAGTGGACGAGGGCTGCTTCTACGCCAACTTCAAGCCCGACGAGGGTAACTACGTCAAGGACGGTTACATCATCTCGGCGCCCGTGGGCACCTATGAGCCTAACGACTACGGCCTGTATGACATGGCTGGTAACGTCAGCGAGTGGACATCGACCGCCTATACCGAGAGCATCGACCGCATGACCGATGACATCAACCCCGAGTACCGCTACTATGTGGCCAAGGAGGACCCCTACAAGATGTCCCGCAAGATTGTGCGCGGCGGTTCGTGGAAGGACGTGGTACACAACATTCGCGCCGACCTGCGCATGTGGGAATACCAGAACGAGCAGAGGAGCTACATCGGATTTCGTTGTGTCCGCTCCAAGGTGGGCCTTGTCAAGGGACGCCGCAAGAACTGCTGCAAAGACTAAGCACAGCATTTAAAAATAGTATTCAGTCAATTGTTATCACACTCATTATATTATAGTTTAAGCAACAATGGGTAAAATCAAGAGATATAAAAAGAAAGCCGGCCGTTTCCTCAAGAGCGACAGCGGACAGCGTTTTTTCAACTTCGCTTACAGTATCGGTGCTGCAATCGTTATTTGGGGTGCCTTGTTCAAGATTCTGCACTTGCCTGGTGGCAACACATTGTTGTGTATCGGTATGGGTACCGAGGTGTTGATGTTCATCCTTACGGCATTTGACAAGCCTGAGAAGGAATATCACTGGGAAGAAGTGTTCCCCGTGCTTGCCAGCAATAATCCCGAGGACCGTCCCGACTTTAACGGCGGTGGCGGCATCGTCATTGGCGGCAATGGCCAGGGCTATGAAGGCGGTGACATCAACGTCAGCGTCAGCGATGCCAAGAACGCAGTGGGACTGCCTCAGGGCGTGAACCTGAGCGAGGAAGACACCTTGTCGCTGAGTGAGAGCATTGCCAAGATGGCAGCTGCCAGCGACCAGCTCTCGCGCATGGCCGAACTGACCGACGCCACTCAGCAGTATCTGAGCCAGATGGCAGGTATCAGCGAGCAGATGCAGAAACTGCAGGCTACGACCACCGCATTGAACGAGGTGAGCCAGACCCTGTTGGGCAGCTACCGCGCCATTACCGAGAACAGTCAGACCATTTCGGACAGTTCAACGGGATATGTTGACCAGATGCAGGCCCTCAACCAGAACATCAGTGGCTTGAATACCATCTACGAGATCCAGCTCAAGAGCATCTCATCGCAGCTTGATAACATCGACCGCGTGAACCGTGGCTTGAAGGACATCCGCGACATGTATGAGAAGAGTGCTGCCGAGAGCGCACACTACTGTGACGAGACCGAGAAGATGGCACGTTACATGAAGCAGTTGAACAGCGTCTATGAGAAGATGATCAAGGCGATGACCGTCAACATGTACCGTCCCATGCCCGGTATGCCTGGCATCGAGCCCGACGCTGATGACCAGAACGCCTAACAAAGCGTCACATCTATAGTATAGTTACAGTTATCGACAACCAATCCTATTTTAACCGATAGAGAGAATCAGATAGATGGCAACCTCAAAAAATAAGAGCGTCAACCGCATGTCGCCGCGAGAGAAGATGATTAACCTCATGTACATCGTCTTGACGGCCATGCTTGCACTGAACGTGTCGAGCGACGTGCTCAACGGTTTCAGTCAAGTGGAAGATGGTTTGACCCGCTCCAACCGCACCATCACGGCGCGTAACCAAGCCCTCTATGGCCAGCTTCAGGCCTTCAACGAGAAGAACCCCGAGAAAGGCAAAATCTGGTTGGACAAGGCTACCCAAGTGGTGGGAGAGACCGATAAGCTCTTTAACTATATCGACTCGCTCAAATTGGAGATTGTGCGCCATGCCGATGGCGAGGATGCTGATGTCCATAACATCCGCAACCGTGACAATCTGGATGCCGCCAGCGAGGTGATGCTCGCCGCAACCGGAGGAAAGGGCAAATTGCTGCGTACGCGTATCGACCAGTACCGGCAGTTCGTCACCTCGTTCCTCGAGGACCCCGAGAAACGCAAGAACCTGGAGGCCGCACTCTCGACAGTGCCCCCCAAGACCACAAAATACGATATCAGCAAGAAGACTTGGGAAGATTTCATGTTTGACAACATGCCCTGTATCGCTGCCGTCACACTGCTTACCAAACTGCAGAACGACGTGCGCTATGCCGAGGGTGAGGTGTTGAACCAGATGCTCACCAATGTCGATTTGGGTGACCTGCGTGTAAACCTGGTCAACGCGTTTGTGGTACCTGACTCGCGCATCGTGATGCGTGGCACCAAGTACAGCGCACAGATTGTGCTCGCTGCTATCGATACCACCCAGCGACCCGTTGTCTATGTCAACGGCAGCCGCTTGGCTAACAACACTGGCCTTTATGAGGTGGGAACCGGCAAGGCCGGCAAGTATGAGTATTCAGGTTGGATCGAGGTGCTGGGACGCGACGGCACGGTGACACGCCGTGACTTCAAGTCGAGCTACACCGTCATCGACCCCTTGGCTACCATCAGCGCCACGATGATGAACGTCCTCTATGCCGGTATCAACAACCCCATCAGCATTGCTGTGCCGGGTGTGCCCCAGGGCAGTATCAGCGCTACAATGACCAACGGTACGCTCACCAAGAGCGGAGAAGGATGGATTGCCCATCCCACCAAGGTCGGTGCCGAGTGCGTCATCTCGGTAACTGCCGAGATGGACGGACAGCGCACCAATGTGGGCAGCACCACCTTCAGGGTGCGTAAGTTGCCCGACCCGACGCCTTTCATCACCTATAAGGATGCCAATGGCCAGACCAACCGTTTCAAGGGCGGTAAGTTCTCCAAGGCCCTCCTTATGGCCGCTCCTGGACTGGATGCAGCTATCGACGATGACATGTTGAATATCGACTACAAGGTCGTGTCGTTTGAGACCGTCTTTGTTGATGCCATGGGCAACGGTATCCCCGAGATGTCTAACGGCTCCCAGTTCTCTGAGCGTCAGAAGACCCGTATGCGCAGCTTGCAGCGCGGCAAGTTCTTCCTGATTCGTAACGTCAAGGCCACTGGACCCGATGGTATCACGCGTACCATCTCGTCGATGGATGTCACCGTAAATTAATCAAACTGGAATTAAACTGAACATTTAGGAATATGAAAACTCTTAGATTGATTATTGCTCTCTTGCTTATCGGCTTCGCCCTGGGTGCCAATGCCCAAGTCACGAAGCGTAGCGGTAACGATCCCCGCGGCAAGAAAGACAAAAAAGAGGGTGGGGTGGCCATCACCGACCGCCAGCAATCGTTCTATGAGGTCAAGGAACCGCATGATGCCGACCTCCAGTGGATGAAGGTCATCTACCGTTCCATCGATTTGACCAAGGGTAAGAATGCCGCACTGTTCTATCCGGAACTGCCCAACGAGGATGGTGCCAACCTGTATTTCATCATCATGCGCCTGATGGCCAAAAACCAGCTCACCGCATACGAATACCTGCCTGATGGACGAGAAATGTTCACCGACGAGTATAAGGTCAAGATGGAAGACGTGATTACCCGTTTCCAGCTCTATATGACCGAGGCCAAAGGAAGCACCGAGAAGAATCCGCTCTACGAGTTTGAGGATGCTGACATCCGCGGTAACGAGGTGTTGTGCTATTATGTGATTGAGAAGTGGGAGTTTGACACCCGCAGCAACCAGATGAGGCCTCGCGTCGAGGCGCTGTGTCCCGTGCTGATGCAGGTGGACGATTTCACTGGCGAATCGATGGGCTATCCCATGTTCTGGGTGAAGTTGAACGACATCCGCCCCTACATGGCACAGCAGTATGTCTTCACCGATGACGACAACAACCTGGCCCGTTACAGCATTGACGATTTCTTCAAGCTGAACATGTACTCTGGCGAAATCATCAAGACCAAGAACCTGCGCAACAAGCCGCTGAAAGAGCTCTTCCCCGATGCCAAAGCCTACAAGCACGCTCAGGACAGCATCGAACAGCGACTGCGCAGCTTCAACCAGGACCTTTGGGTTCCGCCTCTGGAGGTGCTGCAGGCCCGTGCCGAAGCCGAGGAGAAAGCCCGCGCCGAAGCCGAGGGTGAACTTGAAGAGGGCGAGGAAGGCGCCGAAGTGGCAGAGGGCGAAGCCGCTGCCGATGGCGATGAGAAGTCTGTGACGCGCACTACCAAGCGTGGCAGCAAGT
This sequence comes from uncultured Bacteroidales bacterium, assembly GCA_902800715.1. Lineage (GTDB taxonomy): Bacteria > Bacteroidota > Bacteroidia > Bacteroidales > Muribaculaceae > Sodaliphilus. The sequence continues at coordinate 126,068 of CADCFN010000010.1, forward strand.
CCAAGTCCTCATCCACCAAAAAGTCGTCCAAGACCAAGACTAAAGAGAAAAAGGCCAAAATCAAAGAGCGCAAGCCCAAGGCTAGCAACCAGGCCGTCAATACCGGCATCCGCTCTGTGCGCAACCGCAAGAGATAACCAACACAAGTGATTATACGCTTGACCTTGCGACCACGTCATCAAACACATGGTCGCAAGTTTTTTATTGCAAGTTTTTTAGAAAAAATGTTTGTCATTGTGAAAAGATTGTGTAACTTTGCGGCGCTTTAAAACGAAAGGAGGTTGGTTAACCGACTTTAAGAGATTGATTATCAATACATATCACCCGATTTTGCATCGCACGGCTTGTGGCTCGCCGGCGATGTGTAATCCATATAGGGCCGCAAACCAAGAAGAAATTCAAATAATTACAAACAAATAAAATTAAAACAAAACAAACTCATTATGATTATTGTACCCGTTAAGGAAGGCGACAACATCGAACGCTCCCTCAAGAAATTCAAACGTAAAACCGAAAAGACCGGTATCATCAAGGAACTGCGCAAGCGTCAGGCTTTTGAGAAACCCTCCATCACCAACCGTAAGAAGATGATGAAGGCTGAGTACGTTCAGCAGCTGCGCAACCGCGAGGAGTAATATCCGTCGTCGATACGCGATAAATAATGACAGGAACCGTCACAATGGCGGTTCCTGTCATGTTTATTGGGGTAAGGATTTAGCTCCTGGGCCTCCGGTCAAGGAAAAATGTGATGTATAGTCACTAAATTGCCGATTATTCCTAAAAAATACCCAAAAAAGCATTTTTTTGGCTTAAAATTTGCAATACATGAAAATAGTTGCTAACTTTAGCACCGCAAAGCAGAGGCTCACCCTCTGGTGGACATGGCATCTGCTTGTAACACACAATTGAATGTATGCCTATGAACGCAATGATTGGACGTTTCCTGCAATACCTGCGACTTGAGCGCAACCTGTCCTGGAGAACGGTGGACTTGTACCGCCGCGACCTGGATCAGTGGAGCAGCTTTGTGACGGCAGGTGGAGGCGCCCTTGATTTGACGTCGATTACGGCAAACGACATCCGCACATGGCTTATCGAGCGTTCGGCGCACGGCGACTGCCCCGGCACACTGCGGCACAAGGTGCAGGCGTTGCGTGCCCTTTACCGTTACCTGCTGCGGCGTGGCGAAGTCAGCGCTAATCCCGCTGCCAGTGTCGAACTTGCCAAGCTGCCTAAACCTCTCCCCAAGTTCGTCCGTGAGAAGACCGTCGATGTTGTGCTTGATGCCGACGTCGATCAGGAGGACTTCGCCGGTGTGCGTGACCATCTCATCGTAATGTTGCTTTATGAGACGGGCATCCGCCTCAGCGAGCTCATCGGTCTGCAGGATGCGGCTGTCGATACCGTCAAGTGTGAACTCAAGGTGCGTGGCAAGCGTGACAAGGACCGCATCGTCCCCTTCGGTCACGAGCTGGCTGCGTCAATTGACGCTTACCGCCACCTGCGTGAAGAATTGCGGCCCGAGTGTGGCAATCTGCTTGTCACGGTCAAGGGCAAGCCACTCTATCCGTCGCTGGTCTATCATGTCGTTCACGACCAGTTGGCGCAGGCGGGTGGCACAGGCAAACTCAGCCCGCACGTGTTGCGACACACCTTTGCCAGCGTGATGCTCAACAACGGAGCACAAATCAATAGCGTAAAAGAATTATTGGGTCACGAGAGCCTAGCGGCGACACAGGTTTATACCCATGTGACCCTAAGCGAATTACAACATAATTATGAACTCGCCCATCCCAGGGCACTTAAAAAAGGAGGTTAATATGGAAATTAAGATTAATGCCATCCACTTCGAAGCAACCGAGAAACTCAACGAGTTTATCAACAAGAAAGTTGACAAACTGGGTAAGTACAACGAGGAAATCGCCAACGCAGAGGTCATCCTCAAGGTGGTGAAGCCTGAGACCGCCATGAACAAGGAAGCGTCTGTCAGACTGAACGTGCCACGCACCGAGGATCTTTTCGCTAACAAGGTAGCTGACACCTTTGAGGAGGCTATCGACAATTGTGTAGATGCACTCAAGCGCCAGCTCGAGAAAGGCCGTCGAGACAAATAACGCACACAGCCACACATATTGAAGACATATCACGCCCCTTGCCCGCACGAGTTGCCGGCAGGGGGCGTTGTTTTGGTTGTCGCTACGGGCGCCAAACGTATGGCGCGACAACACGCTTTTTTATATTATATAATGTGTCGAGTGATGGCATGGGCGGGTAGGGGCGGGAAGGGTGTCAATTTATAGTAGTTTTTGTTTGGATTGTAATTTATTGATTTATAGTGAGTTGATTGAAAATGTCGCGGGTTGTTGAAATTTTTTTTGAAAAAAAAGTTGGAAAAAGTTTGTCAGTTTCGAAAAAGGCAGTACCTTTGCATCCGCAATAGAGAACGCCCCGTATCTCATTGCACAACGATAGATGCCTCTTTAGCTCAGTTGGCCAGAGCACGTGATTTGTAATCTCGGGGTCGTTGGTTCGAATCCGACAAGAGGCTCAAAGAACAT